>JBCCIU010000022.1:0-106892 GCA_039028095.1 Pseudomonadota bacterium
ACTACGTTCATCAAGCCTTCTCTTGGAAAGAACTCATTTTTGTGGCCTCTCAAGTTTGTACAGTACAGTGTATCTGGCTGCTTTGGCGCTGGTGTTCGGTGGACAACTGTGGTTAATTCCCCTTTTTTTTAAACCCGGACTACGCCAAGAGACTTGAGGTGAGTACATGTACATGTACATGGAAACTTCGCAACGAATCGATCAGCGAGCATTATGAAAATTTTTTTTGTCTCTTTTACCTATGCAATGCGTATTGAGGTGGAAGTCGATTGACCTCAATACTATTGATGGATCTACTGAGTGACCTACTGAATCTCCAGGAAGGAGAGTTGCATGGGAGGCGGAAGTTAGGAAATATGTGTAAATGAAATGAAAACAGTGGGTTGGTGCTCCACGCACAGTAAATTATGGATGTTCGAAGTACCCCTAAGGTCCTTGTTGCGGATGACAATGCAGTAGATAGAAAGGTTCTTTCTGCGATTGTCGGGCGCGCAGGCTTTGATGTGATTGCCGCGGTTGACGGCAATGACGCTATAGAAAAATTTCATTCCGAGCAACCCGATCTTGTGCTGCTTGATGCGCTGATGCCCGGTAAAGACGGCTTTGAAGTTGCTCAGGAAATAAAGTCTGGTGGTACAGACAATTTTGTCCCAATCATTTTCTTAACCAGCCTAACCGAAGCAAAAGAGCTGGCACGTTGTCTTGAGGCTGGGGGGGATGACTTTCTCTCGAAACCCTACAACAGAGTAATATTGCAGGCAAAACTCAATGCTATGCAGCGTATGCGTTCGATGCATCGAACGCTACAGGACCAACGAGACGAAATTTCCAAGCACCATATGCAACTGGTTGCTGACCAGGAAGCAGCAAAAGCAGTATTTGACAATATTGCACATTCCAGGCATTTGAACGCCAATTACATCAGACACCTGTTATCACCATTGGCCATTTTTAATGGGGATGTATTGCTGGCTGCCCAAAACCCGGCCAATAATGTTTATGTCATGCTTGGAGACTTTACTGGCCATGGGCTGGCCGCTGCGGTTGGCGCGTTGCCCCTTTCTGATGTGTTTTACGGTATGACTCAGAAAGGTTTCAGTTTGGGGGAAATTGTTCGCCAATGTAACCGAAAGCTGTGTTCTGTACTTCCCTCGGGCTATTTCTGTTGCGCTGCAGCGATCTATCTAGATTTCAATCGACAGACCATGGAAATCTGGAATGGCGGGTTACCTTCGGTGTACCTGCGTAAGGCGGGTGGAGAAATGTACCCCATCGAGTCTGCCCATCTACCACTTGGTATTCTGACGCCCGACCGGTTCAGCGAAGAAACGCAGATCTTTGAAGTGAATACTTCTGACCGCCTGATCTTGGCTACGGATGGCGTGATAGAGGCGAGGGATGCACAGGGCGAGTATTTTGGATCCGATCGGCTAGAAGACATCATCCGCACAAGCAAAATTGATGAGATGTTTGATGAAGTGAAAGGCGCTGTTTATTCCTTTATGCAGGAAGATGATCGTGACGACGACATTACCCTGGTTGAGTTGGAAGTTGTTGATCCAGACTCGGTTGTGCCCCAGGAATTTGCAGCATCTAATGAAACCGGTCCATCCGATTGGAAATTAACCTACGAACTGGGTCCTCAGTCCCTTAAGGCATTTAATCCGTTGCCATTGCTGCAACAGGTTCTGATGGAGGCGCCGTATTTGCGGAAAAAATCGACTGCGATTTATACCGTACTGGCTGAACTCTATTCGAATGCCCTGGAGCATGGTGTTCTTGGCCTTGATTCCTCGCTAAAAGCTTCTGCGGAAGGGTTCGGGCATTACTACACGGCCAGGGCCAGGGCATTGGAAAGTGTAGATGGCTGGGTGCGATTTAATTTTGTTGTTCCAGCCCAATCCGAGACTCAGATTTTGCTGATTACGGTGGAAGACAGCGGCAAGGGATTTGACTACCAGGCGTATCTGAAAAAAGTGCAGGCAGCAAAAGCTGAAACAGCACCAACGAACAAAGGCTATCACGGAAGAGGCGTGCGCCTGCTCTGGGACCTTTGTGAAGAAGTTAAATATGCGCATCCAGGAAACCGGGTGCAGGTAAAAATGACTTGGGAGACTGAAGGTGAGTAATCTGCTCGATACCGATATGCTCGAAGAACTTCGCGAAATTATGGAAGATGATTTCGATATTCTGATGGAAACTTTCTTGGCTGAATCGGCGAAACAATTTCAGTCTATCCAAGACGCCTGGCAAGCCAGCGATGTTGATCAACTGCGCCGCTCAGCTCATAGTCTTAAAGGATCATGTGGCAACATAGGTGCGATCTCTCTGCAAGAACACTGCGCCAATCTGGAGCATGCGGCCCGAGATGAGCAGTTGGACAATTTTGAGGCAATGCTTGCTCAGGTGGAAAACACACTACAAGAGGTATGTGCAGAAATTAAACGCCTCTAGCAAAGGTCGCGTTTCCAAAGTTAAAAAACTGGCCCGGTTGTTGCTTAGTCTACAAGTAACTAACGATTGTATTGCAGGGCCTTGTTGACCGCTTCATTTTTACTTTCAAGTTTGCAGAGCACCGATCTGGAATTGCCTCCAACCAGATCGGGCTTACCTGCCAAATTGTCGACTCCGCAAAAAGCGTTTGATGATGTGTTGGTGGCACATGTCCCCGAATATTCAACACAACACCATTTGGCGCAGCCGGGCAAACACGCCGAATTGAGAACAAGCGGGGTTGATATAAACCTACCCACCTTACCCAACGTTGAGCTTGAGTCTGGCTGGACCGGCGAAACTGCACCGCATCCCGGCAATGCCTTGCCGTTGCGAACATTTGAAGTCCCAGATCAGGAGAGGTTACTGACAGACCGCCCTTCGTGGCAGCATCCAGGAATAAACGGCAATCTCCGACATGCGAGTGACGCATCTTTAGAAGCTCGGATACCGGCGGGCGATATTCCGGTCGTCACATTCCCAGACAAGCCGGCTGAGCATCACGGTTATAGTAGAGAGATGCTCTCTGTTCACCCCGGGTTGAACGCCCAAACTTATGTGACTAGGGAGGAGAAAGGAACGCTTAGCCAATTGACACCCAGTCAGAATCTCCCGGCTTGGAATACAATAAACGCGTCAGAGAATCCCATCAGTTGGGCGGGTGCCTCTGGCATGAGAGATACACCGAGTGCGGAATCGGCCTCTACCTCTATCATGAGAGATACACTGACTGCAGAACTGGCCTCCCGCATCAACTCATCGACCACGCCGGTGATCCGCGTGGAACAAAAACCTGAAATGAGCATGCCGGCGCAGGCAAGTCCACCCGCGCAGAGTGAGGCCTTAGCTGCTCGGCAACCATTACCCCCGAATACTCACGCGAAAAGGCAGGCTCTTGATGGCCGTATCGCGACGTTGCGAGACATTTCTTTATCTGCCTCAAATACACGAGATAACGCGCATGTACCTAGAAGTGATGAGGCACACACTAGCGTGGCTGCTTCAGCCAAAGATGCAAAGTTTGCAGTCGAACGATTTGTAACAGCGCAACTGCCCCAAACCTCCAGAGCAAATGAAATTCTTGGAGATGGCGAAAGGTCACTGAGCAATCGGGGGGAGCACCAATCCTTAATGCCTGAACGTCGGCTCCCCGCCGGTCAAGGTCAGCAAGTCACGAGTTCACTCAGGGCTACTGTCAGCGAGCACCCGCAGCTTCAGCTACCCGTCCAGGGAGAATATGGTCGTGACCCATTGATGGTTTTAAAACAGGCCACTCCAGCCGCTGAGGCTTCGGTAAGGCAGGAACCCCCGTTAGCCACCCACCAACCCTATTCATCAGATCTGCTTCAGATCCGGCGGCTTGTCCGCGAACGCTCAGTAAATTTGGCCGCCAGTGGGGAGCGTGCAACAAACATGATGCAGAGCGCCGAAATCACGGCAGGCGAAACGACCAAGGTTTATCACAAAGTTGAAGCGCTAGATCCGGTTGCGAATATTCAAAAACTCAACGATCGCCCCGAATTTTCTGAAGTTCTGCGCGGTCAAAGGGAAACCGTTCGTTTGGATGGATTGCAATCTGATCTGCAAAAACAGATATCTGATGAGCTTTCCGCCCGACTCAGCCGTAGGCCTTTGCAATCAGATCAATTCACCATCGCGCTATCCCCGAAAGCGCTCGGCACACTGGTGGTGGAAATTGAAGTGAATGCTCGGGAAGTCCACGTGCAGATCTTTGCCAAAGAGACGGCCACCAGAGAGCTTCTCGAACAGTCTTCATTTCGATTGAGATCTAGTCTTGAAGAAGGAGATATGGAGCTGAAGGATCTATCCATCGGAGAGTTTGCCGATCGAGAAGGACATACTGATGAAAAGCGCCAACGCCATGCACAAAACGCGCAAGATGAAGACGAGCGCCGCAGTGGCGGAGATGTGACAGATACAATTTCAAGACCTTCAGTCACTAAAACCGATGAGACTTTCCTTGTTGATGCCTTTGTTTAAGGCGCTTCTGCTGGCCAATTAATCCCCTTCGACCAATTTTTTCTTCACTGTCACTTTTTTGGCGCAAAACCTGCGCTTTTCTAATTCCCTACTACACTTGTTTACAACGGCGACAGAAATCTGTCGTGAAAGTTCTCTCTAAAGTTATAGGAAACTGGCATGGCCGATGAAGCAACTGAAGAAACTGGCGAAGAGGGTGGTGGAAACAAGAACGTCATCATTTTTGCTGCGGTATTGGTGATCGCGATTGGCGCATCGGTAGGCGGCACAATCTTCTTCCTTGGTGGCGATGAGGAGGAAGCAGCGGTCGTTGCACCGTTGTCGAATAAACCCAAAACGGCGATTTATCACAATATGCGCCCACCTTATGTCATTAACTACCTGACCGGCACAAAGCCCAGATATCTGCAGGCAGAGTTTACCGTCATGGCACGGGATGAAGGCGCGATAGAGGCGGTGATCCTGCACATGCCGCTGATTCGAAGTCAGATCGTTGGCTATCTGACCGAACAGAATTTTCTGGAACTACAGACACAAGAAGGTAAAGAAACTGTTCGTGTTGGCATGGTTGAGCTGATCAACCAGATACTGGCCAGTTATGAGGTGACTCATGGGATTGAGTCGGTACTGATCACCAATTTTGTTCTGCAATAGGTTGATCCCTAAATGAGCGATAAAGACGTATTGACCCAGGAAGAGATTGACGCCCTCCTCACCAGTGTAGATGAGGGTGAAGTCGATGCCGAGGTTTCCGAAGCACCCGAGAAGCTGTCAGAGTACGACCTGACCAACCAGGATAAAGTTGTCAGAGGGCGGATGCCGACGCTGGAACTGATCTCTGAACGGTTTGCGCGGCGATTACGGCATGGTTTGCCAAACAACCTCAAGTTTCCCATTGAAGTAGGCCCTGGAGGGGTTCAGGTTCTAAAGTATTCCGATTACGTGGATATGCTGTTTGTACCCACGTGTATCAAGTTGGTACGAATTGCGCCATTTGAAGGTACCTGTTTGTTAACACTGGATGCGAAGCTGGTACACCGTATTGTTGACAGATTTTTCGGCGGTGCTGGCAGCGTGGATGCTTTTTCCGGTAAGGAATTCACCTTCACTGAAAAACGGGTAATCGATCGTATTGTTGAACTGGTTCTGCATGATTATCAGCTGGCGTGGCGCGATGTGTTACCCATCACTCCGACCGTCGTGGGTGAAGAAGTTAATCCCGGACTGGTAAACGTTTTGGCCAGCTCGGAAGTCATGATGGTGAGCAGTTTTCGCCTGGAAATGGATGAGGGTGGTGGCGAGCTGCACATCGCATTCCCCTATGCATCTTTGGAGCCTTATAGAAACCTCCTGGATGCCACCACAAAAACTGACCAGGCATCATCAGATGGTGTGTGGCGTGCCAAGCTCGAAAGAGCGCTGCTAGATGCTCAGTTACCGCTCAGCTGCGTCATCGGCGAAAGTCGGGTGCGGCTCAGAGATTTAATGGATTTTGAAGTGGGCGACGTGATCGATATTGATTTGTTTGAACAACACGACGTACGCGTAGCGAAAATACCCGCTTTTTCAGCCACGCTTGGCGACTCCAGGGGAAAATTTGCATTGGAGTTTGAACAATTTAACCAGCACTGAAGCAGTGCAAATCTAAGGGTAGACAGAATGACCGACGAGGCAATAACAAACCAGGAAAACCCAGAAGTCGCAGAGGCAGCAGACACTGCCCCGATGGAATCCCGCTCCGCTTCCACAAAGAACCTGGAGGTTGTGCTCGATATTCCTGTGCGTCTTTCCATGGAAGTGGGCAATACGAACATCAGCATTCGTAAGCTATTGCAGCTGAGCAAGGGTTCAGTGGTGGAGCTGACCCGGACTGCGGGCGAACCACTGGATGTCATGGTGAATGGCACTCTGGTGGCACAGGGGGAAGTAGTTGTGGTGAATGACAAATTTGGCGTGCGCTTGTTGGACGTCATCAGCCCTGAACAGCGCATTGCAAGTATCAACGAATAATGGATTCTCTAAGCCAGTTTGGACAGATCATGCTCGCTTTGGGGGGCATTGTTGTTCTGATCCTAGGGTTAGGCTTTATCGCTAAACGTGTGCAGGGTACCGCGGGCCTGATGAACGGGCAGTTGAAAGTTTTGGAGTCGGTGCATCTTGGAACCAAAGAACGGGTAGTCCTTCTGCAAGCAGGTAAACAAAGGTTGCTGGTTGGTGTAACGGCCACGCAAATCACACCTTTGGGCGAACTGGCCGAAAAGCAACTTGAGCTTCCCCAAATAGATGAACCTGACGCAAATCGGGATATTGAGCAGTCGGAGGTTGTGGTCGCATGAAGCTGATTGAACGCTTTTCGGGGTATGAGCGATACGCAATAGGCTTTGCTCTTTTGGTCTATGGAATCGACGCGCATGCAGTGGACTTGCCAGCGGTCACCATGTCCACTGACGAAAACGGCGACGAGAGTTACAGCATAAGCATCCAGATTCTTGCGCTGATGACGGTGATTACTCTGTTGCCGTCTTTCGCCATTATGTTGACCGCGTTCACGAGAATCGTGGTGGTGTTTGCCATCTTGCGCCAGGCCATTGGCCTGCAGCAAACCCCATCCAATCAGATTCTGGTGGGGATAGCGCTGTTTTTAACGCTGTTCATCATGACGCCGGTGTTCAACGAGGTTAAAGAAGTGGCGGTGGACCCCTACCTGGCTGAATCCGTTACACCCCAGGAAGCTATGGGGAACGCAGCAGGCCCGTTTAAAGGTTTTATGTTGGCACAAACCCGGGAAGATGATCTGGAGCTGTTTATGCGTTTGTCCGAGCATCAGCCCGTAGATAGCCCTGAAGATGTGGACTTTTTTGTGTTGGTACCTGCGTTTATGACCAGTGAACTGAAAACTGCGTTCCAGATTGGATTCATGTTGTTCATACCCTTTCTTATTATCGATATGGTGGTAGCGAGCGTCCTGATGTCCATGGGTATGATGATGCTGTCTCCCCTGATCATTTCGCTACCGTTCAAGATCATGTTGTTTGTCATGGTGGATGGTTGGGTCATGATCATGGGCACCCTGGCCAGTAGCTTTGGGATGGTGTTGTGACTCTGACGGATGTGCTTGCGTTGTTTGGCGATGCACTATGGCTGGTGGTAGTTGTCGTCGCGCTGCTAGTTGTTCCCAGCCTTGTTGTAGGTTTGATCGTCTCGATTTTTCAGGCAGCCACGCAGATTAATGAACAAACCTTGAGTTTTTTACCGCGGTTGCTCGTGACTCTGGGGAGCATCATGGCGCTTGGTCCTTGGATTCTCGGCGAATTTGTCGATCACTTCTTACAGCTTTTCCATGCCATACCTCTACTGATCGGTTAGTGGCGAAGTAATCACTATGCCTTTTGATCCATCAATAATTTCCTCACTCATGAGCGACCTCATATGGAATCTAATTCGAGTTGGTGGCTTTTTTATGGTGGTACCAATTTTTGGCAATCAACTCATCCCGGCTCGCGTCCGCTTGTTACTTACCGTTGCGACATCGTTTGCTTTGGTCCCCATTCTCGGCGGAGCGCCACATATCTCCACATGGCATCTTGGCATGGTCCTGGATGTCGCAGTTCAGGGATTAATGGGCGTTGGGCTGGGATTTGCCACCATTATTTTCTTTCATTTGTTTGTCATTGCCGGGCAGTTTATCGGTATGCAGATGGGCTTAGGTTTCGCAGCCATGGTTGATCCGGGTAACGGTGTTCAGGTCACCGTTTGGAGTCAATTTTTTCTGATGTTGGTGACGTTATCGTTTCTGGCTTTGAATGGGCACCTCGTATTGCTTGAAATTCTGGTACAGGGATATCAAAACTATCCTGTCGGAAGTGCCTTTGAATCCACAAATTTTTATCGATATCTAAGTGGTCTCGGTGGATGGATGTTTTTGGGTGGCGCACTGCTCGCCTTACCCGCTGTAGTTTCCCTGTTAATCGTAAATCTGGCGTTTGGGGTCATGAATCGAAGTGCACCGCAACTGAACGTATTCTCCTTAGGTTTCCCGTTCAGTTTGCTTTTCGGCCTGATCATCATCTGGTTTTTATTGAGCAACTGGAGTTCCCAATTCCCTAGATGGTTGGGTGAATTTTTCCAGCTTGTACAAACGCCTTTTGCGGTTTGAGAGTTAAGGCATGGCAGAAGAACAACAAGGACAGGAAAAAACTGAAGAACCAACTCCGCGAAAACTGGAGAAGGCCAAGGATGAGGGACAGATTGCCCGTTCTCGGGAACTTAACAGTGTAGCCATCGTAACCTTTGGTGCGCTCGCTGCAATATTTGTTGCTCCAGATGTCGCAAAAGACCTGATATCTGTGGTGGAACAGGCATTCAGCCGGGCAGCGGATCAAATTGATATGACTTCGTTTTTAGGGGATCTGGCTGGACAGGCATTTCTTTCCATATTGCCGTTAGGCATTGTGCTTTTCCTTGCCGGTATTTTTTCCAGCATTGGCGTGGGCGGTTTCGTTTTATCTGGTAAAGCACTGCAGCCAAAACTATCCCGTATGAGTCTGATCAAAGGGTTTGGCCGGATGTTCTCATCAAAGTCGATGGTCGAGCTCGGTAAATCACTACTGAAATTCGTGTTGATTTCTGCAGTGGCGGTGCTGGTTTTGGCCGTCTTGTTGAAAGAAATTCTTTACCTTTCAAACAAAGATTTTTCTGTCGCAGCTTTGGAAGGCGTGACATACGTAGGGATTGCTTTGTTGTTGGTCGGGATTGTCCTTGTGGTAATCGCCGCTGTTGATGTGCCTTTTCAGATGGCGCAACACAAGAAACAACTGCGGATGACCAAACAGGAAGTTAAGGATGAGCTGAAGGACTCCGAAGGTAAGCCAGAAGTCAAAGCAAAAATTCGTTCGTTGCAACAGCAGCTCAGTCAAAGAAAGATGCTGGAGGATGTGCCGGAGGCGGACGTGGTTATCACCAACCCGGAACATTTTTCTGTCGCAGTCAAATATGACGCAAACGTCATGGCAGCACCGATCTTGTTAGCCAAAGGCGTAGATAACATGGCGATGAAGATTCGAGAAGTTGCATCTGGGCATGATGTTCCTTTGGTAGCGGCACCTCCGTTGGCGCGTGCGATTTACTACAACACCGATTTTGGTGAAGAAATTCCTGAAGATCTATACGTCGCAACTGCTCAAGTTCTGGCTTACGTCTATCAACTTGAACAATACCGTCGAGGTCAGTTAGAGCAAGTGCCGGTACTGGGCGACGTTGAAATACCACCCGAATTGGATAGGAGTGTCTAAGTGCGAGGGTTTAGCTTAGGTGGGTTAGCAATTCCAGGGCTGTTACTGCTCTTGTTAGCATTGATGACCGTACGCGTACCGCCGATCTTACTGGATATCTCCTTCACCTTTAACATCACGCTTGCCTTAGTGGTGCTTTTGGTGTCGGTGTATGTGCTGAGACCGTTGCAGTTTGCAGCATTTCCAACGGTTTTGTTAGTAGCTACATTGCTCAGGCTTGCACTAAACGTTGCATCAACACGTGTCGTTCTGCTGGATGGACATGCGGGCGGAGCGGCTGCGGGTAAGGTCATCGAATCGTTTGGCGCTGTATTGGTGGGAGGTAACTACGTCGTTGGCCTGGTGGTTTTCATTATCCTTGTAATTATCAATTTTGTTGTTGTGACAAAGGGCGCGGGGCGAATTTCTGAAGTCAGCGCCAGATTTACCTTGGACGCTATGCCCGGCAAGCAGATGGCGATCGATGCTGACCTGAACGCGGGTATTATCGATCAGGATGAAGCCCGTTTGCGTAGAGAAGAGGTGGCCCAGGAGGCTGACTTTTATGGCTCCATGGATGGGGCCAGTAAGTTTGTGAAAGGTGACGCGGTTGCCGGCATACTTATTCTGGTGATTAATATCGTGGGTGGCCTGACCATCGGTATCGCTCAGCATGACCTGGCTTTCAGCGAAGCGCTGGAAAATTATACTCTGCTGACTATCGGTGACGGATTGGTCGCACAAATTCCTTCACTGTTGTTGTCCACTGCCGCAGCCATAATCGTTACGCGGGTTAACACTCCCCAAGACATGGGCCAACAAGTTGTCAGTCAAATGTTTGATGAGCCCAAGGCTTTGGGGATTGCGGCTGGGATATTGGTGATCCTGGGATTGGTCCCGGGCATGCCGCATACAGTTTTCTTGGGTTTGGGCGCTCTAGCAGGCTTTTCTGCCTGGCTTGTTCATCGACGCAAAACGCAGCCGCTGGATAACGATGTCGCTGATGATCCGGTTGAGGAAGTTATCGACACTGAGCGTGCTGAAGTGAGCTGGGATGATGTGGTGCCAGTGGATGCGTTAGGCCTGGAGGTAGGCTACAAGCTCATTCCGTTGGTAGATAAGAACCAGAGTGGAGAACTATTGGGCCGCATTAGGGGGGTGCGTAAAAAGCTCTCTCAGGAATTGGGATTTCTGATTCCAACGATACATATTCGCGACAATCTCGATTTGCTGCCGAATCATTACCGAATTTCCTTGATGGGTGTTGCCATGGGTGAGGCAGAGGTCTATCCGGATAAGTTTCTGGCGATCGATCCCGGAGAGGTATTTGGTCAACTTAATGGTACGGCGACACAAGATCCTGCTTTTGGCTTACCCGCAGTCTGGATTGAGGAGAATGATCGTGAAACCGCACAAACCCTGGGATACACCGTCGTTGATGCCAGTACTGTGGTGGCAACCCATGCGAACCAGCTGCTGATAGAAAACGCTGCAGATCTACTCGGTCATGATGAAGTACAACAGCTGGTTGACCTGTTAGCGCAAGCATCGCCTAAGTTGGCTGAACAATTGGTACCGGGCTCTATCAGTCTGTCCGGGTTGCTGAAAATTCTACAGTCGTTGCTTCGTGAAAAGATCCCTATTAAAGACCTGCGCACGATTGCGGTTGCTTTAGCAGATGGGAACACCAGCGCGCTGGCATTGGAAGATCAGATCAACATTGTGCGAACTCAGCTTGGCCGCATGATCGTACAGAATATTTATGGCAGCGAGGATTCCCTGGAGGTGATTACCCTGGATCCAGATCTCGAACATCTGCTGTTGCAGACCCGCAATAATCAAGCGGCGCAGAATACAGATACCCCCATGCTCGAGCCCAACATGGCCGAACAATTACAGACGTCGTTATTAGAACTTGCACAGCAGCGTGAGGCCATGGGGAAACCAGCCGTGTTGTTGGTGGCGGCGGGAATTAGGGCTTTGCTTTCCAGGTTCATGCGCATGTCTAAAGCGATGGTCCACGTACTTGCTTACGAAGAAATTCCAGAATCTAAACAGATCACCGTGATCTCAACCATTGGCAGACCGGCTGCTTAAGCTTAAGGAAACAAGATGACAGCGAGCGAACAACACGACGATGAGCAGATCGTAAAGATAGAAGGGCGGTCTATTCGAGAAGCATTAGCGCAGCTGAAGCTCCGTCTGGGAGCAGATGCGATTATTCTCGAGCAGGAACACTATCCGAATGGCGTTATTGTTTATGCAACCAACGATATGTTGGCCGCTTCTCGCTGGGGTCATAAATCGGATGCAATGACCGATAAGCCCGTGCAGGAGCCAGTAGATAAGGTTGTTGTGGACAAATTTGTACTTCTTGAAGACGATTCTGTCCCCGACAAAAAACTTGAAGAAGAGGTAATGCAAAACCTGGCTGAAGAAGGGTCACATTCAAGAACTCAGCAGAAAACGCAAGCACAAGCTCAGGTCAAAATAGACGCACAAACGGACCAAGACATGGGTCTGGATTCAGGATTGGAATTGGAGTTTGGTGTCAATAATGTGGACATCTCGGTTCGAGAACCAATCTGGCCATCGTCCCAGTATCTGCGAGAACCACAGCCACAGTTCGATGTGCCTCATCCTCTGTTTGGTCAAGCGAACGCACACGGCTATGGCAGATCGTATCTTGAGTTTTATCCGGATGTGGCAGATATAGATGGACTGAGATCTCAATTGTCGGGTGATGTTTCAGTGCACGAGCAGCCAGGATCATTGACCGGACGCTTTATTTTCCAGGGTGCACCTGGTGTGGGTAAAACAACCTTTCTCATTAAACAGCTTCTGGCGTCTTTGCAGTTGCAAAGAGCAACCGACATTGCCGTTGTGAATTGCGATACCCAACGGTTGGGCAATGGTGAAGCCTTGGCACTGGCCTGTCAGGTGTTTGATGTGGATATATATCATTGTGAGATTGAAGCGCTATCACAGACTCTCGCCACGTTAGATCATAAGCAGCTGGTACTGATCGATACCGCTGGTACCCATAACTTGCCCGCTCTGCAGCTTGCTCTGAGCTCCGTTTGGGTGGTCTCTGCGCTGTTGCACAACAGTTATCTACAGAGCCAATGGCGCCAAATGAGAGCGCACAAACCCCAATATGTAGCTTTAACCAATCTTGATCAGGTACCTGATGCAGATGAAATGCTCCGTAACTTATACAAATGGCGAGTGCAACTGCTGGGCATCAATAGTGATCCTGGGGTGACTCAGGAGTTGCCATGTTTGGCGCCGCAGGATCTTTACAAGCTCTTGTTTGATGCCGACATGACGCCCAATCAGATTCAATTTCATGCCTAGCGTCGGAAATTTGACCAATTTCAATGTCGAACTATCTTTTTAGTTATCAGCAAAATTTTTAGGTGATTCATGGAACAGGTGTCAACAAAGCCTATTCAAGTCGTTGCGATTACCGGCGGAAAGGGCGGAGTAGGTAAAACCAATGTCAGCGTAAATCTTGGATTAGCCCTGACTCAATTGGAGAGAAGGGTGACGCTGTTAGATGCAGACCTTGGACTCGCCAATGTAGATGTTTTATTAGGTTTAAAGCCCCGACATACCTTGAAAGATGTTCTTGATGCCAGTTGCAGCATGCGGGATGTGGTCGTAAACGGACCGTTGGGCTTAAAAGTTGTACCTGCTGCGTCCGGCTTACAGGAAATGGTGAAGTTAGGCCCGCGTGAACATGCGGGGCTGATAAGCGCTTTTTCGGAAATTGCCCACAACATGGATGTGTTGCTCATCGATACGGCTGCGGGTATTAGTGATGAAGTGGTCAATTTCTTGTGCGCTGCACAGGAAGTAGTTGTGGTTGCCTGTAATGAGCCGACATCGGTCACAGACGCCTATGCTTTGATCAAAATATTAAATCAACAGTATGGCATCTCAAAAATACGAGTGGTTGCAAACATGGTACGGGACGAAGCAGACGGTGAAGCTGTCTTTACCAAATTGCAAAACGTTACTGACCGATTTTTGGATTGCGCGCTGATTTATGCGGGATGGGTACCTCATGACGATCAGCTCCGCCGTGCTGTGCAAAAACAAAAAGCTGTTTTGGAGCTCTATCCGAACAGCAAGTCCGCGGAAGCATTTAAGCGACTCGCGCAACAGGTTGATCAATGGCCGATTCCCACGATCCCAACGGGACATCTGGAGTTTTTTGTCGAACGACTTGTAGCTGACTATCCCGTACATTGATTCGTGAGTTGGCCTTTAAAGTGAAGCAAGCGTGGATACACATATTTGATTGGGTTGTTGTATGCCGGAGATCAAGGAGAAGTCGTTGAACCCAGGTGCTGCTGCGTATGCCCAGCAGGGTGCTGCGAGTCAGCGGATTGAGCAGTACGCTTATCTGGTAAAGCGCATCGCTCATCACCTAATGGCTCGGCTGCCGGACAGCGTGCAACTGGATGACTTGTTGCAAGCTGGGATGATTGGGCTGATCGAGGCGATGTCAAAGTACGATGCTTCCAAAGGGGCAAGTTTTGACACCTACGCAGGTATCAGAATTCGTGGAGCGATGCTGGACGAAATGCGCCGTGGCGATTGGGCCCCTCGGTCGGTTCATCGAAATGCACGCCGGGTCACCAAGGCGATCCAAGCGCTCGAACACGACAATGGGCGGGAAGTTTCCGATCGAGAAATCGCCTCCCATCTGGACGTGTCGCTTGAGGAATATCACAAGATGCTCCACGACGCGGCCAACTGCAAGCTTGTCAGTTACGAAGAGGTGAATGACGCAGACGATGCTGGTGGCCTACCGAAAATTAATGCGGACGATCATGGGGTGGAACGGGAGCAAATGATGCAGGCGTTAAGCGCATCTATTGCTGGTTTGCCCGAGCGGGAGCGTCTTGTCATGGCTCTCTACTATGAAGAGGAGCTTAACCTCAAAGAAATTGGTGCAGTGATAGATGTCAGCGAATCTCGCGTTAGCCAGATTTTGAGTCAAGCGACGATGCGTGTTAAGGCATCGGTTGGCGATTGGGTGGCTGGTTAATGGACGTCTTAGCGTTAATTGGCGTGGTGGTCGCATTTGCGGCAATCCTGATGGGCAATGCGTTGGAGGGCGGACAGCTCAGCGCGTTGGTCGACTATCCGGCGTTGCTTATCGTTCTGGGCGGTACTTTTGGGGCGGTTATATTGCAAACGCCGAGAGACAAACTGCAACGGGCGGGTCGCATCATCAAATGGGTTCTCCTTCCTCCAAAATTCAACAGTGAATCGGAAATTTCACGAATTGCTGGTTGGAGCAGACTGGCTCGTCGTGAAGGCCTTTTGGGATTGGAGAATACGTTAGATGAGGTTAAGGACCCTTTTCAACGTAAGGGTCTGGAACTGGTGATAGATGGATTGGAACCTCAGACGATCAGACGCCTTATGGAAACGGACAGTCAGGCGCATACCGATGAAGATCTTGCGGCAACTGGAGTGTTTCGTGCCATGGGCGGGTATGCGCCAACAATTGGCATATTGGGTGCGGTGATTGGGCTGATTCAAGTCATGGGTAATCTTGCCAACCCGGAAGAGCTCGGACAGGGTATTGCGACTGCCTTTGTGGCGACAATTTATGGTGTGGGTTTTGCAAATCTCTTGTTTCTACCTATTGCGGATCGTCTTCGATCTATCGTGATACACAGCGCAAATATTGATGAATTATTCATCGAAGGATTTATGGCCATTGCTGAGGGTGATCACCCGAAAAGCGTTGAAGTGCGCCTGAGAGGTTTTCTAGGAGGCTCAGGCTGATGCCGCTGCGGCGTCGAACGTATACCGAACCTGAAGAGAACCCAGAGCGGTGGATGGTCTCCTATGCAGATTTTATCACCCTGCTTTTTGGCTTTTTCGTGGTGATGTATGCCATTTCGTCTGTAAATGATGAAAAGTATCGTGTTCTAAGCGCTACGCTCAAGCAGGCATTTGACGTGGATATGCTCAGTCCTGATCCAATTCAGGTAGGCGAACCTACTCTTTCTGCTTCGCCTCACGTCGTCGACCTGCCTGATAGTCATGCTTACGCTGATCAGGAATATGGTGATACGTTTGTGACAGATCCCGTAGAGAGTGCTCAATCCCTGCTGGGTGGTTTTGCGCATCAGGAAGGCGTGAGTGTACAAAGCGACAACGACTGGTTGGAGTTGAGCCTGTCGTCCAACATGCTGTTTCAGGCGGGGCAGGCTCAGTTGAGCAACACAGCAAAAAACGCATTGAATGATGTGGTGGAGGTTGCTCGTAGCACCACCAATCCAATTACGATAGAAGGGTATACGGATAACATCCCTATTGAGTCCGTGCGCTTTGATTCTAATTGGCAGCTTTCCGCAGCGCGCGCCTCGGCCGTGGCTGGATATCTGACCCAACAGGGTATCAGGGCGGAGCGAATTGCGGCTGTGGGGTATGGGGAAAATCATCCCGTGGAAACAAACGCAACACCCCAGGGGCGAGCGAGTAACCGCAGGGTTGTCGTTGTCCTGGCTCGGAGGAGCGGTTCTGCAAGGAATCGGAACACTGAAGGCGCACAAGCGGTTGTACGGTCTGTTACTGAAACTGAAGTGCCTGCTGCGGTCCGCACAGAATCTGGCGGACTTTTGTTTACGAACGAGCCTGACAACACACCCAACCCCTGAACCTCTTCAACACATCTCCAATGGCTGGATCTGCCTGTAAGAGTCAGAAATCTGGCGAATTTTGATATCTGTTCTATAGTTCTATTGACGATCATGTTTCCAGGAGGGTAGATCATGGCCATCAACCCAACAGTATCTCGACCTGTGTTTTCGACGAATGTGAAACCGCCAAGGCGCGGGGCGCGCCGGGTTGAGTATCAACAGAGTTTTGAGGACGTCATCAACATCATCGGAGAGTCTGATGACAAAGAGCGCCATCACCATTCTGAAAAAGAATCACAAAGTGGTGACGTAAAACTGATTAAATCTGGGGCGATTGATGAGCGAATCTAACCTGGTAATAGTTGATCCCAGTATGTTGATCATCTTCTATGGGCTGACGGGTCTATTTTTTGTTGTGTTTGCTGGGGTTGCTGTGTGGATGTTCCTGCAGAATCGAGCAGCTAGATCGCAGCTATCGATCCTCTCCGAGCAGCTTGAGGTTTTTACCCGTTCTTCGATTGAAGTTGCAAAAACAGTAACGCGCCTGCTTGACGGCCAGGATCTTCGAGAAATCCAGACCCATGTTTCTTCCCGCCGCTGGGTGGTTGATGAAGCAAGAGCGAGGCTGGATGATGGCCAGCCTCTTGATCAGGTTGCAGGTAGTTTGGGGCTCAATCACGACGAAGTGAGTTTGCTGCACAGACTGTGCTTATCGAAGGAGCTAAGGGCCGGTTAGTGACGATGGCTGGTAGCGTTCAAGAAATTTCAATTTTGACGGATCACCCAAGGCACCCTCAGGTTAAGGTTGCCGTTAGGGTTGCGCCACATCCCTGATCTTATCAACCATAGCCCTCAGCCCATTGCCGCGAGCCCCGGATAGATGGGCCATTAAATCCAGCCGTTCGAATAAATCTAAGATATCGAAGGATGCGATCTCACTGGTGGTTTTATTCGCATACGCCGCCAGGACGATATGTATCAAGCCTTTAACGATGAAGGCATCACTGTCCATTTGCAGAACCAGTGTATCGCCTTGTTTTTCATAGTGCAGCCACACCTGGCTCTGGCAACCCCTTACCAGGTGATCATTGTTCTTGTATTCATTCGGCAGTTCGGGCAGCTCTTTGCCCAGCTCAAGGATAAACTTGTATTTGTCTTCCCATGAGTCAAAAAATTCGAAAGTGTCCAGAATTTCGCTGATATCCACGATGGATCCTTAAAATACACCAAGCTCAAGTTGGGCTTCTTCGGTCATCATGTCTCTTGACCAGGGTGGGTCAAACACCAGCTCAACCATTACGTCAGTGACGTTTGGCACGGTCTCTACGCGCTCTTTAACTTCTTCTACCAGTACAGGTCCCATGCCGCAGCCAGGTGCGGTAAGGGTCATCTGGATGGTTACGGTACCGTGATCTATGGCGACATTATAGATCAACCCCAGATCGGCAATATTGACCGGAATTTCCGGATCGAAAACGGATTGCAAAGCAAACCTTATGTGTGATGGATCAATTTCGTCCGTACCCACGGTGCTTGGCGGATAGTCCAGGGTTTCTACAATCAGACCGATGGCATCTGCGTCTTTGCCGCTGATACGAGCCATATTGCCATTGACGACAACGGTGAATGAACTACCCAATGCCTGGGTTAAAGTAACAAACGTACCGGCTGGAATTGTCAACGGATCCCCAGTGGGGACCAGCTGGGCGGGACAATCCCGGTGGGTTGTCACCATGCGCTTTTCCATGGACTAACCTATCTCGGTGCCCAATTGCCCAGGATCTAGATCTGAACTGGGTGGAGGTTCTCCGCCAACCGCAAAACTTTCCCCGCAGCCGCAGTAGCTTGTTGCTTTGGGATTTTTGAACACTAGCGCTGAGTTCAGACCTTGAGTGATCATGTCGATCTCGGTGCCAGCAACCATGGGTTTGTCTTCCTGGCTGACGCAAACCTGGACATCGTCGTCAAAGGAAAAGCAATCGTCGTTCTCCCCCATCTGTTCCAGGTAGTCCAGCATGTACATATAGCCATTACACCCGCTCTCCTTAACCCCGAGGCGTAGATACCGTGCTTGGGTCGCCGACAGTTGATTGCTGATGTGTGCCAACGCTTCGGGTGTAATGGAAATAGATACCGAATCCTGCGCTTGGACTTGGATATCTGAATGTTGATTGTCTGCCATAGGTGACGGGCCCCTTTCTGCTAAACAAACTCTTGTAACTTGTGTATGCCTGCTATTAAAGCATCCACATCGGAGTCATCGTTGTAGAGACTGAACGACGCACGTATTGTACCCGGGATTTGTAATTGCTCCATCAGTGGCATTGTACAATGGTGTCCGGTTCGAACAGCAACGCCTTGCTGGTCCAGCAGGGTTCCAGCATCGTGGGGGTGGAGTCCTTCGATGAGGAAGGAGATCACAGCTCTCCTGGCCTGGGGCTCGCCGACAAATTTAACCGTGGGGATTTTAGCCAACTCCATAAGCGCACGGGTCACCAACTTATCCTCAGCTGCTGTCAGCGCCACTTTATCGATGCTGTTCAAGTAGTCTATGGCTGCACCTAAGCCAATAGCACCGGCAATGTTTGGTGTGCCGGCTTCAAATTTGAAGGGTGGTTTCTGATAAGTACTGGCGTCGATCCGGACCTGCTCAATCATCTCACCACCACCTTGCCAGGGTGGCAGTTCCTCAAGCAACGACATCTTTCCATAGAGTGCGCCAATGCCTGTAGGCGCATATATCTTGTGTCCCGAGATTGCGTAAAAATCACAATCGAGCTGCGCTACGTCAATGTCTTCGTGGAGCGCAGCTTGTGCGCCATCAACCACAGTTAACGCATTGAACTGACGGGCTTTTGCGATCAATTCGCGAGCGGGATTGATGGTCCCAAGGGCATTAGATACGTGATTAAAAGCAAATACCCGGGTCTTCGGTCCCAGCTTTTTCTCCAGGTCGGCCAGATCGAGATCCCCTGATGCTGTCACGTTGACGGCCAGCAGTTTGGCTCCGGTGCGCTGGGCAAGCATCTGCCAGGGTACGATATTCGAATGGTGGTCCAAGTAGGTGATCAGGATCTCGTCCCCTGAGCTGACTGCACCAGTCAATACGTTGGCGACGAGATTTATCGCTTCAGTTGTGCCGCGGGTAAAAACCACTTCCTCGGGATTGGCCGCGTGCAGATAGGTTGCGACTTTCTCTCGCGCGCCTTCCAATAACGCTGTGGCTTCTCCCGCTAGCTGATGTGCCGCGCGGTGTACATTTGCGTTGTGATTGGCGTAGTAGGTCTCCAAAGCTTCCAGCACCGCTCGTGGTTTCTGGGTGGTTGCCGCGTTGTCCAGATAGACCAAGGGGCGATCGCCAACCTGCCTGGCTAGAATGGGAAAGTCCCCACGAATACTCATGAAGGCTGATTCTCGGCCGCGGCCAGATCTGACAGGACAACCTGAGCTTGTTGGGCCATGGGTCCGGACACACAGGTTGCCAGAAAACCCTGAGCAAGTAGTCTCTTGGCGGTCAACTCATCCACACCACGACTGGCAAAATAGAAAAGGTGACTCTCGTCCAGTTTTCCGATGGTGGCACCGTGGCTGCAGGCTACGTCGTCGGTATAGATTTCCAACTCTGGTTTAGTGTTGATGGTGGCCACATCACTCAAACTCAGATTTCTATTATTCAGATGGGCTTCCACACCCGGACAACCTTTCTTTATCAGGATCCTCCCGTTGAAGGTCACTTTGGAGCCTGCACCAGCAATAGTGTGAACACGCTGATTACTCTGGGAATCAGCGTGGGCGTGGGTCATAACGATGTGTTGATCCAAATGAGATGCGGCAGGCACTAGGTTGGCACCCTGGATATCAACATGAGCACCTGAGCCGGACAGATCGATATGGATGTCCTGTCGGTGCAGTTCGCAGCCACAGCTGTGGTTGTGCAGTTGATAGGAGGCCTTGGCTTCGAGCGTAACGGATAGGAAACGGTATAGATGACTGTTGGAGCCTCCAAAATTGCTTCGACTGTGCACAACCTTTGCGCCTTTGCGCAATATGAGCCAGACGTCGTCTTGCAGATGAGTGACCTCTGGTGACACAGTCTCATTCAGTTCCAGCGTGGATCCTTCGCCAAGGATGATAATTGTTGGTGCCTGGTGGGCTTGACGTAACAAAGAGACTGTCGCGTGGCCGCCGGGCTGAACATATGTTTTGTTTATGAAGTCAGCGTTACACAGTCGAGCAATTGCATCCGGTGCGTTGGCCAAGCGAGGGCTCAGGATATCTACATCAGAGTCCAAGGCCTCCAGTGCAGTTTCATTTGGCCGGTGGGTAGAGGTTGAAGCCGCAGTGCCGGAAGGTGGTGGGACGAAAATAAGATCTGAAGGAGAAAGGGTGTTTTGGCTGGGCCACGCTTTTGCCAGCGATAGATATTTCCACCGTTCGGCTTGTATTCTAGTAACGGAAGCAGCGGCTATGCTGCTCTGTAAATCGCCGGGCGTTTTTGTCAACCAATTTGGGACCCTGGCGCTGTCTGCCAACACTATTGGGTCAACCACGCGTAACCCTTGTCTTCCAGTTCTAACGCCAGAGATTTGTCACCAGAACGTACAATTTTCCCGTCCGCCAGCACGTGAACGTAGTCTGGCTGGATATAGTCTAATAACCGCTGATAGTGAGTGACTAAAACCACACCGTTATTCGAGTTTCTGAATTCGTTGACTCCCTGGGCCACAACCTGAAGGGCATCAATGTCCAGACCGGAGTCCGTTTCATCCAGCAGCGCAAGCGCAGGATCGAGCATGAGCATCTGAAGGATTTCGTTGCGCTTCTTTTCCCCACCGCTGAATCCTTCGTTTACGCCCCGTTTCAAAAATTCGGGGTTTAGATCCAGAGATTTGGCCAGTTCGCGCGCCTGTTTAATCACCTTGGCGGTATTGGGTTGGGGCTGGTCTGCGTGTTTGGCTTTAGCCTCCAAGCTGGCCTTGAGAAACTCCATATTGCTTACGCCAGGAATTTCTACCGGGTACTGAAACGCGAGAAAAATACCTGCTAATGCGCGCTCGTGAGCCTCCATCTCACAAAGGTCTGTGCCATTGAACTCAATGGTTCCGGAGGTGACCGAATATCCTGGGCGGCCGGACAAAACATTGGCCAGGGTAGACTTTCCTGATCCGTTTGGCCCCATAATGGCGTGAACTTCGCCAGGATTAACCGTCAAAGAGAGTCCCTGCAGAATCGACTGCTCATCCACCTGCGCGTGGAGATCTTTTACAGCAAGCAGTGTCATCCGACGGCGCCTTCTAAACTGACTTCTAACAGCTTGCCTGCCTCTACTGCAAATTCCATTGGCAGTTCGCGGAACACCTCCTTACAGAATCCGTTGACAATCATGCTGACCGCTTTTTCGGGGTCTATGCCACGTTGCTGACAGGCAAACATCTGATCGTCACTGACTTTAGAGGTGGTGGCTTCGTGTTCGATGATGGCGTCGGGTCGGCTGCTTTCGATATAGGGAAAGGTATGCGCCCCACAAGTATCGCCAATGAGCAGGGAATCGCACTGGGTAAAATTTCGTGCCCCGGATGCGTTAGGCGAGACGCGGACCAGGCCTCGATAGCTGTTCTGTGAACGACCAGTACTTATTCCCTTTGAGACGATCGTGCTGCGGCTGTTGCGCCCCATGTGAATCATCTTGGTCCCGGTATCAGCTTGTTGCACGTTATTGGTTAATGCGACTGAATAAAACTCACCGATACTGTCCTCGCCGCGAAGCACAACGCTTGGATACTTCCACGTGATTGCTGAACCTGTCTCAACTTGGGTCCAGGAAATTTTGGCGCGGTCGCGACACATGCCCCGTTTGGTGACGAAGTTATAGATACCCCCTTTGCCGTTCTCATCGCCGGGGTACCAGTTCTGCACGGTTGAATATTTTATCTCCGCATCTTCCAAAGCAACCAATTCTACGACAGCCGCATGTAATTGGTTCTCGTCACGCATGGGCGCTGTGCATCCTTCGAGATAGCTAACGTGGCTTCCCGCATCTGCAACGATCAGAGTGCGTTCGAATTGTCCGGTGTTGCGTTCGTTGATTCTGAAATAGGTAGATAACTCCATCGGGCAACGAACCCCCGGCGGGATGTAGACGAAGGAGCCGTCTGAGAAAACCGCGGAATTTAGAGCCGCATAAAAATTGTCTCGGCGGGGGACGACTGAGCCCAGATATTTTTGGACCAGATCTGGATGACTATGTACCGCCTCCGATATGGGGCAAAAAATCACACCAGCTTCGGCGAGCTTTTCTTTGAATGTCGTGGCGATCGATACGCTGTCGAACACAGCATCCACAGCGACGTTCTTGTTTGATTGCAGTGCTGAAAGCGCATCTGGGTCTTTAACCACGCCGGCCAGGGCTTCCTGCTCGTGCAGTGGAATACCTAGTTTTTCGTAAGTACGCAAAAGTTCAGGATCAACTTCGCTTAAGCTTTTAGGGCCATCGGTCTGGCTCTTGGGTGCCGAATAGTAGGAGATCGCCTGAAAATCCACAGGTGGGAATTGCACATGTGCCCATTCGGGGGTTGGCATTGATTGCCAATCTTCAAACGCCTTCAAGCGCCACTGGGTTAACCATTCGGGTTCGTTCTTTTTCTCTGAAATAAAGCGGATAACGGATTCGTCTAACCCCGGCTCTATCGTTTCCGATTCCACGTTGGTGACGAATCCGGCTTGATACTCTGAGTTGGTATCAACGAGATCCTGTACAGTATTGTCTTTCAAAACTAACCTTTGGTGCTTCTTTTAATAAGTAGACTCAATAAGTGGACGCTTTGCTGGGCTTGGCAATTCTTTTAGCGCAAAATGTCGCGCTTAGCGAACACCGGTCGTACCAGCCAGAAATGGGTACTACATACCCAAATTGCAGCCGATCTGCAATTTACCTGCTTCGAACGGCCTAATTATACCTTTGCAAATACCCGAGTAAAATAGTCGGGTATTATTTCTAATATCAATTAGCCAAGTAACTTTAGGAAACTTCTGGCTTTTAACGGAATTAGCAGCAGTCATGCCAAAATTAGAACGCGTGCCAGAGGCACACATGGAGTATGCCTATGGACTCTACTTACTCACCCCCAAGCATCGTTTGATCAAGACGTTGCGTAAACGGTACCAGCCCTCAATTCATGGACATAAAGCGTGGGGCGCAGGGTTCCTGCTGATGGATTACTTGACCCACCACGGGCTGGCGCGGGGCTCGAAAGTGGCGGAGATTGGATGTGGTTGGGGGGCGCTGGCGACATTTTGCGCGCACAGATACAAGTCAAAGGTCACGGCATATGATCTGGATCAGAACGTTTTTCCGTATGTGGACGTCCTGGCTGAATTGAATGATGTGAAGGTCAAAACTAGAAAGGCGGACTTTACCAAGCTGAAGGGTGCTGAGTTAGGTCGATATCGTTACATAGTGGGTGGCGATATTTGCTTTTGGGATTCGCTGGTAAAGCCGCTATCCAGGCTGGTTAATCGAGCTCTGGACAACGGCACGCAACGTATTGTGATTACCGACCCTGGGCGTCCAACGTTCTACGAGTTGTGCGATCTGGTCTCCAGAAAGCACAAGACCACGCTGCAGGAGTGGTATGCCATCGAGCCGGAGCGAATCGAAGGTGAGGTGTTGGAAATTAGACCAAAATAGTTAAGAAAAATAGTCTGTTACGAGCCACTTTGCACAAATTGCTTTAGCTGTCCCGCAAGACTGGTACACGCCTGTGATTGAACCCTGGCAATGATCGGAATCGGGACAACCAGGGCTGGCATATAGCTGGTTCCCGCCGCATCAGAACTGACCCGACCCGCAGTTTTGGCGCTATGGGCATCCCAAATTGACGCTTCATAGGAGCTATCTTTTTCCCAGGTCAGGAATCCAAAGCATCCACCACCGCCTGGGGTCAAGGAACAGGACATGGACCCAGATTGAGCGGTACGACGGGTGTTTCCTTCCAACCACACCAGATATTTCAATCCGATCTCACGCAGGCGTTCCGCCAGTACAGGTTGTTTTAGCAATTCGGGTAATTCGTTAGTGTTTAGAGGTGCGGTGCGTGGCTCGAACCAGGGGAACATTGCATCGACAAACTGCTGTTCGGTAATTACCTGTACGCCATCTTCGCCGGCAGCGACGTTGCGAGCGACACAGTCGACAAAGTCCAACTCTGATTCGGACTGACTGGGTCGATTGCGTCGACCCATCACTACAATTGCATCATCAGTAGTCATACTGGTCGTTGTTTCTCGCACCTGTTGGACGGTGGCCGTTACGCACCCGCTTAATGCAAAACACGCCGCCACCACGCAAACAGCAACAGGTAGTTTGTTGGCTGCTGATTGTAATTGATGGTGGTTTTGCATAGGTCTCCCCTAGGTGGTTGTACCCGTCGTTGGCGTGGTGGATGTGGGTTCTGATTCCGCGTCCTCTTGGGCGTCTTCTTCTGCTTCTTGTGGCGGCGCTTTTGGCATCAACGGTTTTCCTGCGGTGAGCCATTTGTAAACTGCCGGTTCTTTGGCGAAGTTAATGCTGAAAAATGCCATCGCGTCTCGACAGGCGGCTAATGCCGCTTCCTGCAAACCGACACTTTTGGAACCAAAATTATTTTTGTTGGCTTTACCGTAGGCGGGGAGGGACCATTGGCCAACCTGGCCACCTTCTCGATCGAAGAGTTCAAAATCGTATCTAATCCATACCTCGTAGTAGTTAGACCGAGTTTGGCTGGGTAGCGAAAACTGCACTTCCTTGATAGTGGGTTTGAGCACGCCATCCAAATGTGGCGCGCTGGTCGTGTTCACAAATTCGAAAGACTCAAAAACGCCAGTGCTTAGATTGGTAAACAGGGTTTGCTGCACCGGCCCCAGCACAACTTCCCAACTACCTTTCTTTTCAATGGTTTCTTTATGCACAAATGACCGAATGTCATCGTCCAGGAGGACGCCAAGACTGACCGCGTTCTGACTCATCAGGGGCACAGGGAAACGATTGGCATCAACCTCCAGAACCTTTGTGCCAGCGCAGCCAGCCAGGCTCAGGCAGATTGCCAGAAAGAACAGTGATTGATGAATAGATGTTGAATTCATCTTATTGATATTCCGCCAGTCCCACAAAACTACCGTCGTTGCGGTAGGCGAGCTGCCGCATCAACGAGGCGAATCGGTACACTCTGTTGTTTGGACGATCGAGATACACAGGAAAGCCCACGGCATGGATTCGAACTCTACGTCTGCCGGATTCGTCGCTCAAATTTACTCTATCCACGGCCTCTACCACGTCCTCCACCGAGTTGCCTGTAAAATCATCACCGAAGACATAGATGCTAATACGTTTGTCCGGATCGTAATAGGTATTTATCGCCTCGGTAATACCTTCGACAGGGCTTGAGTTTGAGAAAGGCGCCCAACCCTGAAGCGTGCGAATGATTGAGTTGCGCAAGCTCGGGGTGTCCTCGATCCAGGTGCCCTGGTATCGCGAAAACATGTAGTCGCCCATGTCATTCATCACCTGTATGCCTTTTACTCGTGGGTAGATCGAAAGCGTTTCACTGACTTTTCTAACCACCTGCGGCCAGGCTGAGCTTTGCATACTGCCTGAAGTATCGATCACAAAAATAATGTATTCGGAATCCACCGTAATGCCACCGACCAAGCCTGAGGTGCGCCGGAAATCCAGTCCCAAGAGACGTTCCATCTCATCTGTCAGGGACTGTTTAGCGGCGGCAAGCTCCAGGTTTTGGATGGAGGTTTCTTCCTGTTCTTCAGACAGAGAATCAAACTCCCCGAGAATTTTACTCAAGCGGTCTTGTAAGTCGGCAAGCAACAGAAGTTTTTTGTCCAGGTCGCCTTCAGCATCATTGAGTTGGCGCCTCAGTTCCGTGATCTGGCCGCGAATCTCAAACACGGCATTTTCTCGCGCCGCAACCTGTCCCTGCAGGTTGACGTTGCTTTCCTCCAGTAGTCTTGGGGCGATGGTCTTGGTGATCATTAAGAGCAAGATGATAGCGCCAAAGCCGCAGCAGATAACGTCCAGGAAGGAGACGCTGAATTCTTCTATACCGCGTCGATTGCGCATTACGGCCAATCCCAAGAAGGTGAGATGAAAGCGCCGCCGGTGACTCGAGCCAGATTCCAATAAGCGGCTGAGGCCAATGGATCCCCTTCCATCGGGAACATGATTACGTTTATAGGGATTTGCTTGGGTAAACGATTGACCGCATCGCTGAAAAGATCTAGTCGTTTGTTGGAGGAAATGGTTGCAGAGCGGGGTGCCGATTCGCCCTGGGTCGGTAATCCATCGGTGATTAGATATACATTGTCTGGAATAGGGGACATTTCCCGAACAGCCAACATCAATTTAACCAGGCTTGAACCGCCATGAGGTACTTCGGTACGCAGGGATTCGATCGCCTCGTTGAGTTGTTGACCGTCGTGCATGGGCACCCATTGCATCTCGGTATCAGGGACCAGCGAGGAAGTGTCTTCAGCGAATCGATATATCTGAAACTCCGCATCCAGGGGTAACTGAGCAGCCAGCCACTCAACAGTTCGAACGGCGCGTTGCCATTTGGGCGCGGCACGTTTGCGCGCTTCGCTCATATTACGACGCCGCAGGACGTTAACGATCGTATCGTCCAACATGCTGGCTGATGTATCCACCGCAATGATGACGTTGCGTCCCCCAACTTTCATGCCGGTTAAATATTGACGGTCCCCCTCGCCACGGAAGCTGCGTGCCTGCGCGCCATCTGTCGCAGCTTTAAGGGCTTGCAGGCGCTCCACTTCATCCGAACGACTTTCAATATCCGCGGTGAGTGCGTTCAAACTCTCTGATTCGGCAATCGATTGTTCTTTTAGTTCATCCAGGTCGTTGATTTGTTGGACAATTGTTTTTTCTGTGCTGGCCAGCTTTTCATCCGAATCGGAAACACGCGCCTTGACGTCGTCCAAAGATTCAATCAACTCAAATAGTTCTTCTTCACCTTTTTGAACCTGGTAATCCAGCATGCGCAGCTCGGCCAACAAGTCTGCGTTCACCACTTCCTGGTCTTCCTTGGTATCGTGATTGATGATCAGAAAGATCAGCACCACGGCACCAAAGCCGCAGGACATGACGTCCAGGAACGACAATGAAAACACGTTGAGCCGGCGTGCTTTCGCCATCAGATCACTCGAATTCCCAGATAGGTAAGTCCTTGTATTTCCACCGCTTGACCCACCACGCAGGCGGGGGCATGTTGGAAATGATCGCTGAATCTCGAGTCGGACACTGGTAAGGCCGTGTGATCATGCAGCAGGTGTGTAGCAAGCGGCGCGGGTGCTTCTGCGGCTTGGTCGGGTGACGGTCTTCGGACTTTGTTCTCCAATGTTGCAGAGGTAAGCCGTACCACCTCATCAGCTGGCATCGCTTGGCTCAGCTGGGCCAATCCTGCAGCGGGAACACCGGCGCTCAACACATCATAAGTTAGCGCAGCTTGATCCAGAAGTTGGGTGAGTCCGGGGATCGAGGCTGCGTTGTTGGACAGCAGAAGCCTGGTATCCGAAGAGACAATCTCTTTTAGCGCATGCAATAGTGGGGCGAGTCGTTGCGAAAGTTTTTCCTGTAATGCTCGCGTGTCGATGTCGACCTCACGGTTGACATCGTTGTGCTCAACCGAAACCCGCGCAAGTGTGCCACCTTGTCGCAGACAGGTGCTGATTTGTTGTTGTATCTGTTGTTCGCAAGCCCCGGCATGCATGGGGTCAAATCGTGTTCGCTTAACAAACTCATCCGCGATTAAGTTCATCCAGCCATCGATAACCTGGATGATGCCTGTGCCGTCCACCGTCTTGCAGTCGGTGACCCGTAGTTGGTCGTCGGTTACGTTCAGAGTGGTTAAGAGGCTACGTGTGAGTTCAAAATCAACCAGCACACAGTCTTCGGCAATGTCATGGTGTAGGGCTTGTGCCAGAGCCAGATCGACAAAGCCGCAGATATTATTTGGCGTCTGCGAGACGATGCCCATGAGCAATCCCAATTGTTCGTCGGAGAAGTGGCTGGGAATGGCAACCACCAGCCTTTCCAGCGCCTGAGGTAGAGTGTTGAATTGGTGATAGACCAGGTCAGCCAGATTTTTCGCCGGAGCTAGATCACCTTTTACCGGTTCAGCGTTCAGGCTCGAAAGGTATCTGGCGTTGAATTGCTGGGGGTGGGTTCTGGCATGGCGCCATGCATCCTCGCCAAAGGTCAATGCGCCAGTGGCTGACGATGCCGCGGCAATTTGCTCGTAAATACTCTGGCCAGAATTGTCGGATATCCGCATTAACCAATCGTTGTATTCTAAAAAAGAAGTCATATCTCTCTCGTCCCAGATCAGCCGCGTACCTGTAGATGTCGTAGGAGTTTCTGATCGGCATAGGTGTGCGTATCCAGCACAAGCCGTTCCTGGATCAACTGCAACTGGTGCATCAGAAACATCAGAACAATGGAGATGACCAAGGCGATGAAGGTAGAGTTAAACGCTACCCCAAGGCTGGTCGTCACACCGGCAATGTCCCCTTCAACCGCCCGATAAGCTTGTCCCAGGGCTTCTCCAATACCTCTGACCGTGCCGATAAAACCGATGGAAGGAATAGCCCACGCAATATAGCGCACCATTGAAAGCTCACTGTCCAATCTATCCGATTCTGCATCACACACTGACTTCACCGCTTCAGAGACGTCCTGCACATTGCGTGTTGATGAAAATCGGTGCAAAGCTGCCAGCAGGGTGCGCGGTAACAAAGATTCCTGCTGATCCTCGGGTAAGGCCTGGATAGGTCGCGTGTGTTCGCGGGTATCCTCCGGAAGAATACTCATGCCTTCTGAAATTTGTACAAATTCCTGATTCAGCAGGTTGCGCTCGGCAAATGCCGCTCTGGCCTTTAAACCCATGATGGCAATTGCCCAGAACATCAGGATGAAACAGGACTCCTGTTCGTAGTCACGCAGCACCACGTACAACGACCGGTCCTGGACAAACGCTTCTCCGGCGGCTACCCGCTGTGCCTGGTCGGCTAGAATGACCTCTGCGTTGGGTCTGATCAGAGTGACATAAACCAGATGCACTAGAACGATGCTGACGACCAGGGCGCCTATCTGATAGACCAATTCAAATTGCAGCTTTTTTTTCATTTATAAGATTCTTTTGCTAATTCTTGGACGAGTGCTTAAATGTTCTGGTATCTGTTGGACTCTTGCTGTGAACGTGTTTGATGAGCAGGTTAGATATCCACTGGAAATGAGACAGCAAAATCTTCGGAAATCTCCTCGCTGGGATTAAATACGTCTTCGCCTCGTTTTTTTCTGTCCTTACCTGGGGCTTTGAGGGTTTTTTCCGAATCGGGTTGCTCTTTTTTACCTTCAGCTTCTTTACCCTCAGCGTGTTCGATTAGATCGGGGTTGTCTTCAGATTGTGCATATGTCACTGGTGCCCCAATGACCAACACGCTCGTGACAATGGTCAAGCCTGCGAGAAGAGAAAAGTAACGGTTGATTGGTGAAAGTTTCGTCATTTTTGCCTTTGACCGATTCCTAACAGAACAACTATTCGGCGTTACGAGCGATGCGGAAACCAACATCATCGCGGCCATCAATTCCGTAATCCCGGAAACTATATCGCAACTCGGTGATTGTCCCATGCATCCAACTTGACCCTTTGATCACATGATAATCCCCGGATGGTGGACCGAGACTATCGGTAATGGTTTCTGAACTTGGAATCTCGTAAAAGTCGTGGGCCCATTCGGCTACGTTACCACCCATGTCGAATAGACCACGCGAGTTAGAACGGAAGGTCCCCACCGGCGCTGCTACCGAGTGATTGTCGTTGAAGCCGAAGATGATCCGCCCCACCAATGTACTGGCCGCTCGATCCGCGTAATTGCCGTGACGATCTGGTGGCGGCAGGGCATTGCCCCATGGGAATCTGAGCAAATTCTCATCATCGTCTCCTTGAGTTCTTGCAGCCCATTCCCACTCGGATTCTGTGGGCAGCCTAAACCCCTTAGCTTGGGGGTTCACGCCAATTACCTTGCCAAACTCTATTTCGTAGAATTCTGGTAGGTCTGCTTGTGTTGACAGCCAATTGCAATATGCGGCCGCGTCGTGCCAAGAAAGGTTGGTGGCAGGCATGTCATCTTCATTCAAGGATGCCTCAACAAATTTGCCACTGTCGTGGCCACTGGCAAACATACGGAATTGGGCGTTGGTGACTTCTTTGGTGCCCATATAAAAGAGCTTGGTCAGGTTTACTTGTCGCAAGGTCTCGTTTGCCCGGCGGCCAGGTTCACGTCGCGATGCTCCAGCCTGGTAGGTATAGGGTTCAAACAAGATCAGATTTTGTCCATCCGGTGCGGTGGTGGTGGGCGTCAGAGCGCGCAGGCGAGCTTCCGCGACCGTGAGCAGTTTTACTTTTACTTCTTGGGTGATGCCCACCTTCGGCGAGATGGTTTGACTGAACCCGGCATAGCCCTCGAGGGAAATACTCAGCTCATGGGGTTTTAGCGGTAGTTGTAATGTTTGATTGGCTGGACCTTTAAGTTCTCCGTTGATAGAAAGTTGAGCCTGTGCAGGTTCCACAATCACAACCACTTCGCCCAATTGCCGGCGCATGTCAAATCTCAGGTCACGTCGATCTCCCCGTTCTAAGCGTAGGGTTTGAGCCAAAGTTTCATAGCCATTCAGGATGATCGAGAGGTTGTGAGTACGTCCTGAGGCGATATCCAATTCCAGGGGGGTCTGCCCCACAAATTTACCGTTCAGGGTGACGCCAGCCCCGGCCGGTCTGGTGCTCACATAAGCCTGGGCGTCAGCTTGAATCAGCTTGACCGGCGCTAAGTCCATCGGCATCTCCGCCTGCGCAAAAATTCGTTCACGATGGGACTTGTAACCGTTAAGGCTGAGCCGGATTTCTCGTTCGCCAGCCAACGCCTGTACTGTTCCGGGGGTTGTGATCCCCTGTGGTTCGTTGTCAATAAAGATTGCCGCACCAGCTGGGGTACTGGTAACGCTCACTTCAGACCAGTTTGGATTCAGTGTCACGTTAGCCTGTTGAGTGATTTGTTTGCCCTGAATGTCGACATTTATCGTCGTTGCCTGGTAGCGCGGATGGCTCACGTATAGCTTATGTGTTCCGGCTGGAAGTGCACGCGGGCCTTGCCAAATGGTTGCTGGGAGCTCCGGGTCCAGGGTAACCAGCGCGTCCACGGGAAAAGTCTGCAGCTCGAGGAAACCCGGCAGTGGTTTAAAGGGCAGGGAGAAGGATTGGTTTCTTTCCGATCCTACCGTGATTTCAGTGAGCAGGGGTTCGTGGAGCGGGCTGGTTGCGCGAATTTGGTAAGTCCCCTCGCGGAGTAACCAAACACCCGCCAAATCAAAAGAAAATCCGCCATCAATTTCAACAGACTCTGCGCTAGGGGAAAAGTTTAGCGCGACGCTTTTGGAAGTGAACATGAACCAAAGTGCAAAAACAGCACAGACGCCTATAAGCAACAAGGCCAACTGCGTCGGCGTTAGCGTCAAGCGTGTTTTGGATTGCTCGCTGGGCGCAAAAGCGCTGGGTTGTATTGTTCGACCGGAGCTGGATGGAGATGGGTCACCCTGGGCGGTCACACTCGCAGCACGCTGATTGTTCAGATCCGCCACCATTACAACCTTTCAGGACAACTCAAATTTACCGGCTCAATACCTGGCAGTACCTGAACCGTCAGATAGATGTCACGACAGCCATTCTGGCTTCCTCGGATGGTGTATTCGCCGGGTCTTAGTTTCAGGGACTTGGATTCGAAAGTTCCCAAACGCCCAACGTTTGAGACGACAATGTCAGTTGCATTGTCAGAGACCAGGACTACCTCGACGGGATGTCGGTACAGCTCAATCAAGTCTGCAACTTTGCTGGTGGCAGCGCGAAGGGTTGGTCCTGCCTGGCTGAGCTGCTTTGCCTGATCTACGATCGACGTGGCTTCGAGAAAAAGTTTTTCATTCGAAAGGCGTTCCGGCGCACCAGCGATCCTGTTGAGCAAATCGAAAGACTTTTTATGCGCATTGACTATGTTCAGGCCACTGCGCGCAAACTGGATGTTTGCATCAAGATCTAGCACCGCCTGATAAGCCTGGGACGCCGCGCTCCAATCTTCCGCAATGATTGCAGCGTCGGCAATTTTGCGCTGGGCTTCGATGATTGCGAGATCATTGTCCTTGGCCACTTGAGCCAGTCCGCCCTGGGCGATCTCATTACCAGGCTCAAGACTAAGGGCCTGATTGAACTCCTGGCGGGCACGGTCAAAATCCTGCTGATTCAACGCTGCGAAGCCACGGCTCAGGTAATTTGCCACTTTGTCCTCTTGTTGGTCTGCTAAAGCTGCCTGTCTGAGGTCGTTTAGGCCTGGAAAACCAGGATCAATACGCGCGATTTGGTCGTAGGTATTGAGGGCTTGCTGTGGGCGACCGCCGAGCTCGTGGTTTTTCGCATCACGCATTAGGCTGATGATCTTGGGTAATTGTTCTATTCGGTTGCTTAAGGCCAATGCTTTGCTCGCGGACGGTTTGATCCGCAAAGCGGCTTGGATTGCTTCCTGTGCGGTTTGGTAGTCCTGGTCAAGGAATGCGGTCTGCGCCTCGCTAACGTGTTGTGTATGGACCGATTCGCCCAGACGGATAACCTCGTCTAAGGCTGTGGTGGCTTCATCATAGGCAGCTAACGATTCCTCAAACCGCTCGGCGAGGAAATGGGCGTCTCCAGCTTCGGCGACCTCAAGTGCTCGGCGTAGCTGGGTTTGACCCCATTCGTCTACGCTCATTTGCTCTTCCAGGCTGATTTGTTTTTCCACAAAAGCGGCCAGAGAATTTTGTGCCTTCTCGCGGGCGCGCTGGGTCTGTGTGGCGGCGAACGGTGCTACCTCTTCGGCTGTTTGATTTCTCTCGTTTTGCTCTGGATAGATTTGTGGGGTAGATGTCTGAGAATCTGTCGAGATCGCGGGATCCTGCATCAACGTGAGTCCCAGCAACAAAGCGAGACCAACCACGCCTAAAACAATTACACCAACGGCGAGCGTTCGACGATCAACCGAAGGCTCGGTTGATTCAGGTCCGTCAGCCAGGTGAGATAACGGAGCGACCTGTGGTTGTATTTTGTTTCCCTGACTCATATTTGCCTATATAAAAGACTGACCGTATCCCTGCAGGTCAGGGATGTCGGGTATTTCACACGCGGATAAGAAAAACTTCAGTTGGTCTGCGTCTGCTCTAGTTTTTGACTATCCCCAGCGTTGGAAGTTTCCGATTCGGCCAAGGTGCTGGGTGCGGAAAGTCCCATGTCTTCGAAATATAATCGCTTGAGAATACGGCGAAGTTCCTGGTATTGCTCCTCAACATTCCCTTGTAGTCTGAGCGTCTGGTTTTCCAGCTCTATTGTTGTAGGGACCAATTCAGCTTCAGCATCGCTGCCAAGCTCTCGAAGTCGGTCCGCCTGCTGTTCCGCTTCGTGTCGCTTTTGAATGGAGCTTGCGATTAGAGTGGCACCGGAGACCACGCCAATCACGCCGCTCGCGTCCACGTAGGCGTCGCTGCTCTCATAGACGGCTGCGACCCCGCCCACAATGGCCATCGTGCCCCCGATCAGACGGGCCCGTGATTGGGCTTTCAACTCGTTGTAAGCAATCGCCTCCTCGTAGCTGGCTCTGCGCCAATCCTGATAGGCCGGGAACATCTTAGCGTGAAAGTTTGCGTAATAATCGTCCAGCGTATCGATGAACAGGTATTCTCGCTCACGTATTTTGCGCACTCGCTCGAGCATGGGGTCGTTTTCTGCGGGCAACCGGATGATCTCGAAAGTGTTTGGCTCAACTTCCGCGACGTGTTCAGAAAATGCCTCGGCCGAAAAAGATCGAGCGAATTTTAGCTCGGCTGTGGTTCTTATCTTGGCGATTTCACTTTTGTCGAGTGACTCTCGATAGGCCAGCATGTCATTAGCCAATTCTTTGTAAATGGCCTGAAACGCATCAATGTGCGGAGGCATCGCGTCTTCATACGCATATTTGCTGGCCAGTGCACTATAGGATTTTGTAAACCAGACACGCCCGGTTGCATCGGAGACAACTGCGTCAATGGTCATACTTTCGCCATTTGAGCTGATGATGGTGCCTTCTACCACCACATCGACAGCGTGAGTCGGACGCGGAATCACCCTGACCGCTCCCCAGTTACCGGTGCTTTGTAAGAGGTTTTTTGCGAAATAAGGTACGTATTGCGACTCTGCGCGGCGAACTTCTGGCATCACGACCTGTTCTATCCGTTCGTCGTAACCTTCCGGTATGTTGGGATCAAAAATGGCTACACCGATGTCGAGTAACTCATCTTCGGTAAGCTCCGTGCTGGATTGTTCTGGCGGTGTCATGTCCACCACCCGCACCGTTTGGCTCACACAGCCACATGCCAGGGCTGCTGCCACAGAGATGGCAATTAGTTTTTGTAATCGAGTCATGTGTTGTCCCCGGTAATTCATGGCTCATGCTCAATGACGCGTTTCAAGGTCGTCTGTATGTGTTGTATGTTTTTATTTGGACCCGAGCGTAAGCATTTAGTTTGGGATTTTCGCTTAATTTACCTGATTTCGAGGTGCGATTCAGAAGCTCCTTAGCCTTTTTTATATTTCCTGTACTCCTCCCACAGCTTTTCTTTTAACTCCGGATCTTCTTCCTGCATCGCTGCTTCCCGGAGCTGACGAGCGATGATGTCGTCATCTTTTGCATCCGGAATGTCTTCGGGAATCAGTTCTGCGCCGCGTCTCGGCGGTGGAGGTGCAGCGGGGATCTGCCTTTTTGAGGGGATCGACTGGCCTGGCGTTGCCCCCGAACCACCACCCGATGCACTGGTGTCTTCCTCCTCGGTTGGGATCAATATGGGAGCGCTGGCCGCAGGGGCGGAGTTGATAATGTCTCGCTCAGCAAGGATTTCGCCGTCAAAATCACGCAGTGCCCCCTCTAATTCTTCATCGGTGTCTGATTCTTCACCAGCACCACCATCGGCACTGCCACCAGATCCACCAACCCCGTTGGGGTCATCTCCGGGAATTTCGTTACTGGTCTGCCAGCCGCCTCCATCCGTGCCTATGTCTCCATTTTCGTCCCAGGATGGTTCATTCTGATTGCCACCACCTTGATTGCCGCCTCCAGAACCAGCGCCACCAGGTCCGGGCACTCCGTTGGGTCCGCCAGGGTTTGTCCCGCCACCTTGCCCGTTTGTATCGCCACTGGGTGTGCCCGGTTGCGTACCTCCGGGCACGCCTGCGCCACCGGGTGATCCGCCAGGGGAGCCCCCCGGACTACCTCCGGGCAGTCCGCCAGGGCTACCGCCGGGTAATCCTCCTGGACTCCCACCTCCAGGTAAGCCGCCGGGACTTCCACCGCCGGGCAAACCGCCTGCGCCACCGCCAGAGCTTCCGCCGCCAGAGCTTCCTCCGCCGGAGCTTCCACCGCCAGAGCTTCCTCCTCCGGGTAGACTGTTTGGGGAACCGGGTGTGCCCCCTGCAGACCCTCCGCCTGATGTGGGAATCGGTAAGTTGGATTGGGGACCAGGTAGTGGGGTAATGGGTGCACAAGCTGTTGCGATACAAGCTGCGGTTAAGAACAAACCAACCTTTGCACTAATCCTGAACAGGCTGTGGGGGTTCAAATTCTGCGGCACTTCTATCTCCAATCTGGGTATTTATAATTATCAAAATCATAAAGTTACCCGGTTTTAATAAATTTTTTCTACCAATTACGGCGGCGCTTCATTTGCCTTCATTTGCCTTCGTGCATTTTAGCTGATCCACATTGTGGCGCTTTGATGCTGAATGGAAGCTGTACAACTCATACAGGGTCATCTTCGGGCTCAGCCGTTGAAGGAGGGGGCGACTCTTCCGGTGACGAAGAAGCAGCCTCCGTTTCTATGTAGTCTTCAGGATTTGGATAGAAAGTAAAATAGTGCGTATAGGATTGGTTACCAGCGACTACAGCCACACCGTTCTCAAGCCTTGGCCGGAACACAGCCTGGCGAATACTGCGCCTGACTCTGAACTCCATCAGTTTTGGCGGGTATGCCTCTAATGTCTTGAGTTTGCGAATTTTACCCGTTGTTCCGACGTCAAAGCCGAGTTTCACAAAACCTTTTTGGCCTTGATCGGGCGTTGCTGTTTTTGGTACCGACGGATCGTTCGGGACGGGGAAATATATCAGCGTGGGGTCGGCAAATCTGGATGGCAACTGCGTTTCTGAAACGGTTGGTGTATCGGGAACCATTGGACCCGCTGGGTCTGCTGGGGCATCCGCGTCTGAGGACGCCGGGAGTTGAGTCGTTGCGTCAACCTCTGTGGCCACGTGTTTATACAAAACATTGGCTGCGTTCGACCGACCAAACATCAAGTGCCAGTCACCCAGTGCCGTGATGGCCTGAGCCAGCGCTTCGCTATCTTCAGGTGTGTTTTTTCTCTGAATTTCGACAATTCTCTGTAAAGCCTTTTCACCAGCGGGGAAGTTGTTAAAGGCAATGTGCTGGTCCTCTAGGTCACTCACGGTGAGCCCCGGTCGGGGACCTTCGAATCTGGAATTGTCGTTGGCAGAGTGAACGTAAAATGGAGGAAAACGTGCCAGGCGATGGGATACCGCGATGCCGCGTAGCGCTGTTATGGCTTCGGGCGCATTGCCGAGTTGGTGACTTTCTATAATCCCCAGGGCGCGATTGTATAAGCTTCGAGCGGAAAGATAATTGTAGGTCTCGAGATAGAAGTCAGCCAGACGGTACAACGAATCCAAGGTTTCCAGCGTGTAGTCACCGAAGGCCTTCTTGGCGATCTCGTAGGCATACTCTTCACGCTTCGCGGTACTGCCAAGGTCGCCGATCCTGCGAAAAGCGTCAGCTTCTCGGTAGACAACGGGAAGCTGACTCTCAGCGAACAACCCCGTGCTGACGCGCGCGATGTGCCGGGCCCGTTCATAGTTGTCCAACGCTTTATCAAACTCGCGCTGGACCATCAGAGCGTCCCCAGCCAGCGTAAGCGGAACGATCAAATCTTCATGGTATCTGTGTCGGATGAGCTCAATCTGCTCGATTTCGGTGTTCAATCGATTGAGGGCAGAACCGGCCTCGCCGCGGTAGATTTGTTGTTCCACAAAACTGTAGCTCTCATCTGCTCCCGACAATTCATACATTTTCGATTCGCGAAGCACGGAATCATCTAGGTCGAGTTCTCCTGCACTTGCGTGAGCGGAAAATACCCATATCAAGACGAAGCCGCACAGCTGCAATACGCGATTGCTTAAGCGTGGTGGCAGTACGTTGTTTGGTATGGGGCCGGATGTTTTTGGCAGCATATGTTGCACTGAAATTGTCCCGTTTCGGATCGTCGCCGCAAGCGACCTGTGCCATGTTAAAATTCGTTGTGTTCGCGTAATTCCTGATGTGCTGAAATTATCTACAGGCTGCAGGTGAACCCAGTTGTTCAGGTAATTTACCGCGAGGTCCCAGTTCTACTCTTGGACCACAAAGTGATCGATGAGTTCGAGTTTGAAAAACCCAATCCAGGCTGTCAAGAACGCACAAATATCCGCTAACTCATGCGTAAATGCGAGCAACTTTGGTGAAAAATATTGATACATAGCGATGATTCCATAGATACCAAGGGTCTTTTGTGCCCAGAACCGTTGATGCTGGTTAGAAACAAGATTCGCGATATGCAGCCCGGGTCGGTGCTGCATATCTGGGCCACAGATCCCTCCACCCATCGTGACTTTGTCAACTTCTGTAGATTCATGGGGCATGAGCTTTTGGCGGCTGAAACCGATGCGGAACCGCTGGAATACTGGATTCGAAAAGGTCACTGAGGCGGCGGTTATGCAGATTGAGTATTACTTCGCCTATGGCTCAAATATGAATCCTGCCCGGGTCGAACAACGCGGGTTGCTTGTCGGGACGCCACAGCCCGCGCGCCTTGATGGGTTTGAGCTTGCCTTCAACAAGGCAGATCTACGTCATGCGGGAGAAGGTCACGCGAACGTAATGGCGTGTCGGGGGAGTGTGGTTGAGGGTGTGCTCTATAAGCTCCAACATCCGACTGAGATATTGAAGATGGATCCTTTTGAGCGGGCGCCATGGAACTATTCTCGTGATTGTATTTGTGTCAATGCACCTTTAGACGGCGCGAATTGGACTGTGGTTTGGACTTGGACCTACTTTGCTAATTCGGCCGTTCTGGAGGACGGACTCGCCCCGTCAAAGCAATACCTGGATCATTTGTTAGCAGGAAAGCCTTGGCTGAGCCCATCGTATTATGAACGCCTGGTGAACTGGCCGGTGGCAACACCTGAGGGAGCCCCAATGTGATCCGGGCGCTGACTGATGAGCAGATACGCCACGTGTTTAATGACGAATTTGCCGATTATTCAGTGAGGATGATCGGTGGCGCTTCGGAACCGGTTTATCTTCCAGCAACCGAGCATGGTCAGGCGCAGCTGTTCTACCGGGATAACTTTGCCGCCAGTGCGCTGCACGAAGCGGCTCATTGGTGTATTGCTGGCCAGGCGCGACGCACACAAGAGGATTTCGGATATCACTATCTGCCACCCCCCAGAAGCGCCAGTGATCAATTGCTGTTTTTCAGGAGCGAGCTTCGCACTCAGGCACTCGAATCTCTCTTTGCGGACCAGGCTGGAGTGAAGTTTGTCCCCAGTGCCGACAATCTCGAATCAGAAATCAGTGAATTTGCCAAGCAAATTGATCAGCACCGCGTCGAAACCCTGGCGTGGATGAACTGCCGAGCGGATACTCGGGCGAAGCGGTTCTACTTCGCACTGGGTGCCAGACGAATCGCCCTGGGCGATAGACCAAGTGATAAATAGTGATGGATAAGCTGGATTGTATTGTGATCGGCGCTGGCGTGGTTGGGCTGGCCGTTGCTGCTCGCCTCAGTCAAAACGGTCTGGGTGTGGTTGTTGCTGAACAACACGATTTGATCGGCAGCGAAACAAGCTCGCGCAACTCTGAAGTGATCCATGCCGGTATTTACTATCCGGCGGGCAGTCTGAAAGCGAAACTCTGTGTCGCGGGCAAACATCTGCTCTATGAGCACTGCGAAACGTATCACGTACCGTATTCTCGTTGCGGGAAAATCATCGTCGCCACCGAGGCGCAGCAGGTAGATGTTGTGAAGTCTTATATCGAAAAGGGAAAGGCGAACGGTGTTCCGGATTTGAGTTGGCAGAACCGAGAGTGGGTTGCCGAGCGTGAGCCTGAAGTTCACTGTCTGGGGGCGGTTCACTCACCGTCGACGGGTATTGTTGACTCGCACAGCTATATGGTGAGCTTGCAAGGTATTCTGGAAGCAAATGATGGTTGGCTTGCGCTCAATACTCAGGTAGAGCGCGTAGAAAGTAGTGCGGGGAAAAATATTGTACACACACGTGATATGTCTCTTGAGGTTGGCTGGGTCGTAAACTGTGGCGGGCTTACTGCACCGGAATTGTCGCGCGATATGCAATCCGACCACTATCCGATTCCCGATTCATATTATGCCAGGGGGCATTATTATGCTTATTCGGGGCGACAACCTTTTTCTAGATTGGTTTACCCTGTGGCTGTGGCGGGGGGTCTTGGTGTTCACGTCACCCTGGACTTATCCGGCCAAGTTAAGTTTGGGCCTGATGTTCAGTGGATTGACACCATTGACTATCAGTTTGATAACACTCGATTTGATGACTTTGTGCAGGCCATCAAAAGCTATTATCCCGATTTGGATCCGGATCGATTGCATCCCAGCTATACAGGTATACGCCCCAAGATTGCGCCTGCGGGCGCTGAGTTTGTCGACTTCCGAATTGATGGACCGCAGGTCCATGGTGTTCCAGGGCGGATCAATCTGTTTGCTATCGAATCTCCCGGATTGACCGCATCATTGGCTATCGCTGATATGGTTTTGACCGAGGTGTGCGGCTGATGCGCATAGGTCTGATCGTAAATCCCATTGCCGGCATGGGAGGCAGCGTCGGCTTGGCCGGGACCGATGGTGCGCAACGCCTTGAGCGCGCCATCGCTATGGGAGCGCAACCCACGGCGGAACATCGCTGCGCTGAGTTCTTGATGGCATTAAGTGAGGCTGATAGCTACCCGAGGCTCACATTTGTTACCGCGGCGCCGGATCCAGCCTCCGATGTCTGTATGCAAAACGACGTGCCAGCCGAGCAAGTTGCGTTGGATCCGCAGCTTGCGGCGTCACAACGTACAGAACAAGCCATAACGGCGCTGCTTAATTCGTCGGTTAGCCTGATTGTATTTGTTGGGGGAGATGGCACCGCAGGCGATGTGCTGCGTGCGTTGTATGCGGCAGGCGCGCAAAACTGTCCGGTACTTGGTATTCCTGCAGGCGTAAAGATGCACAGTGGCGTGTTTGCTGTGACGCCTCGGGCAGGCGCGCGCGTGATCCAAGCCCTGGCAGATGGCGGACTGGTCAGCGTGTCTGAGCGCGAGGTTCGCGACTTTGTGCCACATGCCCAACATCCAGATCAGATGCAGGTAGATACGCTGGGCACCCTGTTGGTGCCCGATCTTGCTGCCTATCTGCAACACACCAAAGTTGGCGGTTTTGAGAGCGAACCCCTTGCTGTCGAGGAGATTGCGGCGCATGTGTTGGAGACGATTGATCAGGTGCCCTGCGTGATATTGGGTCCAGGCAGTACTTGTCTTGCCATAAAACAGAAGCTGGGTATGAAGGCCACACTACGGGGCTTCGATATTTTTTTTGAAGATGCCAGTCCTTGCTTAAATGCAACTTCTGAACAGATTAGTCAGGTGGTGGCGCGATATGCATCTGCGCATCTTGTGCTGAGCTTCACCCGGGGGCAGGGATTTTTGCTTGGCCGAGGTAATCAACAGCTGAGCCCGCAGGTGTTGAGATCCCTTCAATGGCAAACCCAGGTAACGATTGTCGGGTCGAGAACAAAACTAAATAGTCTGGACGGGCGTCCGCTTCTGATCGACACGTCTGATGCTGAACTGGATAGGGCGCTTTCGGGGTTGGTTCATATCGTCGCTGGTTATGAGGACATTTTGTTACATCAGGTTGCCAGTGACTATGCGGACAAGAGCTGACATTTTTTTCTACGCAAAAGCTGGAGATGCAACAGTCCGATGACATCATCAAGAGAATTTGAACCGGTGGTCCAAGCTTGTCAGCGGGTATTGAATGAAGCGGATTTGCAGCGCTTGGATTTGCTGTCGGCCCGAAGAGTATTTCATGGTCGCGGTCATCTGTATCCCGGTCTGGAGCATTTGGTTGTGAATTGGTATCCCCCCTATTTGATGCTAGCGGTATTCCATGCCGTGGAAGACCAGTCGATGCAGGCTCTTGGGGAAGAATTGCGGACTTTGTTTGCCCGCAAGGGCTTACCTCTGGAGGGGATTGCGTTGCAGACCCGCGACGGAAGAAGAACAGCAACCCATATACTGTGGGGTGACGTTCCAGAAGAGCATATCGCCCTAGAAGATGGCTTGAAATTCAAGATCTCTCCGTTAAAAAACCAGAATGTCGGATTGTTCCTGGATATGTCTCATGTTCGCCAGCACATTGCACAATTCATGCAGAACGCAAATGTGCTGAACCTCTTCGCGTATACCTGTGCGTTCTCAGTATCGGCGGTGCACTGGGGTGCGAGGCAAGTTGTGAATAACGATATGAGCTCTAACGCACTCAAAGTGGGTGCTGAAAATCATGAGTTAAATGGGCATGACCTGCGCAAGGTTCGCATGTTGCCTCACAACCTCTTCAAAAGCTGGTGGAAAATCAAACAATTTGGGCCTTACGACGTGATCATTATCGACCCTCCTACAAATCAACGTGGGAGTTTTGTTGCTGAAAAGTCCTATGGACAGGTTTTAAAACGCTTACCCGACCTGGCTTGCCCTGGCGCTCGAATCATTGCCTGCCTGAATTCTCCGTTTTTAGGGCCTGAGTTTCTAACACAGCAGATGCAGCGCTGGTGTCCAGCCTGTGAGTTAATCGGGTTTCTTTCAAGCCACCCGGATTTTCCCGACCGCTTTCCTGAGCGAGGATTGAAGGTTGCGGAATTTGTCTACCGTGGATGAATAGACTATCGGCTCCGAGTCATTTCGCAGATCAAGTGAAGCATAATGGTGCTGGTACGTTCCGTATTGTTCAGCTTAATCGCTTCGGTAAGCTGAAATGCGACTGTAGATCGTTCTGTTAAAACGCTGGGTGGCAGTGATTTATCCACCGGAGATACTAACTCGATGGCAAGTGGGGTCATAAGCGAACTGAAGCACTTGCCAGTCAAACTTGCCTGGTCAACCGCTTCGCTGCGAATGGTTTGCCCAAACTGGATAAATCCTTCATTGGCGAGGAATAACATGGTTGCGAAACACGCCTGGTGGCGATGGCTGTGTACGCCATACTCATCCGGTTCGTCGGGTCCGCAGATATCTTCTACAAACAAAGTTACGGGTCGCGGGAAAATGCCGTATAAGCTGACGAGCATTTTTGCGGCGTCCGCGTAAAATTCTTCGATGTGGATATCTGCCATGGATCAGCCGTTTACGCCTGACGGTATCCTGCGAGAAACTTTTCGATCCGGCCGATTGACTCTGACAATTCTTTTTCGTGGGGAAGAAAGACAATTCTGAAATGGTCTGGTTCTGGCCAGTTGAAGCCGCTACCCTGAACTACCAGCACTTTCTCTTTTAACAATAAATCCAGAACAAACTGCTCATCGTTGTGTATCTTGAACTTTCGTGTGTCGATTTTTGGAAACAGATAAAGCGCTCCCCGGGGTTTTGCGCAAGTGATACCGTCAATACTGTTCAACATATCCCAGGCCAGCAGTCGTTGCTCGTAGAGTCTTCCACCGGGTTGTATGAGCTCGTTGATACTCTGATAACCACCCAGCGCAGTCTGGATAGCGTGTTGGGTGGGAACGTTTGAGCACAAGCGCATGGACGCCAGAATGTCGAGACCTTCAATATAGTCATGGGCTCGACTTTTAGCGCCTGAAACCACCAGCCAGCCGGTTCTGAATCCGGCAACCCGATATGATTTAGAGAGTCCGCTCAAGGTTAAGCACAATAGATCAGGTGCCAGCGAGGCTACCGGTATGTACTTGGCATCGTCATAGACAATCTTGTCGTAGATCTCGTCAGCCATGACGACCAGGTCATGCTCCCGAGCGATCTGTACCAGTTCTTTGAGCATGTTTTCTTCGTAGACCGAACCGGTAGGGTTGTTAGGGTTGATGATCACCAACGCTTTTGTGGCAGGGGAAATTTTATTCCGGATATCCGCCAGGTCCGGCTGCCAGCCAGACCCTTCGTCGCAACGATAGTGGATGGGCTTTCCGCCACACAGATTCACGGCGGCGCTCCACAGCGGGAAATCAGGCGCTGGGATCAGGACCTCGTCTCCGTCGTTAATCAGCCCTTGTAAAGCCATCACCACAAGTTCTGATACGCCATTCCCGATGTAAATGTCTTCGATGTCTACGTCCTGGATGCCGATTTGTTGGCAATACTGCATCACTGCTTTACGAGCGGGGTAAAGTCCTTTGGAATCGCTGTATCCTTGTGAGACAGGAATGTTGTGAATGACGTCACGCAAGATCTCTTCAGGGGCTTCAAATCCCCAGGGTGCTGGGTTGCCGATATTCAACTTGAAGACTTTGTGGCCTTCTTCTTCAAGTCGATTTGCTTCCTTGAGTACAGGGCCGCGAATGTCATAGCAGACCTCATCCAGTTTGGTGGACTTTTTGAAGACTTTGCTCGGTGCAGGGGAAATGGGGCTAACTTTGGTCATTGGGAGACTGTCTTTGGGTGATTTCGGAGTGCGGATCTCTAATTTTAGCTCGGTTCGCTAATTGTGTCTTGCACAGCGTGGCTGGGGTCTATCGGCGTATTAAGCCCTGCATTGACGGTAGGGCCTTCACTTGAACCAAAACTTGCAAGATACTAACCGCCAAATTGATTTTAAGAGAAAACTGGAGAGGCGATAGTGACACCAGCAGAACACGCTGCAAAAAGTCCCGACAAACCTGCGTACATCATGGCGGCTTCCGGTCGAACGATTACCTACGCTGAGTTGGAGCAGGATGCCAATGCAGGCGCTCAATTGTTTCGCAGCTTAGGATTGCAACGTGGAGATCACATTGCAATCTTGCTTGAAAACCACGCTGAGTTTTTCAAAATCTGCTGGGCTGCTCAACGCGCGGGTCTGTACTACACGGCAATCAGTTGGCGTCTGCAAACCGAAGAGGTGGAGTATATTGTCAACAACTGTGAAGCGCGATTATTCATCACGTCGATTGCCCGCAGTGATTTGGGCGCTGAACTGGTTGGGAAAACACCCCTGGTCGAGCATTATTATTCGGTAGACGGCGAGGTGCCAGGGTACCAATCCTGGGAGACGGCGATTTCGCAGCAAACCAAAGAGCCAATTGCCGATCAAGCAGAGGGTGCTTCGATGCTCTATTCCTCCGGGACCACAGGCTACCCGAAGGGCATAAAGAGACCTCTGCCTGATGCACCCTACGGAGAGGCCGATGGGATAAATCTATTAGGTATGCTCTATGGTGCGAATGAGGACTCTATCTATCTTTCACCAGCCCCTCTTTATCATGCTGCTCCGCTCGGCTTTACTATGGGGTGTTTACGCCAGGGAACCACCGTTGTGGTCATGGAGCACTTCGAAGAAGAGGCGGCGTTACGCTACATTGAGCAGTACAAGATCACGCATTCCCAATGGGTCCCGACCATGTTTGTCAGAATGCTCAAATTACCTGCCGAGTCTCGCTCAGCCTATGACTTGAGTTCATTGCAGTGTGCAATACATGCAGCTGCGCCGTGCCCGGTACCAGTAAAACGTCAGATGATTGAATGGTGGGGGAGCGTCATCTACGAATACTACGCTGGCACAGAAGGTAACGGTTTTGTCCAGCTGAATTCCGAGGAGTGGTTAGCCCATCCGGGTTCGGTGGGCAGGCCGATAAACTGCGAGATTCATATTTGTAATGATGAGGGGGAAGAAGTCCCACAAGGCGAATCCGGAACCGTTTACTTCGGTGGTGGTGGCGAGTTTGAGTACTATAAAGACGATGACAAAACCGCCGCATCTAGGCATCCGCAAGGATGGACAACGCTGGGTGATCTAGGCTACCTGGATGAAGATGGTTATCTCTACCTGACTGATAGAAAGCACTTCATGATCATATCAGGGGGCGTCAATATTTATCCTCAAGAAGCGGAGAATATCCTGATCACCCACGACAAGGTGATGGACGTTGCCGTATTTGGCGTGCCGAATGACGATTTTGGTGAAGAGGTAAAGGCTGTGGTCCAGCTGATAGACCACAGTGATGCATCGCCAATCATGGAAGTCGAACTTCTCGATTATTGTCGTGAGCGATTGTCAAACATCAAATGCCCGCGCAGTATTGATTTCCGCCCAGAGCTACCAAGGCATCCAACCGGGAAGCTCTATAAGCGCTTACTCAAGGATGAATATTGGGCTGCGGCGAGCGACTGACAACTAATCGTTCTGCAACAAGTTGGCTGGCGAGTACTGATCTGTCAGTACTCGCGCATTGACGTTCCAATCAGGTGCTTTTTTGCGCAGTTGCACGAGGCGTCTGGCATACTTTTTGACCGGCACGTTATAAGGCTTCAGGCGGGTAGCCCAATCTTCCGCCGCATCCAACAATTCCTGGTCGGTCAGTTCTTTGCCTGGCACCACCACCAGTCTATTCGCACTCTCTGGGATCTGGAAGTTGATAAATTGATCAAATACGGCCGCATAGGTCGCAGACTCATGATCATAAAGCTTACTCACCGAAAACGTATTTGCTGCCAAGGTGCCGGTCGATGTGAGTAAGCGCTTCGTTTCGCTGAGATATTCGCTTGTCATTAGATGTTCTGGAATGTACTCCCCGTTGAAAGCATCCAGGATAATCAAGTCGTAGCGTTTGTCTTTTGTCAGGGCGCGCTTGGTCCATACTCTCGCATCCTGGTCAAAGACATTGATGTTAGGCTCGGGATTGAAGTCAAAATATTCTTTAGCGACGCGAGTCACTGCAGGATCAATTTCTACTGCATCGATGGACGCCGTTGGAAACAATTCCCTAAACGCGACAGGCAGGGTGCCGCCCCCGAGACCCACAACAAGGATGTTGGAAGGATTGTCTACAAACATCAGGCTGGCCATGGTCATCTTGGTGTAGGCAAATACCATTCGACGGGGGTACCGGGTATTCATGCATGATTGATTACGCTGATCCCGACGGACCGAAAACTGCAGACACAAGTTTGAGCCTGATTTTGAAACCAATATCGTGCTGTAGAGAGAACGCTCTCGATGAACAATCTCCGCATGGATAGCTGTACTGAGAAGCAGTGTCATGAGTCCTGTAATCAGGGTGCACCTCACAACAAGCCTGTATCTGAACGTCAGCGAGTCTTTCCGGTATTGCCTCATCAGTTCACGACAGTCGCGCGCTGACCTGCTTGGTGAACCAGCAGCGCGGTTACGCCGGCTAGAACTAGCGTCAGGCTCAACATGGTTAAAATAGTGTTGATCTCAAACCACAGCACAAAGTAGAACGAGGTCATCAACGTTCCCAATGCACTGCCTAAGGTTGATACAAAATACAGCCTGCCGGCAATTTCTCCAGACTTGCTGACCGTTTCCACAACCAAACGGACCGAATAGGGCGAGATCATGCCCAGAATCACCGTCGGGATACAAAAAAGAATCATGGAAGCCACGAGAGATCCGAACCGCGGGTCTTCGATGGCGTTAAACACCCATTCCATCAATGGTTGAGCATACAGCACCAGTGGGTAAAGCAGGATTGCACCCACGATAAAAATGGTCCCGAAACGAGCGAAGCTAGGGCGGGTTACTGACAACTTACCTCCGACCAGATAGCCAATGGACAGAGACAACATAAATACGCTGATGATGCTGCCCCAGACATAGATCGAACTGCCAAAATACGGGGCGAGGACGCGCCCACCAAGAAGCTCCAGCGACATGATGACAAAGCCGCCAGTAAAGGCGAGTAGATAGGTTAAGTTGACCACGCGCGGAAGTGTACAAACTCAATGCTTCAACATGAAGTGGATTTGTTGCTAATTTTGCATCCCTCGCAGTAGCCTGTGAGTTTCAAGCCGTTGATCGTGAGTATTAGGAATGTCTTCAAAAATAAAGTTAGGCGTGACGCTGCGTAACATGGGGCCACAATCCACCCCGCAAATTATGCGTTCAGGGGTGCTGCACGCTGAAGCCCTAGGATATGAATCTGTGTGGATTACAGACCACATCGCAATTCCCCCTGATGATGCACAAGGCAGCGGAGGTCGATATACGGATCCGTTGACCACGCTCAGCTGGTTTGCAGGGTTGACCCAGAACATCAAGCTGGGCAGCGGCGTTTTGATTCTGCCATACCGGCCAATCTTACCTACCGCGAAAGCCATAGCGACTTTGCAGGAAGTATCCGACGAAAGGTTACTGCTGGGTGTAGGGATCGGATGGATGGATGCTGAATTTAATGCTCTGGGTATACCCCGACGAGAACGAGGGGTTCGCAGTGATGCAACGCTCAGGTTTTTGCAGCAATGTTTTGAGCAGGATGAAGTGAGTTTGAATGGACAGAAGTTTCTTTTCAAACCTCGTCCGCAGCGCCCACCAATTCTTGTTGGTGGACGGCCGCCAATGGCATTGCGTCGAGCCGCGGAACTAGGGGACGGATGGTTGCCGATGGCGAAAAACCCTGAGCAAATCGCTCAATCCGCAAAGGACTATAGAGAATTGACGCTCAGCCTGGGTAAACCTCCCGGCCAGATCAGCGTGATGACAAACCTTGGGAGTCAGTTGGATCAAGCGCGAACGCTTCTTGACCGATACGCAGATCTGGGTGTGGAGCGTGTAATCGCTGCCGTTGGCTATGATACCGAGGCGGATTATCGCTATCAGTTAGATCAGCTTCGTGCGCTCGTGGATGGTTGAGCCGAGGGACTGATTTTAGCTCGAAACTGTCACGCTTTGGGCTTACGAGGCGCTACTTTTTCGGTAGCGCCGCCGGCGTCTTTCCAGCCTCGAAATCCCTCGCCGATGTGGGCGACTTCATCCATTCCCATATCTTGAACGGCCTTGGTCGCAAGAGCGCTGCGCCATCCACTTTGGCAGTAGAATACAAATTTTTTATCCTCACCAAAGATGTCTTTGAAGTAGGGGGAGGTAGGGTCCACCCAAAATTCCAGCATTCCTCGCGGTGCATGAAGTGCTCCAGGAATTTTACCTTCTCGCTCCAACTCCCGTGGATCGCGTAGATCGACAAAAACGACAGCGTCAGAATCCAATAGCGCATTGGCGTTTTCAAAATCCAAAGTTTCTATTTCAGCAAGTGCGTTTTCGATCAGTTGCTTGTGGGTAATTTTCAATTCTCTTGGCATCTCATTTTCCTGACGATTATTAGTCTTATCTGGCCCAACTTGTGTCCCAATTTGTGCCCCTATTTATGGCCAAATGTGTCGCAAGTTTTTCCGGTAGTCCTATGGCCTAACCGAAGATTCAAAAATATATCCTTATTTATCAATAAGATATGAAATTTATCTAAAGTGGCATTTATTTTGAATGTATTTTTCTTATGAATCACAAATACCTTGGAAACAGGATTCCGACGGCAAGCGCATGAACAATCACTCATTCGGACATTCAGACGCCAAACGTTTTTATCCCGGGCAGTTTGCTACCACGCCCGATCTTATGTTCGTCGCAATCCCGCAGCAGGAAATAGTCCTCAGCATGGCGGGTTTGGGAGACCATGTCACGTTGAATAACGTATGCCTCAGTGTGGCCAGCGTAGCGGAAGCGATATCGGCAGCGCAGGACGCTGCCAATCAGATTTCTTGATCGTTGTCTTATTTGCCCTGCCAGTTTGGCGGGCGTTTCTCGGCAAACGCTTTGGGACCTTCGATGAAATCCTCACTGGTCACCATGGCCTGGACGCTGCCATATTTTTCCTGCATCGATGCTTCTAGAGACGCATTATCCAGGCTGCGGTACACCACGTCTTTGCTCGCTCGAATAGATAACGGCGCGCACTGAGCAATCTGCTCAGCCCAATTGCGCGCAGCTTTCATCAATTCGTCGTGTGCAACAACCTCGTTCACGAAACCCAGTTCTTTCCCTTCGTTCGCATCGACGTGACGCCCGGTAAGAATCATGCCCAACGCGCGCTTCGAACCGATTTGTCTGGGTAGGCGATTAAGCCCACCTGCCAATGCCGCCAGGCCTACCTTAGGTTCGGGTAGAGCGAACATCGCTTTGTCTGAAGCGATGATGAGGTCGCAGGCCAACGCGATCTCAAACCCGCCGCCCATGGCCACGCCATTGACCGCCGCAATGACCGGTTTTGTCATGTCGAACCTTGAAGTGAGTCCACCAAATCCTTTTGGCATTGGGACTCGCTCACCACCTTCTGCCTGGTAACGTAAATCGTTGCCGGCACTGAAACCGCGACCTTCGCCGGTTATGATGGCAACCCACATATCGTCGTCATTGGCAAAGTCATCAAACACGTCGCCCAGTTCGGCGTTAGCAGGTGGGTGTAGTGCGTTTAGACGGTCCGGACGATTTAATGTCACTGTCATGATGTGGTTGTCTTTCTCTACCAGACAGTATTCGGTCATAGTGCTCTCCCTTTTGTACAAATGATTGGATCTAATGTAACGCCATTGCTTCGGTTTCTCCACGCGGATTAACACGTGCTACCTTGGGCTCTAAGCAATACATCTCACAAAAAGCTTGGGACAAGAAACTCTTAAAGATGAAACGTCTGGTTCACCGCCACGAGCAGGGGGCGCTGTTCAAATTGTATTTCTGTAATGGAGCAGTTGGCGAGCCGATAATCGCGCCAGCTGGTGACAGCTTCGTCGAACAAGACGGACAGCCCGGCACTCATTGCCACGCCATGTGACGTTATCAGGATGTTCTGGCCGGGCTCATGTTGTTGCATGATGTTTTGCAAAGCAGCTGCGACGCGCGCGCCTACACTGGTGAGGCTTTCGCCATTTGGCGTGACAAATCCTGGATCCTTCTCGATTTTTGCAAATAGCCCATAGTCTTCGTGCAGGACTTTAAACGGCAGGCCCTCCCAATCGCCGATGGACATCTCCGCCAGGTTTGGTGCCACGACAAGTTCAGGTGGGCTGTGTTGACCAGAAAGAATAAATTTGGCGGTGTTTCTGCAACGCTCTAGCGGGCTAGTGTAGGCCCCTTGGAAGGTCGTGTGACGCTTAAACCATCTACCCGTACGTTTGGCCTGTCGCCTGCCTTTCCAAGTGAGGGGGCTATCGGTTGAACCATGCCACAGGCCGTCTTTGTTGGCTTGGATTTGGCCATGGCGAACCAGGAACAGACGCATCAGGAGTATTTGTCCGCGATCATGCTGCCAATCAAATCACCCTCAACGTTAACCGCGGTTCTAAAAGTATCCAGCGGTCGTTCTATCAGTAATAGCAACGCAATGCCCTCCAATGGTATTCCCACACTGATCAATACAACTTGAACCCCGGCCATGCTGCCACTAGGGATGCCGGGTGCACCTGCCGAGGCGAGCATGGTGACGAGAAATATCATCACAATTGCTGCCACATTTAAATCGATACCAAACATATAGGCGAGAAACACAGCAGCAATACCTTCAAACAGTGCCGTCCCATCCATATTGATCGTCGCCCCTAAAGGCAATACGAACGCTGCCTTATTGCGATCAACGCCTAATCTTTCCTCGGCGGTCTGCAGAGAGAGGGGTAGCGTGGCAGCACTGGACGAGGTGATGAAGGCGGTAAACAGTGCCTGATTGGTTTGCTGAAAAAATCGCCACGGCGAGATGCCAGTCAGCCACCAGGCCATCAACGGTAAGACCACAAGTCCGTGAAATGCGGTTGCTCCCAACACCACCAAGGCAAACTGGCCCAACGAAACCATCGTGTCGATCGTGACGTCAGCGGTCAGCTGGTGTGCGATGGCAAACAAGCCCAGTGGTAAAAAGTTCAGTACCCAACGAGCCAGCGTGAAGATGGTCTGGGTGATTTGATCAAACAAGTCTGGCCACTTTGAGTCTGAAGGTAGAGTCATCGCGGCCGCTAACCCCAGGAGTAGGGCGCTGGTCAATATCCCCAGTATGTTGAGGTCTGCCAAAGCTGAAAACGGATTGGCGAACATATCCGTAAGCACGCCAGATATCAGGGTGCCCAGGGATGCGTCTTGTTGACTTAACAATCCGCTGGGTGGCGTAGGCATTACGCTAAGCGGTGGGTAGGCGGTCCACGGGTGAATAAAGAACACCACGATCAGGCCGATACAGATCGCGATGGACGTTGTTGCGAAGTAGTAGGTCAGAGTCACGCCACCCAGGCGACCCATGCTGCTGGTTTGTCGGAGCTTGAGGACGCCACTGATTAGTGAAAAGAAGATCAGGGGTGCAATGATCATCTTCAGCGCGGTCAAAAATGTGGTTTGTACGATTCGGGTGAGTTCGAATAGCCAGGATTGATCAGGCGCAAACGTTGCCAGCAACCAACCCAGCAAGGCACCCGCGAGCAACATTGGCGCAAACCATCGCGAGTTCATAAGATATGTGTCCGAAACAAGGGCGCAGCCGAGTAATTTTTGTTATACCCGCCTTTTTAACATTTGTCGGGCCATTGTTGAAATTAAAACAGGTGAAATCAAAACAGTTGAGGTCAGAGCGCAATTAACCTGGTTCAGCGGGTTCGTCCCACTTATACGTGCAGGTTAATAAACTGACCACACCGGTGACTGCCAGCGCCGTGTTTAGAGGACATCTGCAACATCCGCGACCCGGTAGATGGACTCGAAGCTGGGTTTAGTAGTTTTCTTGCGCGTGTGAGGCGGGCGCGTCGGATGGGACGCTGTGCCAGCGCACAGCAGGTACTGGTTTTGCGTGACGATTCGGTCGAGTTTGCATCAAACATATTAAGCAGATTCCCTGGACGTAAAAACTAAGTGCGCCACGTTGGTGTATCGAAACCAGACATTGGATAAACATTGTGCATCCAGGACATCACCTATGTGATCATTAAGTTGAATGAAAAAGTATTTGAAACGTAACGGAAGCTGTGGGGTCGGCGCAGACAACTCAATCAAGCGTCAAGTATTCGACACTCGGTCCACACACAAGGTCCCAGGGCAATCATGCAGGTATTGCCTGACCTTCGCGCTGGGACTGCTTCTGACAGCTTGCTATGAGCCTGGTATGCACATCGCTCAGGGCGAAACCATGGGCACCTATTATCGATTAGTGACCCGAGAGGCAGAATGCAGCGCAAGTGAGCCGGCGGTTTCGGCGGAATTGGGCAAGTTAAATGCCCAGCTTTCAACCTACGACCCGCACTCGACGATCTCGCGAATCAATCAGGCAACGGCGTACGAAAGTATCCTGGCGCCAGAACATTTCCAGGCTGTGCTGGTTGCCGCGGATCAGGTCTGGCACGAGACCGAGGGCGCATTTGATGTAACCATTGGCCCGCTAGTCAACATTTGGGGTTTTGGTCCGAATCAGGTTACAGGAGATCAAGTCCCCGATCTTAGTGCCCAGCAAGAAGCCGCATCGGTGGTGGGCATGCAGCACGTGTCACTTGCCCATGGGTATGTCTCCAAGGCACTGGATAGAACCTATATCGATTTTTCTGCGCTTGCAAAAGGCTATGGTGTGGATGTTATTGCAAAGCTGTTGCTGGAGAGAGGCTGTAGAAATTTTATGGTAGACATTGGCGGTGAAATCCAGGCGCACGGCCTGAGCGAGCACGATCGAGCATGGCGCCTGGGTATCGAAAGCCCTGACAGCAGCCAGATTGGACAAATCCATCGTGTTTTGCAGTTGTCCAACTTCAGTGTAGCGACCTCTGGCGACTATCGGAACTTTCGCGTTGTGAACGGGAAACGCGTGGCGCATGTACTCGACCCAAGAACCGGTCGGCCGGCGTCAAATCAGGTTGTATCAGCTACGGTCGTCCATCCCTCGGCGATGCTGGCAGATGCTTATGCCACCGCACTTATGGTTCTGGGTGAGGAGGCAGGATTGAGCTTTGCAGAACGTCTGAATTTGCCCGTGTATATCATTCTTGCGCAGCCAACCGATGCAGAAAGTGTCTGGCGAGTGCGCTATAATTCTGCCATGGAAACGTTCCTGATTGAGTAGCCTCAATTTTTCTGGAGATCTTTGTGACCACCATTCTTTTAGCCATTGTTGTCGTCGGACTCTTGATGCTGGGTATGGCCGTGGGTGTTTTGGCTGGACGTAAACCGATCGCAGGTAGCTGTGGTGGTATGAAAGCGCTGGGAATGGACGTGGAATGCGAAATTTGCGGCGGCAATCCTGCCTTGTGCGAAACTGAAACCTCCAACTCGGGACCTGTAAAAGCCTCAGAGTCGAAACAGACCTCTAATGTTGTGCAAACATTTGATCCAGATCACACTTCTTCAACCAGGTAGCGCCCGACCTGATACCCAAAACATGAATCCTGTCTAAGCTTAAGGGGTAATAAACGCCCTGGAAGCATAGACTTTATGTCCCAGACTAACGCCGCAGCCTCATCCGATGGGGTGATCGCGCTGCTTGAAAAAGAAATCGAAGATCGCAGTATCGAGATGCCACTTCTGCCTGATGTGGCGGCCGAGGTACTTGCATCTACTTTGGATGACAAATCCAACGCCACAAGATTGGCGGACTTGATTCAGCGCGATCAAAGCCTGGCCAGCCATCTCCTGCGAATCGTGAACTCACCGGCATTTCGAGGTTCAACAGAAATTGTTGCGCTTCAACAAGCGCTGGCGCGGTTGGGTATGGAGCGCATACGAGAGATAGCGTTATCGGTATCCCTACAAGGGACTTTGTTCCAGAAGGGGCCGTATGACGAGATTCTGGATGTGGCCTGGCAGCACGGTTTGCGCACCGCGTTGTGGTCCAAAGAGGTTGCACGTCAAGCCCGTAAGAATGTGGAAGTCGCCTATTTGTGTGGTTTGCTGCACAACGTAGGAGTGCCGCTGGTCATTGGGCGCTTATCTAAATTTGAAGCAACGTTTACCGCTGATGAAATTGCAAAGATCACTCAGGCGTTAGATATGGCTGCAGGTATCACCCTGGTTGAGGAATGGCGCCTGCCAAGTTCGGTTGCCATGACCATTCGTTTTATCAATGACTTTGCTTCGGCAAAGAATGCGCAAGATCTGGTTGCCATCGTTGCGGCTGGTGCTGCATTCGCGCAATTGCACACTGAAGAAGACTTCGATGTTGAACTTGCGGTCGAGGAGCTGTTACCCCTGGAACACGTTCAACACCTCAACTTTTATCCCGACGATGTAGAACAGCTTGCGGATCGGGCCGAGCAGATTGAACAAACTGTGCAAGGAATGAAATAAGTCATGTCTGTCGAGAAGTATGATGCCTTTGTTGTTGGTTCTGGGCCGTCTGGGCAAAAAGCAGCCATCCAATTGGCCAAGGGCGGCAAGAAGGTAGCGGTGTGCGAAATGCTCAGGGAGGTAGGCGGCGCGTGTGTTCACCATGGCACGATTCCCTCAAAGGCGTTACGAGAGCGCGCCATTGAGCGAGGTAAATTCAGCGTCCGATTACAGGAGTTCAATCTGGGTGAGCTGGATCGCGGGATCAGCGTTGCTGAACTGATCGGCGAGATGTCTGAGGTGGTTGCGGCCCACGACAGGTACATGTCAGCCCAGCTGACCCGTAACAACGTCGATATTATTCATGGTCGCGCAAGTTTTATCGATACGAACACCATTGAGGTGTTGAGTAACACAGGTCAGAAACGGCAGTACATTGCCACCAACATTATTGTTGCTGCGGGTTCCAAGCCTCGCAAGCCCGATGAGATATCAGTTGATCATGAGCACGTGTTTGACAGTGACTCTATTCTGACCTTGGCGTACCTGCCACAAAGTCTAGTGGTATTGGGCGGTGGTGTAATCGCTTGTGAATATGCGTCGATATTTTCAATGTTAGGTGTCAAAGTGACATTGATTGATCGCTATCCATCACCTTTAGGCTTTTTAGATCATGACCTCACGGCGTCATTCGTCGAAAGTTTTGAGCGACGCGGTGGGGTGTTTCTCGGCAACGTCGAGGTGACACGTTGCGAATTTGATGGCGTGAGTCAGGTGGAAACGGAATTTTCTGATGGAACCGTGATCAAAAGCGATAAGGTGCTGTGCGCGTTGGGGCGAATAGCCGATCTGAGCGCTTTGCAGATTCATAAAGCTGGGTTGGCCCTGAATGCGCGTCAACTGGTTGATGTGGATGAAACGGGTGCAACTTCTGTCCCCCATATTTATGCGGTAGGTGATGTTGTGGGACCGCCGTCTCTGGCTTCGTCATCGATGGAACAGGGCCGACGGGCAGCGTGCGCGATCCTGAATAGAGATCTGGGCAACATGGGCAATCTGATTCCTTCGGGAATCTATTCAATCCCCGAACTTGCTTCGGTTGGTTTAACGGAAGCGCAGGCGAGGATGGACTATGATGGCGTCGTGGTCGGGATCGCGGAGTTCAAAGAAATCGCTCGGGGTCACATTGCGAATGCTCAAGATGGATTGCTTAAACTAGTTGTCTCTGGAGATGGAAAGATTCGAGGGGTGCATGTCATTGGTGTTCAGGCTACGGACCTTGTTCACATTGGACAGATGGCCATGCTCCAGGACGCCGATGTGTCTGTCTTCATAGATAACATTTTTAACTTTCCAACCTATGCAGAAAGTTACCGGGTCGCCGCAATAAGCGCTGCCGCCAAACTGGGTACTGAACAAGAAAGCGAAATCTCGCAGACTGCGTAAGCGTGAAGGTGATGGAGCCGCCTCTCAGGCGACGCGCGCGTCATCACTTGTCGTTGTTTTGGTAAGACTGTAAATCAGGCGCATCAGTCTGACTTGATCTTCCTTAGGGGTTTGCTCCAACCGCACCAACATTTGATTCGTTTGATCTGTTGCTTCGGCGCAGCCGCGTAACAAAAGCATGCTTGCATCCGGCAGCTTTATGCTGCAGCCCACAAATCTACGGTCGTTTTGGGCATCGTCATCCCCGCTCGTGTGCTTGTTCGAATCTGGCAGGGCACACAACTTAATGTAATCTGCACTCAGCTCGATCTCCATGGCATTAGAAAGATCAGCGGACAAGATGGTGTCGCTCAAACACTGAACCTGCTTGCCCAGCACAGCCAAAGCGTGTCGGGTAGGGGTGTCCTGCACATCTTGAAGGTGTCTCTGAAATTCTTGTCTTAACCGCTCAAGATGTGGCAGCGTGGGCACTAAGTCTTCCCTCCCGAGCAGGCTCATCGTCAACTGCTCTAAGTTGGGAAATTCCTGAAAATATGCCCATTTGTATGGCAGATGAGTGGTGACTCGAATGTTTTCTCTGCGTTCGGATTTCATATTATCAACGTTCTTATCCAGGTTTTGGCTCAGTCCGATCCAAACAGTCACCTATTTTGATCGGCGTGACACTGAAGATGAGTTGACGAACACTTGATCAAGCCCTTTAATTCCAACGTGGGCGAGAAAATGATGTTGTAGTCGTGCTTTCTGGTTGAGTCTGGTCAACTTGTTTAATCGTCACTAAAAAGTATAGCTGTCCTTCGAAATCTGTCCTACAGCACCCAGAACACACCAACGTAAGACCAAAAATATGACTCGTCCCACCCCTGTAAGGCGTGCAAAGTTTCAACCGAAACTGTCGATAGCGCTGGCGCTGCGTTATTTCACGATGAAAGCGTCGGTTCTTTCGTTTGTGAGTCGTCTTGCATTACTTGGACTGAGTGTCAGCGTCGCGATTTTGGTGATTGTTCTTTCGGTTGTGAACGGGTTTGAACGCGAGCTGCAGCAGCGCGTATTAGGTTTGCTGCCAAATGTTACTGTTTATCGTGCGGATGGTTTGTCACCGGAGGAAGTCCGGTCCATCGTGGAGCTGGCTGACACGTCGGAAGTTGTTGCCGCGTCACCGGTGGTAACCCAGAGTGTTTTGCTATCTGCTAACGGGCAATTGCAAGGTGCAAATTTGCTGGGTGTGGTGCCAGATGAGTATGGTCAAGTCACTCAATTAGAGCGCTATATGCAACCCGCCCAGGCCGCAGGTTTAGAATTGCTAGGCCAAGATCGATATGGAATCGTTCTGGGACATTCGTTGGCGGTTAAGCTGGGCGTCTCGGTTGGTGACAAACTATTGGTAATACTTGCCGCTGGCACATTGTCGCCAGTGGGTATCCTCCCTCGTCAACGACGCTTTAATGTGCTGGCTACAATCGATAGCCAGTCTCAACTGGATAGCCAGTTCGCCTACGTGAATCTTGACACCGCACAACGCTTGCGGCGGCTTGCTGATCGAGTGGATGGGGTACATATCAAAACGCAGGATCTGTTTGCTACCCGTCAAACGGAAGCAGGAATCTACCAGCTGGCACTGTCCAGCCCACCCCGGGTCAGCAATTGGAAGAGAAATTTTGGGAATCTGTATCAAGCCATCGCAGTGCAGAAAGTAACGATGTTTGTACTTTTGTCATTCCTGGTGGGTGTGGCCGCGTTTAATTTGATTTCCGGTTTGATGATGATTGTTGAACAAAGGGATACGGATATTGCAATTTTGAGAACCATGGGGGCCTCGTCAACAACGCTGCTCATCGTATTTGTTGTGGTTGGTCTGTTGCTGTCTTCGATCGGCGTTGGGTTGGGCCTGTTAGTCGGATCAGCCATTGCCATGGGGCTGCCCATCTTCTATGCCTGGATTACAAACGCGTTTGAATTGGATTTGATGACGCAATATTTCATCTCTTATTTGCCTGTGGAGGTAAAGATCTGGGATCTATATTTTGTCGGAGGATCTGCTTTAGCGCTTGCCGCGCTGGCAGTCGTCCCGCCTGCCTTAAAGGCGGCCAGGGCTCAACCCAGTCAGGTGCTGGCCCATGAATAAGTCGGATACAAGTCTGGTTCTGCAAGCGAACGCGGTATACAAATCCTTCGCCCAGGGGCCAAACGAGATTTGTGTACTTGAAGGCGTAAATTTAGCCATCGGTCAGGGCGAGCGTATTGCTATATTGGGCCGTTCCGGTTCTGGCAAAAGTACTTTGATGCACATATTGGCGGGACTGGATTCGCCGGATAGCGGAACGATAGATATAGCCGGAACGGCGTTGCTGGACCTAAGTCCTGATCAGAAGGCCGCTATCCGGGCTGACCACATGGGTTTCGTCTATCAGAATCACCATCTTCTGGCTGAATTCACGGCAGAGGAAAACGTCTCGATCCCTCTGCGTATTGCTGGTAAGACCAAGGTCGAAGCACTCGAAATGGCGAGGGAAACACTTTCTCAGGTCGGCCTTGAGAACAGAATGCGGCATATCCCGGGCCAGCTTTCTGGAGGAGAGCGCCAACGAGTTGCGGTTGCCAGAGCAATAGCAACTCGCCCGGATATCGTTCTGGCGGATGAACCGACGGGAAATCTGGATATAGAAAACGCTCAGCAAATCATGCAACTGATAGGGCAGCTGAGCGATCAACATGGCGTTGCTTTTCTTGTTGTCACCCATGACATTGGATCATTGGACAGTTTCCACTCCACCCTGCGTTTGGACGGCGGCATACTGAGTGCGTATCCGTGAGCGCGCAAACGCCTCGGCACAATAGCGCTCTTGCCTGGGCCATCGGTCGTCGATTCACCTGGCATGGCGCCAACCGCTTTGCAAAATTTGTATCCTGGGTATCGATGATCGGGTTAACCATCGGGGTGATGATCCTGACGGTTGTGGTCTCCGTTATGAATGGCTTTGACCGAGAGCTGAAAACCCGATTGCTCGATGCGGTTCCTCACATTACCGTAACCAGCCAGGCGCTACCCAAACAGAATATGAACGAACAGGAAGCGGTGGTTGGCCCGGTTTCAGTGACCCAGGTGAATCATCTAATTAGTCAGCTCACGTCCTCCGAATTGCGTGAGATTGAAACAGTTGGGCCCTTTTACAAGGGGTTTGGTGCGTTGTCTAATACCGATCGTGTCTATCCTATCGGTCTGTATGGAATTGAGCCTCAGGCAGCTCAAGGACTAAATGTTCTGCGTACCAGCCAATACGAGGGTGACTTGAGCAAACTGCCTGCTAATGGGATTGCGATATCTATGCCTGTGGCGCGAATGTTGGATGTCTCTATCGGCGATACATTGATGGTGATGGGCGTACAGAGCAGTGGCGATAGCGTCAGACCCAAGATGTACCGGTACGTTGTGGGATCCATTTTTCAACTCGGGGCTGAAACGGATTATTCACTTGCCCTGGTCAATCTGGACAGGTTCACGCCTGCGCAGTGGTCAGCTCTTGGCGAGTATGGAGTGCAGATTCAACTTAATGAACCCCTCAGAGCGCCATCTTTGGCGCAATCTCTGAAATCTGTGGACATATCGAATTCCGGGCAGGCTTTTCGGATTGCCTCCTGGAACGACGAATTTGGTGAGTTGTTCCAGGCGGTGCAATTAGAAAAATCCATGATGTTTTTGCTGTTGTTATTGGTTGTTGCAATCGCGGCATTCAACATCATTGCTGGGCAATCTATGGTGGTGAGTGACAAACGCGCCGACATTGGCATCCTGCGCACCATGGGGGCGTCGACCCGGATGTTGCAGCTGGCATTCTTAACGCAAGGAATCTGGGTTAGCTTGTGTGGAACTCTGGTCGGGCTGGGATTAGGCGTGGCGGTCGCTGGCTTCATCAACGAAATATTAGATGTTGTTGATGGTCTGACCGGGATGCATCTTCTAGATGGGTCACTTTTTGTCCGCGTGCCGGTTCGGTTTCTTCCGACCGATCTGCTGTTAATTAGCTGCATGAGCGCAGGGCTTTGTTTGTTGTCGGCCTGGATTCCTGCCCGCCGTGCCGCACAGTTGGATCCAGTAGCTAATCTCCACTAAGGCGGCGTTCTCTTCTTGCCTGCATACGGGCGCGCCATCGGGAAATGACTTGCCAACGCCACACCACACGGGTGATAACAAAACCGGTTACGCCACACACCCAGCCGCATACAAACGATCCGAACAGCAGTGGATAGCCAATTGTCCCTAAATTTTCCCAAATCCATGTGAAGCTCAAATCAATTGTTCCAGCGGACAGCTGCATATCTAAAAGCCATGCACCCAAGCGATAAGAGAAGTAAAACATTGGTGGGATGGTCAGTGGATTGGTAATCCAAACGAGACCCACTGACAGTGGCAGATTACATCTGAAAGCAATAGCTAACAAAGCAGCCAGCACCATCTGAACCGGAATGGGCATGTAGGCGCTGAATAATCCGATGAATACCGCGCCTGAAACGGAGCGACGATTCATGTGCCATAGTTCGCTATTGTTTAGCAGATGTGCCACAGGTTTGAGTAGCGCGTTCTCACGCAATTGCGCAGGGGTTGGCAGGTAACTCAGCAAGCGGTTCTTTGGCATAACTTAGTTATTATGCCTTTTCGACATTAAAATTGTGTTGCTGCTGTCTCGCCTCGGGTTTTGGGGCAAATTTGTACCGCTGTGTTGCATTCTGCTTATTACCTTGATCGTTATTCGATTGGGATTCTGGTGGGGTACGCACTCCCATCACCTGTCTTGTGTCTCTGCCTCGACTTCTGAGTTGTCCGTTAAGGTCATCAGAGATCTCCGTCGAACTAGGGATCACCATTCGTTCATTGGACGAGTGATCTCGGAACATTCACAGGTAAGCCAAGGTTGTGGTAGCTGGGTAGGCCACTCCATTAAGTTATCTGACAATAACCTGTCCGGGTTGGTTCAAGGGCAGGTGTTTAAAGCTCAATTGAAACTAAAACCAGTCCGCGGTACCCATAACCCGCCACTCTTCAGTTATGAACGTTGGGCCAGGGGTCAGTCTATTGTTGCGACGGGCTATATTACAAAACTGCTGAGTCCGACGGAGCCCTCTGATCCCTTGCCGATAGGGGCGAGCGTGCGTTTATTTCAAGGCATCATCCAAGCGCTCTCCAACGGCAATAGATCGATGATCCCTCAATCCCAATGGGCTGTTTTTCAAAGTACGGGCACCGTTCACTTAGTAGTTATATCCGGATTGCACGTCGGTATGTACAGTTTGATCATCGGGTCGATCATGCGACTCATCTGGGGTGGTCTAACCCTGCTGGGGCTGCTAGGAGAAGAGAGCGCCACTCGCTTCCCCTCGCGCAAATTCGCATTGATATTTGTTCTGGTTGGCATCTGGCTGCTGGTCATCAATACGGGTATGCAGCCACCGGTCCTGCGCGCTGGATTGACTGCGACGTTGGGCATAGTGCTGCTAGTGATGGGTGTCAGGATCACTTCCAGTCTGTGGGCATGGTTGTTCGCGTTTTCAGCACTTGTGATTTGGGAACCAGGTTTTGTGTTCAGATCCGGCTTCTGGCTTTCTTTTGTTGCCGTGTTGATTTTCATTCTTTACATGGCAATCGCGATCAAGCCGGGTAGGGTCAGTCGACTATGGCGGTCTATCGCCGTTCAATTTGTTCTCTGCTTCGGTATGTTTGCGTGGGTAGGCTTTTTCAATGCAACCGTGAGTGTTGTTGGTCCAGCAGCTAATTTGTTCTCCATTCCTCTGATTTCGTTTATCACCCTCCCGCTCATTCTTGGCAGCGCGGTTTTAGGACAAGCGGACGGTGTCCTGGGTGAGAACGCGGCGGCCTGGGGGGAGCAACTCACGCATTTGGCAGATTTCTCAATCTGGTGTCTTTACCAATACTTATCCTGGTTGGACGCGCTGCAGCCAAAGTCATGGAAAATGGCTGATTTCTCGCTTTGCCAGTTCACTATATTTGCAATGGCTGGCATGTTGTTTGTGATCCCCGGGCTCGCGCGGCAGAAATTAATTCTGGTGATTGTTGTTGCAGTTAATTATCTGCATACCGATCAAACACCCCTAGCACCTGGTGAGTTTTTTGTACATGTTCTGGATGTTGGTCAGGGTAGTAGTGCACTGGTCGCAACGGAACATACAAAGCTCTTGGTAGACGTCGGTCCCGCGGCGGCCAATCTCCAAGATGGATTTGATACCGGAAAGAGTATTGTCACCCCGTATCTACGCAGAACTGGGGGCGCAGAACTACGCCGCATCCTGTTAACTCATCTGGACCTGGATCATGCGGGTGGATTGGCAACCGTGTCGCGGCTCTGGCCTAGCGCCGATATTTTTGGCCTCACCAGCTGTCCTGCAGGTGCCGAATGGGAATGGGATGGGGTCAGGTTCCGAATCCTGCAGGACGAATTTGCTATTTCTGACAATGATCGCTCTTGCACTTTGCTGGTGCAGGGGAACAGTGGGACGGCTTACTTCAGCGGCGACATATCCAAAGCTGTCGAAAGACGGCTTATCCACCACCTACCTAAACAGATCGATTTATTAATTGGTCCTCACCACGGGGCCGCCACTTCCTCTGGTTGGCCATTTGTGGTCTGGCTAAAACCTTCGTTTACCGTGTTCAGCGCAGGGGCAAACAATCGATACCAACACCCGCGAAACGATATTGTAAGCCGCTATCAAGTAATTGGCAGTCGGGTCCTGACCACCAGTGAGCAGGGAAGCATCAGCTGGCGATCCCAGCGGCCGAATCGAATTTGTACCAGTCGAGAAGGTTGTCTTAACCGCGAAAACTAATCGTTAGCGAAGCTCGGTCTGGGCTTGATCGGCAGCTCGAATCATCTGATTTATTTCGCGAACAAAGTCTTTCTTATCACTTGGGTTTAGAAACTTGCCCAGCTCAATGGATTGCTCGGCGTGACGGATAAAAATTTTTTGTTGGTACCAGGGGTGTCTGGCGGGTTGAATCAAAAATTTGCTGAAATATCGTGGCCAGCGGACTGCTGTTTCGACCTTTCGGTGACCTTCCTCGATCACAATCTCGTCGGCATAGAAGCGCAACACTTGTTGGTAGTTGCATCGTTGTGCGATGTGAAAAAGACAAAACGCCACGATGCTCATTTCCAGCACGGAGAATGGCAGAATCACCCAATACCCTGCCAGGGTAAAGCCGATAGCCACACAAAAAGAGATGGTCATCAGCGTGAGGAGAAAGAACTTAAGTGTACGCCATGTAACGGAGTTATTCGGGCCGATCACGATATGCCCGATCATAAAGTCTTGGCGCTCCTCATCATCCGAATCCAGATGATAGTGAACTTGAATCAATTTATTCTTCTTTAGAGTGCTGGGATAAAACGAGATCTGCTGCGTCGCGTTGGAGTTCTGCGGCAAATGTGATCTCGTTCAGATCACGAGGACGTCGCGTCCATTTTACCTCACGGTAGGTACCCCCTTCTTTCAGGTTGACCTTGGTGTCTTTAACCTCCAGCGCGTAGATAATGCGAAAGGTAGCTGCCTCCAGCACACTGATGTCTGCTGCGCTGTCGGTCACAATTGGAGTCGGGCTACCTATAGGATTCACGCCGAGAGCAGTTTTGCAAAACTGTAAGAGCGCGGCTTCGCCGATTTGACCCACTGTCAGATAGTGACCTGGCAACAACCACTTGCCATCTTGTTGTACCAGCAATACTCCAGCTTGTTCGTTATGTAACACAATACTCTGGTGCACCTGAAAATAATCCCGCCCAATTTCGAGCTCATCTCTTAGTCGTTGTACGCTGGACCACAGGTGGCGTCCGGTTTTGTTAAGAAAGGCAAGTCCCAGACCTTCATCTGTTGTGCGTCTAACTTCCATGTCTACACTAGGAGTATGTTGTGTGTCTGTGTCGAGAAGGTTGAGCACTCGAATTTTGATCTTAGCGCCAACATTAATGCTCGTGGTTGACAATCGAACGAATACGCCTCCCTCAGAGACATCTCTGGCGGTTGTGGTCTGCGTGCCAATTGCTGGATGGCTGATTTCTACCGCCATCGGCACTTGCACTCTAATGTGCTGGCGTTGATCCATTGATGAAAAAGACTCCATTGAAAATCTGTCTATCGCCCTCATTGTACCAGCAGGAAAGACAATACGCTTATCTGGGCATGGCGCTCGAAGTACTTGTCTTTGCGCGAACTACGAACGACGTACAAGGGTTTTAAGTTATGCAGGCCGAAAAGTTTACCAGTCGAGTCAGAGCAGCATTAAGCGATGCTCAGTCGCTTGTTCTGGATCGTGCGCACGCAAGGATGGAGCCAGCGCATCTGCTGACCGTACTTCTGGAAAATGCGGACCCGTCGGTGACCGAGTTATTGGCTCTCGCCGGTGCAGGACGTACAGAATTATCCGCATTGGTTAGCCAAGTTCTGGATTCGTTACCCACCTTGTCGAATACACCGGCAGAAGTTTCTGTGTCGCCTGGTCTGGGTAAGGTGCTAGCCAAGGCAGATCGTGCGGCATCCGCAGCGGGTGATCAATTCATCGCGGTTGATCGAATTTTGTCAGCGCTTGCCCAAGACGAGGAACTGGGTACGCTGTTTCAAAAGGCCGGTACCAGCCCGGAAAAACTGAACCAAGCGCTTGAACACTTGAGAGACGGTGAAGTCGTGCAATCAGAAAATATGGAAGACAATCAAAACGCGCTCAGTCGCTATACAGTGGACCTTACCGAGCGCGCGTTGCAAGGAAAGTTGGACCCGGTAATCGGGCGCGATGAGGAAATCAGGCGTACTGTGCAGGTGCTGCAACGTAGAACAAAGAATAACCCCGTTCTGATCGGAGAGCCGGGCGTGGGTAAGACGGCAATCGTTGAAGGTCTCGCCCAACGAATCGTCAATGGGGAGGTCGCCGATACTCTGAAGAATAAGTCGGTTCTGGCGCTGGATATGGGTGCCTTGATTGCAGGCGCTAAATATAGGGGGGAGTTTGAAGAGCGCCTGAAGGCGGTTTTGAATGAGTTGGCTAAACAGGAAGGAAATATCATTCTGTTCATCGACGAACTGCATACCATGGTAGGGGCTGGCAAGGCGGATGGTGCGATGGATGCTGGCAATATGCTTAAGCCAGCCTTAGCTCGCGGTGAACTTCACTGTGTTGGTGCCACGACTTTGGACGAGTATCGTCAGTATATCGAAAAGGATGCCGCGCTCGAGCGCCGCTTTCAGAAGGTGCTCGTGGATGAACCCAGCCCTGAAGATACCATCGCGATACTACGAGGCTTAAAAGAACGCTACGAACTGCACCATGGGGTGGATATCACTGATCCGGCAATTGTCGCAGCCGCACGCTTGAGCCAACGCTATATCACCGATCGGCAACTGCCTGATAAGGCCATCGATCTCATTGATGAGGCTGCCAGTCGCATCCGTATGGAAATCGATTCAAAACCGGAAAGTATGGATCGACTGGAACGTCGTCTGATTCAGCTGCGTATGGAAGAAGAGGCGCTGAAAAAAGAGCCCGATGATGCGAGCCAAAAGCGACTCAGTGAACTGGTGGATGCGATTGCTCAGATTCAGCGCGAATATGATGACCTAGACCAGGTGTGGCAGAAGGAAAAGTCTCAGCTGCAAGGGTCACAAAACGTCAAAGAACAATTGGATGAAGCACGTTTGGAGTTTGAGGCCGCAAGGCGAGCCGGAGACCTGACGCGCATGTCGGAACTGCAGTATGGCGTGATTCCGGAGCTGGAGGGCCGATTGCAGGTGCCTGAGGAGGTTCCTCAACAGCAGCTTTTAAGAAACAAGGTGACTGAGACAGAAATTTCAGAAGTTGTGGCGAAATGGACGGGTATACCCGTCAGCAAATTGCTTGAGGGAGAAAAGGAGAAGCTTGTGCAGCTTGAATCTCTCTTACATGAGCGGGTCATCGGCCAGACACGAGCCGTTGACGCGGTGTCTCAGTCTGTGCGGCGATCGCGCGCGGGACTGTCAGACCCGGAAAAGCCCAACGGGTCATTTATGTTTCTCGGACCGACAGGAGTGGGAAAGACCGAATTATGCAAAGCGCTAGCCGTAACGTTGTTCGATAGTGAAGAAGCTATGATTCGTATAGATATGTCCGAGTTCATGGAGAAGCACTCTGTCGCGCGGTTGATTGGCGCGCCGCCAGGCTATGTGGGCTATGAAGAAGGTGGATTTCTAACCGAGGCCGTTCGTCGTAAACCGTATTCACTGATCTTGCTGGATGAAATTGAGAAAGCGCACAGCGACGTCTTTAACATCCTGCTCCAGGTGTTGGATGATGGCAGACTTACAGATGGTCATGGTCGCACCGTGGACTTTCGGAATACTGTGCTGGTGATGACGTCCAATCTAGGTTCGCAAGCCATTCAAGCCCATACCGTAGCGTTGGAGAAAGGGTCGGATCCTTTGGAACTTCAGGAAAAAATTCACCGATCGGTCATGTCGATCGTCAGTGATCACTTTCGGCCGGAATTTATCAATCGGTTGGATGAACTCATTGTATTCGATCCGCTGACGGCTCAAGACATACGAGCGATCTGTGAGATCCAGTTGGCGACCCTTAACGATCGGTTGAGGGAGCAAGATCTGTGCCTTGAGCTTGACGGTGCCGTACTGGATCATATTGCCGCCGTGGGATACGACCCAGTCTATGGTGCGCGTCCTTTGAAACGGGCTTTTCAGACCTTGATTGAAAACCCACTAGCCAACGGCCTGCTTGAAGGACGGTTCGCACCAGGCAGCAAAATTGATGGAGAAATTGCCGGTTCAGAGATTGAATTTGCTGTTGCTAGTCAGGATTAAGAGTCTGGATAAAAAGACTTGTATGTATATACAGTAGTGTATAAAATACCAGTCCTTGAATGATAGACAGGCAGGTCCGTCCTATGCAGCAAGACGCGAAGCTAGAAGCGGTGCTCGACGAGATGCATGAAAAAATCATACGAGAAGACGACGCTAAAATCCCAAAAGAAAGCGTTATGGGCGTTATGGGCGTTATGGGCGTTATGAGCGTAATGGGCGTAATGGGAGCAACAAACGAACAAGCGCCAATTCCGAGTCCAGCTCGGATTCCTGCTCAGTCAGATCTCTTCGGCCACGTCGCCCCCCAAGAGGAAAGCGTTACGTATTGTCCCCAACAGCGGCAGAAAGAGCGGCAGAAAGAGCGGCAGAAACAGCGGCAGAACCAAAAAGAACCAGAGCAGTTAGCTTATGTAGGTCAAGCCCGACCGTCCGCTGTCGCTAAGAGCCCATTAGAAACCACCGACCCGGACAGGGAGATGGAGATCGCGCTGCAGCTTGCGGCCACTTTAAAAGGACGTGGGCGCTACCAAAAAACCTATCGCGCCATGTCATCGGTTCAAAAACGACAGGCAGGAACGGCAATCTGTGAACATTTGCTAGCCAGCTTGCAGGCACAAGCGAGGGCGCAGAACGATATGTTTGGCGATTCTAATCGCCTGAGCGCATGACCAGCTCGCGCTGCCCGCGATAATCCGTTTCAAGCCAGGCCGCATTATCGTTGCGGCTAAATGCTACAGAAGACACGTTTCATCCCCTTGTTCCGGGTACAATAGAGTAATCGAGCTTATGAAATGGACGTCTCACGGATGATTAACAAGTGCCTTTTCCCCGTGGCGGGCTACGGAACAAGGTTTTTGCCTGCCACAAAATCCATGCCTAAGGAAATGCTCCCAATTTTAGACAAACCACTTGTCCAGTACGGCGTTGAAGAGGCATTTGAGGCGGGTTTAACCGACATGGGGTTCGTGACCGGCAGAGGTAAACGAGCGATTGAAGACCATTTTGATGTTAGTTATGAGCTAGAACATCAAATCGCCGGCACGGGAAAAGAGAAAGCACTGTCGGGTATCAGAGGACTGATCGAAAGTTGTACGTTTTCCTATACACGACAGATCAATATGGCGGGCCTGGGCGATGCCATACTAAAGGGCGAAAAGATCATCGGAGATAACCCATTCGCAGTGGTGCTCGCCGATGATCTGTGTATTGGAGAGGAGAGCGGTGTGCTCTCGCAAATGGTTGGCTTATTCAAGCAATACCGGTGCAGTATTGTTGCCATCGAAGAGGTTCCCCATGATCAGACCAGCAGCTATGGTGTCATCGACGGGGAGAAAATCTCAGATTCTCTGGTGCGGGTGACGGATATGGTCGAAAAGCCTCACCCTGACGATGCGCCTTCGAACTTGGCGATTATCGGGCGATATATTTTAACACCAGATATTTTTGATATTTTGCGCAGCACCGAACCTGGTAAGAATGGTGAAGTACAAATCACTGATGCATTGTTGACTCAGGCCAAACAAGGTTGTGTCATGGCCTATAAATTTGGCGGACGCAGATTCGATTGTGGCTCGGTTGCAGGATATGTAGAGGCGACCAACTATTTCTTCGAAAACCTATTTTGTGAGCACGGTTAGCTGGTAGCTGAAGAGAACTAGTAACTTCTTTCGAATTCACCCGTACCAGGGTGGTATAGCGACTGTAATGCTGCTAAAACATCCCCTGACCTATTATCGGTGGAGTTCCACAAGTGTCCCTAGATTTTGCAGTTGATACCCTGCTGCAGCGCCCCTATGAACCGATTGCATTGCCAGAACCGCTCAGCCTGGAAGACCTGCCAACACCCGCGTTGATACTGAACTTACCGCGTTTCGAAGGTAACCTGGGCAAGATGGCTGAACACATGAGCGGCCACGGCAAAGGCTTTCGCCCGCACGCCAAAACTCACAAGTGTGCGACAATTGCTCATCGCCAGATTGAGGCCGGTGCAGTGGGCATCTGTGTGGCAAAAGTGAGTGAAGGGTTGGCCATGGCGCAAGCTGGAATTGACAAGATTCTCGTGACGTCTCCGGTTACCACGACCGCAAAAGCCAGGCTGGTCGGCTTACTTGCTACTAAAGCCTCACAGCTGCAGATTGTTGTGGACAGCGAGGTGGGGTTGAGAGCCCTATTGCGCGCTCTGCCAGATAGCCTGCAGCAGCCGGTGGGTGTTCTCATTGACATTGATATTGAGATGGGGAGGACCGGAAATCGTAGTCTGGAAGATATCGTTCGGCTCATCGAGATCATCCAACAGGATCACCGAGTGCAATATGCAGGCATTCAGCATTATGCCGGACACTTGATGCATTTGAGTGACTTTGAAGAACGCAAGACTAGATCGTTGAACTTATGGTCCCAGGTCGAGGAAATGGCGCAAGAGCTCATCCAGATGGGTTTCGGGTGCCAGGTCATGACCGGGGGAGGAACCGGTACCTTTGACATTGATGTTCACGTCGCAGGATTAACTGATATGCAAGTCGGAAGTTACATTTTTATGGATGAAGAGTACCGACTTATCCAAGGTAATGGTGCAGATCGCTTTGATTACTTTGATGCTTCTTTAACCGTTGCTTGCTCAACGATCAGTGCGCCAACGGAACGAACGATTACGGTTGATGGAGGCTACAAGGCCTTTGCATCTGATTCAGTGGAGCCGGTGTGTGACGAACTGCCTGACACGAGGTTCAAGTTCGCCGGTGACGAACACGGTGTTCTTATCAAACCCCGTCAAGACCAGTATCTAAAGCTGGGTCAGGTTTTACAGTTTGTCGTACCCCATTGCGATCCAACGGTTAACCTGCATGAATTTTATTGGGTCCAGAACGAAGATGGGTTGATTCGCGAGGTTTGGCCCATCAACGCACGCGGCTGCAGTTGGTAGTGCTCCCTTGCCAAACTCCGCTATGCAATAATAGCCGACTCATGTTCTAAATTTTCACGAGTATTCAGGAGTACAGGTTGCTAGAGATAGTCCAGGCAGGTGGGTGGCTGATGGTACCCATACTCTTATGCAGTGTGGTGGCTGCTGCGATTAGCGTAGAACGCCTGTGGTCATTGCAGCGTGGCCGCATACTACCGAAAAATCTCTTGGGCCAGACTTGGGCCAGTGTGCGAGAAGACGCTTTTGATCAGCAGAAAACGCGAGATTTGCGGGCAGGCTCACCGCTTGGCCATGTGCTCGCTGCGGGGATCGTCAACGCGCGCAGGGGTCGTGACATCATGAAAGAAGCGATGGATGAAGCGACGATGCAGATTAATCATGATCTGGAACGCTATCTCACGGCGCTGGGGATTATCGCTTCCATTTCTCCGTTATTGGGTCTACTCGGTACGGTCATCGGAATGATCGATGTATTTAATTCCTTGATGGTCGAAGGCGCCGGGAATGCCAACGTCTTAGCAGGTGGCATCTCAACTGCCCTAATCACCACTGCGGCTGGTCTCAGCGTTGCTATTCCAGCGTTAGCATTTCATCGCTTCTTCCTGCGTAGGGTTGATGAGCTGGTTGTAGACGTGGAGCAGGAGAGCAGCAAGCTGGTCGATTTGATACACGGACAGGTTAACGAGGCTGCCTGAGGTGCCCAGGCGTAGAAGAGGACGTCACGAAGCCACGGTGGAGCTGACCCCACTGATTGATGTGGTGTTTTTGCTGCTTATATTTTTTATGGTATCCACCACATTCGTGCGTGAAAGTGAGCTGAAGATTACGCTGCCGGAAGCGGATGGGCAGATTGCTGAAGCGGATCGAACGGTAGTAGTGATCACCGTGGACAATCGCGGTGAATACGCTGTAAATGACCGCCTTCTGGTCAACTCAAACAAACGCACGCTGGTCCGAGCACTAAGAGAGGTCACCGAGCCTCTTGGTGTTCCGCTCAACGAACTGCCAGTCGTGATTCGCGCTGATGCTAACGCAACTCATCAAGCGGTCATTCGCGCAATGGATGCGGCCGGTACAATAGGTCTCGTCCAGGTGAGCATCACCACACAGCAAATAGATGAAGACACCTGAGTCGTGACCAAAGTTGCTTCGACCGAATCTGCGGATCAATCTGCCCCAGCGGCTGTGTTGATGAACGCTGCATCACCCACCGACTGGTCTGTATACAAACGATTGTTGTCCTATGTGGCCCCGTACTGGTACTTACTGGCGATTTCCATTGTCGGGTTTCTTGCGGCGGCTTCAGCTGAGGCCTACTTCGCGCGCCTTTTTGGTGACTTGATTAATGAGTGGGATAACGCTGAAGTTCGCGCCGCCGCTTTGATCCCTCTGCTTATGTTTGGCGCAGCGGTCGTTCGGGGATTTGGTTCGATAATCGGTGAGACCTTCATCTCCAGGGTTTCATTCAACGTGGTTTTTAACATCCGGCAGGCGTTGTTTAGCCAGGTCCTTGCCCTACCCAGTGGCTATTATGATCAACATTCGCAAGGGCATGTGATTTCGCGTATCACATTTACCGTCGCTCAACTGCGAGATACCGGAACGGATGCCTTGCGAGCGGTGATTCAAGACGGCCTTAAGGTAATTGTCTTCTTAGGCGCGATGTTGTGGTTGAATTGGCAGCTTACGCTATTGTTTTTGGCGACCATTCCTATCCTCTCATTGGTTGTTGTGTTTTCTTCCAGTCGATTTCGACGCATCAGCCGACGAATTCAAAATTCAATGGGGGACGTAACTCATGTCGTCTCAGAAGCGGTCAGCGGTATCAAGGTGGTGCGTATTTTTGGCGGACAAAAATACGAGAAAAATCGCTTCGAAAGGTTCAATCGGATAAATCGGCAGCAAAACTTTAAGATGGCGGTGACCAAGGTTGCCAGCGCACAGATTAATGAACTGACTATTTCTATCGCCATTTGTATTTTGATCATGCTTTTGTACGACACTCAGATGAGTTCTGGTGATGCGGTAGCATTTATGTCCTGGGCCGGTCTGTTGGGCCGCCCCATTAGAAAGCTTTCGGAAGTTAACGCCAAACTGCAGCGAGGGCTGGCAGCTGCACATGATGTCTTTGAACAGCTCGATCAACCCGTTGAGCGTGATTTCGGGCAGGAGCAGTTGGAAAGCGCCTCAGGTGAGGTGATATTTGAGCGTGTTTCCTTTGCCTACGACCGCGGCGAGCCTGTGCTCAACAGCATTGATCTCAAAATTGCGGCGGGTCAAACCGTAGCGCTGGTTGGCCGTTCTGGGAGCGGTAAAACAACCTTGGCGAATCTTATACCCAGATTCTATGAGATTGAGAGCGGTCGTATTCTCATTGATGGGGTAAACATCCAGGCGCTAACACTTGATTCCCTGCGCAGGAATGTAGCGCTGGTATCGCAGCAAGTTACGTTGTTCAACGATACCCTACGGAACAATGTTGCCTACGGAACATTGGCTGAAGATGATGATGAACACCTTTCCAACGTACTTAAACAGGCCCACGCTGATGAATTTATAGATCGGCTTGTTGATGGTCTGGATACCGTGGTCGGTGACGACGGCGTTTTGCTTTCGGGAGGGCAGCGTCAACGGATTGCGATAGCGCGTGCCCTGCTCAAAGATGCACCAATTCTGATCCTGGATGAGGCCACTTCGGCATTAGATAACGAAAGTGAGCGGCATATACAGGCAGCGCTTGAAACGGCAATGCAGGGTCGTACCACGATCGTCATTGCCCATCGGTTGAGTACAATCGAAGCAGCTGATCAGATTGTTGTCTTGAAAGAGGGCCAGATTGTTGAGCAGGGTACGCACCACGAACTCCTGGCGCTTGAAGGGCACTATTGCGAACTCCACCAGGCGCAGTTTCAAGACAGCAAGCACGAAGCTAGGACTAAACGATCACAAAAAAAGAGCCAAAAGAAATCGGATCGAACCGCAACAGCCGCTTCCAGCGTTGCCTTTGAAAAATCAGCGCTGGGGCTGGCTCGAGTTTGGTATCACGGGGCTTGGTGGCTGAATTTGTTGCGACCGCTATCCTGGCTATACGACTGGGAACGACGTCGGCGCATGAAGCCCTATGAGGACGGCCGAAAGGTTCCCAGCCGAACAAGCTTGCCAGTCATAGTGGTCGGCAACGTAACGGTTGGTGGTACCGGAAAGACTCCCCTCGTCGGTTGGCTTGTTGAGCAGCTTCGACAGTTCGGTTTCCGCCCAGGCGTTGTCATGCGAGGTTACGGTGGAAAATTAAGCAAGAGTGGTACATTAGTTCCCAGCGGTGCCGACCCGGAGCGTTATAGTGATGAAGCGGTGCAGCTTCGCGATCGATTGGGCTGCGCTGTGGCCATTGCAGCACAACGTATTAAAGGGGTGCGCCTGCTGGAGGCAGAAGGCTGTGATATCGCCATCTCCGACGATGGATTGCAACATCATGCGATGGCCCGGGATATTGAAATTGCCGTCGTAGATGGAGATAGAGGAGTTGGCAACGGTTTACTGTTGCCCGCGGGTCCCTTGCGCGAACCAGTTGGTCGCCTGAACACGGTTGATTGGGTTGTTGCAAATGGGAATGCTAGTGGGTTGGTCTCTGAAGAAACTGTCATGTCGGTGCGCCCCATTGAATTTATCAACGTCGCTCATGAAGCGGTACTTTCCTGTGAAGAGTTCCTCGAGAATCATCTTCAGGTAAGGGCGATGTGTGGGATAGGTAACCCCGCTAGATTTTACAACACCTTGCAGGATATGGGTTTGAGCATAACCAAACACACCCTGTCTGATCACTATAATTACAAAGCTGAGGATGTACCTGCTGCCGGTGTAGAACCTGTCGTCTGCACAGAAAAAGATGCGGCCAAGCTAAAACACCTGGAGATTGAGCTGAGCCATATATGGTTTTTACGCATCAGCGTTGAGTTGACGGGCTCCGCCGACGCCCAACTGCAGGAGTTGCTTAAGCTGCGTGCAATTTCACCCAGGTCTACGGCATCCTGATGCCGGTCTGTATTGCCATTCCCGCTCGAATGGCGTCAATGCGATTGCCGAATAAACCTTTAGAATTGATTGGTGGTGTGCCAATGGTTGTCCGCGTTGTGCAAAACATCGCCAGTGTTAAGGCGGAGCATATTGTTGTGGCCGTTGATCATCCAGACGTGTTGATGGCTGTTGAAAGTGCCGGGTACAAAGCTCTGATGACGAGGGATGATCACCCCTCTGGTTCAGATCGAATTATGGAAGTCGCGGATAGGCTTGGTCTTGCCGACGAAGATACAATCATCAATATTCAGGGCGATGAGCCGATGTTGCCGACTGCTGTTGTTGAACAACTCATCGACTTGATGTCGAGGCCAGAAGTTGCCATGGCAACCGTTGCGGAACCGGTTGAGTTAGTGGAGGACTATACCAACCCAAACATTGTGAAACTGGTGACGGATGAACACGGACGCGCACTGTATTTTTCTCGAGCCCCTGTCCCTTTTATAAGAGATGTGCCCATCAGCGAATTGACACCAACCCACCTTCGAGACGCGCTAGTGCGAAGGCATGTTGGAATCTATGGATTCAAGGTGGCCAGTCTGCGGGATTTTGTTGATCTATCGAAAGAATCGGCGGATGCACTCGAACACATAGAAAAATTGGAACAACTGCGCTGGCTGCAGGCTGGAAACGCGCTGCATGTTATCGACAGTACGGTGAAAATCCCCGGCGGTGTTGACACCCCCGAGGATTTGGAACGCGTGAGAAGGGTGTTCGAGAGCGAAATATAACAAACGCTCTCAAACCATTATGTCGCGATCACCTTACTTCGGTGCCATCCGTATCCCGCCATCCAATCGAACGGTTTCGCCGTTGAGATAGGGGTTTTCGATCATCTGCCTGGCTAGAAGTGCATATTCAGATGGCTGCCCGAGTCGTTTCGGATACTGAACCATTTCCATAAGGGGCTGCCTTACAGAATCCGGAGCACCGGCAAGCATGGGTGTATCAAATATACCCGGCGCAATCGTACAGATCCTCACACCCTGTCGCGAAAGATCTCTTGCGACCGGGAGCGTCATACCTGCAACACCTGCTTTACTGGCGGAGTAGGCTGCTTGTCCAACTTGTCCATCGAAGGCTGCTACGGACGCAGTATTGATGATCACACCTCGCTCAAGCCCCGGACCCTCTGGTTCGTTTTCCTGCATGACGTTGGCGCAGTGACTTAACGTGCTGAACGTTCCGATCAGATTAACTTGAATGACCATGTTGAATCGCTTGATATCCAAGGGTCCTTCTTTTCCTACCGTTCTGCCGGGTGTGCCCACCCCGGCGCAGTTCACATTGATGTGGATAGTGCCAAAGTCAGATTTGATAGCGTCTACTGCGGCGGATACTGAATCTGCGTCGACAACGTTGACCTGATATGCGCGGGCATTGCCCAGCTCAGCGGCCGTCTGTTCAGCCAACTCTTGGTTCAAGTCCATGATTGCCACATGACCGCCTTGTGCAACGATCATTTCGGCAGTAGCGCGGCCCAGTCCGGATGCGCCGCCTGTAATCGCAGCAACTTTACCTTCGATATTCAACGTATTGATTCCTTACTTCTGTTCGTGAGAAGGCGGTATTATATCTGGGTAATGACCAGGACAACATTGAAGTGGGCTGATAAAACCTTGGTAACCCGTGCTGAGGGCATCTGTTACGTCGAGAATTTTATGAGCAGGACGGTTGCAGATGAGTGGTTAGATTTATTCCGGACCAATCTGCTTGATTCGTGGCAAAGCGAAAAATTCTCAATATTTGGGAAAGAGGTGAGGGCACCCCGAACGCTCTGCTGGTTTGGAGAGAAGGGATTGAACTATCGCTATGCAGGAAACAATCACTGCGCGCAGGGTTGGCCGCAGTTTTGTAAGCCCCTACTGCGCTCTGTCGAACACGCTACCAGAATGAGATTTAACTTCCTGTTGGTGAATCGGTATCTGGACGGAAAGCAGTATATGGGGTGGCACAAAGATGATGAGAAAGGCGCCTCACCCAGAATTGCCAGTTTGAGCCTTGGTGCCAGCCGAAGGTTCTTAATTGAGACCTCTGCTGGCCGCCAGGAGCAGACCCTAGGACATGGATCGCTGTTGATTTTCGATGGCCGTATGCGCCATCAACTACCGAAATCTACCCGGATAGATCAGGAAAGGCTGAATCTGACTTTTCGGTACGTTGAACCTTCGATATAGAAAGACATGATTGTTGAAGATTACCCAATCATTGGCACGTTAGGTGTTAAATCGCACGCGGCGTTCGGAGCAACCGTGAAAAGCTCAGATGAACTTATGACGCTCTTGCCCGAGTTGAGTGAGTTGGCACTGCCAGTTTACTGGTTGGGAGAAGGATCAAACATAGTCCCGCAAATGCGCGTGAATGCAGTTGTCGTGCAAATTCAATCGACCTCGCATGCGGTGATTGACGAGCAAGAAACAACCGTTACAGTTAGGGTTGAGGCAGGGGTAAACTGGCATCAATTTGTTATGCAATGTCTTCAGCGCGGGTGGTTCGGACTAGAAAATCTCGCCCTGATTCCGGGCTCGGTTGGGGCGGTACCTGTACAAAATGTAGGTGCTTATGGGGTTGAAGTTTCACAGTATATCCAGGCGGTCCATGGTTATACGCTGGCTGGAGAAGCCTTCTGTTTAAGCAATGCAGATTGTGGGTTTGCATACCGGCATAGTGTTTTCAAAGAGGACGCTTCTTATGCGATCACAGCGGTAGATTTTGCACTGCTTAAAGAAGCTCGCAGCAATATAAGTTACCCCGAGCTGGGTGCCAGATTCACTGAACAACGCAATCCGCGGCCCGTGGATGTAGCCCGCGCCGTGATAGATATTCGCTCGCAAAAACTTCCGGATCCACACAAAAATCCAAACGTTGGCAGTTTTTTCAAAAATCCGGTCGTCTCTGTTGATGAGGCGCAGTTGATTTCCAGTCAATTCCCGAGTCTTACGTGTTTCAGGCAGGATAATGGAGATTATAAGTTGAGCGCCGCGCAGCTGATCGATTTGTCTGGCGGCAAAAAGCTGATCGGGGAAGGTGTGCAGTGTTGGCCTAGGCAGCCGCTCGTCCTGGTGACACAGGAGTGCGAAGACGCTCAACATGTTTTGGATTTCGCCAAACAGGTAGCTGACAGGGTCAGCCACATGTTTGGTATTGCGCTGCAAACGGAGCCTCAAATCTGGGAATGAGACCGGGCTCTGCTCATTTTGTAGCTCGCGTGATTTCCTGTCAGTTATTCATCCTCTGATGAACTTTTTGATCCCGAGATCACGCCTTGTTCTTTTAACTCAGCTTCTCTGCGTCTGCGCCTGACCTCACGTGGATCGTTAGAGGCGCGGGAAGGTTTACTGGCAGCACCTGACTCAGCCTCGCTTTTCGCATCGGATGGATCGGGGTCCGATACCGCCGATTTATCAGGTTTTTCCTCTGGCTCATTGCTGGTTGCCTTAGGGTTTGATGCCTCTGCTGCCGCGGGTGTTTCTACAGGTGTTGGCGTCGGTTGATCAATGGCCTGCTCCGCGCTCGTATTTTCGGCACCGACATTAGGCTGCGTATCTGCAGAGGACTCTGCGGTCAGCGTATCCGCCGCCAGCGCCTGGGTTTCTTCCTCTACTTTTGGCCGTGCCTCTTCCACTGGTTTATTGGTTGCTGCAGCTTTTGGCTCGCCTGCTTTAGAACGATTTCTGGGATCATTTTTTGCTCGTTGTCGGCCTTTTGGCTCTGGCTTTGCGTCTTTGCCATCAAGCGTATCAGACTTGTCCAGACCTTCTTGAGGCTTGTTGTCCTTAGACTCAACAACCGGCGTTTCTTTCACCGGAGCTTTTGAATTGGTCTCGGCAGTGTTTTTATCACTGGTCACTGGCGATGCCTCTTGAATCTCTGACGGGTCGGCTTTGTTAGCAGTTTCATCTGCAGGGGTAGCCGTTGTCTCAGCGACGGCGCCCGCTGGCTTTTCGCCCCGAGGACCTTTTTCAGACCGGCGGCGGTCTTTTTTGGGTGCTCGCTGACTGGCGGCTAGCGTGTCTTCACTTGGACGACGCTCTTCAGGGCTGGGTCGCGGCGCTTTTTGTTTTGATTCATTAGCTTTGTTTCGACCCTCTTGTTTTTCATTACCTTTATCGGACTTTTTGTTCTGCTTTTCTTTCTTGTTGTTTGCCTTATCGTCGGTTGGTCCCTGGTTGGAACGCTGCTTTCTTCCTTTACCCTTCGGTTCGTCTTTGCCTTTCTGCTTGTCTTGACGTTTGGCGTCTTTGGCCTGATCTTTGTTGCCAGAATGGCGATCAGCGGGCTTGGGGTTTCTTCGCCGATCTCTCTTGTCGTTGTTAGATCGTCTTGCCGCGTTGCCTGTTGACTGATTCGACTTACGATTGGGTTGTGTGGCTTCTTCCTCAGCCGTGGAATCTGAAAACAGCCGATCTTTCAATCGCGTCCAGAAGCTGGGGGTTGGCGTGGCCGTTGGTGGCGGTGGCGGTGCTTGCTGAGGCACTGATTGCACCGCAGCTTGTGGTGGGGGCGGTAATGGCGTGTCCTGAGGGATTTCCTGAGTACTGGCTTGATTGGCCAGATCAGATAGCTTGTCACTGGGTATTTCGCCTTCCTCTTGGACATGGTCATCGCGCAGTCGCTCTACCACGTAATGTGGGGAATCCAGGTTTGTGTTTGGGATGACCATCAACCGGGTGCTGCTGCGAGTTTCAATGTCCGCTATATCCTGCCGTTTTTCGTTCAGCAGATATGCGCCAACGCTCAGAGGCACTTGGGCGCGTATAACCGCGCTGCGCTCTTTCAGTGCTTCTTCTTCCATTACACGTAATATTGCCAGTGCAAGCGGTTTCGTGTCTCTGATGCGACCTTGACCGTTGCAGCGTGGGCACAGAATGGTGCTGATTTCCTCAAGGGACGGCCGTAACCGTTGGCGACTCATTTCCATCAGGCCAAATCTGGAAATACGCGACACTTGGACTCGGGCTCGGTCTGCATCCAACGCATCCCGCATTCGGTTTTCTACGGCGCGCTGATTTTTTTGCGCCATCATATCTATGAAATCAATGACAATCAGGCCGCCAATATCGCGAATCCTTAATTGGCGCGCGATCTCGTCCGCTGCTTCCAGGTTGGTATTGAGCGCTGTTTCTTCAATGTCGGAACCTTTGGTTGCTCTTGCAGAGTTGATATCTATAGAAACCAGGGCCTCGGTGGGGTCGATCACAATGCTGCCGCCGGATGGCAGTTTCACGCTGTGTTGGAACGCCGACTCGATCTGACTCTCAATCTGGTATCGACTGAATAGTGGAATGGCGTCGCTGTAACTTTTGACCTTTTCTGCGTAGTGCGGCATGACCTGGCTGATGAAGTTTGATGCCTCTTCATAGGCCTCTTCACCTTCGATGAGGACCTCGCCGATGTCTTTCCTCAGGTTATCTCGGATGGCTCGCAGCACTGCACTGTTCTCCTGATAGAGCAGGCTTGGCGCTGATTCTGTGTCATCTGCTTTTTTGATCGCTTCCCAGAGTTGCAACAGGTAGTTCAGGTCCCAGTTGAGCTCTTCGCTGCTGCGACCCACACCGGCAGTGCGGACAATCACCCCCATACCTTGAGGCACATCTATCTGGGATAATGCGTCACGCAACTCATCGCGGTCATCGCCTTCAATCCGGCGAGAAATCCCTCCTGCACGGGGATTGTTAGGCATCAGTACGATGTAGCGGCCGGCCAGACTCAGAAAAGTGGTCAGAGCAGCGCCTTTATTTCCGCGTTCTTCTTTATCCACCTGAACAATGATTTCCTGCCCTTCCTGTACAAGTTCTTGAATAGGAGAGCGGTGGGCATCACGACCTTTCTGTTTGAAGTATTCCCGCGATATTTCCTTTAGAGGCAGGAAGCCGTGGCGCTCCGCACCAAAATCAACAAATGCTGCTTCGAGTGACGGTTCAACGCGCGTTATCTTAGCCTTGTAGATACTGGCCTTCTTTTGTGTGCGTGTTCTATTTTCAATATCCAGGTCATATAGTTTCTGACCATCTACCAGCGCGATTCTGACCTCTTCGGGTTGGCTGGCATTTATTAACATTCTTTTCATGTGTGTTCCTACACAGCGAACGTCTTGCGTTCAATCTACACAGGCAGACGCGCCAAAGTCACATCGGGGGAGGGTGGGTCGTAGACTGGCTCGTATTAGGTGCTACTAACTAGGAGAAACTAGTTACATCGAAACAAATTAGATGGAAGCTAATTAGAACGAAACTAGTTAGACCGAGACTAAGTAGGCTGAAACTTGCTACACCAAAACCGGTTACCGACGAGAGGTATTCCAAAACGAGCAGACCGAATAAAGTCAGAGCGAGTTAAGAAGTTGTCAGCGCAAATCAGTTGCAATTTGCGCCTTAACTCAACAGCCGGTTCGCCGGAGGCTTGGTCCTCACTGCTGAGTTTTTTTCGGTTTTACTCTCGATCCTTTCGATGTATTCGTTTACCTACTCGTTTCTTTCTCGAATCCCGGTCGGTTTCTACTCAGGTTCCCGCTTATTGTCCAAGACCCATTTCGGGTTCAATGATCAAGCAGTACTTGTTAGTTCCTGTTTCTGAGTTACCTGTTTCATATCCGAATGCTCGTTAAAGCCCGAATGCTTGTTAAAGCGCCTGGCTGGCGTTCGGTTTGTCAGGTTGCTTGTTGCTAAACTGCTATGTCGGTAGTAAGACAAAGTCTTAAGTTCATCAGTTGAGCAACCGTCCAAGTATTTGGTCTATTTGCCGCCGTCCCTCACGGTCGGTACATGGCGATAAGGCCTGTATTTGCTTTTTGATTCGCTGGGTTTATTGTTCCTTGATTATACCGCTCTGCAGTTTGCCATCAGGGCTTTGCCCCTGGGATCATGACTGTTGAGCATCACGACTCTGTATTTAAGAATATCTGTGTATTGTCGAATAGCTCGATGTACATGTATTTCTTAATTATGTATTGGTCTTACGACTTCTTGGTAGCGAATCTCATTGGGATTCTCTATCTTGTCCACTTGTATCACGGTAGTTAGTGCCGTGGTGGAATCGTTGACCGTGCTGCTAACTACTTCTTTCACAACACCTTGGGAATGTTAGCAGTGTTTGCTAACTCCTTCAAACCCCTAGATTTTTCTGACGGGCACACAAAAATTAAAATCTGATTATGACCGTTCAGTACATCACAGTGACCAAGACCGACCAGGGCCAGCGCCTGGACAACTTTTTGATTCGTGAGCTGAAAGGGGTCCCTAAATCACGGATTTATAAGATTGTCCGCTCCGGAGAGGTCAGGGTAAATTCGGGGCGGGTAAAGGCAAGCTTCCGTCTGTGCGAAAACGATAAAATACGCATTCCCCCGATTCGAACGGCCACCCGTGCCCCAGTGATTAAAGCCGGTGAGCTGGGTCGCTCGCTCAAACAACGAATTGTATTCGAAGACACGGATTTGATTGCATTAGACAAGCCGGCTGGCCTTGCAGTCCACGGGGGAAGCGGTGTAGATGCTGGAGTTGTTGAGATCTTACGTGCATCCATGGACCATCCCCGGTTAGAACTGGTACATCGGTTGGATCGTGGGACCTCCGGTATTTTGTTGATTGCAAAGAGCCGCCCGGCTTTGGTGCAAGCCCAGAAGCACTTCAGGCACCGCGAGGTGCAAAAAATATACAATCTACTGGTACACGGACGCTGGCCGGTAAAAAAAAGAGTGATTCAGGACCGACTTTTGCGGTATACCACGCCATGGGGTGAGCGTCGGGTCAAAGTTGATGACAATGGGATGCAGGCACGCACAGATTTTCAGATTTTAGAAACGTCCTCCCAGGTCACCCTCCTGCAGGCACGAATTCACACCGGACGAACCCACCAAATCCGCGTACATGCAGCCACCCAGGGGCACCCGGTGGTTGGTGATGAAAAATACAAATCCTCTGAAGGTCCGTATCTATCCGATGTTCGCTTGTGTTTACATGCCCGGAAGCTCGTGATCCCTCACTTGGGACAACCTCTAAAACTAGAGGTGCCGGTGCCTGAAGAATTCAGTTCGGTATGGGGTCAATTGAACAGTTGATCAGCATGTTGATCAGCGTGATTAAGGGTAGTCCAATCAAAGCTGTCGGGTCGTCGCTGCGTACGTACTTGAACAGCACAGTGCCAAGCGCTTCTACTTTGAATCCGCCAGCACAATCCTGCGACTGATCAACTTCTACATATCTTTTCAACTGATCCTGCGTGTAGTTGCGAAATCCGACGGTGGTGGTGATGGTGTCGCACAGGCGCTGTTCTGTATCGGTACGGATTAGGCAAATTGAGGTATAAAAAGTCGCCTCACGGCCCTGGAGTTTTAGCAGCATGTCGACTGCACTCCCAACCGAGCCTGGTTTGGTGAGGGTTAAATCTCCGCTGTGCCCGGTTTGATCGCTGCCGATTACCAGTGCTGGGACCGCCTCACGATACTGTTCGACCACAGCCTTAGCTTTTTCGATACCCAAGCGATGGGCGAGCGCTTTGGGATGCTCACCAGCCCTGGGAGATTCATCTATCGCGGGGCTGATTTGCCGATAGGGCAATCGTAATCTGTTCAGAATCTGAGCCCGATAGGTCGAGCTTGAGCCCAGGATGAGCTCGATTTGTTTGCCGGCGACGTCATTTATCAAAATATTGTTCCAATTCAGTAAGTTGGCGATTCCGAAAGAAGCAAAATAATACAAATTTGGTGGTCAAATTCTCTTTACAGGGGGGGTGCTGATACCTATGATTGCGCCCCTTTGTGAACGAGCGATCCAGACAGGGCGTCGTCCAGGCCGTGGTACAGCCAAAGTATAATGATCTTGCTGCAAATTGCGCTCAGTTAAGGCGAGCTATGCTGGTTGATGAATACCCGCGTCTATCGCAGGAGATCCCTGCACTGGGTGACGGTGAAGTCGTACTGCAATTCACGATGGATGAACGAAACAGACCTGGCGTGGAGGCGAGCATTGAACTTGAGTGTTCACTGACCTGCCAGTGGTGCCTCGAACCTCAGGTGCGCAAGGTCTCGTTTAACTTTGCAACATTGTTGGCAGTTGATGAACTCCAAGCCCGAGAGTGGGAGGCGTCAACAGACCCAAAACAACCTGCGATTGCAGTTGTTGGCGAGGAACTGGATGTAGCCGCTCTGGTGGAAGATGAGTTGTTGTTGCAGCTTCCGGGAAGCGTCTGTGTAGATGAAAACTGCAGCAGCAGACCTTCCGCGGAATATAGCGACAACGGCAAGATGGATCGTTCAGCAGATTACGAAGAAGATAACCGGGCGACGAACAATCCATTTGCGGTGTTGGCAGACCTCAAGCTGGACAGGTAAATCAGACTGCAACGAAAAATAGTGCTGCGAAATACGCAAGACATACACTACACGCAACACACACAATCGAAGATACAAACGAAACGGAGATGAACAGTGGCCGTACAGCAAAACAAAGTAACCCGATCTCGCCGCGGACAGCGTCGCTCACACGATGGTCTTAAGAGGGCAACAACCAGCATTGATTCCACAACCGGAGAAACGCATCGGCGTCATCATGTGACGGCAGATGGCTACTACAAGGGTCGTCAGGTTATCGCGGAAAAAGACTGACAGCATGGCGATTGCTGCAATATTTCCGGGCCAGGGTGCTCAGAGCGTGGGCATGTTGGCAGACGTGGCGGAGGAGTTTCCTGAAGTACTGAATACTTTTGCCAAAGCCAGCGAAGTTTTGGGCTTTGACGTCTGGTCTATGGTTCAGACGGGACCTTCGGAAGTGCTTTCACAAACAGAAAACACGCAACCCATACTGTTGACCGCTAGCGCCGCGCTCTGGGAAGTATGGCAGAGTTCTGGTCAGACACCCGATTTTGTTGCGGGTCATAGCCTAGGAGAATACTCGGCACTGGTTTGTGCCGGGGCAATGTCTTTGGAGGAAGGGGTTGCGCTGGTCCGTAAACGCGGAGAATTGATGGAGGCAGCAGTGCCTCGTGGTCAAGGCGCGATGGCAGCCATTATGGGGTTGGATGATGACGCGATTGCTGGGTGCTGTGACGCCGCAGATGGCGTGGTTGCCCCAGCCAATTTTAATGCGCCAGGACAGATTGTGATTGCGGGAGCCGCTGAGGCTGTCGCCCAGGCCGCCCAGGCATGTAAAGATGCCGGCGCCAAACGAGCCGTCATGTTGGATGTGAGTGGCCCATTTCATTCTCCGTTGATGGGCGCTGCAAAGGATGAATTTGCCCAGGCGTTGGGGCAGGTGGCATTGACCATGCCAACCATACCGATTGTTCAGAATGTTACGGCACGAGTTGCCCAGGACCTTGAGCAACTCAAAGAAAATCTTCTCGACCAGATTGCTGCACCGGTGCTGTGGTCCAAGTCGGTGCAACAGATGGTAGATCTTGGCGTTGATTCCTTTGTGGAGTGTGGTCCCGGAAACGTTCTGGCTGGTTTGGTGCGGCGGATCTCGAAAGTAACGCCGACGGCTGCAACTGCGACGGTTGATGCGATGGAGGCATTGCGTGGCGCCGAGTGATTCAGAACCTCGTATTGCGTTGGTCACGGGCGCAACTCGAGGCATTGGTGCCGCAATTGCCTCTCATCTTGTCGAATTGGGGCATACCGTTGTGGGTACCGCAACCAGCGAAGCAGGTGCCGTTCAGATTTCCGAAAGACTGGGTGGCGAAAAAAACCTGGGAAAGGTGTTGCAGCTTCACGATGCAGACAGTATCGATCAGACCATTGCCGAGATTACGCAGACAGTAGGTGTGCCAACGATACTCGTCAACAACGCCGGAGTTACCCGAGATAACCTGCTCTTGCGAATGCAGCCAGACGAATGGTCGGACGTGATTGAGACCAACCTGAATGGCGTTTTTCGCGTCACCAAGGGTTGTGTGCGTGGCATGATCAAGGCTCGCTGGGGGCGCATCGTTAACATCGGATCCGTAGTCGGACGAATGGGAAATCCAGGGCAGAGTAACTATGTGGCAAGTAAGGCAGCCATCGAAGGATTTTCCAGATCATTAGCCATGGAAGTGGCAAGTCGAAACATAACGGTAAATACCGTGGCTCCTGGATTCATCGGTACGGATATGACCGATAAGCTCACCGAGGAGCAAACAGATGCGATGCTTGCGCGAATTCCCATGGGTCGCGTAGGTCGTGTGAATGAGGTTGCGGAATGTGTTGGTTATCTTGTCAGCGACGGGGCGGGCTATCTAACCGCTCAGACGATGCACATTAATGGTGGGCTATACGCCGCATAACCCTGCAAAACAAGCAACTATGACTTTGAACCCCGGGTAGTTTGTCAAGCGTTTCTTAATCTTGCTTTTGTACATAGAGCAACTATAGAATGCGCTCGCCCTGCCCCCAGGAACTAAATTGGGAGATCTCTTTAGCATGAGCAGTGTTGAAGAACGAGTAAAAAAACTGATTTGTGAACAACTTGGCGTTAAAGAAGATGAGGTTAACGATGACTCATCGTTCGTAGAAGATCTTGGCGCTGATTCTTTGGATACCGTTGAATTGGTGATGGCTTTGGAAGAGGAATTTGAGACAGAAATTCCCGACGAAGAAGCCGAAAAAATCACGACCGTCAAAGAAGCCATTGACTACGTGCTGGCGCACCAGTAGTCAGTATCTCTTGCCCGACCAGGGCAATCCAAATTTAAAAACTCGCCTTAAACCCGGATAATCCGGGTTTTGGGGGATATTTACCTTTGTGGTTGATCCGTTGGTTGATCGCGCTTGAAGTAAGCGACGGATCGGCTGGCTGTGTAGATGTAAATCAATTTGGTACCATCTCATTTGGCTCGTTCGCCTGAGACTGCGTTTGCACTGGTGATAAACCCGGTTGCACACGCAGACTTGGCGTCCTGGTCTGGTGTTCTGGTCTGGCGTTCGATATTCGATAGTGGAGCAGACTGGTGAATACCAGAAGGCATTGGTCTAGATTTACGCGCCGGCTAAGGTACCCCGATTTACTAAAATTTTTGGAAAGTTATGAGTAGACGAAGAGTTGTCGTGACCGGTTTGGGAATGGTCTCTCCACTGGGAAACAACGTTGAGACGAGCTGGAATGCAGCCCTTGCTGGGACCAGTGGTGTTGGCCTGAACGAACACTTTGACACCGAAGATTTTGGGGTAAAAATTTGTGCTTCGGTCAAAGACTTTGACGTGACCGAATATATGGGCGCAAAAGAGGCGCGGCGTATTGACCCGTTTATTCAGTTGGGGATGGCTGCAGGTATACAGGCGATCTCTGACTCTGGGATTCCAGAACATCCCGACGATGCGGACCGAATTGGTGTAGCGATCGGGTCCGGGATAGGCGGAATTAATCTGATTGAAGATACTCACAGCGTACTATTGAAGAGCGGCCCTAGAAGAGTGTCGCCGTTCTTCGTGCCAGGCTCCGTCATCAACATGATTTCTGGCAACCTTTCGATCCGATATGGCTTCAAGGGGCCCAACATTGCAGTCGTGACTGCCTGTACGACGGGAACACATAATATCGGATTTGGTGCCCGCATGATTCAATACGGAGAGGCCGACGTTATGGTGGTTGGCGGGTCGGAATTTGCGACGTCCCCGATCACAGTTGCTGCATTTCATTCGATGAAAGCATTGTCCACGCGTAACGAAGATCCCACCGCGGCCAGTCGACCCTGGGATGAGGGGCGAGATGGATTCGTTTTGGGAGATGGGGCGGGGGTCCTTGTGCTTGAGGAATACGAGCGTGCTAAAGCTCGAGGTGCCAAGATATACGCAGAAGTTGCAGGGTTTGGGATGAGCGCTGACGCATTCCATATCACAGGGCCGGCGGAAAATGGCGAAGGTGGTGCCGCGGCGATGGTCAACGCAATCAATGATGCCGGGCTAAATTCACAAGATGTGGGTTATCTGAACGCCCATGGTACGTCGACACCGTTGGGCGATGTGGCAGAGACGAAGGGTGTCAAATCCGTGTTTGGAGCTGACACCACAATAGCGGTAAGTTCGACGAAGTCCATGATTGGCCACCTGTTGGGTGCTGCTGGCTCGGTAGAGGCGATCTTTACGATCAAAGCGCTCCAGGAACAGGTGGTACCTCCTACCATCAACCTTGATGATCCAAGTCCAGAATGTGACTTGGATTACGTCCCGAACGAAGCTCGAAAGGTTGATTTAAAGGCAGCGGCGAGCAACTCTTTTGGGTTTGGCGGTACCAACGGAACTCTTGTATTTACAAAGGTTTAGGTCTAATTCTTCACGTGAAATTTTAAGCGTTAGGTCGGCACTGATATGCCCAACCTCCTAAAGTGGGGTCTCGTCATCGGAGTCGTCTGTGGGCTCACTTTGGTCGCTGCGGGGACGCTCTTTCGGGGGTGGTTGCAAAGCCCTATGTATCCTTCGGATGCCGGCATCAGCGAATTCATCCTAAACGTTGAACCTGGTACAACCTTGTCCACCGTGTACCAGGAACTTGCTGAAATTGGGATGTTAAACCAGGTCAGGCTAGCTACCTGGTGGGCGGTGAGAAAGGGTTACGCCAGCCAGATTCAGGCCGGCGAGTATGTTATTCCTGCCGGGATCACTCTCCCTGCGCTCATGGAACAACTGATCAGCGGGCAGGTAATTTATCACGATGTTCGGATTATTGAGGGTACTTCGCTTGCAGAGGTACTGCTTGAGCTTCGGGGTAACAAAATCTTAGTTGACGACTTAGCTGGTCTGGCGATCAACCTTGAAAACGGGTTGGATCAAACCTGGGGCCCGCAGGATCTAGAAATGTCCGCCAATGGCAACCTTCAATATCTTGAGGGTTATTTGTTTCCAGACACCTATAAGGTGCGCAGGGGAGAATCGGCTAGGGCATTGATTGAACGTAGTCATGAACTCATGCGGGGGCAGCTCAGCAGGGTTTGGCTGGAGAGTCCGCAAGACACCCGAAAGACACTGGGCTCGCCGTACAACCTGTTGATCCTGGCTTCAATTGTCGAGAAAGAGACGGGGCAGGAGACGGAGCGTGCGGATATCGCGCAGGTGTTTCACAACCGCCTGAACAAAGGCATGCGCTTACAGACAGACCCAACAGTTATCTATGGTCTTGGGGAAGCGTTTGATGGGAATCTGACCCGCGCACACTTGCGCACTGATACACCCTACAATTCCTACACTCGAGCCGGTTTGCCGCCCACACCCATTGCCATCCCCTCGCTGGCCTCCATTCGAGCGGCCGCTAATCCAAGCCGCGGGGAATTACTTTACTTTGTTGCAAAAGGTGACGGCAGTAGCCAGTTCTCCAATACACTCGATGATCACAATAAGGCTGTGCGTCGCTTTCAACTGCGACAACGCTAGAGTGGTCCGGTATATTTTGAAACATGGAATCTGAGATTCGACCGGGAAAATTTATTACGCTAGAAGGCAGCGAAGGTGTTGGCAAGTCCAGTAACATCGAGTGCGTCTGTAAAGCATTGGATGCCCGTGGCATAGCCTACTTTCGTACTCGGGAGCCAGGCGGCACTGAAATTGCGGAGCAGTTAAGGCAGCTGCTACTCCAGCCATCCGAGGAAACGCTAACCGCAAAATCAGAACTCTTGCTCATGTTTGCAGCCAGGTCACAACACATCGAGCAGCAGATTCTACCCAGACTAGAACAAGGTGAATGGGTTGTCTGTGATCGCTTCACCGACGCCACCTTTGCCTATCAGGGATACGCGCGTGGCCTGGGATTGCAACCGATAAGATGGTTGGAGCAGTTTATCCAGGAAGGGCTGAACCCGGATTTAACCATTCTGCTGGATCTTGATCCGCAGATTGCCATGCAACGTATTGCAGATCGGCCCAAGGACCGAATGGAACAGGAAGCTCTGCGATTTTATGAAGCTGTACGAAATGGTTACCTTGAACGTGCCGGTCAGTTTGATCGGTTCCATGTCATCGACGCCAGTTGCGCTATGGACGACGTTGCTAGAGCGGTAACTGAATGTGTCGATAGGTATGTCAGTCGCGTTGAAAAGGCGATTGGTTGAGCGCAATGCTACCGCCAGACTGGTTCACCGATGTAACAGAATCTCTGCAAACGCGGCTGCTAGAGGGGACCTTGCCACACGCAATTTGTTTGACCAGTGCCCCAGGTTGGGGTTTGGAACACCTTGCGATAGAGGTTGCAAAACTGCTGCTGCAATCAGACAAACAGTTAAATGCGGACAACGTGCGTGAATTTGCACATCCAGACTTTCGTTGGACAGAGCCGGATGGTGCAGAAATCAAAGTCGATCAAATACGTCAGATTAACCAGTTTTCAGTTCAGACCAGCCAAATGGCCGCTCGCAAAGTGGCCGTTGTTTGGGAGGCGGAGAAGCTGAATGAAAATGCGGCAAACGCGTTGCTGAAAACGCTGGAGGAACCCCCTGCGGACACGCATATAATACTTGTTAGTGAGAATTGGGGGCGTGTCTTACCAACAATCCGTAGTCGTTGTCAGCGTTGGTCCCTCACACAAGATGAAACACTCGGCCGTCGCTGGTTGGAAGCAAACGGTGTGAATGTGGATGAAATGACCTTCGCCATTGCGGGTGCTTCTCCCATGCCTATTTATGATTACTGGAGCAGAAATCAAAGCGCTGGATTTGACGTCACAGGCTGGCTCCAGGATGCGCAACGCAACACGAACAGCGCAAGCTTGAGCAAAATTGACCAGCTGGACCCTATCTACGTTCTCAACATATGGTATCGCCGGATTAAGCTGCACCTGAGCAGTGAATTCATACCTGGTTTAGACGTATCAGCTCGGCAATTGCATGGATTCACTGATCAACTGCTCAGCGTCAGACGGCAAATCGAAACAAAAAATTCGGCACGAGTGAGTGCAAATCTGATGATTGAAGGGTTGCTGGTAGAATGGAGGAAAATCGCGGGATAACGATGCGACCCTGTGCCAGATCAATGTCCTGGACCCCACAGCCTGAAAACTGTGCGCTTGATCATATTTTGACCATTGACAGGTAGTGGTGTTGCCAAGATCATGTTCAAACGCGTCATTAAGACGTTGCCGGTTTCACAACCTGCTTTCTTGAAAATGGATGTTGAATAGTCATGTCTGCAAACAAGCGAGGTGTACGTAACGGAATCTTGTCCTTGGCCATAAAGGATAAGGCGGTTCTGTATGCGGCCTATATGCCGTTTGTGAAAAATGGCGGTCTCTTCATTCCCACAAAAAAAGAGTATGACCTGGGTGACGAAGTCTTCATGCTGCTAAACCTTATGGATGAAGCAGAGAAAATTCCCGTGGCCGGTAAAGTGATCTGGGTGACGCCGAAGGGTGCTCAAGGTAATCGCGCTGCAGGCATTGGCGTTCAGTTTAACGATCAAGACGATATGGCGCGGAGCAAGATAGAAACTTATCTCGCTGGTGCTCTTCAATCGGACCGCCACACGCATACCATGTAACCGATCTGAGTCATATACTATCGCCCGATTGTTATGACCCCATAAGCCTCTATAGATCTTGAGCCGACAAAAATGCTGATCGACTCCCATTGCCACCTGAATTTTCTGGATGATACAGAACTTGCATTAGACCGTGCCGTACAAGCGGGTGTGACGGGATGTTTATGCATTGGCGTGGACGAAGAGCATATCGGCGATGTCTTGAAGATTGCTCAGCGTGAAGGAATTTGGTCTTCAGTAGGGGAGCATCCAGGAAGCTGCAGTGGTGATGCAACTTGGGTAAAGAATTTTCTGTCGGAGCCCCGTGTTGTTGCGGTTGGTGAGATGGGGTTGGACTATTTTTACGTTGAGGACCTGGAACAACAGGCGCAGCAACGTAAAACGTTCAGGCAGCAGATGTCACTGGCGGCTGAATTTGATTTGCCGGTGATTATCCACACGCGCCAGGCAGAGAAGGATACGCTGTCCATTCTTGCAGACTTCCCACGGGTGCGTGGGGTTCTACACTGTTTTACAGAGTCCTGGTCTATGGCTGAGGCAGCCCTGGATATGGGTTATTACGTTTCTATATCTGGGATTGTTACGTTTAAGAACGCTGCAAATGTGCGTGACGTTGCCATTCGGGTGCCGGATGACCGGCTTCTAATAGAAACCGACTCTCCATGGCTTGCACCGGTTCCCCATCGTGGCCAACAAAACCAACCAGCCTACGTCAGGGAGACGGCCGCCTTCCTGAGTGAGTTGCGTAGTGTGACACAGGAACGTTTGTTGCAGCAGACGTCTGACAATTTTTTTAAGCTGTTCGCGCGTGCGAACTCAGAAGAGCTCCTCGTATAGACGATAGTGCGTCTCGTGCATGCCTAGGTTCCGGTAAGTCTGCATCGCAATTGTGTTGTCTTTCTCGACATAAAGACGAATCCCACAGGATTGGTGGTCCTTGCGTGCGGATTGCAAAACTTGTTCGTGCATGGCGGCGTATGCGCGTTTACGTCGAGCTTCTGGGACGACGTATACGCTTTGAATCCACCAAAATCGGCCATTGCGCCAATCACTCCATTCGAAGGTCACCATGAGGGTGCCCACTGGTGCCTGGTCTTGTTCGGCGATTAGGTAAAACCCTTCCGACGGGCTATCCAGCAGGTAGCGGATGCCCGCCTCTAAAGTGGTTGGCGCAATACCCACGTCCTCTGTTTCTTGTGCCATGGCAATATTGCACGCCAGTATAAAATCGACATCTTGGGCCGTTGCCTGACGCACCGCGATGTTCATAGTTCAGCCCTGATCATAGATGCCGCTTGAGAAAGTTCAGGATGGTATCAAATCGATGAATCGATACATGTCTCTCCTGCATGGAGTGTTTTGCGCCCGGATAGGTCATCAATTCAAACGGCTTACCAAGCACCTGTAGCTGATTCATGATCATCGTGCTGTGGGTGAATAGAACGTTGTCATCAGCCATACCATGCATCAATAACAAAGGTGCCTTCAGGTGCTCCAGGTGAGCCAGAACGTTACCGGATGCATACCCAGACGGGTTGTCAGCTGGCAGGCTCATAAAGCGCTCGGTGTAGTGCGAGTCATAAAGTTGCCAATCACAGACCGGCGCCACCGCCACACCTGCTTTAAATACATCGGGCTTTTGACACAAACACATCAGCGTCATGTAGCCGCCATAGCTGTGTCCAAAGACACCCATTCTCTGTGGATCTGCCCAGTTGATGTCCGCCACGATCTGTAGCGCCAGGGACTGATCCTCCACCTCCGGGCCGCCCATGCGTTTATACAAGGGGGCTTCAAATGTACCACCTCGATTCCCGGACCCCCGATTGTCGATCTCCAGAACGCCAAAACCATGGTGGGCAAAGAGTTGTACCAGTAGAGGACTCCACTCTTGCTTAACTTTTTGTGCACCAGGACCACCGTAAACGTACACCAGCACAGGTGCGCGCTCGCTCTCACTCTGGGTGCCGTGGGCGACTTGGATTGGTGGGGTCATGCGCCAGTGCACCCATTGGCCATCTGTGGCGGTGACCTGGCCAAAAGTTGGATAGCAGTGGGTCTGCAGATATGGATGGTAAGGGTGGTCGGGTGTAAAAGATTGACGGTACAAGGTTTGCTGACTTTCACCAGACAACTCATTCAGCGTCACCTGTAGGGGCTCAGTCGAACTGGAGTGGCGATCCAAGAAGGCGTTTGACGCATCGTCCAACGTGATCTCATGCCACCCTGGTGACTCGGTGACCTGTTCGAAATCAACTGCATTTTCTCCTGCGGTTCCATTCAGACTCATTCGGTACAGGTGATTCTGCGTCGGGTCTACGTCCCAGCCGGACGCATAAACCGACTCGCCAATACAGGCGAGGACTTGGTTGATGTGGGTTGGACCCTGCAGCTGTTTTGTTTGGCCTGCAGCGTTGAGCAATAGGATTTTGCGATGTCCGGATTGCTCGCTGGTCACAAGGTAATCGCCAGCGGGTGTGACGCGAAAATCGTCGGTCAGATTTACCCAAGTTTCGGAATGGTCGGCAAACAATAAGGACCAAACTGATTCAACCATATCGAATGTTAGGTAGCGTAAGGTCTGTTGCCGACGATCCTGGACCTGGATGAGAAGTTGTGTCTGGTTCCAACACACGCGCGCGAGATAGCACTCGTCCTCGAGCTCATGCCATATGCGGGTGTTGGTTTGAGCTTCACGATCGTAAAGCCACAACTCAACTGTGGGGTTGATTTGCCCGGGATAAGGATAGCGTTGTGGGATAGTGCGGGCGCCATCCGCATCCAATTCCAGCCGGTAGGACACGGCGACCGGAGCTTCGTCGGTTTTCGTATACGCAACAAAACGATCGTCACCACTCCACCAATGACCCTCAAAACGATGCATTTCCTCAGCTGCGAGAAAGTCTGGAATGCCATTGGTTATTGTCTCCGACGCATCCCGGGTGACCCGGGTTTCCTGCTTCGAATCGATCTGCGTGATGTATAGATTGCCTTGACGAACGTAAGACAGATACGCGCCGCCTGGGGATAGGGTAAATGCGCTCTGTCGCGTTTCCGTAGGGCAGATTGCATCCACCTGCAGGGCCTGCGTTTCAGGCATATCGGGCTTCACCAGGTAGGCCTGGCCGTCCATTGGAATGAGCAATCTCTGCTTATCAGGATGCCAAGAAAACTCAGTGATGCCGTGGTTAAACATGCGTCTGCGTTCTCGTTCGGCACGCTCGGCGGGCGTGAGCTTGGTGACGTCCGTGTTTGTTGCGACGATCTGTCTGGCATCGACCAGGCAGCGATGTTTGCCATCTTTGATCTCCCACAAATCCAGGCGCTCAAGGTCGTCGTCAGCTGCCCGCAGATAATTAATCGTTCCGGCTGGACCAAATGAGAGCTTGCCCGGCGTACCCGCTGAAAGCGGCGGGTCAGAGAACAGACGCTCCGGGGTCAGTCGATCAAAATCTGCAAATTGGCTTTCAAAATCTTTATTCCGCGTCATCAAAAGCATCCCGCGTCAGATTTTCCAGCCCCTGATCAGTGATACGCAAGTTGTCTTCGATACGAATACCGCCATAGGGAATGAGTGGATCCACTTTGTTCCAGTTCACTGCCGCGCCTTCTTGGCGCAAACGTTTTAAGAAAAAGGAGATGAAGTAGAGCCCGGGTTCAATGGTAAACACATAGTTTTCTTCCAGCGCGCGAGTAAATCGCAGCGTAGCATCCATCGCCGGGGGCGGCGCTGGACTGCCTTGGGCGTCAGCGATATGACCACCCACATCATGCACCTGTAAACCTAGCAAGTGTCCAAGACCATGGGGGCAAAACGCTCTGGTGATTCCCTGGTTGATGGCTTCCTCCGTTCCGCATGTGACAAGCTGTTGATCAATCAAAAGCCGGGCGAGCTGTTCATGCATCTGTACATGCAGCGCGGCGAAAGTGACACCCGGTTTTACACTGTCCAGGATCTTGTCCTGATGTACCTGCATTGCATCGATCAACGCAACGAACGTGTCGTGTTCCGGGCCTGCAGCTGCGTATGTTCGAGTGATATCACTGGCGTAGCCCCGTGCCTGCCCGCCAGCATCGATGAGAAGGCTCAGAGAGGGCTCAGGCGCTGTACGGACTTGATGCTGATAGTGCAGCGTTGCGCCGTGTTCGTTCAATGCGACGATATTGCCATAGGGAAGATCGGTTTCGTTTTGCGCCGATGCGCGAAGATAAGCCATGTGAATGTCAAACTCGCTTCCTCCATCAAAGAATGTCGTTTCTGCCGCCTTGTGCCCTCGAACTGCAATCCTGCTGGCCTCTCTCATTGCGACAAGTTCATATTCGGTTTTTGCAGCACGATGAAAATTCAAATAGTTAAGCAGCGCCTCGGGGTTGGTGTTGGGGTCTGCCAGATTATCTCCAGGTCGTTCGTCTGATGGACCAATAGTCGCAATGGCCTTCAGGTTCGGTTGGTGTGCCTTACTTTCGGCTTCCAGGTCATCTGCGGAGGTATATGATCTGATTTCTAACTGGTTGGCCAGGTGCTCGGGAAAAGGCGCGGGCGCATGCCAGTAATCTTCTGGTTGGGAAAGAAACAGCACGGGCTTAGCGCCTGGTGCAATATACATTCGACTGCCCGGCGTAATGTATTCAGGATCAACCCATTGACTGAAGTAGGCGGGCGGTTTGAACCGCGTACCCTGGTCGTCTTGAAAGTGAAACTGTTCGTCACCGGCCATTAGCCAGGCGCCGTCAAATTTGTTTTGCTCCAGTGCGGTTGCCCATAAGCGCTCGACATGCTCAAGGTGTTGCAGCTGCTCGCTGGATATTGTTGTCTGATTTGGGATGTGAAACTCCGTGAAGAAAGACCAAGACCGGGGAATTTTAGCAATGGCAATCGGCGCTGTGCAGCCCCATTGGGCATAGGTATCTCTCAGCTGGACAATCTGGGTTGGCCGCTCGATGCTCAAACAGGACCAGCAAACGTCTCGCGATCGAGGTCAGACCCGTCATCCGTCCGCCTGAATGAGAATCTTTTTCAGGTGTGGAGATACAGATTGATGAGTTTTCTTTTGCGGATCTTTGACAGCTTGAATCGACGTGATAGATTGGCTGCAGAATTTCTCAGGATAAGATTAACAAGGGGGAGTCGATGGGGGCATATGCCTACCTTGCGCCAGAAACAGTGGATGAGGTTGTATCGGTCTTGGCAGAACATGCTGCTGACGGTCAGCGAGCCCAAGTCCTTGCGGGTGGTACGGACCTGCTGGTACAGATGCGCTCTGCCGATAAAACCCCTCGAACCATTGTCGACATTAAGAAACTAGAAGAAACCAATCGACTGGAGATTGGCGATGAGCAGGTATTTATCGGCTCGGCCATTCCCAGTGCGGTGTTGTACGAAAATGAAGCACTCAAATCGATTCTACCGGGACTACTTGAAGCGTCAGATCTGATTGGATCAACTCAGGTTCAGGGGCGAGCAACCATGGGCGGAAACCTGTGTAACGCCTCACCGGCAGGGGATAGTATTCCAGCCATGATTGCAGTCGCTGCGGTTTGTGAGATTGTTGGACCAGCGGGCCCGCGACAAATGCAAGTTGAAGAATTTGTCACCGGCGTTGGAAAAAATGCACTGGTCGATGGGGAATTTCTACTGGGACTTAGCATCCCAAGACCCGGTCCCGGTACCGCGGATGCCTATCTTCGCTTTATTCCTCGCACCGAGATGGACATTGCGGTTGCGGGTGCCGGCGTCAGCATCTCGCTGGATTCTGACGGTCTTTGTACCGCAGCAAGGGTTGGTATTGGCGCGGTTGCCCCCACGGCCTTGTTAGTTCCCGACGCAGCTGCGGCACTGATTGGAAGCCACCTGGACGACGACGCTTTGCGAGCTGCAGGGGAGGCCTGCTCCGCCGCTGCATCACCGATATCGGATAAACGCGGTACAGCAGAATACCGACTGAAGGTGGTCGCGGTTTTGTGTCGGCGTGCCGCAGCGATTGCCCAGCAGCGTGCATCAGCAACAAAGGAGTAGCCCATGCCTAGAATACAAGTAGAGACCACAATCAACGGTCAGAGTCAGGAGTTTCTCTGCGATGCGAATCAATCGTTGTTAGACGTCCTGCGCGATGAGCTGGGATTGACCGGAACCAAAGAAGGCTGTGCAACTGGAGATTGTGGCGCGTGTTCCGTTCTGGTGGACGATCGGCTGGTCTGCGCCTGTCTGGTGTTGGGCGCGGAAGCGCAGGGCAAAACCGTTCAAACCATCGAAGGGATTGCCGGTGAAGAACTGCACCCCTTACAACAGAAGTTCCTGGAGCACGCGGCGCTTCAATGCGGGATTTGTACCCCAGGCTTTATCGTCGCGGCGAAAGCCTTGCTGGAAAAAAATCCCGACCCGGACGAAACCACAATCCGTTACTGGTTGGCGGGCAACCTTTGCCGTTGCACGGGTTATGACAAAATAATCAGGGCCGTTCAAGATGCTGCCAAAGAGCTTGCACATCCAGCCTGATCAGATCTGCGGTTTTTGAAATGCCTGGTAAAATCGTCAACATTGGATCATTGTGTATCGATTATGTGTATCGCGTGCCTCGGATTGTTTCAGAGGGCGTTACCCTTGCCAGCACGCAACGGCAGGTGTTTGCCGGAGGTAAAGGGCTGAACCAGTCGGTGGCTGCCGCAAGAGCAGGTGCAGAGGTCGTCCATTGTGGGGCCATCGGACCGGATGGAGATCTGCTAGTCGAGACCCTCGAGGGTGCCGGTGCTCGGATCGATCAGATCGTCACAATAAATGAACCGTCAGGTCACGCGGTGATACAGGTCAATCCTGATGGACAAAACGCCATCGTCATTCATGGTGGTGCGAACCGCACGCTGACGCCAGCGTACGTTGATGCCGCGACTCGAAATTTAAGCCAACACGATTGGGTTCTGCTGCAGAATGAAGTAAATGATCTGGATCTCATCATTTCTGCTGCAAAAGGTGCGGGCGCAAAAGTGGCGTTAAATTTGGCACCTGCAGACGAGCGCATAGCAGACTACCCAATTGACCTACTGGATTTATTGATCGTAAATATTGATGAAGCAGCAGCGTTGGTTGCGGCCAAAGCCCTTGGAGAACCAGGCGCCAATGCAGATGAGCACTTTGCGCAGCTGGTCAAAGCCTATCCCCACACCAGTTTGGTACTCACTCAAGGTAGCGCAGGTCTGCTCTGTCACGAAGCGGGCTCCGAGCACCGAATGCACATGGGTACCATCAAGGTGGATGCGGTGGATGAGACGGCGGCAGGGGACTCATTTGTGGGTTATTGCCTGGCCTCGCTTGCCCGCGGTGACGAGCTGCACCAAGCCCTAAGACTTGGCACCATCGCGGGGGCTTTGGCCGTCACACGCGAAGGCGCCGCACCTTCCGTACCCAGCCCGGCAGAGGTTGAGGCGCGTTTGCCAGAATTGCCGGAAGGCGTCACCAGTCCGGTCTGAACCCAGGCACCTTATCCGGGGAACACGAGGCCAGTGATTTTTGCCAGGTCATCAACGGCTTGAGACTCGCTGAGCACTTTTATGGTCTGCATCCCCAAGGCTTTGGCAGGTTTCAAATTCACCCCCAGATCGTCTAGGAACACTGCTCTGTCCGTTGCGACGTCGAGCCGTTGACAGGCGAGCTTATAGATATCCGGATTTGGTTTGCGTATACCTTCAATGCTCGATTCAACAACCAGATCAAATTGATCCATGATCTGTTGGATAGCCGCCGCCTTTGCTGCACTGCGGCTCATACCAGGCCCAGAACCCGCTTTGACGTTGTTGGTGATACAAGCAACTCGGTAGTGTGCCTTACAGGTTTTCAACACCTCTATCATCCTGGGACGAACGTCTCCACTGAGCAGTGCAATCACATCGCGACCCGGAATTTCAAATCCCTTTGCTTTTGATTCGGCCGCAAAGAGATCGTTAAACTCGTTAAGATCCACGCTGTTAGACTCAAACTTTGCCCAGGCATTATGCTCTGGGTTGGTTGCATTGATGGTTCGTATAAAATCCGCGGGCAGGCCATGTTCCTGTTCATAGCGGGTGAATGCTTCAAAAGGGCTGGTTGTAAATACGCCGCCAAAGTCCCACAGGATGGCGTCGATGTTGGTATTTGCGGTTGCTTCAGACAAGGTGATTACCTAACGTTCGCGTTTGTGACGCGCGCAATGGTACGCATAATTGTGCTTTGGGACTATATTGAAAAAATCGATAACAGAATTTTGAAAGAGCTGAAACATGGCAATTCGACAATACCGCCTCAGGCGTGCAACTAAGCTCCCCCCTATTGTTTTCAATCGCTTGTTGGGGGTCTGGATTGCCGCAGGCGTCATCTGCGCGATCAGCCCTTTGGTTTATGGGCTGAGCGCCGTGGCGGTGGCCACATTCCTACACCTGGGTCTCACTGAAGACCTGCCTCATCCGCAGAACGATGACTGAGCCCACCTCCCCGGCTCAGGTCGTCAAGCGATAGCCAACACCTCTGATCGTTTGTATCACGCCGTCGAGCTCAAAGGGCGCTAGAGCTTTGCGCAACCGCAAAATGTGTACATCAACGGTGCGTTCCTCGACATAAACACCTCGTCCCCAGACTCGATCCAGGAGTTGTCCTCTGTCGAAAGCGCGGTTCGGGTGTCGTACTAGCAGCTCAAGCAGTCGATATTCTGTGGGACCCAGATGGATTTCCTGATCACCGACGCGAACGATATGGCTGTCCAGGTCAATCTCGATTCCGGCTTCGCAGAGACGTTTACTTTGCGGTTCTCCGGAACGCCGCAACAAAGCTCTCACCCGGGCGACCAACTCGCGGGGAGAGAAGGGTTTGGTGAGGTAGTCGTCTACGCCGCTGTCGAAGCTGCGTAGTTTATCCGCTTCTTCGCCTCTTGCCGTTAACATGATTACCGGGGTGGTTGCGGTCAGCTCGTCGTAACGCAACCTCTGGACGAGTTCGACCCCGCTCATCCCGGGCAGCATCCAGTCGATCAAGGCGAGATCGGGCAGGTGGGTATCGATCATTGCCAAGGCGTCTTCAGCACTTTGCGCTGCATGCACGCTGTACCCGGCACGAGACATCGTAAAGTAAAGCAGGTCCCGTATGTCCGGCTCGTCTTCTACGATTAGGATTGTGGCGGCCATAAGTGTAAAGCTTTGTCCTCGCTACTTTTCCAGCTGCTGGTCTATTTAGGGTAGGAATTGTAAAGGCATTAATGTGACATTGTGATGACGATTCTGCCAATCACCAGTAAATTTTGTTGTTCAAAACAGCCGATGGGCCAAGCAAAAAAATAATGGTCTGGTAATCTGCTCAAGACCGGAGTGCAGTTATACATTGAGACAAATTAAGAGTAGTTAAGAGTAACTAAGAGTAAAAGAAGGAAGTAAACGATGGGAGAACATATCAGGCTTGAGTCCCTTGCCGGCCAAACAGACGGCCAAACAGACGGGGGAACAGACGGGGAGGCAAGTGCGGAATCGATTGGTGCTTATGTAGCCAGTGCGGATCAGCCGAAAGGCGCGGTTGTGGTCATTCAAGAAATTTTTGGCGTGAATCAGCATATTCGCGAAGTGACTGACGGATACGCCGCCCAAGGCTATTTTGCCATCGCGCCCAAGATATTTGACAGAATTGAAGCGGACATTGAGCTCGGCTACGAAGAGGCAGATATGGGGCGGGGAATTGAGTTGGCCTTTCAAAAGCTCGATCACGCGAAAGCCTTGCAGGACATTCAAAGTGCGATAAATCACGCGGCCACGCACGGCAAAGTGGGCGTGGTGGGCTACTGCTTTGGCGGCTTGATGACTTGGCTCAGCGCCTGCCAACTGGATGGTGTCAGCGCGGCTAGTTCCTATTATGGTGGTGGTGTTGCCGGGCAAATGAACCTCTCCCCAAAATGCCCCGTTATGATGCATTTTGGTGAACTTGATGCGCATATACCGATGTCTGATGTAGAGCAAGTGAAATCAGCCCAACCGGAAGTAGATGTCTTTGTGTATGCAGCGGATCATGGTTTCAATTGCGATCACCGCGCAAGCTATGATGCAGCAGCGGCCGCCTCCGCGTTGGAGCGAACACTGGGACACTTTGAAAGCCACCTGGCATAACGCACTGTGTTCTGGGGAAGCGAACCTGAAATGAGAAGTTCAAGCGAGCATCGTCAGGCCAAAAACCTGTCCAATTTGCAGCAATGCTTACATCAATGCAGGGTTCAAGCTTGACATCTTAAGGGGGTTTGTTAATCCTTCGCGAACGGAATGGGGCGGGACTGATTTTACATCACCCCGTTAACCGAAAGCCTTAGTCTACTTGAGGTGGAAAAGATTCGGATCGGCGACACAGCTCGCAAATCTCGAGTCAGCCTTCTTGGGTACGCACGGGCGTTTGGACTGGGCAATTGGGAGTAGTAATAACTAGGAGTAATCCTTAAGGGAGAGGTCGGGATTAATCGTACGGGTCTAGGTCGTACGAGCAATAGCGAAGATTCCTTTCAAGTTACACTTCACTTAAGCCTAATTTGGTCGCCGCAAGGAGTGCGGATGTTGCTTCGGTTGCTGAACAGTAGCTGATAGACATAAGCGAACGAGTGCCTGCAGGCTAACAGAAGCCAGCAGGTGGGCGATCGCTAGAATGAACTTTTATAAAACGTAGAACTTTAAACAGAAAAGTTTGACCAAATTTTAGAAAGACCAGACGAGATTGACGAAAAGGGACGCTGCCGCAAACGAGAATTCGCTTGATACGCTAAGGAGCTTCAAATGCTGCTTGAGCATTGCAAGGGAAGACCGTTGATGGTGGCGGTTGCTGTAGGACTCAGATGTACTCAGGTAACCCGCGTGAATAATTTGGTCGTCGATAGGGTAATCAAATGGTCACCCAATCGACTCGAGATTTTGGACAAAAATGGATCTTTCCAGTAGGAAGTTGTAATGAGAAACCACATGCAGAAGCTCAAATTTGTGAGTCAGGTAGCAGCGCTAGTCGGGCTCCTCGCAACCTTTGCGATGACACCCATCCATGCTGCGACAACCCTGAGCGATATCTTTCAGGTAGCGTCACAAACCAATCAGGCAGCGAAACGCTCTCAATCAAAGATTGACGCGCTGACCGAAGAGACCCGTAAACTACTCAGTGAGTACAAAACAGTCCTGAAAGAAATCGAAGGTCTGAAGGTCTACAACCGTCAGCTCGAAAAGCAGATTTCTAATCAAGAAAAAGAAATGGCCGATCTGTCCGAATCAATTGACAAGGTCACGGTCATCGAACGGCAGATTACCCCGTTGATGCTGCGAATGATTGATGGACTTGAGCAATTTGTCAGTCTGGATATGCCCTTTTTTACCGAGGAGCGCGAAGAGCGACTGAGTCGCTTGCGTGAAACGATGGACCGGGCCGACGTTGCAGTTTCTGAAAAGTTCTCTGTCTTGTTCCGGGCGTATCAAATCGAAAACGAGTACGGCCGCACCATGAACACCTACGGGGATACGATCGAAATCGCTGGCACCGAACGTAAGGTTGATATCTTGCAGATGGGGCGGGTGGCCCTGCTGTATCAAACACCTGATGGTGAAGAGACCGGTATGTACAACAAAGTCAGCAAACAGTGGGAACCCGTAGGTGATGAGTTTCAAGCACCTGTTCGCCAAGGTATTCGCATGGCACGTCAGCAGGCAACCCTGGATATGTTGAGCATTCCTGTTCAAGGTGCGGAGGTAGCACAATGAGAATCCTGAGAAATCTAAAAACCATACGCAGTTTGGGGCTCGTTGCAGCACTCTCCCTGGCCCTGGCTGGTCTGGCGGGGAACGTTGCAGCACAAGAAGCCGATGCAGCGTCTACTGAATCGGATTTGGTTGTTAACCAGGCCAACTCACTGGACGAACTGCTTAAGAACGTTGAAGAGCGCAAGGTTGTCGAATCGCGCGAAAATGCGGAGCGTGAGCGTCGCTTCCAGGCTGACAAGGCCAATCAACAGAAAATGTTGAACGATGCGATCGCGGAACGGACTCGGGAAGAGCGTAGATCTGACCGACTCGAAACGACTTTTGAAGAAAACGAAATTCGGATTGGTGACCTTACCGAACAGTTAGACAAGCGACTGGGTAGTCTGCGTGAATTGTTTGGCGTCTTGCAGCAGGTTGCTGGTGACACACGAGGCCTCTTTGAAGCATCTCTTATTTCCTCCCAGTATCCAAATCGAGGAGATTGGTTAGGAGAATTGGCTGCCAAAATGGGTACCGCAAGCCAGTTAGCCACCATCGAAGAGATGGAGCAGCTGTGGTTTGAATTACAACGAGAGATGACCGAATCCGGCCGGATCGTTAAGTTCCCTGGCACCATCACCAAGCTATCCGGTGAGAAGCTTCCCACAGAAATCGTGCGCGTAGGTAGCTACGCCCTGATCGGCGAAGGTGAGTATCTGCAATGGGATGCCGACACCCAGGCGATTATTGAGCTGGCTCGGCAGCCTACCGGGCGTCACGTAGACACCGCCGAAGCGCTGCAAGCTGCAGCCGAAGGTGAGGTGGTGGAATTCTCAATCGATCCACTGCGCGGCTCGCTGCTGGCGCTGCTGATTCAGGCCGCCACAATTGGTGAGCAAGTAGGCTCTATCGGGGCGGTTGCCGAATGTTACTTGCCATTCTGTGACGGACAGGGCGGCATGCCAGGTGCGATTATTATCCTGGGCGGTTTTATCGGCGTGCTGCTGGCACTTGAACGACTGATTACCCTTTCCATGATCGGTGCCAAAGTTAATGCACAACGCAAAAACTCCACACCAAGTGATGACAACCCGTTAGGTCGCGTTCTCAAGGTTTATGATGAAAACAGGGACGTGGACGTGGAAACCCTGGAGCTTAAGCTTGGTGAGGCCATACTTGGTGAAACACCAAAGCTGACCAGGAACATTTCCTTGATCCAGGTGATCTCGGTGGTAGCGCCGTTGACCGGACTTCTGGGTACCGTTATCGGTATGATCGAGACCTTCCAGGCCATTACATTGTTTGGTGCGGGTGACCCCAAAACCATGGCGTCAGGTATCTCAAAAGCATTGATGACGACGGTACTGGGTCTATGTGTCGCTATACCGACTACATTGCTCCACGCTCTGGTTAACCAGCGTTCCAAGTCCGTCATTCATGTCTTGGAAGAACAAAGCGCTGGCATCATTGCTGATCACGCGGAGAAAGCAGGCCAACCTCTGGGTTAACCCCAGAGGTCGGTTTCGTTAGGCAAATAGATAGCAGGAGTAGTTGATTCATGTTCAACGACGCATATCTAGCATTGATCCGCTTCATGGAAATGGGAGGCGATGTGCTCTGGCTCATCGCTCTGATCACATTCTTGATGTGGACACTCATTTTTGAGCGTATCTGGTTCTTTCAGACAGAACACAAAAATCTGGTTCGGGAGTCGACAGAAAATTGGGAAGGACGAGCGGAGCGAAACTCTTGGAGTGCGCACCAGATTCGTGAGGGACTGATTTCTCAGGCGTCGGACAAAATTACAGGTTCTCTTCCCATCATCCAAACCTGTGTGGCATTGTGTCCTTTGTTTGGTTTGTTGGGTACGGTAACCGGCATGATTGCCGTTTTTGACGCCATGGCCACTCAAGGCGGAAACGCCCGTTCGATGGCGGCCGGGGTATCGATGGCGACCATTCCCACCATGTCTGGCATGATTGCATCATTGTCAGGTTTAGTTGCGTCCACCTTTATCAAGCGAAAGGTGGAATACGAGATCGAGTTGTTTGAAGACCACTTGACACTCGACCACTAAGAGCCAACAAAGGGCGTAGACTTAAGGAAGTACGATGCGAAGAGGTTTAAGAAGAAGAGGGGCTGCTGATGATGAGTCAGATATCAATCTGACCCCCATGCTCGATGTGGTCTTCATCATGTTGATTTTCTTCATCGTGACGGCAACCTTCATCAAACAACCTGGACAGACTGTTCAGAGACCGGACGCGCTGACTTCAGAGCAGAAGCCGACCGTAGCGATGTTGATTGCGATCACGCCCAATGGTGAAATCTGGATCGACAAGAAGCGGGTAGATCCTGCTGCAGTACGGGCTCATATCGAGCGGTTACACTCCGAAAACCCAAAAGGCGGATTGGTTATTCAGGCGGATAAGCAGTCCACAAACGAAAAACTCATGGCAGTGCTCAGTGCAGCCCGTGCTGCGGGATTGTCTGAGGTTGCTATTTCCACCGAGAAGAACTAGGTAGGTCAATATGGTTGTCCGCTATGTATTTGGTGTCGCTCTGGGAGCTCTGGTTACCTTTGTCTTGTTCATGATTATGCAGGCTGTCATTGCGAATGACGGTGCAAATCTTGACGAAGGCGTAAAAGGTAAACTGTTAGACCTGGTGCGACTTGAGCCTGATGAAGAGATTCAAACCAAACAACGTAAGCCGAAGCCACCACCGCCGCCAGATGAACCGCCACCTGATATGCCGAAGCCAGATTTTGACAATTCTGACGTCTCGCAAGGTGTGGACATCGGTGCAGTGGATGTCAATGTCGACTTGAATGTCGGTGGCGGCGGATTCAGCTCGGATGGTGAATATCTGCCAATTGTGAAAGTTGCACCGGTGTATCCTCGTCGTGCCCAGACAAGGGGTATCGAAGGTTACGTTCTCCTGCAATTTACAGTGACCAAAACAGGGGCAGTAAAAGACCCCGTTGTTGTAGAAGCAAAGCCCACAGGAATTTTTGATCGGGCTGCAATAAATGCCGCACTTAAATTCAAATATAAGCCTAAGGTTGTGAATGGCGCTGCGATTGATGTAGCGGGCGTTCTACACAGAATTACCTTCGAGCTTGCAGACTAAGTGGAGTTGGCAATGAATACCTATGCAAAATCTTTGCATTCAAACGTGCAAAGCTGGATACGTCGCGTACTGGTTGTAGGCCTGGTTTGTCTGGTCGCGGCCCCAGTGCCGGGTTTGATCAGCACGGCCGAAGCGGCGGATGAGAAGAAGCCTGAGCGCAAGACTCGCAGAGTGCCTTCGATGAGTGAGTCGGTGTATAAAAAATTAGCGGAAGCACAGGAAGCGATTGATCTAAAAGATTATGCCTTGGCAGAGAATCTGTTGCGTGAAATGCTTAAGCGCTCCAAGCGCTACAATCGTAACGAGATTGGGCAGGTTCATAGCATGCTGGGCTATACCTTCTTCCTAAGAGAGGATTACAAACAGGCAATCCGTGAGTACAAAGTGGTTGTTGCTCAAGGAGAAGACATTCCAGAAGGTTTGGAGACGACAACCCTTTACACCCTGGCGCAGCTTTCCTTCGTGGAGGGGCAGTACCAGGATGCGCTCGACTACATGGAAACCTGGATTACAAAAGCAGATAACCCTGGACCAGAGCCTAGAATCTTCATGGGCCAGGTCTACTACCAAATGAAAGATTTTCCCAAGGCGATCGTGCAAATCGAAAACGGGATAAGTATTGCTCAAGACCGTGGTACAGCGATCAAAGAAAATTGGTGGGCGTTGTTGAATTACCTGTACTACGAACAGGAAAACATGCCCAAGGTCATAGAGATTCTTGAAATTCTGGTGCGGGATTTTCCGAAGCGTGATTACTGGGTCAGACTGGCGGGTATGTATGGTCAGGAAGGCAACGAGAAAGGCCATCTACATACACTACAAGCAGCCTACGCAGGAGACTATTTGTCGAAAGAAACGGATTTGACCAACCTCGCCGGATTATTGATGCAGGACGAAGTGCCGTATAAGGCCGCCAAGGTGCTTTCACAAGGTATTGAAGATGACATTATCGAACCAAGCTCTAAAAATCTGCGCGCGCTAGGCCAGGCGTGGCAGCTGTCTCAAGAGGTTGATAAAGCAATTCCGGTCTTGGAAGACGCTGCAAAACTTTCAGAGGATGGTCGGATTTTCGATCAGCTTTCCTACGTCTATCTGGAAGCGGATCGATACAATGATTGTGTTCGTGCAACCAACGAAGCCTTGGACAAAGGGGGCCTGCGTAAGAAACAGAGCACCTACTTCATCCGTGGGTTGTGTATGTACAACAACAAAGATCTGGATAGTGCACGAGGCTCCATGGTTTCTTGTCGAAACGAAGCTCGTCGCAAAAAAGATGATCTTAATAATCGCACATGTCTGCAGTGGATCACCTTCATTGACCGTGAAAAGGACCGAAATGCCAAGCTTGCAGCAGCGGGTCAATAGCTGCAGCGTGTAACATAC
>JBCCIU010000023.1:0-86392 GCA_039028095.1 Pseudomonadota bacterium
GCAAACATGGCGCAACGGACCTGGGCTTTGTCGTCTTTCAGGGTAAAGTACCAATGTCCGGAGCGGGGTCGCGCAAAATTTGAAAGTTCCCCGGTGACCCAAACCAACTGCAGGCGCTCTTCCAAAGCGATTCGAGCCTGCCGATTTAGCGTGGTGACGGTCAAGGGATCATTTGGGTTCGCAACTTGCGACTGTGCGTCAAATGAAAATGAATCCGTAGCCAAAATGAAAAGTCTCCAGTCTTTGGCAGAATTTTACTTATCTCTAATAGAAAAGTAGAATGCTGCTTTTGTGGGGTCACTAAATGTTGCGGATTGCCACCGACGCGCTCACGTTCGACGACGTACTTCTTCTTCCTGCCTACTCCCAAGTTTTGCCCTCTGAAGTTTCTCTCGAAACGCGGCTAACCAAAGATATCTCACTGAATATTCCCTTGATGTCATCAGCCATGGATACGGTGACCGAAGCGCGGCTGGCCATTGCTGTGGCGCAGGAGGGTGGTGTGGGTATCGTGCACAAAAACATGACCGTTGAACAGCAAGCTAAAGAAGTGCGCGCGGTAAAGAAGTTTGAGTCCGGAATTATTCGAGACCCCATCACCATCAGCCCGGATGAAACCATCGGTACGCTCTACGCAACCACCATGGAGAATGGGATTTCCGGCGTGCCCGTTGTGCAGGGAGATAAACTGGTTGGAATTATCACCAGTCGTGACGTTCGCTTTGAAAGCCGAACAGATGCGCTCGTCCGGGATGTGATGACCCCCAAAGAACGTTTGGTGACTGCTGAAGAAGGCACCGATTTTGATGAGATTACGCGAATTCTGCATCGCCACCGCATTGAGAAGGTGTTGCTGGTGAATGACAAATTTGAATTAACGGGCATGGTCACCGTCAAGGACATCGCTAAGGCCCAGGCTTTTCCAATGGCATGTAAGGACCAGTTTGGCCAACTTCGGGTGGGTGCCAGTGTAGGCACCAGTGCCGACACCGATGAGCGTGTCGGCGCCCTGGTTGAGGCAGGCGTGGATCTGGTGGTGGTCGACACCGCACATGGCCACTCCCAAGGTGTGCTGGATCGAATTGCCTGGATTAAGCAAACCTACCCCAATTTGAATCTGGTGGGTGGAAATGTGGCGACTTACGACGGCGCCCGGGCCCTGATCGATTCTGGCGTTGATGCGGTGAAAGTCGGCATAGGGCCAGGCTCGATCTGCACCACTCGGATTGTCTCGGGAATTGGGGTCCCTCAGATCACTGCTATATCTGAAGCCAGCCGCGCAGCCGAAGCCAGCGGAGTGCCGATCATCGCGGATGGTGGGATTCGATACTCAGGCGATATAGCCAAGGCAATTGTCGCGGGTGCCAGTGCGGTGATGGTCGGAAGTCTGTTGGCTGGAACTGATGAAGCACCTGGTGAGGTTGAGTTGTATCAAGGCAGGACCTACAAATCTTATCGTGGTATGGGGTCCTTGGGTGCGATGTCCCAAAGTAACGGAAGTTCTGATCGGTACTTCCAGGAAGTTGAAGGCGACGGTCGCAAGCTTGTGCCAGAGGGCATTGAAGGACGGGTTGCCTACCGAGGGCCTGTGAGTCCCATCGTGCATCAACTCATGGGTGGTTTGCGGGCATCAATGGGCTATACCGGCTCCGCCGATGTGGAGGCCATGCGGACCGAGCCCCAGTTTGTCCGCGTCAGCCATGCCAGCATGGTGGAGTCGCACGTACACGATGTAACAATCACCAAAGAAGCCCCTAACTATCCAATAAGCTAGAGATCTGTGCGCGATATTCATGAACAGCGGTTGCTGATTGTCGATTTTGGTTCTCAGTATACCCAGTTGATCGCTCGTCGAATTCGGGAGAGCGGTGTGTACTGTGAAATCCACCCTTTTGATGTCCCTGATCGCTTTATAGAAGCGTTCGCGCCTGCGGGGGTTATTTTATCCGGAGGACCAGAGACCGTTACTGAAGGACAGACGCCTCGGATCAATCAGAAACTGCTGGCACTGGACGTCCCCGTTTTAGGCATCTGTTACGGGATGCAGGCGCTCGCTTCTCAGCTTGGTGGAGAAGTGGCAACGTCTGATCGGCGCGAATTCGGGCATGCCTCTATTCGTCGCGAGGGCCCAAGTGCACTTTTGGAAGCGCTGGATTTTTCCTCGCAAGATTCTGTTGACGTCTGGATGAGCCACGGCGACAAGGTCGTCGTTGTACCACCCGGATTTGAGGTGACCGCCTCTACCACCAGTGCGCCCATTGCGGCCATGGAAGATCCGGTACGCGGAATCTATGCCGTTCAGTTTCATCCTGAGGTCACGCATACTCAACACGGTGATCGACTTCTGGACAGGTTCGCTCGAGAGATATGCGGCTGTCATGGAGACTGGACCGCGCAGAACATAGTTGATGACGCAATCGCCAGTGTTCGTGAACAAGTCGGGGATGACCAAGTGATTCTTGGCTTGTCCGGAGGGGTTGATTCTTCGGTTGTGGCAGCGCTGCTGAGTCGTGCGATCGGGGGTCAACTGATCTGCGTTTTTGTGGATAACGGACTGTTGAGAAAGGACGAAGTTGCGGAGGTCGAAGGTGCTTTTGGGTTGAGAGCGGATTCCAGCGCCGGGGTAAGTAACACTTTGCCACTCAATATAAAAACCGTGTATGCGCAGGACGAATTCCTTCAAAAACTGCAGGGTGTGGATGATCCGGAGGCCAAACGGAAAATTATAGGGAATACGTTTATCGAAGTATTCGAACGTGAGGCAAAGGCCTTGTCCAGCTCCCACGGCGGCATCAAGTGGCTGGCACAGGGCACCATCTACCCGGATGTGATCGAGTCTGCAGCTTCGAAATACGGTAAGGCCCACGTGATCAAGTCTCACCATAATGTGGGTGGCTTACCCGAACGTATGGACATGGATCTGGTAGAGCCGCTGCGTGAATTGTTTAAAGATGAAGTCAGAAAGATTGGCTTACATCTTGGTTTACCGAACTCGCTGGTCTTCAGACACCCGTTTCCAGGTCCAGGACTTGGCGTGCGAATTCTTGGCGAAGTGAAACCAAACTATGCCGATGTGTTGCGTGAAGCTGATGCGATTTTTCTAGAGGAGCTCCGTAACGCCGACCTGTATGACAAAGTCAGTCAGGCTTTTGCGGTCTATTTGCCGGTTAAATCTGTTGGTGTGGTCGGAGACGCTCGCCGTTATGAGCATGTTATCGCTTTGCGCGCCGTTGAAACCATCGACTTCATGACGGCGCGATCCGCACGATTACCCTATGACTTCATAGAACTGGTCAGCAACCGAATCATCAACGAGATCGCTGGCGTCTCCAGGGTCGTCTACGATATTTCGAGTAAACCGCCGGCGACCATTGAATGGGAATAAAGCAGGACCCACATCCCCGTGACTGATGAGTCCTTCATGCAGATGGCGTTGGAGCTGGCCACTCAAGCGCAGAAACTAGGCGAAGTGCCAGTCGGTGCGATCCTGGTTCGCGACGGGCATGTGATTGCAAGCGGCCACAACCAACCCAGATCCAGTTTAGACCCTAGTGCGCATGCTGAGATTGTGACATTGCGACAGGCCGCCCAATCTTTAGGCAATTACAGGCTGGTGAACACCACACTGTTTGTAACTGTTGAGCCCTGCATGATGTGTACTGGGGCTCTGGTGCATGCCAGAGTTGAAAGGATTGTGATAGGCGCGTTGGAACCCAAGGCGGGTTGTTGTGTCAGCCATCCGCTGGCAAACGAAGCGTGGTTGAATCATCAACTCCAAATTGAGCATGGTGTGCTTGAACACGCTTGCTCGCAGTTGATGCAAAATTTTTTTCAGACAAGGCGTCAATGACAAACAACTTGATTCACAGACGGCGACAGCGGGGGGCCCTTGACCAGCGCTTCAGATAATCAGGCGAGCAGCACACAAATGCACACTCTAGTACTCGATGGACCGGTCAGCGTCAGTCGTTTGACCTTGGCCAAGTTCCAACAGCGAGTTCCACAAGTTGTCTACGCAAATTATGTTCATGTATTGCAACTGCGGGAAGACCTGACTGATTTGGAGCTTGCCAGGGCAAAACAACTATTAACCTATGGACCCCAACAGCATGTGCCCGAACCCCAGGGTGTGCGTGCACTCACCGTCATGCCGCGAGGTGGGACAATTTCGCCGTGGTCCAGTAAGGCTTCAGATATTTTTCGGATCTGCGGTCTGGCCAATGTAGTGCGGGTTGAACGTGGGGTTCGGTGGTACGTGGAGAGCGGTGAGTTAAACACTCAGGAACAGGCTCATCTGCATGATCGGATGACTGAGCAGTGTTTTGTCACAGAAGATTTTTCTCGGTTATTTACCACCGCAGTCCCCAGACCTTTAGAACAGGTTCCGCTGCTTGTTGACGGCAGGCGTGCACTGGATGAGGTCAATCAACGTTTGGGCCTGGCACTGTCGGATGATGAAATCGTCTACCTCCATGAAGCCTACACCCGCCTGGAAAGAGACCCCACAGATGTGGAATTGATGATGTTCGCACAAGCGAATTCAGAACACTGTCGCCATAAGATATTTAATGCAGAGTGGGAGGTGGATGGTAATGTCCAGACAGGTTCGCTGTTCAGTCGTATTCGTAATACCCACCGCCACATCAATGGTAAAGGAGTTCTCAGCGCTTACAGCGACAATGCGGCAGTTATCGAAGGGCATACAGACGAACGCCTCTGGATAGACCCTGATAGCCATACCTATGGTTATGTCGAAGAGCCGGTGCACATTCTGATGAAGGTGGAAACCCACAATCACCCCACGGCGATCGCCCCATTTCCCGGGGCCGCGACCGGGTCGGGGGGCGAGATACGGGATGAAGGTGCTGTTGGAAGAGGGTCAAAACCAAAGGCGGGACTGACCGGATTTACCACATCTCATTTAAATATTCCTGGGCGAGAGGCACCCTGGGAACTGCACACTTCAAGGCCAGGGCACACCGCTTCGGCGTTGGAGATTATGTTGGAGGGACCGATTGGCGGTGCCTCTTTTAACAACGAATATGGACGCCCCGCTATCGCAGGTTATTTTCGAACGATGGAGCTGCTGCATCAAAATCAGGTTAGGGGTTTCCACAAACCTATTATGATCGCAGGAGGCCTGGGTACCGTCCGTAGTGAACATGTCATGCATCGTGAGTTTGAATCCGGAACTGCCCTGGTCGTTCTCGGTGGACCCGCGATGCTGATCGGCCTGGGTGGTGGTGCTGCTTCCAGTATTGCAGCGGGGAGTGGGGATTCTGATCTGGACTTTGCTTCTGTACAGCGGGGTAATGCAGAAATGCAGCGTCGGTGTCAGGAAGTCATTGATGCCTGCTGTGCTCTGGGATCGAGTAATCCCATCCAGTTAATCCACGATGTCGGGGCAGGTGGATTGTCCAATGCGGTGCCGGAACTCATTGCTGACGCCGGCGCTGGTGGGTTGTTTCAACTACGCGAGATACCAAATGCGGACATAGGTATGAGCCCGTTGGAGATCTGGTGTAACGAATCTCAGGAGCGTTATGTCATGGGTATCAGCCGGTCTCAGCTGGCGGAATTTGAGAAACTTTGCGTCAGAGAGCGGTGTCCGTATGCGGTGGTTGGATACAGTGACGATGGGGGCCACCTGCAGGTTCTCGATGCGCATTTTGAGAACAATCCGGTCGACCTGCCTCTGGAGGTTTTGCTGGGCAAGCCGCCCAAGATGTTGCGGTCGTTTACTCGACAGGCATTGATCTCTGCCAACCTGGATCTTGACCGGGTTGAGGTGGCCGAAGCGCTTGATCGGGTGCTTCGATTTCCAGCTGTGGCGAGCAAACAATTTCTGATCACCATTGGTGATCGATCGATCACGGGTATGGTCCAAACCCAACCGATGATCGGTCCTTGGCAAACGCCGGTTGCTGATGTGGCAGTGACAATTAGAGGGTATAAGACCTATCGCGGAGAAGCTATGGCGATGGGTGAAAGAAGTCCAATTGCACTTATTGATCCCGCGGCGTCAGCACGTATTGCCGTGCTGGAAGCGCTAACCAATCTGATCAGTGCGGATATTGAGGCGTTAGACCGAGTGGTGCTGAGCGCAAATTGGATGGCAGCTGCTGGAGCGAATGCCGAAGAGCAGGGGCTCTTTGATGCGGTCAGTGCGGTGGGGGAAGAACTTTGTCCGGCGTTGGGTATTGCCATTCCGGTGGGTAAAGACTCTTTGTCCATGCAAACTCGGTGGCACGAGGGTGCTACAGAACAGTGTGTCGTGTCTCCCCTGTCTTTGATTGTCTCGGCCTTTGCGCCGGTGAGTGATGTCAGGCAAACCTTAACCCCCGAGCTCCAGCTAGAGAGCAATTCTTCTATCCTGCTGGTCCATCTTGGCGGATCCCGTCTGGGCGGGAGCGCTTTGGCGCAAGTTTACTCTCAGGTGGGCTCCCAAGCACCAGATGTGGATCATCCTGAGCAGGCGAAGGACTTGTTAGAGTTTCTGTTGAAGGCCAAGCGGCACGGGCGCCTGTTGGCGCAACACGATCGTAGCGACGGTGGCCTCATCACGGCCTTGCTGGAAATGTGTTTTGCTACTCGTTGTGGTCTGGAAGTTACTGTGCCTGAAGGTGAAGACCCGTTGGCGTTTTTGTTTAACGAAGAAGTCGGTGTGTTGGTGCAGGTGCCAGATATAGATCTTGTTGACTTTCTGGCTGACTGCCCGGTGCCCTGCATTCAAGTTGCCTCTCCAAATGACTCAGAGAGGATCTCAATCAAACAGGGAGAGCAGCTTCTGTCAGAAAACTCCCGTGGTGCTTTGCAGCAGGTTTGGGCGGACACAAGCTATGCCATCTCAAGATTGCGGGATACGGAAGAGTGTGCGGATCAGGAATTTGACGCGGTTTTGCAAACGCGGTTGGAGAACCCCGGGCTTTCCGCGAAGTTGTCTTTCGATCCCAGCCAGGATATAGCCCTGCCCTACATTGGTGGTGGCAAACGTCCAAAAATTGCCGTGCTTCGCGAACAAGGTGTGAACGGCCAGATGGAGATGGCGGCGGCATTTGAACGGGTTGGGTTTGAGGCCATCGATGTTCATATGAGCGATCTAATCGCCCAACGCACCTCATTGGATCTTTTTGATGTGATGGTGGCGTGCGGTGGTTTTTCTTACGGGGATGTGCTGGGAGGTGGCGGCGGTTGGGCGAAAAGCATTCTGTTCAATGACAGCCTGCGAGAGACCTTTGAGACCTTTTTTCAAACCAAGCTTGTTCTGGGGGTGTGTAATGGCTGTCAGATGTTGTCTCAGCTGAGTGAACTGATACCAGGTGCGTCGAACTGGCCTCGTTTCGTAAAAAATAAATCAGAGCAATTTGAAGGGCGAACTGTGCTGGTACAAGTTGCTCAAAATGATTCACCCTGGCTTACCGAAATGCAGAGTAGTGTTTTGCCAGTTGCGGTGGCCCATGGCGAGGGCCGAGCAGAATTCAGGCAGGGCGCACCGATTAAAGATTTGATCGACCAGCAACAGGTCGCCTTGCAATACGTTGATCATAACTACCAGGTCACCGAGATTTATCCGGCAAACCCAAATGGGGCGCAAGCTGGACTCGCTGGGATAACGGCTGCCGAAGGCCGCATCTTGGCCATGATGCCACACCCGGAACGGGTGTTTAGAAGTTGTCAGAACGTATGGTCCGATCCCCAGTGGGGTGAGAATGGCCCGTGGTTGAGAATGTTTGCGAATGCTCGGCTGGCGCTGGACTGACTAGAAGCAAACCGATACAGACAATTACAACGGCTTGAGAACGCATTGCCACAAGCGAACCTCAGAAGCTAATTCCCGAAACAGGATAGATGGCGGTATTGAAGACCGACGGGCTCGCTAGCCGCGTCGTTTGATGAAGATCTCTCGTTCGCGAACCGGGAACGTATTGTCGACACGATCAGTGAAATAGAATTCCAAGGTTTGTGTGATCACGGGAAACGCAAGCTCGTCCCAGGGGATTTGCTCCTCGGTGAACAGTTTGACCTCCAGACTCTCGGGCCCGCTGCTGAATTCCAGGTTCAGCAAATCTGCCTTGTAGAACATGTACGCTTGGGAAATATGGGGCAGAGAAAAGACCGTGTACAGATCAAGATTGTCCACGCTCGCGTTGGCCTCTTCTGCGGTCTCCCGCATTGCGCCAGCCTTGATGGATTCTCCATTTTCCAGGAATCCCGCCGGCAGGGTCCAATATCCTTCGCGAGGTGCAATGGCGCGTTTGCAAAGTAGAACCTGGTCTTGCCAGATGGGTAAACACCCAGCAACAATCCTCGGATTCACATAGTGAATGGTGGTGCAGGATGCGCAGACGAACCGCTCCCGGTTGTCTCCGTCGGGTATCTGGAGGTGGATCGAGCCACCACAATCACTACAAAATTTCATATCGCTAGTTTAGGCGAAAATGATGCACCTTACTGAGCTTAATTGAGCTATTGGCGGCTTAGTTTAACTTGGTGTTAATCGTCTTCCGACTGCGGTCGGCGAAACGCGATCACGTTATCAGATTTAGCAGCACCCGATTCCGAAACGACCAGCTCTGGCCCAAACCGGGTCATTTTAGCCTTGTCTGCATCAACTTTATCTTTATTCGATTTTTTGCCGCGTTCATCGGCCAAGGGAGTGACCATAGATTTATGTAAATCCGCGAGGGAATGACACATCATCTCGGAGATTCGAATGGTCGCCTGCAGAGGCGTGCGTGAGCGCTCTCTCTCCATATCAACCTGAAACTGCAGTCCGGCGAGACGTTTTTTTTGCTGCTCGCTATGCGCGTTATCGATAATGTCTTGAGTCAACTTAGCCCGCAATGCTTCCAAGCGTTCTGGATCATTGCGCGCCATGTCTACCAGTACATCAAACGCTGGTAGTTTGCGCTTCATATGCCCCGACCTGAATGTCTCCTAATTCTTCTACTATGCCCCAAGCGTTCCGCTTAACTATATGAGCAAGGTGTAAGGATTTTGTGAGGTGGGCGTAGAGCAGATACTATGTAGGATTGTTTTCATGGGGGGACGGCCTTGATTTATCAACTAGGGGACCTGAAGGTTCAAACGGAAGGAAATTATTGGGTTGCTGAAAGCGCTTCAGTGATCGGGAATGTGCTGTTGAAAGAGGGAGCCAACGTATGGTTCAACGCGGTCCTGCGAGGTGACAACGATTTGATCACCGTGGGGGAGGGTTCCAATGTCCAGGATGGTTCAGTACTTCATACCGATCCTGGTTTCCCTCTAGTGATCGGAAAGAACGTCACCGTAGGCCACAAGGTTATGTTGCACGGCTGCACGATTGGAGATGGTTCCCTGGTAGGAATTAACAGCGTCATTTTGAATGGTGCAAAGATTGGCAGGAATTGTTTAATTGGCGCAAATTCACTGATTGGCGAGGGTAAAGAAATCCCTGATAACTCCATGGTGCTTGGGTCGCCAGGGAAGGTGGTCAGAACCTTGACCGATGAGCAGGCAAAAGGGTTCCAGATGGGCGCAGCACACTATGTTGAAAATGCACGTCGATTCGCTCGCGATTTGCGTCCCCAAGCGATAGAGCGGGAGTAGGGCGTGTCTGATACTCCGGTAACTCTTGGAACCCCATTGAGTCCCAGTGCCACCAGGATCATGCTCCTGGGCTCGGGCGAACTTGGAAAAGAAGTGGTCATAGAGCTGCAGCGTCTCGGTGCTGAAGTGATCGCAGTAGATCGCTATGCCAATGCTCCGGCTATGCAAGTGGCGCATCGCCATCACGTCATCAACATGTTGGATGAAACGGCATTGCGACGGGTGATTATGCTGGAAGAGCCTCATCTGGTGGTGCCTGAAATTGAAGCTATTGCCACCAACGTCTTGGTTGAGCTTGAACGCGCAGGACTGAACGTTATTCCAACAGCCACCGCGGCGCGCCTGACGATGGATCGCGAAGGCATACGTTTACTCGCTGCCGATACACTGGGCGTCCGGACTTCTCCTTTTGTATTCGCGGATTCTTACGAACGCTATGTTGCCGGCGTGGAGGAGGTGGGAATTCCGTGCGTCGTGAAGCCCGTGATGTCGAGCTCTGGCAAAGGGCAATCGACCATTAAAACCCATGAGGATGTGGACTCTGCCTGGGAGTATGCCAATAGCGGCGCTCGAGGAAGTTCGGGGAAGGTGATTGTTGAAGGATTTGTTGATTTTGATTACGAGATAACGCTGCTTACCGTTCAACATGTGGGTGGGGTATCTTTTTGTCCGCCGATTGGTCACCGTCAGGAAGGGGGCGATTATCAGGAATCCTGGCAGCCCCAAGCTATGACCGACCAGGCGCTGGCGCAAGCCCAACGAATTGCGGCGCAAGTCACCAGCGCATTAGGTGGACGTGGTTTGTTTGGCGTTGAGTTTTTTGTCAAAGGCAGTGAGGTATATTTTTCCGAAGTGAGTCCGCGTCCTCACGATACCGGCATGGTCACGCTGATCAGTCAGGACCTCAGCGAATTCGCTCTGCACGCCAGAGCAATTTTAGGCTTACCTATACCGAACATTGCCACTCGCGGTCCTGCGGCATCCTCTGTTCTACTTGTGCATGGAGATTCGAAGAGCATTCAATATTCAGGACTGGATCAGGCTCTGTTAGAGCCAGATACCCAGCTGCGTTTATTTGGTAAACCTGAAGTGGTCGGAGAGCGACGGATGGGAGTTGGCCTTGCCTTAGGGCGCGATACGGACGAAGCTCGCGCGAAAGCAGCCCGGGTCAGCGGCGCGATTTCCGCCAGTCTGGATTAACGCAGGGACAAACACATGCCATCAGAACACATTAACTTCGGTGGGACACCCAGTGGACCTTTAGCGGGCGTGCGGATTGCAGACTTTACCGCCGTTTATTCGGGTCCCCTTGCGTCATCGATACTGGGTGATCAGGGTGCAACTGTGATCAAGATTGAGCCGGCTCATGGTGATTTGATGCGCCGTGGATTGCCGCAGCATAAGAAAATGGGCGCATCATTTTTGACGCTGAATCGAAACAAACAATCCTTGTGTGTTGATCTGCGCTCACCAGCCGGGCGGGACATCGCCCGGCGCCTGATCAAAACTTGTGACGTGGTGATGGAGAACTTTCGCCCCGGGGTCATGGCGCGCCTTGGCCTGGACTACGAGCGTCTTGCGCCGGAACAACCCAAGCTTGTATATGTCTCGATCAACGGTGTTGGCTCAACGGGTCCCTACGCAAACCGGCGTGTTTACGATGCTGTGATTCAAGCCATTTCAGGTTTTGCGGCGTTAAAGGGTGATGAACCCCCGCAGCTGGTGAACAATCTGGTATGCGACAAAGTGACCGCCCTGACAGCCAGTGAAGCGGTAGTGGCTGCACTGTTTCACGCCGAGCGGAGCGGGCAAGGGCAAAAAGTAGAACTGTCCATGCTGGACGCTTCGCTGTTCTTTTTATGGTCAGACCTGATGAACAATTTCACCCTTCTTGAAGAGGGGGTTGAAGAAATCCCGCCAGCAGATCTCAGTTTATTTATCCGTAAAACTAAAGACGGCTGGGTGGCCCAGATGCCTGTACAAAAAGCCGAGATTGAAGGGGCTTTCAGGGCGCTGGGGCTGGAGGAGTTGATTGGTGACCCGAGGTTTGAGACGGTCGAAGATCGCATTAGAAATCGACCGCTGCTTAAAGAACTGACCGACAAAGCTTATGCCCGGTTCACCTCTGAAGAGATATGTGCTCGTCTGGAAGAGCACGATGTACCCTTTTCTAAGGTGAATCTGCGTGACGAGGTACCCAACGATCCGCAGATCAAGGCGATGCAGGCTTTGTGGACGTTTGAACACCCTGGAGTAGGGACAGTTCAGCAACCACGCCCCCCAGCGCAGTTTTCCAGAACACCATCGAACTTTCACACGCCCACAGCGTTTCTCGGCCAACACAACGTGACGATTTTGCAAGAGCTAGGGTTTTCTTCTGAGGAAATAGAAGAGTTTGTCAGCGGTGATGTTGTGTACGCAATCCATTCAGAGGCACCCTGATACCATAGGCTCCAATTTAAGACTGAAAACTGAGGATCTCATTATTAATCTGCAATTGCCCGCTACTGATCTCGCCGACCTGGTCGCACCACAACCTCAATGGTTTAAAGAAGCGTTTGCTATCCCTCGGCGTCAGGGACAGGTTATGGTTGATGGCGTAGCCATTAACTATCTGCAATGGGGCGACCCTGAAAATCCTGGTGTGGTTATGGCTCATGGTATGATGGCTCATGCCCGCTGCTGGGCGTTTATCGCTCCGTTACTTGCATCCAGGTATTGCCTTACTGCATTTGACCTGTCTGGGATGGGCGATAGCGGATGGCGCCAGACATATAATTTTGAAGCGCGCGCGGCTGAGTGTATTGGTGTAGCCGAAGGCGTGGGTTTTACGCACCCGGAACCTCCTGCACTGGTTTGTCATAGCTATGGTGGTAGCGTCGGACTGATGGCGGCGGAACGTTCGCCCGATGCCTGGTCCAAGCTGATTGTGTGTGACATGACGATGCTGGCGCCGGGCGAAGCTTCGCGATTCGAGGAGTTTCGTAAGCGGCGGGAGGCACGCAAAATAGGACCTCATCGTCCATCTGCTGATCTGGCCACCGTAAGAGAGCGGTTCAAATTGGCGCCCCCTCAACCCTGTGACAACGAGTTTTTAATGGAGTACATGGCTCGCCATTCGGTAAAACCGGATGAGCAGGGTTTTATCTGGAAATTTGACCCCAAGATTCTGGTGCCTGACCAGGAGCGTCACGATGAATGGTGGCAGAGTATTGCAACACGGTTCAGTAATTTAGAACTGCCTCGGGCCATTGTGTACGGCGAAAGGTCCGAGATGATGAGCGATGCTGCACGCACCTATGTGAGTGAGCAGACCGGTGGTACGGTACCGATGGTGCAGATTGACCGGGCATATCACCATATTATGCTGGATCAGCCACTCGCGGTGGTTGACGCGTTGGCGAATCTGTTAGAAGACTTGTGAGAACTATACTGGCACCAAACTCTATTGGTTAGCCTTTGGATAGCTCGAAATGTACCGGTGCGCCGGGTCCCAGATCCAAACCTAAGAATATCCAGGCCATCATTAACAACACACCCGACACCAGCATCCAAACCGAGTATGGGATCATGATCGCGGTAAGACTGCCTAAGCCAAAGTTAGCTTGCCAGCGCTGCGCAAATATCAAAATTAGCGGGAAGTAGACCATCAGCGGTGTGATGATGTTAGTAGCACCATCACCGACACGATAGGCTGCGGTTGCGCCTTCAGGGCTGATACCCAACAGCATCAACATGGGCACTAGTACCGGGGCAAGTAAAGCCCATTTGGCACTGGCAGAACCTACAAACAGGTTCAACAATCCGGCGAATATAACGATGAGTCCCAGCAGAACGGTTAGCGGTAGACCGCTCGCCTGAATCGCATTAGCGCCGTGAACGGCGGTAATAAGGCCGAGGTTGGACCAGTTAAACATCGCAACAAAGTGGGCCGCGGCGAAGGCAAGTACTAAGTAGTAGCCCATATCCTTCATTGCTTCGGTCATCATGTCCACCAGGTCGCGGTGGTTGTTTATGGTGCCCGCTGCAGAGCCATAGGCCCAACCGGCGGCTAGAAATAAAATCATGAAGCCGGCGACCAGTGACCTGAAGAATGGGTTTGCCTTCTGGTACCAAGCCATGCTTTCGTTACCTGGTCCATCCAGGAGCAATGGCGTACCAGGACCGAAGGTCATCAGGGTCCACGCCGCACAGACGCCTAAAATGGCATAACCTGCTCGCTTAAGACCCAACCGCTGTGAATCCGTGAGTTCGGCATCCTGGTCACCATAGTCACGTGCCTGCTGAGCGTCTGGCTGCCATTCACCGAGGCGGGGCTCGATCACTTTGTCTGTCACCCACCAAATAATGGGTAGATAAATCACGGTCAGTGCGCTGATAAACCACCAGTTACCCGCAATATTCATAGACCAGTCAGGATTCAATCCCGAACTGTCGACTGCTGCTTCTGTTACTCCGAACAAAAGCGCGTCCAATTGGCCGGGGGCAATGTTGGCGGAGAACCCGCCTGACACTCCGGCAAAGGCCGCAGCGATGCCCGCCAACGGATGGCGGCCTGCTGATGCAAACAATATTGCGGCAAGTGGGATTAAGACCACATAACCTGCGTCTGCTGCATGATTGGACAACATGGCCACTCCTGCAACCACAGGTGTCAGTAGTGCTTGGGGCGCATTTTTTACCGCGGAGCGAATGCCAGCAGCAAACAGACCACACCGTTCCGCAACTCCGGCTCCCAACATCACAACTAAGACGTAGCCCAGAGGGTGGAAGTGGGTGAACGTTTTGGGCATCTCCACCCATAGCCTTTGGATGTTCTCTGGTGCGAGGAGGCTGGTTGATGTAATCACCAACGCATTCCCTGAATCGTCAGTCACGGTGGGGTGTAAGGCGGAAACGCCAATCCAGGCACACAAAACCGAAATCGCCACCAGTATGGCGATCAGATAAAGGAACAGGAAGACCGGGTCAGGCAGACGATTACCGATTCGCTCAACGGCATTTAGGAAACCGCCACTGCCTTGGTTTGTGTTTGCAAGATTGTTCATTGCTGACCTTGTGCTGCTGTGACTGGGATTATTCTCAGGGCAAAGTGTAGGCGATGATTCTGCCGCTTGTCGTGGGTTGGGTGGGTCCATCGGTATTGAGGTCGTGTCCGGTGGCTCGAGGAGGCCGGCCATCGCCGGGCACAGTCACGATAAGGTATTGTTTGCCTGACGTTGGACTCACATAGGTCATAGGCGTTGCATCCGAGGGGCCTCGCAGTGCGTCCGTCCACACAACCTCGCCGGTATCGACGTCGAAAGCTCGTAACTGACCATCCATTACGCCGGCCTGAAAAATCAACCCACCGGACGTCACGATTGAGCCGGCACTGTGTGGTAAGCCCAGCTCCCACAAACCAGAACCGCGTCGCCACACGATCTTCTTGCTGGTTAAATCAACAACTGCGATTTCACTGTAAGGGGGTTTAAGGCAGGGCAGAGAAAGCGGGGAGCTGAAGAGTTCTACCTTGGCTGCATAGGGGGTACCCCGCTGAGGTCCACCAATCCCGTAGCCACGATTCAAGCGGTCTTCTGAAGTGGACTTGTCCTCTTCCCGCGGGATCATATGGACAGTAAATGGCAGGTGCATGTTGTTTACCACCATAAGCTGGCGTTGTTCGTCCACGGCAATGCTGCCCCAGTTCATGCCGCCAGCGGGCCCGGGATAAAGCAGGGTGCCCTGTACTGAGGGTGGGGTCATAGGACCTTCGTAACGCAGATTGAGAAAATCGATCCGGCAAGCCATCTGGTCGAAAGGAGTGATCCCAAAGAGATCATGTTCGGTGATGTGGTCATAGGCAAACGATGGCATTTCAGTTGAAAATGGCTGGGTTGGCGCGCTGCGTTCGTTGTCCAGATCACTTTGTGGTACGACTCTCTCTTCAACATCGCTGAGTAGTTCCCCGGTTTCTCTATCGAGTAGAAATATCTCTCCTCGTTTGGTCGGGACAATAACCACTTTGCGGCTTTGGCTTTCTCCGTCAAATTTCAGATCAACCAACGTGGGTTGCGAGGGAACATCGTAATCCCAAATGTCGTGATGGGCTGTTTGATAATGCCAGCGAACGCGACCGGTTTTTGCGTCAATTGCAACGATGGAGCTGGCATACTTGTCCATCACCTGCGTGCGGTGTCCGCCAAAGTAGTCTGGCGTGGCGTTGCCTGTGGGTACGTAAACGAGGCCTAATTCGTCGTCCGATGAGGTCAAACTCCAGACGTTTGGCGTACCACGAGTATAAAAACTGCCTTCTGGTGGCAAACCGGTTTCCTCTCGACCCATATCCCAGGCCCAAAGTAGATCTCCCGTCACAGGGTCATAGCCGCGCACGACTCCCGAAGGTTCTTTTACCTCTTGATTGTCCATAACCCAACCGCCAACCACCAATGAATGGCTGGCTACGGTTGCCGGTGAGGTAACAAAGTAATACAGCGGTTTTACTTCCCCCATTCCCGCGAGCAGCGAGATCTGTCCAGATTCACCAAAATCGGGACATACTTTACCGGTCTGCATATCCACAGCGATCATTCGAGCGTCGGTGGTTGCTGTGTAGATCCGTTCTGAACAATGGTCACCCGCTTGCGTATCGGGCACCTTGTAATATGTGACGCCTCGACAGTTTCCGATGATGCCATAGGGTGGCGTTGAATTTTCAGGGTCAAAACGCCAGCGCTCTGCACCAGTGTCCACGTCCAGAGAGATGATGATGTTTTGCGCGGTACACAGGAACAGTCCATCCCTGATTTGAATCGGCGTGGCACTGAAGCGACCGACCTGTCCAGTTTCTGCCGTCCAGGCTTCGGTCAGCTGGGTGACGGTGGATTTATTGATTTGATCGTGTGGCGCAAACCGTGTGCCTGCATTGCTTCCGCCGTAGGCTGTCCAGTCGCTTTCATTTTGGGGATCTGAATAAACTGTGGCATCCACAGGGTCAACCGAATCACTAACCAGATCGGCAACCATCCCAACAACAACGACAGCTGTTGCCGCTGCGCAAACCTGAACCGTGCGTTGGGAAAACAGGGATGGATACTCCGTTCCCCATAGTCCACGCCGTACTACAGGACTACACAACCACAGGGCCAAGAAGCCTACTACCCAGATCCGGCTGCCGACCAGCCAGAAGCTGGTTCCCGCTTCGTATACTGCCCAGGCCAGGGTGATCAGAACCAGGACAGCAAAGATGTGAAATCCTCTTGGGTTTCCTCGCCATAGTTCAATTGCGCTGACAACCATGAGGACACCGGTCAGCGCATAGTAGGGGGTACCTCCAAGTATCAGTAGTGCACCGCCATACCAGATCATGGGAAGTCCTATCAGGCCGATCAGTACGGCTGTGATCTTTGGTGAGCGCGGGGTGCTGGGCATGTTTTTCTCCGGTGTTAAGCGGCGTAGACTAACATGCTCCACGGGTGGGTTCATTGCGATTGCTCAGTAGGCGATTGCTTAGTGGGCGATTGCTTAGTGGGCGATTGCATAGTGTATGATCCATATGAATAATCTGATGCCCAGGCTAGGGGGAGCCAAATGTCACAACACAAGACCGTGAACGTATATATGGTAGCGGCGGGGCAATTCCATGATATCGATTTCGCTCGGTTGGAGTTGCTGAAATTGCTGGCTGAAGACGAGACCATACGCGTTCAGGTAGCGGCGGACTACCACAACATTGAAGCCATCCAGGCCTGCGATGTGTTAATTACCTACACGTGTAATCTTGTTCCTGCCGAAACTGAGCAAGCTGCGCTGAAACAGTTTGTCGAAGATGGGGGCAAGTGGTTTGCACTCCACGGCACAAACTCAATTCTCGAATTTACCGATTCAGGGGTGGCGTGTCCTGAAACCGCCCCGACGCTGATGCAGACGCTGGGTACGCAATTTCTTGCCCATCCGCCCATACAGCCCTTTAAAGTGCATATTTCAGATCCGGATCACGAACTCGTCAAAGGCATTGAATCGTTTGAAACCGATGATGAACTGTATCTGTGCCGCATCCATGGTGACCTGCATAAGCTCCTGCATTCAAAATTTACCGGCAAAGCAACGGGGTTTGTGCATGAAGATTGGGACGTCGACGATGATCACCCGGTCTACTACATCAAAGAACTTGGGGCAGGCGAGGTGTTGTACCTTAATCTGGGACATTGCCGAGGGCACTACGATATGCAGCCAATGGTCGAGTACTACCCCGAAATTGAACGCTGTGCCTGGGAAAAGCCTGAGTTTTACGAACTCTTAAGACGCGGTATTCGTTATTGTGCCCATGGCGCGGGTGCTGCTGCGTAACCCCTAAACCAACGCCAGCCAGACCAATAACCCAGCGATCAGGCCTGGCCACTGAACCAGGCCTACGGTCTCCAGCTGTACTTTCAGCTCGTTTTGCGGATTGTTGGTTTCCTGTGTACGCAGGAAAATGGGGACTTCAAAGTAGCTGACATTGACCGCTTTCCCAACCAGAACGGCAAACAGTAGTGCGCCTTCATAGGTGTTCAGCGGAATCAAAAGCGCTGCCGCAATTGCAATCAGCCAGTTCGCAGAAATTCCGCCGGCACTCATCCAAAGAAACTGGCGGGCGGTATTGTTTTCCATATCAAAGTCGAACAGGAAATAGAACCGTACAGGTTTGGCACGCACGGGGGCGATAGCGCCGGAAAGCTTGGCGCCTGAAAAATGCCCCCACTCGTGAAATATCGAAGCCATCACCGTGCCGGCCAGATAGGCATTGCCAAGCGCAACCAGTTGGGCGACTAAAAGTCCACTTTCCGCAGCCCAGATGGATCCTGCGCCGAACAAAGTCATGGCGGCAAGCACAGCCGAGGCGTGCCAACCACCAATGCGGCGCATCCTGGCAAGGTCTTTAGCTTTGGTGTCATCCGACTGAATGTTTTCGTTGGTAGAAGGCTGTGGATCGTTGGTTGCTTCCGCCATGGCTGTGCTCAAATTTATCCCGGCCGATCATTCTACATGCATGGGCTTAGGATGCTAATATCGCTTTGATCTAATAAGTCGTGGTGTTGAGGAAAGAGCTATGGCAACCCGCGAGGCGCATTATTTAGAGCGCTACGTTGACACATTACCACCGGATGCGGTTTCCCCGGAGCTCGCGCCGATCATCGAAACGCTGGGCTTGGCTGAAAATTGCCGCCAGCTTGCAATGGAAGGCTGGACCGTCATTGAAGAAGCCGACAGTGCGCAGTTCACGACGCGACTGCGAGAATCCATTTTTGATGTGACGAAAACCAAACCGGGCGGTGGTGGCGGAAGCAATATGTTGCTGTCCAAGGATCGGGTCTTTGTCGAGGCAGTGCTGAATCCTAAACTGATGGCGCTGGCAGAGTTTTCCGTTGGGCGTGGTTTTCTGCTGAGCCAGGTTGCTGTCAGCATTCGCTCGCAGGGTGCTGAAGAAATTGGATTGCATGCAGACCAGAATTGGCTGCCGGCGCCATTTCCAGCACATAACATGCTGCTTACCGCCTGTTGGGCCTGTGATGATTATTCTCAGGCTGGTGGTAGCACCTTGATCATTCCGGGCAGCGCCAATCTAAAACGTCACCCAAATCACGAAGAAATTGCGGCCAAGGCTGGAGCAATCCCGATTGAATGTCCTGCAGGTAGTGTTGTGGTCTGGGACGGCAGTCTATGGCATTCGAACTACCCCAGGGTGCTACCTGGGGAGCGGGTGGTTCTGCATGTCACGTATTCGCGTCTGATGATGCGAACGGTGGAAAACTACGCAGCCCACGCGCAGGCACTCATCCGTGACTATGGGCCGGTAATGGCGCAACTGCTTGGGCAGAATGACTTGCTGGACAGCCCAACCGGGGCGCGATACGACAAGTTGGTCAAAACGTTTAACGATGCAAAGCGCTAAAGTGAACAACGTTCTTCGCCACGTCCTCGTGTTTTGTCTTGTATCGGTTTTTTTTGGCTGTGGGGCATCCGTGGATGTAGAGCTGGAGTTTTCAAACCCGGTCATTCGCATGACGCCTCCTGGTCTTGATAAGAGCGTAGGGTACGTCACTCTAATCAACCGTTCGGACCAGGCGATTACAATAGTGGCAGCATCCTCTCCCAGTGCGGGTGCGTTGGAGATGCATGAAACCACCCAATCGAATGGTTTGATGGCCATGCGACGCCTGAAACAGATCAAAATTCCACCTCGAGACAGATTAGCTTTAGAACCCAATGGGAAACACCTCATGTTGTTTCGCCTGGCAGCGCTCGAAGTCGGTGAGGAAATAAGCGTGACGCTGACTTCTGATGATGGACGCGCTTTTACAGAAAAATTTGAAGTTGTACCGCTCGGTTATCAGGGCTAGCAGGTGCTGGCTGCCCGCGCTTTGCGACAGAAGCGTGTCGTTTCATGATCGACAAATCATAAGGTAAGGGGTGTAGAATACGGGCACGTTTTTTTTCCTTCACCTAGATTATCCGGAGCAAGCCATGGCAGAAGCCCAAAACCAAATTTCTCCAGAAGAAGAAGTTCGAGCGTTGATCGAGCGCTCACGCGCGGCGCAACAACAGATCGAAAATTATAGCCAGGAGCAGGTTGATGAGCTGATACGTGCCATGGTCTGGTCAGTCGCAAAACCTGGCATGGCGGAAGAAATTGCGCAATTCACAGTAGATGAAACCCAGCTAGGGAACTACGACGGGAAGTTCCTGAAGATTCAGCGAAAGACTCGAGCCACGTTGATGGACATTATCGACGAAAAGTCGGTGGGCATCCTGGAAGAAGACCATGAACGCGCTCTGATTAAAATAGCCAAACCCATGGGGGTGATTGGCGCCTTGGCTCCTTCAACCAATCCAGAAGCTACACCCGTGATTAAGGCGATCCATGCGGTCAAGGGTCGTAACTCAATCGTAATCGCACCACACCCCAGGGCAAAACTGACCAACAAAAAGATCTGTGACCTTATGCGAGCGGCGCTTGCGGCTTGTGGGGCGCCAGAGGACCTGGTGATCGGAATTGAAGTACCCAGTTTAGAGACCACCAATGAGCTGATGCGCCAGTGTGACAGAGTGTTGGCGACTGGCGGCGGTGCCATGGTCAACGCCGCTTATTCTAGTGGCACGCCTGCCCTTGGAGTCGGCGTAGGAAATGCGGTGATTACCGTAGACGAAACGGCAGATCTTGAAGACGCTGCGCAGAAGATAAAAATCTCCAAAACATTGGATTTGGCAGCCTCGTGTTCCGCAGACAACGCCGTGGTACTGGTGGATGAAATTTATGACCCGATGATGCTCAAGTTGCAGGCACAGGGTGGCTACGTGGTGTCCGACGAGGAGAAACAGAAGTTAGAAAACACCTTGTGGGATGAGGCGGGGCATCTAAATACGGCCATTGTTGCTCAACCCGCGGAAAAAATTGCTGAGATGGCGGGTATTGCACCACCCCAGGGAACAGAATTTTATATTGTACCCGAGGATGGATTTGGCTCGGACTACCCCTTCTCCGGCGAGAAGTTGTCTGTGATCATGGCGTTATATCGCGCTCGGGACATCGATCACGCCATCGAACTTACCAATGATATTCAGGGGTACCAGGGTCAAGGCCACTCCTGTGGTATCTATTCAAACAGCGACGAAAACATTCTCAAGCTGGCAAATAGCACTAAAACTTCTCGAGTGATGGTGAACCAACCGCAGGCGGCCTCAAACAGCGGGAACCTTTGGAACGGCATGCGCCAGACATTCTCTCTGGGTTGCGGCTCCTGGGGTGGTAATGGCACGAACAATAACATTTCCTGGCGTGACCTGATCAATGAGACCTGGGTGTCCAAACCGCTGGCGGAAACCAAAGAACTGCCCAGCGATGAAGAGCTGTTTGGCGACGTCATGAACAAGTTGGGGTAACCCCCGCACCTTGAACATGACACTCAAGCTAGCGTAAAGGTGACCAGCAGCACTAGAAGTGCTGCTGGTGCCAGGCAAATGCTGTACATGGTCAGCAAAAGCACGTACTTCAATAGTGTCTTGCGCCTGCTCTGGGCGTAGTAACGTCGCAGCGATAGAAAGTAATATACAAGAAAGATCAGGTTCAGGAGCTGGTCTGGGAACGTGGCATCACCTTCTGGGTTATCCGGTAAGAACAATCGAATGGTAAAGACCAGAAATGCAAAGGCATGTAGGTGCAGGGCGAACACCAGATGTTCCACGAAATATTTTTTTTGTCGGACGCAGAACAGTTTTAGCAGGCCGGCATAGACCGGAAGTAAAAAAAACAAGGCAATGGGTACGTTGTCTAACAGATCTGCCAGCAAAGCGGTTGGATTGGCCAGTGCTTTGACGGCTTGATTGAACAGGAAGCGCGTCAGCTGATCGGGGGGTGCGATGGCCGTATCTTCATGGTCAGCTCCAGCCAGTCCGTTACGAATCTCTACCAGTGTGTCGCCCCAACCTTTTTCCACCACCAGGTCGAACTCATCTACCCGTTCTGGATCTACCCAAGCTTCAAACCCCGCGCTGTTCGTGGTTTCTGGGACAGGCTCTTCAATCTGGACTGGAATCTCGAGGGTGTCGATGTCGGGGGCTGTAACGGATAAGACGAAAAAGAAGATGATGCTGGTAAAAAGGTAAAGCCGGATGGGTGAGACGTAGCGGGCTCTGCGATTTGCGGAAAATTCACAGCTCAATAAGCCCGGCTTAAGCAGCAGAGCGCTCATGGTGCGAGATAAACGACCTTCTAACTCAAATGCCTCGGCGATGAGCTCCCAAAGCATAGGCGGTAAAGATTTGCGGTAATCCCGATCGCTCTGACCGCAGACGTTACAGAACGCACCCTGTCGTGTCGCATGACAGTTGGCACAGATTTCCGAGTGCATGAGTTTCTCAAAAGTATGTTTTGAAGATAGTACGGCAATACCCTGGGCTACTCTATCTGTGCCAGCCCGCCGCTCTTTTTTCTCTACAGTTTTTTCCCCTAGTGTTAATCATCCGGCATTGAGAGTTATGCCAACCAGGTGAAATAGATCATAACGGTGACGCTGAGCGTGACTGCCCCTATGCCGGTGGCCAGGCGTCGCTTTACACGCATCGATTGCTGCGCTTCAAGTCCCCTCAGTGGACTCCAGTCCCGACCGGCCAAAAGGTCGTCAGAAATGTTGCCAGAACGATCAGGTTTGGGTGTTTTTCCATTCATCTTTAGAGCTTAGATGAAGGATGTGAACTGTGCGGCAAAATTGCTGGAACATGGACTATATTTAAATGATGTCTGATATCTACATCCCCCAGGATTCCAGTTTGATCGAGGTGCCTTCGTTTGGCTTACAGCCAGGCATGTATGTGGCTGAACTCGACCGCCCGTGGTTGGAAACCCCATTTGCTATGCAGGGATTTCTGGTCCAGGACCAGAGTGATATCGACTATGTGGCGAAGCACTGTACCTATGTTTACGTCGATCCAAACCGCAAAGTACCCTTATCGGATCTGCAAAAGCACATTGAGAATAGTCGCAAGCTGGCGCCTAAAGAGAAGGTTTCCATCAAGGCAGAATTCAATCGAGCAAAGGTTGAATTTGAATCGGCCGCCCAGGCGATGGAGAAGGTGTTTCAGAAACTGGAGAAAAACAACGCGGTTGATGTTGCCGTCATGCAGAAGGTGGTCACCCCCCTGATCGACAGCGTCTTCAGAAATCGAGAGGCGTTGGCTGCGCTGGTTCGACTCAAGGACAAGGGGACTTATATTTTTCACCATTCGCTTGCCACTGCGGTTTGGGCTGCGGTGCTCGGTCGCCATCTGGGGATCGATCGAATGACTTTGGAAGAGTTAGCGTTGGGTGCGTCCATTATGGATGTGGGCATGTCGGAAATACCTGATGAGCTTTTGCAAAAGCAAGGACCCCTCGAACCGCATGAGATTGTGGAGATTCGAGCACATGTTTCGAACAGCTTGAAAATTGTGCATAAATCCGGTGTTTCAAAAAAAGTTTTGAACCTGGTTGCCTGCCACCACGAGCGCCACGACGGATCTGGCTATCCGCAAGGTCTTAGTGGCAGTGAGATCCCGCCGCTAGCAAGGATCGCAGGGCTGGCTGACACCTATGATGCGATGATCACCAAACGGCCCTATGCGGAACCACGCAGCTCATTTGATGCTATCCAAGAGCTTTCCGATATGAAGGACCAGGCATTCCAAGGGTCGTTGGTTGAACACTTTATTCAAACTATTGGCATGTTCCCCACAGGTTCGGTGGTTGAGTTGAACACGGGCGAGGTGGGGGTTGTGGTAGAACAAAACCCAATTCGTCGATTAAAACCCAAAATTGTCGTGATTTTGGACGAGAACAAGCAGCGTCGGGACAAGTTGGCATTGGTGGATTTAACGGATGTAAATGGCCGCGATAGCAATCAGCCAAGCCTGTGGATCCGCAACGAGCTATCCGTGGGCGCTTATGGGATTGAGCCAGATGACTACTTCATATAGCCACTGCCATGGTCTGATCAGACTTACGGGTCTGGGGCAGTTGCTTGAGAGTTTAGGGAGAGAGAGTTGTCGCATTCTACTGGAGGAGTTTGAATCACGCTTGAACGTGGCGTTACGTGCCGACGATCGGATGCTTAAAGTGTCGGAAGGAAAATACTGCATCATTTTGAACAACGTCACCGAGCGGCACCATGCGGAACTGGCGGCAGCAAAAATTGAACGGGTTCTGGAGCCGGCAGCGGACATTATTGGCCAGCGTATTTCGTTTTCAGCTGTTATCGGCATGGCCCTGCCACAAGGACAGGTGTCTGGTAAAAAGTTGCTGCAAATTGCCGAAACCGCCTTGCGACGTGCGTATTCCGCAGGCCAAACAATACTTGTACTGAGCCCTGATGAAGCCGGCAAGGTCGAACAACCGGATGTCGCACTGGTACCTCGTTTGGAAGAGGCGTTGCAGCAGGGTGAGTTTGTTCTATATTACCAACCTAAGATCGATGCCAGGTACAACCAGATTGTTGGTGCTGAAGCACTCGTGCGTTGGCATGATGTCAAGCGTAAGAAGGTTATTCCTCCAGGCGTGTTTATCGAGCGGGTGGAACGTTCTGCAATGATTCAGCCATTCACCGAACATTTGCTGAGGGCAGCGATTGCCAAATGTGCAACCTGGACCGAGCCGTTGTCCGTGGCCGTAAATGTGGCACCCTCACTGCTGGAAACGACGGCATTTATTGATGTGGTTCGCGACTCGCTGGAATTTTTCTCTGTAGGTCCACATCGGTTGACACTGGAGATCACGGAGCGCGGCGAGCTACCCAGGAAGGCGCTTGCCCATCTGGAACAGATTCGTGCCACGGGGGTAAAAATTTCAATCGATGACTTTGGGACCGGCCAGTGCTCGTTATCGTACTTCAGAGACCTGCCTGCGGATCAGATTAAGATCGACCAGTCTTTTGTCCAGGCCATGACAACCTCTCGTAAAGATCGCGCCATTGTGCACAGCTGTATAGAGCTTGCTCATGATTGTGGGATTGAAGTCGTTGCAGAAGGGATCGAGGACGAGGCGACTGTGGAAGCCTTATCCGCTCTCGGATGCGATATCCTGCAAGGATTCTGGTTCGGTAAACCGCAACCTGAGGCAGAATTTGAACAAGAACACTTGAACGGATTAACCGAATCGCGAGAAACGGACCATTTTTCTGACCTTCTCGCTTCGGGTGACTGATTTTTATCCGTGGCTGCCCTCAACTTGGCAAGATTGTCTTGCCTGGCTGGTATATAGGATCCGCAAAAAATCGCAAAAGATCCGCATTTGGTTCGCATGATAGATCCGCGTTAGGATATGGAGGAACTCAGAAATTCTTAGCCAGCCAGGAGTTTGCAATGAAACGAAGAAGACTGTTACAGGCCGGGGCGGGTTTGCCACTGGCTCCTATATTACTTTCTGGGTGTGGAGGGTCCTCCGAACCAAACGTCTATCTCCAGGGTAACTATGGACCCGTTGGAGTGGAATCCACCGTCACAGACCTGCAGGTGGTCGGCACGCTACCGTCAGATTTGAATGGTCGCTTTTTGCGTAATGGACCAAACCCTCAGGCCGGTATCGATCAGGATTCTTACCATTGGTTTATTGGTGATGGCATGGTTCACGGTATTCGGCTCAGGGAAGGGCGAGCAGAGTGGTATCGCAACAGATACGTGGGCGGTAGCGCAGCCAATACAAATATCATTGGGCATGCGGGGAAAACCATGGCCATCGTTGAATCCGGTGGGATTCCGCAGAACATGGCTTACGATCTGGAAAACATCGGTGCAAATTCTGACATTGGCGGAGGGTTCAGTGCTCACCCGAAGCTGGATCCGGACACTGGGGAACTGCATGCCATGTGTTACGACTGGGCCAACCTCAGAGATCACGTTCGTTATGTTGTGATCGATGCTGAAGGCGAATGGGCCGACGAAACAGAAATTCCCCTGCCTGGGATGCCCATGATTCACGACATGAGCATCACAAAAAACTATGCCATTGTGTATGACCTGCCGGTAACGCTGAGTTTCTTGGCCTTGGGAACCGGCGCCAGTTTTCCATTTCGCTGGGACTCTGAATATGAACCCAGGGTTGGGTTGTTGCCGCGAGGTGGTGATGCCAGCGAAATCATCTGGCGTGGCGTTAATCCAAACTATGCGTTCCACCCGATGAATGCCTATGAAGATGAAAATGGTGATGTGGTCATCGACATCGTCCGCTACGAGAAGATGTTTGAAGCTGATGTTCATGGGCCCTTTGGAGATAGTGCGCCTCGTCTGGATCGTTGGATCGTCAATCCCAATGGTGACAGTGGACAGGTACGGGAAGAGATTGTTGACGCCAGGGGGCAGGAGTTTCCGCGTTGCCATCCCGATCTCAATGGCCAACCCTATCGTTATGGCTATGCAGTTGCGGTTGAGAACAATACATTCCCGGGCATCTACAAGCATGATATGCAGGCAGGCACATCGACCGAATTTAAGTTGGACGCTGGTAAGCATTCGGCTGAGCCGGTATTTGTGCCGCGTGACGGTGCTGAGGCCGAAGATGATGGATACCTGATGACATTCGTATATGACGAAAAGACTGGTGCCAGCGAGTTTGTCGTCCTGGATGCACAAGACTTATCCCGACCTATGCTGGCGAGTATTCCACTTCCGGTCAGGGTGCCCTATGGATTTCATGGTAACTGGGTCAGCGACTCGATAACGCCTGTATAAAGGAAGGTTTGCCGATGGACGCACCTACAGATAGAACGGTGTTTCAAAACGCCTGGGTTGTACAAGACGTTGAAGCGGCCTGTCTGAAATGGGTAAAGGAACTTGGCGTTGGTCCTTTTTTTGTCACCGAATATAACAATGTCTTTGATGATGTGATCTATCGCGGTGAACAGGCTTCATTGAATATGACGGTCGCTCTGGCTCAGGCGGGTGGTGTACAGATTGAGCTCATCGAACCGAAAGTAGAGCGTTGTGCTTACCGAGACAGCGTGCCTTCGGGACAGATGGGTTTTCACCACATGTGCGTTTGGACGCATGATATAGAGGCCGACACGGCCTACTTTGAGAAACTAGGTTATCCAGCTGCCAATGTGGGTAGAGCGGGTCCAACCCAGTTTGCCTATTACGATACGCGTCCGTTAATGGGTTGTATGCTTGAGGTTGTGACTCACCACGAGGCCATTGTCGCCCGCTTTGAACAAATTGCTGGAGCGTCAAAAAACTGGGACGGCCAAAACCCGATCCGTTCATAACTCGCTTGCTCAAGTGATTCCACCAGCGCGTTCGTCGTGCCCCCAATGGCGCGCGCAAAACCCCTATTGCCTACCTTTAAGTCGATCAGCGTCTCGATCACGACTTTGATGGTCCCTACTTGACGGGTCGGGATCTTTTGGTGTGTAATACATACTATGTATTACACAGTATGTGGCGCACAATAAATGGAAGCTGAAACTCAAGACATCTACGAAAAGTTGGTGTCCGAGATAAGACGGGGTGCCCTGGTGCTGGCCGTATTGGCCCAAATGCGCCAGGAGCATTATGGCTATTCGCTGCGCAAAGCTCTGGCGGACCAGGGGTTGGATGTAGAGGAAGGTACTTTGTATCCGTTGATTCGCCGGCTGGAAACGCAGGGTCTGTTATCCAGTGAATGGCGCGAAGAGGGTAAGCGAAAAAAGCGTTTCTACCGTCTGTCCGATCAGGGCGCCACCGTTTACGCGCAACTGCTCAATCAATGGCAGGCATTGAATAAATCAATGAACTTAATTGTTGGACCAATCCAGGCCCATGCCTGAAGGAGTGATTATGAAACTTGTAGAAAGTTATGTGCAGGAAGTTTCGCAATTTCTTCCCCAAACGATAAGAGAGGAGGTTGCTCAGGATCTGCGCACCTCTATCGCGGAAGAGGTTTATGAATTGGCTGATGCAAATGACCGAGAACCCGCCCGGGAAGACCAGGTAGAAGTCCTGCGTCGATTTGGTCATCCGCTAAAAGTCGCCTCGCAATATCAGCAACCTCGGTACGTCATTGGCCCCGATCTCTATCCAATCTATCTGCACGCTTTAAAGATCGCATGTATCGCCGGGTTAGCTTTTCAGGTGGTCGTGTTTTTGATCTCTGGCCACCTGCGGGATTGGCAGGTTGGTGTGTTTGACACATTGCGCACCAGTGTTGAAATTTTGTTTTGGATGTTTGCCATCGTGACTTCAATTTTTGTGGTTTTGGAATATTCCGGTGAAAAACTTCGCCTCTACGATAAATGGGCGCCGGAAAAGCTCAGTGGTGAAAATATCGGTGTCATAAATCGACAGGACGTCATCACAAATTTTATCGGCGAGGGCGTGTTTCTGCTCTGGTGGAACGACGTTTTAGCCTGGTCTACCTGGTTCCCAATGCTTCAGGAACATATTCACTTGGCGCCAGTCTGGCATGACTATTTCTGGCATTTAAATATCATCTTTGGTGCGGCATTTGTGTTGCATGCTTGGGTGTTGTTTCGCGGGGTATGGCAGCATAGCGAATTGGTGAGCGAAATTGTCTTGAACGTCGCATTGTTGGCGGTGGGAGGTGTGTTGCTCGGCGCTCAGGAGCTTGCGATCCTACCCAAAGATGAGCTTGTGGCTGTCTCGGATCATCTGCAAACCGTATTGCGCACGGTGCTGGTAGTCATTATAGGCTTCACGGCTTGGGATATCTGGCTGGCGTTCAAAACGTTGCGCAGTAAGCTCAGCTTCAGCGATCAAGAAGAAGGTGCAGCCGTTTGATAAGGTGGCGGCTGGCCTGCGAGCTCAGGATTCATTGATGTCTTCTCGGGTTGAGATTGTTCTGTGTAATGCGTGGGTGCCGCAGGCGGTGACCCCGCCTGCCAATACATTAAGCCAATCAATCCCGCAGTAGCCAATCCCAGCGACAGTATCTTTTGATCGATTTTGTGCATGTCCCTACACCTGCTTAACTGTGTACCCACAAGGGGTCTCTCGCAAATCAGGGTAACGAAGAAATGTTAATTTTCTGTTGATGCAGGTCCCAGTTTTGAGATAGGAAATCTAAATGCTGGCACTTTCGAACGACGTGCGTGCTTATGAGCCTTTAAATTGGGGTGGTCGTTTTTCCCGAAACGATCTGATGCCTTCTTTAAAGTCTGAGGTTTTCCTCGCTTGATCCTGTCCCCAGCTCTCCAACGTGACGCTATCCCAGGGACTCGCATTTAAGGCTTTGATGACCGCTTGTTTCGTCAGGGCAAATTGGGTGGTGGGACCCTCGGCCAATCGGTTGGCTAAAGCCTGCGCCTGAGCCAGTGCGGTGGTTGTCTTATCAACAGGTTCGATCAAACCAGAGCTGACGGCAGCGTCCAGGGGTATTTCTTCGCCCAGGTACAGCCACTTCAACGCGCGGCTATACCCAACCAGGTGAGGCAGTGTCCAGGTCACCAGATCATCCGGGTGAATCGCTCTTTTCGCCCACACGGGCAATAAGCGTGCCTCTGGATCGCAATATCTAAAATCACAACACAGTGCCATGCCCAGGCCACCTCCCGCGGCGACACCGTTGATGGCGCATATGGTCGGGACGGAGAGCTGCAATAAATTGACGCACCAGATGAATTCCGGATCGTTACGGCCGCGGGGCCACCCCCTTGCGTCTTCAGCTGTCAGATCAGCACCAGAACAGAACCCACGTCCTGCGCCGGTGAAAACGAGCACTCTGACTTCTTTGCTCTTACCCACCCAGTCGATCAAATCACAGATGGCGTAACGCAACTCGCCATTGTAGGCGTTGAGTTTTTCCGGCCTGTTCAAGGTGGCTGTGACCACACCAGTGGACTGGACGTTTACGTCGAGCACGTCAGGGAAGGTTGGAATTTCCCTGTTCATATTGCGAACGACGGCTGCGGCGTGATCGTGGATTGCGCCATTTTTCGCCTCCCATTATTCTTAGGGCCTGTTTTTAATACTGTTGTTGTAGGCCCGACTTGAGTGAAATTGTACCTGAAAACCTGAAAGACCCCCGGATCACCACCCGTTTTGTTGATTCGAATGGGTTGCGTTTTGAAGTCGATGAATGTGGCCAGGGTGACCGCCTGGCCCTGTGTCTGCACGGATTCCCTGAACACAGCTTCTCCTGGCGCTTCCAACTCCCCATGTTGGCCGAACTGGGTTATAGAGCCTGGGCACCCAATCTCCGCGGATACGGAAAAAGCTCACGCCCGGAAGGCGTTGGGTCATATTCCTTGGAAGATTTGATGGCAGATGTCGCTGGGTTGATCGATGCCAGCGGCGCTAAGGACACAGTGTTGATAGCCCATGATTGGGGTGCGGTCATTGCCTGGTACTTTGCAATAAGAGAAGTTAGACCTCTGCAGCGCCTGATTATTTGTAATGTACCTCACCCCCAAGCCATGCAGCGCCAGTTAGGATGGGATCAACTGAAAAAATCGTGGTATGTCTTTTTCTTCCAGATCCCAGGTTTGCCTGAATATCTGTTCGGCCGAGATGATGCAAAGGCGATGGCCAATGTTATGGCAAGTTCTGCTGTTGATAAGGCAAACTTTGGTCCCGAAGTCGGCGAGGTCTACCGCCGTAACGCCGCTCAGCCTGGCGCGTTGAAAGCCATGATCAATTACTATCGGGGGCTGCTGAGTGGCGGTGGAAGTCGCCGTCAGCAGGCGTTGGGATATCCAATAATCAAAACTCCGACACTTATGGTCTGGGGCGAAGAGGACGTGGCGCTGACCAAAGCGTCCACCTACGGTACGGAAGAATATGTTGAAGATTTGACGATCCGCTATTTGCCCAAAGTGAGCCATTGGGTGCAGCAGGAACAGCCTGAAGTTGTGAATGCGATGATGGCGGCGTTTTTGCAGGACAAAGTGGTTCCAGAGCTGACTTGGGAAGCCAAATTGACCTAGCTTTTTTTGTCTAAGCCTTTTTTGTGCACGACTCTTGTATAAACGCCTTGGAACCAAACATCCCACTCACCCGATTCGGCATTGTGCTGATCCAGTTCCTGCAAAACCGTGCCGTCTGATTGAGGCGTCCAGGTACCTCTAAAGCGAGCAACCTGACCGTTTGAGTGGTAGGTGATTTTACCTTCCAATGACATAGCGCCGGCCTCAGTTAGGCCGCCTTGATAGTCGATGATCGCACCCGGACTTACCCAGAGCTGTTGCCAGCGGTCTGTGGCAGGGTTGTAGTAGTTGTAACTTTGACCAGTCCCGCCTTGGACGCTGGTCCATTGTTCAAGAATTAAGCAGCCGTTTTCAACTTTCGTGATTTTGTTTGTTCCCTGAGGTGCGCCCGCCAACGAGGCCACTGACCACTCACCCAGCCAAAAATCCCACTGCAAAAATTTGTCAGAATCGCAAGGTGAGTCTGCATATGCTGGAGTAATCAAAAACGTGGCGACCATGAGGACCACAAACTGGGACAGATGAGTCATGATTCTATTGTCCCAAGTTTACGGCTTGCAACGGCGCGATAAACTGTGCGCCCTGGGCTAACGCCACGGTGATCGTTAAGTGATCCGCTTGTCGGTGATACACCAGAGAATCGATGCCGCCCGGTGAATCTGCCTTGAAGCTAAGTTTCTGCCCTTCGAGCGAAACCAATCTTAGGCGTTGTGCGGGTTCGAACCGTGGTGACATATCCGGATTGAACTGTTGAATATGCAATAGCAGCGAATCTTCACTCTCGGTAATGCTGATCAGTTCGATCATGACTGTCCGATCGCCCATGGTCATGCGCACCATAGCTGTCATGGTGCCAGCTAGCGGGTCGCCCCAGGTCTCTTCCAGACGTTGTGGGTTATCAGGATTGCCAACCGGTCCTGCCCAGGAACCGGTCATCCAGTCAAGGTCAGAAAGTCTGACCTGATCTGCCCATGAGAGGTTTGGCATGATGAGGATATAACAAAGGCCGATTGCCGCGAGTAAGGTTTTCATCTGGTCTGGCCTCTGTGTTGATTGGGGATACGACCGGCTGGGCAAAAGCCTATCACAATTGGCTTTCTCGCATTCAAACGGGTACCTTGCTGCTGGGGAAAAGGGGACCACTTATGCTGACCAAAGCAGACGACTATCCAATTCATCAAACGCCGGAACCGATTGCTTACACCGGTGCGACCAGAAACTTCTACGATCGATACTTTTTTAATGGCTATCATCTCGAGGAGGATATCTTTTTTGCCGCTGCCATGGGGGTCTATCCTTACGTTAATGTCATTGATGGCGCTTTCAGTTTGATCATCGACGGGGTTCAGCACAACGTACTGGCATCACGCATCCTACACATGGAGCGCATGGACACACATGTAGGGCCTGTGCGGATTGAAGTTGTCGAGCCACTGCATCAATTGCGCCTGGTGATTGAAGATCCGGAACACGATTTACGCGCTGATCTGCTGTTTACCTCGCGTGCACTGGCCCAGGAGGAACCACGTTTTACGCGACGCGTCGGCACGGCGCTTTTTATGGACTATACGCGTTTGACGCAGAACGGTGTCTGGCAAGGGTGGATTGAAAGTAAAGGACGACGCATTGAGGTAACGCCAGAGAAATGGTTGGGTACCCGCGATCGATCCTGGGGCGTGCGCAATGTGGGTGCCGCGGATCCACAACCCAATCCCTACAGTCCTGACGGGTTTCAATTTTACTGGTTGTGGGCGCCAATTAATTTTAGCGATGGGATTAGCCTTTATCACCTCAACGACGATGAGCTGGGCAGACCCTGGAATACCAACGGCGTTTGGGTCCCGTTGCGCGACACCGGGCAAGGCTCGACTGAGATGGCGCGGGTGTCCTCCCATATCGATTTCATCTCCGGTACGCGTCATGCAAAGCGTGCTGAGATCCGCTTTGAATCGCAGGCCGGTCAGGTCAGTGAAATTGTAATGTCACCAAGATTTCACTGGTATATGAAGGGTGTGGGTTATGGACACCCCGAGTTCAACCACGGGAGTTATCATGGCGAGCTTGAGAGCACGTATGAGGAATATGCTTTAGCCGATGTGGATGATGCGACTAATCTGCATATTCAGGCGATCAGTGACGTACAAATGTCAGGTGATCTCGGCAGCCGCACCGGTAAAGGTGTATTGGAACAACTGATTATAGGGCCGCATGCCCCGTCAGGGTTTACTCAGACGATGGATATGGCTCAATGACAAGCCCGCAATTTGAGCGCAACGTGAGAACGGGGCGATAAAATTTGGCAGCAGGAGAAGATGTGGATAATCCTTTAGGGGTTTTTGCCGAAGGTCTATTCAGGGATCGGGTGGTGTTAGTGACGGGCGGTGGTCGTGGTATCGGGCGTGAGATAGCCCTGGCGTTCGCGCGACTGGGGGCGGATTGTATCATTGCCAGTCGCAACCCGGAAAACCTGCAGCCAACTGCAGCGGACATCAAAGCACTGGGTCGCGAATGTCTGGCTATACCGATGAACATTCGTGATCCAGCATCGGTTGATGCGTTGATGGCAGCATCACTTGAGAAGTTTGGCAAAATCGACTTTCTCATCAACAACGCGGGCGGGCAGTTTCCGGCCAACCCCTTGGATATCAGCGACAATGGCTGGCGAGCGGTGGTCGATTTAAATCTGAATGGTACCTGGAACGTCACCAGCCGAGTGGGCAGACATATGGTGGCGAACAAGTTTGGTGCCATCGTGAATATTGTGCACATCTATTCGTACAACAGGGGCGCACCAGACTTTCCTCACTCAGGCGCGGCTCGAGCGGGGGTGGTTAATCTTGCCAAGAGCTTGGCATTCCATTGGGCCAGGCATAACGTCACGATCAATTCGATTGCCCCCGGTACTATTAATACGGCTGGCGTGCGAGAAGAAGAATTTTCTGCATCGGATAAAAATGACTATGAGGCCCTGGCCACGGCGGCGGTGCCAGCGAAGCGGCTGGGTGAGGCCGACGAAACGGCGGCGTTGTGTGTATTCCTTTGCTCGCCAGCGGCGCGCTACATTAATGGTGCGGATCTGGTGGTAGATGGCGCCAACTTCATGGCAAATTGGGTTCCGATAATGGAACCTGAATAGGTTGATAAACACGCGGAGTTACTATGTCTAACACACAGGTTGTTCTGGATTTTGTTCAGGCTTGGAATGATAAGAATTGGGATGCTATTGAAGCACTGTTTACCGATGATGTGGTGTACCACAATATGCCCATGGAGCCCGCTGAAGGCAAAGGGGCGGCCATGGCAATCATTCGTGGGATGCAACCGCAAGAGGTGGATTGGCGTGTGTTGAACATAGCCGAGAACGGAGACGTGGTGCTGACCGAGCGTGTTGATGACTTTGTCATGGGGGATGGGAAGAAAGTTTCCGTGCAAGTAATGGGCACGATGGAGCTGGAAGACGGAAAGATAAAAGCTTGGCGAGACTATTTTGATCTTGCTTCATTTACGAGCCAGATGGCGTAACAAAAAAACGGTGCAGAGCCGCAACATTAGGAGAACGCAGTATGCAGGTTGAAGGTAACAATGGGATATTTGTTGGTGGGGCAAGTGGTATGTGCCGGGCCACCGCAACAAAATTCAAAGAAAAAGGTGGCAATATCACCATCATGGATCTGGAAAAGTCTGATGGCGCTGCTGTGGCCGAAGAACTTGGTGGTAAATTCATACCTTGCAATGTGATGGACTACGACGGTATGGCTGAGTTGATCGGCAATGCCGTTTCAGACATGGGTGGCGTACAGTTCATGGTCAACACAGCAGGTACTGGTATTGCTCAGCGCACAGTCAAGAAAGACGGTAGCCGTCATGCTCTGAAAGACTTTCAGTTCATTATCGATCTGAACCTCATCGGTTCTTTTAACGTCAACAGCATTATCGCGGAACACATGCAGCAGAATGAACCCAATGAGGAAGGTGAGCGTGGGGTCATGATCAACACTGCTTCAATCGCAGCTTTCGAGGGGCAGATTGGGCAGGTGGCCTACACGGCAGCAAAAGGTGGCATTGCTGCTATGACACTGACTATGGCGCGTGATCTGGGCAATCTGGGCATCCGGTGTATGACCATTGCCCCAAGCTTGTTTGATACTGGACTGACGGCAGGAATTCCTGACGAGGGCGCTTTGCAGCTCACCAAAGATGCAGCGTTCCCGCGTCGTATGGGGAAACCACATGAGTATGCGACCATGGCCATCGCCATTTACGAGTGTGCCATGATGAACGGATCAACCTTGCGTGTTGACGGTGGTCAGCGATTTGCACCTCGATAGTCCGATCGGACGATGACCTTTGGGAGAATCGGTCTGTTTGAGGACCGGTTCTCCATTTCCAAAATTTATAGCTCGTTTAAGAAATTAAGCAGCAAGCTATTTACTTCTTCAGGTGCCTCTTGCTGGGTCCAGTGACCGGTATCCGGGATCAGTTCATTTACCCGTAGATCTTTCACGTGGTTTGGCATGTTTTCCAATGCCTGAGCCGCCATAACGATAACGCCGTCTTTCTCGCCAGCGACAAACAGCGCCGGCTGTTGGATTTCTGTGGGTGATTCTGCCGTCAGTTCCCAGGTCAAATTCAGGTTTCTGTAATAATTCAGCGGTCCGCGGAAGCCGCTTTTAGCAAACTCACTGACATAAAAATCAAGGTCTTGATCCGAAAGCCATGAACCCATTTGGTCAGGATCAGGCAAATCTGACAACATATCTGCATCAGCAGGCTTAGGGGCTAATAGCCCTACATCCATTTGCGCGCTTCCCATGTGGTAGAACTTGCGCAGCGCAACCCTGATATCGGCCTCAAACTCAGCTTCAGCCACACCTTCTGTTTGGAAATACAGCTGATAGAAGAATTGGTCTTTGAAGATCACCTTCAGCATGTCCAGTGGTGGCATTTCACCCCGCGGGCTGAATGGAACCGAGAGCACTCCAACAGCGCTGACCTTATCAGGGTGGTTTAAAGCGCAGCTCCATGCTGTGGGACCGCCCCAATCATGACCCAGTACAATAGCGGTTTCGTAACCCAGGGCTGGAATGAGTCCGATAATATCGTTGACCACCTCAACCTGATTGTAGGCGTTAATCGGCTGCGGCTTGTCTGAATCTCCATAACCTCGCATGTCCGGCGCAACAGCGTGATAACCCGCATCTGCCAGAACCTGGAACTGATGGCGCCAAGAGTACCAGGATTCTGGAAAGCCGTGGCACATCAACACCAGAGGTCCTGCACCTTGTTCTGCAATGTTGAGTTCGATGCCGTTGGTTGCAATGCGACGATTGGTGATATTCGGAAAGAGTGTGGATGCTGCCATTCAGGGTCAACCTGTACCGTAAAAATAACGTGCTAGATGGAAACACAGGTAAAGGTCAACATTCAAATAGCTGATCTGGTCGGTTAGGCTTTTGCTGTAAGAAATGGAAAGGGACACAGGGCAATGAATTTCGATTTTTCCGAAGATCAGAAGCTGTTGGCTGATCAGGTACAGCGTTATCTGAGCGATCATTGCAGTATGCAGGTGGTCCGCCGAGCGTTGGATGACGGGGAACGTATCGCGATTGATGTTTGGACTGGTCTTGCTGAGATGGGTCTGATAGCGACTGCCGTCGAAGAGCAATATGGCGGGACAGGCGCCGGTTACCTCGAACTTTGTCTGGTGGCACAGCAGGTTGGTGCGCACCTCGCGCCTGTACCTTTTGGATCAACGGTGTATCTGGTAGCAGAAGCGATTAGCCGACTTGGTGACGAAGCAACCAAACAGAACTGGCTACCTAAGATTTGCAGCGGTGAGGTGAAGGGCGCTTTAGCTCTGGTTGAATCCATGCAACAAGTGACGCCTGATCAAATTCACTGTCAGGTGGTGGATGGTAAACTGTCAGGCAGCAAGATGATTGTTACCGATGCCAGCCACGCTGATCTGTTTGTCGTTCTCGCCCGAACTGGTGATGGCCTGGGACTGTTCCTGTGTGAGCGGGGCAATGTTTCAACTCGAGCAGTGGACTCGGTTGATCTGACGCGTGACACTGCGGAAGTAACTTTTGAAGCAGCGCCAGTTACGTTGTTATCCGATGATGGATGGTCAGCTCTTCAAACACTGTTCGACCGAGCTGCCGTGCTTTACGCCTTTGAGCAGTTAGGCGGGGCTCAGGCAGCCCTGGATATGGCGGTGGGATACGCCAATGAACGCTTCGCTTTTGGTCGAGCGATCGGTTCGTTTCAGGCGATCAAACATATGCTTTCGGATATGTATGTCTCCATGAAATTGGCGGAATCCAATTGCTACTACGCAGCCTGGGCGCTTGCCAATGATGCCCCGGATTTGCCATTGGCAGCGGCAACTGCGCGGGTGGCCGCCACCCAGGCATTTCAGTTGTGCTCAAAAGACAATGTTCAGGTTCATGGTGGGATGGGATTTACCTGGGAGTTCGATTGTCATCTTTACTATCGACGCTCAAATTTTCTGGCGCTTGAACTGGGTGGGTTAAGCGAATGGGAAGCACGTTTAGTAGATACATTAGCATTGGCTGAATCCGCTTAGACGGATGGTTGGAGAATAGACTATGGATTTTAGTGATACACCAGAAGAATCAGAATTCCGGGCGGCAGCTCGCGCGTTCATAGATGAAAATGGACCTGACTACCTGGTGCCCTATCTGGCAAAGAGTGGTTTTGGTAATACCAATACCGGAGACTACGATACCCTCGAAGAGGCCAAAAAATGGCAGAAGAGCAAGGCGGAAGCGGGGTGGGCTTGCCTGGCTTGGCCGGTTGAATACGGCGGTCGAGGTGCAACACCCATTCAAAACGTGATCTGGTCTCAGGAAGAAGGGTTGTACGGTCGTCTTTCAGGCACGTTCATCATTGGCCAGGGAATGTGTGCTCCGACCATGATGGCGTATGCCAGCGAAGAGCAAAAGCAGCGTTTTTTACCTAAGCTTGCCAGCGGTGAAGAGGTCTGGTGCCAATTGTTTTCCGAACCCCATGGGGGCTCGGATCTGGCGGGTCTGAGAACCCGCGCCGAAAAAGATGGGGACGAATGGGTTATAAATGGTCAGAAAATCTGGACCTCCGGTGCTCAGCATTCTGACTATGGTATTCTGATTACTCGCACTGATCCCGCCGTAGCAAAACACAAAGGCTTGACGATGTTCTTTCTCGATATGAGGTCTCCAGGCGTCAAGATCGTTCCTATCAAACAAGCAAATGGCAACAGCGAGTTCAACGAAGTCTATTTCGATGATGTCAGAATTCCGGATGCCCAACGCCTGGGAGAGGTGGGAGATGGTTGGCGAGTATCCATCACCACCTTGATGAATGAGCGAATGGCCATTGGCGGCAGCATCGCCACCGGATTCCCCGAAATACATGATCTTGTCAAAAACACGGAATTGAATGGTCGGCCGGCGATTGAAGATCCAGCCGTAAAAGCTCGGTTGGCTGACTGGTATGTTAAGGCTGCAGGGCTACGCAACAACGCCTCGCGTATGATTACAGCACTCTCCAAGGGCGATATGCCTGGCCCTGAAAATTCCATGGGTAAGCTTGTTGCCGGCAATATGATGCAGGACATAGCAAAGTTCGCGATCGATCTACAGGGTCAGGCGGGTAGACTGGTTGATCCTGATGTGGCCGAAGGGGCTGCTCGTTTTCAGGCTATGTTACTGCGATCGCCAGCGGTTCGGATTGAAGGAGGAACTGATCAAATCCTTCGAAATATCATAGGTGAGCGGGTGTTGGGTCTGCCTGAAGATCTGCGAGCTGATAAGGGTATGCCATTTAATGAAATACCTACGGGCAGCTAGACCCTGACACGGATGCGCTTTGAACGAGCTCAGGTGCGGCAGGGTGAGGTGCCCTTCGGCATTAAAGTATTCCAGGCAGTTGGCGGCATCGCTGGTGCAACTAAGGACCTGATTTTTCGTTCGTTTCTGCTCCTTTACTACAACCAGGTGCTGGGTGTGCCAGCAAGCACCGCCTCAATTGTTTTGTTGATTGCATTGATCGTCGATGCGGTCAGCGACCCCTTGGTTGGAAGTTACTCCGATAACTTGAAACACCAACTGGGTCGACGTCATCCGCTCATGTTTGCAGCGATCATCCCCTTCACCGCAAGTATTTATTTTCTGCTCGCCCCGCCTGAACTTTCGGCAAGCGCAACGGTAGTCTGGTTCCTGTTGTTTACCGTACTCACTCGCTTCACGTTCACGTTTTATGTTGTGCCGTGGAGTGCGTTGTTTTCCGAACTGACGGACGATTATACGGAACGAAGCAGTCTGTTGGCCTATCGGGCTGGGGTGGGCTGGTTGTTGGGAATCATCTTTGTCGTGGTTTCATATGGCGTGATCTTTACAGCAGGAGATGGGTACGAACGAGGTCAACTCAATCCGGAAAACTATCCCCCCTTTGCGATCATGTCTGCCGGTGTTGTCTTCATCAGTGGATTGATCACCACCTTGGCAACTCGCGGCCAGATTCCCTACCTTCGTCAGCCTACTTCAGAGCAACCTCGATTCAGCTTCCTGCAGACGTGGGGTGAGCTGAAGCTTGCTTTGCAGAATCGGGATATGTTGTTTTTATTTCTCGCCGTGTTGGCAAGCTCGGTAGTAATCGGCACCAATCAAGCGTTTGAAATCTATATGAATACCTACTTCTGGGAGTTCGGTGGTGAACAGCTGCAGTATATGGGCTGGACTGCGGTTGGGGGGTTGGCTGCGTTTCTCACCGTGATTCCGCTGCAGAAGCGATTTGATAAAAAGGTGTTGTTGGTCGGCTGCAGTGTGCTGATTATGTTTGTAACCGCGGTGCCGGTGACTCTTCGATTGCTTGGTTTAGCTCCGGAAAATGGAACTTCGGGGATTGTTGTGTTGGTTGTGGGGACGGTCACTGTAAACGCTTATCTTGCGACGGTTGCGTTGACCATGTTTGGATCAATGTTGGCAGACACCATCGACCTGCAGGAACTGCGGACAGGGCTGAGGCAAGAAGGCTTGTTTAATTCTGCAATTACTTTTTCTGGCAAGGCGACCACAGGTTGGGGCATCGTGATTGCCGGATTCCTGTTGGACTATGTGGTGGGCCTTCCCCCTGCGGCCGAGCCTGAACAGATCACCCAGGATATGGTCTGGCGAATCGCGGTTCTGGATGGCTACGTAGTGCCTTTGTTCAACGTCGTATGGTTATGGCTTGCCATGCAGTACAGTATTGACCGTAAGCGGCATGCACAAATCCGAGCGGAATTGGATGGTAGATCGGGTGTAGACTCTTCAAACACGGGCGGGGTGGAGGATCCTCATGTGGTTAAGACTTAGGCAGATTGCACTGGTGGCGCAAAAGCTTCCGCCGGTGGAGTCTGATCTGATCGAAGTCATGGGGCTGAAGGTTTGCTATCGAGATCCCGGGGTTGGGTATTTTGGTTTGCAAAATGCATTATTCCCAATTGGTAATCAGCTGTTAGAGGTTGTTGCACCGGTTCAGGACGATACAGCCGGAGGCAGGTACCTCGAGCGGCGGGGCGGTGATGGTGGTTATATGGTGATTACTCAATGTGATGAGCACTTGCCGCGCCGTAAACGGGTAGAGTCATTGGGTGTCCGTCTAGCACATCAGTTTGAAACCGACGAGTTTCGCAATATGCAGCTGCATCCAAAAGATACGGGTGCAACTTTTTTCGAGATCGATGAGCAGCTTGGGGAGCGTGCGCATGAACCAGATGGGCCGTGGGAGCCTGCTGGGCCCAACTGGCAAGCAGCGCGCGTAGATCACATGCAAGGCATTCTTGCAGCCGAACTGCAATGTGACAATCCAATCAGTGTAGGGGCCAGGTGGGCGGAAATTTCTGATTTACCGCTGTCTCCAGAAGGGGAGATCGTGCTGGATAATGCGACTCTGAGATTTGTCGAATGTCGCGACGGTCGACCAGAAGGTCTAGGTGGCATTGATGTTGCCACCAGCGATGCAGCGGGCATCCTGCAGCGAGCCGAAGCAAAAGGACTACGATTTGGTGATGCTCAAATTCAGATATGTGGCACTAGAATAAATTTGATAGAGGGAGAATCGTCATGAGCTATGAGAACATTTTAATAGAAGACGTGGACGGGGTTCGTATCATCACCATGAACAGGCCTGAGCGTCTGAATGCCTGGACCCATCAAATGGGCGGTGAAATGCGGGTTGCCGTAGAAGCTGCTAATGAGGACGAAGACATCTTTGGGATTGTGGTTACTGGCGCAGGTAGAGGCTTTTGCGCGGGTGCTGATATTGAAGCGGTGTTTAAAGCCCAAGCTGATGGCTCTGCAGACCAAGAAGGCCCCAGCATGGGAGATTGGGTCAGCTTGATGCGCGACTCAAAACCCATTGTGGCTGCAATCAACGGCGCTGCAGTAGGCGTAGGACTCACGCAGGTGCTTCCTATGGACTATTTGATCGCCAGTGAAAGTGCCAAACTCTCCGTAAGGTTCGTAAAGATGGGATTGGTACCCGAGCTTGCCAGTTCTCACTTCCTGATGGCACGTATGGGCTGGGGTCAGGCTTCAGAATTGATGCTGACCGGCAAAACCGTGATGGCTGAAGAGGCAAAAGAGCTGGGTTTGGTAGACAAAGTCGTCAGTTCCAACGAGCTGATTGAGTCGGCCTGCAATCTGGCCCGGGAGATGGGTAACAATCCTCTAAGCGCACTGAAACACATTAAAGCGTTGATCACCGTCAATGCCTCAGAGGCTGATCTGAAAGAAGTACAGAAACGCGAACTTGCAGCCTTGGAGCTGTGTTATGCCTCAGCGGAGCACCATGAAGCGATTGACGCGTTTATGAACAAACGAGAACCTGACTTTAAAAAGGCCCGAGCCTCACAAGAATGAATCAAAAAGCTGCGCGGAAGTTGAACACGCTGATCAACCTGGTCAGAACAACTGGCGAGCGCATACCCCAGTTGGGGGGGCTCACTCAAACTACCAAATGGGGACAAACTTCGTTTCTTCCGGTCAAAGCCAGGGTTGGCACGACCGTTCGTGTGGATCATCATGACGAGCAGCACGTCGCCTTGTACGTCCACTGTCAGACCAATCTTGTTGAAACCTTTAAGACGCTTTTTCCCGAACTTGAGTATTCAGGAAATCGGGCCATCTTGTTTGAGACATCCAAGCCGCTACCCAAAGACGCGATCAAAGTGTGCGTTGAAGCAGCGTTTTTGTATCACCTGAACAAACGCCGGCGAGCATGAGAGAACACATCTTTTTTGATTTGGATGGCACGCTGACCGACCCGCGAGAGGGCATTACCGGTTGTATCCAGCACGCCTTGCGGGAATTGCAGGTGCATGTGCCACCGAAAGATGAGCTGGAGTGGTGTATAGGCCCTCCATTGTTCCAAAGTTTTGTGGCCTTGGCGGGAGAGGAAAACGCGCAAGCGGGTGTCGACCATTATCGCGATCGATTTGATGTCTCAGGTTGGTGTGAAAACGAACCGTATGAGGGGATCCACGACGTTCTACAACACTTGCGAGAATCCGATCGCAACCTTTATGTTGCATCGAGCAAACCGTTGGTGTTCGTTGAGCGAATCCTTAAACACTTTGCATTGGCGGATTTTTTTGTGGGGGTATACGGGTCGGAACTAGACGGCCGTCTGTCTGACAAGTCCGAGTTATTGGCCCACGCGTTAAAACGTGAAAACCTGGTTGGTTCACAATGTGTGATGCTCGGTGATCGTAAACACGACGCCATTGGTGCCGCGAACAACGATATGGACTTTGTTGGCGTGTTATGGGGCTATGGAAGTGCCTCAGAGTTTGTCGCTGCTGGCGCCGATCGCGTGTTCAACGCAGTCCATGACATTCGACAGCTCGGCGGCTGAACAGGCGGCGTTGAAAGTGAAGAATCCACCTCTTTAGCGGAGTCTTTGAATCGTAGAAGCTCATCCAGGGCGATTGGTTCGACCTTCAAAGTGCGCCGTGGGTCTGATTTTTTCGTATTCTACCAGGACCGGTGCAAACTCTTCCGGCGTGCTGGCATGCACGATGATACCGTCAGCACCGGCGTTAAACTGATCTACCCAGCGTTGCGCGCAGGTTTTTGCATCGCCAACCGCTGCAGGTTTCCAATGTTCTGGAATTAATTTGTCCACCTCGGCCATTTGCGCAAACGTGGCCACGCTGTCGATGGCACCGCCCACTGATTTCACCGCGTCGCTTGTGCGAAAGCGATTAAGTGTGTCCATGTCCCAGCCGTTGACCTCGACCAGCATCTCCCCATACCCAGGAATCTGCAGATAAGTGGCCAAGCGAGCAATAATTTTCTTTAGATAGTCCTCTTCGGTTGGTTCGCAGACGGTTGCCAATACCGACCAGAGCAAACCACCACTGCGCCCAGCGGATTGCTCTCCAGTGCGAAAATAGTCCACCGCGTCGGTGAGGGCTTGATCGGACATGAAAGTATGTAAATGGGCGCCATCATAACAAGTGCCTGCGTGTTGCAGGCTTTTAGGGCCAAACCCTACATACAAGACCGGTATGTCTTCGTTGACATAGGGCGCCAGGTTCATCGCTTTGTACTCACCGAGTGCGCCTTGGTGTCCAACTACCGCTTCGCCCCGCCATAAACGTCGCATGATCTCGATAAACTCAGCTTCGCGTTTATAGGTTGGATATTCGACGCCCATCGCATCCCAACGCAACTTCACGCCCTTGGCAAGACCCAAGGCAAATCGCCCCTTCGATAGACGATTTAATGTAGAACCCATCGAGGCCGTGATGACGGGGTGTCGGGTGTTCAAGTTGGTGCCGGAGGTTCCGATATAAATTGACTCGGTAACGGCAGCGCAGGCACCGCTGATGGCGCTGATTTCTTTGTAGTCTGCGCGCTCGGATAGCATGACATTGCCAATACCCAGTTCTTCAGCATCCTGGACTTGTTTTAGCAAGTCTCTCGGAGTCCGGGTGTGGCCGGGCAGGCCGTAGAAGCCAAGCTCAGGAAACTTTGATGTATAAGATTCTTGCATGTCAGCGGGTCCGTAAACTGCGCAGGTGTTCGTTTAAGAAAATGTCCTCGGGATCGAGCGCATCTCTTTGCTGCCACCACTCTTGCCAGCGTGGATGGATGCTCGCCAGATCTTCCCCATTGAGGTAGTGGAGCTTACCCCAATGTGGGCGGCCGTCATAAGCCCGAAACACCTCTTCGCACCCTTGATAGTAAGCACGTTCGTCAACCCTCACGTCTTCGTGCACAGAAATCGTGATCGTGTCTCGCTCATAAGCGCTAGATAGCCACACGTCATCTGCCGCTAACGTTCTATATTCCACAGGCCATCTAACCTCTGGGAATTTCTGGGTGAGCAGCGCCTGAATGTCGCGTAAACAGTCCGGTCCCGCGTCCAAGGGTACCGAATACTCCATTTCCGTGTGTTTGTGTGGGCGATAGTTGGGTAGTACTTCATAGTTCCACGCACATCGAGCGCCTTCTTCGGCAAGCGGGTATACCCCAGGCGCATCAGTTTCATCAATCACCTTGATGTTTGCTTCGTCCCCCTGGGGATACCAGAAAAATTCAAAATGTCGATGTTGATAGATACGATCCAGACTTTGTTCCAGCGCCTCCTCAAGTGGGATTGTCCAGCTTTGTTCCTGCAGTTTGTAGGCACTACGCAGCTGCAATTGCAGTGCGGTCACTACACCGTAGGCGCCCAAATGCAGCCTTGCAGCCCGCCATATGTCTGCATTTGTGTGCGCATTACACTCGAGAAGCTCACCTCCCGCAGTGACGATCCGCATTCCAATGACCGCACTGGACAGGTTTTTCAGCGCGAGACCTGTGCCATGAGTACCGGTGGCAGTTGCGCCTGCAATGGCTTGTTCATCGATGTCGCCTTGATTGTGTAACGCCAGGCCATGCCTGCGGAGTTCGTCTCCCAGTGTGAACAGGCGGGCTCCGGCTCCAAGCCAGGCTGTTTGTGCCTCATGATCAATCTGGGTGATGCCCGCAACACCCCGCAGGTCCATGATGATGTCATCGTGTTGCACTAGAGGGGCATGGCTATGGGTTGCACCGGCACAGCGAATTTTCGCGCCGTCCCTTGAGGCTTGGTGGACAATGGCCCGAACGTCTTCCTCACTTCGTGGGAAGAGCAATTTACTGGGTTTGCTTGCGAGCTTACCCGACCAGTTGTGCCAATTGGGCATGCTACCTCCGGTATTCCTAGACTTGAGCCTGAAAGAGACAGGGTATACCACTGTGGAGACGAAAAAGGAAAAAGTGGATACTGCGCTTCATCTTAAAAACAAGAGGAGTCATTCGTGCCAAGACTTGAGCAGGTACCCCGCGATCAAGCTGATGAAAGTGTCATTCCCCTATACGACGCGCTGTTTGGTAAGGACCGAGATCCAGTCGCTGACCCAGGCACAGCCACCGGCACACCTGGAGACTGGTGGACGGTGTTTGCGCAGGTGCCGGATTGTCTGCACCACATGGTTGCTGGCTTTCAGTTTTATCGTGACGACAAACGCAAACTCAGCGGTAGATTACGCGAACTAGGTCAGGCAAGGGCTGGGTTCGCACGAGGCAGTCAGTTTGTGTTTTCCCAGCACTGTAAGGCGCTGCGGGCCTATCGCTTCACAGAGGAGCAGATTGAAGCGATCCCTCATTGGTCTGCAACCAACCTGTTTTCGGATGTTGAACGTGCGGTTCTGGCCTACACGGATGACCTGGTATTGCAGGGCGGCAGGGTGGCGGATGGCACATTTGCCGCGCTTCGCGAGCATTTGAGCGATGTTGAGATTATCGAACTCACTTACATCACCTGTACGTACGAACTACACGCAACCATGACGCGGGCATTGCGCCTGGAATTCGACAACGTCCAGGAGCGGGTGGTGGAAGTGCCGGTTCCAGAAGGCGAAAAGCGCGATATCGACTTTTTCCAGGATTTGGATGAGGAATAAGTCGACTTAAACGTCACCGTCGTGGCGCAGCTGAGTAATTTCTGCTGCGCTGAACCCAAGGCCGCTGAGGATTTCATCAGTGTGCGTACCTACCTCACCACCGGGCCATTCCGTGCTGCCGGGGGTTTTGCTCAGCTTGGGAAGCATCGCGGGAATTTTTAGAGGGCCGCTGGGGGTTTCTATCGATTCGAACATACCCCTGGCTTGATAGTGTGGGTCTGCCATCATGTCCGCGACGTTGTAGATGGGTCCCACGGGCACCTGGGCTGCTTCCAATACTTCAATCACATCCTCGCTGGATCGGGCTTTTGTCCAAACTGCGATCACCCCGTCGATATAGTCCTCATGAACCACTCGGCCGGCGTTATCTGCATATTTTGGGTCTTCTGCAATATCTTCTCTCCCCAGGGCCTGCATCAATCTTACAAAAATCGAATCACCGTTCGCGCCGATCACCACATGTTTACCGTCGCCACACAGATAAGTATTGGTGGGGACGATACCTGTCAGGGTTGACCCTGAAGGTTCGCGAATAGCCCCTGCGCCGTCATATTCCGGAACCATACCTTCCATCAGGTTAAACATGGCCTCGTAAAGGGCGACATCAACAACCTGGCCGGAAGTGTTGTTCTGATGCCGCGACACAATGGCTAGCAGGATACCCAGCACAGCGTGGAGGCCTGCGACTGTATCGCCAATGCTCAGGTTTGGTCGGACCGGGACACCATCAGGAAACCCATTTACATATCGAAACCCGCTATAGGCTTCGGTAACCGAGGCATAGCCTGGTTTATGACTGTTTGGTCCATCCTGCCCGTATCCCGAGATACGAGCGAATATCAGATCCGGATTGTCAGTGACAAACGTCTCGGGACCCAACCCCCATTTTTCCAGACTGCCCGGTTTAAAATTCTCGATCACCACATCGGCGTTCTGCATCAAGCGCCTTGCCACTGAGCGGCCTTGTTCGGTGCGTAGGTTTGCAGTCACCGACTTTTTGTTTCGCCCTAATGAGCGCCACCAGAACGCCGTGCCGCTTTCGTCCAGCAGTCGCCATCCACGAATTGGATCCCCATCGCCGGGAGGTTCAACCTTGATGACCTCGGCCCCAAAGTAGGCGAGCATGGTACCTGCGAATGGCCCGGCAAGCAGCTGGCCGAGTTCAATGACTTTAATGCCGTTTAACGGCTTGTTGAATGTGCTCATGGTTAACGAATATAGCCTTTGAAGAAGAGTTGATGTCCCGCTGGGGCTGATATAATTTTAAGCTACGACATCGTTAAGATTAACAGACATTCGATTATCATGATTATCACCTGCACGGAAGATTTACGACGTCTGCACAAAAGAAGAGTGCCCAAGATGTTCTATGACTATGCCGAATCTGGGGCGTGGACCGAAGGTACATTGCATCGAAATCGCCAAGCCTTTGCGGAAGTCAAACTACGACAGAGGGTGGCTGTAGATATCAGTGAAAGGGACGTGCAGGGCAATTTTCTAGGTCAAAGCTGGGCTATGCCGGTTGGGATCGCGCCAACCGGACTGGCCGGTATGCAACACGCGGATGGCGAAATACTGGCCGCCCAGGCAGCGGAAGCGTTTGGTATCCCTTTTATCTTGTCCACTATGAGCATCTGTTCCATGGAGGACGTGGCGGCGCACACCGCCAAGCCGTTCTGGTTCCAGCTGTACGTCATGAAAGATCGATCTTTTGTCGAAAGCCTGATTGATCGAGCCAAAGCGGCGGGTTGTGGTGCCCTGGTGTTGACGGTAGATCTGCAGATACTGGGTCAGCGACATCGAGACTTGAAGAACCGCATGACTGCGCCACCCAAACTGACCGTGCCTAATTTGTTAAACATGGCAACCAAGCCGAAATGGTGCTTCAACATGTTGCAAACATCGCGCCGAGAATTTGGCAACGTGGTTGGGCATGCAAAAGGGGTAGACGACCTGTCATCCTTATCCACCTGGTCTGCTGAACAGTTGGACCCGAGTTTAAATTGGTCTGATGTGGCATGGATAAAGGAACTTTGGGGTGGGCCATTGGTGATCAAGGGTATTATGGACGTTGAAGACGCCCTGCGCGCTGAAGATTGCGGGATTGACGCGCTGATCGTTTCCAACCATGGCGGTCGTCAACTGGATGGTGCGCCGGGTGTGCTGGATGTCCTGCCAGAAATAGTCGACCGAGTGCAGGAACCTCAAGTCTGGATGGATGGTGGCATCACCAGCGGCCAGGATGTGCTTAAGGCCATGGCCATGGGCGCACAGGGGACTTTTATTGGTAAGGCTTTCTTAAATGCGCTGGGGGCAAACGGAAAAGCTGGCGTGACACAGTTACTTGAGTTGATACACCGAGAGCTGGATCTGACCATGGCCTTTTGTGGGCACACCGATATAAATCAGGTAGATTCCAATATCATTTGGAACGATTAGATCACTTAGATAGGAGTGGCCATGACCGCACTTAATGAGATTGCTCAGCCTTTTGTCGACATGGCACACCAGATTGTGTGGTGTAGTGTCGCTACCGTCGACAAAAAAGGACGTCCGCGCTCACGCATTCTGCATCCCATCTGGGACTATGATGGCGAACATCTCACCGGCTGGATCGCGACGGGCGCAACGCCAATCAAGATAGCCCATCTTGAACAAAGTCCTTACGTCTCCTGCAATTATTGGACACCGGCGCAAGACACATGCATGGCCGAATGCGCAGCCGAATGGGTAAGTGACGCAGAAACCAAATCCTACGTATGGGATCGATTAGCAAACGGGCCAGAGCCGGTGGGTTATGACCCGGCGATGATTCCTGGCTGGGAGAATTCTGAATCCGAGACGTTTTCCGCCCTTAAGCTCACACCATGGCGAGTACGAGTGATGCCAGCCGCGGCCATGTTAACGGGTGAAGGCACGCTGCTTTGGCAGCAGGATTGATCAAAACAACTACACAATACAGAAGGGGAAAGGGGCATGGGCGTATCTACAGATTTGTTTGACCTGTCGGGACAGGTCGCACTGCTGACCGGGGCATCCAAAGGCATGGGACGTTGCATGGCGATTGCGTTGGCCGATCATGGTGCCAAGGTGGTGGTCTCAAGTCGCAAACTGGATCAATGCGAGCTGGTTGTTGATGAGATCAACGAACGTTGCGGTGAAGAACGCGCAATCGCGGTTGCGTGCAACATTGGGTATAAGGACCAGTTACAAAATCTGGTGGATGAAACCCGCGCCCGCTTCGGCAAGATTGACACCTTGGTGTCTAACGCAGGCGTCAACCCGTTTTACGGATCTATGAGTGACATTCCTGACGAAGCTTTTGATAAGACCCTGGCGAGTAACGTGCGATCAAATCACTGGTTGGCTCAAATGGTGCTGCCAGACATGGTCGAAAAAGGGAAAGGATCCATCATGATCACCGCCAGTACCGGAGCTTTTTCGGGTTCAGAAACACTTGGGACATACAATATTTCCAAGCTGGCTGACATCGCCTTGGTGCGAAATCTAGCGTTGGAATGGGGACCCAAAGGTGTTCGCGTAAATGCCATTTGTCCGGGTCTGATCCGCACCGACTTTGCTAAAGCGCTCTGGGATAATCCTGAGGCTGCGGCTCGCGCAAACGAACAAACCCCGTTGCGACGCTTTGGTGAATCAGAAGATTTTATGGGTGTGGTGGTCTATCTCGCCAGCGATGCCAGTGCCTACATGACAGGTCAGGCGGTGACGATCTGCGGCGGCACACATATGTATCGTTAGCATGGCTGAATCAACTGAGTGGGTCGATCCCTATGCGGGCTTTGAATATACCGCTGAAACCATCAGTGTCACACCCGCCTATCAGTCAGAAAAACTTAGCGGTATTGGCATTGAACCGTCGGTTTTTGGACATGTGGTTGACCCATCTTTCTTTATCGGGATTGCTATAAACAGCGGGATTCGTAGTGGGATCACGGCCGAAGGTAACGTCAACATGGTACAGCAGTTGGTGCAACATCGCCCTGCTTTACTTGATGAAGATCTGACTGTCTCGGGACGTATTGCGGATGTTCGTCGCGTACCTCGAGGCAGGACCTTGCACAGCGAAGTTATGTTTTATGACCAGACTGGGGAGCCAGTGATAGAGGCGAACCGGGTCTCACTGAAACCCGATCCGGACAAGTCGAACCGGCGTGGTGCCGGAGAGCGACCAGCGCCGCTGGTGAATGATCCATCCTCAATGCTTCCAGGGCCCAGTTTTCAACTGACACCCGAAAATGTTGCAGGTTACAGCAGTGAAGGAAACTCCATTCATTATGAGGAAGAGGCGGCACGGAAAGCTGGCTTCCGCGCGCCGTTGATCGGGGGCGGGATGGGGGTACATTTTCTACTTGCCCATATCTGGGCGCAGGAGACGCCCAAGAGACTGCGCCTGTCCATTTACTTCAGGCGACCCGTATTCTGGGATGAGACCGTGACCGTGAGCCAGGACCTGCAGCAATCACCCACGATCATGGCATTGCTCAAGCCTGACGGCAAAGTAGGGACCGAGTTGTCGATTGAACGAGGTTAGTCTTGCTGTTTCTTGAGAGTTTGCATGGCCCCGCGAACGGTATAGGGTTTGTTCAGATCTTCCGACGTTGAGGAATCGGACAGTGTTCGAACCCGCTCATAGGTGCCAGAGTCGTAGGCCTCTCGAAACTGGGTGATAGCGCCTCTCGCTTCGCCGATCCGACCTGTCCCGCCCAATCCGAAACCCTCGATGGTGGCCCCATAGGTAAGCGCCTGCAGTCCCAATCGATGCTTTAACTTGTCACTCGCTTCCGCCAGGACATCCGGCGCCACAGAGATCACCCAGTTTTCCTGCGTGCGCATCCAGGACTTCACGTTGCTCATGGTCGCCACGTAGCGCTGTTGATTGGTTTTGTTGACCCCCGTACCGTGCAGCACACGCCCGTCAAAGACCATGATTGTGCCTCCTTTGGCCTCGAGGTTGATGGCCGGTGGTACTTCGCCGATCTCTCCGCCGCTTCCTGCTTCGATCATGATTTTGTGTGATCCCGGAATCATCAGCGTGCCACCATTTTCTTCATTGACATCCTGGGGTATATACATGGTGTTAACCAGGGCAGGCGCTTCCTGGGTCATCCATGGTGCCAGGGGTCCTTGGTCGATGTGGAGCCCTTGTGGGTACCCGCCGGGGTCAGCGCCATTCGCGAGGAAGCTATGGCAAATCCATCCTGGTCCTAATGTTTCGTTCATCAGTTGCTCTATCACGGGCCCGGCCTGAACGGCGGCTGGGTCTTGCTCGATACATTGGCTGAATAGCTTGCCTTTGTTGATCAGCGTGTTGACGTACTGCCCCGTTGGGGTGGGATAGGATAGTCCTGCTTTGCGCTCGCCTGCTGCTTGCTGCGTGACGCGCTCCAGGAACGCTTGCCGTTGACGTTCCGACATGGCCTCTTCGATCAAACAGTAGCCCCATTCTTTGAGATCGTGGCGCAGGACTCGGATGTCTTTGCTGGGTTGGGGTAGGGCTACCGTTTTCCAAAACGGGTGCTTACGAGCGACGGTGGTATCCCAGTAGTATGCTTCACCCCAGGGCAGGGGTTTGGTTAAATCTGGAGGGGTAAGCCAGGGATTATTCTTGTACAAGGACCGCCAGGGTTCCCCGCATTTGAGAAAATTTGTGAACAACTGCGCTTCCCGAGGGGAATGCTCGGCAACGTACTCCGGGCTGAATTCAATGGGTGCAGTCATATCCCTCCCCGTCAAACTTACTCGATAGGCAAACGTACCGTGGCGGTGCCAAACACGCGAGTTTCACCCGCTTGGTTTTTCAGTGTCATGTCCATTTCCACCAATCCTTCGTCCTCGTCGATGTCCGTGACCACCGCGCCGATGATTAGAGATTGTCCGGCCATCATGGGTGCTCTGAAAACGGTATCAATGTGTTCAACCTTGGCATTTTCCGACCAGTTGTGGATGGTGGTGGTAAGAAAACCCATACCCATAATACCTGGTACCAATGCCCCTGGAAGACCTTGTTTCTGAGCCTCTTCATGATCGCTGAATCGACCTCGAGGCCAACCAACGGCTTCCGCAAAATCTCCACACAGCTGAAGATCGGTATTTGGCTCAAAGCTGGGTAGTTCCACCCCAAACTCTACATCGTGAATCGTTTTTACACTCATGAATCTGACCTCTCTCGGATGACCATTCTTGAGTCGGCGCTGGCCAAGTGGGTGTTATCCTCATCATAGAGTTCCATGCGAGCGACCACCAGAATCATGCGCCCCGAGCGGCCTTTTTTATCATAAATGTCATGCAGATGTGTTTTCCCTATCAGCGTTTTGCCTGGTCTGGCTGGTGCATGGCAGGTTACCGCCTTTCCGCCATCCATCGGAATGCCACCCAAGCGAGGGAAATCGATGGGTAGATGTCGACCCGAGGCCAAACTGCATAAGAATGCCGGTGGTGCATGAAAATCGGGATGATCCGGATCGGTAAATTCTGGTCTGGATTCTCCGCTGGCTCTTGCCACGGCAACCATTTTCAGGGGATCCAGTACAAACTCTCTGGCGTCAAAGTCCTTGTTGAGGAACTGTTCGCGCAGTTCGTCAATATTAACCATCCTTCCTATTCCCTTATTCGAAACCCCAAATGATAAAACAGCAGAACTTGCACCGCACCCCAATTACAGCGATTCTATTCGCTTAAATCATTGTCGACGATAAAAAGGGGAGTGAGTCTATGGGTCCGCTAAGTGGGGTCAGGGTGGTTGAGTTGCAAGGAATTGGACCGGGGCCATTCTGCGGCATGATGTTGGCAGATATGGGCGCGGAGATAATCCGGGTCGATCGTGCTCAAGCGGTGGGCAAACCGACAGGCGTAGATGTGTTGGCCCGCGGCAGAAAGAGTATTGCCGTGGACCTGAAGCATGCAGACGGCGTTGAAACCGTGCTTAAGCTGGTGGAGACCGCTGACGTACTGATTGAAGGGTTTCGACCCGGAGTGATGGAGCGGTTAGGTCTGGGACCTGATATCTGTCTTGGCCGCAACCCAAAATTGGTCTTCGGACGCATGACTGGGTGGGGACAAACGGGTGCCATGGCCTCTGCGGCAGGTCACGATATCAACTACATTTCTCTGACCGGGGCGCTGCACGCGATTGGCGATGACGGGTGCAAACCAGTACCGCCTTTGAATCTGGTAGGCGATTTTGGTGGTGGCGGTATGTTACTGGCATTTGGGATAGCCGCTGCCTTGTATGAGGCGCAAAAATCCGGTCAAGGTCAGGTCATTGATGCGGCGATGACCGATGGGTCTGCGCTCTTGATGAATTCAATCTACGGGATTATGGGGCAGGGACATTGGTCGCATGACCGGGGCACCAATTTGTTAGATGGTGGTGCACACTTTTACGGTACTTACGAGACCAAAGACGGTAAGTGGATTTCTATCGGTTCGATCGAACCGCAGTTTTACGCCTTGTTGCTAGAGAAGACGGGGCTTGCTGATGACGATTCCCTGCCGCGACAGATGAGTCGGGTTGACTGGTCTGCTCTCAAAGAAAAGTTCGCTACAGTATTCGCCAGCAAAACTCGGGATGAATGGGACGAGATCATGTTGGGCACGGATATCTGTTATGCACCGGTCCTCACCTTTGATGAGGCCTGTGCTAATCAGCACAATGTTGATCGTCAGACCTTTGTCGAATCTCATGGTGTGCGTCAAGCAGCACCTGCGCCCAGATTTTCGCGTACAGTACCTGAATTGCCCGACGCTTCAGTGGCGCCGGGCGCGCAAACCGACGAAATCCTGGCTGAGTTAGGTTTGGCAGCACAAGAGATTGAAGCGCTAAAAGCCGACGGTGGTGTTGCCTAGTTTTTGAAAAAGAGCCTGCAAAAGGGCGTCGCTCACAAGATCTAAGGCAGTCTGTTACTTTTTCAGCTGACGGATGTCTTCCTCGACTTCTTGCTTGACGCTGCTGTAGTCCAGGTTGGCTGATCTCGCTATTCGCTGGATGTCGTCGTGTTCCACCTTCCAGCGAACCTGGCCATTGGGTTGGGTGACCTGTTTGATATGCACATCACCGTGGCGAGTAGGCATCGTCTCCTGGATTCTGGGCAGCATCTGCTTTTCGAAGGGTAGAACTCTCAGGCCAATGGTTGTGGAGTGATTGAAGAGCGTGTTACAGACACTGTCTTTATGGTCTGCGTCAGCAATGGCAACAATTGAGTGTGCCGGTCTGCTTTTCTTCATCACGATTGGCGCTACCCAGACATCGACGGCGCCTGCATCGAACATGGCCTGCATCAGCGGTTCGAAATGCTCGCCTGTCATGTCGTCAATATTGGCCTCGATTTTAAATTGGGTTTCTACGCTGAGACTGTGTTGCGCATAGTCGCCTAGCGCGACCCTTAACACGTTGGGTCGAGAAAAATCTTTGTGTCCAATGCCATAGCCAATCTTCTCCGGTGTAAAAGCACCGGCAGGAGAATATTCAGTCACAGCGCTGCTCAAAATTGCTGCCCCGGTAGGTGTGGTGGATTCACCCTCAACCCCACCATAGGTACAAGGCGCATGTTTCAGCAATTCCTGGGTGGCCGGTGCTGGTACAGGGAAACGCCCATGTGCGCAGTCTACAAATCCTCCGCCAACTTCAACTGGGCTACACAAGATCACATCTACGTTGAGATATTCGATACACAGCGCTGCTGCCACAACATCGACAATCGAATCGACCGCCCCAACTTCGTGGAAGTGGACCTTCTCAGGTGGGATGTCGTGGATTTTCCCTTCCGCTAACGCAATTTGTTGGAAAATATTCAGTGACCGACGCTCTACAGCTTCCGGATAGTCTGCATCACGAATCAGTTTGACGATGGTAGAGTGATGTCGATGGTCATGGGTATCTGCTGTGGTGACGCGCGCCGTGGTCCCCGAGATACCCATCTTGTTCCCGGGACCGATATCCAGTGTGAATTCGCTGGTCACGGGCAACTTTCCCAGCTCCTGCCTCAGCCATGCCTCGGGTACCCCCAGATCCAACATGGCAGCCAGGTGCATATCCCCGGAGATACCGCAGTTGGGCTGATAAAAAAGCGCCTTAGGCAATATCGAAATATTCCCCGGAGGTGGCTGCCGCCGTGAAATTCTCTTTCAAATGCAACATGGACTGCATATCGGCATTAACAACATCCAGGCCGTGTTCCAGCACGTAGGCATAACTGCGTTGGAATTCGGAAAGTTTGGCTTTCATCAACTTTTCATCGTAGTACTGATCAAAAGCATCTGGATTTCCCCATCCCAGCCAGGCTCTGCCTGCCAGGAAGCGACCCGCTTTCATACCCACCAGGCCAATGCCTGCTGCTCGAGCTTCATCCAGTAGTGGGGCAATTTGTTTCATAGGCGGAGAATCCGGCAGAACCGCTTTGTCTTCCCAGTCATACCAGCCACCCGGGGTGATTGCGATCATTGCAAGATCGAACCAGCCGGTGTCGATGGCGGTTTGTAGCACGTTAGGAGCATTCTGGTGTGTGGATAAGCCAAGGTAACTGACTTTACCGGCAGCTTTTGCATCTTCAAATGCGCGATAGATTTCTTCGTTGCCGACCACAGAGACGTTGTTCGCCGCCATGTAGTAATACGCATCTACGTGGTCCAGCTCCATTTCTCGCAGGCTTTCGTCCAGATATGCCGCCCATCCCTTTGCAGCTGCCTTGGCCTGCCCAACGGTTATGGTCTCGTCCCAGTCGATGTCTACGGGAACATAGGCTTTGGAGATGAGGAAAATGTCGTCGCGGCGCTTCTTCAAGAATGGAATCATGTGTTTTTCGGCTGAGCCGTAGTAGTGCTGAAAGCCGACGTCAAACGTATTTACACCTGCGTCATATGCAGCATCCAACAGATCATCGTGGCGGTCACGAGATAAGGTCGCGCCACAGCCGAACACCAGACGAGAACTGTTGTGTCCAGTGCGTCCCAATGTTCGGTAAGACATTTCTGGCCAGGGGTCTCCTAATCCCGCTGCTTCTTTGCCCTCAAAAACAGAAGCGCGCACGTCGCCCGATTTGAGAAATGTTTGAGCACCAACGCCAACTAGCGTGCCGTATTGAACAAATCGTCTGCGTGATGAAGAAAGGAAGTTGCTCATGTCTGATCGCCCCTGGTGGGTTTGGATAGGTGTCAAAGATTCTAACGCAGAATTTATGCTTAATCTTCCAGTATTTGATTGGGACGTAGCCGATGTTTAGGTAGTGTTTAGAAGGTGCGCTGATAGTGATAGGGTACGGCCTGGCGTTGGGGGATTCACGGTGAGACTGAACTGTCGGACATTTCTGCTAGGGGGATTAGATCTCCTGTGTGCTGGTGTGCTTGGGCTGCTGATCGCTTGTTCGGCGCATGCAGAGTTGGACCTGAGTCCGATCGATTCTGACCAGTGGAACGCCCAACTCAGCGCGCATCTATTATCCAGAGCTGGCTTTGGCGGTCAGCCAAGTGAGGTTGAGGCTTTAGCGAGCCTCTCGCCGGAAAACGCGGTGGCGCTGATGATCGAAGGTACCATGCGGCGTTCCGAAAACAGTCAGTTTGAACATTCTGAAATATTTGATCAGGGTCTTGATCCGTTTCCTGCGAGTCGACCTGCCACAACGCGACTGGCGAAACTGAACGGCGAAGCGTTGGGAATCAAAATCAAGCCAGGTGGCAATCGACCTCTGCAGCCGGTGGTGAACAAGTTTTTTTATTGGTTGCGCGCCTCGAGACTAGAAACCGATCGCGTCGCCTATTGGTGGGCGAATCGCATGTTGACCAGCGAACATCCTCTAGTCGAAAAGATGGCCTTGTTCTGGCACGGGCATTTTGCCACCAACGAAGATAAGGTGCGGGATTATCGAAAGATGCTCAAACAGCTTGAGCTTTTTCAATCTCACGGACTAGGTGGCTTCCGTGAGCTTTTGATTGCGGTTGCCCAAGACCCCGCCATGCTGGTGTTTCTGGATGCGGGAGTGAATACCAAAGATTCTCCAAACGAAAATTTTGCGCGTGAAATTATGGAGCTGTTCTCGATGGGCGTGGGTAACTACACCGAGCGAGATGTGCAGGAAGCGGCCAGAGCATTCACCGGTTGGAACGTACGCAATCTGGAATTTGTGGTCGATCAGGATCACCACGATTCCGGTCAGAAGGAATTTTTGGGCCAGCGGGGGAATTTCGATGGAGTGGCGGTGATCGATCTGATCCTGCAAGACCCGATCAGCGCTCAGTTTGTTGCGTCCAAACTCTATCGATACTTTGTCAGCGATACGTTGGCTGCTGAGGATGAGGTACAGCTGGGAGCGCTGTTTGATGCGTTGGATTTCAACGTCGCGCAATTTTTGCGCGTCCTGTTTTTATCCAAAGACTTCTATGGGCAGGATAAGCTGGGAGCGCGCATCAAGAGCCCCGTAGAGATGATGATTTCTACCTACCGAAAAATGGGGCTCAATCAGGTGCCTGGCGTACCTGACTTCAACATGGCCAGCGGCGCCTTGGGGCAACGACTGATGCACCCCCCAACGGTGGCGGGATGGTCTGAAGGTCGCAGTTGGATTACGCCAAGTTTGATGTTCGAGCGTGGTAATTTTGTCCTGGATGTACTGTTTCCTGACATTGGCTTTGTGCCGCCTGATCGCTATCCCGCTTACACGGCGGAAGTCGTCAACGTGCAAGACCGGTTGCGACAGGGCATGGGTGTTACCGCTGCGACTAAGCCGACGGGTGTCGCTGATACCGGCGATATGGCGGCTTCGAACATGCTGGCGGATGCGGATGAAGACTTTAATACACGTCTGGGCAGTATGCGCGGTTGGCAGATGGCGCTGGAGAGGGTGCGGCCCATCTCCAGGCACACGGCGCGAATTAATTTGACGGACATGGTGTTAATGCAGGAATTGGCGACGCCAGACGAGGTGATCGCATACTGGGAGAAAGTTTATTTTTCGGTGCCGCTGACCGACTCGGTTAAAGCCCAACTGGCTGTGAGTCTGGCGCAGGAACTGGGCACCCAGGATCTACAGGAAGCTGCCTCTTACATGGAGGAGGGGTTGCGCAAGGTGCTGCATAAAATGCTAAGTTTGCCCGAGTATCAATTGGGTTAAGAGTGACGGGCGCTGGGAATATGCAACGAAGACGTTTGCTCAAAGCTATGGGAAGTATCGCTGCAGCCGGTGCTGTACCCATGTCCGGATTATCCGCTGAGAAAGTCAGGCACGCGCCGATCCTGGTGGCCGTTGAGCTTTCAGGCGGGAATGATGGCCTGAATTCGATCGTACCGCATGGCGATGACGCCTATTACACGCACAGGCCTGGGATCGGCATCCGGCGCAAAGATCTGTTGCCTTTGGATGAACACTTCGGTTTTAACCCAGGCATGTTGGGATTGCAGCGTCTTTGGCAAGACGGACAGCTGGCGATTGTTCACGGTTGTGGGTACGAACAACCGTCTTATTCGCATTTTACCTCAATGGCCTATTGGCACACGGGCGCACCCCACCGGGGGAACGAGTATGGTTGGATGGGTCGGGTGGCAGATGCGATGTCGCCCTCCCGTCGTGAAGATATGCTGATCAATGTGGCCGCGGCTGGGTCATTGGCCGTGAAAAGTCGCGTCCATACACCGATCGTATTTGATGATCCCGAGCGCTTTGCGCGGGAACAATTCCTACAAGCGCCCAACCCTGCAGCACAGACAACTACGTATTCCGGCAATCGGGGGTTTTTGCACGCGGTCAACAATAGCGCGGTGGCCTCCTCTGCCAGGATACGAAAGGCTTGGCGGGATTTTCGGACGCCGGTGGACTATGGCATTGCGCCGTTAGACCTGCCGAAAGTAACGGCCTGCATCGAAGCTGGTTTACCCACCCAGCTTTACTACGTCACCTTTCGCAACAATGCCTTTGACACCCATGTGCAACAGCCCGCCTTACACAGGCGTTTGCTCAGTTATGCGTGTGATGGGATTTATGGATTTCTGGCGGATATGAAGCGTCTTGGGCATGCTGACCGAGTCACGCTGATGGTGTTTTCCGAGTTTGGTCGCCGCGTACCACAAAACGCCAATATGGGTACGGATCACGGTAGCGCAAATGTCATGTTCCTGGCCGGTGGTGGGGTTAACGGTGGGCATTATGGTGAATTACCGAGTCTGACCGATCTTGTTGATGGAGATAACCTGGCACACACCACGGACTTCAGACAAGTCTACGCAACAGCCATAGAGGGGTGGTTGGGTGTGCCACACGCACAAGTGTTGGGTGAATCATTTCAGCAACTCCCGGTTTTCAGTTGAATAGAAAAAGTACACGCACGCCAACAATAAACAGATCGTAGTGAAGGAGAAGTCAGTGTCTGAAAGTGCAACCAATCCCGGGGAGAGCCCCGAACCCCAAGACATCAGTGTATTCAGCGCGGGGGCTCGGCACTACGCTCTGAGCGTTCTGGTTGTCGTGTATACCTTCAATTTTATTGATAGACAGATCTTGTCCATCCTGTTGGAACCGATAAAGCAGGATCTCGGTTTGTCGGATACGGCGTTAGGTATGCTGTCCGGGTTTGCGTTTGCAGCCTTCTACGCAACGTTAGGTATTCCGATAGCTCGTTATGCCGACCGTGGCAACCGACGCAACTTAATCGCCCTGGCCTTGGCAATCTGGAGCGGTATGACCGCTTTGTCCGGGTTGGCACAGAATTTCTGGCATCTGCTGATTGCCAGAATTGGAGTGGGCGTTGGAGAGGCAGGCTGCTCCCCTCCTGCGCACTCCATATTGTCTGACTACTTTCCGGCAGAAAAACGTGCGACCGCGTTGGGTATTTACTCGTTGGGTATCCCGTTTGGTATTTTATTTGGCTTTGTCGCCGGAGGTTGGTTGAACGAGTTCTTCGGCTGGCGTGTGGCCTTCTTTGTTGTGGGTGTGCCTGGAATACTGCTTGCCGTGCTGGTTCGATTCTCGTTGCGCGAGCCTCCGCGCGGAATGGCTGAAGGTCGGACAGATGTGGGTGAGCAGCCCGGTATTATGGAAACCTTCAGGTATCTCTGGGCAAAACGTTCGTTTCGTCATCTGTCTTTTGGCGCGGCTTTAACCGCATTTGTTGGCTATGGTGTTGTCACCTGGGTGCCCAGCTTTTTGATCCGATCACATGGCTTAGAGACGGGAGATGCAGGTACCTACCTTGGTCTCATCCTGGGGATTCCGGGAGGCATTGGGATTGCCCTGGGTGGTTGGATGGCGGATCGTTTGGGTGCGCGTGACACACGTTGGTATCTGTGGGTCGTCACTGTGGCCCTGGTGGCGGGTGCTCCGTTCGCATTTGGTGTTTACCTGGCCGATTCGGTGGTGGTGGCGCTCTTGTGCTTAATCCTGCCCGTGGCGTTAGGTAACTTTTATCAGGCCACAACGTTTTCCCAGACCCAGGGGTTAGTTGGTCTGCGTATGCGCTCTGTTGCAGCGGCGGTGCTGCTGTTCATTATTAATATTGTCGGTCTCGGAGCTGGCCCTCAGGCTGTGGGCATCGTCAGTGATCTATTGTCCGACGCCTACGGTCAGGAATCATTGCGCTACAGCCTTTTGATCTTTTCGTTCGTCAATTTGTGGTCCGCCTATCACTACTATCAAGCGGGCAAGTATCTAGCAGATGATCTGGAATAGCCCAGGGGATCGGGTGGGAGTTTTTTTGTGATGAAGCGATGGGTGATGTTGTTGTTGGTTTGCGCAAGCGCAACCTGTCTGGCTGGACCAAAACCCAATTTTGTGATCCTGTTTGCGGATGACCTTGGCTATGGAGATGTGCAAAGTTTTGGGCATCCTTATATTCGCACGCCGCATATCGATCAGCTGGCCGAGGATGGTCAGCGATGGACAGACTTTTATGTGGCAGCACCGGTATGTTCACCCAGTCGCGCTGCTTTGTTAACGGGTCGCTTGCCCGTACGAACCGGACAGTACGGTCAACGTATCGGCGTCTATTTCCCGAATGAAGTAGGCGGCTTTCCCGCTGAGGAAACAACCATTGCCGAAGTTTTGACTGACGTTGGCTATCGCACGGGCATTTTTGGCAAGTGGCATCTGGGGGATGCGCCGCACGCTTGGCCTACTCGGCACGGCTTCGATGAGTGGCTTGGACTTCCGTATTCCAACGATATGGATTGGGTGGGAGAACCAGATATCGATGAGATTGTGTCCTACTCCATAGCGGGTGAGACGGAAAAGCTGGCTGCTTCGATGGCAGGTCGGCCGGCAAAATATGCAAATCCCAAACCCGAATACTGGGCGCCCCCGCTGTTTAAAGGGGTGCGTAAAATCTCAGGAGCGGGTGAGGGTGAGGGTGAGGGTGAGGGTCAGGGTGAGTATGTCTACTTAGACGAGACCGTCGAACGTTCCGCCCATCAAGCGAGCTTGACCAGGCGTTATACAGAAGCTGCGATCAAGTTTATGGAGAGGTCGCAGGCCCAGAACCAACCGTTTTTTGTATATCTACCTTACGCGATGCCACATACACCCTTGTTTCGCTCAAAAGAGTTTGAGGGCAAAAGCCTGGGTGGACGCTATGGCGATGTGGTGGAAGAGATCGATTGGAGCGTTGGACAAATCAGGTCTGCTATCGAGCGAATGGGCCTGGCGGATAACACGCTGGTGATTTTCACCAGTGACAATGGACCATGGCTTACAATGAACACCGAAGGCGGTAGAGCAGGGCTGCTCAGGCACGGCAAAGGCACCACATTCGAAGGTGGGATGCGTGTCCCCACCGCCTTCTGGTTCGGGGAGCGGCTGCACAAAGGCGTGGTGAGCGATATCGGGTCCACACTCGACCTGTATCGTACGTTTGCTGCCCTGGCGGGCGCGGATGGCGCGGGCGGCGTGGACGGAAAAGATTTAAGTGCGACGCTGTTAGAAGGTCGTCCCAGTCCGCGCACAACCATTGCTTATTATCGACAAGGTGAGCTCAGAGCGTATCGTTCAGGTCCTTGGAAACTGCATTTCATTACAGAAGGCGCTTACCGACAACCTCCTGAGCGCACAGAGCATGAGATACCCCAGCTATACAATTTGTCGATCGACCCATCGGAGCGTTTTAACGTTTCAGCCCAGCAACCACAGGTACTGAAGTCTCTGTTGGAAGAAGTGTCAGAACACCGGCGAAACGTGCCTGTAAAGCCTGGCGTTTATGACGCAAGAGTTGTCAAGCTGATGCAGTAGCGTCACGGTTTGGCAAAAAAGGTATGATAGACTAATAAGGTATCTGACTTATTTAATTGGAAAGGGAGTCACTTATGGCAACGGCTTTGGAACAGTTTGTACCGCTCAATCCAGTATCGAAAGACGATAATAATCAAACAGTTATAGCTGATCCCTACAGTCTTCCTTTAGATTCTGTCGACCCTTCCCATGCGGCAATTTTCCAAGAGAATAAGCTCTGGGAATATTTTGAGCGTCTACGCAAAGAGGACCCGGTGCACTTCTTGCCAGACAGCGACTATGGACCCTACTGGTCAATTACTAAGTTCGACGACATCATGTTCGTGGATAAAAACCACGAGTTGTTCTCGTCGGAGGGTGGGATCACGATTGGTCCGATGAAGAAAGATGAAGCCCGGGCTCGCGAGTTTCAGACAGCTATGTTCATCGCCATGGATCGACCCAAGCATGATGTACAGCGTGCAACGGTGACGCCGGTTGTGGCCCCGAGAAACCTGGCCGCTATGGAAGGGTTAATCCGCGAGCGTGCTGCTGCTATTTTAGACGCACTGCCCGTGGGTGAATCTTTTGACTGGGTGGATACTGTTTCGATCGAACTCACCACTCAGATGTTGGCTACTTTGTTCGATTTTCCCTTCGAGGAGCGCCGCAAACTCACCCATTGGTCAGATGTGGCCACAGCCGCCCCAGACGTCGTTGAAACTGAGGTGCGGCGTCGCGAACTGCTTGAGTGTCTGGAATATATGACACGACTGTGGGAAGAGCGTAAGCAGTGGCCGAAGCCCGGAATGGACCTGATCTCTATGCTGGCGCATGGGGAAAACACAAAAAACATGCAACCCATGGAGTTTTTGGGCAATCTGATCCTGTTGATTGTGGGCGGCAACGACACCACGCGAAATTCCATTACAGGTGGGGTTTTGGCACTCAATCAGAACCCGGGTGAGTATGACAAGCTGCGCGCGGATCACAGTTTGATCCAATCCATGGTGCCAGAGATTATTCGCTGGCAGACACCCTTGGCTCACATGCGTCGAACGGCGACACAAGATGTCGAACTAGGTGGCAAGATCATCCGGAAAGGCGACAAGGTTGTCATGTGGTACGTCTCCGGGAACCGGGATGAAGATGCCATCGATCGCCCCAACGACTTTATCATCGATCGTGCTCAACCCAGACATCACCTTTCGTTTGGTTTCGGCATTCATCGCTGTATGGGTAACCGGCTGGCGGAGATGCAGCTGCGAGTGCTATGGGAGGAAATCATGCAACGATTCGAGTTTGTAGAAGTATTGGCAGAGCCGACACGAACTCCCTCCGCCTTTGTCAAAGGCTATACCGAAATGAAGGTTCAGGTTCACCCAAAGAAATAGCCCTTCTTTGATCAAGATCCCAACATCACAAACCATTGACGCGCAATGGTTTACGGCGATCCTGCAAGCGAACGACATCGATTGTGAAGTGGCGAGCTTTGAGGCGGCGCGCGTAGGCACAGGTCAAATTGGGAAGTGTATTCGGTATACGCTGACCTACCATCAGAGCGCCCCCGGTGCACCGCAAAGCCTCATCGTCAAGTACCCATCTGACGACCCAACCAGCAGAGCCACCGGTGTGCTGCTGCGTAATTTTTTGAAAGAGGTACGTTTTTACCAGGAGATGCAGCACCGCCTGAGTATTCGTACGCCAGTTTGTTATTACGCTGAGATCGTGGACGAAGGTCCGGAGTTTGTCGTGGTGATGTCGGATCTGGCGCCGGCAGAACAAGGTAACCAGTTGGAAGGTTGTACGCCGCAAGTGGCACAAGCTGCTGTGTTTGAATTGGTGGGCCTTCACGCGCCCTGTTGGTGCGACGATTCGTTGTCGGATTATGAGTGGTTGGGTGGCTCGGATGCTGCTGGTGCTGACGCAATGCGAGACCTTTATCGGGCGCAGCTCCCCGGTTTTTTGGATCGATACGGGATAGATCTCGCTGAGGATGAGCAGGCTATTATCGCAAAGCTGGGGGAGGCAGAAGCTGCGCCTTTGTACCAAACTGACCACCCGTGGTTCAGCCTGGTACATGTGGATTATCGACTGGACAATCTGTTGATTAGTGAACGGGACGGTGCCACGGACATCACGGTGGTGGATTGGCAGAGTATTACCACCGGAGCACCGTTGAATGATGTGGCCTATTTTTTAGGCGCAGGCATGCTGCCAGATCAACGCGCGCAGCATGAAGCGTCAATTGTGCGTGCCTATCACGAAGGTCTGTTAAACGCGGGTATCGAAAACTTCGACTGGGAAACCTGCTGGGACCAGTATCGACGCGGCGTATTTGCCGGGTTTGGCGTGACGGTGGTCGCGTCGATGATTGTCGAGCGAACGGAGCGAGGTGATGCCATGTTCACAACCATGGCAAAACGTCACGCACGTCATGCCATCGACCTGGGTGGGGCAGAATTCTTAGTCTGACGACTCATCCTGCAGTACCAAGCGACCGTCAGCAAAAGTGCCCACGACGTGGGACGCGTCCAGGCTTGTGTCTGACCAACTGCTGAGAATGACAAACTCTGCAGGCAGGTTTGGTGCAAATGCCGTGGGTGTGATGCTGTCATCCTGGTTCTGGCGTCCAGGCACAATCCATTTGCCTCGCATATCAAAACCAACAGAGTCGTTGGGCATGTCTACTTCGCCTCGAGCACCCCAGGCGACAACGTTGCCTGATGTGATCACGATGACCGAATCAGAGATGGTTTGATCCACCACTAGCGTACCGCCGGAAAGAATGGTGGTATTCGAGGTGGGCGGGGGCGGAGGCTCGTCTAGAAATCCGGGCGGGAGGGCGTCAGTTTGAACTTGTTCACTTGTGGATGTGGTGCTTTCTTGATGCGGCTCAGATGAGCTTCCGCAACCGATTACCAACACAAGTGTTGTGATCAATAAACCAATTTTCAGCCCTGGCTCCATACGTTTATCTCCTATCAAGTTCCATCGATCAATTTACTTTCGACAGACCACAAGTTTGACCGAATAGCTAGATAAATCAAAATGCTGAGCATGCCAATGACTGGGATCCAAACTGCATTTTGAATCCCAATAATATCGGCTGCCACGCCAATGGTATAACTGCCAATGGGCATGCCACCCATCATGCCAAGTGAATATACAGACATCACCCGCGCCCGATGAGATTCTTTTGCTGCTTCCTGTACGATGGTCCGCGACATACTCATTCCAACGCCTCCACAGATGCCCCACAAGAATATGACCAGATAAAACCCCCACATCGGTAGGTCAAAGAACAACAGCGACAATACAACAGAAGAGACAGCTGCGCCGATCAAAAGCAGCCTGCCCGGTCGGGCAACACGTCCCCGCCTCATCAGGATAGCGATCACAAATACAGTGCCGAGCATATTGGCGGCAAACGTTCCCGCCATGGCGGTAGAGCCGCCGTCATACAGGTCCCGTACCATTAAAGGTAAAAGGACCATGTAAGCGCCAGCGAAGAAAATTCCCACACTGAAGGTCTGGACAATCGCAGCGCGAATGAACTCGTCTTGCCAGGCGACCTGAACGCCGTCTTTAATGGCCGCGATTGGAGACTGGACTTTACGTTCAGCAATGGGTTGCAGCTTGGGTATTCTTGTTACAGCCAATGAGGCGGCTAACATGAAGGCGGCCATAACGAGCAACAAGGCCTGGGGTCCAAGGCTATCGGCTTGGGATCCTATTGCAAAACCGAAAATCTGAACGCCAAACTGTACCCCCACGGTAAGGGTCACAACCCGCTGAATATCAGCGCCTGCAACGCGATTCAGTAACGCATCTCTGGCTGGCTGGACAAATGCAGCAAACGTTCCCCCTACCAGCGCCCAGCAAAACAAGATGGTGTAATTGAACCAGTCCAGCTCAAACACCACGTACATCATCAGTGGCGGTAACGCCATCAGAGCGTTTAATCCGATCAGCAAACGCCGCTGATCCAAGCGATCACCCAACCAACCGCCAAAAAGGATCAGCAGTAACATCGGCAGCTGCGCCGCCATCTGTGCGATACCAACGCGGGTTGGCGATTCGTTCAGCAGCACAGCGACCAACCAAGGATATAGAACAATCTGAATACCGCCAGGGATAAGGAACAACCCGGTTCCGGTCAGATACCAACGCAGACTCGCAGACAACAATAAGGGCCTTGGCAAAAACACTATTGTCGCACGTTTCTCAAGTTGACCCTAAACCTTGTGACCTCTACATTCCTCGTTTGGCCTGGGGGTCATCTGCGTTGGTAAGCATTGGGAAATACGGATAGGGGTAACGTTCTTGGATATTTTGAAACATGTGCATCATTTGATTTGTTGCAGAGCCCTGGTCGCTGTCGCGGCGATCTTTGTGTCGCCTGCTTTTGCACAAGAGCTCAATCTGGGCAGGACCATGTCCTGGAGTGCATACAATCTTGGCACCACGGGTTACAACCAGGCCGTAGCGATTGGCAAGTCGCTTAAGGATCACTACGGCGTCAATTTACGTGTGGTACCCGGAAAGAATGATGTGTCTCGGCTCCTCCCTCTGGTTAAAGGGCGGGTGCAGTTTTCGGCCAATGGGATTGCCACGTATTTTGCTCAAGAGGGCGTCTTTCAATTTGCAGGCCCCAGGTGGGGGCCGCTCAAACTTAGAATTGTCATGATGTCCTATGGTGATAGCAACCAATCACTGGGTGTTGCGGCAGATGCAGGCGTTGAAACTTATGCGGATTTGCGGGGTAAGCGGGTGCCCTATGTGCGCGGTGCACCCGCTTTGAATGTATCTACGCAGGCCATGTTGGCCTGTGGTGGGCTGACCTGGGATGACGTAGAGCGTGTGGATTTTCCCGGTTATGCTGCCATGTGGAATGGCATTGTAAATGGCCAGGTAGATGCAGCTTACGCGAATACCGTTTCCGGACCCACACGTAAGCTGGAGGCGTCGCCTCGGGGAATATACTGGCCACCAACACCTCATGATGATGAGGGTTGTTGGGGGCGGATGAAAGCTATTGTTCCGTTCATGATACCTCATGTCGCGACCAGGGGTGCCTCCATCAGCGAAGCAACACCTCACCAGGGCGCAACGTATCCATACCCGCTGTTGATTGCGCTGGATACTCAGTCCGACGCACTGGTACACGATCTGGCGAAAGCCATCCACCTGCACTACGACGAATATAAAAGTGCTGATCCAGGGGCTATAGGTTGGGCGATGGATCGTCAGATATTTACCTGGTCGGTACCTTTCCACTCGGGATCTGTGCAGTACTTTAAGTCTATTGGCGTGTGGACAGCCGAAGCTCAGGCACACAACGATCGATTAATCGCGCGCCAGGAGGTGCTGGCGCAAGCCTGGGTTGAACACATCAAATCAGACCCGGACAGCTCAGGTTTCGAAGATATGTGGTACGCCACTCGTGCCAAAGCGCTGAAGAATGCTGGATTTGACGCGGTCTGGGATCATCCCGGAGAAGGCTAGAATCAAAACATGCTCAAGCAATAAAAGCAGGCTCAAGCAATAGATGAACAAGTACCTGCAATACGCCGTATCCATCGCGGCGATCATCACGCTCATGTTGGCCATGGATACGCTACGGTTGCTGGGTGGTGAGCAATGGCTCAGCGCGTGGGTGAGTATTGAATCCCAATACTTCTACGGTCTGTTCGCTCTGTTGCTACCCATGGCTTTTTTGATCTACCCGACGCGCGGGTGGATCGATTTCCCGCTGGCAGGGCTGACTTTTTTTCTGCTGGTGAGTTTATTTGTCACCTCCGAGCAGGCACTGGATGAGGCGTGGGAGTTTGGAGCCCCGGATTGGGCGGTCTGGGTGGCTCTGGCACTGTGGATTTGCCTGGTGGAAGCGCTTAGACGTGCGGGTGGGCTGGCACTGTGTTTAATCGCAACGACCTTTTCGCTGCTGCCGCTGTTTACTCACTTTCTCCCAGGTCCTCTGAATGGCTTAGCTGCCACCTGGCAGGATACAGCGGCCTACCATCTGCTCTCGATAGAAAGTGTATTCGGGTTACCGTTTCGTGCCTTTGCGAATCTTGTAATTGGCTTTGTAGTCTTCGGGGTGGTATTGCAGCACACCGGGGGAGGACAGTTCTTCCTCAATCTCGCTTTTGCGTTGCTAGGTCGGCAGCGGGGAGGACCCGCAAAAGTCGCCATTGTGTCCAGCGGTTTGATGGGGTCGATGAGTGGTAGCGTGGTGACGAATGTACTCACAACCGGACAGTTGACCATACCTGCCATGCGCAAGGCTGGTATGCAGGGCCATGTAGCTGGTGGAGTAGAGGCCTGCGCTTCAACAGGTGGTGTTTTGTTGCCTCCGATAATGGGGTCTACCGCGTTTGTTATGGCAACTTTGTTAGAGGTTCCGTATGTGGAAGTGGCAGTGGCGGCAGCGCTGCCGGCCATACTCTACTTTGTCAGCCTGTATTTACAGATTGATGCTTATGCCGCTAAAGAAAACCTGCAAGGCTTGGAAGCAAAAGATATCCCCAGTATTAAAACAACGCTCCGCGATGGCTGGTTTTATATCGGTGCCTTTGCGCTGCTTGTGTTCTTATTGATTTTTCTGCAAAGGGAGGCGTTAGCACCATACTATGCAACAGGTGCGCTTCTAGTTTTGAACCAAATCTCCCCGGTGCACCGCTTGGACGCTAATGGTTTCCTCGAATTGTTGTCGGGCACCGGGCGGCTGCTGATCGAACTGGTGGTCATCCTGGCGGGGGTAGGACTGATTGTCGGCGCGTTATCTTTAACAGGACTGAGTGGCACGTTGGTCAATGATCTGTTGAGTATCGCCGACAACAGCCTTCTGTTGCTGCTGTTAATGGGTGCTCTTACCAGTTTTGTGTTGGGTATCGGAATGACCGTGACGGCTGCCTATATTTTTCTCGCGGTGGTGTTGGCGCCAGCGTTGGTTGGACAAGATTTGCTGCCGCTGAGCGCGCATCTGTTTATTCTGTACTGGGCTATGTTGAGCTATATCACGCCTCCGGTTGCGTTGGGTGCCTTCGCAGCGGCGTCAATTGCGGAAGCAAACCCACTTAAGACCGGATTGGCGGCAATGAGCCTGGGCAGCGTGATATACGTTATCCCTTTCATTTTCGTATTAGACCCCAATTTTATTCTTGCCCAAGGGTTTGTTGGCGCCTTACAACCGCTGTTGGAAGCTCTGATTGGCGTTTGGTTGATGGTTGGTTCGGTGCAGGGTTATGTCACAGGAATAGGGCACTTATCCAATCCAATATTGCGTGCGTGTTGTGGCATAGGTGGTCTTGCCATCGCGCTGCCTGACATGTCCGGACCGGCCTTATCTGGACCGGTGAATGAGATGCACCTGGCTGCAGGTGTGGTGCTGACTGCTGCTGCCCTTGCGGTTAACTTTACTTTTCGAAAGCGCGCGGGGTAACAATCGGGAAGCGTCGCTCAAACGTATCAAATAGGGTTCCTAGATTGGCCAGCGCGGTCAGGTCTCCATCCACTTTCATGGCGCCCTCGTCTATCAATTGTAGAGCTGGTACAACGCTTAACATGGCCCGCTTAAAATCCAATTCGGTTGTGGTGAGCGTAGCGTCCGCGTGTTCAGATTGTTTGTCTGGGAAGGCATTCATCACCCCGTTCTTAATCAATAGTAGCCAGTTTTGCCCATCCGTCAGGCTGATGTTCAGGGTCATCGGGTTGGCGATGGCTTGTTCGGGTAACAGTCTGACGGCCATCAATTGGAAAAGATTCGCAATCGGCATACCCTGGGCAATTCCTTCGCTGGCTCTGAAATTGGATCCACGCGGCAATCCTTCGCGTAACTCTAACGCGCCACACAAATAGAAATTGCGCCAGGGTGCAGACTCTGATTGGTAGCCTAGCTGTTCAAGCGTATCCGCCAACAGTGATCTCGCCGAAAGGTGCTGCGGATCCGACATCACCACGTGATTCAGTACCTCAGCGACCCAGCGGTATTCGCCGTTGTCAAAGGACTTCTGTGCTTTGTGCACCACTTCATCAGGCCCCCCCATATATTCGACGTATTTTGGTCCTACTTCTGTTGGCGGTAACGGATACAAAGAGGCTGGGTTACCATCAAAGTATCCCAGGTATTTGACGTAGACGGCGCGGGTATTGTGATGCACGGTGCCATAGTAATCGCGGTTGTAGAACTCATGTCCTAACGCATCAGGCAACGAAACCTGATCAGCGATTTCTTCTTTTGTGAAGCCCTTGTTTGCCAAACGCAAGGTTTGATCGTGAATGAACTTATAGAGGTCTCTTTGTTTCGACAGGTAATCAACCGCAGCTTCTCGGCCCCAGATTGGCCAGTGGTGGGAGGCAAACTGAATGTCCAGTCGATCGCCGAATAGATCGATGCTTTCGTTTATCTGTGCCGCCCAAGCCAAAGCATCGCGTACCTGCGCGCCGCGTGGCGTGTACACGTTATGCAGGTGATGAGAGGTGATCTCCGACATGCAAAGGGCTTTGAATTGCGGCAGGAAAAAAACAAACTCAGCGGGGGCTTCTGTCCCTGGTGTCATCTGAAATTCAAACTCAATTCCGTCGATAATACGGGTCTCGCCTGTTTTTGAGATCGTGTCATTGGGGATGACAAAACCTGTTGTTCCCATAGACAGCGCAGCACCTAAACCTGTGGTGACAAAACCCTGGACGCCTGGTTTTAGCAAATTGCCGTACATATACGTTGCGCGGCGATTCATCACATTGCCGGCGAGTACGTTTTCACTCAAAGACTCCTGAACAAAGTGTTCCGGTGCCACTACGGGGACTTTGCCGCTGCTTGCCTCCTCGTGCGAAACGACGCCCAGTACGCCGGCAAAATGATCCGCGTGGCTGTGTGTATGCAATACTCCTGTCACGGGTCGTTCCCCAAGGTGTTCGTTAGCAAGCGTAAGTGCTGCGCGAGAAGACTCGGAGGAGGTGAGGGGGTCTATGATCACCCACCCGGTTTCACCCCTGATCAACGTCATATTGGCGATGTCAAACGAGCGCACCTGATAGATCCCATCTGTCACCTCATATAGTCCGTTGTAGAGCGCATTCAGTTGGGCCTGACGCCATAGGCTGGGGTTTACGGTGGCTGGCGCGTCAGATTCCAGAAAATCAAATTTGCTCAAGTCAAAGGTGACATGACTTCCGTCCCTGGTGATCGTTAAAGGGTCCAGTGTGGCGATAAAACCTCGTTGAGCATCTTCAAAGCTTTGTCGATTTTCAAACGGCAGGGTTTTCAATACCTGAGCATTGTGTGCCTGGGTGTGCGCAGAGGCAGGTTTGGAGACTTTGAGATCTTCTGGCAGAGGTTCGTAGGCGATCATTTTTCTCTAGTTTGTTTGTTGAGTTCTTGGGGGCGATTCCAATTTGCCAAAGTACTCCGCTGCTGCCTCTTTTACCCTTGGGGCCAGGAGAAAAGCAGACACCATGGTAGGAACCGCCATGAAAGCAAAGCAGCCGTCGATCAAGGAAACAGCCGCCTCTATGGAAATTACCGCAAATAACAAAATGAAACTGACGTGTGCCCAATTGTAGTACTGGGCTCTGTGCGCACCAAACAGGAAGTTGGTGCACTGGGTACCATAAAATGAATAGGTGAAGATTGTAGTACTGGCAAAGATAAGCACGCAGACAAACACAACGATGGTGCCCGTTGGCCCTAGCAAGGTGGCGAACGCGGCGGCGGTCAGGGTCACACCTTCAGACGTTTCAGTGGTCCACACCCCGGATACCAGAATCATCAAAGCGGTGGTTGTGCAGATCAGCAGCGTATCGATGATGGGACCGGTCATGGCTACCAGGCCTTCACGTATGGGTTCTTTTGTTTTTGCGGCACCGTGGGCCAGGGATTCGGTACCAATGCCGGCCTCATTGCTGAAGGCGCCACGCTGGATGCCGTATAAAATCATGGTTAACAGACCGCCGCTTGCCGCTGCCTCGCCGGTGAACGCATCTGCCAAGATGAGGGCGAAGGCGGCGGGTACCTGGTCAATATTGACCAGCAGGGCGAACAAAGCTGCGCCCATATACAATATGCTCATGGAAGGTACTGCGGCGCTGGCCACTTTTGCGATACGTTGTAACCCCCCAAACACCACACCCGCGGTAATCAAAGCCAAGCCTATGCCAAGACCAAGGTTCAGATAAAAAGCGTCGTCGGTGCTACTGATTACGCCATACTCCACAAACACCAGGTCCCTGAAGATCTGGATAAGCTGGTTGGATTGCAGTGCCGGGAGAGATGCGATGATGCCAAATCCAGCAAACCAGTAGGCCAAAAAATGGTAGCGTCTGGGCAGGCCCTCCCTGATCACGTACATGGGTCCACCCTGAACGTCACCGGCAGAGTCTTTGCCCCGGTACATCACTGCCAGCGAACAGGTAAAAAACTTGGTTGCAATACCTAGAACGGCGGTCACCCACATCCAGAAGATGCTGCCGGGTCCGCCAATACTGATCGCCAGTGCTACGCCGGCGATGTTTCCCATGCCGATGGTGCCTGCCAGGGCAGATGACAAAGCTTTTGCATGATTGATATGGCCTGGATCGTCCGGGTTATCGTACTTACCCCTGAGCAGGTCTACCGCATGACCCAGGTAGCGGAACGGTGTAAAACCAGAATAGATCAAAAACCCCAGGCCACCCCCAACCAGCAAGATCAGGAGCCAGGGACCCCAGGCAATCTCTGCAAATCTAGTGGTGATCGTGGTGATGAGTTCCATTGGTCAACCAGCTTACCGGGTTGTGTGCACCGTGTCGAAGCACCACGCCTATCGACACCGCCCGAACACAAATCCGTACCATTAGTCGGTGGTGCTTTGGTCTACGGCAATGGATTTGGTAGCCTAGGGTTTCTGTAATGTGTTGGACAAGTAATATGCCTGCACCAGACGTTGATGAATCACTCCAGGCTTCAGTTTCTGAAACTCAGCAAAACAATTCTGTGCAGGGCGGTTTTGCCGGCATGAGCCAGAGTCTAAAGCATGCCGTGCAACCCGCCGCCGACGATTTGGCGGGTATTAATGCTGATATCCAGGTGAGCGAATCACCCCTGGGTAAAAGCACTGAGTATCCAGATAAGTACACGCCATCTTTGTTGCATCCTCTGTCAAGATCCGACGCGCGTGCTGCGCTGGGCTTGCAGCATCTGGAACAAATGCGTGGTGAAGATGTGTGGACAGCTTATGAATTCTCGTGGTTGAACAGCGACGGCAAACCGCTGATTGCTGGCCTGCGTCTGCATATTCCATGTCACTCTGTAGCCATGGTTGAGAGCAAGTCGCTTAAACTTTACCTCAACAGCTACGCACAGACCCGTTTTGAAACTCAAGCGGAAGTGCTCAACACGCTGGATCAAGACCTCAGTCAGTCTTTTCAGTCACCAGTGATGGTCGAGTTGTTCGAGATTCAGCAACTGGGGGCGGCTCATGGAAAGTTTCCGGGCATCTGTCTGGATGAACAGGATGTGGTGATCACAACTTATGAACGTGACCCTGATCTGCTGGTGCTGGACCCGGACAAGGTCAATGTCAAAGAGAGCTGCTATACCGATCTGTTCCGCAGCCTTTGCCCGGTGACCGCACAGCCGGATTGGGCGTCTATTTCAATTGAATATGCAGGTCCGGCCATAGATCGGGGTGCGTTGCTGAAGTACCTAGTGTCCTACCGCAACCATCAAGCATTTCATGAAACAACCATAGAGCAGATTTTCAGCGATATTCTGGAATATTGCGCGCCAACTGATTTGTCCGTGTATGGAAGGTTTGTCAGGCGCGGTGGCCTTGATATTAATCCGTTTCGCTCGACGTCTCAGGACACCGCCCCTGCGTTAAGACTGGCGCGACAATAATCGTCTAATGTCCTGACCTGGGACGAAATATTGACCCAAGCCAGCGTGCAAAGGTGTTGTCCCTGCGTAACATACGGTCGAGTTGATCCATTTCTCGGTTCAGCTTCTGGTGTTCGCTTAACAGATCCGTTCGGGTTCTCAGTTCTCTGGACGGGTCAAGCTCTCGTATGACCTGGGCCGGATTGCCTGCGGCAATCACATTTGCCGGTATCGATCTGGTGACGACGGAGCCCGTTCCAATAATTGAGTTTTCACCGATTGTTACGCCCTTGCAGACCACCGCGCTATCACCAACCCAGACGTTCTCTTCGAGGGTGATGGGGTGAGTCGCGCCTACGGCCTGGGTTCGATCGTAAAGATCGTGCCAGTCCGCGTCGGTGACGTAGGCAGAAGCGGCCAACATGGTGCCACGTCCGATGGTGACTTTGCTTGCAGAATCAATGCGGACGCCAGGACAAAGTAAAGTGTAATCCTGTACGTCAATGTGCCCGGCGTGATCGCCAAATTCCCAGGTGGTCAGCCTGACCGTGCGATCTCGCGCGGTGACAATGTGAACGGCTTCCCCAAGGTAGATCTGAGCGCCATGGGGCTTGAAATACCATGGCTTCATGATCATGGCACCAGGTCCCAGATGTTCCAGCTGGGGTTTTATAAAGTGGTTGGTGTATGCGTTTTCTATCTCTGCTTGAAGACGTTTGATACTGGCAGGTCGGTGATCGCGACGCACGGCAGAACTCGGCTTTAGAATCGAGGGGGTGTTATACCGGGTCTTGGAGCAGACTTCTATGCAGCGGATTGCTTCGTTTTGGATGCGTCGGCGTCCTCAGCTTCCCCCTTGTCATCGGAACCTCCATCCAATGCGCCCTCCATCTCTCCAAGTACGTCCTCCAACTCTGGATCTAATCCTGATTCGGATTCTGCGCTGGTGTCTGTGGCGACGTCTGATTCCTCATTCCCGACTTCGCTGTCATTGTCCGAGACTTCTGCAGATGTTTCGTCCTCCAGCATCGGAGTCTCCTCGGATTCTGAGGCTGGCTCCGCTTCAGCTTCTGTTTCCGTTGTCGCCTGGGATTCTGATGCGCTGTCCGATTCCCCAGCGTTTTCGCTTTCGGTTTGATCAACAGTATCAGAGACCGTTGCTTCAGGTTTGCTTTCAACAGGCTTTTCAGGAGGTAGTCCCAGTTGTTCGCGCAGTTCCGCGTTCTCTTTCTCCAGGGCTTGAATGCAGGCCATCATTTCACGGCTGTCTTGTGTGAACTGCTGCAGAAGTTTTTTCAGGTCTTCTGACTGGGCATCTGTGGCGCTGCCGCCGGCGTCGCTTTCGCCTCCGGCTGTCAACCCGCATGCTGCAGCCGCCTCAATGATTTCATCGTTAAACTTTTTATTCTTTTTGGCGCTGTGCTCCAATACCAGCTTGATGATCGGAGTATGTTGATTCTCCGGGTCCAGTGCCTCAACCTGTTCGGCTACCCATTCTTTTGGTGACGGGTTCTTAGTGGATTCAAGTTCCGCTATGGCCTCGTTGACAACCTCGGCATGCTCACGAAGTTCGGCGTTCTGCTTGGCAATGCCGCGGATGCGCAGCCCGAGGGCAACACTTACCCCCAGTGTGATCAGACCCATTTGTGAAAGGGCGACTAAAGTCCAGTCCATAGCAACGCATTTTGGTATTACCTCAATGAAGTATAGGCGGGATATTCAATCCTGCTGTGGATTAAAAAGTGATGAGCTTAAAAGATTTATCGGCCCGCTCTACGAGCTCTTTGTCGGTCAAGCCTGATTCTTTGAACGCAAACAGTCCATCAACTTCGTCGGAGCGATGGAACAAGAGCAGGTGACCACCGATGATCTGAAAATTTGTTGGATCCAATGGCATTTTCTGCCCGAGTGCCAGGCTGAATGCGCACAATGGATAACGCGGTGCATACTTTTCCGGATCTTCTTCAAATAGGGCGACCTCCTCAGCAGAGGCGAAGTAGTAGGTTTTTTCGTCGTGGCTCGCCGCGAAAGCAGGGTCACCCAGAACCGGTTTTCCTTGGGTAAAATACGCAACCGGGCTATAACCGCCAATGGCTGGGGTGGTTTGGGCGAAGCTAAGCTGTGGCATAAAGAACATCGCGGCAAACAGTAATGAATGAAAATGTGTCATGTGGGCTCCCGTGTATTGCAGAGTTGGACTCGTGCCATGCAACTTGGTTCCGCCGAGTCCTTGTAGCCTCGGGACTTTCGAGCAATATCAGCGCTACAATTTTTCTATGAGTTCGGCTAACATGCGCGACCTCTATGGTGACCCATCTGGTCCCCTGACAGCGATATGTTGTGAACTCCGCCAGGCCCGGAAGGGAGCAACGGTAGCAGCGGTTTCGGGTGTTAGGTGTGGCTGGGTGGGTTACCTCCAACTACCGGAGAGGTGTCCGAGCGGTCGAAGGAGCACGCCTGGAAAGTGTGTATAGGTAACCCCTATCGAGGGTTCGAATCCCTCCCTCTCCGCCATATATGAAAAAGGGCCCGCGGGGCCCTTTTTCATATACGCCGGATAGGGCTGGCGATGAGAACCTTCCCGAAAAGTCCTCCGACCCCATGACACACTCGCTATGGCCTCGTTGAATCTCCCTAACTCAACGCCTGATCCAAATCTTCCAGAATATCCTCGATATGCTCGATGCCAACCGATAGTCGAATGGCCTCCGGCGTCACGCCTACCGCCTTCTGCTCATCTTCAGTCAACTGGCGGTGGGTAGTGGAGGCTGGATGGCAAGCGAGAGATTTAGCGTCACCAATATTCACTAACCTCTTGAAAAGATTGAGTTTGTCGTAAAATTTAACGCCGGCATCAAAACCGCCCTTTACACCAAAAGTCATGATCCCGGACGCATATCCGTTCATGTACTTGTTCGCTAGAGCATGATGCGCGTGTCCCTCGAGGCCCGCGTAGCTGACCCACTCCACGGCAGGGTGGTCATTCAGATGTTTGGCCACCGCTAGCGTATTGGCGCAGTGACGTTCCATTCGCAGGCTCAATGTCTCAATGCCAACCAGTAGCTGTTGTGCGGCCAGGGCTGACAGTGAGGAGCCGGTGTTGCGTAACGGCACAGTTCGCGCCCTGCCGATATAGGCTGCAGGCCCAAAAGCCTCGGTGTAAACCACGCCGTGATAGCTGGGTTCAGGGTTGTTTATGGCGTGGTAGCGCTCAGCGTGTTCGGTCCATGGAAAATTCCCTGAATCGACGATCATTCCACCCAAAGTTGTGCCATGACCACCCATATACTTGGTGAGCGAGTGAACCACGATATCGATCCCATATTGTATGGGCTTAAGCAGCGCAGGGGAGGCGACGGTATTGTCTGCAATCGTCGCCACGCCGTGTGCCCGGGCCATCTCTGCAATAGCCTCAACATCAACGATATTGCCTGCCGGGTTGCCAATGGTTTCCATAAAGATGGCTTTGGTTTTGTCGTCTATCAACTTGGCCAGGTCTTCCGGTTGATCGGATTCGGCAAAGCGCACCTCAATGCCCTGTTTGGGTAACATGTGTGCAAACAGGGTATAGGTGCCACCGTACAGTTGGGGAACGCTGACCACGTTATCTCCCACCTCGGCAATATTTAGGATGGCGTAATTTATCGCAGCGCTACCGGCCGATAGCGCAAGTCCCGCAATTCCTCCCTCTAACGCGGCCACTCTCTGTTCCAACACGTCGCACGTAGGATTCATGATGCGGCTGTAGATATTGCCAGGCACTGCAAGGTCAAATAGATCGGCACCGTGTTGAGCATTATCAAACTCGTAGGCAACGGTCTGGTGGATCGGCACGGCTACAGATTTTGTGGTGGGGTCCGTTTCGTACCCCGTATGGATTGCAATGGTTTCGTCCCGCATGTTTTGCTCCTAAGGAATTAAGCTATTGTTCTTTTAATGACTGGGTGATTGTGTTGTGTGGGTGATCTGGTTGGCTTGCGCATTTGGCCCTGGCCGATGGCCGGTGGTCGCGCAGGCTCAAAAGACCCGGCCTTCAAGTGGTCCGATTACTGCCCAATCGATCGCTGCCGAGACAAGGGCAACCACCACGATCACCAGGAAAATGTAGCCCAGCAGGCGCCATCCATGAAATTGTTTCTCTTCTGTCGGGGGTTCAGTCTGGTTTGTCATTTGACCTGGTACCTGCTTGGTTCTGCGTCATTCTACCCAAAGCTCAGGCTTGAAACAGCGTTTCATCCAAGCGTTCAGGCTGGGGTCCGAAAGCGATCATGCGTGCAGGGAGGTTGCGCAGTCCAGGGGTGCTGGCGATTAATCGAATAAACCAGGGGAGCGTGAATTCTTTGTTGGCCAAAGCCAGCTGAATGAGCTGACTTTGCACAAAATTTTGGGCTCGCTGTACGGTTTGAGTAGGACCCAGCCGACGCTGTTGGATTTTGGCAAGATCATCGTCACTCAAAGTACCCTCACGAATAGGATTGACTAAAACATTGGTCGTTGCGACGGCGTCCGCAATGGCGCAATTGATGCCAATGCCACCGACTGGTGACATGACATGAGCCGCATCGCCAATCAACGCAAGACCTGGCACGGTCCACTGCGGAAGGCAGTCGCTCTTCACGTTTAACAGGTGTACTTTGTCCCAGTGATCCAGCTCGTGTACCGCACCAGCCAGAGCCGGCACGGCCGCCGCCAGCCGTTTTTGATAGGCCTCAATCCCTTGTGCCTTCAGATCTGCAAAATCTCCCTTGGGGAAGACACAGCCGACTTGAACGCCATCATCGCGAGGCAGCAATACAACTAGCGAACCCTGATGGATATGGATGCCACCAGGTGACAAAGTGGCGGCTGCGCTCAACCTACACCAGGCAACGTCCATGGGTGGGTTCTGGGTTTGAGGTCGCAGGCCGACCAACTTTCGTATGCGCGAGAAACGTCCGTCCGCACCAACCACTAATTGCGCGTGAAGATCTTTGTCAGCGCCAGCTTGGCGATAACCGATACCAATGACCTTGTCGCTCGGGTCGCGAAGCAGACGGTTTACCGGCGCGCTGCGAATGCAGCGGTAGTGAGGGTATGCGCTGGTAGTTTTGTCCATAAACTCAAGAAAGTGGGTTTGAGGCATCAGCGTGACGTAGGGATATTTGGTTTTTAGGCGTTCAAACACGCCAATCTGATATTGAGCTTGCGGAGTATAAATACTCGCCCGATGCATCTTCTCATGAGGCAGTTGGAGGATGTTCTCAGCCAGTCCTAGCTGATCCAGTACCTCCATGGTGGACGCATGGATTGTGTCACCTCGGAAATCGCGATCGAAGTCTGCGTGCATCTCCAGTAGAGTAACGTCAATGCCAGCTCGGGCCAGACAGTGCGCTAACATCATCCCCGCAGGTCCAGCGCCAACAATCGCCACAGTTGTATCGAGTGTAGAATCTTTTGTCATTTTGGAACCGCTACCGCCCACTTGATCTCGATGATGTTGTGCTCGCATACAAAGCCTGCACCGACCAAAGACTTGGCGGATGACCGATAGGTAACACTGCAGCCACAAATCGGCTCAAATCCCTGGCCAAGGTAATAGTGCTTTAAATACTCAATCACCGCAGTCCCGAATCTCATCTTGGACATCAAGCGCAAATAGATTGCCTGATTCTGCGTATTGGTAAACCGCTTGCTCGGTGTCGAAGAAGTTATCGTTAAAGCCAAAGGCGGCTTCGATCTCTCGTGTGTGAGCAAGGTTTTCCAGATATTGATTGCGCAGGCCTGTCGGAATCTGATCCTGTTTTTGGAATGTCGGGTTAGTCACATTTGTCCTTTTGCCAGTGTGCAGATTTTTCGCTTAAATAACGTTGATGGCAATAGAGCGGGATTAAACAATTTGGTTAAGGTGTATGTCCGCTGATCCCCAATCTGTTTCACTCCATGATAATGAGCTGCAGGTAGATCAGACACTTGTAGAATCCTTGGTTAGCGCTCACTTTCCCAAGTGGGCTAAATTAGAAGTTCAACCTTTGCGGCGGGCCGGTTCCTCAAACCATCTGTTCAGGCTCGGTGACGATCTGCTGGTGAGGCTGCCAAGACAACCTGGTGGTGGGCGGAGCCTGGTCAAGGAAGCATACTGGTCCGACGAGTTCAGGTCGAAGCTGCCGTTATCCATCCCGAAAGTTGTGGAATTGGTTGAGCCTGAAAAGAGATTTCCTCAACACTGGGCGGTGATGACATGGTTGCCAGGTCAGGTCCCGGATGTCCATGCTCGCGCTGTTGACGCTCAATTCGCACAGCAATTGGCCGGATTTATTGTCTGTTTGCGCGATCTGCCCGTTCCCACCGACATCACGGCAGAAATGGGATTGACCGGTTACCGTGGAGCGGCGCTCGCTGAGCATGATGAGCAGTTTCGCGTGAACTTGCGGGTCTGCCATGGCATGTCAGAACTTTCGCTGCCGCTCCAGTGGGTCGAACGTATCTGGGAAGATGGGCTTAGTGCTCAGGATTCTGAGGTGGTCAATGCGACTTGGTATCATGGCGATTTGGTTGCCGAAAACTTGCTATCAAACGGCGTGCGACTCGCGGCAGTGCTCGATTTTGGCGGGCTTGGGGTGGGGGACCCGGCAATCGATCTGATTGGTGCCTGGGAGCTTTTTGATGGGCGGGAGCGAAGCGTGTTTCGCGCGGCGGTCAAAGCGACTCAAAACCAATGGAGGGTCGCCAGAGCCTGGGCAGTCGCGGTTGCGTTAATGACATTCCCTTACTACCTGAAAACTATGCCCAGACGGATAAACGACCGTCTGTGCATGCTGAACAGTGTTGTTGATGAGTGGCGGGAAGAGAACAGCTAATCAAAAATTTGCTGCAAGGGAGTTAAACATAAATGGCACAGAATATTGCCCTGACTGCCTTAGTCGTCGAGGACTACGATGAGGCGCTGGCGTTCTATGTTGGAAGACTCGGCTTTGAGCTCATCGAAGACCGGTACGTGCCGGAACAGGACAAGCGATGGGTGGTTGTTTCGCCGGCTGGTTCGAAAGGTGGGGGACTATTGCTTGCTCTGGCCGAAGATCGCGAGCAGAAAACCCGGGTCGGCAATCAGACGGGAGGGCGGGTCTTTCTGTTCCTGCATACCGATAACTTCTGGCGTGATTATGAGTATTATCAATCTCTAGGCGTTGCGTTCCTGGAGACGCCTCGCCAAGAACCTTATGGCACAGTCGCGGTCTTCGAAGATTTGTACGGCAATCGATGGGACTTGTTAGAGCCCTGTGATTGACTGTTTGTTGAGATTACCGTTGGACTCGCCAAGCGCCGCGTGTTCGAACTGCAGCAACCGATCGAATAGACTAGCGCGATTCGACAAACAGCATGTGACGAAGAGGTTAAAGCCATGGATTTGAAATGGTTGGCGTTGCGCTATGACGTGACGGCGATACTTGATGTTGGCGCTAACGACGGGGCATTTGCCGCGTATCTTCAAAGGACATTTAGTGACGTTCCAGTTTTCGCCTTTGAGCCGCAGGAAAAATATCAATCTATGTTGCGCGAGCGCGGCTTTGAAACCTTCTGTGTGGCGTTGTCGGATCATGCTGGATATGCGCAATTCTATGAAACCGAAGCGGACGCTGCCTCTTCTTTGCACGTCACGTCAGAACTTTGCCGCGAAGCTTATCCGACGACCCAGATTGCCCAAACGACCCAGGTACAAACGGCCAGGCTTGATGATCTGATACCCCCGGTGGATGGGTCGCTGATCAAGATCGATGCCCAAGGTGCAGAACTTGCGATCATCGCCGGCGCGCAAGACCACTTGCGAACCGCTCAGATTGTCCTGATAGAACAGACCTTTCAGGTCCTGTATGAAGGCCAGGCACTATTTAACGAAGTACATGCAGCGTTGGCTGAATTAGATTTATCCATGATCGGATTTCGTGGACAGGGAGTGGATGAGCACCAGGGCGGGATGCCACTGTTCGCACACTGCATCTACGTCCGCGGCTGATCTGGGCGCCCTCAGGAGGACCAAAAAAAGGCCCGCAAATTGCGGGCCTTTTTTGTATGGCGCACCTGACAGGATTCGAACCTGTAATCCCCGGTTTCGTAGACCGGTGCCTTATCCAGTTTGGCCACAGGTGCGGGAAGAGGGCGCATTATCCTGATGTGTGCGGTATTTGCAACACGGCGATGGTTACTTCAGCTGGCCTGACTTAACCACCAGCATCTTCTGAATCTGCATATCTTCGATGGTATAGGGGATGCCACCTACACCCAGACCGGACTGTTTCAATCCGGCGAATGGCATCACATCATCTCGAAAGGCGGTGTGTTCATTGATCATAATCGCGGAACCATTCAATCCGTTGGCAATCTCCAAAGCTTCGTCGATTTCTTTGCTGAATACGGCAGCTTGGAAGGAAAAGGGCACATCGTTGGCCTGATTGATGGCTGCCTGAAGGTCTGTGTAACCATAGACACAGACCACTGGACCAAATATCTCCTGTTGACTCACAACGCTATCAGCCGGCGCATCTACAATCAGTGTTGGCTCGAATACGCGTGCCGAAATGCGACCACCACCCACTGCCAAGGTTGCGCCATCCTGTTTGGCTTGGTCTACCCACTGTTGGACTCGATCCACTTCGCCGGGGCGAATGAGTGGTCCTACGTCGGTGTTTTCATCCAGTGGATCGCCAACGTGCAATTTGGCAATCCCTGCAGTCAGCTTTTCTACCAATTCTGCTTTCAAGTGGTCTGGCACAAATACGCGTTGCACAGACACACAGACTTGCCCTGAGTGGTAGTACCCACCTTTAAGGATAGCTGGCACACTGGCATCCACATCTCCCGTAGGTGCGATGATCAGCGGTGCTGCACCACCGTGCTCCAGTGCACACCTAACGCCCGGAGCCAATTTGCTGCGTAGCATCCATCCAACACGGGCGCTGCCAATAAACGAGAAGAAACCAAGGCGTGGGTCGGTCACGAGCGATTCCGATACCGCCAGGTCGTCGGTGATCAGAACCTGACACCACTCCGGCGGTAGGCCTGCCTTGTGTAACAGCTCGACAAACTTGATGCAGGACAGAGGTGTATCCGGCGCAGGTTTTACGATGACCGGGCACCCGGCAGCGATGGCTGGGGCCACTTGATGTACGATGAGATTCAGCGGGTGATTAAATGCGCTGACGGCAGCGACTACACCGATCGGCTCGGAGATTGTTCTGGCGATGTGACCTTGGGTCAATTCACTGCGACCGAGCGGTATGGTTTGGCCCACGTCATGCTTGAGGTGGTCAACACACATCTCGATCCCATCCGCTGCTCGCAGCGCTTCCACGCGTGCATCCTTCAGGGGCTTTGCACCTTCACTGGCGATTAATTGGGCAAACGCTTCAAAGTCTTCGCGCAGCGTGTGTGCCGTTGAGTGGAGAATCTTCTGCCGAGCTAACTGAGGTAACCAGGTTTGACGATCCGTGTAGAGGGCGTAAGCCCTGGCAAGCATGGTTTCCAGGGCCTGCCCATCTTGTTGTTCCAGGGTTGCGATCACGTCACCCGTATAGGGTGAAGTTACGTCCAGTGTATTCATAGGTAGTTCTCGCTTAGTATGCGCCGCATTCATTTGTAGGACCGATAACCAGCCGATGAGTTCGACGGCTTCAGGTCGCATTTAAACAGCCCTCTGGGTAATGATAGCCGAGTCCGGTTGGCGTGGGAGCATTGACGTCACATGACAGAAGAAAGGCAGAATCGAGTCGCTCTTGGTGCGCTATGCATGTGTGTGGCCATGCTGGGAGGTGCGTCGATAGACATCGCGGTGAAAGCTCTGGCCAGCGACTACAACACCGCACAAATTGTTTTGTTGCGATCGTTGTTTGCATTGCCCATTGTGCTGGCTCTGGTCGTCCAATCCGAAGGTATCAGGTCGTTAGCGCGAGCGGGTTTTGGCTGGCAGTTATGGCGAGGTTTGCTGACGGCTGGCGCCAACTTTGGTTTTTTCTATGGTCTGATCCACGTGGAACTGGTCACCGCCTTAATGCTTGCCTATGTGGGTCCTGTGCTGATCGTCCTGTTAGCTTGGCCGCTGTTGGGAGAACGCCTCGGAGCAGGGCGTCTTGTCGGCGTGCTGGTCGGATTTGCTGGCGTATTATTTGTCATGCAGCCGACGAGTATGGATATACATCCGGGTGTGCTCGCTATTCTGGGCAGCGCACTGTGTTGGGCACTGCTTTCAATCAGCAATCGAACCCTTTCTACCCAAGTTTCTACGCCGGTACTCACGTTCTACACCTACCCGGTGAGTCTGTTCCTGGGTCTTATATTGACCGTCGATGCCTGGGTACCTCCGGTGGGTTGGGATTGGGGACTTTTTGCCGTCGCCGGACTTGGGAGCGTTTTTGCCCATGGGTTTGCTGCATTGGCTTACAAGTATGCTGCCGCGGGTTCGGTAGCTCCTTTTGAATATACCGCGTTGATCTGGATTACAGCAGCGGGTTATGTGTTCTGGGGAGAGGTGCCTGCGTGGACCGTCTGGGTGGGTGGTGTCGCAGTCATAATTGGGGGGGCAATCGCATTACGAAGTCGTGGATAGTGGCGGGAAAATGTATACAATACGCCGCGTTTTTTAGGTGATCTATGCAAGTAGGGGTGTGATGTCTGCGTTACTAGCATCCGGCGTCGAATTGATGTTGGTTGGCATGGGTACAGTTTTTTTCTTCCTCACAGTTTTGGTCGGTGCCACCACGCTGATGTCCAAAATTGTTCTTCGGTTCGCACCAGAACCTGCAGCAGACGAGATCACTCCAGAAGAAGTAGCGGCCATCACCGCTGCTATTGCACTGCATCGCAAAACCGATTGATCGGCCTAAATTCAGATATTCAATCCTGCCTTTACAGCGGAGCATAAATGACCCAGGCGAATTCAAAACTTGGTATTACGGACGTTATTCTCAGAGATGCGCATCAGAGCCTGCTGGCAACGCGCATGCGGATAGAGGACATGTTGCCCATCGCATCGAAGCTCGATCAGGTAGGGTTCTGGTCATTAGAGAGTTGGGGTGGCGCAACTTTTGATGCATGTATCCGATACCTTGGCGAAGATCCGTGGGAGCGCATTCGCGCGCTTAAAGCGGCAATGCCCAATACCCCCCAACAGATGCTGTTTCGGGGACAGAACATACTGGGGTACCGTCACTATGCGGATGATGTGGTGCAGAAGTTTGTTGAGCGAGCGGCCGTAAATGGCGTAGACGTTTTCCGTATTTTTGATGCCATGAATGACATGCGTAATCTGGAAACCGCCATCAAGGCAACGTTAGCGGTGGATAAGCATGCACAAGGTACAATCTCGTACACCGTCAGCCCCGTGCATACCATTGACCTGTGGGTAGACTTGTCAAAACAAATCGAAGATATGGGTGCTCACAGCATCTGTATTAAAGACATGGCTGGATTGCTCAAACCGTATGTTGCTTTTGAGTTGGTTTCTCGCTTGAAGCAAAGTCTGGATATTCCCGTTCATATGCAATGTCACGCGACGACAGGGATGTCCACGACCACATACCTTAAGGCCATCGAAGCGGGCATTGATAATGTTGATACCTCTATCTCCGCCATGAGCATGACCTATGGGCATTCTGCAACAGAATCCCTGGTTGCTATCTTGCAGGACACCGAGCGAGACACCGGTCTCGATTTGAATTTGTTAGAAGAGATTTCTGGTTACTTTCGCGAAGTGCGCAAAAAGTATGCTCAGTTTGAAGGCAGCTTGCGTGGCGTAGATTCTCGTATTCTGGTTGCTCAGGTGCCGGGGGGTATGCTCACCAACCTGGAGAACCAGCTACGCGAACAAAACGCCAGTGAGAAGCTGGATGAAGTGTTAGAGGAGATTCCGCGGGTTCGCGAGGAATTGGGCTTTATACCTCTGGTCACGCCAACCTCACAAATTGTGGGCACACAGTCAGTCATCAATGTGCTCATGGGTGAACGATATAAGAACATTACGAAGGAGACCGCGGGTGTCCTGAAAGGCGAATACGGCTCTACGGCTGCGCCAGTGGATGCCCAACTGCAAGCCAAGGTGTTAGACGGCGCGGAAGCGATCACCTGCCGTCCTGCTGATCTGTTAGAAGCTGAGGTTGAGGCCTTAACCGCCGAATTGACTGAGCTGGCAAAAGAGAAATCCATTCGCTTGGCGCAAGACCAGATTGATGATGTACTCACCTACGCGTTGTCTCCCCCGGGGCAGGTTCAAAGGCGGCTGGATTGTCTCGATTTTCCAGGAACTTTAATCCTACCTGGGGAAACAACGCGTAGGTGAGTACATCATCAATCTGGTCTTGCGCCAAGCGAATGGATTTCTCTTTTGCCAGCTCAGTCA
>JBCCIU010000024.1:0-85260 GCA_039028095.1 Pseudomonadota bacterium
CGCCAAACCGTGCACCGACCACAACCAAGGTGATCAGGAAGACGATGGTGATCACTGTATAGAGTAGCCATTTTATAAAAGTCATTTTCTTGTGCTTGCTCCTACAAGAAGTCTTGTGGTAAAACTTGTTGAACGATAGCAAGTAAATAAAGATGGGTACACCCCAAATGTCCGCCACTAAGAAGCCAGCTCGCACCCAGCAGGATCGTAAAGATCAAGCGGAAGAAGCATTGTTGAACGCCGCGGAACATCTCATTACGGAACAGGGCATTGAAAAGACTTCGCTTGCGCAAATTGGCGAGCTTGCAGGATACAGTCGGGGCCTGGTGAATCATCACTTCGGTTCAAAAAATGCGCTCCTGGCGAGATTGTCAGAGCGGATGCAGCGAGACTTTGCAAAATCTCAAGGCGAAAGCCGCCAGCGCAACGGTTTGGAAACGCTTTTGAGGACCGTCGACCAATACTTCCGCATGAAACATGCGCGCGGAACGCGGGGTGGCACGTTCTTTCTCATCTGGGCCAATGCCATCAATGCCCAGGACAACACCAGCTTTTCAAGAACAGAAGAAGTTGCCCGCGACCAGATCAAACGGATATTGCAGGTGGGTCTAGAAGACGGGTCCATTTCCTCTTCGGTAAATCCTGACTCTCTAGCCTTAATCACCGTAGCTATTTTGCGCGGCATCGCATTGCAAGCGCTGATTGATCCGAAAAAAATCAGGCTATTGAAGGAGCGAGAACGTGTGCTCACTTTTTTACGTGAGTCACTGGGCACTGAATAATTTTTTTGGAGAAAAATGATGGAAACCACTTTAATTACGGGAGCGAATCGAGGCATTGGGCTTGGACTAGCAAAGCGATTCTTGTCCGGAGGTCACCGCGTCATCGCCACGTGTAGAGATCCGGAACGAGCTGCCGAATTGGATAGTCTGAGGGGAACTGGCGAAATGGAGGTGTTGGCGTTGGATGTCACCGATGAATCCAGCGTTAATGAGTTGTCAGAGCGATTAGAGCATGAGCGCATCGATGTTCTTATTAATAACGCGGGTGTGCTGGGAGATCATCGAAACCAGTCTCTGGATCGGATGGATTACGATTTGTGGCGAGCGCTCTTTGAAGTCAACACCCTCGCTCCGTTTCGGGTGTTGGCCGCGTTGAGAAACAATCTCAATCGGTCAGATAACCCTCGAGTAGTAACAATCTCGGCGCGTATGGCATCGTTCGGCCGAACGGATACTGGAGTCCATGCGTATAGGAGCACAAAAGCTGCACTTAACAAGTTGATGCAAGTGCTTTCGTATGAGTTGAAAGAAGAGGGCATCATTGTTTGTTGCGTCCACCCGGGTTGGGTGCAAACGGATATGAGCGGTGGTACGGGTGAACTCACCGTGGATGACTGCAGTGACGCCATTCATGAGTTTGCACGGAACTTGGAAATGGATCAATCAGGTCGCTTCTGGACCTGGGCGGGCGAAGAGCTATCCTGGTGATAGTGAGTGTTTGCTCAAGTGTTAGGGCGGTGGTCGCGGGCATATGACTGATCATACCCAAAACGAAGACCTGCTCTATAGCCGAAAGAAAACCCGCATCGGTAAATTACCCTGGTCGACAATGGTCTATCAAGGTGTTGGGGCACTGCCTGATAACTTTCAGAATTTCGCATTCAATACCTTCCTGCTGTTCTACTACAATCAGGTTCTAGGTCTCACTGCCGCATGGGCATCGTTTGCTCTCATGTTGGCGCTTATCGTAGATGCTCTATCAGACCCCATGGTTGGGTCCTTTTCAGATAATTTGAAGTCAAAATGGGGCCGTCGTCACCCGCTGATGTTCGCCAGTGCTCTACCGATGGGGATTTGCATTGCAGCGGTGTTCCTACCCCCCGCAGGACTTTCGGAAGTCCAGCTGTTTGCTTGGTTGTTGGTCTTTGCGATCGCCACCAGGCTCGCCCAGACGTTTTTTGAGGTGCCCTGGGGTGCCATCTACTCGGAGCTGACGGAAGATTATGAAGAACGTAGCGCCCTGGTGACGATACGCTTTGTCCTGGCTTCTGTTGCGGGCCTCGCCTTTGTCTATGGGACCTGGACTTTCATCTTTCCGTCGACCGAGGTGTTTCCAAAAGGTCAGCTGAATCCGGATGGATACAGTGTCTTTGCAGGCGTGCTTGGCCTATTCGTGTTCCTGCCCATCGTCGTTTCGACCGCGCTTACCCGGTCACAGATTCCGTATATGTTACAACCCAGTGATGCCATGCCACGATTCAGCATATTGCGGGTGTTCACGGAAGTCCTAATGGCGCTCAAGAATCCTGACTATCGGAAGATGTTTTTTACGCTGGTCGTAGTGGGAGCGTTGTGGGGAACGGGTCAAGCCCTGGAACTCTATGTGAATACGTATTTCTGGGGATTTGGGGGTGAACAGTTAGGCGTGCTGTCTATGAGTTTGGCCGGCGCCTTTCTAGCGTTTGCTCTAGTCGTACCATTGCAAAGGCGATTCGATAAAAGTCAGGTGGTGGTGTGTGCCTTCGGATTTTTAGTCGCCGAAAAGCTGATTTTGTATGGTTTGCGCATCTACTTTGATGTCTTACCTCCAAATGGTGATCCACTTCTGCTTACCATTATCGTTGGGACTGCAGCGCTCCGGGTTGGTGCAATGACATTACTCGGAATTCTGGCAGTTTCCATGGTGGCGGATACCCTTGATGCGCAGGAGCTAGCTACCGGTCGAAGACAAGAAGGTATTTTTGCATCCGCACGATCACTGGCGGGAAAAGCCACGACGGGACTTGGCGTGTTTATCAGCGGACTCCTGCTGACCTATGGCTTAGCTTTCCCCACGGACGTGGGGGCTGGGGGTGAGGTAAGTGCAGAGACAGTTAACAAGCTCGCACTCATCGATGGGGTTGTTTCAGTGTTTTTCGTGATACCACTCATACTGATGGCGCGCTATCGAATCTCGCGGGCTGTGTTCCATCGAATTCATTTAGCGCTTGCAGAAAAGCGGGCGACGGGGAGAACACGGATTGACGTTTGGGTACAGGACAAGTGACGTTCTTCATCAGCAAGCTGCTGCCATGCCTTTGATTATTGAACGACAGACCATCGATTCCCAGGCGGCTGCTATCGACCGCCTGCGTCGGATGTGATATCGCACGTTCATAGCAGATTTTCCTTTGGTGCCACTTGAAGCACCCCATTGGTATCGGATAGAAGTGATCATTGCCGCTATTGAGGGCGAATTCAGCCTGCTCGATGGTGAATTGGGTCAGCTGATCTCGGTGCGAGCTGGGGATTGGACGGTGACACCCGCAGGTGTGCCTCATGCGTTCACATCGCAAGCACCTGGAAAATTGGTGGTTGGATACAGTGCAGATATCGGCTTCTGCGATATAGAAGCATTTGACCCGAGCCTTTTATCTAAGGGCACGGAAAAAAGTGAATAGTCTTAGCGCCTACATTCGGCGATCTTTCGCGAACTTCTTAATCAACGTGGTACCCTTTGTAGTTGCACAGGGGAGCAAACAAGCTAACGTGTGAAAGACAGCCTGATTACGAAACTCATTGTTCGAAAGCACGTCTGACGCCCACATCCAAACGGCCATTCGAAATCCCAAATGAATTTGTCGGGCTAAACTATCAAGGTCCACGTCTGGCTCGATGGTTTTATCCTGCAGGCAGTTTTGCAGCGCTTCTTTCCACATCTGCTGGGCTTGGCTGACCAGCCCTCGGCCCCTTTCTGTGGGACGTATGTGAATGGATTGCAACAGAGGTCGAAACAGCTCTTGATCAGCCAAGTAGCCTTCACAGCTGTCTACTGCCACCAACATCAGATTTTCCAAACCCTTACCTTTTGCCGCACGTGCCTCAAGGCCCTGAGTTTGGTGAACAAGGTGGGTGTTGAGTAGTTCGACAAGAATATCTTCTTTTTTTCCGAACAGATTAAATGGGGTTGCAAAGCTGACATGCGCCTTCTGCGCAAGCTCCTTCATAGAAAAGCTGACCGATCCACTTTCTCTGATGGAGTCTTCGACCGCTGCAAGCACCTGTTGCTTGCGGCGCTCTTTGCCTGAAAGTTCACTCACCTGACTGTCCTGCCATTCACGCATTTAAGTTCTCTGGAAATCGAAACGAGGGATCATTTCGGTACCCTAAATCTAACACACTTATATTCGAATATAATTTACTTCCGGCCTCTTTTGGGTATGGTGTCCGGTCGTTTGCATTTCTATTGGCGACTACCATGTCTCAATACGTACACGTCCAAGATGAACCGCGGCATCGGCACCAATTTGATGATCGCCTTTCTGACTTGGAATCGCTCTGCTACCGTAAGCGTCCGCCTCATTTACCTCAACAGGGGAGACAATGGCTAAATCTCGAATGACAAATCTTCGGATTTTAGGAATTTCTTTCCTGGTGTGTTTGCTGATCCTGGTGGGCATGATGGTCAATCAGCACAGTCACTATGCTGACGTTCGGCTGAGCGCGGTGCAGGACTATCAAGAAGCGTTCCATGGTGATGTTTTTCATGTCCTGACTTTTGTGAGCGCACAAGAAGGGCAAGATTTTATGGCGCCACTGGAGGCGCTGGTTGCGAGCGCTCAGCAAACTGAGGCGACATTGATTTACGCGGGTCAGGTCATCCATACCGGTCTCAAGTCCCAGCAGATTTTGTCCACCTTTGGCCCAACGCTGGAATGGCAGGCAATTCTGTTGCAACAGTTCGACAGTTTTGAGGCCTATCAAAATTACAAAAAGCGCCCAGAGATTGAGCGGGCCATGGGACAGTTTGGTGTGATCTACACTCATGGTATTAAACGTTCGGCAGGATTGAATGTGATGCTGCATCAGCTGCTGCTGGGCATAAAGACGTGGCGCCAGGTGACGTTCTCACCAGATATTCTGCCGTTTCAACCCAGTCCTGATGCGGCGCGTTCTGAGATGTCCTCTGCGCTGTTGGAGCATGCTGATGGATTGGGCCAGGAGGCTATTTTGATTGTGAATCTGGCTCGCGATGGGGATGAAGAACAACAAGCGGCAAATGCATCATATGGCTCGGCGATGCTTGGTTTGATGGCTGATATAGGCTACGGGCCAATGCATATTGGATCTACCGTATCCCTTGAGCACGACCACCAGTTTGAGCAGGCGATGTTGGTCTACTACCCGGGCAGTCAGTACTTCCACGACCTTTCCAGCAGCACCTGGTTTCAGGGTATCATTGGGGATAAGCAACTCGCCGACACTCAAGCGTGCATCACGGTGCCCATCACCAATCTGTTATTGAAGCGATAGGTGCCAATCAAAAGGGTGTAGCTGTCGTGTTTAAGCGGTGTTAAGTCAGAGGGTAAGACAAAGGGTAAAACAAAGGGTAAAACAAAGGGGGTGAAATATGGGCGCAGAAGCAAAGTATTCAATCTGCAGTATTTGTGACATTGGCTGCCAGTTACGTACTCAGGCGACAGACGGAAAGGTGAGTCGGGTTGTCGCACATGACAATCCAATGCTGTCCAACAATATCTGTTTCAAGGGCGTGGCAGCGCCGAGCATTCACAATCATCCGGACCGGCTGCGCAAGCCCCTTAAGCGAGTTGGCGGGCGGGGCGAAGATAAGTGGGAAGAGATTTCGTACGAACAAGCCATGGATGAAATCGCCGATCGATTAAAAAAGATCATCAACAAATACGGCCCGGAGAGTTTTGCGGTGTCCACCTCTGGTTGGAATACCCAGGTTACGTATGGTGCGGATCGGAGATTCATGAATCTGTTGGGTTCGCCAAACTGGACCAGTGGCGTTTCTTTGTGCGCTGGAAACACGGCTGCGGTAAACAAGCTGACCTACGGTTGGTTCCCAATGGGGGACTTTGCTAACACTAACTGCATTGTCTTGTTTGGCCACAATCCAAAAAAACACTCCTGGACACCAATTTATAACCAGATTGAGGCAGCTCGAGCCCGTGGTGCAAAAGTGATCGTGCTGGATCCGCGCGTTTCTGAGCAGGCTGAAGTTGCTGACCTGCATCTTCGACTGCGTGCGGGCACGGATGCTGCAATGTGCTTGGGTTGGCTCAAAGTTATCTTTGACGAAGCGCTTTACGATAAGGAATTCGTGCGGGATTGGTGCGTTGGTTTTGATGAACTCAAAGCCCGGGTCGACGAATATCCTCTTGAGCGTGTTGAACAGATCACCGGCGTAGATCGAGAGCTGATTGCGCAATCGGCGCGCATGTATGCAAACGCAGACGGCGCAATCATTCCATGGACCCCAATCACAGATATGCAGATCTCGTCTACATCTGCCATTCGGCTGCACTCTATTCTTCGCGCAGTGACGGGCAATTTGGACGTGGTGGGTGGCGAATCGCTGGGCGGTTTTAACTCAAGATATATTCCCGAATCAGAAATTGCGCTGCACGAGGAGTTGTCTGCAGAGCAGAAGGCAAAGCAGATGGGGTACGACGACCATCCAGTCTACACCTATCGTGTTGCAGAGATGCTTAAGGAACCAACGGAGAAGGTCTGGGGCTATCCCTATGCAGATATCGTCATGGGTTGCCACATGGCCAATCCTTCTAATCTGTTTAGAGCCATGGCGACAGAAGAGCCTTATCCGATCAAAGCTTTTTTTGTGTTGGGTAATAATGCGTTGATGAGCTATCCCAATCAGCACCAGATTTTGCAGGCGATGATGAATCAGGAATTGATCGTTGCCCACGAGATCTTTATGACACCCACCGCCATGCTTGCAGATTATGTGATGCCCGGAGATGTCTTCAGCGAGCGCAATCATGTAGCCGATAGTTGGAGCTGGACAACTCGCCTGACCCTATCTCAAAAGTCGGTGGAACCTGCAGAAGGTATCAGTAGCAGTTACGAATTCTGGAAGGATATGGCCAAGCGTTTCGATTTTGGTAATCGTTTCCCATGGGAAACCATCGAAGAGGTGATTGACTATCGCCTATCGCGTTCAGGTCGAACCTTTGCAGACTTCGAGAAAACAGGCTTTATGGAGATGCAGACGCCTGAGTTTCGTAAGTACCGCAAGAACGGCTTTGCGACGCCGTCGGGCAAGGTAGAGTTATCGTCATCGATTTTGGAGGAGCTGGGATTTGATCCGCTGCCTTACTATCGTGAAGGTCCGGCATTGAGTGAAGAATTCCCCTATGCGGTATTTTCCGGGGTTCGCGAAGATCCGTTTTTCCAAACCGGACAACGCAATATTCCAGAGCTGCGTCGACGTTGTCCGCTGCCCAGTATTTTCATTCATCCGTCTGATGCACAGAAGGAAGACCTGGTTGATGGCGATTGGGTAGAACTGCAAACCGCCTATGGTCAAGTCACAGCCCAGTTGGCAGTCAAAGAGAGTATGAAGGAAGGCCATTTGCGCGTCCCCCATGGTTGGTGGTATCCGGAGCTGCGGGGCAAAGCAGAATTGGGTGGTGCCTTCTTGTCCAGCGACGCGGTCCTGTGTTCAGATGAGGACGAATTTTTAGACTACGAACAAGGGATACCTCATTTTAAAGGCTATCCTGGCCGGGTGGTGAAAGTAGAAAAACCTGCGGAGTTTGCAGCTTCATGACCAAGCGTACCGCGCGCCAGCACGCAATTCTGGAGCTGAAAGAAAAGATCATGTCGAAGGTGGCGAACAAGATGTTCACCTTTAAGCAGACCGGGATTGACGGTTTTATCAAGAGGCAATTTCTATCAAAGGCCAAACCCGAGCGTAGCAAAAGCAAATAGTTCGACTGGGCTTTCTGCAATCCGGCCGGTGGGGATCCCGCTCATTCGGAGAGACACATAGTCCGTGTGCGATATTGTCAGAAGGTCCCTGGTGGTCCCGGTAAACTTAGCGATCATGTAAGACTGTGGAGACGGTGCTATGTCGACAACTGAATCAAATACTGTCTCACTGGTGCTCAGCAGCGGGGGAGCCCGCGGGTTAGCGCACGTTGGCGCTATCCGTGCACTTGAGTCACTAGGCTATACCATCAGCAGTGTTAGCGGGTCGTCGATGGGTGCGCTGGTTGGCGGTATATATGCTGCGGGACAGTTGGATGAGTTCGAACGCTGGGTGACGGCGCTCAGGCGGAGTGACATCGTACAACTGCTTGATTTTGGCTGGTGGTCCGGATCCGGTCTTTTTAAGGGTGAGCGCATCATCGAGGTGTTGCGGGAACTGGTTGGAGAACACACGATCGAAGACTTGCCGATAGACTATACGGCGGTTGCTACGGAATTGAATCGTAAGCGCGAGGTCTGGATCAGTGACGGATCTTTATTCGATGCGATCAGAGCGTCAATCGCCATTCCGATGGTGTTTACCCCTGTTCGCCGCCAACAACAGGTATTGGTTGACGGTGGTGTGCTCAATCCCCTCCCCATAGCGCCAACCCTTTCCAACCACACTGATCTAACCATCGCGATCGACGTTAATGGATTGGATGAACGACCGCTAAACGTGCGGATGAACATTGATGAAAGGGAAGAAGCCGTTGATGAGACGACAGATGGCGACGAATCTATTCGGGCAGCGGTCAGCTCTTTTATCAGCGAATTGTTTACCTCGGAAGAAGACGAAAATGACAGAGGGATGATTGAGATCGCCATGGAGTCGATGGATGCCATGCAAGTTGCCATATCGCGCTTGAAGCTCTCGGCGTATTCACCCGACGTATTGGTTCAGACACCCAGGAACATCGCGCACTTTTTTGAATTTGAGCGGGCTGGTGAACTGATCCAGCTTGGATATGAAGCAACTCACACGGCGCTTTCGGCACCAGATCGGCCTTAGGTTCGCAAATTTCTCCCATTGCCCGGCCTACCTCCATCGTTGCTGGTAAACGCCCTGCTGCTATTCTTTTGGTTCGAAAATATCGATCTTGGGCGATGAACAATTCGATTATTTCGAATTATGAATCTATGGGATGATAGGCCTGAAATGATTAAAGCAGGTAACAAATCATGCTCGACCTAACGTCAGTGACGCTGCTTGCGATGGGGTGTTATGCAATTTGGCTGGGAAGTCGGAAGCCGGTTGTACCAACAACCCATTGTCTAGACTGCAGTATCCTCGGCGACGTAACGCGGGATCGCTGATGCGCCACCTGAATTACACGCACTTACTCTACTTCTGGACTGTCGCCAATGAAGGCAGCATCGCCCGGGCGGCAGAGGTGCTTCATTTAACACCTCAGACGATCAGCGGCCAGCTGAAGAAGCTGGAAGATACCATTGGGGAGCCTTTGTTTGCGAAACTTGGGCGGGGCCTCTCTTTAACCGAAACCGGACAGGTTGTGCGTCAATATGCGGATGAAATTTTTTACCTAGGCGCAGAATTGTCCCAGAGGGTGCGCAGCAAGCAGCCGTTGATGCCAGCGTCGCTGAACGTCGGTGTTGTAAACTCTGTGCCTAAGCTGGTCGCGCAAAGGGTTCTGCGCCCAGCACTAGCCATCGAAGACCCAATTCGCATCAACTGCAAAGAGGGTGATTTAGACGGCCTTTTAGGAGACCTTGCAGTCCATCGTCTAGATTTGATTGTCTCCGATCGACCGCTTGCTGCCGGTACCCACGTGCGTGCGTATAACCACCCACTTGGCACCAGCTCGGTTGGCATGTTTGCGCATCACAGTATTGCAAAGCAATACCAGCAGTTTCCCGAAAGTCTGGATGGTGCGCCGATGCTGCTGCCGAATTCAGAAAGTGCGCTGCGCCGGCAGTTGGATATGTGGTTCGATGAGAATGGATATTTGCCCCAATTGGTTGCCGAGTTCGACGATAGCGCTTTGCTCAAAGCGTTTGGCGAAGCTGGGCTGGGCATATTCCCAGCACCAAAGGCCATAGCAGATGAAGTCTGTGCGATGTACCACTCTCAACTCCTGGGCGATCTGGAAGCGATCTACGAAAGCTATTTCGCGATATCACCCGAGCGAAAGTTGAAGCACCCTGCGGTCTTAGCCATCACCGAAACCGCACGGGATATATTGTTCTCAGCGTGAGCTTTCGTGAGCCATGTCCAAGCCGTTTGGACGCACCAGTTGTTGTGCCTCTCGGTTAATGGCGCGCGACAATCGAGAGGCTGTGTCAGCGATACAGATATTGGGTTGACGACTCCGTGTCTGTGTTTTGTGGGAACTACCGTTTTTCAGTTTTGTCATCATCCGACATTCGTACCAGGACGCGCCATCGGTGAGTGTCAGCGTCTTCAGCGAAACTCGGACCGCGTGGACGGAAGCCGACTTGGAGCCCAACTTGTAAGCGACCTGACGTCGGATTCTTTCTTTAAGTACCTCTGGCAAGTCTTTTTGAAGATTAATCTCGATACGCATCTATGTCCTCAAACACTGTCTGTTTTGATAGAAAGCGCCAGTTTGCAAAATTTTGTCACGCCACTAAATCAGAGATATTCGACCAACTCTTTCGACAAAATCGAATAGTTAGACAAACCTGGCCATTTGTGTTCTAAGCGGTGCTCTCAGTCGCCGAGTCATCAATAGCGTGGTCCAGTTCTTGACGAATTCGACGAGAGGCAAACAAGAAGTGTGCCCCGGCCCAAAAGTAGGCAGCGGTCGCGATTAAGATTGCATAACGTAAAGATTCACCGCCAAACTGAGGGACCAGCAAGTCGCTGAGCACACCTACTAAGAATGGACCAAAGCCCAGCCCGATGATATTGAGGATGAACAACAACATCGCCGATGCCAGGGCGCGCATTCTGGTTGGGGCAAGATTCTGAATGGTGCCGAAGGTAGGCCCCAGCCACAGCGAGTTAAGCACGCTGGGCACCACCATGATGGCGATGGCGACATACGGGTTTTCCATGATCATGCCAACAACGTAAAAAGGGAAGGCGAACAACACGCCATAGGCCGGTAACCAGGCATACCAGCGGCGATCTCGCGCCGCCAACTTGTCTGCCAACGTACCCCCGATAAAAGTGCCCACAGCGCTGGCAACGCCAATAACCAAGCCGAAGTAGGTTGCCGTTTCAGCCAACCCCATGCCATGTAGACGAATAAAATAGGCAGGTAACCACTGGCCTAATCCGTAGCCGACAAAAGATGTCAGTGCACCACCCATGGCAAGATGTACCATGGTGCGGTTGCTCAATAACGTTTTAACGGTGCGCAATAACGGAGGCTGCTCTGTCGCTGCAGCTGCACCGCCCGGCTCGGACATGCCTCGAATGGGTTCTTTGACCAGGAATTTAAAGAAGAGGGCCAGTAGAACGCCCGGTGCACCGACCAGCAAGAAAGCCGTGCGCCAGCCGTAGAATTCTGCAATCCAGCCGCCCGCCAGATAACCTAGAATCGATCCGACGGGAATACCGAGTGCATAAATAGACAGGGCTGAGGCGCGCTTTTCGGGAGGGTAGTAGTCTGCGATTAAGGAATGTGCAGGTGGTGAACAGCCCGCCTCTCCTACACCTACACCAATACGAGCCAGCAGCATTTGGGTAAAGTTCTGAGCGTAACCGCACAAAACAGTCATACCGCTCCAGATGGTAAGCGCCACCGAGATGATAGTAACGCGATTGGCGCGATCCGCCAGTCGGGCGATAGGGATCCCCAAAACCGTATAGAAAATTGCAAAGGCCAGCCCAGTCATCAACCCGATCTGGGTATCGTTTAAACCCAGATCAAGCTTTATTGGTTCTGCCAAGATGGTGACGATTTGTCGATCCAGGAAGTTGAACACATACACGACGACCAGCATCGCGAGTACAAAATTGCGATAGCGAGGCGAGGCCAGATCGGACGATTGTGTTGTTTGTTTAACGTTTTGATTCACGGTCTGGTGTGCTCAGGTAAAAAATCGATCGAGTTTGGTAGCTTCGGTAGTTTGGGTCTAGTAGACGCTAGCTGATTAGTAGATCGGTTCTGTCGAAGTGTTGCAATCCGAAAAGGAGGTTGTCGGACGGGTAAAGCAATCGGTCAATTAGGAGCTGGTCATTGGGAAGTCCGCTTGGCTGCTAGTTCCTGCTGTATCTCCGCAATACGCGTTGAGCTCAAGGTATAGCGACTGATCAATATTGCCGGTATTAAAATAAGTGAATTGACGATTACTGCGTCTGTAATCGCTAGTCGGAAGATCACCTCTTCCGAGATTTGTTCGTTCGCGTGGCCTGGCTCCAAACCCACAAATGTGTCTAGTAGCACACCACCGATCAGCACGCCAAAGCTACCGATGGCTTTGGTGGCCAGCGCGATTCCGGAGGCGAACACGCCTTCCTGGCGATAACCAACACGGTATTCCTGTTCATCCACCAGATCCGCAAACATCGAAAATGTGGCGATTGCGCCCATTGTCATCACAAACGCCGACAGCGCGGTTAATGCTGCCAACAGGGGAAGAAACAATGGACTATCGTTGTCGGGGAAATATCCACTTAATCGTGCAGCCACGCCCACCAGACTTATCAGCATTTGCAGTATCAAATTGGCACATACGATATGGTGTTTTTGGAAGTGTGGTTGGATGATTGGTGCTATGAAAAATGCCGTTACCGGACCAACGATGGCCACCAGCGCCAGGATGCTTAATTGTTCGCCTGTTAAGCGCCAGAAGTAGGTGTTTATCAACATATCGAACACTGAGAGTGTGGAAATGATGGCAAAAAAGAACAGCATCGTACCCAGCAGTATCTGGTAGTTACGGTTCTGCAAAGCCGTAATGACCTCTCGATACATTTGGCGAATGGTAGCTCGATCATCTGAAACGGGTTGTAGCAAAAAAGGAATTTCCCGGCGGGTGAAGTGGGTGGACACCAGACACCAGAGGGTTATCAACCCTCCAATCAATAAACCAAAGCCGTGGTAGTTGTCAGGATTGAGTTGCCCCTGAGGTTGATCAGCTGTGCCGGGAAACACCAGTTGAAAGACGAGCATGCCAAACAGTCCGCCAAAGATGCTGGATATAAGCTGCCGATAGGCTGCCAGGGACGTACGATCGTTGTATTCTACGGCTAGTTCTGGCAACAAAGCGCTCCACGGGACACTGAAGACAGTGAACGTTAGCCGGGTGAGAATCAAGAAACAGAACATCCATATCACCAGACCGATATCATCAAGTCCTGCTGGAGGTGTGAAAAGTAGGCAAATGAAAATGCCCAGTGGAATGGAGGCGGCATACATAAAAGGATGTCTGCGACCCAGGCGGGATCTGAATTGATCCGAATAAGCGCCAATCACAGGATCTGATATGGCATCGAGGAAAAGCGCAACACCCATTGCCAGCGATACCGTAGTTGCTGCCACGCCCAGAATCTGGTTGTAGTACAACAATAGGAATCCACCGATCGCGAAATTCATGTGACTGCCCGGCATTTCTCCCCAGGCGTAGAGGAGTTTTGACAGGATGCCCAAGGGTCCCTGACGTTCGCTTGCTCTGTGATAGGCTTTTGGGCTGCTTTGCACGTTGCTGTCTCGTCAACCTGCGGATCCAAACGCTAGTCTATACGACTCTGGTCTCGCAAGAGGGAGCGTTTTGCCACATAATTTTGTTTTTATCACAGGGGGAAGTAATGAAATCACAACAATTCAGATTGAAGAGCCGTCCGGATGGCTTACCGAAGCAATCAGATTTTGAGATGGTCGAAGTGGAAGTGCAATCACCGGGTGATGGCGAGGTGTTGTTGGAAAACATCTTCATGTCGGTGGATCCCTATATGCGTGGTCGGATGCGCGAAGCCTGGGGGCCGGGTGATAACTTGGAAGGGGGTGCCATCGGTCGGGTATTAGAATCCAGCTTCGATGGGTTGGCAGCGGGAGATTTTGTTAGCCATGGTCTGGGATGGCGAGCCTACGCCACCCTTTCTGGCAAGGCTTGTCAGAAGGTGGATCCAGACTTGGCGCCCTTACAAGCCTATCTTGGGGTAATGGGCATGCCAGGTTTAACGGCGTATGGTGGTTTGTTACGGACCGGTCAATACAAAGATGGTGAAAGTGTGTTTGTCTCTGCGGCTTCCGGTGCTGTTGGGAGCGTTGTGGGTCAGATCGCCCGTATCAAGGGCAGCGAGCATGTGGTCGGTAGTGCGGGTTCTGCAGCCAAGGTGGCGATGCTAAAAGATGACTTTGGTTTCAGCCATGGGTTTAACTACAAAGAGTCGAATATACTTGAAGAGTTGCGAGCGGGTGCCCCGAAGGGCTTGGACATCTATTTCGAAAATGTTGGCGGACCGCAGTTGGAAGCGGCACTCACCCATATGCGGCCTTACGGGCGGATTCCAATATGCGGCATGATCGCCCACTACAACGACGGCGAAACCATGACGCCAGGTCCTCGAAACTTGACCGAAACGATTTATAAGTTTGTGACCATGAGTGGTTTTGTTGTTTCAGCGTTCGGCGATATGCAGGCGCAGTTTCGTCAGGATATGAGCGGATGGATCAAGTCAGGGGACCTCAAATATCACGAGACGATATTTGAAGGTATAGAGGCTGCGCCGGAGGCTTTCATTGGACTATTTTCGGGTGCAAACGAAGGAAAAATGTTAGTTCGACTGGCAGATGTCTAACGAGGACTGGCTTGATCACGTAGTGGTCCTGTGATGCCGGAGAAGACGCCTTTTCAAGGACTCAATGTCCTGGACATGTCGAACCGTCTGTCTGGCGCATTTGCCGCTCGACTGTTCGCGGACTTTGGTGCTCATGTGCTGCTCCCCGAAGAGGGCGAGGGGCACAATTTGCGCGCCGAAGTTCCGCAAGTGGAAGGTGTCAGTTCAATTCACGCCTACGCCAATTGGAACAAGCAAAGCCTTGCCTATGAGGACTTGGACACGCTCATTCAGCCCATCAAAAACTCAGATCTGGTGGTAGTTTCCGATCTGGATACCGCGTCCCGAGTGGAACCACTACTCGCCCCTCATAGCCTACTGCTCGTGATTACGGCGCATGGCAACCGGGGCGATTTCAGTCAATTTCCTGGAAATAATCTGACGATCAGCGCCCGTTCGGGCTGGTCTTATTGCAATCGGTTGCGTGATGAACCCCCCTTGCAGATGCCAAGGTATCAAAGCGGGTATGTGGGTGGCATAGCAGGGTTTATCGCCGCCGCAGCCGCGTTGCGGCGTAGAGGCGATTCAGCGGTAGCTGAGCGTGTTGATGTCAGTGAGTTGGAAGCGTTTGCTCATACCGTGCATCCTTGGGGAATTATGTCGATCTATGCCGACCAGGCGGATGCATGGGGACCGACCGGGTGGCGCCAGAGGGGTACGCCGGGTCCATTGTGGAAAGCCGGTGATGGTTCTATGCATCTGGCCATCGGCGATTTTCGCAACTGGACAAAAGCGCTGGAGTTTCTAGGTTTACCTGACATTGCCAATGATCCCGAATTGATACCGGGTTATGGGCGGCACGGCCGAGATCTGAAGCCAGTGGTTGAAGCGTTGGGTGTCGTGTTACCCAAACTTGATCGCTGGGAAGTATTCAGACATCTGGCAGAACTGAGATGTGTTGTGGGTGTAGTTCAGGACATGGCGGATCTAGTAAAGGATCCCCAATATGCCGCCCGAGAATATCTGAAGGAACTTGAGGTAGCAGGCAAGATGATAAAGGTCCCTGGTGCGCCAGCCAAGGTGTCTCCCTCGCCTTGGCAGCTCAACCGTGCGGCTCCGCCCCTAGTTGAGAAGGCGGTCAAGAACTTTTCGACAAGCTCTACAAAACCGGCTTCTCATTGGACAGACGGGCGCCATGCGCCTCTGTCAGGACTTCGTGTACTGAGTTTTGGGCAAGCCTGGTCAGGTACCTTCGGCAGCGAGATATTCTCCCTCCTGGGAGCGGATGTTGTGCAAATTGGCGCTCTACAACGACCAGATGTCTGGAGACGCACTCGTACTGATATCCCGCCCGGCGTATTCGATCCAGACAAAGACCAGCATCCACTCAACACTTCTGGCCTATACAATTCGGTTAATCTCAACAAGCGCGAAATAACCCTCAATATAAAAGACGAGCGAGGTTTGGCACTGTTCTGGGAGTTGATCCCCAATTTCGACGTGTTGATTGATAACTTCCGCGCCACGGTTATGCCGGGTTGGGGGGTGACGCTTGAAAAGTTAAATGAACTGAGTCCCGGAATGATCTGGGGCTCGATTTCTGGATACGGGGTTGATGGTCCCTATAGCGACTATCCTGCGAACGGTGCCAGTACTGAACCGATGTCAGGGCTATCGTCGCTGCATGGGTATCGGGGTGAAAAAGGTATGAACACAGCAGGACTATACCCCGACCCTGTGTCTGGATACATGTTGGCGGTGGGCATTATGGCAGCGCTGCATCATCGCGATCAAACCGGCGAACCTCAACGGGTGGATGTTTCAATGATGGAGGCTGTCACTACGATGTGCGGCGATGCGTTTATCGAGTATGGGATGACGGATCAAGTGCCTAAGCCGCTGGGTAATTACCACCCCCAGTTTGCACCTCATAGTCACTACCCCTGTGCTGGTGAGGAATGGTTAGCATTGAGTGTGGAAACAGCGACCCAATGGGATGCCTTGGCCGGCCTGGTTGGTGGCGATTTGCTGACGGAGCGCTGGCGTGCTCCGGATTATCGGAAAGGTAATGAAGAACGACTGGATGACCTGTTGACCGCCTTTTGTAGCAACAAAGACGCATCAGGACTGGAGGCAGAGCTGTCAATGTTGGGTATACCGGCCGCCAGGGTGATGCCTTTATATGAATTGTATGCCCAACCCAACAGCCCACTTCATGAGATTGGGTTTATACAAGAAGTGGTACATCCCCAGGCTGGACCGTCCTATCTGCCAGGTGCTCCATGGCATTTCTCCGCATCTGACGAGCTGACATTGCGCGCGTCGCCTTGCGTTGGGGAACATAGTAAAGAGGTCCTTCAAGGCGAGCTTGGGTTAAGCGACGCCCAATATCAGGCGCTGGTTGAGGACGGGGTTACCGGCACAATTGCCGAATACCACAGACCCTAGGGGTTGTTACGCAAGATGACGCCGCCGCTTGTACCGGTGAGTTCGTCGTGCTCCAGGATTACTTTGCCGTTTACCAGGGTATTGCGATAGCCTACACCACGCTGAATCAGCCTGGGTGCCCCACCCGGGAAATCGGTCACGCGCTTCGGCTGGCGTTCTTCAACCGTGTTGATATCCATGACGTTAATATCGGCTTTGTTGCCGACAATCAGCGCGCCTCGATCGGATAGGTTAAGGACCCGGTTCTGTTTGGCGGTCAACATATGGATGGTTTCTTCCAGCGAGAATGCGCCTGTATCCCGATACCAATGTGCGATAACAAAGCTAGACCAACCAGCATCCATCACCAGACTCACATGAGCGCCGGCATCACCCACACCGGGGACGATCCAGTCGCTGCTTAAGTAGTCAGGTAACACAGTTAGATCTTCGTTGACAAAGCGAAGATGGAACAGTCCCTCTCCGTTGGACTCAAGCTGCAAGCGGATCCAGGTTTCCACCGGGTGTTCGCCCGCAGCTGCGGCCAACTCCGTCAGACACAGATCGTCTGTCTGTGTGTAAACGGGTCTTGGTTCAGCCCCCATCCAGAATGTTTTTCTGCCAGGCAATCCGTATTTCGAGGAAGACAGGGTCTGACCGATATGATCTGCTGTTACTTTCGTTTTCCCTTCTTCGATGAGACGTTCACGAAATGCGCGGTCCTGCAACAGAGCTAAACGTTCCGGCACGTTGGTTTGTTGTAAGGTCCGCCATGCTTCGGTTCTGAATCGCAATCCATACAAGATGTGAGTACTAAGCCCGGAGAGGAAACCTGCGGACCTGGGTTGCGTGGTGCCAGTGACGTTGAGCCCGTCTTTGCGCATTGCATCGATTGCGGGTTGATAGGCGCTCGCGCCGTTCTGGCCAGGCAACCAGGGTGCGCTGAATAACATATGTGTACCAGCAGCCTCCAACTGCAGGCGCATAACCCGCATCTCTTCCTCCAGCGGGTGTGCTTCTATCACGCTTTGTAAAATTCCGCCGGCGCTACCGACTTCCCTCGCGATCGCTTCCAATTCTTGATCTTTCGCGAACGTTCCCGGAATACAGCGTCCATCCGGCAGGCGGTGCGCTTGCAAACGGTTAACAGAAAAGCCAACCGCACCATCACGCACCGACTGCCCGGCTAACTTTGCGATCTGTTCAATTTCTTCAGCCGTTGGGTCTTCTTCAACGGCGCGATCACCCATCACGTAAAAACGTGTCGCAGCATGACCAACTAAGCCTGCAACGTTTAGCGTGGGATTCAATCGTTCGATTGAGTCCAGATACTCACCATAGCTGCTCCAATCCCAGGGCAGGCCGTCAATGATTGCTTGTCGTGGGATGTCTTCCACAGACTCCATCATGCCTGCCAACAGTTCTTTGTCCGCAGGTCGTACTGGCGCAAAAGTGACCCCACAATTGCCCATGAGCACTGACGTAATGCCGTGCCAAGATGCTGGGGTCATGGCTGGGTCCCAGCCGATCTGGGCATCCATATGGGTATGTAAATCGATGAACCCTGGAGAGACAACGGCGCCACGGGCGTCAATTTCCAGCCTGCCTTGCCCGTTGACTGTGCCCAGTTCGGTGATGGTGTCGCCGTTGATTGCGATATCACCCTCAAATCCGGGATTGAGCAGACCGTCAACGACATGCCCCCCTCGGATTACCACATCATGTTTCATCATCTACCTCCCCCTGGTCTCGACGATATATTATTCATCAACTTCTGTCTTGCGTCTTCTATCCGCATCTGGGAGGTGCTGGTCTTGGCGGGTTCCGAGGCTTTAGACTAGCGGAATTGACTATGCACACAAAGGAGAGGTTGTGAGCCTGAATCAGTTTTCGCTGGACGGAAAGAAAGCCCTTGTTGTTGGTGGGCGACGCAATATGGGGAAAGGGTTCGCCTTGGGTTTAGCTGAAGCCGGGGCAGACGTTGCGGTTGCTGATCTGAACATTGACGATGGTCGTCTTCAGGCAGTGGCAGACGAAATCTCGGCAATGGGCCGCCGCGGCCTAGCCGTGCAGGTAGACATATCATCCAAGGCAAGCGTGGACGATTTGGTGGCCAAGGTCTGCGAGACATTGGGTGGGTTGGACATTCTGATGAATGTGGCTGTGATGTATCACCGGAAGTCTCTGCCCGATCTGGACGAAGACGGATGGGACCGGCTGACAGATGTTAATCTAAAAGGCTACTGGTTGATGCATCAAGCCGTAGCGCCGATCATGCAAGCGCAAAAAAGCGGCAGCATTATCAACCTCTCCTCCCGGGGAGGTCTAAAGGCGCATGCTGATAAGGGAATGGGGAACTATGCAATCGTCAAAGCCGGTATCGCAATGATGACGCGTCAATACTGCAGATATCTGGGTCCTTATAACGTGCGAGTAAACGCTTTAGCGCCTTCACTGGTTGAGTGGGAACAACATCCAGCGGGAGATTTCTACCGCGAGAACCCCGAACGTGCACCCAAAGAACCTCCGCCCCCACCGCCAGCGCCCAGCGAGCTGCAGAAATTCGAAGCCTGGTCCACAGGTCCGGAAAATTTGCCACTCGGACGGGTTGCTACTTTTGAAGAGATGGCCAACGCCGCAGTATTTTTAGCCTCTGATGCCTCCAGTTACGTGACGGGTCATGTGTTGTGTGTGGACGGCGGTTATATGGCCTGAAATCATTGAGAAACAAAGTGGGGACAAGACAATGACTTTAGGTCGAGACTGGGTATTGAACCATGTAGGTATGACCGTGGGTAATCGCAACGCCGTGTTGCAGCACTATCAGTCCTTGGGTATCGGGGTAAGCGTTGGACCCCAGCCACTTTTGCCTCACGAAGATGGCGAGGGTTCATTAATGTTTTATCGGACGCTCGACGGAGATCCCGTGACCAACACCTACCGAACGGGTGGTGCGCACAACTTCAAAGACGGTGAATGCCAGATTGGAGATTGTCAGCTCGAGTGCTTTCCCATGCGTCCAGGGCCGGGAATTTTTCTGAGCGAATACCTGGAGAAGAAAGGCGCCGGGATCAACCACATTTGTTTCAATTCGGCGACTGTCGAAGAGGACACGCAAATTCTGGTGGGTAGGGGCTGTGATATTATGTTCAACGCAACTGTCAATGGTCGCACTGTCGAAAACTACTTGGATAGCCGTAAGTATGGTGATTTGATGATCTCCCTGCGACCGTCAGCTTCCGCATGGGAAAAAGCGTGGAAAGCGAACAACGAGTCGCATCCGTTAGTGAATTCGTGGCGGTTTATGGGTGTTGGAATTGCGGTTAGCGATGTGGCTGAGGCGGTAGATTTTTATCATGCACTTGGTTTCGACGCCATCGATAACTTGACCACAAACGCCGAATTGGGTGTGTATCGACAGTCTGTGCAAGTGGGTCCGCTAGTCTTTGAGTTTTGCCAACCCGTAGGTGAAACGAGCTATTGCTGGGAACCGCTGATGAATCGCGGGCAAGGCGTTTTTGACCTGATGTTTGAGGTCAATGACTTGAGTGGCGAAACCCGGCATCTGGAATCCAGAGGGTTAGGTGCGGCTTTTGGGACTCGAGATGTTGCCTGTTTTGATGTGCGCGCAGAAGGAAATACCTATTTGCGTCTCTTTGCCAATGACATTTCGAACGATAAGGATAAGCTGACCGCGTCAGCCTGAAGTCAGGGGTGGGGCGGTCAGCTTTTACTCCTGGGTCGCCTGATTATTCGTTATTACCCAAGCGAAAACGCACCCCGCCAAACACAGACCGGCCTGGTGCTGCATAGCTGATGACGTCTTCATACTCTTCATCAAACAAGTTCTCTACACGCACATAGACTTCAATGTCATCCGTCAGACTGTAGGTGGCGCTCACGTTAACAAGAGTGTAGCTGTCCAGTTCTGTTCGCTCAGCTACAAATCCGTTGGTGAAGAAATTTCGAAAGTCGTTGTCCAATTGTTCTCCGTTATAGACGATGCTCCCAGTCACGCGTAGGCGATTGTCCATCAGGCTTTGGGCAGCGCTAAGACTTGCTTTGTGCTTGGGTCGGCGCACTTCCTCGCCGCCTGGTTCGTCTGCGTCAGTGTAGGTGTAGTCTGCTGTGAGATAGGTATTGTCACCCGGTCGATAGATTGCTGATAGTTCCACACCAGATCGCTCACTTTCGCCGGCTGCATTGGCCACCGATGGAAAAACGCTTTGGATCTCATCTTCCAGGTCCGCGTCAAAGTAGGTGAGGTCCATAGTCAGGGCGCCATCGGCAAATTGCTGTTCAACGCCTAAGTCCCAACCGGTCGACTTTTCAGGGGTGAGGTTGGGGTTCCCCACAAAGGTGCCGGGCACAAACCCAAACTGCTCAAAGAAAGTTGGATTGGTGACGCCGCGACCGTAGCTGGCGTGGAGACGCGTATTCCCCTCGTTTAACAGATAGGCAATGTCTATGGAATAGGTGGTCTCGTCTTCGAAATCATCATTGTCGTCCTGGCGCACGGTACCGTTGATGAATGTCTGTTCATTCAGCTCGATGCGGTGCTCCAGACCGTAACCCAGCAGATCGCGTTCCTGGGTTGGGGCCTGGCTTGGATCGAATGGGAATGGATTGCGGAATGACTCTTCCTCGTGCTGGATAAAGAAAGTTGTGCGGTGGATGGACGATCCGCTTTCAGTCCATTGCCAGGTGGTATCAAAGCGGATTTGGTCTCGCTCAGCGTCGCTTCCGAATGTGCCACCGTCTAACTCTGTCTCGGTTTTTTCGATGGAAAATCGACTGATTGAACGACCGTCCGCCAAGCGCAGGTTTGCAACCAAGCCTAGCGTTTGATCTTCTGTGTTGCTGAAGCTGTTGTTATCGACGGCGAGACCTTGCAGGGGTCCTCCGGAAAAATCGAAGCCATCGGTATCTGTTTCTTTGTCCGCGATGCGGCCATAAAAGCTTACGTCCAACGCTTCGTTAATCACTGCCCGTAGCTGGGCGCTAATGGTCTGGTTGTCGTCTTCATCATCTTCGCCACCCAGAGTATCGTCGGTGCTAAGGTCAAATTCGGATTTGCGCTGGGTGAAATTCAGGCGACCTTGCAAAACTTCATTGCCGCCGCTGATCGAGAAGCCACCTAGCTGTGTATCATCGCTGCCTGCTTCTAAGTTGATGTCCGCAGCAAAGCCTTCCCGGGGGGCTTTGGTATGAATGCTGATCACGCCCGCCAGCGCGTTGGAACCATATAAACCACTTTGTGGGCCGCGTAGTACCTCAATGCGCTCGATGTCGCTCGATAGCAATGATGAAAAATCGAATTCGCCCGAACCGGCTGCGGTTACGTCGATTCCATCGATCAGCACCAAAACGTGGTTTGCTTCTGATCCGCGTAAGCGCAATTGGGTAAGGCCTCCGTATCCTCCTGTCCGGCTGACTGCAACACCAGGTACAAAGCGGAAGAGATCAGCGCCGGAGCTGTAGCCGATGTCCTGAATCTGTTGTTCATCCAACACCGTTACGACGCGACCGACCTTGTAATCGGCGGTGGGAACACGCGAGCCCACTACGACCATGTCTTCTATGTCGGCCTGGTCTTGTTCTGCGTAGGTAATATTAAGGGGCAAATATGCTGCAAGCAGGATCAGTGCTAGTTTACATTTGGATTTCATTAGTTAACTCCTGAATGTCGACGCTGGTCCTCGAGCGCGAAATTGATAAATTCACCGGCGGGACGGTCTTCGGACTTAATGATCTGAGCGCTCGAAAATGCTCGTCAGCGGTAGCCTTCCCATGCTCCTTGGAACACGGTGGCTCGTATGCCGCCTTACCTGTTGGGATCAAATTACCGATGCGAGGCCAGTACCAGATTTACACTGATTTCCCGGACACCCCCCAGTGATTGGGCGATTTACGCCCTGGTCATCCGATCAATGATAACATCGAGAGATCCCAGTCGTCTTTGCAGGAACTTGAAGTCCATTCTTCACCAACTTGTGATCCTTACATTTTGTTCGGCATGTGTCGTTTGTGCCTTGGCAAATGCGGATGACGGTGAAGTACACATTGGCTATCTATTCTCTGATGGCCAAATTCCGGTGACTGTAGCTGCCTATGAGCGATTGTTTGAGCGTTTCCCCGAACTGCGTGAGCGGGTGCGTCTGGTGATTTTGTCCGAATCGACTTTTGATACCGTGGTGGCTGAAGATCTGATGTCCGTCGATACCCTGGTTTACGATGTGATGAATGAACAGATGTTAGCCAGGTTCAATGAGCGCCATGCGGTAAATCTGTTAGCGCTGGTGAATCGTCGGGGCCGTGTGATTGGTGTTGGCCAAGGGTTTCAGTCCGATGATCAGTACGCCGAGCAAGGCGTTTTCTGGGATGCCAAGGCCAGGGCGTATTGGGCCGCCTCGGGCCTGGACAACCACACGGGCCTTGCGGCACTTGCGGTGCAAATTGGGGGGTTGGATGCGGATGGTTTGGAACTGCCTGCTCCGCAAGCAGCCCTAGCCGGGGGGTACTACTACAGCGGTCCGGGTGGTGGCAACGTGTTTCCAAGCTGGACTGAATTTGATGCCTGGCGCAAGGCGAACGGCAAGATTAAGCAGGGTGCGCCGCGGATTGCCATAGGGTTTTATCGAGCCAATTATTACGGTAACGAATTGGCGATCGTGGATGCTTTGATTGCTGAGATTGAGCGCTCAGGTGCCATTGCCATACCCTTTTTTGGGTATCCCGCACACCTCGCATCACGAGAGTATCTGATTGATGAAGCAGGAGATGCTCGTGCAGATGTCATGTTGGCTTCCCTGTTTCGATTTGCGCAGCCTGACATGAGCAACGTGTTGGGCTCATTGGATGTTCCAATCATCAATCTCATTACGCTATATGGCCGAAGCGCAGAGGAGTGGGAAAACTCAGAGACGGGGCTTTCACTATTTGAAGGCACCTTCCAGGTAGCCTCACCAGAACTTGCTGGATTGATCGCCCCAACCGTGGTGGGCAGCAGAGAAGTCTCACGTTCGTTGACCACGGGTGCGGATGTGGTGCGACAAACACCAATCCCGGCGCAGGTTGAACGCGCGGTTGCTCGCGCCCTGGGTCTTGCCCAACTTGCTGCGAAGCCGAACGCACAAAAGAAGCTGGCGCTGTCATTCTTCAACTATCCAGCCGGTGCCGCGGGCATCAGTGCCAGCTACCTAAATGTGGCTGAGTCGATTGCCAATATACTGCAACATCTTGCCACTGCGGGTTACAACGTTGGTCAAGGCGCCATCGATGCGGATTCTATTCAGTCTGCCCTGGTTGTGAGTGCCAGAAACATCGCAGGATACGCCCCGGGGGAGCTTGCAGAATTTGTGCGGGCACACAAAATGCCAGAGGTTTCACTGGCGTCTTATCGGGCTTGGTTTTCGGAAATGGATCCAAAACTTCAGGCAAAAATAGATTCGGATTGGGGAGATGTTGCCAACAATCGACTGATGGTAAATCCCGACTCGGGGGCATTGCTGATTCCGGGTATTCGATTTGGCAACGTGCTTGTTTTTCCTCAGCCGATACGGGGTTGGGGCGAGGATGATGAACAGCTATACCATGCTGCCGATCTGGCCCCCCACCATCAGTATGTTGCAACCTACTTGTGGGCAAAGCACGAGTTCAAAGCAGATGCAGTATTGCATCTGGGCACGCATGGCACCTTGGAGTGGTTGGATGGGAAGGATACGGGTTTGTCAGATTCGGATGCGCCTGAGGCATTAATATCCGACCTACCGCATATTTATCCCTATAACGTTGACGTGGTTGGTGAAGGTTTGATTGCGCGAAGACGCAGTGCGGCGACACTCATCGACCACATGGTGCCACCATTTGTGCAGGGTGGGCTTTATGCAGAGGTGGCGGAGCTCTCCGAACGGATTTCCAGCTATCACCAGAACTTGCGCAAGAATCCGCAGCTGGCCAACGAATACGCCAGAGACATCTACCACTTGATTGAAACCCTGGGACTAAATGCAGATCTGAATCTCAACCTGACGACGGGTGCTACCACAGAAGGGTTCGACGATCATCCGGGTGAGAAACAGGATGCTGGGACCGAAGCGCATTTCCATGATGCCCGTAACAGCAGGTACCCTCGGCGGATTGATCACGATGTGATCCATACGCTTGAAGACTATATCGCACATCTGAAAGCCGAAAACATCCCCTATGGCTTGCACGCCATTGGAAGGTTGCCGTCTGAGGTGGCGCGTCGCACGACAGCCCAGGCCATCGCGGCTGTGGACCGCTCGCTGATCGGTGCCGCATCCGACAAACTCCAAGCCGAGTTGGAAGAGAACATTGTCCAGTCCGCGGAATTAGAGCTCACTCGTCTGACCCATGCTCTGGAGGGTGGCTATATTCCCGGTGGTACGGGTGGAGAGCCGATCCGTAATCCGGATGCGTATCCCACCGGTAAGAATTTCTTTGGTATTGATCCAGATAAAGTGCCGACCAAGGCGGCCTGGCGTTTGGGCGAACAGCTGGCGAAACAACTGCTGGAAGAACACCGTGAGACCAACGACGGTTACCCAAACAAAGTATCTTTTGTGATCTGGGGCGATGAAACCATTCGCCACGAGGGCATCGTGGAATCGCAAATATTTTATCTTCTGGGGGCTAAACCGATCTGGAACGATCGTGACAAGGTTGTCGACGTTGAGATTATCCCGCGCGCTGAACTGGATCGCCCGCGCGTTGACATTGTTATCGCCAGCGCTGCGGAAGGTATGTTCCACAACGTAACAAACTTGATGGACAAGGCGGTGCAGCTGGTTAAGGCGCTGGACGAACCTGATAATCAGGTGCGCCAGAACTACCTTGATGTGCGGCAGTCTTTGATTGAGTTTGGCTATACCCCCGAACTGGCGGCCCGGCATGCTGGCGTCCGAATTTTTGATGAAGCACCGGGCAGCTACAACCTGAATGTTTCTCGCATCACCGAGGCGAGCGGTACTTGGGATAGCGATGTGAGTCTGGCCCACGACTATCTCAGGAAAATGGGTCACGGCTATGGCAATGGATTCTGGGGTGAGCCCATGGAAGATGTCTTTCGCCTGACGCTCTCTGGTACTGACAAGGTCGTGCACTCCAGCTCGACTATGCTTTATGGTGGGCTGGATAACGATGATTTTTATATGTATGCGGGTGGGCTCGCCAACGCGGTTAAAACTCTGGATGGTCAAGCGCCATCGCTGGTGGTGACCAATACTCGTAATCCTTCAAGCCCCCGCATGACCGGAATAGATGAATTCCTGGGGACCGAGATGCGCACTCGGTACTTTAATCCCAACTGGATACAAGGTATGCAGTCTGAAGGTTACGCCGGGGCCGGCGAAATGCGGGCCTTTGTTGAATACTTGTGGGGTTGGGATGCAACGGTGACGGATACCGTTGAAGATCGAGATTGGAACGAGGTCTTTAGCACCTATGTTCAAGACCGTCATGGGTTAGAGCTGCGGTCCTTTTTTGATGAGCATTCCCCATCTGCCTACCAGGACATGACAGCCCGAATGTTGGAAGTTACGAGAAAAGGTTATTGGGATGCGACGGAACAAGTCCGGCAAGCGCTGGCGAAAGAATTTTTGGATAGCGTTATCCGAAATGGATTTACCTGTTCAGAGATTACCTGCGGAAACCCGCGCTTGCTTGAGTACTTGTTAGAAACCGCTGCAGAAAGCGGCTTTGATCAACAGCTGCTCGACGAATTTGAACGAGAAACTGAATCTCGCATGCAGCGCGATATCCAACAGGCGGCCCGACAAGATGAAGCCTTCGCTGAAGCCAATGAGGAACGGATTCGTCGGCGGAACGCCATGCTCGAAGATGGGATTGATCCGGTCGAGCTGGATGCGGATCAGGAGGAGTTATCCCTGCCAAAGCACAACTCCTCTGCGGAAAGGGCCGAAGCGGTGTCGACTGGACCCGCCTCGATCTGGCTCTATTTCTTGTTGATACTGATCGCTCTGAGTCTGGTGCTGGGTGGTCGACGCCTCCGAGCTCAAAACTCCAGCTAGCCATTTTGCTTGATCCGTCCTGGCAGCCTGCTGTAGCCTCGATGGGATGAGCAACTCAGATCTAACCGGATCAGCCCCGGACTTAAACTTCAGCACCAAGCTTTCTTTTGGCATCGGTCAGATCGCCGAAGGTGTAAAAACCTGTGCTTTTGGTACTTATCTTCTATTTTATTACAACCAAGTGCTCGGATTGTCGGGTGATCTGGCAGGCCTGGCGATTTTTATTGCGCTGGTTTTTGACGCGATAACCGACCCCATTGCCGGCAGTGTTTCGGACCGTTGGCGCAGTCCTATGGGGCGTCGGCATCCGTTCATGTATGCCTCGGCGCTTCCGCTGGCGATCAGTTTCGGCTTTCTGTTTGCGCCTTTAGTCTCCATTGACAGCGTGGGCGAAGGTGGATTGTTCGCCTGGATGGCCGTGTTTACCGTATTGACCCGGGCGTCCATGACTTTGTACCACGTGCCGCATATGGCGTTAGGTGCAGAGCTTTCCGAAGACTATGACGAACGTACGGTGTTAGTCGCCATGCGGCATTTCTTTGGTGCGGTTGGATTTATGGCAACTTATGCCATTGGTTTTGGCTATTTTTTCCTGCCTACACCCGAGTATGCAAACGGTCAACTAAATCCCGATGTTTATCCCTCAATGGCGATCTGGCTCGGGGTCGTGATGGCGGTAACAATCTTCTGGACGGGTTGGGGTACACGTAAACGGGTACCTCACATGCCCAAACCTGCCCAGCTTGAGGGTGAGCAGCGCGTAACCGTGCGTGACGTGTTGTCGGAAACCTACCAAGCTATGCAAAACGTCTCCTTCCGCTGGATCATGTTTGGGTTCATTTTGGTGATTGCTGCCTGGGCGATGGCCGGTGTCGTGGGCATCTACGTTTATACGTTCTTCTGGGAGTTAGACAACGCCCAGATTCTTTTTGTACTTTTGTTGGGCCCCATCGGCTCCATGTTCGGGTATCCCTTTTCAAAGATCTACTACGCCTGGCTTGATAAGCGCAACGCGATGATAGTGGCTGCGATCTATTGGATGATCATTCACTCCATTCCGGTTTTGCTGTTCTTGGCTGGGATGGCTCCAGAAGGGGGGACCTGGAGTGCAGCGATCTTTATGGGCGTGTTCAGCGCACTAGGTGGCTTGGGTGTTGGTCAGGTGGTTGTCGGTATTGGGACCGTGATGGCTGACATCGCGGATGAAAATGAATTGGATACAGGCCTGCGTCAGGAGGGCGTTTTCTTTGGAGCATCTGCTTTTGCAAATAAGTGTTCCGCCGGCTTGGGGAATCTGATTGCCGGGTTTGTGCTGGAGTGGATCGATTGGCCAGTTGGCGAGAATGTAAGGACAGCTGCAGATATTCCCTCGGATACGCTGATTCAGTTAGCTGTGATCGCTGGACCTGTGATCGCTTTGTTAGCATTGCCGGGCGCACTTTGTTTCAGAGGCTATCGATTGGATCGAAGCAGAGTTCAAGAGATTCAGGCGCAACTGCATGCAGGCGCTTCCTGAGATAAATACTGACAACGCAAACAAAGTTATACGAATAGATTCACGTCACACGACACTATTAAAGGAGTAAAAACCATGCTCACATTGCACGGACGTACCCGAAGTAACTATTACAATGCGGTGAAAACAGTGTTGATCGAAAAAGGTCTGGAATTTGAAGAGGTTAAAGAACCAGTGCCCCCAACGCCCGAATATCTGTCTTTGAGTCCCATGGCAAAGGTGCCGTGCCTGGTGACAGAGCATGGCGCTCTGACAGAGACCGCTTCGATATTGGACTATCTGGAAGATGTCTATCCCCAGGTGCCCCTACGTCCAACGGATCCGTTTTTGCGCGCAAAATTCAACGAAGTGAACAAAGCGCTGGAACTTTATGTAGAGTGGGTGGCACGCAGAGGGTATGGGGTGTTGCGGGGTGAAGAAACGTCCCAGCACGAGAAAGCGGATGTGGTTAAGGGGCTGACTCAAGCCGTTGATGCGATACCTAAATTGACCTCTTTCGATCCTTGGGTGTTTGGTGATTCATTTACCTATGCCGATATTTTTGGTTATTTCATGCTGGTCTATGCTCGCCACTCTGCGCGCATACATGCGGAGATCGATCTTTTAGATGCGCTGGGCGCACAGACTTGGTTTGAAAAGATTGAGCAACGCGAATCTGTGCAACGGGTGCTGGAGGACGCGGCAGCCTACACGCCCTAGAACCCCAAACCAGGCCGTTAACTTTCGATGTTCGACCAGCATATTGTTCGCAGCGTGCTTCAGGGTGCAATCCTGGTAGCCAGCATATTGTTGGCTTTTGCCATTGATGCCTGGTGGAGCGAACGGGAAGAAGAGCAGGAAGCACGGGCGCTGTTGCAGGCCTTCCAGATTGAGCTTGCGGAAAACCGCGTAAGAATGGGGTAACGCTACCGGGGAAATTTATGTCCCCGATGGTAAGGGCTTGATGCTGATACCATTCCCGAAAGACCACAACAAATTTTGCAGGACCCCGAGTTTATCTCGATCATCACCATGGTCATCTGGGATCAGGGTGATGGTTTGTTTATGGCAAAAGCCTGGCGTGATCAGGCCCTGGCTTTGGATGAACAAATTGTTGAATTTCTGGAAAATTGACCCCATATAACCAAAGAATTGGTTGGGATATTTTTTTATATCAAATTGTCCAAACCTGGGGCTATAACGTAATAAGTAAAAGATTATTGGTGTAAACGCGGGCGAACGCCTAAAATTCGCCACCCTTTATTAGGGCTTTGAGCAAAAAGCAGCCCATCGGCCAGAGCTGCTGACACTTTTACTAACAACATCTGGAGAACACGATATGTCGCTGCGCATCAACGACACAGTGCCAAATTTCACCGCAGACACCGATCAGGGGTCCATTGATTTCCACGACTGGATCGGCGACAGCTGGGCCATCCTATTCAGCCATCCGAAAGATTTCACCCCTGTGTGCACCACAGAATTTGGCGCGGTGGCGCAGCTTGCGGATGAGTGGTCCAAACGCAATACCAAGGTTATTGGGGTTTCTGTCGATGGGGTGGAGGATCACAAAAAGTGGAAAGGAGATATCGAACAGGTTGCCGGGGCTGATGTAGGCTTCCCTATCATCGCCGACGAAGGCCTGGAAGTGTCCAAGCTCTTCGATATGCTGCCAGCAGAAGCCTATTTGCCTGACGGCAGAACACCGGCGGATAGCGCGACGGTGCGCTCCGTATTCATTATCGGTCCCGATAAACAGCTAAAGCTCAGCATGACCTACCCCATGACCGTGGGGCGCAACTTTGCTGAGATTGTGCGTGCGCTTGACGGTTTACAAGTGGCTGCCAAGGGTGTTGCAACGCCGGTGAACTGGCAGGTTGGTGAGGATGTCATTATCCCACCCAGCGTCAGTGATGATGAAGCCAAAGAAAAGTTTGGCGAGTTTGAAGCGGTACTGCCCTACCTGCGCAAAACGAAGGCGCCCGCCTAGAGGCCATCATGGCAACCGTCGAAGAACCACAGGTACTCCCTCCGGATGGCGATTTAGGTCCCCCTTCGGATAACGAGCGTATTAAAGGAGACAGTGATTTCCTGCGCGGGACAATCACAGAAGATCTTTTTGATCCAATTACGGGTGGGTTTACTTCCGACAATTTTCAGCTGATTCGCTTCCATGGCATGTATCAGCAGGATGATCGTGACATCCGCGCCGAGCGTACCGCTCAAAAACTGGAACCTCTGCACAACGTCATGCTTCGGGCGCGGATGCCCGGAGGTATCATCCAACCCGAGCAGTGGCTGACCATCGACCGCTTTGCACAAGAGTACACCATGTACGGTTCGATCCGTCTGACCACACGCCAGACATTCCAGTTCCATGGCGTATTGAAGCGCGACATAAAGAACATGCATCAAGTGCTGCATGAGACAGGTATCGATTCCATAGCTACGGCGGGTGATGTAAACCGAAACGTACTGTGTACCACCAATCCGGTTGAATCGCGGTTGCACCTGCAGGCCTATGAGTGGTCCAAGAAAATTTCTGAGCACCTTTTGCCGCGGACCAACGCCTACATTGAGGTCTGGTTGGATGGTGAGAAAGCAGCCACAACGGAAGAACCGATCCTGGGTTCCAAGTACCTGCCTAGAAAGTTCAAGACGACCGTTTCGATTCCACCAAACAACGAAGTGGACGTTCACGCCAACGATTTAAACTTTGTCGCCATTGCTGATGAGGGTGAACTGGTTGGGTTTAACGTGCTGGTGGGTGGTGGATTAGCCATGACTCACGGCGACAAAACCACGTACCCTCGTAAAGCGGACGATTTTGGATTTATCCCGCTGGAGCATACTCTGGCCATCGCTGAACACGTGGTTTCTGTGCAGCGCGATTGGGGTAACCGGTCTAACCGCAAAAATGCAAAAACCAAATATACCTTAGATAGGGTGGGCTCGGACGTCTTTAAAGCGGAAGTAGAACGCCGTGCGGGTGTGCAATTTGAGCCGTCTAGACCTTATGAGTTCACCTCTCGAGGTGACCGTTTCGGCTGGGTAGAAGGGGTTGATGGAAAACATCATCTGACGCTGTTTATCCAGAGTGGGCGCATTCTGGACTACTCAAACAAACCCCTGAAAACCGGGGTGCGAAAGATCGCAGAGATTCATCAGGGCGATTTGCGCATGACGGCCAATCAAAATCTGATCATTGCCGGGGTCCCCACCGAACAAAAAGCTCTGATTGAACAGATTGCTCGCGAGCATGGGCTATTGGACGACGAGACGTCTGAGCAACAAAAGCAGTCTATGGCCTGTGTTTCTCTGCCTACCTGTCCTCTGGCCATGGCCGAAGCCGAGCGCTACCTACCAACCATGGTAGGCCACGTAGAAAATCTGTTGGCCAAACACGGGCTGGCAGAGGACAGCATTGTGTTTCGTATTATCGGTTGTCCTAATGGATGTGGCCGAGCCATGTTGGCCGAAGTAGGTCTGGTCGGGAAGGGACCCGGTAAATATAACCTGCATTTAGGCGGTAATCGTGTTGGCACGCGTATTCCAAAGATGTACCGGGAAAATATTGGTGAGGAAGCCATTCTTGCTGAGCTTGATGAGCTGATTGGCCGCTGGGCGGCGGAGCGATCAGACGGCGAGGATTTTGGCGACTTTGTGATACGCCAGGGCATCATTGATGAGGTCCGCGTTTCTGTTACGGATTTTTGGGACTAACCTGTGCCGACTCACCCGGACAAGTTAGCCCCTGGAGTGCAGAGTACTTTGCAGAACGAAGGCGACTCTCTGAATCAGCTACCTCTGGGCGGTAGTCCTTTGACCCCTGATCAGATGCAACAAGTACAGCACCTGATTGGCAGCCTCACCCCGCTGCAGCAGGCCTGGGTGAGTGGCTATATGGCGGCCAGTGCCAACGCAGCGGGTCCTATCACGCTGCAACCCCCGTCCATTGCCGAGGTGGTGCCGTTTACCATTCTCTACGGTACCGAAACCAACAACGCCAAGGGGGTGGCTGAAGCCCTTGCTGCCAAAGCACAGGCGCAAGGCCTGGAAACCAAACTGGTCAACATGGCGGATTACAAACCCGCTCACCTCAAGAACGAGAAATTCCTCGGCATTGTAGTCGCTACCCACGGAGAGGGTGATCCACCTGAAGGTGCTGAAAAACTCCATGCGTTTCTGACGTCAAAGAAGGCGCCCAAGCTTAACGACACTCAGATAGCAGTCATTGGGCTAGGCGACTCCAGCTATGAATTCTTCTGCCAGACGGCTATCGATTTTGAAGAGCGTTTGTGCGCGCTTGGTGCTTCTGTACTGTTTGAGCGTGCCTTACTGGACATAGACTATGACGAATATGCACCTGATTGGGTAAATGGTGCAGTAACGGCATTTGAACCGTTGGTGAAAGACGCTAACGCTGGAGCAACCGCTGCTGGTCAACCGGCGCCACCCGCTGGTTTTGCGATGACGACCAGCGATCCTGTTTCCCTTTATACAAAATCTAATCCATACCTGGCAGAAGTGGCCACGGTGCAGAAAATTACTGGTCGTGATTCGATCAAAGATGTTCGCCACATTGAGATTCTGCTAGAGGATTCTGAACTGCAATACAGGGTGGGTGATGCGCTGGGGGTCTATTTTCTCAACGACGAAAAAGACGTGGATGCAGTACTTGAGGCGCTTGGGCTTGCTCCTGACCAGGAGATAACCCTGGGTGAAGATACGCTGAGTCTGCGCGATGCCTTGTTAGAGCGATTGGAGCTGACGCTGTCCTATCCTGGGTTTGTGGAGAAGTATGCAGCGGCCACAGGCAATGCCACTTTAACGACGTTGACAGAAGATAAGGCCAAATTGCGCGAATACATTGCGGATCGACAAATCTACGATGTAATCCACGACTATCCAGAACAGATTGAGGCGCAAGGGTTGGTTGATTGTCTGCGTAAGATACAACCAAGATCTTATTCCATTGCCTCCAGCCAGGCAGAAACAGAGGACGAAGTTCACCTCACGGTGGCCACTGTTGAATTTGACGCCTTCGGGCGTGAGCACCTGGGTGGATGTTCAGGCTACCTTAATCGCCGAGTTGAAGAAGGTACGCGACTGCGAGTGTATGTAGAACCTAATGACAACTTTCGTCTACCTCAGAATCCTGACACTCCAGTTATTATGATTGGTCCGGGCACGGGGATTGCACCATTCCGCGCCTTTTTGCAGGAGCGGGAGGTGACTGAAGCCACAGGCAAGAATTGGCTGTTCTTTGGTAATCCCCATTTTACTCAGGACTTTTTGTACCAGGTTGAACTACAGGACTTTTTGAAAGCGGGACTACTGACAAAGCTCAACGTGGCCTTCAGCCGAGACCAGGCCGAAAAGATCTATGTTCAAGACCGCATCCGTCAGGAGGGCGCCGAGCTGTATCGGTGGTTGGAAATGGGCGCGCACCTATACGTGTGTGGCGATGCCAATCATATGGCCAAAGATGTACATCAGGCATTGTTTGATGTCTTGATGGAGCATGGCGGCATGAATGAAGAAAGCGCGGAAGAATATATCTCCGAGCTAAAAGATCAGAAGCGATATCAGAAGGACGTCTACTAGCCGTTTGGCTTTCACGCTCTGTTCACTACCTTTTGTGCTAAATAGCGCTCATGAAAGCTTTAATTACCTCAGGCCTGTTGGTGTCCTCTATATTACTTTCTTCCTCTAGTGCTTCAGCGCAAACCCCAGATCAATGGCGCCTGGTCGACTTTGACGGCGCTTCAAAAGAGCTGCGATGGGAGGTGGTGAACGACACGGTCATGGGGGGGCGTTCTTCCAGCCAATTTAGTATTGACGACCAGCGACTGGTTTTCACCGGAACGCTGAACACCAACGGTGGTGGGTTTGCCTCGGTTCGCAGCAGTGCGCTGCGGCGAGATCTTTCAGGATATACATCGTTTAGAATTCGGGTGAGAGGCGACGGGCGCCCATATCGCCTGCGTTTGTATCCGTTTGATGACTGGGCCGCTTATCAAAGCGAATTTAAGACCCAACCCGATCAATGGATGATTGTAGAGCTCCCCATTGCAGACTTTTATGCTTCCTGGCGTGGGCGCAGGTTAGACCGTGGTCCGATGGCGGCTGCAGATATTGCGGGATTAGGTTTTATCCTGGCTGATGGCCTGGACGGTCCATTTAAGCTGGAAATTGACTGGATTGAAGTCACAATCCAGTCGACCAAAGAAATCGCGTCTCGGTAGGAAGAGCAATCGGGTAAAATGGGACGTTTCAAGGAGAGTCCCAGTCGCCTCCAAGGGCCAGGTTCAAATTCACCCATTCGTCCAACTGTTGACGTCTAGCGGTAACAAGATTGCTGTCCGCTGAGAGGGTGTTAGATTGAATGGTCAACACATCCAAGAGATTGGTTTCTCCCTCTTCGTAGCGGAGTTGCGCCAGGTTGAACGCCTTGTTCTGGGCGTCTGCTGATCGGGCGAGGGCGCTGACCCTTTGCGCAATGACCAGATTCTGATCCAAACTGTTTTCCACTTCTTGAAATGCGGTCAGCGCGATTTGCGCGTAGTTGGCAATGGCTTGGCGTTGAACTGCATCTGCAGCTTCCACCTGGCTCCGGCGTAATCCAGCATCAAACAGTGGGCCTAAGAGAGCGCTGGCCAATGACCAGGTGCCAGCGTCTGTATCAAGCACGTCGCTCGCTCTCGATGTTGTGATATCGAGGCTCCCGGTCAAACTGAAGGTAGGAAGTCTTGCCGCCTTAGCTGCACCCACATCACTAAACGCTGAGGCGACCGTGAGTTCAGCTGCAATAATATCCGGGCGTCTTTCCAGTAATTCGCTAGGCAATCCGGCGCTTGGTATCGGGGGCACTGCTGGCAGCTGATTTACAGTGTTTAAACGGTCGTCAGGATATCGGCCCAACAAGATCTCAAGCGCTCTTCTGGCGAAGCGTTTGGCAACCTGTGTTTGCAATAAGTTGGCTTCGCCGGCAGCCATATTCGCAGCTGCCAGATATTCATCATATGCGTCTGCCGCGCCCACCTCTCGTTGCGATCGAACTATGCGGGTTGTTTCAGTAAGCGCGCTCAGAGATTTTTGCGCCACCTCCTCCTGCATTTTTGATTCGATAACCAGAAAATAGCTTTGTGCCACTGCAGCAGCGAACGAATACTGTGAGAACACATAATCGGCTTGTGCGGATGCGGCGGAGTAGTTTGCCGCATTGCGACTGGCTCTTACTCTACCCCAGACGTCCAGTTCCCAACTCAAGCTCAGTCCGGATGAGTAGCTGTCCGTTGAACTGTCTCTAACACGCCCCCCCTCTGCACCGGCAAGGGAATAATTCAGCGACGGCAACAAGGCACTTTTAGCTTGCCCTGCAAGCGCGCGGGCCCGATCCACCGATGCACTTGCTGCTTGTAGATCTCGATTGTGTACCAGGGCTTCGCGAACCAGATCCTTAAGCAGCTCGTCACCCAGTCGATCTAACCAACCGACATCCACCGCGCCAATGTTTGATTGAACTGTCTGCCAGGTTGGTGGGAGATTGGGTAGCGATGGTTTCGTTAAGCTTGTCAGATCCGGCTTTTTAGCAAAAGACGTACAACCAATCAGCAGATAACAAAGTATCAAACACGAGACGAGTTTCATGACATCGCCTCTTTGGTTTGGTCTTGCGACCGTTCATCTTCGTGTATACCGAATAGCAACGCATACAGGACTGGGGTAACCAGTAAAGTAATGATGGTAGCGAACGACAGGCCCCCAGCGATAACCACGGTCATAGATTTAAAAAATGCATCGAAATACAAGGGTAGAACACCAAGCACGGTAGTAAATGCACCCATGAGTACTGGGCGTAAACGGCTGGCTGCGGATTCGACCAGCGCGTCAAATCTAGGCATGCCGCTGGCGATTAGATCGTCCGTGGAATCAACAAGCACGAGTGAATTCTGGATCAATAGACCGGACAAGGAGAGCAGACCCAATATACCCATAAACTCGAAGGGAACGCCTGTTGCGACCAAACCGTAGGCCACGCCAACGATTGCCAGTGGCACAATCGCCCAGATTACGATCGGCTGTTTGATTGCGTTAAACAGCACGATCACAACCAATATCATGGCGAGCAGCCCAAGCGGTATGGTGCTCGCGAGACTATCTTGAGCTTCAGAAGAATCACCCGCTTCACCTTCCCAAATTAATTTGTATCCCGCGGGTAGTTCAATGTCTTCAATTTTCGGCTGAATCCGGTCCAGCAGGTCCGCGGTATTTTCGCCTTGTCCCGGATCGCACTGCGCTTTGATAGTCAGCAGTCTATTGGTTCTTAAGATTCGGGCGTCGCGCCACGTAGCGCCTGGTCGATCCATAACCTGGGTCAGCGGAACCGATTCGCCTGTCGTTGGACTGACGATGGGGATGGTAGCGATCGCCCAGGGTTGCAGGCGTTCGCTTTCTGGCGCTCGTGATATGATTTCGATCAGCTCATCACCTTCTCGATAGAACCCTCTGGATACCCCATCAAAGTTTTCTTCGAGCGCATTAGCCACGTCCGCCCTAGTGATCCCAACTCTTTCGCCCTTATTCGGTGAAAACACCGGCTGGAGGACAGGTACCTGTCGACGCCAATCATCCTTTATCAGGATTGCACCACCATCGGCAGCCATAATTTCTTTTGCGCGATTTGCGAGTGAACGTAGCACCGCTGGGTCCGACCCAACAAAAGAAGCTTCGATTTTGGCACCCCCTCCGGGACCCATTCTGAATCGCCATACTTTAGTCTGCCCGTCCGGGAACTGTTCGTCGGCGTAGGCCTGTATCTTGGGGATCAGTGTCTCGTTGAGTTCGTAAGAGTCCGTGCGAACTAGTAATTGGCCATAGTTGGGGCTGGTGGATTCTGATTCATAAACCAACATGTAGCGTAATGCGCCTTTGCCAACCAGAGTTTGTACGACCGCAACACCTTCCAAGTTTCTGACAAAACTCTCCATGCGATGCATATCTTGGTTTGTCCGCTCGATATCAACGCCTTCCGGCAGATAGTAGTCAACCACGATTTGAGGCGAGGTGGAGGCAGGGAAAAAACCAACTTTGACAAAGCCGAAAACGTATAGAGCAGATAAAAATATCAATACGGTGGCAAAGAGAGATATAAATTTGAACTTGAGGACCGTATGAATGATTCGCTTATAGATAATCATGAAGCGACCATCTACTCGTTGGGAATCACCAGCCTGTGCAACCGTCGAAGGAAACAGGTGAAAGCACAACAGTGGGGTTATGGTAAATGCAAACACCCAGCTTAAGCCCAATGCCATCATGACAACCCAAAACAGGGAGTTGGTGAACTCGGCGGTATCCCCAGGCGCGAAGCCAATCGGAGCGAAAGCAATGATGCCAACGAGGGTGCCTCCAAGAAGTGGACGGAAGTTTTTGTTTGCAACATCTCGGACGACGTCAAGCTTATCGCGTCCGGACTTGATTCCAACCAGTATTCCGTCGGTGATCACCACACCGTTGTCCACAAGCATGCCCAGCGAGATGATTAATGCGCCCAGTGAGATTCGATGCATTGGCACATCGGCGATCCACATTAACAAGAGCGTAGCGGCCATCGTTAAAAGGACGGTGAGACCCATGATGATGCCTGAACGTACGCCCATGAATACAAGCAGGGTTAGAAATACGATGACCAGGGCGGCAACAACGTTTGCGGCAAAATCGTCAATGGATTGATCAACGACTTTTCCCTGATGATAAAACTCGTGAATCTGGACACCCAGTGGAATAATCGCCTGCAGATCGGCAAGTTTTCTATCGACTTCGTTGCCGAGCTTCACTACGTTTACACCGGATAAGTTGGAGATTCCTATGCCTATGGCTGGCTCTCCGTTGTATCGGATCAACTGCTCCGGTGGATCCTCATAGGTGCGCACGACGTTGGCGATGTCTCCAAGTCTCGCCAAGCTTCCGGTGGCGTCATCGGCAACAAGCACGGCTTCAATCGCGGCAACGGAATCGATCGCACCCGTTGGTTCAATCACGACGCGTGAATCACCCAACTGTAAATTACCTGCCGGTGTCACCGTATTTTGTTGGGCCAGGGTGTTGTAGACATTTTCCAGCGATATTCCGAGAGCAGAAGACTGTTGACGAGCGATCTCTACGTAGATCACTTCCCGCTGCTCGCCAATGACCTGGACTTTGGCGACACCATCTACCAAGAGCAGTTCTCGCCTTACTTTTTTTGCGATGTCCGCGAGTTCAGCGGCGCTGAAACCCTCGCCGGTCATCAGGTAGTAGATGCCGTAAACATCTCCAAAATCGTCGTTGACGATGCTTTCGCCTGCACCCGGAGGTAAATTGCGCTGGGCGTCCTTCACATAGTTTCGGATTTTGGTCCAAACCACCTGGAGATCTGAGCGGGTTGTGGAATATTCGAATCTAACTTCGACGCTGAGCTCTGACATGCCTGCAGAGGAAACCGATTCTATTTTCTTAACTTCTGGCAGCTGTTGTAGTTGGGTTTCGATCGGTTCTGTGACTTCGTTCATTACCTCTTCTGGGCTGGCGCCAGGATAGGGCGTAAACACTTTAGCGATGCGTATAGTAAATTCCGGATCCTCGAAGCGAGGCATGTTGTTGTAGGCGTACCAACCACCAGCGACGCATAGCGCAACGATGATTGCGCAATACAGTGGATAGCGTATTGAAAGCTCAGCGAGATTCATTTGGGCTATTCTTCGATCCAATCACGGACTGTCATGCCTTCGTGTAGAAACGACACACCGGCCGCCACGATGGTTTCTCCGCCTTCCAGGCCGGACGTGACGGTGACCGATTCGTCTAAATCAGGCCCAACGGTTACGGCGGTTTTTCTTAGTCGCCTATCATTGTCCACCACCCACACAAAACGAGAATCGCCCTCGGCTAGAATTGCGTTTAAGGGTACCGAAATCCCCTCTGCAAGAATGTCAGGTGATCCCTTAAACAAGAATGTCGTGTGTACGTTGGCGGTCATGCCAGGCAGTATCAGCAGCCCCTCGGGAGGTTCGAAAGTGAATCCGATTTCGTAGGTTTGGGTGTTGGGATCCGCCAATCCAGAGGCTTCTCGAAACTCGGCCGGCAATTCCAGATCTGGCGCGGCGTCCAGCACGACGACAGTGTTTTTGGGTTCCAGTTGCGGCGTGCGCGCCAGAATTGTGCCGGGGATATCAACAAATGCCTCGGTGGCGCCTGTTTGAATGGCAGCAATCGGCTCTTTGGCCTGAACATTTTGGTACTGATCTACGTATACTTTTGAGATTGACCCATCAAATGGCGCGACAATCACGGTGTCTTCAAGTGCTTTGCGAGCCAGCTCCACTGCGGTTTGGCGTACGTTTAAGGCAGTCTTTCTGGATTCTAACACGCTCCTGGATATCGCATCTTGTTCGACAAGGCGCTGTGCTCTTTGGTATTCCGATTGGGCATTTTCGAACTCGGCAGATGCCTGTGCCAAATTGTTGCGGGCGTCGCGCTGGTCCAACTTTGCAATCGTTGTGCCTTGGGCGATCTCCTCGCCTTCGAGAATACTTAACTCAATCACCTGGCCCGGTACGGAAAAGGTAAGTTCGGCTGACTGTTGTGCACGGATTACCGCTGGAAAAGTGAATTCGCGCTCTTGTGAAGCCGCGTAAACCGTGACCAGTTTTGCCGGTCTTGTTGCGTGGTGTTTCTCAGCCGGTGGTTGGCCACATCCAAGCATGCATAGGCAGCTCGTGATCAATATGAGATGGCTGCGTGTCTCCATGACAAATGCCTCGTTGGTAAATATTGTTTAGGCTGGTGTGTCAAAAGACCACTTGAAGGCGATCCCTCAAAGTGAAATAAAGTGGGCCTCGTGAGCTTCAGACTTGCGCTCTAATTTCTCATCTTCGCCACGGCTCGGCAAGTGGAGGTCCGGTTTTATGCCTTGGCACTTTCGGTTATGGACAATACGGCCGGGTGTTTGACTCGCCGTTCAGGCGAAATGGCATAGTAACGCTCTTTGACGCCGTCCATTTGCCCCAACAGTTTTGCATCGTACATTTGGCACACCTCATCGGCGATATTGGTGGGCGCGGGAAAAACCCCGTGGCCGGCCTGTGCAAACGCTTTCATCAATGCGGCGTCGTCAAATTCTGCGACGGTGCGTGGTGCCACAGATTGCCGCTCAAACCAGTCTTCCAGATTACGGCGCAAGGTGTTGTTGGCAATGGGGAGTAGCACCGGGGCATCATCCAGGTCCTGGGGAAAGCGACGAAATTGTCGGGCAATACTCTTGTGGGCAAAGAGGCTGATGCTGCTCTCACCCAGTGGGTGATTAAACGCGCGAACTGCGCTGCCCGAAGGTAGGGGTCGATCAGAAATGATGAGATCAAGTTTGTGCGTGGCGAGCTCCCCTAAGAGCTTATCCAGGTCTCCCTCGTGGCACACAATCCTCACGGGGTTGGGCATGTGTAACGCTGGTTCCATCGCTTGTTGAGCCAGTAATTTTGGAATAGACATCAACACACCCACCTGGATGATCTTGGGCACCGGTCCTTGCTTCGATTTCAGACTCTGAGTGAGCTCATTGCCAAGCTGAAAGATCTCATCAGCATATTGTTTAACAAAACGGCCGGTATCGGTCAGCGTTAAGCCTCTGCCAACTCGATCAAACAGCGGCTCCCCGATTGCCTCCTCCAGCAATTTGAGCTGGCCGCTGATCGTTTGGGGGGTGATGTGTAGCGTCTGTGCTGCTCGGGCAATGCTCCCTGCTTGGGCGGTGGACCAGAAATAGAGCAGGTGTGTGTAGTTGAGTTGGCGCATGCAGAGAACTTTGTCAGGGAAAAGTAAATGATCGCCTAAAACTGTTTACATTGTCCAACTCATCGGGAAACCCGATCAATTGATTCCGGATAAACGACTGTTCGTTTTTGTGTCAGCCAGGCATGATGCGCGCCGGTCTCAGGTCATCATAAATGGAGTAAATTATGTCGGATTGGATTCAAGACCCCTTTAAATCAGTAATTGGCGGCACCATCATTGTTGCTTTTGCTGTAACCGCCCTGTCTGCTGGTATCACCCTACTCGGTACCATTGTCTAGCGGAAATACCCTTTGCGGTAAAACGTCCGGGCTCTTGAGTGCCTTCAAGAGCCCATCTCGGCTCAGCGTTCCAGTTTTTTGAAGTGAAGTGATTTTGGTCTCGTAAGATTGTGGTAACCAATCTCTGACAAAGACCCTCCTTTCCCTGTTTGTTTACACCCTGTCCAACACAGCGCCGGATCTAAGTAGTCCGCGCGGTTCATAAACACCGTTCCGGTTTCGACCTGGCTAGCGATGCGACGTGCACGATCAGTATCCTGGGTCCAGAGCGATGCGGTCAGACCAAAATCACTATCGTTCATCAATTCGATCGCCTCCATGTCGGAGGCTACCCGCATAATGCCAACAACAGGTCCGAAACTTTCCTCGGTCATCACGCGCATGGAGTGGTCCACCTGATCCAGAATTTGAGGCGCAAGATAAGCGCCTCCATCATCAGCAAACTTGTTGGCATCGATCAAAGCCCTTGCACCCTGTTGTACCGCCTCATTGATGTGTTCTCGAACCAGTTCGGCAAACCGGACGTGCGCCATGGGGCCTAAAGTTGAGGTGGGATCGAAGGGGTTACCCAGGACATAGTCGTTGACCAGTTCGATTGACCGCTCAACAAATTCGTCATACACAGAACTTGCCACGTAGATACGTTCTATTCCACAGCAGCACTGGCCCGAGTTAAACATAGCGCCATCTATCAGAGTCGCGGCAGCGGCTTCCAGATTGGCATCCTCGGCAACGTAACCTGGATCTTTGCCGCCCAGTTCCAACCCCAGATTAGTAAAGCTCCCCGCCGCCGCTCGTTCCATAGATTGGCCGCCGCTGACTGAGCCGGTGAAGTTAACAAAACCGAATGCGCCGCTGCCAATCATCGCAGCGGTGGTTTCGTGATCTAAAAACAGGTTCTGAAATACCCCGTCTGGAAGCCCGGCTTGTTCGAATGCCTGAGCAAAACGTTCCCCGGCCAGTGGGGTCTGCGATGCGTGTTTTAAAAGCACTGCATTACCCGCAATCAGTGCTGGCACAATCGTGTTTACCGCCGTCAGATATGGGTAGTTCCACGGTGCAACAACAAACACTAAGCCGTGCGGAATTCGTTCGATGGAGCGCTCAAAAGCACTGCTGTGCTCGATTGTGATGGGTTCAAGCGCTTGCTCTGCAATGGCAGCCATATGCGAAGCACGCTCTTGCACCCCACCAAATTCGCCTGAATATCTCACTGGCCGGCCCATTTGCCAGGCGAGTTCGTCAACAATTTCAGAATTCATCTCACCCAGGTATTGGATCCCGCGCATAACCAGATCTGTGCGATCTGTTAACGCAGTTGCTGCCCATGCTTTCTGAGCCTGGCGTGCTTTTTCTATGACGCCTGTGGTGGCGTCTAAGGTTATGGTAGGGCGCTCTGCGTAGACTGAACCGTCTACAGGCGAGATACATCGAACAGGCATCGTTTGGCCTCGCTGAATAGGTTTGGAAAAGAGATCGAAAACTCAGGTGCGACTGCGACGCCAGGTGATCAGGCCAGCAACCAGCCAAGCTGCAAAACAGGCGTGAGCAAAAAACGTAGTCAGACCAATTCCCAATCCATACGCCGCCACACATTGCCATGCACAAGACACAAGCAGTGCGCTACCCAGCCAGATCGCGGTGCGGGTTTGGGACTCGTTGAGAGACCGTTGCAGTAACAATTTGGCCTGTTTTGACTGGGCAGCCGCAATGCACAGCATGCCAAGTGTGGCAACCAGCAGTCCAAACAGGTAAGTCACACGCCTGCCTCATGAGAAGCCTGCATACTGATTGGCGCCTCTACGTGGCGTTTTTCAGGTGGGAGCAGGCGACGCCAAATCACAATAAGTATTAAGCCGAATGTCAGCATCGTCAGGTCAAATCCAGCCCTCACCCAATCACCAGACTGGATAGATGCAACCAGGTGCGTGTTGGTGGTGAGGGCATTGACGATCGGCAACAGTAGACACAATCCCGCCAACAATCCGACCTGTTCCCGCCAGGCTCTGCGCACTTCTCGAAGACCAGCATGCAAGAAAGACAGGGCCCAGACACCAAACAAACAATGCATTTCCCAAGCTGCGCGGTCCGCCAAATCGACCGGAAGGAGTCGATTTGCCCAGAAATAAGCAGCTACGCCAAGCAGTAGTCCAACAATGATGGCAACGTTGGTTCGTTCGACGAACACAACGCTGGCTGCAGCTGGGGTATTTTTCTTGGTCCGTGTGCGACGCTTTTTGGCCCACAGAAGCATGCCGGTGGCGATCATCGCGCAGCCTAAGACGCCACTTAAGAAATAACCCCAACGCAGCCAGTAATTGGCAAAACGCCCTTCATGCAGCGCGAGAGTGGCATCTGCGAACACCGAATTTGCGGGCATCGGTGGTGGTTCGGGAAAAGCTTCTCCAGTGACTGCGCTGAATTGCAGGATACTGCCACCGCGATTGATGCCATCGGTGGTGCGCCCAACACGCATCATTGCCGCTTCGTCACCGGGGTTAAATATGTCAATAAATCTAATCTGCGCCTCCGGCCAGGTAGTCCGGGCTTGAGCGATGACAAGTGCCGGGTCGATGATGGGCGCCTCTTTTCCAGTAGCTTCCGGGAACTCAAGTCCCGGTCTCAAGTGCTGATAGTATTCATCTATAGCGTCCTGTTCGACGCCCATGGTAAGAAACATGGTGCCGGGAGAATACTCCAGGTCATAAAAAACCAGACCGGAGTAAGTGATCATGATCATAAACGGTAGCGCGAGCACGCTGGAGATATTGTGCCCATCCAGCCAGGAGCGTTGTCCCTTGCCCAGCCGCAGAGTGAAAAAGTCTATAAATATTTTCTTGTGCGTCACAATACCCGTGATGATCGCCAGGAACATAAAGAGGGTAGCGATACCCACGATGTAAGTGGCCGCGCTATTTGGTAAGTAGTGCAGTGCCCAATGCATTCGATACAGGGCCATACCGCCACCGGTATCGCGCACTTCTATCGGTTCCCCAGTCCGCAGATCCAGGTAGGTGTTGATGAACCGTTCGCCGTCTTCGTTAGGTTCTTTCAGATTTGCAAACACCCTGACGGTGCGATCGCCCCTATCGATGGGCATGGAGACAAAATGTCTGGTGGCGTCCGGAGTCTCCCTGCGCAGGTAGGTCAATCCCATCTCAACCATTTCGTCAGTCGACGCGGCGGGAAGCGCTCCGGGCATCTCGGGGGTCATCCAGTGGTCTATCTCGTAGTTGAAATAGCCGGCGGTGCCGGTGACAAAGATAAAGTACAGAATAATGCTCAGGACAATACCTGACCAAGTATGCAGCCAAGCCATAGATTGCCTGAATGCGCCATGCAGGCCGCCGGTCTCGATGTGCTCGGCGTCTGAATTGTCCGCAGGTTGATCGCTCATTTCTCGTCCTTATGCTTTGAAAAGCAGAAACAGGAGGTAGAACACGCCCGCGCTCCCCACTAGGCGCGTAGTGATAACTTTCAGGCTGGCTTCATAAAACACCCACATCGCCACACCACACCAGGCCAGGAAACTGAATAAGGTCATGATGTGGACGCCTTGAACCAATGGCATCCAGCCAATCCATGCGAATAGAGCTGCGCAAAAAGCACCCAACGTACTTGCCCAGATCGCACCACCAAACAAAGACAAAAATACTCTTGCCGTCATATCCCAGCGATAAGCGGCGGAAAGCTTACTGGTTGTGCTGTTTGTGGCCATGGCTCAACTACCGTGCGTTTTAATGCCTACTTCTATTTGCATCATCGTTGTTGCATCTTCGTTTGTTGCATCATCATCTGCATCAAAACATGCTTGTTGGGGTGCACGATGCATGTAAGGGCCAGAGATTCTACCAGAACCGCAAATACGTATCATTAACGTTGGGTCGGGCAGGAAGGACAGATCGGAAGCGTAGGTCAGGCGATCTGTGCTGGAGCTGCCAGCTGTTCAAATAGGTCTGCCGGCATACTGCCTTGAAATGCTTCTATGTTGTGGCGTTGGCGTAGCTTGTTGATGCTTTCGTGCCATTCGTCTTCAAATTCGATGGCCATCAGCGGCGGCGTGATTCGACCGTGGTGCCAGGCCTCCATGATCACGCGCATCAGGATTTCAAATCCTTCGCCACCGGATAGGTGGCTGCGTGTCGTGACGGTGGCAAGGAACATACCTGAGTAGTTGTGGCCGAACTGAGCCAGCTGAAAGCCGGAGATTGCGATCTCGTGCAGCGCGGTTGTTTCATAGCCGGCCAGCAGGTGCCAGATATCGTGCATTTGCAGAATTCGGGTGTTCAAGTAGCGCAGCGCCGGGCTGAGCTGTGACAGACCGATGGCTTCCCGGTCCAATACTTCCGGGTCGAAGTTGTTATCCACCAGCATTCGGTACAGGGAGTATGCCAGGCTGTCTTCGGGGCAGGCAGCCAGTTTGTCCAGGGATAGAAGTGCGGGAATGTCCTTCTGCTCAGCGTGGTCTGCGCCAGGGTGGTCGATTGCCGCCGATTCAGCAAGGCTTGCAAAGTTTTCCCCAACAGAGCCGCCCAACGTCGCCACGGCGGCGGTAATTGTGCCGGCGTCATATCCTTCTTCCGGACCCCTCAGCACCTCAGCGAAAGCTCCCCAGAACGAATCCGGCAGTGGCGCTTCTGGTGCGTCCATCGATTGAGGATCATAGTTCAGATCTAGCACACTCGCGGCAATCGCATCGTAAACTGGTGTGGAAGCACTCGGTGCGCAAAATCCAGTCCACAACATGGCGCCGCATATCTGTGCGCGGTAGGCGGGGTCCGCACAGTTGCCTGGTAGTGCAAGTCCACCAAGGTCAGGAGCCTGGGTGAAAACGCCAACAGCGCTTTTCAGCGCTGCTGCGTCGATAGAAAAATTTAGGGTGGGTGCTGAATTGTCGTCTGAGTTCTGCATGACAAATCAGAAATTATAACACGGCCACCTGGGTGACCGTGTTATAGGGGGCGTCGAGGGTTATCTACAGATTGGCTTCGACTGAAATACCGAATATCTGTGGTTGACCATAACGTCCCAATTCGTTGCCCATAGGGTCTTCAAATTGAGTGTCGTAGTATTCGTCGTCGAAGATATTTCGGCCAATCAGATAGACGCCGATGTTGTCGTTCCGCCAGCCAGCTTTTAAGTTGACGATGGTGCGTTCCGGAATGGTTGGGCTGTCTTGAATGTCAGCTGCAGTGTTAAACCAGTGCGAGGTGTGGTTCGCGTTTACGTTGACAAACCAGCCGTCTTCGTGGGTCCAGGTTCCGCCCGCAGAAAATGTCCACGATGGTGCGCTTGGAAATTCGTTACCCGAAAGATCTTCAAATCCACCATCTACAAGCGCGATAAACTCCTTGAATTCAGTGTCGGTGTACCCAGCGCTGAAATAGACGTTGAAGTTATCGTTCACAATGTAGTCGGTTTCAACTTCAATCCCGAAAAGCTCACTCTTACCTGCATTCTGCAGCTCTGCATCAAAGATGTTCGAGGACAGGAATACGGTCACCTGTTGATCTTCCCAATCGTTGTAGAAGATGTTGCCATTTACGGTTAAGCGACCATCCATCCATTGGCTACGGTAAGACAGCTCATAGTTGATCGTGGTCTCTTCGTCGTATTGAACCACCCGAGCACGTGCGGCGTTGGTGGACACCCCGCCGGAACGATAGCCTTGCTGCACGATGAAGCTGATCATCTGATCATCGTCGATGCGGTAGCTTACACCCAGTTTTGGCAGGAACTGACTGATGTCGGTGTCGTCAAGCGTAGGCGGTGAGTTTGCCTGGTCCGCCGCGACTTGTAGGATTGCGTTAGCACCTGCAATGGCCGGTGCAAGGGCAGCTGGAAACGTGGCAGGATCCGGCAGCTCAGACGCGATAATCACTTCCTGTGCACCTTCAATCTCCTGTTCTTCGTTGTCGTAGCGAAAGCCGAACAACAACGACCATTTTTCATTGATGTCCCAGGTGAAGTCACCAAAGATTGCCTGGGTTTTCACATTGCTGGGAACCACCTGGCGGGCGGTTAAAAATTCATCTTCGGTGTAGAAGCTACCGACGAAGGCCGCGGTTGCAGGATCCAGGCCCGCAAACACCTGCAGCAGATCCACCAAGCCCACATCGGTGATGGGGTTAATTGAGAAGGTAATATCAAAGCGGCTTTCAGGGTTGTCCACTTCGGAGGTGTATAACCCCAATACACCGTAGAAGTTATCAGTGTTGATGCCCAGGCGCAGTTCATTTGTGGTGGTTTCGGTATCGCTGAACAGGGTGCCAAATTCGATGTCGGCCGCCGTGTAGTCTAGATCGCGCTCACGTTCGCGCTCAGCATCAGAAATGGTGGAGATCAGGGTCAGATCAAAGGTTTCGTTGAATACGTAATTAATGTCGACAACGGACATAGTGGTTTCGGCCTGGTCTGAGGTCGGCCGGTTGCTGAAGATCAGGCGATCATCAAAGTCAGCATTAGGCGGGAAAAATGATTCCCGTAAGCCAAATTCTCGATCATCGATGCTGTGGCTTAAGCGGACCGTCAGGTCAGGTATGGCCTCTGGCTCGATCAGAAGCTTGACGCGCAACACATCGGACTCGTTTTCCGAGGCGTTTTCGCCTCGCGTGGGGTTGTCGATCAAACCGTCAGAATCTGCGGTCTCGTAGGCCACTCGGAACGCTAATTGGTCTTCGATAATCGGACCACCAAAGGCAACGCCAATGCGGGTTTCGTCAATCTCGTCCAGCGCCTGAACACGCGCTCGGGCTTCCCATTCGTAAGACGGGTCGGCGGTTTTCATGATGATCGCGCCACCCAGTGAGTTTCTGCCTTGCAGCGTGGACTGAGGGCCGCGTAATACCTCGATCTGTTCCAGATCCCAAGTGTCTACCGCGCCAATCTGAATGGTGTCTCGTGATAGTGGTGCATTGTCCAGGTAAATGGTTGCCAGGTCGGCGAAACCGCCACCGGCCACGCTCTGATTACCAATCCCGCGGAGTGAGAATCCGGTACCACCGCCAACGGGTAGGGCATTGGGGGTGCGGTACAAAACGTCAGTAATGTTCAGCAGGTTTTCATCTTCCAGCTCGGCGGCCCCGATGACTGTGACGCTGTTGGGTGTCTCTTGGACACTTTTGCCCACCTTGGTGCCAATCACGACTACTTCCTCGATGGTCGAATCGTCGTCGTTAGCCCAGGCGGAAATTGTAAGAATGTGCGCAATAAAAAACGCGCAGACCGTGCTTGCCACGGTCCGTAATTTGCGGCTCTCCATGTGTTTATCCCAATGATTTAGTTATAAGTATTTGTAAATGATAATGATTCTTAACTGGATGAGCAATCCATCATTAGTGGCGGGTAGGACAAAACATATACCTGTTCAGCAGGACCTCGAGGCCGTTAAACTGTTTCTTTTTGCAAAGATACGAGCAGCATGACAAAGCAAGAAGATACGCCTTTGGATATCGTCATCGTTGGCGCTGGATTTGCCGGAATGTATGCGATCTGGAAGTTTCAGCAAACCGGGCTGACGTTTCGGGTCATTGAAGCTGGACATGATGTCGGAGGCACTTGGTTCTGGAACCGCTATCCTGGCGCACGGTGTGATATCACCAGCATGGAATACTCCTACAGCTTTTCTGCTGAACTTCAGCAGGAGTGGGAATGGACGGAAATCATGGCGGCGCAGCCCGAAATTTTGTCCTATGCCAATCATGTGGCAGAGCGTTTTAACCTGCGTGATCATATTGATTTCAATACCCGGGTGACTGGCGCACACTACTTGGAAGATGAGAACTTGTGGGAAGTTACCACGGATACCGGTGTGACCTATCGTGCTCGGTTCTGTGTGATGGCAACAGGTTGTCTCTCCGTGCCTAACACGCCTGGCATCGAAGGGCAGGATGCTTTTGCCGGCGATGTCCTGCATACCGGTAATTGGCCCTCTGAAGGCTATGATTTGGGTGGCAAGAAGGTAGGGATTATCGGTACCGGGTCGTCAGGTGTGCAGGCGATCCCCGTGATCGCACAACAGGCTGAACATCTGACCGTTTTGCAGCGCACGCCCAACTACAACATGCCGGCGAATAACAAGCCGCTACCCGCTGATTACCGTGCGCTGATCAAGGACAACTACGATCAGGTACGGCAGGAACAAAGATATGCACAAATAGGCGTCAGCGAGTTCAGCCGTGGTTTGGGTGGGCTGGGTAGCTATGCAGAACCCACTGAATCAATTCTACAAACTTCCGAAGAGTCACGTCGCCGGGCGCTAGATGAGCTCGGCTTTGAGAGCATTCGTCGCTATGCCGATCTTGCGCTGAGTGAAGAAGCAAACGAACTGGCCTGTGCAATGTTTCGTGAACAAGTCAGCCGCATCGTGAATGATCCTGAAACAGCTGAGGGATTAATGCCCCGAGATTATCCCATCGGCTGTAAACGCCCGGTGATTGATATCGGATACTACGAAACCTATAACCGCGAAAACGTCACGCTGGTAGATCTGCGTCGCGGTGGTATAGAACAGATTACGCCCACAGGTGTGCAAACGGCCCAGGGCAATTACGAATTTGATGTGCTGATCTATGCCACGGGCTTTGACGCCATGACCGGTGCGTTGCAGCGGATGGACATTCAAGGCCGTGGTGGTACCAAGCTACTGGACCATTGGAATCATGGACCGAAGACTTATCTCGGTTTGCAGATGAGTGGCTTTCCTAATCTGTTCACGGTTACCGGTCCCGGCAGCCCATCAGTGCTCAGCAACATGCTGGTGTCCATCGAGCAGCACATCGACTGGATCAGCGACTGTATCAATCACCTGGATCAAATTGGTGCTGCCACCATTGAGCCCACGCCGGATGCAGAAGACGACTGGGTCAGGCACGTGTTTGAAATGGCTCAGGGTACGATGTTGACCGCAGAAAGCTGTAACTCCTGGTATCTGGGTGCAAATATCCCGGGGAAACCGCGAATTTTCATGCCTTACGTTGCCGGCGTTGGACCTTATCGCGAACATTGTGAGCAAGTGGTCGCTGCTGGTTACACGGGTTTTAGGATCGATTAGCTAGCGCGCCCAGACGACATTGGCCGGCCTTGTCTGCTGCGCGAGCAGATGGGAAACCGGGAATGCGTCTGGTGCATCTAATATTTTTCGTTTTTCGTCGCCAAAGGCTAACAGCACCAGCACCTGGCTGCGCAGCAACCTGGCCAGACTCATAGTCTGTCGAGGGTGCGGACTGGCAGTTGTGTTGACGGTGAGCGTATCCGGTGCCTGCGCAGACAATGCCTGATCGAGGTTGTCCATGTCTGGAAATATGGATGCGAAATGCCCATCGGCTCCCATGCCGATCAATACGCCTGCAAAATCCTCATCACAAGTCGCGTCTAACTTCACAAAGCTGGCTTTCGCGGCGTGTCCTACCAAAAGGTGCTCGCGCAGCATACGTTCATTACTCTCAGGGTGATCGACAGTTACCATTCGCTCATCCGTCAAGGTGACTTTGACATTTTCCCAAGGCAACTCGCACGTGGCAAGCGTGGCCAAGCATTGCTGTGGTGTTGTGCCACCACTCAAGACCAGGGTGGCTGACGATCGTTGTGTTAAGTGATCTGTCAAACTGCGACTCAGCAGCTCAGCGGCATAGCGTGATGCATCGGATCTCTTTTCAAACTCGATCAGCTTCATGGATCGCTGGTTTCCCAGGCCCGCCCATCGCGGTCCATCAGTAAAGCGGCACTGGTGGGTCCCCAGCTACCCGCCACATAAGGCTCGGATCCCTGATCGGTTTCCGTCCAACCGGATAAGATGTCGTCAATCCAACGCCAGGCCGCTTCGATTTCATCACGCCGCATAAATAACGCTGGGTTGCCCCGCATAACCTCGATCAAGAGTCTTTCGTAAGCATCGGGGTAACGAGTCTCAAATGTTTCCTCAAAACTCAAATCTAAGGATACGCTTCGCAGATTGAAGCCACCGGGTCCAGGGTCTTTTGACATGATTGAAAGTTCGACCCCTTCGTCAGGCTGCAGCGCGATGGTCAGTTTGTTTGGTTTAGTTTGGTAGCCGAGATCAAAGATGGCATGCGGGACGGGCTTAAACTGGATGACAATTTCGGAGTGTTTTTCCGGCATGCGTTTCCCGGTACGAATGTAAAAAGGCACGCCAGACCAGCGCCAATTGTCAATCTCAACCTTGAGGGCAACGTAGGTTTCGCATTGACTCTCGCCGCCTAATTCATCCTGATAGCCTGACACAGCTTCACCATCGATCGCACCGGCTATGTATTGCCCGCGTACAGTATTCGCCTGGACTTGTTCCGCACGGATGGGCTTGAGCGCCCGTAACACTTTGATTTTCTCGTCGCGCACGGCGTCGTCATCCAGACTGGCGGGTGGCTCCATAGCCACCATACACAGAAGTTGGATGAGGTGGTTTTGCACCATGTCGCGCAAGGTACCAATATCGTCATAGAAGTCGATCCGGTTGCCCACGCCCAATTCCTCGGCCACGGTGATCTGTACGTGGTCGATGACCTCGCGCCGCCACAAGGGCTCGAACAGGGAATTTGCAAAACGTAAGGCGAGTAAATTCTGTACGGTTTCTTTACCCAGGTAGTGATCGATTCGAAAGATCTGATTCTCTGTAAAACAGCTGCCCACCGCATCGTTTATAAGCCGCGCAGACTCAAAGTCTTGACCAACCGGCTTCTCCAGCACGATGCGTGTATTTGGATGGACCAGTCCCAGCTCACTGAGGCCCTGAGCTGCTGCACCATAGACATCAGGTGGCGTTGCCAGATAGGCGATCCTCAATTTGTCTGGGTCCTTGGATAGTTGATTGATCAGCGCGTCCCACGTGGATGAATCGAGAATATCCAGATTCAGATAGGAAAGCCGGCCTGAGAACTTCTGCCACAGCGTCTGATTGATGGGTTCATCACCCAGTGCCGTTTCAAGGAAGCTGCGTACGGATTCGAGATAGTCCTCACGTGCTTTGGAGGATCGGCCTACAGAGATGATGCGGCTGTCATCGGTTAGCTGTTGATCAGCGTCTCTGCGATACAGGGCGGGTAAGAGTTTGCGCAAGGCCAGATCGCCTGCACCGCCGAAGATAACCAGATCGAAGGGATCGACGGGAATAAGTTGCGCCATGGTTGTCCCGATATTTAGTTAGGTTTGCTTACGCATGATATACCCAATTTAGAATTGTTCGTTGCATCCGTTTCCCCAAGCAGGGTGTTTGGTCCAAAATGGCTGCATGATTGAGACCAATAGTGCTCACCATCCACGTTGGGACAGGAATCCGCCATGAGTTTTGCACATTAGAGGTTGGCTAGTGTGAGCGTCGAGAAAAGCTCAAAAGGAGAAATATTGATGACAGATTATTTACACGAAGGCGACATAACCTTAGACAACGGCATCCCCGGGGCAACCTGGAAGGTCCAATCAGGTAATCCCGCCACCTTCTATCAAGCTATTTCTCAACCTGAAGCGGTGGCAACGATAGAGATCTACGCGCAAACGTTTTTACCGGAAGGTTCAACTTCACCGCCTGTGGTTATCGTGGTCCCTGGCAGCATGGGTATTGCACCCTCTCATGTATATAAAGCCGAATTGCTCACCAATGCCGGTATTGCCGCGGTTTTGTTAGACCCATTTGGTGCGCGCCAGGTATCCAGCACCGTAGCCAATCAGGCCCAGTACTCTTTTGCCGCAAGCGCTTGGGACGTTCTGGCAACAGTTGCCGCCATCGCCAAAAGCGGACTGGTGGATCCACAAAAAATAGGCGTCCAGGGCCACAGCCGGGGTGGCTCTGCCATTCTCTCCGCGGCTTCCATGGCAAAGTTCACAAATTTTACCGGCGATATAATTGGTGCATACGCGGCCTACCCCTGGTGTGGCCAGCAGTTCCTTAATCCAAACGTTGGGAAGACTAAGGTTCGCTCTATTGTAGGAGATCAGGACGAATGGTGTTTGCCACAACAAATTCAAGGACACATGCAGGCGTTAAAGATGTGTGGTTGTGACGCCAGCTGGAGAATTGTGCCAGGTGCCCATCATAGTTTCGATCGGTTGACGCCGGTCGAGCTGATCGAAGATGCGTCTGTTTCGCCGGCCTCACCCACGATCTTCATCGATGATGATGGATCATCTGTACATCCCGTCGAAGGGTCAATGCCGCCGGAGACGTCTGAGCGGGACTTGATGCTCTACGGCATCAAGGCCGGTTACGGCAAGCGTGGTGCACGTTTGGGTACCGATGCCGACTTTGCGGATGTTTTCCATGCGGATATGATGAACTTCTGGCAAACCTGCTTTGCGGCTTGATGGCTGCGGGCTGACAGAGCGAGGTAGATTTAATGCGTGATACAGCACCCAAACTCAATATTGCCTCGCCTGATTTGGAAGTCGATCAACTATTTGAGCGATTACTACAAGATGGCTATCTGATTATTAAAGAACTTGCTGTCGATCTTGCCAGAAAAACCCAAGCTGAACTGGTACCACATATTGAGCAGGCATCTTTTGGGCACGATGAGTTTCTGGGTGGCAAAACCAAGCGTTTGGGTGGCGTACTCAAGAAATCGACGTCAGCCAGAGCCCTTGTCACCCACCCATTGGTGCTAGCGCTTGCTGAAAAGGTACTGTTGCAGTTTGCCACCAACTACCAACTGAACTTCTCAGGCATTATGCATCTGGAGCCGGGGGCGGAGCCTCAGCCTCTGCATCGCGATGGTGACCTTTACCCGCTTTCGCACCTCGGGATCACAACACTGATGCCAACCATGTGGGGGCTGTCTGAGTTTGATGCGGAGAACGGTGGAACCCAGGTGGTACCTGGCAGCCACCTTTGGAGTGATGGTCGCAGAGCAAAGCCTGAAGAGGTTGTGTCTACGGAGATGCCTCTAGGTTCGGTATTGATCTATCTAGGCGGGACGATTCACGGCGGCGGCGCTAACCAAAGCAACCGAAGCCGAACTGGGCTGGCGCTGCAATACAGCCTGGGTTGGCTGCGCCAGGAGGAGAATCAATATCTGGCTCACCCTCCAGAGGTGGCGCAAGAGTTTTCAGAAGAGTTACGGCGATTGATTGGCTACGACTATGGCGGTAGCTATCTTGGGTTCCACAACGGAGATGACCCGCATCGGATATTTGAGGCTGATTATGACGGTCCTGCCATGCGCTCGACACCGAAGATTGATGCGGCCACAAAAACACTGCCGAAGTTTTCTGTCAGCGAACTTGCCAGCAAACGAAAGCCTTTTTGAGGCACGTTACAGCGTGGGCGGAGTGTCGTAATCAATGGGGTCACCCAGCCAGCCTGCCCACCGCTTCTCCCAATAAAGATTGTGCAACTGCGTCGTCTGTTCACCCGGCCCGTTGTGTCCACCCAGCGGGCGATCATTGATCTGGGAGATGGGCATGATGCCGCCAGCGGTGGAGGTCAGAAATGCTTCGTCTGCATCCACCAGCTCCTGGGCGGGCACCTTTCTGACCTCCAATCCCAAATCCAGTTCTTCTGCTAGGTCAAAAACAGTTTGCCTGGTGATCCCTTCAAGACAACCTGAATCAGGGGTGATGACAATGCCATCTTTGATCAAAAACACGTTGCAACCTGGTGCCTCGGTCAAAAAACCATCCGCATCGGTCAGCACGGACCATTCGGCGCCTGAGTTGATGGCCTCGAAGATCGACAGCTTCATGTCCATCCAGTGGAAGTTTTTTGCGGTGGGGTCAACCGCCTGAGGGGGGATCCGAATGTAGTCCGTGCTGATCTTCACCTTCGTACCGCGCGTACGCAATTCGTCCCCGTGGATGAACAGGTAGGGTGTAACAAACGCGTAGAACTTGTTGACGTACTGCGCCTTGACCCGATCCCCATCCTCAAGCTCTCCGCGGGTTACTGCCCACCATATATAGGCGTCCTTTAGTCCAGCCAGTTTTACCAGGTTGGTTAGAATTTCTTCTGTCTCCTCCTCAGAATATGGGTTCACCAGCCCAAATTTTTCACAGGAGGCGGTGAATCTTTTGAGGTGGTCCTGCATGCGGAACATATAGCCACCACTCGCACTGACCACATCGTAAGCGGCGTCTGCGTGTATAAAACCTGCGTCGGTAATCGGCACTACCCCTTGGTCGATGGGCCGGTAAGTATCCTGGGTATAGGCGGATCCCTTTTCGTATTCCGGTGAATAAGGTGCTCGGGCATGTTTGGGGTTGTTGTTGATGATTTGCTCTGCTTCGATGATCTGCATGGGATTCCGGTGCCGTTGTACTTGAGGAAAAATTGCTTTATACCATAAGCGGCGTCGCGCATAGACGACGAATTAGTTGTCAGCAAATTCGGGAGGAAGGTGAATGAATCGACCTAACTGGCTCAGTGGCTACTTAGTGATTGCACTTTGGTTGGTGACCATGGTGTTTGGCTATTTTGGATTGGGTGGCATGCTTCAGGAGCGTGTTGAAGGGATTGACCCTGCGCAAACGCCACTTTGGCCGACGATACTGTTTGTTATCTTGTTGCTAGATAGTTTGGCGTTAACCGTATGGTGGGCGCTGACAATGAAGCGATCAGATCCGTCCGGAGATGGTGACATAACGGCCAGTGGTCGGCGTAAGTTTCTCGCTGGCAGCGCTGCGGTCACCGGTGGCGTTGTGGGTGTTGCTGGGGCTTCAGCTGGGAGAGTTGCGGGTTGGGCCACAACAACCGGTCCGGCGCTATCTACCCAGACAGAGCAGACTGCTACTCAAGCGAAGCCGGAATGGGCGGGCGCTAGCATTCAAAACTATCGCCCTCTGGGAAACACGGGTTTGATGGTCAGTGATGTATCAGCAGGTTCCACCCGGCTGCATCATCATGAAGATCCCGTGGCGTTTCTCAACGCCATGTTGGATCGTGGTGTTAACTATCTGGATGCCTCACCCGACTATGCACCGGAGAGTGAGGAGATCATTCGCCAGGCCATTCAAGGACGCGATCGTGACAAGCTCGTGATCGCCACCAAATTCTGCACATCCGAAGGTCATCTTCGGCATGGTTCATCGGTCCAGGAATATATGACCGCCATGGAATCTGCCATGCAACGTTTGGGGACCGATTATATCGACGTGGCTCACATTCACAGCTGTGACACGCTGGAGCGCTTGATGGATCCAAACCTGCATGAAGCCGTGGATCGTTTACGCGAACAAGGCAAGGTAAGCTTTTTGGGTGTTTCAACTCACACACCTAATCTGTCAGCTGTGGCCAATGAAGCCATCGACAGCGGTCGGTTCCAAGTCATGATGCTTGCCTATCACCACGGCGCTTGGCCCAGTCAGCGCGAGATCATCAAGCGCGCAGCCGAAAAAGGCATTGGCATTGTGGCCATGAAAACCCTCAAAGGGGCGAAGCACAACGGGCTTAAAGAGTTTGATCTGGAGAGAGACAGCTATACCCAGGCGGCATTCAAGTGGGTCTTGGCCAACCCCCATGTCTCAAATCTGGTCATCTCGTTCTTCGATAACCAGCACCTGGACGAATATCTTTACGCTTCAGGCCAATCGCTCACCAGCAACGATGTGGCGATACTGCAGAAGTACGATGAGCTGATCGCCGGGACCCACTGCTTCCAGCACTGCGATGCCTGTATGGAGAGCTGTCCAGGAGACGTTCCAATTCCTGATGTCCTGCGTCATCGAATGTACTTTGAAGATTATGGTGATACCGGCGCGGCGCAGCAGGGGTATGCAAAACTTGCCGTAAATGCAGAAGCTTGTATTAGTTGCAATGCGCCATGTGCTGGGGCTTGTCCCGAGAACATCGATATACCCAAGCGAATGGCTCAAGCGCATTCGATGCTGAGCTGAACTCGGACGTGACTGTTCAACAAGGCAGGGTGAGCGGCTTGCTGGTACGTGCACAAAGATCACGGAATCGATTTGGTAAGGTGAGAACATGGCAATAGAGTTAAAACACGTTTTTCGCACTCCGCCTGAGCGAGTTTGGGAGGTCATCGGCGATCCGGGTCGAGTCGACTGGGTTGCGGGTGTTGAAAGTGCTGTTTTTGATGGTGAGGTTAGACGGTTTCAAATGACCGGTGCGGGCCAGCTGGCGGAACAGATCTTAACCTTGGATGGCGCTCAAAAACTGATTGAGTACAGCGTTGTAGAGTCGACGCCTGCGCTCGTTGCACACCGCGCCAGCATGCAGGTTTTTTTGCACGACGAAGGGTCCGAGCTTGTTTGGAAAACGGAAGTAGCGCCGGAGAATGTGGAACCATTTATTGAGGCTGGGATGCAGGGTTCGATCGCAGGTCTTCATGATGTTTTGGGTTGTGAGTGATTGCGGCGACGCCTGAATAACTCTGTATCTCGTCCTTCACGTTAAGGCCGGCCAGAATCCTGGCTGTAGTTGAGCACAAGTTCTGATTGAGTATCCTGGCTTACCTCTTGCCGACTGAACCAGGCCTGCTTGTACTTGCGCTGAGCGAACAGTCTGGATTGATCAAAATAGTTGGCCGAGTCGGGGTTGGAATTTGCTCCGAAGACCAGGATGGACTTGGACTTCAGTTGTTCTCCAAACTCCACCAAGCCTACAAACGAATGACCCGCAACCCCATACATCTTCTGCTGGCCTGGTTGAGGTCTTGCGTAGAAGTTGAATATGGTGCCAAAAGGGTTTCCTGGGCCGCCTGCGATGGGCAGGCTTTCCGCGTCATCATCAAACCCTTTACTGCCAGAGGTGTGGGCGCGTTGTAGACGATTGACTTCGCCCCAGGGCACTTGCCAGCTGCCATAAACCTGATCCATGTACGTGACGGCCTGTCGCAAGGCGTCTACCGGGTCCGCAACCCCCAGCTGTCTTTGTTGCAGACGCCAGAAGAAATACAAAGTGGTTGCGGCAGAGTCGATTTCTGCGTAACGATCCCAGCGGTTCAGCAGGCGCAGGGGGCCTTTGAGGCGTTTTGTCTCATCCGCTGTCAGGTCGCGGGCTGCAATTTCCTGCATCAGCACAGGCAGGGTGGTTTCGGCTTCCACAACGTAGGTATCCCAGGTCATTCTTTCCAGATCGCGGTAAGAGAACTTTTGCGTGCCTGACAATAGTATCCGTGACATGCGCGATCGGTTGTTGTCTTCCTCGGTAACCATGTAGTTTGGAAAGTCAGCTGGATTCAGATTGTCATCGCCACCCGTAGCAAGAAAGGGTGTTGCATTACAATTTTGCAGATAGCCGGTGGACGGGTTGGTCAGGGTGGGCAACTCATCCAGCGGGTGGTAGCCGGCCCAAGCTGTGGCAGATATGCTGCCATCAACTGGTTGGCTCCAATCGAAGTTAGGATCCCGTTTGGGGACTGCACCGTAGTATGCGTAGTAGATTTCCCCATGAACGTCAGCGTACATTGTATTGAACATCGGGGTGGCCAGTTGACCAAGGGCGGCTTTAAATTCTTTCAGGTTAGTTGCGCGCAACATGTCGTATCGTTGCTGCAGTTGACCTCCTTCGTGAAACATTGCCATACGCACGCTGAGCAGTTTGCCATCGCGATTGGCGACAATAGGCCCATGGTGTGATGCGTAGAAATTGAATGATCGGTTGGAAAAACCGCTTTCGGTTTTTACTTTGATATCAGCTTGCCAATGGCGAATGTCTTTTTCTTTACCATCGTAGGTATAGGTGGCTGGCTTGGCTGGATTGTCTACTGTCAGCGCGTAAACATCGACGATATCGGGCTCGTTGACCGTATGGCTCCAACCCAAATATTCGTTGTGTCCGATTGTTGGCATCGGGGAGCCAAAGAAACCCGCGCCCGAGAAGTGTAACCCTTGTGCGCTGTGCAAGTGCCCTTCATACCATTGGCCGGGACCGAAGTAGGGTTGATGTGGATTGATAAACAAAGTTGCTTGGCCACTTTTGGTACGGTGAGGTGCAATGGCCCAGGTATTTGATCCGGCGTGAGCCAGTGCATCTGCCACGGCGCTATGGTCCGGTTGTGCCAAGCTGCCTTCGATCAGGTTTGCGGCAATCAGCTGACCTTGCGCCAACGCGCCGATCTCATCGCGGTTTATGCGCGCACGGTTGAATACGAATAACTGATAGGTCGAATATCGCGAGTGCGCCAGGAAGTGCCAGGGTTCAAATTTTGTAATCAATCGAGGCTGGTGACCACTGTCGGTCAGATATTGGTTTAAGCCTGCCGCTGCGGCTTGGGTGAGCGCTTTGGTTTCCGGATTCAGCTTTTCCCACTCGGCTTTGGAGATGGACACAACCTCCAGCGCGCGGTTCAGGTAATCGGAGCCAAGTGCTGACTCTCCCATCACTTCTGCGTAACGACCAATCGCTTGAATGATGGTGTCTTCTATCTGCCAGAAATTATCCTGGGCCTGGGCGTATACATAGCCAAAAACCACGCTGGCATCTGTGGGCCCGTATACGTGCGGCACCCCCCAGGTGTCCCTTTTGATGGTGACTTCCTGAGCCAACGTTGTCGCGGTGGTGAGTAAAAGTAAGGAGATAACAAATAGTGTGCGCATGAACGTGTTCAATAGAAAACTTAGGCACACATTGCCTTAGCGGCGTGGAGAAAGCGACCGATTTGTTTCAGTTGAAATCAGCTGGCCTGCAGGTTGCGAGCGCACAGGGAATTAGGCTGGGGACCCGCGACAGCGGTCAGTAACGGTGGGTTAACCCGGATCTGCTTCTGATCCGGAAGCTTGTCTTAACAAGCCTCTGAACGCTTGAGAAGGCGATCCTTCCCCTCGAATCACTCGATTCACCTCGTGTGCAATGGGCATCTCAATATTGTGAGTTGCGGCCAATTCCATTACCGCAGGAACAGACTTTACCCCTTCCGCAACCATATTCATCTCTGCAATGATCTGGTCCAGGGAATGGCCTTGACCAAGTTTTTCGCCCACGTGACGATTACGGCTCTGTGGACTGGTGCAGGTTGCCACCAGATCTCCCATGCCGGCAAGACCAGCGAAAGTGGCAGGTTGCCCGCCCATGGCCATACCCAGGCGAGTGAGTTCAGCCAATCCGCGAGTGATAACCGCTGCACGCGTGTTGTCCCCCGCATCGAGACCATCTCCCATGCCGACCGCAATAGCGATTATGTTCTTCAATGCACCACCTAACTCACAGCCAATAACGTCGGTGTTGGTGTAGACGCGAAACAACCCAGATCCCACCACATGCTGAAGACGCTTGACGATGGTTTCATCTTCCATCGCAATGACGCTGGCCGCGGCGCTGCCTGCAATAATTTCGCGAGCCAGATTTGGGCCACTGAGCACTCCCGGCGGATGTCCTGGCAGCACCTCTTCGATGATCTGCGTCATCCGCATTTGCGTGCCGATCTCTAACCCCTTGGACAAGCTGATGACCGGAACCCAAGGTCGAATATATCTGGCCACCTCCCGAAGTGTGTCTCTGAATGTCTGAGCGGGAACACCCATGATCAGCACATCGGCATAGGTCACTGCCTCTTCGAAGTCAGCTGTAGCCCTCAAGCGTTGGGAGAGTTTAGCGCCCGGCAGGTAAGCTTCGTTAGAGTGGTGATCATTGATTTCTGCCACGGTTGCGGAGTTGCGGGCCCAAATCAGCGTCGGTGTGTTACGCGCCACCACCGATGCGACCGTCGTGCCCCATGACCCGCCGCCTAGAATCGCGGTACGTAGTTCCATGATGTCTTCCCTCCTGTTCGGCGTCTATCGTCGCAAGAAGCTCATGGGTTCGCAATGGAGTGGCGGAGTTGTTAATCCACAGGCTGCAGCACCCCTGGCATCAGTGCCTCTCCTGGTGGTTTGTGCCCCCAGATGCTCATGGCGTCAAATTGTCCCACGGGCCATTCTTCTTCCATGGGAATCTCCAGCCCGCCAGTGCCAAACTCAATTTCAAAACCGGAAGGAGAACGAACGTAGAACGAGGTCATCTCGTCATTGGGATGTCGGCCGATGCCCATGGCGATGGGTAGCCCGGCGTCGACGACTCTGTCGTAGGCCAGGCCGACTTCGTCGATGTTATGTACCTGAAGCATGACATGGTGCACGCCTCGGTGCCCGGGAACTTGTGATAGTGCAACGGTGTGGTGTCGTGGATTGCAGTGGAAGAAACGTAAGGTCATACCCACTTCGATGTCGTCCGAGTGTCTGAAACCCATGAGGTTCATATAGAAGTCGGTGGCTTCCTGCATATCGGGGACCATCAGTACGATGTGTCCCAAGCCCTGTTCTCCGGTCAAAAACCCCGAAATGCCATGTCCTGGGGTAAATGAGGTGTCTCCTGGCATCTGTCCATAGGTTAACTCATGACGCGTGCCAATGGGGTCTTGAAACCAGGCGATACCTGCAACATTTCGAGATAGCGCTAATGTTTCGTCACCTGTCTGGACTTGCATGCCCGCGTCAGAAATCGTCTGGATTGCGGTGTCTAGCAGCGCCGCTGACCCTACATCCCAGCCTATGTAATCAAGCTGGTTGGTGTCCCCTGGCGCGATCGCGATGCGCCAGGCAGCATCGTCTATTCTGACCCTGACAACGTCGTCACCTGCGTCTACTACACCGGCGCCCAGAATGTCGGGAGCGAAGGACCTCCAATCCTGCGCGTTTGGAGATAAAAAACCGAGGTAGCTGAGTGATTTGATCATAACGTTCTCCTATTGCTTCAGCGCTGACTAATAAAGTGCCACGGCAGCATCTTCCGTACCCAGAGAATAGCTTGATGCAGCATGGTATACGGTCTCTGCGGTATTGCAGATGTGGGTGCCAGCAGTGCGCAAATCCCGCCAGAAATGTTCCAGCGTCTTTGTTGTCCAAATGGCACTTGAACCGGATCTGGCATAGAGGTTGTCGATCCCGAACAGCACCCGTTGAACCGCACGCACCTGGTTTCGGCGGAATTCCATTCTTTGCGCCTTGGTGATGGGGTTACCCAACTCCAGCTGAATCAACCATTGATCGAACATGGCATCAATATGCAAGACCCCAGCTGACAGATCGGCTTCCACCTCGGCCAGCGCTTCGAGCTGTCGAGGATCGGACTTGCCGGCAACGCCAGACATGGATACGCGCGTTTCAACATAGTCGCGATACTGGTCGATTGCGCCTTGAGCGATACCCAGCGTGCCAGCGGCGATGGCCCCTGAGAAAACACATCCAAAAGGTAGGCGGTACAGGTTGTTATGCTGTCTTTCCGCGTAGTCACCTTCCATGATGCCTCTGTGCAGCACGCTGCGGTATGCAGGCACGTAGGCTCCATCAATTTGGATATCCTTGCTGCCGGTCCCACTCAGGCCCATGACCTGCCACGAACCCTCAATAATCTCGTAGTCGCTGCGTGGCAGAAAAAAGTGACGAATCTCCGGCGGTTTGCTTCGAGCGCCGTTTTTGTCCACCACCATGCCACCCAACACGACCCAGTCACAGTGATCTGTCCCGGTTGAATATTGCCAACGACCTGAAAACTGAAAACCATCACCCTCTCTGACCGCCCGTCCCTGTGGAGCGTAGGGCGAAGCGATCCATGTGTCCGGATTTTGTGCATAGATTTCAGCCTGCAATTGTGTATCCACAAGGGAGATTTGCCAGGGATGAATCCCAACCACGCCTGCAACCCAACCAGCTGATGGGTTGTATCGACCCACTGTGCGAACCCACTCAAAGAAATCGCCTGGGCTTGCTTCATATCCGCCATTTTGCTGGGACTGCAGCAGCCGCATACCACCTGACTTGAGCAGGATCTCTTTGGTTGTTGCGGTCAGCTTACCCGCTTTATCGCAGCGGGTGTGTTCTGCTCGTAGTGCTTGACCGTGCTGGTGGATGTATTCGACGGTGCTGTGCATCAATCGCTCCATGCTGGAATGATCGCTACAATAAAGTCTTGCCCTGTGATCAGTCAATAGTTATTGTAGTGATCGTTCTAACAATAATGTCGGATTCATTCTTGTCTACTGTCTCTGTAACGCCGCCAAAAAAAAGATCCAATGGTATTGCTAGCCGAGAGAAGATACTGGATGCGGCTGCGAAAATAGCCAGCGAGCGAGGCTACGAAGGCACCAGCATCTCTCTCGTGAGTAAGCAATCTGGATTTCCGGCCAGTTCCATTTATTGGCACTTTGAAAACAAAGACGATCTCATTTCGGCAGTCATAGAAAGGTCCTTTTCATCGTGGCTTGAGTCCATTACCAATATGGGGAAGGAAGATGATGATCGCTCCATTGAAGACATGGTGGTGCATCAGGCTGCCAATTTTTCTAATGCCATTCAGGTTGCGCCCGACTTTCTGCGTCTTGGTTTGATGTTGGCGTTGGAGCATCGTCCGGAAGACCCGACAGCCCGCAAGATGTTTCTTAAAGTGAGGTCGCGGTCTTTTCGGGGTGCGGTTAAAAATTACAAGAAGTGGCTGCCTGAGTTGGATAAGCGCGCATTAGAAGAGTTGGCCAGTTTCACTGTTGCTCTGGCGGATGGTTTTTTTATTTCACAACAGGTGGCCGACGACACCCTGGATCTGATGGGCAGGGAAGATCTGCACTCTGCGGCTATTCTGGGGGTTATTGATATGTTGCGGCAGAAAGCTAAATCCGCCTAAACCTGTTGGCCGAAAGCGCATCGACTGTGCGAATCGGATGTTGATTTCCCGCCCGTGCAGTTAAGAGTGCCCTAGTTGGACAAGTATGATCGAGTGTAAAAGATGAATCGACATTTTGAATATGCGGAAAATAAGATCAGGGGCGATTTGCCTGAGGCATACCGGCAGGCCTGGGATCTGATTGCCAGACCCGGTTTCTGGTGGCGCGGCGCGGAAAAAATAGCCATTGCCCAAGAGAGTAGGAATGCCTGGGCATGTGTGCTTTGCGACGAACGCAAGGCAGCTTTGTCTCCCAATTCAGTACAAGGCGATCATCACTCGACCGAAGACTTGAGCGCCAAAATTGTCGACACGGTGCACCGGGTTACCCGCGATGCGTCTAGGTTGTCGAAGTCATGGTTGGATAGCCTGTACGACCAAGACTTTACTGATGGTCACTATATTGAGCTGGTCAGCGTTGTAGTGGCGGTGACAAGTGTGGACTTTTTTCATCATGGCATGGGGTTGCCTCTCGAACCACTGCCTGACCCTGTGCCTGGCGAACCCTCGATGCGTCGACCTTCCAAAGCTCAAAATCGAGGTGCATGGGTCCCAGTTGTTGAAATTGAAGATCTTGATCCGGAAGACGAAGGACTTTATGGCAATCTGCCGCGATCGAGCAACGTGCTAACCGCGCTCAGCTTGGTGCCCGATGGCGTGCGCTTGTTGGGGATATTAGGCGCAGCCCAATATCTTGCACCAATAGAGGTTGCCAATCCGTCTTCCAACGGTGGACGGGCGCTGTCCAGGCCACAGATTGAATTTGTTGCTGGCAGAGTATCTGCTCACAACGAGTGTTTTTACTGAACCTCCTCGCACTCAACGCTGCTTCGTGCAAGCAGCCAGTTAGAAGGTGAAACTGCCAACCTGGCGAGCATGATCGATGAAGAGCAAGCGCCTGATGGCATCGAATCCGGGGCTGAACTGCGGGAGTTTGCGGATGCGATTTTAAGCTGCGACGTAGCTCGTACGGACGTGGCAAGGCAGGCGCTCACAGCCTCAATCGGCTATTCAGGTACCGTCGATGCCGCCGCAGTTGTCGGCAACTTTCAGCGTATGGTGAGAATCGCGGACAGTACTGGTATTCCGCTGGATGAGCCTGTGTTGATGATCAGCCAGTCCATTCGAGATGAGTTGGGAATAAACGAATTTCATGCGGCAAGTAACAGTCCCAGGCTATCGATTGGCAAACGGCTCTTGGGGAGGTTGTTGGCCCCTCTGGCGCCCAGATTGCTGCAGAAGATGGCCTCAAAGACGGCAGAAGAACAAGTATAAGATCACCGACCAACTCCGGTCATCACCGTGAGTAATCTCAAGTTGGGTGATCGAAGCGGCGGTGTTGGTCCTGGGGTCGGGCGTGGCACCAATGCTCACTTTTCGCAAGTCTTAAGTATCGCCAAACTGAAGTTAATCAGATCACAGGCACCAAGATTGCGCCTGTATAAAGGCTTTGTTAGCTTAGCTGCTCACAACGGAGGAACACTCATGATAAAGGGATTGTTGTCGATTCAAACATTTGCCGCGGGCGTCATCATAATAGTCGCCTTGACCGCCAGCCCACCCACCTATGCTGTCGCCGAGCAGGTTCAAGCTTGTCAGGACGCGGTGGAAAATTTTGACGACAGCGTTGAGCAGGCGCTGGATGATGCGCGATGGTGTGTTGAGCAACTGGAACAGATGATTCAAGACCAGCAGGCGGATGAGTTTAAGGAAGAAGTGGCAGACTACACGCGTGGCGAAGTTGAGAAACAGAAAATGATGGGCATGTCGACCATCATTGCCACGTATACCAAAAGCGGCAACGACATTCAGGTCACGCGCATGGGTGTAGGGGATGGAGCCAACCCGCTCAGTGCGTTAGCCGGCTTTGCGCAATTGGGTGGTGGCAGGAAAATGCGGATTGGTGGTAATACCGGCACGCTCCTGGATCAGGGTGGTGAAGCTCGCCTTACTTTAACCATGCAGGATGGCAGTACGCTGATGTTTGAAAGTCGTGATGTGAAGGGCAATGAAATCACTGACTTTGCCCGTGAGTTTCTGGCGGATTAACCTGCATGGGCGACAGTACTATCAGTGATTATGCCGATCGGCACATACCCTTCGAAGGATGTTTCAACTTTCGTGATATCGGTGGCTACGTGGGCCAGGATGGGCGTCATGTGCGGTGGGGTAAGTACTATCGTGCCGGCCGCCAGGATCGCATGACGGATGCAGACCTGGTAAAGGTAGGCGCGCTGGGTGTGCGTGCCCAGATCGATTTGCGCAAACATGAAGAAATTGCAGACCAGACCCAAGGGCCGCTGGAGCAGCTCGGTGCTCGCTATCACCACTTGCCGGTTATCCCGGATGGGCGGACAGATGAGCTCAACCGGTTGGTAGGGGATGTTGGCATCTCGGGGAAGCGCTACCTTGGGTACCTGGAGTTTGGTCCTCAAACATGGCTGGATCTTTTTGATATTTTTGCAGACGCTGAGGCTCACCCCATCGTCATCCATTGTACTGCGGGTAAAGATCGAACGGGGGTTTCAACGGCGTTCCTGCTGAGCGTGCTCGGCGTTCATAGGTCTGTTATTGAAGCTGATTATGTGTTGACCAACCGAGATGTAGCGCGTCAGGTTGATTTTGTAGAAAACCATCTTGGTCTTCCTGAAGGGATGGATCGTGAAACGATGATGCATCATGCTGGCGTGCCCGAGGACGCCATGTCTGACTTTCTTGATGGACTGGAGGAACGCTGGGGTAGCGCGGTGGCTTATTTATCCCATATAGGTGTGACAGACGCTCAGATGGAAAAGGTCCGACAACTTTTCTTGCAAGACGCTTAGTCTAAGCGGTTCCGTCTTGCTCTTCGATTCGTTCCTTGGGTGCGATGCGCAGGTTTTTTGCGCGGCGTTCCCAATGTTGGCGGGCGAGCCGCTGCATATCGACCGCCTGATCAGCCTCGTCCACAATTTCAATACCAAGCAGGGTTTCGATTAGATCTTCCATGCTTACGAGACCGTCCGTACCGCCGTATTCGTCAACGACCAGGGCCAGGTGATCTCGTCGCTCCATAAAATGTTCGAAGATGGTAGACAAGGAAGCTGTGGCGGGAATGGCGCGTAGCTCTCGTTTGAGTTTCTCGAGCGTCTTCTTATTTTCTCCGTTGGCCTGGGCGAGCAGGATGTCTGACTTTAAGGCGAAACCAGTCACGTGATCGATGCTCTCTTCGTAGATTGGGATACGGCTAACTGGGAGCTGCTTGTTTTCTTTCATGAACTCATCAACGGTCATGCTTTGAGGCGCCGCGATGATGACCGTTCGTGGTGTCATGATGTCTTGTACCTTAAGTGAGCGCAGCTGCAGTAGGTTGTTCAGAATACGATTTTCAACACCCTTCAATTCTCCACTTTGACGACTCATTTCTGCCACCGCTGCAACTTCATCCCGGGTGACCGGATCTGCTTCAGGTTTGGTAAACAATCTGGTGGTTAATTCAGCCATCCACACCACTGGATAGATCAGTTTGATCAATATTTCCAAAGCAAAGGCGGTTGATGTTGCCAGTTGCCGCCAGTACTGCGCACCAATCGTTTTTGGGATGATCTCAGAGGCTACCAGGACCAAAAAAGTCATGATGCCCGAAGCGACTGCCACACCGATGCTGCCCCAAATTCGCCCGGCCTCCGCGCCCACGCCGATCGCGCCCACCGTGTGAGCAATGGTGTTCAATGTAAGAATAGCGGCCAGGGGTTGATCGATATTCGTCTTCAGTCGCGCCAGTCGTTCAGCGCCCTTAGGATTAGTTTCTTTTATGGAGTCCGGGTAAGAAGGTGAAACCGAGAGCAGGACCGCCTCAGCGATGGAGCATAAAAATGAAAAGATCAGTGCGACGGCCGCGAAGATAAGGAGTAGTGTAACGCTACCCTCAAGGGGGGTGTCCAATTAAGTTACCTGAATGTTTTTGGACTTGTATCTTGGCATAGCCAATCTACTTGTGCCACCGAGTAAGGCGACTCGCAGCTGGCTCAAATGCGCCTCATAAAACCCCAGAGATAACCGAAATTGTCTCTGACTTGCCAAATTCGAACGCCGAAGTTTATCAGGTGCTCATAAATCAGGTCAGGTTCATCGACTCTCTCCCAGCTTATTGTTTGTAGCGTCGAGTATTAATACCTGAGTTATCAATACCCCAGTCACTTCACGTATGCGGGAGTGAAACAGCCGGGTTAGTCGGACAGAGTCCGGTCCCGCAACATCGTCACGTGTGCATGCGCCCAGATCCGGGACCAATATGGTGGTCAGGTTATACCCTCTCTGTGGGGCAAAGCTTCGCTAGACCAGAAACCTAGGTACCGCGCTTAACAGTCTGGCGGTGTATTCGTGTTGTGGTTGATCACAGACCTGCTGTGCATTGCCGTATTCCACCATTTTGCCCTGGTACATCACGGCGATCTCATCAGCAAAATATCGCACCACATCAATGTTGTGCGTAATAAACAGATAGGTCAGATTGAGTTCCTGTTTCAGCTCATCCATCAGCTGCAGAATTTTCGCCTGCACGCTGACATCCAACGCACTGGTCACTTCGTCACACACAATAAACTGAGGTTCCAAAGCAATGGCTCGGGCAATACCAATGCGCTGACGCTGCCCGCCGGAAAACTCATGGGGATAGCGGTTCAGCATGTCCGGGTTCAAACCCACTTTGCGCATATACTGCGCGGCGCGCTCTAACCGATCCTGACGGTTCTCACCGATACCATGGACCGCCATGGGTTCGGTCAGAATGGTGGCAATACTCAGGCGCGGGTTGAGTGATGACTGGGGGTCCTGGAAAATCATCTGCAGATGACTACGGAACGGCTTAAATTCTGCGCCGGACAGTTGCGTCAGATCCGTCCCCTGGAAGGTCACCGCACCCGCTGTTGACCGCACCAATCCCAGCAGCGTTTTGCCTAGCGTGGTTTTACCTGAACCCGATTCCCCAACTACCGCCAGCGTACGTCCTGCATGTACGTCCAGGGTGACGCCATCTACCGCCTTGATGTCGTCCACATGACGACGCAGTACGCCAGCACGCACCGGAAAGTAGACGCATAGATCCTGTATCTGCAGTAGCGGCTCAACGCTTTCATCTATGGCTTGAGATTTGTCCAGTTGTGGAAGATTGGCGGGCAATGCAGCTAGCAATTCGCGCGTATAAGGGTGTTGAGGGTCACCCAGCACATCCTGCTTCGGACCCGCCTCTACGATCTGCCCCTTTTGCATCACCATCACCCGATCAGCAATCTCCGATACCACGCTGAGATCATGAGTGACAAACAACAGTGCCGTACCGTGGGTGCGTTGCAGCTGCGCCATGAGACTCAGAATCTGCGCCTGAATAGTGACATCCAATGCGGTGGTGGGTTCATCCGCAATCAGCAGGTCGGGCTCACATGCCAAGGCCATGGCAATCATCACTCGCTGGCGTTGTCCGCCAGAAAGACGGTGCGGGTATTCATCCAGTCGCCGTTCCGGGTCGGGCATCTCTACCTGTTGCAATAGCTCCAGCGCTCGGGTGCGAGCAGCCTCACCCACCAGGCCAAGGTGCAACTCCAGTGGCTCCATCAGCTGCTCGCCAACGGTCAACACCGGGTTAAGACAAGTCATCGGTTCCTGAAAAATCATCGAAATGCGTGCGCCACGCACATCCTGCAGCAGGGATTCGGCGGCGTGTAACAACTCCATGGGCTGTTGGTCGTTGGTCAAGACGATTGAGCCGCTGGGGTGAACCGCAGCTTCATCCAGCAATCCCAAGATCGATAACCCGGTGACACTTTTGCCAGAGCCGGATTCACCTACCAGACAAACCGTTTCCCCGGGCATGATTTCAAAACTGACTCCGCCCACAGCCACTGTCGTGGCATCCGCAGATTCAAACTGGGTGACCAAGCCATCTACGGTTAACAACGCGCTCATGATGAAGTTTCCAGCTTGGGGTCGATGGCATCGCGGAGTGCTTCGCCAATCAGGTTATAGGCAAACACGGTAAAGAAGATGGCAATGCCCGGATATGTGGCCAACCATAGAGCGAAAGTACCGCTGGGACCTACAGCTTGATTCAGCATGCCACCCCAACTGGGCTCATCAATCAATCCCAAGCCCAGAAAACTCAAGGTGGCCTCTGCCAGGATGGCTGTCGCAATGCCAAAACTGGCACCCACTAACAGCGGCGCTACGCCATTGGGCAACATGTGACGAAACAACACGGAGCGCAGCGGCAAACCACAAGCCAGCGCTGCCTGAATATAGTCCTGATCACGCAGCTTCAGAAACTCGGCACGCAGAAAACGCGCGTAGCCAGGCCAGGACGTCAGGCCAATGACCACCATAATCAGGTATATGTCGCGACCAAAAAACGCCACGACCGTCAATAGCAGAAATAGCGCTGGTATGGATTCAAAGATCTCCAGAAAACGCATCAGCACAATGTCCAGCCAACCGCCGAAGAAGCCCATAACGCCGCCATATAGAATTCCTATGCCCAGCGCAATGCCTGTTGCAATCAGTCCGATGCTCAAGGCGATTCGACACCCATGAATCATGCGACTTAACACATCTGAGCCGTTTTCATCGGTACCAAACCAATGTTCGGTGTCTGGCGAATGTAGTGGTTTTGGGTTATCCCTTGAACGATCTGTTGGCGAGTATGGAATTGGCGCAAATACTGCCGTTTCAATGTTGCCCTGGGCCAGTCCCACCCGATATTGATCAAACACCACGGCGCGAGGCGTCTCGACGGATAGCTGTGTCACGACCGTGGTAATCAACGCAATCCCCAGTACGCCAACCAATAATCGTCCTACTGGTTGTCGTTCGCGCAGCCGCCAGGCGATGGCAACCGCCACCGATGTCACCAGCATGGTCAGGTCCAGCCAATCAAGATGCTGCCATAAAGGACTGCTCCAACCCTGGGTAGTCCGCATCAGATAGGGATGTGAGTTAGCCAGAAACGGCGCTAATACCGCCAGCGCAGCTACTGTACCAATCCAGGTAAAGCCCAGTTTTGCACCCCATTGGGCAAACGTATCGCGCAATACACGGCGCGCAAACGAATTGCGATGATCGCTGACCTGTGCCGCAGCGTCACTCATTCAAAACTCACCCTGGGGTCTGCTGCGGCATAACAAATATCAGTAACAAGATAAGACACCAGCGTTAACAATGCGGTTATCAGCGTAATCGACAGGACAACCTCACGGTCTCTCAATTGCACTGCCTCTACGGCTAGCCGTCCCATGCCATCAATACTGAAAATAGATTCGACAATAACCGAGCCCACCAGCATGCCAGGGATAATCGTGGCGGCAACGGTGATCAATGGCAGCAGGCTGTTGCGAAACACATGTTTCCACAACACGGCTGTTTCGGACGCACCCTTCGCACGCGCCGTGCGGGCATAGTCAGCCTGCAGATTTTCCAATACCGCTGAACGGGTGAGTTTGGTCAGATAGGCAAAGCCGGTATAAGTTAGACAGATCACCGGCAACACCAGATGCCACATCACATCCAGCAGATAGCCATGTTGCCACCCGCCCTCTGTTGCTGTCGGTAAGAATGTCCAGCGGTCAGCTCGCAAACTTTCCAGCCCCGAGGTTGGGAAAATTTTAAGGTAGTCCTGACTGGCCAGCAGTCCGATCAACATCACGCCCATCCAGATCACCGGCACTGACCACAGTCCTAGGTTGATGGTGCTGATGCCAACGTCCAAGGCTTGGCCGCGAAATCGCGCGGTATACACCCCCATAACTATTGACAGCACAAAGACGATCGGTACCGACAAGGCATTCAAGAGCAGCGTGATGGGTAGCGCCTCGGCAATCAGCTGGGTGACGGGCCGATTCTTGGCAAAACTCATACCCAAGTCCGGCGCTTTAAAGCCAAATCCATCTGGTTCAAGATTTTCGTCAGTACGAAAGCCAATAGGAGAGACATTGTTTAACCAGCGCAGGTACTGCATGGGCAGCGGCTGGTCCAGACCAAAGCGTTTATTAATGTATGCTTCTAAGGCTGCACGCTCTTCTGGCCGCATATCGCCGGAGCGCGACAATAGACTGGCGCCTACACCGCCTGGCGCCATGGCCATGACCGAAAACACCAGTATGGTGATGCCCAGCAACGTAGGCAGGATCAGCAGCGAACGACGGATGACGTAACTGAGCATAGTCGACTAGCGGGAGTACTTCTGTTCGGAGCTGGGCACGTACCACTCTATAGGCACGCGCCACACCCCGCCAACGTTGATACCAGCTCGCAGCACCTCTACATTCTTGATGCGCTTGTCGACAAAGATCAGTGATTTTGACCGGGTCAGAAAAGTATACGGCTGGTCTTCCCAGATCAACGCATGGGCCTGCTGCCACAGCAGCATGCGCTTATCCTCGTCTAACTCACGCCGCGCCGATTCGATCAAGGCGTCCAATTCCGGGCTGATGTAGTTAATGAAGTTGTCCCCGCCCGGCTCGGTCTGGGAGGAGTGAAAGAACTGAAACAGGTCTACTTCAAACCCTGCACTCCAGCCCAAGGAGATGGCGTCAAAATCTTTGTTATTCAGCGCCGTGATCAACACTGGCCAGTCAACCGGATTAAGCTCCATGATCACGCCCGCGCGCACATACAGGTCCTTCAGCAACAACATGGTGCGCTGATAGTTGTCACTGCCGGAGGGATAGGTCAGCTGAAACTGCAATGGCTCTCCAGCCTCCGACTCAACCACACCGTCACCATCACGATCTTCAAAACCTGCTTGCGCTAACAGCTGCCGGGCGCGCTCCGCATCAAAGCCGCGCACGGCCAGATCAGTATTGTGCTGTCGGCCTAACGGGTTGAACGGTCCATTGGCGACTTGAGCAAAACCAAGATAGATCTCTTCGACCAGCCGCTCTCGGTCCGTCAGGTAGGTCATTGCCTGGCGCACTCGTTTGTCAGCAAAGTGGGTGGCTGCCCCGTTACGTGACTGGTTCCAACCGACGTACAAGTAGCCGCCACGTGGATTGTAGTATTCGTACACCGCAGAGCGATCAGTGATTTTGGAGTCTTTCACCAGGTCGCGATATTCAAGTGGCAAGGATGGATAAACATCAATGCCCCCATTTTTGAATTCAGTCAACTGTGCTGCATCAGCCTGGATGGTTTTCCAGATCATGCGCTCGAATGGTGGCGCCACCCAACCCCAATAGCGTTCATTACGCACCAGCTCCACTAAGTCGCCGGGTTTCCAATCCGTAGGTGATTCCAGCCGATACGGGCCCGACCCTAATAACAAGCCGGTAGACGTATTATAAACCTCTGCCTGAGCCACACTTTCCAGGTATTTGCCATAAAAATGTTGCGGCAGAATCTGCAAGGTCGTGCCAAGAATACTGAACGAGCCGAAATAGGGCTCGGTCATGGTGAAGATCACATCACGGCCTTCTACCTCTACCCCTTTTATTCGACTGAAGTAGGCCCGGGTTCGTGGTGCGGCAATTTTTTCATCCATGATAAAGCGGTAGGAAAACGCAACATCCTCGGCGGTCAGTGGTTCACCATCAGAAAAAACCACGCCGTCGCGTACAGTAAAGCGGATGGTCAAACCATCATCAGAAATTACCCAGGACTCTGCTACATAGGGTAGAAACTCCAGCGTCACTGGGTCTCGGGTGACCAATGTGTCGGTGACCCGTTCATGCACCCTGGTAGCGTAGGTATCGCCAGACAGATAGGGTGACAGGGTTGGTACTTGGGCGGCAAAACTCTGGATCAGCCAGTCGCCCTCGGCATAGTCGGAGCTGGCAGCTGCCTGGCTGGCTCTGGCGAAGCCACGCCAGCTCTCTTTTGCAGCGGCATTGTCGCCGCCTCCCGCAGATGCCACAGCCACACCCTGACGCAACTGACGCCGCAGGTCTGCGATGTCTCGAGTCTGTTCGTCAATTTTGTTCTGTGTCTGGGCAATAAACTGCCATTGGCGATCAATCTGGAACATCGCCAACCAGATGCTGACCAGGATAATGGCCATAAAGCCGTAAAGGATGAAATCGCGCTTTTGGAACCGTTGTATCAAACGCTTGGGTACTGCTTTGTTTTTGCAATCTTACCCCATTTAGCAGGCCAGTTGGACCCACAAAGACAGTTGTCTAACCAGAGGTCACAGCCTAATCATCTACACTGACCAAGATAAATAGCATACGGTTGAGGCTGAAGTTCGTGACCTTTTTAATGAATGGTTGCGCCACGTCTAGTGCTGATCAGCCCCAGATTTCTAATCCTTGCGGGTCTTCGTAAAACTCAGAGGGTTGGCTGTTAAACAACCGAGAAGACAGGTACTGGTGGAAATTAACCACCACACGCTCCATATCGACCAGCGGGCCACCCTGGCCATGGGAGGCCCGCATACCTTTTTGCACCCGCTCGCAGATGTATTGATCTTCAGCAAAAAACGCTTTGGTGAAACTGGTGCCTGAGCGGCTTTCCTTTAGATATTTGGCCCGCCCGATGGTGCCGGGCCGGATCAGAGTGTGGCTGGCGCTGGTTGGGTAGGCGGATAACCAGCCAAACGTGCCATACGATAAGATTCCCACAAAAGAAGGCGGCAGAGAAATCAGCAGGTAATGTGAGTGGGTTGGATTGTTTTTATCCAGCAACAGGTTTGCGACAAAGCCTTGGGACGCGCTTGATGCCCCGCCGGTTACCGCCCATTCGGAGCAGCCCGCCAGATAATATGCTTGCTTGGTGGGCGTGATGGTTTCCAACGTTGACTCATGCACTTTAAACAGATGGTAGCTCTCCATGGCGTTTTCCATGGCCAGTTTCCAGTTACACGACCAGTGTTCAGATTCTCCAGGTCTACCTTTGTCAAAATTGTCCAGGTCAAATGGTGTGACGTACTCATCCAGACCCTGCAGCTTTTCTTCGAGGGTGCACTCAGGCGTGCCACAATGCACAAACAATAAACTGTGCCAGCTCTGCAGGTGAAAATGGTGCAGCTGATGCGCGCCTTTATCCACCGCTATGACATTGTTGTAAGGAATTGCCGCTAGTTCTCCTTCATGGTTGTAAGCCCAGGCGTGATATGGGCATGTCATGTATTTATTGATGTGTCCAAACCCATCATCCAGGATTGGCGTGCCTCGGTGTCGACACACATTGGACAGCGCCCGAACCACGCCATCACTGCCTCTCAGGATCACTATGGGCTCGTCAGCCAAGGTGAGGGCAAAATAGTCTCCAGCATTTGGCAGCTCTAGTTCAGAGCAAACAAAGATCCAGTCCTGTTTGAATACCCGTTCATGCTCAAGTGCCAGCGCTTCGCTTTGCGTGTAGGCACCAAATGGCAGGGACAATGCCTGTCCGTGTGGTCGTTCCGCGTGCTGCTTGTATTGTTCGAGTAGTGCCGACATAGATATCATCCCACGATCTAATTATGAGACATACTTGCATCATAAAACGCATAGTAATATGATACAAGTATGTCTCAAAAAAAGGAAGTATGCCGATGTTACGCCATTGTTGCCTGACTTTTTTGATCGTTGTTGTGATCACCGGCGTTGTAGCCTGGGTCAATCAAGATTTGATCGCTGCAACGCCGCGTATCGGATGGTCGAATTTTTCCGACGCAGTAGCTGCTGCTGGTCCCGATGCGCACGCCCATACCGCAGAGCAGGCCGGGGTAAGTCCAACCGCTGCAGGCAAAGGGACTGTCCTTGGTTTGGTAGGCCGCGTACATAACATCAACCTTCTAGATGAGGCGCGTCTGGAACGCGAGGTTGAGACCGCCTGGCAGGTTTTTGTTGCGGACGAATACCTGCATATACAGGCCAATCCAGGGTTTGGTGAGGTACCCGCATTTGCCCTGTTTTATGAACTGGATTTCGATCGCGGAGAAGGAAAAGTTCTGGTGGGTTATGACCTGGAGCTGGATAGCATTTCTAACGGGGATTATGTTTCGTTGGAGGTCCCACTTGGCGATGCGGCTGTCTATGAAATGTTCGATGGTTTTGCCCCCGAGTCAGCGTGGAACGCGGCCTATCCAAATGGTTGGCTGTTGGAACGTCATGACATGAATGCTTTTGGGGAAGTCATTGACGGTTCTGCCTGGGTAGGCAAGCGCGCCATCACGACAAAGCGCTCCGGAGGCTGATCTATGGAAAGCTTTTACTTACTGATCTCGGATCAACTGGTCCAATCCATCCACTACGCGATAGAAAATTGGGGTGTTGTCATCACCCTGGGCGTTTTCGTATTGGAGTTGTTGCTGCTGGCGGCTAGGCGTCAAATCACCCGAAACGTTCTGGGCGACGTTGTGGCTAACTTCGTCACTTTGTTTCTGTCTATCGTCGTTAATACGATCTTGTTGGCGTTTGTCTATCTGGCAGCGTTTTACGTCGTTTGGATTGAATTCAGTCTGTTTCAATTGCCAACAAATCTTTGGACGATATTGGCGTGCCTGGTGTTAGCCGACCTGGCTTATTACTGGGAACATCGCTTTGTGCATCGGGTGGGCTTTGCTTGGGCAACCCACGCCGTTCACCACTCCTCCCCACACTTCAATATTTCTGTGGCTTACCGGTTTGGCCCCCTGGATGGTCTTATGCCGCTTCCCTTTCATTTGCCCTTGGCTTTGCTTGGTTTTAATCCGTTGGTCATTTTGTTTTGCGAAATGGTGGTCCAGCTGTACCAGACCCTCTTGCATACCGAGGTGGTCAAGAAGCTACCACGCCCAATTGAGGCGCTTTTGAATACACCTTCGCATCACCGTGTGCATCATGGGTCCAATCCGCAGTATATGGATAGAAACTATGGTGGAATCCTAATCGTGTGGGACAAACTGTTTGGCACCTTTGCCGAAGAACAGGAGCCGGTGAAGTTTGGCATCACAACCCCAATCAATAGCGTGAACCCTGTGAAGATCTTCCTCTTCGGTTATCAATTGCTATTCAAGAAAATGTGGGGGGCCAAAACCGTTGCAGATGCATTAGGATACTTCTTTCAACCACCAGATTGGCAGCCCCAGGTGGTTAACAATCAGGGCAAAAGTAGGACCTCTTCTCAAATGAAGTCGAAAACATGAGTGATTTAGCGAAGAATGCCGATGCAAGAATGGTGCGCTCGCGAGCGGCCATCGTGGATTCCAGTATTACTTTGTTGCTGCAGAATCCCGGGGCCTCCATGTCCGAAATTGCGGTGGCTGCGGGAGTAGGGCGTGCCACCCTCTACAGACATTTTGAAACCAAAGAAGCGTTGGTGCAGGAAATCAGCCTGTTGTGTCTGCAAGAAACTGAAGCGGCGCTTGGGCAATTAGACATGCCCGAACTAGCCCTGGATCAAATTAAGTTGTGTATCGTGCATTTGATGCCCATGGCAAATCGTTACAGCTTTTTACTGAACTTATGGTCAGAAGCAAGTGGGAGTGCTCAGGTTGACGCGGTCTATATCGATCAGCTTTACAAGCTGGCCAATATGATTGAACAGGCGAAAGTGGAAGGGTCCATTCGTGCTGACCTGGATACCGAGTGGATTGTTGCGCACTTTGATGGGCTGTTGAACAACGCCTGGTGGTATAAGACCAAGAAAGGTCTCTCTGACGAAGCGGTTACCCAACTGATGATCAATACTTTCCTTGCGGGTGTTGGGGCCAATGAAATCTAACGATGGTTTGTATAAGTCTGTTGTACCCACCGAATGGTAGGGTGCTCAGAAAATTTGTCGATGATCTGCTGAACCTGACCAGGAATAGGTTGGGGGCGCTTCATGTCAGTATGATCAACGCTCGCGATTGGGGCCAACAGGGCCGCGGCGGTTAGATCTGCCACGCTGAATCCTTCATTCACAAGATAAACTTCTCCATCTAACAAATTGTATATTCGGTCCAGATTTCTGCTGACTTCGTCAAAACAGAGTTGAACGTTCCCTGGATCGTCTACGCCATTGCCTTTTGCGATCATGCCTCTGGCCAGTGGGAAAGTGGCGCGATACAACGCGCGTTTCAGTGCGCTCTTGGATCTGCCAAACATGTTCACCAGGTAGTTTGGCTCTTCGATCAGTGCGGAAAAAATAACCGTCCTAACGGCTGGTCCCAGGTGCTGATCGAATTCGTGCTGAAGTGCTATCGCTGTTTCGCGATTTTCAGCCTGTTGCGGATATAAAGCTGGACTGGGCGCAATTTGCTCAAGGTGCGCGATAATTGCTGCGGACCCAGGGATCACGGAGCCCTCACAATCAAGTACCGGGGTTTGTGATTGTCCGGAAAGGTTTTTTATGGGTGGAATGTGGGGTCCTGGGAGGTAGCAGTCGCGCCGATGATCAAGGCCTTTATAGTCTAACGCCCAGCGTGCTTTTTCATTAAAGTGTGAAAATTCAAATTGATGAAGGACAAGATCTGGATATGGTTTCACAGTTTTATCACCTTTGCCGAATTATATGTTGGTCATCATGCAATTAGATTGAATGTTGGTCAACATATAAAATGTTTTCTCTTTAAATATTTCAGGAGTCTTGATGGCCCGATATAAACCCGAACATAAAGACGTGTCCAAACAAAGTCTTATTGAAGCTTCAGCCAGTGCGTTTAGAAGTTATGGATATCATGGGGTTGGTATTAACGATCTTTGTGCGGGGGCAGGTCTGACCAGAGGCGCTTTTTATGGTCACTTTCGGGCCAAATCGGATCTTTTTCGAGCGGTTATTGCGGGTGCTCATGATTTTATTACACGCCTACGCAATCGAACTGCCCGCAGTGATACCGGCCTTAAGCGACAGGCGGCTCAAGTCGCAAGCGACTATTTGGAACCGGCAAATGCGCAAGCTGTTGTTGGTGGATGCTCTATCGCTTCGCTAGCGATGGATGTTGTGCGCAGCGATGACACCACCCGGGATGCGTATGCTGAAGCCGTGAAACAAATTGTTGCCGAATTCAGGCGTGGTATCGATGGTGAGATCATAGATCCTCAGGCAGCCCGATCAGCGTTAGCGCTCTGCGTGGGTGGCCTGTTGATTCACAATGCTTGTGGCCAAGATGCGGAAGGCGCAGCTGTTGCCAAGGCGGCGCAGCAAGAAGTTCGTCGGCTGCTCTCCAGAAGGGTTTAAAACGCTACCTACGTCACTTTTTGCACCAAAACCCTAATTACTTCTTAGACCCACGACTAGACTCAATCCACAAGAGCGGTGAAAAAAGTATGAGGAGCTAGGCAGAGCGAATGACGGTGGATGAGATCCTGCTGGTTGATGACTCGATTGAAGATAGTGAGATTCTGGCGCGACTATTGGATGATGCGGGCTTTAGCCAGAATATGGTCGTCGTGTCGGACCCGTTACAGGCATTAGCGATGCTTGATGGCAAGACCGGCACCCAACTTTCTCGCCGAACGCTGATCCTTTTGGATATCGGTTTACCGCATATGAGTGGGCTTGACCTTGCCGGACAGATTCGTATGAGGCCCGAGTGGAGTCATGCCCCGATTGTCATGTTGACCGAATCAGCAAATCCGGAACATGTGATTGCAGCCAAAAACCACAATGTGGCTGGCTATGTTCTGAAACAAAAACTGGATGAAAGTTTGCAGAATCAAAGCGCCACGCTGGCACAACTCCTGGGGAGTCCCGGCTGAGTATGAGCTGATTCCAGCCTTTATGATCAAACCCGCCCGGCTCGCCCTTTTCTTTGTGATACGATGATGTCTCACATAAACGGTATATCTTTGTACTTGGATGTCCACGCCCATCGTCAAGTTGAGCTTTGCCGCCTCGGGAATCGCCCAGGGCGTAATCAGTAACGGCGTCTCCTATTTTCTGCTGATTTATTACAGTCAGGTCTTGGGATTGGATCCGGGACTAGCAGGTCTGGCGATGATGATTTCGTTGATGGTCGATGCTATCAGCGATCCTATGATTGGGGTGTGGTCAGACCGCTTGAGGTCGCGATTTGGAAGGCGACATCCCTTTCTTTTTACATCCATTCTTCCGATAACAGCCGCGTATGTATTGTTGTGGGATGTCCCCGAGCTATCTCAATGGGGGCTGTTTGCCTATCTACTGCTGTTTACGGTCTTGTTAAGATTGTCGCTGACGCTACATATTGTGCCTTTCAACGCGCTGCTTCCCCAATTGAGCTCTGACTATGAGGTGCGAACTTCTCTGATGAGCTACTCCTATTCCGGCGCTTGGTTTGTGGGCACATTGCTTGCGGTGATGATGTATGCCTATTGGTTGGCGGATGCGCCCGGAGGACCGGTGGGCAACGGTATGCAGAACATTCAAGGTTACGTAGAAGCTGGCTGGATTGCTGGACTGATCGCTTTTGCCTGTCTCCTCTTGTCCGCGCTGGGGACTTACCGGTCAGCAAATCGCCATCACCGGGTAGAAGTCGTACCTCCGGTTACCGGACTGGGTCAGCTTTTTGTGCAAAGTAGAGAAACGCTGAACGATAGGAACTTTTTGGCCATGGTGCTGAGTGGGCTTGCAGGTGCGATTGCGTCAGGTTCATCCACTGCGCTTTGGGCCTATATGCAGCCTTACTTCTGGGGGTTTAACTCGGATGAGACCGGCACCATTCTAGCTGCCCAACTGCTCTCAGCCATATTTGCCTTTGTGCTGATTCCGATACTCATGAAAGGTCGTGAAAAGCGCTTGGTACTGATCTGTGTTTCAGCTCTCTCCATGGTAATAGGCAGCGGTCCGGCGTTGCTGCGGCTTCTTGATCTGTTCCCGCAAGGCGGAACCGACCTGTTGTTCTATACGATGGTCGTTGTTGGCGTGATCCAAGTGATGTTTATCGTCATTACCAGTACAGTCACTGCCTCAATGATTGCAGATATTGTAGAGGCCAGGGCTCTGAAAACTGGGCGCCGAGAGGAAGGTTTGTTGTTTGCTGTTGTGTCGTTTATCAGCAAAGTGGCCAGTGGGGCGGGTATCTGGGTTGGGGGTGTGATGTTGGTTTGGGTGGAGTTTCCAACGGATGTCTGGGATCTAAGCATTGCTGATGCAAGCGTCCGCGCCTTGGGTTGGGCTTATGGTTTGGTGCTTGGGGTGTTGTATTTGCTCTCGTTAATTGCGCTGTTTTTCTATCGGCTCACCCGCTCGGATCATCAAGCTAACGTGAGTCAGCTGAGAGCTGGACAATAGCGCACGGTTTATATGCAGGGGGGTCAAGATGAACGAAGCAGATAAAGCCCAACAGCTTCTACCAATAGATGCGTATTACTCGCAAGAGTGGTATGCCACTGAGCGTACGCAATTGTTTGATAGAAGTTGGGTATTTGCTTGTCCGGAGGCGGCCGTTGCCCACCCCGGCGACTATGTTACCTTGCGTTTCATGGACTATGGTCTGTTTGTCGTGCGAGACAGGTCCGGCGCGTTACGCGCGTTTCACAATGTCTGCCGCCATCGTGGTTGTGAAGTACTTGAAAACAGCGGTAATACAAAGAGCACCATAGTCTGCCCATACCATAGATGGGTTTACCAATTGGATGGGAAGCTGCGTGGTTTACCAGACGAGCAGGATTGTTTTGAAGGCATAGAGAAGTCTGAACTATCCCTGCACCCAGCTGGTGTTGGTGTTTATGCTGGTCTTGTTTTTGTCAACCCTGATCCGAACACTAACGATTTTAATGAGTGGTGCTATGGGTTGGAGGATCATCCGTGGCCGCATCGATTTGATGATGGCTCCATGTCCTACAGTGGTGAAATCGTCTACGAAATGGACTGTAACTGGAAAGTGTTCTATGAAAATGCCATTGATGGCTATCACCTTGGGTATTTGCATGACAAAACCTTAGGCAAGGTGTATCCGGACAAAAATATCTGGGAAGCGGTGGGCCCGCACCACCTTTGGTACAGCACCGAAACGGGTGCAAAAAAATCAAACACACTGTTGTCGGTTGCGTCAGCTGAGAGCAATTTTGTTCCACGCCTACACGGGGATGACGAAGCCAACTATCCGGGCGTGGTGATGTTGTTTCCGCTAACCATTTTATCCCCCAGCCCCTGGGGATTTTACGTGTCGATATTGGAGCCGGCGGGTCCGGAAAAGACTTTTATGCGAACGCTGGCATGGTCGCCCGGGGGTGATGGTGGTCGGTTCAAAATTAAAGATGGACCGCACGAGCCGATTCGGACCCGTGATCTGGACAAGCACCCGTTAGAAACGGGCAATTTTCAAATAGAAGATATGTGGATCGTCGAGAAAGTGCAGCGCAATTTGCATTCACCACTGTATAAGGTCGGTCCCTTTGCGCAGGGAATGGGGGCGGAAACACCCCTGTATCAGTTTCAGAACACCGTGCTGCAGAGTATTCAGAGGAAACTTTCTCTAGTAGATACGGAACTTGAAGGCGCTAATACGCTCTAACTGAATACAGGTTGCGGCGATGGCGATTTCTCTCCCCTCCCTTCCCAAGTTGTCGTCATTGCCGCGCCTGATACCTGCGCGCGGATGCACCGTACTGCTGAATGTCACTGCCGCTCCGCTAAGTCCAGCTTGTAGCCGACCCCGTAAACAGATTCAACGTCCAGTGACGGCAGCGCGTGGTTAACTTTCAAGCGCAGATTGCGTAAGTGGGTCTCTATCGTCTTATCGGACACAATTCGCCCGTCAGGGTAAGCGCTGGCATGCAGTTCCTGGCGCGTGAACACGCGCCTTGGTTCGCTTATCAGTTGACGCAGCAAGCGAAATTCAACGGGGGTTAAGTTCAGGGGGTGGTCGTTTGCAAAACAGGTGTGCTCTTTAAGGTGCAGAGTTAGACCTTCAAAGGTCAGGGCTTGGACTTCAATGGCTGGGTTACGGACTCTGCGCATTATAGTGTTGATCCGGCTCACAACCTCCAGTGGGCTGAATGGTTTGCACACATAGTCATCTGCCCCCGCCTCAAGACCAGCCAGACGGTCAAATTCGGAGACCCTGCTGGTCAGGATGAGAATTGGGATTTGCGACGCTGCCCGGATTTCTCTGCAGATATCCAGTCCATCCACCTGCGGGAGGTTCAGATCCAATATGACAAAATCGGGCGTGTCTGAAAGAACCTTGTTTGCTGCCACGAAGGGGTCTGTGATCACTTCGTACCGATGCTCAAAACGTTTGAGATAGGCACTCAGCACCTCTGCGTATTTCGGCTCGTCTTCGATGATATATACCATCAAATTATTCAGTGACATGGTAGCTCCACGGTGATTTTCAGACCGCCCAGGGATGAAGCTGCAGCGTTCACAGTCCCGCCATGGTTGGTGACAATGCTCCGGCAGATCGCTAGCCCTAATCCTGTGTTGGCGTTTGGCAGCGAGTGGCTTGTTGGCTGGTTGTCTGCCTGGCCCCGATAGAAAGGTTCAAACAGCATCGCGTACTCGTCGTCTGTCACACCGGGTTCGCTGTCTTCAATCGTTAGCACTGCGCGTTGCCGGACCTCCGTGAGCTTGATTGTAACCGTGCCGGGAGAATGAGTGTGAGCGATGGCATTTTCGAGCAGATTACTCATCAACTGATCGATCCGTTTTGCATCAAAGTGAGCACGGATTGTGTTGGGGATCTCACTCTCAAGCAGGAACCCTAACTCCTGGAGGCGTAATGTTTTGGAATGAATGCTCGTTCTGATGGTTGCGGCCAGGTCACCTGCATTGATTTCATATTTGATGGCGCCTACCTCTGCGTAGGACAACTCAACCAGATCGTCTACTAACCCTACCAGCCGATTGACCTCTTGTTCGAAGGATCGTATCCGTTCATCGTCGGCTTGCATCACGCCATAGCGCACAGCTTCCAATTCCGCGGCCAGAATACCGACGGGTGTGCGTATTTCGTGGGACATATCCGCCAACCACCTTTGCCGCGCACTCCGCCCCATAGCCAGCTGTTGCGACAGGGTGTTAACGTCCCTGGTGAGATCTGCGATTTCATCGTTTCCAAAAGATTCTAATTTTGTGTCGTAGTCCCCGTTGGCCAAGCGGTGGACGCCCTGACGAAGGATCCCGAGCGGGCGAATGACAATGCCGCTTAAAATGAGCCCAACAGCCAGCGCCACCAAGAGCGAAAACGCGCCCAGCATAATGGACACGGTGCGTTGCTGTTGTGCCATGCTGGTTGGCAGCGGCACATCATATTCCGCAAAGGTATAGGCTTTTAAAGCGCCGATTTGTTGCCCAGCAGACAGGAGCGGATACTTTGTCTCGCGTAGATTCAGATCCGGGTCTGGCAGTTCCATGCCGAGTTTTAGATAGCGATCTTGCCCGTCGAACAAAAACATCGGAGGCGGCTGGCGAGGTCTATTTGCTGGTATTTCTTCTCTCGCGAGCTCGGCGTAGGGTTGCGGTCGACGTGGACGGGGGCGATAACCCCGCTCGAGTCGGTTTCTGTGAATCAGATCTCGATAGGTTGGGCGATCCAGTTTTTCCCAGGTGCGGCCATGCTGTTCGTAGTACTCGATCAGGGTGGGTGCCAGATCGATCATGCGCTGCATGGCGTAGACATTCAGATGATCACGGTAGCCAGCGGTAAAGCTCCAGCGCGCGAGGGTGATAGAGGCCGCGATCAGGACGATGGCGAGCAGGCCAAACCAGAGAAGTAATTTGTGTGTGAGGCGCACGTCTAGCCGACTGCAAATTAAGGAATCTTATGGGATATCAGGCGTCAAACTGTGCAGAAACTAAGGATTTTTTGCAACCGCAGGTCCTGGTGTTCAAGTCGTACGATTGGTTCAGGCGCGATTCAGTTTGGTGTCTGAAAATGACTCAAAAGCGCCTACCAGACATCGTGCTATTGCATCGATTCGTTAATTCGTTGATTGGTTAAAGAGTCACAAACAAATTTGGGAAATTCTAATGAACAATTTATATCGCCGCATTACTGCAATTCTCGCTTGCCTTGTGATGGCCGGATGCTCCGCTATGCAGGGAGTCAATGTGGGTGCCAGCATTCCAATAGGTGGAATAGGCGGGGTTGGCGTGAGTAAAACAATAGGGGATGGGCAAAAACCTGCAGCACGCGGTCGTCAGGATCAGCCGAAGCCTTCCGAAACGGAAGAGGATGAAACCGACGAGTAACTATCCTGTCGGTCGATAGACAGTCTCATCCAGATACTCAATGATAGATAAATCATATTAAAA
>JBCCIU010000025.1:0-82820 GCA_039028095.1 Pseudomonadota bacterium
ACTGAATCCTTTTGCTGTTGCTGGCGAATCAGATCTCGGTGAAAAAGAAGCTGATCGTATACTGTCTCTACTTCGAAGCCTTCGCTTAGTCCGCATTAACTTCGTTATGCGAGCTAAGCTAAGGCTTCGAAGCTTACATGAGCAGCATAGGAGCTGCTACATCGAGGGGTGTTTTCGTACGTTACTGGTGGTTGATGTCTTACACGGAAGCTAAACAGCCAGGCATATAACACTTAGTATCTGGAAAAGTTCCACATAACACGGAATGAATCCCCTCACTGACTAAAGCCATTGTTCTTCCTTGAGCTTTTTTGCGAATCGGCATTTCCGGGTCTTATGCGGAACAATACTCAACGCCGATATGACGGTGTAATACGGAAAAAGTCAATATAACTCGTATAACTAGCCTAGAAATGCGGAAAAAGTGCACATAAAAAGGAGGCGATTTCCGACCAGAATCTTCACCGAAATAGACTCTTTTTGTCCGACCGCATTCGATATTTTTTCTGCATGCCTTCCAAGCTTCTTAACGCCGTTCGCATGGCTGTGCGGGCTAGACACTATTCTTTGAGCACCGAGAAAGCCTATGTCGCCTGGGTTTCTAGATTTATTCGTTTCCACGACATGCAGCATCCGCAAGAGATGAGTGAAGCGCAGATAGAAGCTTTTCTTACGGATTTGGCTGTGAATAAGAGGGTCTCGCCGAACACGCAGAACCAGGCTTTGGCAGCATTGTTGTTCCTGTTCAAATCAGTATTACGTAAGCCGCTGGGTCCGGTACACGCGGTTCGGGCAAAAAAACCTTTGAAGCTTCCCGTCGTGTTGGATCGTTCAGAAGTGCGAGACCTGCTGAGTGAAATGAATGGCACACAAAGGCTGATCGTATCGTTGATCTATGGCTCCGGACTAAGGCTGATGGAGGCATTACGACTGCGCGTCAAAGATCTGCACTTTGAATATCAATGTTTGCATATTCACGAAGCCAAAGGGGCCAAAGATCGCATGGTGACGTTAGCCCCGGCACTGATTGAACCGTTGACTCGACATCTGGAAGGTGTGCAGCAGCTCCATTTGTCTGATCTGGCCGCGGGTAAGGGTGAGGTGTTTTTACCACATGCGCTGTCGCGCAAATATCCTGGTGCCGGGCGCCAGTGGTCTTGGCAGTATGTGTTTCCCGCGCAAAAACTGAGTCTGGATCCGCGCAGCAACGTGTGGGGGCGTCACCATGTGCATCCCAGCACACTGCAGAAAGCCATCAGTCGTGCTGTGCTTAGCGCTGGTATTGTCAAACTTGCGTCAGCGCACACCTTAAGGCATTCGTTTGCAACGCACGCATTGGAGAACGGGATCGATATTCGTACGGTGCAGCAACAGTTGGGGCATGCGTCGCTGGAAACCACGGAGATTTACACGCATGTACTAAAACGGGGAGGATTTGCTGTACGCAGTCCGCTGGAAGATATTTACCCCACGCTCCCCCAGGATTGAGTCGAATCATCTAAGAAGTCCCTGGATAATTCGATCACTAAAAGGAGTATCGCCTAGTCCAGGTACTTGTCCGTCACTGCCCCTTCACTGGCGCTGCTAACCAGACGTGCGTATTTCGCCAGCGTTCCACGATTGGTGTAGGCGGGTGGCCGCTGCCAGTTGTGTTTGCGTTGGGTCAGGGTGGCGTCGTCAACGTTCAGGGTGATTTCCGCAGATTCTGCGTCCACCGTAATCGAATCACCGTCTTCAACCAACGCGATGGGTCCGCCGTCAAATGCCTCGGGGGTGACATGTCCGATTACAAATCCATGGGAGCCGCCAGAAAATCTGCCGTCGGTGATGAGCGCCACGTGCTCTGATAGGCCGCGGCCGTTGATTGCGCTGGTTGGGCTTAGCATTTCGCGCATACCCGGGCCGCCGCGCGGTCCCTCATAGCGCACGATGACAACGTCACCTTTGCCTACCTGATCTTGCATGATCGCTTGCATAGCCGCTTCTTCGCCATGAAAACACCTGGCTGTGCCGGTAAACGTCAGGCCTTCGTGGCCGGTAATTTTCGCAACAGCGCCCTCAGGCGCAAGATTGCCGCGCAAGATCACCAGATGGCTGTCCTTTTTTATGGGGTTGCTTAAGGGGCGAATGATCTTTTGATCTGCAGGATAGTCCTGCACGTCTGCTAAGTTGTCAGCCAGCGTTTGGCCCGTCACAGTCATACATTTGCCGTCTAACAAGCCTTCTTGTAAGAGCCTTTTCATCAGCGGTTGTATGCCGCCAATCTCAATGAGTTCACTCATGGCGTATTGGCCTGCTGGGCGCATGTCCGCCAGAACGGGTACTCGTTGACCTACTCGGGTGAAGTCTTCCAGAGTTAAGTTGATGCCGGCTGCGTGTGCAATCGCCAGCAGGTGCAGGACGGCGTTGGTAGAGCCTTCCAAAGCAATACTGATGGTAATGGCATTTTCAAAAGCCTCTTTGCACAGAATGTCGCTGGGTTTGATGCCTCTTTCGATCAGGTGATGCACCGCGGCACCGGCGTTGTAGCTGTCTACTTTTTTGGCGTCGCTGACCGCATTTTGGGCGGAGCTGTTAGGCAGCGATAGACCCAGCGCCTCCAGCGAGGACGCCATAGTGTTGGCGGTATACATACCGCCGCAGGAGCCCGGTCCTGGAATGGCGGTGGATTCAACTTCTTTTAACTCGATGTCAGAAACGTTGCCGGCGGCATGACCCCCAACCGCTTCAAACACCGAAACGATATCCCGACGTTCCGCGCCCGGCATAATCGTGCCGCCATAAACAAACACAGCTGGCCGGTTCAGTCGGGCAATCGCCATGCCACATGCGGGCATATTCTTGTCACAGCCGCCAATGGCGACGAAGCCGTCGAAGCCTTGGGCCGAAACTACGGTTTCGATGCTGTCGGCAATTACCTCTCTGGAAACCAGAGAAAAGCGCATGCCGGGGGTCCCCATAGAAATACCGTCAGAAACTGTGATTGTATTGAACTCCACAGCTTTGCTGCCCGCGGCATCAGCGCCGCGCACGGCTTCTTTGGCCAGCTCGTTGATATGCATGTTGCAGGGAGTGACCATAGACCAGGTCGACGCAATTCCGATTTGAGCTTTCTTAAAATCAGCCTCGGTGAACCCCACCGGGTACAGCATGGCTCGGCTGGGTGCTTGCTCTACACCATCTACAACGATGGATGAATAAGGTCTTTTGGGGTCTGTCATGATGTGTCGTTTGAATTAGTCGCTCATACTTTTGGATAACGGCACTGCGCTCAGGTGATGCTCTTCAGCATCACCTTGGCGTTGCGTTGCCAGTTGTACAGATCTTGTTTGCCTGTAGGTAGGCTGTCGGGTGTGGATTCCGTAAATCCCTGTTCAATAAACCAATCGTGGGTTTGGGTGGTTAGCACAAACACCGAAGCAGCGCCGTTATCTTTTGCGGTGGTTTCCGCCGCTTGAAGCAGTCGTTGGCCTAATTTTGCATCCTGGATACCTTGAAAATTTTCGTGCACAGCCACACAGGCGATCTCTGCCGTCGTGTCATAGGTATAGACGGCGCAACACCCCACTACAATGCCGTCCACTTCGGCCACCAGAAATTGATTCACTTCTTGTTCCAGACGGTCGCGATCGCGCCGCACCAAAACGCCGCTTTGTTCTAACGGCCGAATGATCTCGACAATGTCCTGCACGTCTGTCGATTCTGCCGGTCGAATAGACTGCCTCGGCTGTGTCAATATCTGGGTGCCGTGTCCTTCCGGGGTAAACAGTTCTGCCAACAGCGCACCGTCTTCTTCAAATGAGACCAGTTGGGCTTTGTTAACGCCACCCTGGACGGCGCGTACCATCGCCGTCAGGCGGGTGGTGAGTGATTCGTCTGAAGCATCGCCCAGCCACTGCTCTACGTCACTCGGCGTCAACGTGCTGATTCGCTCGTCCTCTGGATTTCGCAGTGGAGACTGCTGGTCCAGCACGATCAGCTTGTCAGCCTTGATCGCCAGGGCGATGTCTGTGGCCAATGATTCAGAGGTCAGGTTGTAGGCTTGGCCGGACGGTGAGTATCCCAAGGGAGATTGCAGGACTACCCCCCCGTTTTTCAGCGTGGTGGCAATGCGGCTGGTCTCAATGCGTCTGACCTTGCCTGTACACAGGTGGTCCACACCATCCAGAATGCCCATGGGCTGTGCTACCACAAAATTTCCGGAAATAACCGGGATGTCCACATTGTGCAGTGGAGAATTAGGTAATCCCGTGGAAAATAGGGCTTCCAGGGTTGCTTTGATCTGGCCATGAACCCCGCTGATGGCCGCCATGTCTTCGTTGCGGGTGATCCTGCGGTGATTGTGGAACTGGCTGTCGGCAATGGTGTGTTGAATCTGCGGTCGAGCGCCATGTACCAATACCAGTCGCACGCCCAACACATGCAGCAGTGCCAGGTCGTGGATGATGTTACGAAGATTCTGGTGCTCAATGGCTTCGCCCGGCAGCAGGACCACAAACGTCTTGTCGCGGTGGGCGCTTATATAGGGGGTCGAGCCCCGAAACCAGGCAGCGTAATCAGGTGAGGACATGACGAATTACCTCACGCGGATGCGTGAAATCACCTGGTCTAGTGGATCGTCAATTTTTGGCATCACGTGTATAGACACGACCATTCCTCTACATTTCCAGGGTCTGGCTCCTGGGGGGGCGCCATTGTAGACATAAGTGGTTCGGGAATACATCCTAAGTTGTTTATATCTCTAGACTTTTTCGGCTGTGACTTACGTCAAAACCAGCTGGTTAGGTGCTTGCAAAACCTGGGGCGTTGGACATACTGGAAGTTTCATAAACGCATTTATGGACTAAATGCATGGCAGGTAACATGTCTTCTCCATCCAGTACGGCAGAAACCGAAGACAACGTCACACCCTTGGGGGTAGTTGACCAGAACGCTGCGGGCGCCGAACCGTCGAGCGATGCTGGGCCGGACACAGCCTATTACACCGACCATCGTGGATTTGGTGGCCAGGACAATCCCTTTGATATGGGCGCCGAGGTGCTGCTCGATCTGCATATTCTGCTGGAAGCCTTGGTAGAAGACGGCTATGTCAGTCAGCGTCAGGCTGAAGACATCCTGATCGCGCCACGCACCAAGCGCGAACTCAATATGCATCCGCTGGAGATCATTGCCTCCAGAGAACTGGAAGACCGGCGGCATGACAACAAGCCGCTGGATCTTGAGGTGTTGACGCAGTGGCTGTGCGCGCGATCTGGACAGGAATACCACCGGATTGATCCACTGCGGATTAATGTAAACCTCGCCACCGAGGTAATGTCCTATGCCTTTGCGCAACGCCATAATATTCTGGCGCTGGAGGTGGCAGACGACTATGTGGTGATCGCCAGCGGTCAACCGTACATGGTGCAGTGGGAAGGCATGCTCACCCAGACTCTGCGTGGTCGGCGTATTCGGCGGGTGGTCTGTAATCCAGCAGATCTCACACGTTATCAGCTAGAGTTTTACACCATTGCCCGTTCGGCCCAGAAGGCTCACGAATCGGGCATGGAAGTGTCCGGGATCACCAACCTGGAACAAATGTTGGAGCTCGGTGGACTTAAGTCGCCAGAAGCCAACGATGCCCACGTGGTAAACATTGTTGATTGGTTACTGCAATATGCCTTTGACCAGCGTGCCAGTGATATTCACATTGAACCGCGCCGCGACAAGGGGCTGATCCGCTTTCGCATCGACGGCATTTTGCACCACGTGTACGAATTACCTGCGGCGGTTAACACGGCGGTGACCAGCCGCCTGAAAATTCTTGGGCGCATGGACGTGGCGGAAAAACGCCGCCCCCAGGATGGTCGAGTAAAAACCGTCAGCCAGGATGGCACCGAGATTGAACTGCGCCTATCCACTTTGCCCACCGCTTTTGGCGAAAAAATGGTCATGCGGATTTTTGATCCAGATGTGCTGTTGCGTAGTTTTTCAGAGCTGGGTCTGGCTGGCGAGGATCACAAGCGCTGGCATAACATGACCCACGCCTCTAACGGCATTGTATTGGTTACGGGGCCCACGGGTTCGGGAAAGACCACCACGCTTTACAGTACGTTGAAACACCTGGCCACCGATGAGGTGAACGTCTGCACCATCGAAGACCCGATAGAAATGGTGGAACCGGTATTTAACCAGATGCAGGTGCAGTCCAATATCGATGTGACTTTTGCTTCGGGTGTGCGCGCGTTGATGCGTCAGGACCCGGACATCATTATGGTCGGTGAGATACGTGATCTCGAGACCGCAGAAATGGCCATCCAGGCGGCCCTGACCGGACACCTGGTGATCTCTACCCTGCACACCAATGATGCGCCCACGGCAGTGACGCGAATGTTAGATCTGGGTGTGCCTGCTTACATGATCAAAGCCACCGTACTGGGCGTCATGGCGCAACGGCTGGTTCGAACCCTATGTCCACACTGCAAGGTGGAAGAAGCGGTTGATCAAGAAGCCTGGGAGCTACTGACCCAGCCGTTCAAAGTGAAGCCGCCGTCGAAGATTTATGCACCCAAAGGCTGTCTTGAGTGTCGTGATACAGGGTATCTGGGCCGTATGGGGGTATACGAAATTATGCCCATGTCAGAAAAAGTGCAGAACCATGTGATCACCGAGATTGATCTGGATGAACTGCGTAAAACAGCGTTTGGCGAAGGGATGCGCACCTTGCGTTTGTCCGGGGCTCAGAAAGTGGGCGCTGGTTTGACCACCATTTCTGAAGTGCTGCGCGTCGCCCCCGCTTCGCAAGAATTCTAACCGGGTTACGCCATTGCCCAACGGCCGCGTCAGCTGCCTTTCGTGGCTACAGTTCTGGTGGGTTTTATGCTCAAATACCGCGCCTGTTAAGGTGAGTAGTATAAGGTCATGAGCGAACCAAATTTTGCCGACCGCGATGGTTGGATCTGGATGGATGGAGAACTGGTACCCTGGCGCGAAGCGCAGGTGCACGTGCTCACCCATACCCTGCACTATGGACTGGGTTGTTTTGAGGGCGTGCGCGCATACAACACGCCTCAGGGTCCATGTGTATTTCGCTTGAACGAACATACTCAACGGCTCTTCAACTCTGCACATATTCTTGGCATGAAATTGCCATTTTCTGCAGAAGCGCTGAACCAGGCCCATTGCGAGGTCTTTAAAGCCAACGAGCTGAGTGAAGGTTATCTTCGACCGATGGCGTTCCTGGGCAGTGAAGCCATGGGCCTGCGGGCGCAAGGACTGTCCGTACGGGTCAGCATTGCGGCCTGGCCTTGGCCAGATTATATGGACGCAGACGCGAAAGAGCTGGGGATTAAGGTGCGTACCTCTTCCTATACGCGCCATCATGTGAACATCACCATGTGTAAAGCCAAGTCCAATGGCAATTACATCAACTCGATCCTGGCACTGCATGAAGCTCTGGACAGTGGTTGTGATGAAGCACTGCTGTTGGATAACGAAGGCTATGTCGCAGAAGGCAGCGGTGAGAATGTTTTCCTGGTCAAAGACGGCGTCTTGCATACCCCAGAGCTGACCTCCTGTCTGGCGGGCATTACTCGCGATACGGTTTTTGCTCTGGCAGCAGAGATGGGGCTTAAAATATTAGAGCGCAGAATTACTCGGGACGAGGTCTACATTGCAGATGAGGCCTTTTTCACAGGCACCGCGGCGGAGGTATTGCCTATTCAGTCGTTAGATGGTCGAGTGATCGGCAGCGGACGCCGCGGTCCCATCACAGAACAGTTACAATCTGTCTACTTTGATCAGGTGAGAGGCCAGCGCAACAGCTTCCCCCAATGGCACACGCCCATTCAATAAAACAATCCCAAAGCACCGTTGGTTCCAACAAGGCGCTTCATGCGCCGCTGACGGTGGCCTGCCAGAACGGAACGGACGAGGTCAGGCATGGAAAATTTGTCTGAACAACACGTTTTGCTGGTGAAAACATCCTCGCTGGGGGATGTCATCCACGCCATGCCCGCGGTGACGGAAGCCGCGCAACACGGTTGCAAAATCACCTGGGTGGTTGAAGAGAGTTTTGCTCAGGCGGCGGGTTTGCATCCCCATGTGGCCACGGTGATTCCTGTGGCGGTGCGCCGCTGGCGCAAACAGAGGGACAGCGCGGCGCGGTCCGAAGTCCGAGCGTTTCTCCGGGACCTGCGCAGTCAGCGTTACGATGTGGTCCTGGACAGTCAGGGGCTGATTAAAAGCGCGTTGATTGGCTATTTCGCCCGAGGCAAACGTATGGGGTTTTCTCATACCGTGGCACGCGAACCCTGGTCCGCATTCTTTTATGAAAAGCGTTTTTCGATTCCCCAGGGGCAGCACGCCATCGCCCGGCAACGACAACTCTTTGCGGCAGCCCTGGGCTATGAACTTCAAGAGCAGTTACCCATCGGTCTGCCCCAGGCAAACAACCGGACTCAAGAGGTTGTGCTGTTACATGGCACAACCTGGGAAACCAAACACTATCCCGAAGCCATGTGGGTCGGGTTGGCCAGGCAGGTTGCTCAAGAGGGATACGAAGTGGTCTTAACGTGGGGGAATGATGCAGAACGCGAACGCGCTGACAGAATTGCCAACGCGGCGGATGTGAACGTGACCGATAAGCTACCGCTGCAGGATCTTTCCAAGATTCTAGGTCGCGCCGCCTGTGTGATTGGTGTTGATACCGGTCTCAGCCACCTCAGCGCCGCCATGGGCACCCCAACGGTGGGCTTGTATGGTCCGACTTCTACAGAATTGACCGGCTGTCTGGGTCGTTATGGGGTCAGCTTAAGCACCGACTTGGCATGCGCGCCGTGCGTTTCTCAATCTTGCACGGCGTATCGGGGTGACCCGCAGACCTGGTCTGATGAAGTGGTGACGCCCCCTTGTTTTGCCAGGCTCACACCAGATCGGGTGTGGCAGGCTGCACATGTTCAAATGCAGGCCGCTAACGCCGCCGTGTTATCCGGGCAGGATTAGCGGTGCATTTTGCCTTCTGCATATTCAAGTACTTCCCCTACGGGGGTATCCAACGCGATATGTTGAAGATGGCGAGTGCCTGTCTGGAAAAAGGACACCAGATCACGGTGTTTACGCTGCGCTGGGAGGCGCCCGCGCCAGAATTACCCATCGAGGTGGTAGAGTTGCCGATCGAGGGGATCAACCGGCACAGCCAGTATGAAAATTTCGCAGAAGGCGTGCGAAACGAAACGGCTTCGCGTCAGTTTGATCTTGTGCTGGGGTTTAACAAAATGCCGGGCCTGGATGTCTATTACGCTGGGGATCCTTGTTATAAACAAAAGGCGTTGGAGCAGCGCCCCTGGTATTACCGTTTGTTACCCAGGTATAGGAGCCTGCAGCGTGCGGAAGAGGCTGTATTTTCTCACAGTAGCGCCACGCGTATTCTCACCTTGTCTGATGTGGATACCCCGGTTTTTAAGCATCACTATCGCACTCAGTCAGAGCGGTTCTATCCGCTGCCTCCGGGTATAGAGCCGGATCGAATTGCGCCCGAGGAAGCCGAGCGCACAGCAATCCGCAAAGCTCTGTTGAAAGATTTCCAATTACGCGACGATTCGCTCGTCGTCTTGTTTATTGGCTCTGGCTTTATCAAAAAAGGTCTCGATCGAGCTTTGATTGCCGTGGCGTCTTTACCCGATGAGATTGCCGAACGCACACACCTGTTTGTTATGGGCCGCGACAAAGCGGAAGTGTTTGAACGTATGTCCATGCGCCTGGGCATCAGTGAGCGGGTGACGTTTTTTTCCCAGGGGCGAGACGATGTGCCACGCTTTCTCGCAGCTGCAGATGGCTTGTTACATCCGGCCTATGACGAAACTGCGGGCATGGTGTTGTTGGAGTCAATTCTCGCTGGCACGCCGGTGCTGGTCACAAAGAATTGTGGTTATGCCCACTACGTTGCCAATTTTGATGCGGGCATTGTGGTGCCCGCCGACGTCACCCAGGATCAGATCAACGATGCCGCGCTTGATCTTCTAACGTCTCCTCAGCGTGGCCATTGGATTAGCAACGGGATTGCAGCCAAACACGATGAATCGTTGTTTAGCCTGGTGCCAACCGTCGTGGGGTTGTTGGAGCGTTTTGCAGGTGTGCGTGCGCCGCTGATCGCATTTGTTGTCGCCAACTACTTTCCTTACGGTGGGTTGCAGAGAGATTTCTTGCGTATTGCCCAGGCCTTTCAGAGCGCGGGCTATCGGATTCTGGTGTACACCATGTCCTGGCAGGGCGATCAGCCAGAGGATTTTGAAATCATCGAAATGGCGCCAACCGCCAACACCAACCACAACCGCATGGTTCAGTTTTCAAGTATGGTCAGTGAGCACGTGCGCTGGCGGCAGGCGGTCTGCGTGTTTGGTTTTAACAAGATGCCGGGGTTGGATATCTACTATACGGCCGACTCGTGTTTTGAGTATAAGGCCAGCGATCTGCGTAACCCGATGTATCGTCGATCAGAGCGCTATCGTGTGATGGCAGCTATGGAACAGGCCGTGTTTGATGCTCAAGCGTCGACCCAGATTCTCTTTATTGCGGCCGGCCAAGTAGATCAGTTTTCCAAATTTTATGGATTTTCAAAGGATCGCACCCATGTCTTACCACCGGGTGTTACTCAGGATCGGATGCGCCCCGCCGACTGGCAGGCCAGGCGTGAAAAGACGCGTAAAGCGTTGGGTCTGGTCCAGGGAGAATTTGCGATCTTGATGGTAGGTAGTGGCTTTGTCACCAAAGGTTTGGACCGTGCGCTGGAGGCCATTGCCTCGCTGCCGGATGACCTGCGGTCGCAGACTCGCTTTTTTGTCGTGGGTCAGGATAATGCGCGTCGCTTTCAGCGCCAGGCTAAAGCCCTAGGCATTGGGTCTCGGGTGGAGTTTTTGGGTGGCAGAGATGATGTTCCAGATCTTTTGCTGGCGGCGGATACGATGGTGCACCCGGCAAAAATGGAAAGTGGGGGCCTGGTTTTGATCGAAGCGGTGATCGCCGGATTACCGGTCATTACTACGGCGGTCTGTGGCTTTGCCAGCTACGTCGAAGATGCCCAGGCAGGCGAGGTGCTGCCCGAACCGTTTAACCAGGTGCGTCTCAACGACTTGGTTGGTCGGGTGTTGTCCGACCCACAGCAGCGGCGGCTTTGGTCCGAAAACGGCGTGCGTTTTGGGCATGAACATCCCGATATTTTCGATATGCCAGGCCATGTTGTTAACATTGTGGAACAGCATCTCCTGGCAAAACAAACGGGCTGACCTGCGTGACACAAACGGCCGATCATCAACCAATAGATAGCACTCAGACCTACCTTCGAGAGGATGTTCGTGGCGTGTTTACCGGCGATGATCTGTTAGAGGTTGCCTTCAACCTGCCTGGTGAACCTTTTCGAGATGTAAAAGGCCGGCGTACTTTAAGGGTCGAGTTGGACGGTCGCTTCTTTTTTATCAAACTCCACTACGGTGTGGGTTGGCCAGAGATTCTTAAGAACTGGTCACAATTCAAGCGCCCGGTGGTGGGTGCGGAAAATGAATATATCGTCTGTCGCGCGTTAGCAGAGGTGGGTATCCGAGCGCCGGTGGTCGCCGCTTATGCCCGTTCTTCGCAATTGGCACCCTATCGTCGTTCTTTTGTCCTGTGTGATGAATTGAGCGATCACACCAATCTGGAGGAGGTGGCGGCCGCATGGCTGAAGCATCCCCCCAGTTTTCAACAGGTGCGTGGGTTATTAACTTCCGTTGCCTTGTTTGCGCGGCGCTATCATCAGCAGGGTTTTATTCATCGAGATTTTTATTTGTGTCATCTCCTGATCCATAACCGCGACCTGGCTGATCTTGATGTGCAACCGGTAGAACTGGGTGTTTTAGACTTGCATCGTGCGCGTCGGTTTAAACAGATACCTGATCGATGGCTCAAGCGGGATCTTGCAGCGTTGCTGTTTTCTTCTATGGATCTTCAGCTGTCTGAGCGTGCTTGGTTGAGATTTGTGCGTCTATATACCAATCGTCCCCTGCGGGAAGAGTTTGCCGAGCGAGGAGCCTTCTGGCGCGAAGTAAAAGCACGGGCCGAGAAGTTGTACAGAGACGGCCTGAAGCGAGGCATTGTGCAGGGGAAGTATCCGCTGTGAAGTATGCAACTTTGGGTCTTGCCAAGGCGGGTATCGACCTGGTGCCGCCGTTCAGCGTGGATGTGCGACTCGATCCGGTGTTGGTTGAACTCGCAGGGGACATCAGTGCCGGAGACCCGCCCCGCGAGGTGCTGGATGACTCACCGACGCCTTTAGAGTTTGTGGTCGTGAATCGGGTCTTACCGGGTCGCAGGCTCTCGGGTCTGGTGCAAGATCTGACTGGCGCGCGTTATTTTGCCAAAGTCTTTTATGGCAGAGGCGCACGTCGCTATTGGCTTCGTGAGCTTCACGGTGCAAAAACGCTGGCGGCGTCCAAAGTGCAGACACCAACCCTGGTTAATCAGGGTGCTACCGCCGACGGCGAAGGGTATGTGGTGCTTTACCAGGCCGTCGAAGAAACCTGCACGCTGGATATGACCAATGTGCAGCAATGGCAAAGTGCCGTTGCGCAGTTGGCGCGTTTGCACGAACAACGCGTGGTCCATGAAGATCCTCACGCTGATAATTTCCTCTGGCAGGATGGGAAAGTCTGGATCATCGACGCAGACGGTGTTCGTCCAGGTAAAAATCTTCGCGCCCAATTTAATAATCTTGGAACTTTTTTGGCCCAAAGAGCGCCTATATATGATCAGGAAATAGAAGCCTTATTAATGATCTATTTACAATTTCGCGATGCCAGCATCAGCGGCAAGCTCAGCGCCACCGACCTACTGGGTTACACCCGTCGCCAGAGGCGGCTGCGTGTAAACCGCTATCTGAAAAAAACTCAACGCACCTGTACAGAATTCTTACGCAAAAAAGTCTGGCGCCGGGAGTTTATCTGTCAGCGTAGCGCCTGGTCTGATTTGCAACGCTTTATGTGGTTCCCGGAAGAATATCTAGGGGATGGGACGCCGTTAAAACTGGGTAACAGTGCAACCGTCGTTCGCGTTCGAATTGATCAGTCCACCTACATCGTGAAGCGTTACAACGTAAAGAGCCTATCCCACCGGATACGTCGGTGGTTTAAACGTCGAGCTCGCCTGTCCTGGATTAATGGACATCATCTGGATTTTCTCGATATTGCCACCGCTAAACCCGTCGCTTTGCTGGAGCTGAAATGGGGTTGGTTTGTGGGTACCTGCTACTTGGTTATGCCGGACGTCGGAGACGTCGCCTTACCCGAGGTAGATGTCAGTGAAGCCGCGGTTTTCGATCAGATTTGTGGTGATGTGATCGAGCTGCTCAAGCAGCTGAAAGCTGCTCAGCTTGAACACGGCGATCTAAAAGCCACCAACCTGATGTATGGAAGAAGCGCTCGCTCAAACCACCTCACGCTGATCGACTACGATGGGTTGAAGTCCATGTCTCATGACGATCAACACCGAAACCGAGATACCCAGAGATTTCTCGATAACTGGGTTGATGATGCGGATGTTCACCGCCGTTGGAATGAAGCACTGCAGGAGGCCGGGTTGTGATCATTCTTGGCTTATCGGGCGCTTTAAAACACGATCCATCTGCTGCCTTGTTAGTCGATGGGGAAGTGGTTGCCGCGGCAGAAGAGGAACGCTTTACGCGGGATAAACATGCCAAGAACACCTTACCTGTTGAGTCCGCCAGGTTCTGTCTGGAATATGCCGGAGTAGATCCCGGTGATATCGATTATGTCGCGTTTCCTTATGCGCCCATCAGCCTGACGCGCAAAGCACGCTGGCACTATGCGGCCAGACATTGGTATGCGCCGGACCGCAGTCTGGACGCGATATTAAACGGCAACCGACGCTATCGCGCGCATCGCAAAAACGTGCTGGAACTGGGAAGAGGGCTTGGCATTGACTGGTCCTTTACCGAGTTTGTGCCTGTTGAGCATCACCTTGCTCACGCGTCCAGCGCCTATCATCTGGCACCGTTTGACGGCGACTGTGCCATCCTGGGCGTCGATGGTAAGGGTGAATACGCCTCCACTTTTTTTGGTTTTGGCGAAGATCGCAAGATCCATACTCTGCGTGAGTATTACGATCCGGATTCGCTAGGTGGTCTTTACGGTGCGATCACAGAATACCTGGGTTTCGAGATGCTGGATGGTGAATACAAGGTCATGGGGATGGCACCCTATGGTGACCCCGACAAATATGATCTGTCTCGCTTGGTCGTTCCGTACAAAGACGGATTCAAGGTGGACAATACCTATGTGAATACGGTGGGCTTGCGCCGCTATAAAGAAGACGGCAAGGGTTTTTTCTTCAGCAAGAAACTGATCGATTGGCTTGGACCGCGGCGCCATGGTGACATTGCGGACGAGCCCTACGTGCACTATGCCGCGGCGATCCAGGCCCTGTTTGAAGAGTGGGTGCTCCGCCTCATCGATACTCATCTCGCACCGATCATTGCCGAGACGGGTCGTTTGGCCTTTGCGGGCGGCGGCGCGCTTAACGTCAAATTGAATCAAAAGCTTTTGAGTCGCGGCGATATAAAGGAACTGTTTGTGCAACCCGCGGCGGGGGATGCGGGCACCGCCCTGGGCGCGGCGTCTTACGTTGCAGAACAAAGGGCTAATGAACCGCAGCGCTATGTAAAGCCCATGCCGCACGTTTATCTGGGCCCTCGGTTCACAAGCGATCGGTGTGTGTCGGCTATTGAATCTCGCCCCGAGGCAGCTGATGGCAAATGTATGTATCGTCAGATGTCTGACGTAGTGAACGAAACAGCCGATCTCTTAAGTGCGGGTCACCCGGTCGCCTGGTTTCATGGTCGGATGGAATTTGGACCGCGAGCCCTGGGTGGACGCAGTATTTTGGGATGCCCCAACGCGCCTGGGATTGCGGACCGGATTAACGAGCAGATCAAGTTTCGTGAGCGGTGGCGACCTTTTTGTCCAAGCATGCTGGACCGGATCGCACCCGAGGTCCTGCAGTCCGATCACCCGGCGCCCTACATGACCGTTACGTTTGAGGTAAACCCGGAGTGGACATCGCGAATTCCCGAGGTTGTTCACGAAGATGGAACCGCTCGCGCTCAAGTGGTCGATGAGATGTCCAACCCACGCTACTATGCGCTGCTTGAAGCCATGGAAGCGCGCACCGGGAACGGGGTGCTGTTGAACACGTCGCTGAATCGCAGAGGTGAACCGATGATCTGCTCACCGGAAGATGCGCTGAACATGTTCTTCGGCTGCGATCTACAATACCTTGTTTTGGAAGATTGGCTGGTAATCAAAGCATAATCCCTCGGTGGTATATGCGCGCTCAAAGGCACGGTTTAGCCAAACCGAAAAGGACATCAAACGGATAAAGCAGGATGACTGATTCCCGTCGCATACTACAAATCTGCCCGCACGACAGTGCACCGTTCGGGGACCTTGTGAATGTCATTTCAACCGCCGGCGCTGCGGTGGACGTTCAGGTCACCAACGTCTTTCTCGGTCCGGCCGCCAACAAACCTATTCAAGGGTGTGAGTACCTGGATCTGGAAGATCTGGCGGATACCAAAGTCCTAGCCCGGGCTTTAACCCCTGCGTGTGAAGAGGTGTGGGATCTGGTGTTATGCCATCGTCATCGTGCCTATTGGGGTGCGGTTCGCGCTGGCGTGGTACAGGAGCGATGTGTCGCAATCGCCCATGAGTTTGGCATGCTTAAATCCTGGCAGCGCCGTTTGGGTCGGCGCTGGTATGGACGCGGGGTTCATTTTGCCGGTGTTTCTAAACCGGTGGCGGAGGAACTGGCCGAGGTGACTGGACACAGTCTGGTGTTACCCAATGCCATCGATATACAACAGCTGCGCCAAAGCCGGCTGGGACGTAGCAAAGCCCTGGCAGAATTGGGTTTGAGTGATGAGGGCGTCACCGTTGGCATGGTGGGGCGTCTGCACTACAAGAAGCGTCCCGCCCTTGGACTTGCCGCGTTTAACGCGTTTAAGGCAGATGTGCCCAAAGCCAGATTGGTGGTTATGGGTGATGGGCCGCTGGCGGGGGAACTGCGTGAACAGGCTGGAGCAGATGTCTATTTCACCGGCAACGTAACCAATGCGCGAAATTACATGAACGCTTTTGATGTGCTTGTGTATCCCGCGGTTGCCGATTCCTTCGGCATGGTAGTGCTGGAAGCGCTGGATGCCGGGGTGCCGGTGATCACCGAAGCAACGTCTGGCCCGGCGTATGTTTTGGAAGAGATGGGATTTTACGCACAGGGCGCCACGCCGGAAGAATACGCGGTTGCGCTGAGACGTGGTTTGGAAAAGCGTGGCCTTAAAGGCGACGCTGATATCTGGCGCAGTCGGGCACAGCAGCGGGTGGAGCAGCTGTTCTCCGTCAGCGCCATGGCGCGTATGCTCGATCATCTGCTGATAGAAGGCGTTAGTGGAGCTGGTTGGGCTTAAGGATCTTAAGGATGAGCCTGAGACGATTGCACGACTAGTAAAAGCTCTCCTCTCCGGGAGGGCGCGTCTTAAATCGCTTGTGCAGCCACATATACTGTTCGGGGTGATGCCGTATCTGCTCTTCCAGCAAGCTGTTTAGTCGCTTGGCATCTAGGGCATCATCACCGCTGGGAAAATCTTCCAGTACCTCAGAGAAGGTGATGCTCCAGGTCATATCCGGATGCCGCGTTTGACGCATCAATAGAACGGGCGAATTGTTCATTCGGGCAAAGCGGGAAGTGGCTACAATGGTCGCCGCCTCTACACCAAAGAACGGGGCAAATACCGAGTGTTTGGGACCGTAGTCCTGATCCGTGGCGTACCAGATGACGCGTCCCTTCTTCAGGCGTCGTAGCGTACCCCGAGTATCATCACGCTCGATCACGCCATCAAAGTATCGCTTCCGTCCGTTGTACTGCAGCCATTCCCAGGCTGGGTTTTTGTTGAAGCGGTACATCACATCAATACAGTCAAGCTGAGCCAGCGCTGGCGAGATTGTATCCATGGTCGCGTAATGACCACCAACCAGAATCACCCCGCGACCTTCGGCATGGGCTGCGCGCAGGTGTTCAACTCCGTGCAGGGTGAAACGGCTTGCGAGATCGCGCTTGGGGTTGAGCCACGGGATCATCAGTTCGAGACCGCCAATCCCTATTTGTTGAAAGTTGGCTCTGACCAGAGCGTGTTGCTCCTCAGCACTGAGTTCCGGGAAACATTTAGCGATATTTACCTGGGTGATATGCCGTCGTTGCTTGGCCAGATGGTAGGTGATGTCACCCAGACGTTTACCGATGCGGCCAATGGTGCGTGTCGGCAGTCGCGTCAGGCACCAGGCAATGCCAATAATCATCCAGGTGGGCCACACGCTGGGGTGATAGGCCTTTCGGATCGGCTTGCGACTGCGCTTGTGTCGGGGTTTTGCGTCGGACGGTTTCACGGCGGCGATGGTAGCCCCTTTGTCTGTTAATGGCGACAACAGATGTTTTAGAATGCGCGGCAAGTCCACTGCACTTAAGGCCAACGTGAGCCAAACAAATTCTGTGCTGAACCTGCCCGACGTCGGACACCTGCATGTGTTGGTGGTCGGCGACGTCATGTTAGATCGATATTGGGTTGGGGATGCGGATCGAGTGTCACCCGAAGCGCCGGTGCCGGTTGTTTTGGTCAACGGCGAAGACCAGCGGCCGGGCGGCGCCGCCAACGTCGCTCTGAACCTTGTCAGTCTGGGGGCGCATTGCACCCTGGTTGGGTTTGTTGGAGATGACGAACCAGGTCGGGTGTTGCAGGAAACTCTGGAAGCGGCTGGCGTGGTGTGTGACTTTGTCAAAGTACCGGATTGGCCAACGGTGGTTAAGTTGCGGATACTCGCCCAGCAACAGCAGCTCATTCGCGCAGACTTTGAAGCGCCCATTCCTGACTTTGCCGCGAGCGAGCGCTTGGGTGTCTTGCTGAACAAGGTAGAAAAAAATCTGCAAAATGCCCAGGTCTGTATTCTGGAGGACTATGACAAAGGCACGGTCGAAGATCCAGAGGCGCTGATTCATGCGGCGTCAAACGCCGGGATTCCAGTGCTGGTCGATCCCAAAATGAAGCCGCTGTCTCGTTACGCGAACGCAACGGTAGTGAAGCCCAACGAGAAAGAATTTTACAACGCGGTGCGGCTGACTCAGGCCATCGAGAAAGACCAAGCGCTCAGTGAGCAGGCCCAGCAAATGTGCGCCGCTCACAGTATTGGTGGTTTGATTGTCACCCGGGGCGGACAAGGTATGGACGTCTGTACCGCATCAGACAGTCACCACGTGCCAGCCCGATCGGTTGAAGTCTTTGATGTCACCGGAGCGGGAGATACGACCGCGGCGGCGTTAGCCTTGGGTTTGGGGCTGGAGTGGTCGTTGTTCGACTGTGCTCGACTTGCCAATACGGCTGCCAGCATTGTGGTCAGCAAATCCGGCACCTCTCCGGTGACCGCCCCGGAGTTGCGTCTTACCTTGGCCGGGCGCACGGCTGACCAGGGAGTACTTGATATCGAAGATCTGACCAGGGCGGTGGAGGATGCAAAAGCCGCGGGTGAGCGCATAGTGTTTACCAATGGATGTTTTGACATCCTGCACGCCGGCCATGTGACCTATCTCGAGGAGGCAGCGGCGCTAGGTCAGCGTTTAATTGTCGCGATTAATGACGATGCCTCTGTTACGGCATTAAAGGGGCCTGGTCGGCCCGTTATTCCTGTCGAAAGTCGAGCCCGCGTGCTGGCCGGCCTGGGTTGCGTCGATTGGGTTGTTAGTTTTCCTGATGATACCCCCATACCGCTATTGAAGCGGTTGCAGCCGGACGTGTTAGTGAAGGGGGGTGACTACGGTCCGGAAGAGGTTGTTGGTGCTGATCTGGTAACGTCCGCCGGTGGTGAGGTGCGGGTGTTAAGCCTGGTCGAAAATGTGTCAACCACGCGTATCGTGGATGCCATCAAAGAGGGTGAGGGTTAGTCGTCCAAGCGGGTGAGCACCTCCACATTCTGAGCCAGGTGTTTTGGATTTGTTGTACCAACAACGATGCTGTGGACACCGGCATGACCCGCAACCCAGCTTAGATCTCGGGCACTGCCATGTCCGCTGCGCAGTGCCTTTTTTATCAGCACGCCCACGCCTTGTTGGCTTGCCTCGGCAATCAGATCGATCTCGTCGCGGTGGTCCTGATTGAGGGTCGCCATGATGACATCAGCGCCCAGTGCAATAGCGCGTTGGGCTCCGGAAACCGTCTTGTGCGAAATGCCGACCTGTAGAATTTTGCCGGCCTGCTTTAACTCCTGAAGCACCTCCAGGGTGCCGTGCTCGTTCAGGATCTTAAGATCCGTGCCATCGGAGTGAACCAGCACAATGTCTAATCGGTCGGTCTGTAGTCGCGTGAGAGAGCGCTCCACACTCATTCGACAATGCTCAGCAGTAAAGTTGTAGTGCGAGGTATCGTTCACCCACTCTTCGCCAACTTTTGTGCAGATAGTCCACGCATCTCTTTGGTCAGCCAACAAGGTCCCCAGCCGAAGTTCGCTGTTCCCGTAAGCCGGTGCTGTGTCGATTAGATTGATACCCAGATCCCGAGCCTCACGCAACAGATCCCGTGCCTGTTGGTCATTGGGAATCTCAAACGCATTGGGGTATTTAACGCCTTTGTCTCGGCCCAGTTTTACCGTACCCAGTGCCAGCGGAGCCACTTCTAATCCCGTTTTACCCAGGGGCCGGGAGACTAGTGAGCCTGCCATGGAGACGTTCCTCGAATTGCGGTGGAAAGGTTCAGCGGATCAGGCTGTGGGAATTGGGGTGGGGGCAGCTGTGCAAGAACCTGGTCCGCCAGATCTGGGGCCAGGGCGAGTTTGGTTGGGAAGCAGAGTACAAAATCACCGTGCTTCTCCACGTAGGCCTCGTCGGGTCGGGTACCGCTCTGGGTTTTGGGTTCGGCCCGGTCTACGTAAAGCACTTCATAGTTGGCGTCTGTCCAATCCAGCCAGCCCAGGCAAGATTGCATCTCGGCCTGGGCAAAGGCGATTTGTGCCTCGTCATCGCGATCTACCCCGCCGGTCGCTATTTTGCCACCCAGATACCAGCGGGTTTGTTCGGATGTGTGATCTGTGGTGATCGTCAAACGCGGCTCATTGCTGGTGACGCCAGTCAGGCAGTGAGCATAAAGTTCGTGATTGTGCGTCGGCGTAACGATGACTTGTTTTAGCGGACGCTGCTGTACGGCCAGCGGGATGTCCAGACTGGCGAGTAGTTCAACACTGCCATTGCCTGCACAACTGATCAAATGGGTGACCTGCACGTCCCCATCTTTTGTCGAGATGGCAAAACCTGAATCGCGCACCTCCACGTTGGAGGCATCGAGTTTCTGCTGATAGACAAATGGGTGTTGGGCGCCAGCTAAATGATCGATCAATACCCTGGTGTCCACCACAAAATCGTTCAAGCAGTACACGCTACCGTCCAAACCATGTAAGGCCTTTGGCCAGTCTGGTTCGGCCACTTTGTTGATTCGCCCGCGCAGGGCTTTGCTGGCAAAAAAGGAAGTCAGCCGACCCAATCCTTTCGATGCGGCAAACATGTAATAGCGATCAGACTGTAAAGGTACGCCCGTCAGATCAATGTCGCCCGGCTGAGACAGCTGCCCTGCCAAACAAGACCGCCAACGCTCTGGCATACCGGCGATTGCTTCTGATGCGCTGTTCAGACGGCCGTTCAGTGCATACTTCAATCCCCCGTGGATCATGCCCTGCGACGCCAGGGTCTGATCCCAGCCGAGGGCTTGCGCTTCGAAGAGCACCGCGCTGTAACCTTGGCGGCGCAGCGCGTTTAGGGTCCATAAACCCGCAATGCCACCGCCAACAATGGCAACGTCTAGCTTTTTTACCGTCATCGTATTACTGGCACTTTTTTGCAGGTTGAAGTTGGATGGATCCGACAGTGAGCGATTGACAGTTTAGCGATGACACAGCACCCTGCAAAGCATGCTGAACTGGATGTACCCCCTCATTCTCTGGTTTGCCTTGCCCCTGGTCTGGATTCGTCTGCAATGGCGAGGCCGACGCGATCCCGACTATAAGCCCCGACAGTCGGAGCGATTTGGCAAAGTGCCCCAAGATATCAAGCCAGGTCCGATTTGGTTTCATACCGTCTCTGCGGGCGAGAGCATTGCGGCTTCGGGATTGATACGTGAACTGGTCGCTGCCAACCCCGAAGCACATTTTCTGGTGACCACCATGACGCCCACCGGTTCTGCGCAAGTGCTAGAGCGTTTGGGTGATGTGGCACAGCACTGTTATGCCCCTTACGACTTCAGCTTTGCAGTGCGGCGCTTCTACACGGCGGTAAAACCGCGCATGTTGGTATTGATGGAAACCGAGCTTTGGCCAAATTTGATCCGGCATGCACACGATGCGGATATTCCGGTGGTGCTGATCAATGCGCGTTTGTCAGAACGATCTGCCCGGGGTTATGCCAGGATCGGCAGCATCACCACGACCATGCTTGCCCGGATGCGTTTGATTGCCTGTCAGGGACAGGATCATGCGGAGCGGTTTACCGGGCTCGGACTTGGGGCCGATCAAGTCCGCGTGGTAGGCAATGTTAAATATGATCTGGCTTTACCTCAGAACATCGCTGTGTCTGTGGAAAGACTGGGTAATCAATTGGGTATTGGGTCTGGGCCGGTGTGGATTGCGGCATCAACTCATCCGGGCGAAGACGAAGTGGTGTTGGCAGCCCATGAGGTGGTCCGTTCTGAGATCCCTGAGGCACAGCTGATCCTTGTGCCAAGGCACCCTCACCGGGCCGACGAGGTTGCTAAATTGGTTGCACACCGGGGTTGGTCTCAGCAGCGCCAGTCTGAGGCAGGCGGTGCCCGTGCAGACGTGGTGATTGGTGATGTGATGGGAAGTTTACTGGCCCTTTACGGTTTGGCGGACTGTGCCTTTGTGGGGGGTAGTCTGGTGGCAATAGGGGGGCATAATCCGATTGAACCGGCGCTTTTTGAGTTGCCGGTGATCACCGGCCCGGAGCAATTCAATTTTGCAGATGCCTATATGCAGATGGGCGATTCCGGGGCTGCAGTTACGGTGGACAATGCGCAAGACCTGGGCGCATTGGTGGCGACCTATCTAAGCGACAAGGCCGCCGCAGAGGCCGCAGGAAACGCCGCGGCCCAGGTGGTTGCTGCCAACAAAGGCGCAACCCAACGCACCCGGGCATTGCTCCAGGAGATGATTCAAAGCCTTTGAGCGCTTATCGACCTTGTGATTGCAGGTTGATCAGGCGAATCACCTGGTCGGTGGGATCGGTGAACGTATTTAACTCTTCAAGATCAGCTGCCGCCAGCGTGCCCGCGGTCTGTTTTAAAGCCATCAGGTTCACCACGTAGTTGTAACGAGAATCGGCATAGTCGAACTGTGAGGAGAACAGTCGTTGCTGGGCTTGCAGCACATCCACAATATTCCGTGTGCCAACCTCATAGCCGGTTTCGGTCGCTTCCAACGCGGACTGTGAAGACTTGATGGCCTTTAAGCGTGCTTTTACGCGAACGACGTCAGTGGCCACGGCCTGGTAGAGGTTACGAGTATCACGGGTGACCGTGCGCTGCTGATTCAGCAGCTGTTCGTAGGCCTGATTTTCCTGTGCCTTGGCCTGTTTTGCCTGAGAGCGAATCAAACCGCCTGAATACAGAGGCAGATTGAATTGCAGCCCATAAACCGTCTGGTCTGTGGTACCTGCATTGAAGAAGTTGGGTGCGCCGGTGACGCTGTGTACTTGGGTGACCGTGGCATCGATGGTTGGCAGATGACCCGATCGGCGTGAGCGCACGTTGCGGCGAGCTGAGGTCAGTTGTTCCTGGGCGGCACGAATCCCCAGATTGGTGGATAGGGCGGTGTCTACCCAATCCTGCTCGTTCTGTGGGTTTGGATCGACGATGGGTAATTTTTCCGAAAGTCGATCCAGTCGTTCATAAACCTCACCGCTCAGGGTGCTCAGGGTCTCAAAGAATATTTCATGATCGCCGTCTGCTTGAATTCTGCGCACGACGGCCGAGTCGTAGGCGGCTTGAGATTCCAAGACATCAGTGATGGCCACCAGTCCCACATCAAACCGCTGCTGGACCTGTTCCAGCTGTCGTTTCACCGCGGCTTCTTCCGCCAGGGTGGTGTCCAGGCGATCCTGGGCACGCAGTACGTTCAGATAAGCCTGCACAACACGCACGATCAAGGCCTGTTCGGTACCCTCCAGGTCGTGGCGGGCTGCAGCAACCTGGGATTTTGCGCTACCCAGAGCAAACCAGCTGCCCATATTTAAAATGGGTTGGCGCAACTGCGCGTTCCACCCGTGTTCGTTGAAGTTCTGATCCGGCGCTTCTGAACCCGAAATAGGATCGATGGACCCGGGAAACTGGCGTTCGGTCCAGGACGTGTTTGCACTGGCAGATAGGGATGGCAAAAGCGCAGATCTGGCTTGTGGCACCGCTTCTTTTGATGCGGCAAAGCCGGCCCGAGCTGCCCCGACAACTGCGTCTGATGTTTTCGCTGCGTTATACACATCCATCAGATTGGTGGCGTGGCTGGGTGACGTTGCCAGACAGAAAGTGATTGCCCATCCGAATATTGCTGTACGTGCCATACGAGAAATTGTCCTGTGATCTGTATCGCGGCCAGTCTCATTGACTGGCTTTATTACTGTCTTGATTTTGATCAGTACCGACTCTTTGTGCTGCTCGAGCCGGCATTTAGCTGGCTGGAACGTTACGATTGGTAACCTTTATGCAGTTTACACCACATATTGAACTAAAGTCGTGAGACTTATCAAAAAGGTTTGTGCCAAATATTGCTCAGTGATCTGCACGTTGCTCGCCAGCGCTCATTTTTGCCAAAAATACTAAAAAACTTACTCTGATTGGTGACCCAGGCGACCAATCGGCGTTATATTGCGTCGGAACTGTCCCGGGGGACCTAAACTTACAGTCATGTCAGAAAAACGACCAGAAACCTCAGCTGATATTTTGTCGCGCTCTCAGGTGTTGAGCGATGCAGAGGTGCGTGGTGATCGACGACAGCGACGGTTTTACAAGAGCACCCAGCCCGGGGCTAAACGGTACAAGGTTGATCTGTCTGCGCATATGGCGGAATGCGACGCCAACTATGCCCGCCTCAAAAGACTGCTACCTCAGATGCGTGCAGACGTGGGCACCATCAGCCGATTGCTTTTGGTTGATCGCCCGGTAGACGTTTCACCCTTTGTGGTGTTTGAAATTCTGGAGCAGGGCCCGTACACCACGTTGCTCAAGATCACCTTGAGCACCACTGCAGAGATTGTGGCTGAGCAAACCACCGATAGCGGGTATCGGCACGATTCATCTGCTGAAGAATTTCCCTGGATGGCATTAGCGTCCGCGCCACAAATGAGTGTGCGTGTTTACCACGATGCCCAGAGTGCGGAAATTGTGTCCTACCAGAATCAGACTCGATTTCATGGGATCTATGAATATCCCAACGTGCGCATGCGTCAGCCGGATGAAAAAATTCAGCTGAATCGTTTCCTGGGTGAATTCCTGGCTTTGTGTCTGAACGAAGGCGCCAGCGCCCAGTCGATTACCCTAGGGTAGCCAACTTCTGCCTGCCTCGACCAGGCTAACAATACAGTCGACACATAATCGCATGCCGCACCCCTGCTCGTGAGAGTCTCGTATCCTCCAAGCCCCGTCGATTGATCTATTTTCTCTTAGATAGTTGCTTCGAATAGGGTTCAAATGCCTCAAGACCTGATAAAATAATGGCGACAGGTACGCGCTCATCTGGTGCGTGTCGTCAACGTGTTTATATTCCTACCACGCCGTCAGTCTTTTGCAGTCGACGCGTTAGGGCCCGGATATAGATGCTGTACTCCTGCTTACCCGGTGTAGCGGAGCATGGCAGCGTCGGTACCGAGGTAAAACGCATAACAATTTTGCAATCATCATACGGGGTCTTCACAAAAGTCCATGGCAGAGAAAGCTTATTCTGCGCAGTCCTTGCAGGTTTTATCCGGCTTGGAGCCGGTCCGTCGTCGCCCCGGCATGTATACCGATACCACGCGTCCCAATCATCTTGTGCAAGAGGTGGTGGACAATAGTGTGGATGAAGCCATTGCAGGCTATGCCCGCGAGATCGAGGTCACGTTACACAAAGATGGCTCAGTCGAGGTCATTGATGACGGTCGTGGTATGCCGGTTGATATTCATCCCCAACATAAGGTATCTGGGGTTGAGCTGATTCTTACGCGTCTGCACGCCGGCGGTAAGTTTGATAACGAAAACTATAACTTTTCCGGCGGTCTGCATGGCGTTGGGGTCAGTGTGGTGAACGCACTGTCCGAAAAGTTAGAGGTTGAAATCAAACGAGACGGGGCGCTGTTTCAGCAGACCTACGCCAAGGGTAAGCCTAAGGGCAAGCTCAAAAAGGTAGATACGGTGGGTAAGCGAAACACGGGTACGCGCCTGCAGTTCTGGCCCGAAGCCAGCTATTTTGACTCACCGAATATCTCGGTCCCAAAGCTGAGACACCTGCTGCGTGCCAAGGCGGTGCTTTGCAGCGGCTTGCGCGTCAGCCTCACCAATGCATCGGGTAAAGAGCCAGAAACCGAAACCTGGTTGTACGAAGACGGTTTAAAAGGTTATCTCGACAACTCTCTTCAAGGCGCCGATACCATCCCTGCAGAAACCATCCTGCATAGCGCCCAGGGTAATGCGGAAGCGGTAGATTTTGCGGTGAAGTGGGTGATTGATGGTGGTGAGTTGGTTACTGAGTCCTATGTCAACTTAATCCCAACTGCATCCGGTGGGACTCATGTGAACGGCCTTCGTTCGGGCCTCAGTGATGCATTGAAAGAGTTTTGTGAATTCCGAGATTTGATTCCTCGCGGGGTCAAACTCACCGGTGACGATCTATGGGAGCAATGCAGCTATGTTCTGTCGGCAAAAATGGGAGACCCCCAATTTGCCGGGCAGACCAAGGAAAAGCTGTCCTCCCGACAAGCGGCAGCGTTTATCTCCGGCGTGGCCAAAGACGCTTTCAGCTTATGGCTGAATGAGCATCCAACCGAGGGTGAAAAAATTGCCGAGATTGCCATCAGTAACGCTCAACGACGCGTGCAGGCGGCAAAAAAAGTAGCGCGAAAGAAGATTACCTCGGGACCCGCTTTACCGGGTAAGTTGGCGGACTGTTCGGGTCAGGATGCTGATCGGGCTGAACTGTTCCTGGTGGAAGGTAATTCCGCTGGGGGATCTGCCAAGCAAGCGAGAGATCGTGAGTTTCAAGCCGTATTGCCATTGCGCGGTAAGATTCTTAACACCTGGGAGGTAGATTCCAGTCAAGTGTTGGGCTCCCAGGAAGTGCACGATATTGCTGTGGCCATTGGCGTAGACCCCGGTTCCAGTGATCTGGGCGGATTACGATACGACAAGATCTGCATCCTGGCGGATGCAGACTCAGATGGATTACATATCGCGACGCTGTTATGTGCGTTGTTTGTAAAACACTTCCGCACGTTGGTTGAAGAAGGCCATGTCTATGTCGCCATGCCGCCACTCTACCGCATTGATGTGGGTAAGGAAGTGTTCTACGCGCTTGATGAATCAGAGAAAGACGGGGTTCTGGATCGAATTGCTGCCGAAAAAAAGAAAGGCACGCCGGTGATCCAGCGTTTTAAAGGTTTGGGTGAAATGAATCCGCTGCAGCTGCGTGAAACGACCATGGATCCGGACACCCGACGACTGGCCCAGCTCTCCATCGAGGGTATCAAGAAGACAGAAGAGATGATGGACATGCTGTTGGCGAAGAAGCGCAGTTCTGATCGTCGCAACTGGTTGGAAAAGAAAGGCGATCAGGCACAACTAGCGTAAGTACACATTAGGCGCCTACAAAACAAGATTAACGATTGAGATTCGAAGATGACTGAAGAGATTCAAGACTCTGATATTGAGCGCATTCCGTTAGGAATTTATACGGAACGTGCGTACCTGGACTACTCCATGTATGTGATCAATGACCGGGCGCTGCCGCATATCGCGGATGGTTTGAAGCCGGTGCAAAGACGCATTATTTATGCCATGGGTGAGCTGGGCCTCAACAGCCAGGCAAAATATGCCAAATCCGCGCGTACCGTTGGGGATGTGCTGGGTAAGTTCCACCCTCATGGTGATAGCGCTTGTTACGAAGCCATGGTCCACATGGCGCAACCTTTTTCTTTTCGTTATCCCCTGGTCGATGGTCAAGGCAACTGGGGTGCGCCAGAAGATCCCAAGTCGTTTGCGGCCATGCGCTATACGGAAGCGCGTCTGTCCCGCTACGCTGACCTGCTGTTGTCGGAAACACGTCAGGGTACCGTTGACTATATCCCCAACTTTGACGGCACAACAGACGAACCCCAGCTGTTACCTGCGCGGCTGCCCTTTGTCCTGTTGAACGGCAGCACGGGTATCGCCGTGGGCATGGCAACGGACATCCCATCTCACAACATGAACGAAGTGATCTCGGCATGTATCCACCTGTTGGATAAACCGAAAGCCACAGTCGCGGATTTGATGACCCATATCAAGGGTCCGGATTACCCAACTCGGGCCCAGATCATCACCCCCCAGGCGGAGATCCGGGAAACCTATGAGACCGGACGAGGCCAGATCAAAGCCCGGGCGGTTTACCATGTTGATTCGGGTGAAATTGTTGTCACCGCCTTGCCGCATCAGACTTCCCCAGCCAAAGTTCTGGAACAGATTGCGCAACAGATGCAGGCGAAAAAGCTCCCGATGCTGGTTGATCTGCGCGACGAGAGCGATCACGAAAATCCGACCCGCCTGGTGCTGGTGCCGCGCTCAAACCGCGTTGATACCGAGCGACTGATGAGTCACCTGTTTGCCACGACGGATCTGGAACGCAGCTATCGCGTGAATCTGAACATCATTGGCCTGGATCAGCGTCCGCAGGTCAAGAATCTGGCCCAGATTTTGAAAGAGTGGCTGATCTATCGTCAGGACGTGGTCACCCGACGCCTGAACTTCCGTCTGGATAAGATCAACGATCGACTGCACATTCTTGAAGGCTACCTGGTCGCCTATCTGAACATTGATGAAGTGATCCGCATCATTCGTGAAGAAGACAAGCCCAAAGAAGAGCTTATGAAGCGGTACAAGCTGTCCGAAATACAAGCAAATGCCATTTTGGATTTACGCTTGCGTCAGCTGTCCAAGCTGGAGGAGTTCAAACTCAAGGGGGAGCAGGACGAGCTAAACGCCGAAAAAGCAGACATTGAAAAGATTCTTGGATCAAAAGCCCGCCTGAAAACTCTGGTGAAGAAAGAGCTGTTGGAAATTGCTGAAGACTACGGCGATGATCGCATGTCGCCGCTTCAAGAGGTTTCTGAAGCGAGCGCCTTCAGCGAAGAGGATTTGTTGACCAACGATCCCATTACGGTGATTCTTTCCGAAAAGGGATGGGTCCGGGCAGCCAAAGGTCATGATGTGGATCCTAAAGAGCTCAACTATCGAGGTGGAGATTCATTTGCCCAATCCGCTCGCGGGCGCACAAATGAAACTCTGGTGTTTGTAGACTCCAATGGCCGCGGGTATAACGCGGCGGCACACACATTACCCTCGGCGCGTGGACAAGGGGAGCCGCTGACCGGCCGCCTCAAGCCGCCTCCCGGCGCTCGCTTTGTGGGCGTAGCACTGGGTAGTAACGACAGTAAAGTGCTGATGGCGTCTAACGCGGGGTTTGGCTTTGTGGGTCAGCTGGGGGAGATGGTCACTAAGAACAAAGCCGGCAAGGCTGTCTTGAGTGTTCCCGCTTCTGGCAGCGCCCTACCGCCATTTCAAATCGAGGGTGACTCGTCTGATGGGTTCTGGGTTGCTTCGGTGACAGATCAAGGGCGGATGCTGGTATTTCCGTTGGCTGAGCTGCCGGAGCTTGCTCGCGGCAAGGGTAACAAGCTGATCAATGTCCCCACCGCCGCTTTCAAAGCCGGTGAAGAACGCATGATCGCAGCCGTTGTGGTGGGTGAGAAAGATGAGCTGGTGGTCCATGCGGGTCAGCGGCACCTCAGGCTCAAACACAAAGACTTAGAGAATTACATCGGTGAACGGGCGCGTCGTGGGCGAAAGCTACCTCGTGGTTTTCAGAAAGTCGATCGCCTTACGGTGAATGGCTGACGCCTGATTGCATATCACACTGATTGGGGCTGTTGGGTAAAACCGAGGATCAGCTGGGCCTGATCTTCAACCCACTGATCATAGGTCTGTATCAACGACGCTAACTCATAAGCACCGTCTTCCAGCAGATCCTCAACCAATGGATGTACACAAAGTGTTGTTTCTGCTTGCTGCGCGTCGCTTAGCTCGCGGTGCACATCGGCACTTAAGAGCATAGTGCCGGACTTGCTCAGCGCGCCCAGTGTAAACAAACTATCCAGAGTGGCGGTATCCAGATCGTTGACGGAGAAAGAGACCTGTTCGACAACCCGTCCCAGAACTTCTGTCTGCCCAACCGCCGCCCGAAAATCTCCAGCCGTTTCAAAGTTTTCAAGAAGTTTCAGGCTTAAAGCGGTGCAGGCTGCAACTTGGTCAGCGCCAACGTCCTGATCGAACAGGAGCACAACCCCTCGGGGTATAACGTCAACACGGATGCCTTGGTGGCTCGCGCATGCCTCCATGGCCATGGTGTGCGCATCGTTGATTGCCTGTTCGGCACCTGTTCTACCCAGGGCCATTTGGTTGTGAAGCGTGATAGCGGCGCAATAACACCGCGTGGGCAGCAGTTCTGGCACGGATACGATGGGTAGAGACCGGTTGCCGCGGTCTGCGATGACCAGCGATGCAACCCCGGCCGCTGGTCCTATGATCAAGAGCACCAGGCTTGCCAGCCAGCGCCAGATGGGCAGTGGTTCTGCAAAAGCTTCCGGCAGCAATATCACACTGACGTAGCCGGTAATGGTGTCGTCCAAGGTTGCGGGTGCGGTGAAATGTGGACCCCGATCTGAACTGCCGTTTACCGCCAGGATCTCGTTCTTTACGTTGTAGAAGATGATGCCGGCTACTTCCGGTAGACGAACCACATCTGTGGCCACAACGGTCAGCTCTATTCGATCGGAATGCAGCAAGTGTCCTGCGCTCGTGTTGGCCAGGGTTTGGGAGAGGCCTTGACCAAAACGAGTCATTTGTTGATCGGTGTTGGGGTCACCCTGCCAGACATAGGTGATACCCAGGCCGGCGATGAGCGTGCTGATGATGATCGCAGGAACGACGCCTTGATGTTGCTTTACGTCAAATTTCAAAGGAGTAATGCATTACGGCTAGAGCAGGCGGCTAATCTAACACACTCCCAGGTTAAACGGGTTACAATGTGTCGACCTTCCATCTTCGAGATTTTGTTGAGCGCAGAAACCCTACTGATCAATGTTGCCGGGCAAGACAAACCCGGGCTCATGGCTGCGCTGACTGTAATATTGACCGAGTATGACGCTCGAATGCTCGATATCGGCCAGGCGGTTATTCACTCTGATCTTGCGTTGGGCATTTTGGTACGGCTGGATGCTGCCGTTGCAAAGGACTGTCAGAGCCGACTGTTCGAAGCTGCGCAAGCAGCTGGCAGTGACCTGCGTATCTCAACGATTTCCCCGGACCAGTATACAGCCTGGCTGGAAGCATCCGGTCAGCCAAGGTTTATTCTCACGTTGCTAACTGCAGGCGATGCCACTAGTGCCCTGAACGCGGTGTCTTCCGCTACCCATCAATCAAAGCTCAACATTGACACTATGCGTCGCCTGACAGATCGGGGTGATGCTGACGTCGGCGATAGAGAAGATCGGTTTTGTGTAGAGATGCGACTGAGAGGTTCAGCTGGTGCGGTGGATACTTTGCGTGATCGTTTGATGGAGCGGGCTCTGGAGTTGGATTTTGACTTTTCATTGCAACAAGACACAGTTTTTCGTCGCAACCGTCGGCTGGTTGCGTTTGATATGGACAGCACCCTGATTCGCCAGGAAGTCATGGACGAGTTGGCTCATCGTCATGGTGTGGGCCCTGCGGTTGCCCAGATCACCACTGAAGCGATGGCCGGAGGCCTGGACTTTAAAGAGAGCTTTCGGCGGCGGGCTGCCATGCTCAAAGGCATGCCTATTACCATGCTGGATGACGTGGCGGGGGACGTTGAGCTGAATAATGGCGCGCGACGTCTGCTCCAGGCTCTTAAATATTTTGGCTACAAAACCGCGGTTATATCCGGCGGCTTTCAATATGTGGGTGACGTTTTGCAAAGACAGCTGGGCATCGACTATGTTTTTGCTAACAAGCTGCAACATGTAGACGGCGTAATGACAGGTGAGGTGGATGGCGACATCGTAGATGCCCAGCGCAAGGCTGAGTTGCTGCGGGTGATCGCCCAGACCGAAGATATCGCTCTGGAACAAACCATTGCCATTGGTGATGGCGCTAACGACCTGCCTATGCTTGCGCAAAGTGGGCTGGGGGTGGCGTTTCATGCAAAACCCCTGGTGCGCGAAACCGCGCGTCATGCGATATCGACTTTTGGCTTGGATGCGGTGTTGTATCTTATTGGCTTCAGCGATCGCGACATCGATCAAGCGTTGTCTGCCAGCGATGACCCCGAGCTGAGGTGAGGTGCGCCCTAGTCCTCTGTACTGAAGTCGTAGTCCATTTCGCTGGAGGGCTCTTGCAGATAGTGCCCCTGAATGTAGTTTGCACCAGCCTGCCATAACGTCGACAGCACACCTGCGTTCTCCACCATGGGCACAACCGTCAGCTTACCGTTGCTCTGCAGCTGCTTGATCGTTTCGATGAGCTTGCTGCGGGCTCCGTCATCGGTCTCGATATCGGCTACGCAGCCGCCATCTATCTTGACCATGTCGACTGGAATATGACGCAAGGTTTCAAACGATTCCGGGTTGATACCAAAGCGCGACATTGAGGCGCGACAATGCATCTTGCGTAAGCCCTCGATAAATTCGCGGGTCTGGCGCAGGTAGGTTGATGCGTCGTGTTCGGTGATCTGGAAGATCACTGCATCACTTGGTAGACGTGCAGCCTTGATGGCGACACTTAGCCACTGCAGAAACTCTGTATCCAATACGCTGTTAGCGGTGAGATTGATGGTCATGCGCGTTGCATGGCCTTGGGCACGATGCGCCCCCAGTGTTTTTATGGCTTGTAGTAGCACCCACCGGTCGATCTTTCCGGCGACATTGTTATCAATGGCCGTTTGCAGGAACTTGGCCGGTTCGATTTGTTCACCTTCGTCATTGGTCATGCGCAAGAACACTTCATAGTGCTCGTCAGAATCACCGCGCAGACTGATAATGGGCTGGAACAGAATCACAAATTGTTTGTTTTCGATGGCATCGGTGATCTGGCGCAATATGATCTTGGCATCATCCACCATCTCTGATGCTGCGGACAACGCATTGGGAATATCAACGGTATTCGCTGAATCGCGCTCTGCTACGGCCAGAAGATTACTGAAGGCCTCATCTAAGGTTGCATTAACTCCCTTGGTGGAGTCGACGAGTGCGCCGGACACACTGATTGTCGGACGTATAGTTTTGTCCTGAACCTCGAATATGAAGTTGTTGATCGCTTCGCGGTAACTTTCCGCGATTTCTTTGACGTGAGTATAACTCTCAGCAATGACGGCAAAAGCAAATTGATTGTTGCTCAACCGGGTCACAGGATAGTCTTCAGCCACTTCCCATAATTCGTGCCACACCCGCCGGCAGATGGTTTCCGAACCGGCCAAGCCATATGCGCTTTGTAGAGCTGAGATCTGGTCGATTTGAGCAACCAGCACGTAGGCATAGCCGTCACAGTTTGAGAAAAATGACTCTGCGGATTTCAAGAAGCCCGGTAGTTCAAGTTGTTCTGCAGCCGGGGTAGATGGAATAGCGGGTTGGGATTCTGCCGTGCGTGTTCTCAGGGTGATCTGCAGGCACGATTCGCCTTCGTATTCAGCCCGGGCGAGGCGAATATTTACCTCATTCTCATCATCACCCTGTATCTTTGCGTCCAACTCCAGATTGTCGGAGTCTTCCTGGGTGCGTAATGTCTTCAACGCGGTTTTCAAATCTTCTGCGCTGTCCGAATGAATGATGTCTACCAGTGAAACCCCAATGATTTCGTTGGTATCGATGTAACCGAACAAACGCAGATATTGATCGTTGGCGTGAATGTGCATGCCTTCATGTACGTAGGCGATGGCGGCTTCTGATGTCTGTAGCAGTAGCTGGCAGCGTTGTTCTGCTTCTTTGAGCGCGCGTCGTAGGTGGGAGAAATTCTTGCGATTTGAAACATGGCTCAACTCGCGTTTCACCACTAAGGCCAATTGTTCGGAAGCTTGTTTGGAAACAACGTCACTTGCGCCCAACCCCAAAGCCTCTACAACTGCGGCTGGTTCCGGATTGTCCGTCAGCAAGATGACCGGCGTATGTGGGGCTTGATCCTTGATTTTTGGAATCAGCTGTTCGACGCCTTCCAGCTTGTCTGTGAGCAGGGCGATGTCGGTATCACCCTCGACGATCTGGTTGAGAATATCTGTTAGATCATCGCTGACACGAAGTCGTGTCGGGATGCCGGCATCTCGCAGACATGAGTCTAACTCATGCGCGGTATTCTCCGAGTGTTCGGCGATCAACAATCGTGTGGTATCAAGCTGTGTCAGCGGTTCGGGCATATTCCTTTTTGCAACCGAAACACAACTGCTTTGCTGATGATAAAGGCCTCATCAGGTGCCTGATCTGGATTGATACTCTGCTTGAGCGTCGGTGCAGCAGGCTTGCGTTCCGGCTAGTGTCCTCTCTACTTCTTGGGGCTAAACCGTTCAAGCATGTTGCCTGGTGTGGTCTAACTTTCCAAGTAACCATCCAACATACGAAATGTGAACTGGTTAAAAGTCTCGGTCTTTTGCAGACAATCTAAGAGCTGCGCCGTGCTTTGCAGGCCTTGCCGGTGTACGTTGACCTTGTTGCCCGCGGCAAAAGGCACGCTGGGCGTGATCAGAGTGGCCGCCTGCTTAATCGCGGGCACTTCGGGTAATAGTAGACCACGTACGTAATCTGTGGGTCCGCCAACCTTCTGAATGATTCGAAGTGCGACAGGGATCGCCTTTGGTGCGAGAAGTTCGACACCCGTACGAATTTCTCCGCGGTCATGAGCCAGCCACCTGACGGCTGCAATACACCAGCGAGAATCCTTCTCCTCACGAATGGCAATCAGATCTCCCACCTGGGGCTGTTGGTTGGATTCCTTCCAGGTCACCTGATAGCCGGCTGGGCTGGTGTCCTGGGCGAGTGCCTCAAAGTGTTCGTAAGTGGCTTTTGACCGATTTTGGCTTTGTGCAAGCAGGATCGATTCAGGGGTTTCTATGTTCGGGTTTTCCGGGATCTTTACCTTCAAGTCATGAGCCTGTGACCAGGGGTCGTCTTCGTCCTTGGTGGTGGATTCGTAAGACACATCCAGGAAAGGGTTTACCTCGCGGCGCAGCAAAGTTGCTGTGTTAGCAATTTGGTCTCCAAAATCCACACCTCCCGATAAAAAGTAGTGTGCTGCTCTCAGTCCTACACACAGTCTCAGGGGCGTATCCGTTGCCAAACGTTTGAACGAGCGCGTGGTCATGCTGGACCAGGTAGAAATCAAATGTCGCAGCAGGTCGTGCTCGATGTTGTCCGGGATTGGCATGCTGGAGTTCAATCCGTTTAAAAAAGCCTCAATCTCGTAGGCCACCACTTCGATCCGCAAGGCCCGAGGATCTTTCAGATTGCGGACCTGTTTGGTGTATCTGGGTGGGCCATTACCCAGTAGATCGATGACGTAGAGGGAGTCTCTTGTGTCTTTGTTGATGACGACGTTATCTGCCCAAAGTTCCAGTGCGCTGAAGGTTTTGTTGATCTGACTCTTCTGTAGCTGGTTTGATTTGCAGGTGGCCAGTAGAAGGGACCGGACATAGGCATTCTGGATTGAAATGCTGGTGGAACCGTGGTTTTCGCTGTCGATTTGCGCAAAGTTCTGCAGCTCTAACAACTCGCTCAACCGATAGGCTTCGTGCAGTTCAAACCAGAAGTTTGTTGGCGGGCTGGAATAGTTCTGCATGGCGCGCAACAGAACTCTGGATAAATCTGACAGCAAGCGGTGCATGGATTTGGCTAACGCATCTCTTAAACCGCCTTTGTGCTTAACCCCTTCCTGACTGGGAATCAGATCAACCACGACTGCTTTATAGCCGTTACACAGGTTGAGTAACAGCGTTGTTGCACTGGTATTCTTGCCGGAATCTTTGGATGCCCGCCGATCCAGACGAGAGCAGACGTAATGGATCACCGGGCGTAAAGATTCCAGGCATTCGTATTTTACCGGGCCTGCGCTCGCCAGTTGAGCGAGTTCTGTTGAGGCCAGTTCCAGCTGTGTTGCGGTTTCGCTTATGTTTGCGAGCGGTAATCCACTCACCCATTCAGCAATGGCTGACGGTGAGGCTTGTGCAAAACTTAGGCTGCTTAAGCGGGATTCAGGCGCCTGCAGTCGTGCTGTGGCAATTTCACTCATGGTTTACTCTTGAGTTCTGTTCAACCGTATCCAAATCAGCAAAAAGGACTTTGTTTGGTTGATCTGGTACTTCCCTGACCAGGCGTGGTACCAGGTAGCCTGGTAAGTGGGCCTGCATGTATTGAAAAATTGTATCTGCTTCGTGTTCGGCAACAGAAAAGTGGGCCGTTCCCTGTACCCGATCTGGAAGGTGCAAATAGTAAGGCAGCACGTCCTGTTCGAACAGACGTTTTGACAGCGCGACCTGGGTAGGACCGTTATCATTCACACCTCTCAGAAGCACACTCTGATTCAAGATCCAGCCGCCCGCACTGCGCATGGCCGCGATACCGCTGGCCGTCTGCCCGTCCAGTTCGTTTGCGTGGTTAACATGCAGTACAACCGTGAGCTTGGCCTGAAGTGATTCGAATATCTTCACCAGCTCCTGTGTCACCCGCTGGGGTAAAACGATGGGGAGCCGCGTATGAATACGAATGCGTTGGATATGCTGAATGGCATCCAGGGACTCTAACAGACTGCCCAGCTGTGGGTCGGGCAGTATCAACGGATCTCCACCCGAGAGAATGATCTCTTCAAGGCTGGTATCCGCGCCGATTTGACTCAACGTGTCAGCAAAGTGTTTGTCCCGGTGGTTGTGATAAGGAAAGTGTCTACGAAAACAATAGCGACAATTTACTGCACAACCTGACGTTGCAACCAGCAAAGCACGATGGGCATATTTTTGTAACAGCGCAGTGCTGTCACCTGTGGCTGCCGTTTGTTCGGCCAAGGGGTCGTGGGTAAATCCCGGTGTCTTGATGGTTTCGTCCACGTGACCGACTACCTGGCGCAGCAGAGGGTCCAGCGGATCGCCCGGAATCATCCGCTCAGCGAAACTTCGCGGTACCAGGATTGGAAATCCATCGGGCTCCCAGTCGCCATCGATGTTGGTTCCCAGGTAGTCGAGCAGATCAGCAGTGGTGCGAAAGGCACTCTGTAGGTGCTGTTGCCATCGCTCGGACTCCCAAGCCAGTTGAATCAGAGGTATCATGCGCGCCGAAGATTGAGGTGAAACACTATGGCTACATATTCTACCAATGAATTTCGTTCAGGATTGAAGGTTTTGCTGGAAGGCGATCCATGCACCATTCTGGAAAACGAATTTGTAAAACCTGGCAAAGGCCAGGCGTTTAATCGGGTGAAATTTCGCAACCTCATATCTGGTCGAGTTTGGGAGCGAACGTTTAAGTCGGGTGAAAACATTGAAGCCGCTGATGTGATGGATCTCGACATGGAGTATTTGTATTCCGATGGCGAATTCTGGCACTTCATGCGCACCGATGGCAGCTACGAGCAGTGTGCAGCCGCACAAACCGCGGTCGGAGATGCCAAAGACTGGCTAAAAGAGCAGGATGTTTGTCAGGTGACGTTGTGGAATGACGATCCAATAGCCGTCACTCCGCCTAACTTTGTTGAACTGGAGGTTACTGAGACGGACCCTGGCCTGAAAGGGGATACCGCAAGTGGCGGTACCAAACCTGCTACCCTATCCACAGGTGCCACCATCAAGGGCGTTCCTTTGTTTATCAATATTGGTGATGTTCTACGCATCGATACTCGCACCGGCGAGTACGTGAGTCGTGCCAAGTAAAGTAGCCCGCCAAGTTTAGGTAAGCATCATCTCTGACGCCGGCAACAACTGGCAACCCAGCGCCAGCATTGAAATCCTGGTAGCTCGGGCTGCACTGACCGCAAAAGTTCGGCAGTTCTTTGTCGAGCGAAACGTCTTGGAGGTCCATACCCCGACCCTGGGCGAGTCCACAGTTACGGACCCCGATGTCGAAGCAATTCCCGTTGCGGATTATGGATATCTGCAGACGTCTCCGGAATATTATCTGAAGCGCCTTTTGGCGCACGGCATGCCCAGCTGCTACCAGTTGGGCCCGGTGTTTCGACATGGTGAACGAGGTCGTCGACACAATCCCGAGTTTGTGATGCTGGAGTGGTATCGCCTGGGATTTGACCATTGGCAGTTGATGGAAGAAGTGGCGGATCTGGTGGATCTATTGCTGGGTGACGCGCCTTGTCAGACGATTCGCTACCAGGAAGTGGTGGCACCCCGGCTATCTGAGCCGTTTGATGAAGCCGATCGTCAGGCGCTTGACTTAGCGTTCGCTGAAGGTGCAGAAGCGCTAACCGGGAGATGGTTTGTTACAGACTATCCTCTGGATCAGGCGGTATTGGCGCGTCCTCATGGTGAAACCGCTGCCCGTTTTGAACTGGTGATCGACGGATTGGAAATCGCCAACGGATACTGGGAGCTGCAGGACGCGGTTGAGCACCAACATCGGTTTGAGGCCGATTTAGCGATTCGTGCCATGCGGGAGTTGTCGCAACCCGCCATTGATGCGAAGTTCCTTGCGGCGATGGCATCTGGATTACCCGATTGTGCCGGCGTGGCGCTGGGCCTGGATCGGCTGATGATGCTGGCCCTCAAAAAGCGCGGCCTGGACGGTGTCATGGCGTTTAGAGAATAGGCAACTAGGCCAGTTCGCCGATGGCTTCGCCCATGCGCACTTTGCTTCCCGTTGATAGGTTTGTTAGAAAGTTAACCCGACCTTCGGGAAAGCAACAGATCACCGTCGAACCCAGCAGGAAACGCCCGATTTCGTCGCCCTTGTCATAGTTCAGATCGTATGTGTTGTGCTCCTCGGTAGCGTATGGAGAGGCAGGTCCAGGCCAATCGGTAGCGATAGAGGCGACAATCATTGCACCGACCAGGACCACCAGCATGGGCCCCATACTGGTTTCAAAGCGGCAAACCAGGCGTTCGTTACGCGCAAACAACCCAGGAATTCCGGCTTCGGTACTGGCGTTGACGGAGAATAACGCCCCGGGAATTGCCAGGGTGTCTGTAAGGCGACCGGCAAAGGGCAGGTGTACACGGTGGTAGTCACTGGGTGCCAGATAGATGGTGCAGAAAGCGCCATTGTTGAAGCCTTCGCCCAATGACCCGGCCAGGCTTGCAAGACTGTAGCGATGCCCTTTGGCCTGGAGCAAAAGGTCATGTTCGATGTGACCCATCTGACTGATTGCACCATCCGCGGGGCTGACGATGGCGTGAGTTTGAGGGTCGATCGGGCGAGCCCCTTCTTGCAGTGCCCGGGTGAAAAATTCGTTAAACGTCTTGAACTCGTCCAATGAACTGGCTTGAGCTTCCTCCAGGGAAATGTTGTAAGCCTTGGCAAACTGGCGAATGAACTGACCGCTCACCCAGGTGTTGCTTGAGCGGGCGGCGTTGGCCGCCAAGCGCGAGATCCCATGTTGCGGCAATACGTTTTGCAACCTGGCAAACCACTGAGACATCTTTTACTTCCTGCTTTTCCTGTTTACATTTAACTGAGTATTTATTGCTGTTCTAGTGCTCTAGATCTCGATGGGCGTATCTTCGCGATTGCCCCATTCGGACCATGACCCATGATAGGCGCGAATGTTGAGTCCCAGTAGGCGTCCCACCATATACGAAAGCCCCGAGCGATGATGGGTTTGGCAGTGGGTGATGATGGATTTGTCGGCGATCTCCATGCTGGTCAGCTGAGCCAGGATGCCCTCACTCAAACGCATATCGTTCCCAGCGTCTTTCAAGTGCATCCAATCCCAGTTTACCGCGCCCGGGATATGACCCACGCGTGCGGCTGCCTGTCGCTGTCCCAGGTACTCCTCCAGGGAACGTACGTCCCAGATTGCCTGGGTGGGATCTTCGATGCATCGCAGAACGTCTTCTATTTCTGCAATGGGTGCTGTGTCGATGGAAAGAGACACCGACGTGGGCGCGTTGGGTGGGTTGCCTTGTTCAAAGGCAAGCCCAGCTGCAGCCCACGCATGCATCCCACCATTCAAATAGGTCCAGCTGTTATGACCGATGATATCCAGGGTCCAGGCAAGTCTACCGGCCCAGCCGCCACCTTCATCGTCGTACACTACTATGTCAGCGTCCCCGGAATAGCCGATGCGCGAGAACAGTTGTTCCAGCTGATCCCGCTCCGGCAGGCGGCCGCTTGCCGGAGGTACGCCACAAACCAGATCGGCCGGCGTCACCAATTGGGCACCGGGCAGGTGAGCGGAGGTAAACACTTCGGCAGAGGTTACCTGCAGCAACAGCAAGTTTGGTCTTGTACCTTGGGTGAGCTGCGCCGCCAGATCTGAAGCTTCGATCGTAGTGACGTCACCGGAACTGACTTGATCCGACATGGATTTGGGCTTAACTGAAATTAATTGTGGCATAGTAACCCAAAGCTTTACGGAGTGTTGTTTTGAGTCATTTAGTCTGGATGGATTTGGAGATGACCGGGTTGGATCCGAACGTGGATCGAATCATAGAAATAGCCACCATTGTCACCGATGGTGACTTGAATGTGATCGAGGAGGGGCCGGTGTTTGCGGTTCAACAGCCGCATTCTCTCCTGGATGGTATGGACGAGTGGAATCAGACGCATCATTCGCGTTCTGGATTGCTCGACCGTATCAAGCGGGAAGGCGTGTCAGAGACCGAAGCGGAAGCGGCTACCGTGGCTTTCCTGGAACGTCATGTTGGTGAATCTGAAGCACCACTTTGTGGCAACACCATCTGGCAGGATCGTCGTTTTCTCTCGCGTTACATGCAAACTCTGGAAGGCTATTTACATTATCGGATGATCGACGTCTCCAGCGTGAAAGAGCTGGCGCGACGCTGGCGGCCTGATGTGGCAAACGGAATTACCAAGAAAAATGAACACACCGCGCTGGCAGATATTCGCGAGTCCATTGAAGAGCTTAAATACTATCGCGAGCACTTCTTCCGCATGAGTGCGGATTAAGCGGCCAATCTGTCCAGTGCCCAGTTGATATGTTCAGCGACTAGGTCATCAGCCGTTTTCAATCGATCCCTAAGGGCCGAAATAATCTCGGGACGGGCGGGACCGTTGCCTAAGGCCACTGCAATATTTCTCTGCCATTGCTGGTAGCCCACTCGTCGCATCGCAGACCCTTCGGTCATTTTTAGAAATTCCGACTCGGACAATAAGAACAGTTGCAGCAGATCCGGCGCGTCCAGGTTGTGGCGGACCGCAAAATCCGGCTCGTCTGTATATTTTTTTGTTCGCTTTTCTTCGCGATTCCAGGGGCAATAGAGCTGACAGTCGTCACAGCCGTAGATTCGGTTGCCCATGGCAGGACGCAATGTTTCTGGAATAGAACCCTTGTGCTCGATGGTCAGATAGGAGATGCAGCGTCGTGCATCCAGCTGTTTTGGAGAAATGATTGCATCGGTCGGGCAAACGGTCATGCAGGCACTGCAATTCCCGCATTGGTCTTCTACGCTGTGGGTATCGATTGGAAACGGCGCATTGGTATAGATCTCACCCAGAAAAAACCAGGATCCCGCTTCGGGGTTTAAGATCAAAGAGTGTTTTCCCATCCACCCCAAACCAGATTTCTGGGCCAGTGCCTTCTCAAGAACAGGTGCAGAATCGGTAAACGCCCGATAGTTGTAGCCACCAACCTCCTGATTGATCTGCTGGGTCAGCTTGGCCAGACGTCGGCGCAGCACTTTATGGTAGTCACGACCCAAGGCATAGCGTGAAACATACCCCAAGCTGGAATTTTCAAGCACGGTGATGGGTTTGGCGCCTTCTACCAGATAGTCCATCCGTGCGCTGATCACCCGACAGGTGTCTGGCTCAAGCTGAGCGGGATCCAAACGCTTTTCCAGATTCCGATTCAGATAACCCATATCACCGGCAAATCCTGCCGCCAACCACTGCCTGACGTAAGGCTCGTGCTGGCTCAGATCAACATCGGTGATGCCAATGTCTGCAAATCCCATGGCCTGAGCCCAGCTCAGCAGCAGTTCGCGTGATGGCAGCGCAATGTGACTCGCGGCGTCGCTCAATGTCAGTTCCGAAATAGGTTAAAGGATGTGGTACTTAAGCCGGTGCGGGCCAAGTATAATCGCGACTCAGGCCCAACACATAACGCCCGAACTTCATGGTTTATCTCTATACAGCTTCACAATCTCAAGCGGTGGATACTGCTGCAAGCCAACAGATCCCGGTGCCCGGATTTGAGCTGATGCGTCGCGCTGCGCGCTACGCGTTTGATACATTGTTGGAGCGATGGCCTGACGCCCGCTCCATCAATGTATGGTGTGGGAAAGGCAACAATGCGGGGGATGCTTATCTGTTAGCCCAGCTGGGACATGAACTTGGTTTGCAGGTCAGGACTCTGGCCGTGCGCGATCCTGGAGAATTGTCAGGGGATGCAAAGCGTGCCTATCTGCACGCGTGTGAGGCGGGTGTATCGGTTGAACCCTGGGTCGCTGGGGATGTGGTGCCCTCTGCTGATGTTCAAGTGGATGGCCTATTAGGTACCGGCATCAGCGGCCCTCCGCGAGCTGAAATCAGCGCAGCGATCAGTGAGGTAAATGCACAAAACGGTGCGATTTTAAGTATCGATTTGCCTTCGGGTGTGGATGGTAGCACCGGTACCGTGCCGGGTGAGGCGGTGCAAGCGCAGGTGGTGACCACATTTATTACCCATAAAGTAGGTTCATTCACCGGACCTGGATTGGACTATTGTGCAGATCTTTGCTTTTCCGATTTGGGCGTTGATGCATCAGCGTATCTGCGGCCAGACGTCGAAACTGTCAATTTCCACCAGTGTCGGAGCCTGCTGGCCGAACCTGGCGTAAACGCCTACAAACATCAACAAGGACATCTTGTGATGTGCGGCGGTGATCTGAATATGCCGGGTGCCATCGCTTTGGCTGCCCGAGCTGGGCTGCGCTGTGGCGCTGGCATGGTGACCTGCGTCACGCACCCTGAGAACAGGACCGTGATTGTTGGTCAGACCCCGGAAATCATGGTGTGTGATGTGGCACAACTGAAGACGCGTCAAGCCGACGTATTTGTCCTTGGCCCCGGCCTGGGGCGGGGAAGTTGGTCCCAGTCGCTATACGAATCGGTGGAGCAATACAGCGCGCACGCCAATACCCCGGTGGTACTGGATGCAGACGGCCTGCACTGGCTGGCCCAGAAAGGTGCCTGGCGTGGCGGTCCGCTCACAATCACCCCTCATGTTGCTGAAGCAGCCCAACTGCTGGATGGCGATGTGCCGTCTGTGCAGGCGGACAGAGTGGCTGCTGCAAGGGCCCTGGCTAAAAGGTTTGGCTGTCATGGTGTGATTAAAGGGGCGGGTAGCGTGGTGTTCAGCGCTGAGTCAGCCGAGGTGCGGATCTGCCAGGATGGCAATCCGGGCATGGCAACCGCAGGCATGGGGGACGTGTTAAGTGGCATGGTTGCGGCAATGCTCGGTCAAAGCGCCAGAGAGCGTCAGTCCCAGCCGGGTGGTGCCCAAAGCATGGATCGCCTTTGTTTGAGCGTGTGTCTGCATAGTGCGGCGGCTGACTTTGCGTTAGCCAAGATCCCGCCTCTGAGCCTGATGGCCAGCGATGTCATCGATGCGGTTCCAGGATTATTGCAGGAGTTACGCGATTGAAGGTCTTGCAGGACGAAACGGCCACAGTCGCAGCTGGTGCCGCGCTTGGGCAGGCGCTTATCGAACGTTACGACGGGTCGGCTTTGGTGTTTCTGCTTGGGAATCTGGGGGCTGGGAAAACGACCTTTGCGCGAGGATTGATCCAAGGATTTGGTCACTCAGGTGCGGTGAAGAGCCCCACCTATACCCTGTTGGAACCCTATGAGTTGGAGCAAGGTGTCGTTTATCACTTTGATTTGTATCGGATCTCCGACCCTCAGGAGCTTGAATTTGTCGGGATAGATGAGATCATCGATGGGTCGGGCATTAAGTTGTTTGAATGGCCCGAACGGGCGACAGATTGGTTACCCGACCCCGACGTGACTGTTGAACTGGAGGTTAATGAATACGCCCCTAACGCTCGCAACCTGACAATTGTGTATCGCTGACTGAAGTCCGTGAGGGGCCAGGTTTAGCTGATACGTGACCCCAAAATTTGTAACCTACATCCATAACCCGAGAAAGACTCAGATTCTTGCAGGAACAACATAGCCACATCGCGTTAAAGCCGCTTCGCTCCGGGCAAAACTGGACAACCCGGGCGTTGACTGTGCTTGTTCTGCTCCTCAGTGCAAACGTGAGCGCCATTACCCTGCAAGGCGTGCGTATGCATGAGGCACCCGATTCAACCCGGGTCGTATTCGACACCAACGGCAAAGTTGATTTTAACGTCTTTACTCTGGACAAACCTGATCGTGTGGTTGTGGATTTGCGCAACGTCAGTGATCAAAGTGATTTTGATCCATCGGTGGTGGCTATTGCCCGAGAGCGGGTTAAGGCGCTGCGCGCATCTCCACGCGGTGACGGTTATCGGATCGTCATCGATTTGACCATGCCGCTTAAACCCGAAGCGTTCCGGTTGAATCCGATTGAACCCTATGGGCATCGTCTGGTTGTGGACCTGCACGATATCGAGCGTCAGCAACAGGTCAAAGTTCAACCCGTGTTTGAGAAAGATCGGAACGTGATTGTGGCCATCGATGCTGGTCATGGTGGGGATGATCCCGGGGCGATTGGCCCGAATAAGATTTATGAAAAGCAGGTTGTTTTGCAGATCGCCCGGCGAGTGAAAAAGAATATTGACTCTTTGCCCGGATTTGAGGCGCTTCTGATTCGCACGGGGGACTACTACCTGACCCATCGCAAGCGCACAGAGTTGGCTCGTCAGGCCCGGGCTGACTTGTTTTTATCCATACACGCAGACTCCTTCAAACAGGCGTCTGTCAGTGGTGCTTCGGTGTACACGTTATCGGACCGAGGTGCGACCAGTGAAACGGCGGCGTATCTTGCGGAGCGGGAAAACCGCTCTGACCTATTGGGCGGCGTAGGTGACGTGAGCCTGAGCGATCGAGACCCGGTGGTTGCCCAGGTATTGTTAGACCTGTCCATGGACGCTAACCGCTCGCAGAGTATAGATGCGGGCGCAGCCATTCTGGCGAATATGGGACGTGTCACAAAGTTGCACAAACGCAACGTTGAGCAAGCAGCGTTTGTGGTGTTGAAGTCGCCGGATATGCCGTCGCTCCTGGTCGAAACTGGATTTATTTCCCATCCAAAAGAGGCTCGGCGACTCAGCCAGGCGGAACATCAAAGCAAGCTGGCCCGAGCCATCGCCAAAGGGGTGGAGCAGTTTTTGCGCACCAATCCGCCACCGGGCAGCTTATTGGCATCGTTAGGTAGTGAGCTTCGCTATACGATCGTACGTGGTGATACGCTCTCCAAGATTGCTCAGCGCTATGGCGTCACGTCCACGTCGATAAAGTCTCACAATGGCCTTAAAAACGACAAGATCAGAGTTGGACAGGTCATAATGATACCTGCCGGCGGTTAAATGATTGACGTGCGGCGAGTTCAGAGCCTGGAACCTTATGTTGCTGACCAGATTGCAGCTGGCGAAGTTGTTGAGCGCCCGGCGTCGATTGTCAAAGAGCTTATTGAAAACAGCCTGGATGCCGGTGCTGGTCAGATAGATGTGCAGATTGAAGGTGGCGGTGTTGACCTGGTGTTTGTCCGGGACGATGGTCACGGAATTGTTGCTGAAGACCTCCCCTTAGCGCTGCAGCGACACGCCACGAGTAAAATTGAAAGTGCGCAGGACTTAAATGGAGTTGCCAGTTTAGGGTTTCGCGGTGAAGCGCTGGCCAGTGTGTCTTCGGTTGCCCGAGTGAAGGTAACCAGTTGTGCAGTAAACAGCGACGCCGGAGCAATGCTTGAGGTCCATGGCGGCAATCAACTGGCTGACGGTCCCGCGCCACATAACGTGGGCACAACCGTGGAGGTGCGAGATCTCTTCTTCAATACACCAGCCCGGCGTAAGTTCTTAAAGACAGACAGAGCTGAGATGCGTCAGATCGATCTGACCTTTAAACGCCTGAGCCTGGCACATATGGATGTTGGGTTCAGTTTGGCGCAGGCCGCTGGCCACGCAGCTCGGGCGCGTCAGCTATCCCTGGCTGCAGGCAGCATTGAACAAAGGCTTGAAAAAGTTCTTTCTGCGGACTTTGTCTCCCAATCAATACAAATAGATGAATCCTCTGGTGCCTATCGCATTTTCGGTTGGGTGGGATTGCCTGCTCATCATCGACGCCAGGCGGATCAGCAGTTCTTCTATGTGAACGGCCGGGCCATTCGGGACAAGGTGGTGGGTCATGCGGTTCGACAAGCCTATCAGGATGTCATGTTCCACGGTCGGCATGCGGTATTTGTGCTGTTTTTAGAACTGCCTGCCGAGGCGGTCGATGTCAACGTACACCCCACGAAACACGAGGTGCGTTTTCGCGAAGCTCGGGATGTGCATGATTTTATCTTCGGTTCTTTGCACCGAGCCCTGCGGAATCTGCGGCCAGGCCAAGCTCTGGCATCAGATGAGCCCCAAGTGATCGCTGGCGAGGGTCATGCGACTTCCTGGAACCAGGCAACCAACGATCAAAAACCACCCCAGCAAGCGAGTTTTGGGGTTGGCGCGGCGATGGTGCCTGTTGCACCATCTACAGGTGGACCACCGGGTGGTTTGGCCCAGTTGGTCAACGAAATCGCACCCCAATGGACAAGTGGTGAAGGTGGGGGGGAGCAGTCCGAAGGTATGCCGCCTTTGGGGTATGCGCTGGCCCAATTGCAGGGCATCTATATTGTGGCCCAGAACGCACAAGGTCTGGTGATGGTGGACATGCACGCTGCCCACGAGCGCATAGTCTACGAAGGTTTGAAACAAGAACTTGAACAGACAGGCATTACGCGCCAGCCGTTACTGGTCCCTCATCTTGTCTCGCTGAGCGAAGCGGATGCCGACATTCTGGAAGACGCGCATGCTCAGCTGATGGACGCTGGTGTAGTAATTGATCGAACCGGGCCCGGGACCATTGCCATCAGAGAAGTACCTGCGTTACTCAAACACAAGCAGATTGGTCAGATGCTTGAAGAGGCAGTTGCTGATATTGTGGCATTTGGGACCACCAGGGAAATTCAGCGGCGCCAGTATGACGTGCTGGCATCCATCGCCTGTCATGGGTCGGTACGGGCGAACCGTAACATGTCGATTAACGAGATGAACGCTTTGCTCAGAGCCATGGAGCAGACGGAAAATGCAGGATTGTGCAACCATGGTCGTCCAACCTATGTCATGCGCTCCATGTCCGAGCTGGATGCTCTGTTCTATCGTGGACAATAATCCGGCCCATCACATATTGATCCTGTTAGGTCCTACCGCAGTTGGCAAAACGGCTGTGGCGTGCGCTTTGAGCGATGTAGCTGCATCCCGGTTGCCGAGCTTCCCGGGAGGTGTGCACATCATCAGCGTGGACTCGGCTATGGTGTATCGGGGTTTGGACATCGGTTCTGCCAAGCCCAGTCAAGCAGAACAGGTCCAATATCCTCACGCGCTCATCGATATATGTGATCCCAGCCAGGTCTACACGGCAGCGGATTTCGTCAGCGATGCGGATCGCGAAATTGAGCAAGCCTGGACCCGTGGGCAGCTACCCGTTTTGGTTGGCGGAACCATGTTGTATGCGCGTAGATTTATAGAAGGGATCGCGCCGCTGCCCTCATCGGATGAAGACTTGCGATCTGATCTGAGCGAACGATATGCCAGGGAAGGGGCGGATGTGCTGCACGCTGAACTTGCAGCTGCTGATCCGCAAGCTGCTGCGCAAATCCATCCGCACAACGCGCAGCGTTTGTTGCGAGCGTTGGAGGTCATCACCTTGTCCGGACAGCCGATCAGTAAACAGTGGTCCGAACAGATGAGCTGGCAAGACCGGCTGGGAGGCTTACTGCATACGGCCGCCATCGTGCCACTCGATCGGACACCTCTCTACGACCGCATCGAACAGCGGTTTGATGCCATGCTGGAGGCCGGATTTGTGGAAGAGGTGAGCAGGCTGCAAGCCCGAGGTGATTTGTCTCCGCAGTTACCTTCAATTCGCGCGGTGGGTTACCGGCAGTGCTGGGCTTTTCTGGCGGGCGAAATAGACGAAGCCACATTCCGGCAGCAAGCCATTGTGGCGACGCGCCGCTTAGCCAAACGCCAGATGACCTGGTTGCGGAGTTGGAAAAATATTCAGCAAATTCCCTGGGGAGACCCTCAAGCGTTGGCGATGCAAGTTGTCGGACAGATAATGGCGCGGTAGCGACAGCCAGATATCGCCAAACTCTCATTCGTGTTACTCTTGGTAGCACTTTTGCACCCCCTTCGAGCGTTGATTCAACGTCACAGTCTGTGTCGAGGGCGATTTTTAGGTGCAGAGTGGAATACTTGGGTGCAAGCTTGAGTGCATACGTACAGTTGTACGTACATGTGAAAGGAGAACACGCAAATGTCTAAAGGGCAGAGTTTACAAGACCCTTACCTGAACGCCTTGCGCAAGGAGAGGGTGCCGGTTTCAATCTATCTGGTGAACGGTATTAAATTGCAGGGTCAGATCGAATCATTTGATCAATTTGTCGTATTACTGAAGAACTCAGTGAGCCAGATGGTTTATAAGCATGCGATTTCCACCGTTGTGCCTGCGCGCAACGTGAAACTCGCCAATTCTGAGGACGAGGACTAGCTGTCACCAAATTTCGGACAGCGTCTACTCTACATATCTGTATGCAAGTGATCTGCGATGCTGTTTGAACGACCAAAAGCGGGGCGCCGGGCGCTCATTTTGCATGTCGAGCTCGAACGCAAAGACAACCCCGATCCGGATGAATTTCGTGAGCTGGCTCGTTCGGCCGAGTTAGAGGTTGTGGACGTGGTGTCCGCGCCTCGCCGCGCGCCGCACCCACGCTATTTCGTTGGCACCGGAAAAGTGGATGAAATTCGCATGCTGTTGAAAGCACGCCGTGCGGATCTATTGCTGGTAAATCATGAAGTTTCTCCGGGACAACAGCGCAACCTGGAACAGAGCCTGGATTGCCAGACTATCTCCAGAACCGAGCTGATATTGACCATTTTTGCTGCTCGAGCGCGTAGCCATGAAGGTCAGCTGCAGGTGGAGCTGGCCCAGCTAAAACACGCTCAGACCCGGCTGGTGCGAGGTTGGACTCACCTGGACCGGCAGAAGGGTGGTATTGGTCTGCGTGGTGCGGGTGAGAAACAAATCGAGCTGGATCAGCGAATGCTGGGTGATCGCATCAAAGTTCATGAGAACAAGCTTGTAGAGGTCAGCAAACGCAGGGCCCAAAATCGGCGTGGCCGGGATCGACGCGGTACGCCCACGGTAGCGCTGGTTGGTTATACCAATGCCGGGAAATCCACCCTGTTTAATGCGCTGACTAACGCGGCGGTTTATGCGGAAGATCAGTTGTTTGCAACTTTGGATCCCACCATGCGGCGTGTTGCAATTGCGGGTTTGAATGAGGTGGTATTGGCGGACACTGTAGGTTTTGTCAGTTTGCTACCTCACGCGCTGGTGGAAGCCTTTAAAGCGACCCTGGAAGAGGTGGTTTATGCCGATCTATTGCTGCATGTGGTGGATGGTGCCGATCCACTGGTCCTGGATCGCGTACATCAGGTGCGAGATGTGCTCAAAGAGATTGGTGTGGCGAACGTCGCAGAAATCTTAGTAATCAACAAACAGGATCTGCTTGAGTCAAATAGACTTGAACAAGTAAAAATAGACCTCATAACAGAGTTAGGTCAAGACGTGGTCGATGTCTGTGCAATCAGTGCTATGCAGGGCAAAGGGCTGGACGATCTCGAAGCCAGTATTGGTGAGCAATTGGGTGTGGTTGCACCTCATGAGGTGATGCTGGACCCGACGGATGGCAAAACCCGAGCCTGGTTGTACCAGTCTGGCGCCGTGTTATCAGAGATCACCACTGAAGATGGTCACCTGCAGCTCACGCTGCAGGCAGACGATTATGTAATAAATCGATTGAGGAATAACCCCGGGGTGTCCTTGCGCGAGTCAGCGACGGTGCCTAAAATTTCAATCTAAATCAGTCGTGGTGGTGAACACCACAATCCGGAGTAATGTATGGCGTGGAATGAGCCAGGTGGCGGTGGCGGAGACGGTGGCAACAAGGACCCTTGGGGGAACCGAGGTGATCAAGGCCCGCCGGATCTAGATGAGGCAATTCGGAAACTGCAGTCCCAGCTATCGGGAATATTTGGTGGCGGCAGCGGCGGTGGTACCGGTGGTGGCGGCTCTGCTGCGATATCCGGCGGCATGCTGGGTATCGGGCTGTTTGTCCTGTTGGCCATTTATGGCTTCATGGGCGTCTATCAGGTAGACCAGCAGGAGCGGGGCGTGGTGTTTCGCTTTGGTGCTGTGCAACAGGATTTGAAAGGTCCGGGATTGCATTGGAACCCTCCGGTTATCGATCACGTGAACCTGGTGAACGTTACACAGGTTCAATCCCATGAGCATCAATCACTGATGTTGACCACCGATGAGAATATTGTGGACGTCAGTCTGACAGTTCAGTGGGTTGTTGAGAGCGCAGTTGACTATCTGGTCAACGTACGCGATCCGCGTGAAAGTCTGAATCACGCGACAGAAAGTGCGCTTCGTCACGTGGTAGGCAGCTCGACCATGGACCAGGTCATCACAGATGGTCGTGAAGCCATTGCGTTGGAAGTTCAGGAACGCCTGCAGTCTTATCTGCGAGTTTATGGCACTGGGATTTCCGTTTTGAAGGTCAACATTGATGAAAGCTCCCCGCCCACTCAGGTTCGGGACGCATTTGATGATGTGCAGAAGGCAAAAGAGGACAGACAGCGTTACATCAACGAAGCCACTGCCTATTCCGAGCAGGTGGTTCCTGAGGCTCGCGGTCGAGCTCAGCGTCAGATTGAAGAAGCCAACGCTTATAGAGACCAGGTCATCGCAAAATCTGAGGGTGAAGCCGAACGTTTCGAGAAGCTGCTGGTGGAATACAGTTTGGCCAAAGATGTCACCCGAGATCGTCTGTATATCGACGCCCTGGAATCGGTTTTTGCAAACTCGAGTAAGGTCATGCTGGATGTGGAAGGTGGTAACAACATGATGTACCTTCCTTTGGACCAACTGACTAAGTCGCGTGGCACCGCTGGTGGTGGCGCAATCAACATAGATCAAACCGCTGTGGACAACGCAGTTGAACGTATCCTGCGAGAAGTCAACGCACGACGTAACAACGGCACCCGCATTCGCGGCAACTAGGAGTAGAACATGTCTACAAGATTACTGCTGGTATTGGTGATTGGGTTTGTCCTGGTCCTTGTCGGATCACAGGCCCTCTATCGTGTGCACGAAACAGAGCGGGCTATCCTGCTGCAGTTTGGCAACGTGGTCGAGAATGACGTTCAGCCCGGGCTGCACTTTAAGTTGCCGGTTGCCCAGGAGGCGAAGTTTTTTGACGCTCGTGTGTTGTCGTTGGACTCGCCCCCAGAGCGCTACTACACCATTGAGAAGAAGCCGCTTATGGTGGACTCGTTTGTTAAATGGCGCGTGGCTGATGTGGCGCTGTTCTACGAGAGTGCCTCGTTCGATATTCTGCGCGCGCAACGATTGATTCAGGAGCGCGTGAACGAGGGGTTGCGTAACCAGATCAGCCGTCGTGATATGCACGAGGTCGTATCCGGTGAGCGTGACTTACTCATGTCTGAACTCAGAACAGATCTGGACGGCGTCATGCGCGGCTATGGCGTAGAAGTCATCGACGTGCGGGTGAAGCGAATTGATCTTCCCGCAGAAGTATCCGATTCGGTATATAACCGGATGAATTCAGAGCGTGAGATTGAAGCACGGCAGTTTCGTGCTGAAGGCCAGGAACAGGCCCTGGCTATTCGCGCGAAAGCAGATCGGGATGCGGTTGTGATCGAAGCGGAAGCCTATCGCGAGAGTGAACAAATTCGCGGTGATGGGGATGCGAAGTCAGCTTCGATTTATGCCTTGGCCTATAACCAAGATCCGGAGTTTTATGAGTTCTACCGAAGCATAAACGCGTATACTCAGGTCTTTAAGGACAAAGGGGATCTGCTAGTATTGGATCCTAACAGTGAGTTCTTCAAATTTCTCGAAAATGGCGACGGCACATAACAACACGTTAGTGTTGGAACGCCTTTTCCGCGGAAAAGAACCAAAGCGCATAACCCAAACAACATAGACCATGAAAACACATTGGCGCCTGCCGCGCGGGGTGGACGAGCTGTTGCCGCCCTCTGCGTGGAGGCTGGAACTGCTGCGTCGAGAAGTACTGGATCTATTTGTGTCCTGGGGTTTTGAGTACCTGGAACTTCCCGTCATCGAATACCTTGATGCGCTGCTTGTGGGCAGCGGTGAGGATCTCGATTTGCAAACCCTCAAGGTCGTGGACCAGGTCAGTGGCCGTCAGCTGGGCGTGAGGGCTGATATGACTTCGCAAGCTGTTCGTGTTGACGCACACAGCCGCATGCTATCGGGTGTGCAGCGACTGTGTTACGCGGGCCCTGTGGTCTTTGCCAATCCTGAGATTGCCCACGAATCACGTGTCCCCATTAAAGCGGGTGCGGAAATTTTCGGTGCACCGTCTCTAGCCGCTGATGCAGAAATGATCCAGTTGATGCTTGAGACCATGACCACGGCGGGCATCGAAGAGCCGGTGCTGCTGATCGGGCATATGGGCATTTATAGAGGTTTAGTTGATGCATTGCTGGCTGCGGGTGATCTGAATGCCACGGATGAAAATCGACTGTTCAAGCGGGTGCAGCGTAAATCGGATTCGGATGTCGCTGAGTTATTGGCGGACACGGCGCTCGCCGGAATTATGGCTAATTTGCCCCGCCAAATGCAGGAGGTGGATCGGCAACATCAGCAGCTTGTTTCTATTCGGCGGGCTCTGGATGGCGCGCCTGCAGAGGTGCTTGTTGCGTTAGATGAACTGCAAGCGTTAGTGGGGATGGTATTTGAAGCGTGCGATTGCCAGTCGTTACGTGTTGATGTGGCAGAGCTTTCTGGCTATGGCTATCACAATGGACCGGTCTTCGCGGTGTATCACCCTACAGCGGGCAGTGCTTTGGCACAGGGTGGGCGATACGATGGCATTGGAGAGGTGTTTGGTCGGGCGCGTCCTGCCACGGGTTTCGATGTGAATCTGAAAAATCTGGTAGGCACGGAGCAATCTCCAAACACCGTTGTGTTTGCACCGCTTCTGTCTGCGGACCACGACGAGAGTCGAAAGCAGACCCTGAAAGAAGAAATACGGGCACTGAGAGCTGGGGGCACCGCAGTTTGGTGTGCGTTGTCGGCGGACGAGAAGGCTGGTGAGGGAATGCGCGAGCTGACATGGGTGGACGGGGAGTGGCGGGTTCAGTAAGGGACTGGCGTCACGTCACAAAACATATTTGAGGCAAGTAAATGGGACGTAATGTAGTCGTCATCGGTACCCAATGGGGTGATGAAGGCAAGGGTAAGGTAGTGGATCTTCTGACTGAAGAGGTATCAGCAGTCGTGAGATTTCAGGGCGGGCACAACGCTGGTCATACTTTGGTGATCGAAGGAGAAAAGACCGTCCTGCACGTGATTCCGTCGGGCATTCTTCGCGAAGGGGTTCAATGCCTGATCGGCAACGGTGTAGTGCTGGAACCTAATGCGCTACTCAAGGAAGTGGCCCAACTGGAAGAACGCGATGTTCCGGTTCGGCAACGGCTGAAAATTTCTCCAGCCTGCCCGCTGATCTTGCCCCACCACGTGGAACTGGATTTAGCTCGGGAGGAAGCGCGAGGGAAAAAGAAGATCGGCACCACCGGACGTGGTATTGGTCCGGCCTACGAGGATAAGGCGGCGCGCCGAGGCTTGCGCCTGGGGGACATGTTCTACTGGCAAGATTTTGGCGCTAAGCTCGCGGAGGTGATGGAATACCATAACTTCATGCTGACCAAATACTACGAGAAGGCTGCTGTCGATTTTAATCAGACCCTCGATCAGTGCGCGGAAGTGGCGGAGCAGATTAAACCTATGGTTTGTGACGTTGTCCCAGTGCTTCATGAACTGCGAGAAAGCGGCCGGAATTTATTGTTTGAAGGGGCCCAGGGCGCGATGCTCGACATTGACCTGGGCACCTATCCGTATGTTACGTCTTCTAACACCACTGCTGGAGGTACAGCGGTGGGTAGCGGCTTCGGTCCAACTTATCTCGACTACGTGTTGGGAATAACCAAAGCCTATGCGACACGCGTGGGGTCCGGTCCGTTCCCTACGGAGTTGTTTGACGACACTGGTACACGTCTGGCCGAGCGCGGTCATGAGTTTGGTTCCACCACCGGACGGCCCAGGCGTTGTGGCTGGTTTGATGCGGTGGCATTACGCCAGGCTGTGCAAATCAATTCAATTTCCGGAGTGTGTCTAACCAAACTGGATGTGCTGGATGGTTTGGAAACCATCAAGATTTGTGTGGGGTATGAGCACCCGGACGGTAAACCACCCAGCGCAGGATTTGGTAGCGAATATTATTCGGCGGTAACTCCGGTTTATGAAGAGGTGCCAGGTTGGTCAGAGTCAACGGCGGGTGTGCAGACATACAAGGATCTGCCCGATAATGCCAAAGCCTACATCAAACATATTGAAGAGGCGGTTGGTGCACCCATAGCCATTGTTTCCACGGGCCCTGACCGGGTCGAGACAATTGTCCTGGAAAACCCGTTCGGGTAATCGGCTAGAAGTCTGATTGAGCAATCTGTGTGGAGGCGGCTGGCATTCCGGCAAATGCAGGGCGGTTGATGGTCACGGTGGAATCGCCATTCGCAAAGGTGCCTGCAAAGACAAGACCGATGCTCCCACGAGTATCGTCACCTGCACCCTCTTCGTAAGCGTCACCACCCGCAGGGGCAGAAGATCGAGTGGAGTTCAATAGGTCGACCCATCCTGCTGAATCTGGAGGCACAACACGATCAACGCTTGCGCCGGTGGTTGCCAGCTGTTCGGCGGCGACATAGTTGTTCTGTGCGGTTTCGACAGCGGTTTCAAAATTGCTCACAATGGCCTGAGCGTGTGCAGTATTGATGTAGTTCGAATAGGTCGCCAGGGCGATCGAAGAGATCACACCGACCACCAGTACAACGGCCATCAATTCAATCAGACTAAATCCTTTGGTCGGAATTGCAGCTGAAGTGTTAGTCGATTGCATAATTTACCTTCGAGAGCGATCCATATCCATTTTCGGACCGTTGGCACATAATGTTAGGTGAGGGCAATGTGGATTGATGTGATACATCTCCCGATAATGTGTCGGACAAGGCTCGGTGCATGCTCAAAAGCGCGATGAAGGACACAGTTCAGCTGCATTGAATGGGTCGGCTACGCCGATACCTGTGGAAAATTGGAATGGGATACTTGGAAAGATAATTAGATGGACTCGAAGTTACTTGAAGTACTGGTTTGCCCCGTATCCAAAGCGCCCCTGCTTCACAAGCGGCAGGATGATGGGTCGCCAGATTTAGAAGAGTTGTGGTGTGTTGCCAGCCGACTGGCCTATCCAATAAAAGACGGTATTCCAGTTCTGTTGGAGAGCGAAGCCAGAACCTTAAGCGAAGAGGAAATCGCCTCGCAGAAAAGTTGATCTGCCGGCATACACCAAGCGGCTGAAAAAGCCAACAGGCACAGGTTTGGGGAAGTGTGTACAATCCTCAGCCCTTTTTGACAGCTGATTGTGACTTTATGAGTAAGCCAACCCTGGTTTCCAGTCAGGATATGCCCGACATTGCCCGCCGCACCTTTACCGATGCACAGGAATCCCTCGATTGGGTAGGGATGAGCCACGTCCACCAACCGTTGTTGGTAAAAGATGGCGAGAAATCCAAAGCCGTTCAAGCCAGCGTTCAGGTTTATGTAAACCTGGCCGATCCCATGGCGAAAGGCATCCACATGTCCCGCCTTTATCTGGTGTTGGATGAACATGCGGAGAACCGGCCGCTGACTGCAGCAGGGTTGAAGTTGCTGTTAGGGTCGATCCTTGAGTCTCACCACGACCTTTCGACCAATGCCTTTGTGCAATTTGAGTTTGACCACTTTTTACGTCGTGACGCCTTGATCAGTGAGAATCAGGGATGGGCGTCCTACCCGGTGATGGTTAAAGGCACGCTCATAGAAGGGGAGATTGTGCTGGAGCTCTCTGTAGAGGTGCAGTATTCCTCGACGTGTCCCTGTTCGGCGGCGCTTGCACGTCAGCTCATCCAGCAACAGTTCGAAGACGATTTTGGCGGGCGAGGTGAGCTCACGTTTGCGCAGGTGAAAGAGTGGCTGGGTACCGAAGAGGGCATAAAGGCGACACCTCACAGTCAGCGCAGCACAGCTAAGTTGTTGGTGCGATTGGCAAGCGATATGGACGAATTCCCAATCACAGATCTGATCAACCAAGTTGAGGGTATCCTTAAGACACCAGTTCAGGCGGCGGTAAAGCGAGAAGACGAACAGGAGTTTGCCCGCTTGAACGGTCAAAACCTGATGTTTATTGAAGACGCGGGTCGCAGGATAAAGTCAGCACTGTTCGATGATGATCGCTGGCAGGACTTCTGGGTGCGGATAGAACACCATGAAAGCCTGCATGCCCATGACGCGGTCGGCGTATTTACCAAAGGTGAAGAGAACGGCTACCTGCCGATTCCATAACAAGATTACTGAGAGGGTGTAGCGTAATGACGGGTGTAGTAATCAGTGGCGTTGGCTTGTGGAAGCCAGCGGAATTTGTCACCAATGAAGAGTTGGTGGACTCCTACAACGGCTGGGTTGCGCGGTATAACGAAGAAAATGCAGATGCGATTGCAGCGGGTGATCTGCCGGAGAAGTCCCCCTCAAGCGTTGAGTTCATCGAAAAAGCCAGCGGTATCAAACAGCGTTACACCTACTGCAAAGAGGGCATTCTTGATATTGACAGGATGCGCCCGAAACTGCCGGAACGTGGAGACGATGAGCTATCGCATCAGGCGGAGATGGCCGTGAAGTCTGCGCGCCAGGCCATGTCTGCGGCAGGTAAAACGGCTGCCGATATCGACATGGTGGTGGTCTCCTGTGCCTATACCCAGCGCGCCTACCCGGCTATTGCCATCGAGGTACAGCAGGAGTTGGGCATTCAGGGATTTGGCTTTGACATGTTGGTGGCCTGTTCCGCCGCAACCTTTGCGCTGCACCGCGCCTATGATGCGGTTGCTGCTGGGTCAGCAAAGTGTGCCCTGGTGATCAACCCGGAACTCACGACACCCCAGATCAACTTCACCGATCGCGATGCGCACTTCATTTTTGGCGACGTATCCACATCGGTGATCATGGAAAGTGCTGACACCTGCAGCTCGGATCACAGTTACGATGTCATAAGCACCCAGGCGCTGACACAGTACTCAAACAACATCCGGTCTAACTTCGGCTACTTGTCCTACGCAGACGACTCCGACCCATTCTCCCCAGACAAGCTGTTCCATCAGAACGGCCGCAAAGTGTTTAAAGAAGTCTGTCCGATGGCCGCTGAACATCTGACTCAGCAGGTGCAAAAGGCAGGACATGAAGTTGCAGACATCAAGCGCTGGTGGTTGCATCAAGCAAATATCAATATGAACGAGCTGATCGCAAAAAGGCTACTGGGGCGCGACCCGGAGTTTATGGAGGCGCCTATTGTGCTGCATGAATATGCAAATACGGCTTCAGCTGGCTCTATCATCGCGTTTGCACTGTATAACGAAGATCTGCAGTCCGGTGATCTTGGGGTGATTTGCTCGTTTGGTGCTGGTTACTCCATTGGATCTTTGGTGGTGAGAAAGCGATAGCGAAAATTAGGGGTAAATGGTTCGTCATACCCCCGGATGGATTGACACTCGGATCAGGCAACAGTAGAGTGCCCGGCCCTATGCCCAGGTGGTGAAATTGGTAGACACGCTAGCTTCAGGTGCTAGTGGGGGTAACCCCGTGGAGGTTCAAGTCCTCTCCTGGGCACCAATACGCATAAGCGCCAGTTTAGTCATTAGACTCCTCGCTTCCATCACAACCGCTGGTACGCGGTTGTGCGCTCGGACCTTCAACGCGATGCACGGCGGGGACACACACTTCTAAATCTAAGATTTCTCTTACATTTCGTTGAATTGTGGATAGTTACCTCGGTTTTCCTAAGACTCTCTATTGGAAAGGTGTAGGTGAGTGCTTACAAACGGCGAGTGTGTGTCCCCTAGGGTCTCCTGCCGACAGCCGATTTGGATCTATGCAATGAAAAACCGCCGGTCAAAGACCGGCGGCGCAGCGGCGGGTGCAGAGCCCTTTAGCGTAAGTCTTTACGCCACTGTTGGTTCTTTCCGCCATGACAGGTCCATAACAACACGCTGCCGCCATCCTGCCCGATCTCTGACCTGCGTACGTCCAAGCACAAGCCACCAGCTTTGAAGGCTTTGCCATCCTGGAACCATTTCTGGCTATCGCTGCCGTCACACTCTTTAGCCCAGAGGCGAGAGCCTTTTTTCAGCTCTTTTGCCGTTAGGCAAAGGCCTTTGATGTTCACGAGAGATTCGTCAACGTGCTGCCATAGCTGATTGTTGCTACCACGATGGCATCCCCACATTTCGGCTCGGCTGCTTTCGCGATTGGCGTTTTCGAATTGCAGGCAGCGTTTGGTACGACTTTTCAGCAGGAATTCCACGGATTCACCCCAGTTCCAGGTGTAGCCCCAGGAGTACTCCACCTCCAACTCCATGCCGCCCTGGTAGCCGACCACGAAGCCGGAGTATTCGTCTTTGGCTTCGTCACTGAACCAGGTATCCCAGTCGAACAGGTCCCAGTCTTCGTTTTCCCAAAACCAATTGATGTTCCACCAGACCGAGCCCCCGACACCCACACCACTGACCGAGCCGCCGATTTGCAGTCCATGTGCAAATCCTTCCATCTCGTTGAAGCGAGTTTTCCAAAAGCCAATTTCCACGTTCCCTGATGCACCCACCGAAGCGCCTCCGGTCACGTTGGTGGTTAGGATGTACGTCACCTTCAGGTCTTTCGCGCCCGAATTCCCTCTCTCGTGCACCGTGCCAAAAGCGATGCCACCCGAACCCGAGCCGCCGACGACGTAAGAGGCGTCGGCGCCTGCCGTGAGAGTAATGGTGCAGAGAAAGTTGTTTCCACAGGCGCTTTCCAGCACGTCACTGGCGCCCGCGTCGATCAGATCCTGAGCGCTTAGGGATCGAATCGAACTCGCGTTGGTCAGCGTGCCGTGGTTGCGTTGCAGATTCTTCACAACTTCTTTCATGGCGTCGATGTTGTCCTTGTTGTCTTTCAGAATCTGAATGGCCCCATCCTTCCGTTTCTTCTTGAACAGATTTTGGACCCACTTAGGCGGGCTCCACTCACCTTTGTTCTCAATGAAATTGGGGATGAGCTTGTTGTCCTCGGTGCAGATGCCGCCGATGGGTTTGCTTCTGTGTAAGTCTGGATCGCAGCCCCGTAGCTGCTCAGATTTTTTACACACGCGCTGATTCAATCCACCACAGTCTGTTTCGGACGGCTCGTACATTTTCTTGAGCTTCAGCTTGTTCTCGGTGGTGCACTTTCCGCCGACTGGACTGGTCCGATGAAAGCCCGGGTCACATCCGCGCAGTTGTTCACTTTTCTTACACACCTTTTGATTGTTGCCACCGCAGTGCGTGGCAGAGGGTTCGTAAAACTTCTTGGGCTTCAGCTTATTTTCGGTGGTACAGATACCACCTACGGGACTAGTGCGATGAAAGCCTGGATCGCATCCACGCAGTTGCTCACTTTTTTTGCAGACCCGTTGTTGGTCGCCACCGCAGCTGGTTTCCGACGGTTCAAACATTTTCTTAGGTTTGAGTTTGTTTTCAGTGGTACAGATACCGCCGACGGGGCTGGTGCGATGAAAGCCTGGATCACACCCTCGCAGTTGCTCACTTTTTTTGCAGACCCGCTGTTGGTCGCCACCGCAGCTGGTTTCCGACGGTTCAAACATTTTCTTAGGTTTGAGTTTGTTTTCAGTGGTGCAGATACCACCGACGGGGCTGGTTCGATGGAAACCAGGGTCGCATCCACGCAATTGTTCACTCTTTTTGCAAACCCGCTGTTGGTTGGCACCACAACTGGTCTCGAAAGGCTCAAACATCTTTTTGGGCTTGAGCTTATTTTCGGTGGTGCAAGTACCACCGACAGGGCTGGTGCGATGAAAGCCGGGATCGCAACCTCTCAGCTGTTCGCTCTTTTTACAGACGCGTTGATTGTTACCACCGCAGCTGGTCTGGGAGGGTTCGAACATTTTTTTCGGTTTGAGTTTGTTTTCTCTGGTGCACTTGCCGCCCACAGGACTGGTGCGGTGAAAACCAGGATCACAACCGCGTAGCTGCTCAGTTTTCTTGCACACTCGCTGGTTATTACCGCCGCAGTGTGTCTTGGACGGTTCATACTTTTTGATCCACGCTGCGGCCGGTTCTGCGGCCATTAGGAGAATGAATCCTAAGGCGCACAACAGGGCTGTACTGATTCTGAAAGTTGGAAGGGTCATCGCTGGTACTCCTGCTATTTACCCTGCCTACGTTAAGCACCCCCTGCTTTCTCATGTATGGGGTCGATACCCCAATAGGTTATTTCTCAGCCACCCCCTTTTTATGCTTGATGCGCGTGTCTGGCACGCACCGGTTGCAATCTGGGGCTTGAACGTGAAATCCGCGATCACACTGACTTTGTTGTTTCAAGGGGTGACAGATGGGCTGATTGTCCCCACCGCAATCCGGTGTGCGCTCGTACAGGCGTCGAAGTTTTGGTACTACCCTGCGTTCAGGACATTGTTGAGCTTTGTCTATTACGGCTGCGGTTGTCTGTAATGTTTGAGGATACGGATTGCCATCCCCGTCCATTGCAATGCTTGTGCAAGCGATACTGAAACATGCCATTGCGACTATCGGGATTGCTTTTAAATAGTTCATAGAAGATTCTCCACGTTTGTCTGGCGCGACGTTAGAGCCTGCCGCTATTGAAGGATATGGGGTTCATGCCCCAATCATCGGTTAGATGATCTTTTCCAGATAAATGTTGTCGGATAAGTGATAATGCCTTTCATGCTCAAACTTCGAAGGACGCGTTTTGCCGAGACGGCAGAAATCCTCTAGACGGTCTTCCCCTCGTTTTCCTCAAACACCACCTGTACAGGGTGGCGATGTATTGCGTTTACTGGGAAATCAATCCGAGCCGGTGTCGTGGCGGGAACTGGTCCGTCTGTTGGATGTGGATGATCCGCGTCGTATCACACAGCTGCGCCAGCTATTGCGTGGATTGGAGCGCAATCAGGAGTTGGTTCGCGATCACAGCGGCGCCTACAGCCTCCCCAAGGTGTTGCAAGCCCAGGAGTATCTGGTTGAAAAACTGGGTCGCGGATTAGGAGTTGGTGGCCAACCGATTGAAGCACTTCGCAAATCAAACCTTCGCGCTGGCGATGTGGTCCTGGTGCACTGGGTAGGCGATGAGCCGCGAATTCTCGAAGTGATTTCGCATAGCGATCAATTGCTGATCGGTGAGCTTAAGCTGGATGGTCGCGATCCCTACGTGCAGGGCCTGGGAGAATTTAAAGGCCGCGTTTTTTTAGAAACTCAACCCCCACGTGATTTGCGTCAGGACACAGCCGTGCACGTGCGGGTCACAGGCCAGATCGGACGTCGCTTGGTTGGAGAATTGGTTGGGGAGGTCGCGCATGAGAACGTGCTGGATCTGGCGATCAACACGGCCTTGATGAACCACGAAATCCCGCACGAATGGCCTCAGGCAGTTCTGACTGCAGCGGACAAATTACCCAAATCTGTGCAGCCCAGCCGATTCAAGGGTCGGGTAGATTTGCAAGCATTGCCGCTGGTGACGATCGATGGTGAAACGGCCAAGGACTTTGATGATGCGGTCTATGCGCAAACGTTGCCGGGGCGTAAAGGTTGGCGTCTGGTCGTGGCCATTGCCGATGTGGCTCACTATGTTAAGAACGGGTCTGCACTGGATATTGAAGCTCAAAATCGAGGGACATCTGTCTACTTCCCGGAACGGGTGGTACCGATGTTGCCCGAGGCGATATCCAATGAGTTGTGCTCATTAAAACCCAAAGTGCCTAGACTGAGCTTGGTGTGTGACATGTCTGTCAACGGTGCGGGGCAGGTGACGTCGCATACCTTTTATGAGGCGGTCATCTATTCTCACGCTCGCCTGACCTACGGCCAGGTCCAAGGAGCTATGGACGGTGATTCAGACCTTGATGTGTCTGCGGCGGTTAGCGAATCTCTGGTTGCGCTCTATGCGGTGTATGCAAAACTGCGCCAGGCCCGGGAAAAGCGTGGCGCACTCGATTTTGCGACTCGAGAAGGAGGCATGCGACTACAGGATGGGCGCATAGCAGCAGTGTTCGAGGTGAAACGCCTTGCCGCGCATCAGGTGATCGAAGAAGCCATGATCGCCGCAAATGTGTGCGCTGCTTTGTTTTTAGAGGCTAACCACCAAGGCGGTTTGTATCGAGTGCACGAGCCTCCCGAAGCAACAAAAACCGAAGAACTGCGCCAGGCTCTGGCGGTGGCCGGTGTCAGGCTGCCGGGCGGTGTTCTGGATCCTGCGGCCATGCAGCGGGCGCTGAGTCGGTTGCCACCTGGAGCAGATGCCTGGTTGTATGCCCAGCTTGCGTTGCGCAGTTTACAGCAAGCGGTTTATACGCCAGAAAACAAGGGTCACTTTGGTCTGGCGCTAGAGCGCTACATGCACTTCACCTCACCCATTCGGCGTTATCCGGATTTGTTGGTACATCGTGCCATCAAAGCGGTGCTGGCCAAGCAAGCGGGTAGCGGGAAGCGATTGCGCCCTGCGTCAGGTGATGAGTTGGTCAGCTTTGGTGAAATGTGCTCTCAATACGAACGTCGAGCAGAAAGTGCAGGCTGGTTTGTCGATGGTTGGCTCAAGTGTGACTACCTGATGCAAGAGGTGGGTAATACCCTGGATGGCATTGTGGCTGGGGTCACGGAATTTGGATTATTTATCGAGCTTGATGGCTATTACGTCCAAGGGCTTCTGCACATCGCCAACTTGGGTTCTGACTATTTCCACTTTAAAGCACAGTCTTTTTCTCTGGTTGGTGAAAAAAGCGGTCGACAGTTTCGTTTGGGCGATCGACTCAAAGTCGTGGTGGCTGAAATCCAACCCTCCCAGGGCAAAATCGATCTGTTACTTGAAGGTGGGCCAAAGCAGCGCAGCAAATCCAAAGGCGATCGGCTTAAGGGCGGACGGAAACGTGGCGGCCGGCGCGATAGACGATGAGTGACGTATTTGGTTTTCAGGCGGTTCGTGCGGTCCTCAACGACACGCCAGAGCGTGGACGACAGCTGTTTGTGCAAACCGGCCGGAGAGAGGCTCGGGCCAACGAAATCATTGCACTGGCCAAAGCCCGTGGGATTCGATTTCAATCCAAGGAAGGGCGGTGGTTCAAAGATCGACTGGGTGACGCCACTCATCAGGGTATCCTTCTGGAATGTCATGGCCTGGCTATCACCACCGAAAGTGATTTTTTTTCTGACTGGGCAGCCTTGGGTGCCGACCCGATTATTCTGTTGCTGGATGGAGTCACAGATCCGCGAAATTTTGGCGCTTGTCTGAGGACCGCCAACGGTGCAGGTGTGGCCGCTGTGATTTTCCCTAAGCGCAACAGCGCACCCTTAAATTCGGTGGCCCTCAAGACTGCCCAGGGTGGTGCTGAAACACTCCGCCTGGTGGAAGTCACCAACCTCAACAGATGTATCAAGAACTTGCAGAAACAAGGCGTCTGGGTCATTGGTGCTGATGACTCTACCAAAACGGTCCATTTTAAGATGGATGCCAAAGGACCATTGGCCATCGCCATGGGCAGCGAAGGCAAGGGCTTGAGAAGGTTGACCAAAGAAGCCTGCGACCAATTGGTGAAAATCCCTATGCTAGGCAGCGTCAGTAGCCTCAACGTCTCTGTCGCCACCGGGGTAATCCTTTACGAATGTATCCGACAGCGGGACATGCCAGCCGGCCCTCAGGTGCATGGGCCTTAAGACCCGAGGCTGTGGGTGAATCAAGACGTCTCACCTTAAAATCCAGTGCCGACAAAGACTTGCGTCTGCCAGGGCGGCTCACTACAATGCGCGGCCCGGTCGAGACCATCTTGGATCAACGCCGGATTACATAAACCTTGCCTCACGCGCATCGTGTGCGGAGGCTAATCGATGGGTTGGTTGGTATCCAGGTGCCCATCGTGAACCGAAAGGAGATTCGAATGCGACACTACGAAGTCGTGTTCCTGGTGCATCCTGACCAAAGTGATCAGGTGCCAGGAATGATTGAACGCTACCACGCCATGATCGAGCGCGGTGAAGGACAAATTCACCGAACCGAAGATTGGGGGCGACGCCAGCTTGCCTTCCCTATTGCCAAGATCCACAAAGCGCACTACATCCTGTTTAACATCGAGGTGAATCAAACCACCTTGGATGAATTGGAAAGCGCCTTCCGATTTAACGATGCGGTTATTCGCAGCATGGTGATTCGTCGGGACGCGCCTGTGACCGGAAACTCCAAGATCTATGAAGAAGAGTTACGCGAGCAGGAAAAAGAGAAAGAACGCGATCGTCGCCGTGAAGAAGAATATGCAGCACGAGCGGCGCAAAAAGATGATTCAGCCTCAGACGGCCCAGAGAAAGCAGGTGCAGAAGCTGAAGAAGGTGCCGATTCCAGTGGTGGCGTTTCTGCTGAAGGCGCTGAAGCGCCAGCTGCAGCAGAGGCAGGTAGTGAGGAGGAAACCCCATGAGCAGACGTCGTATTCAACAAGCCCAGAAGCAGGCGGACATCGATTACAAAGATCTGGATACCCTACGCCAGTTCATTGGAGAAACCGGCAAAATTGTGCCCAGCAGAATTACAGGCACTTCAGCCAAATTCCAACGGCATCTGGCTAAAGAGATCAAGCGAGCACGTTATCTCGCCCTGATCCCGTACACAGATCAACATAAGTAGGGGGTATAGATGAACGTTATCCTCTTAGAAAGAGTCAACAACCTGGGCGACCTGGGTGATGAAGTGAGCGTCAAGCCCGGCTTTGCGCGCAACTTCCTGATCCCCCAGGGCAAGGCGGTCCAGGCCAACGAATCAAACCGTGAAGTCTTTGAGGCGCGTCGTGCTGAGCTTGAAAAAGCCGCAGGCGACAAGCTGGCCGTTGCCCAACGTCGCGCTGATGCGTTGGCGGAGTACATCTTGACCATCGTTGTGAAGACGGGGGAAGAAGGACGGCTGTACGGATCGGTCGGTACTCAGGATATTGCCACCGCAATGACCGAGGAGGGTCATGAAGTAGCACGCGCTGAAGTTCGCTTGCCAGAAGGTGTGATTCGAGTCGCCGGTGAGTATGAAGTGGACCTCCAATTCCACTCTGACGTCACCGTGACCATCCAGGTACATGTCGTGCCAGAATAAATCGATCTTGCGATTTGATTGAAAAAGCCCGCCGTTTGCGCGGGCTTTTTTGTACACGCAAAAAAATATCGAGTTCGCACGACAGTTTTAGCGAGTTCCACAAGAAATCCACAGCTTATTGGCTTGAATCCCAAGGCTACGATTGGCTTAATGGTCGGCCCTGTCATTCCTGCAGCTCATGTCTGAATACGCCACCGAAAACGAACCCGTCAGCCTGAAAGTACCGCCTAATTCTTTAGAGGCGGAGCAATCAGTGCTGGGCGGATTAATGCTGGATGACCAGGCCTGGTTCGATCTGGTAGAGATTGTCAGCGGGTCAGATTTTTATCAAACCCGACACACCATCATCTTCGAGGCTATGATGGCTTTGGCAAATGCGGATCAACCATTGGATGCTGTCACCCTGGCAGAACAACTACGTTCCAAAGGGCAGCTGGAGAAGGCTGGCGGAATCGCCTATCTGGCCGAACTCGCCGAAGCGACATTAGGTGCCAGCAACGTGCTGGCTTACGCGCGTATCGTTCGCGAGCGCGCCGTCATGCGACAGCTGATTGGCGCAGCCAATAAAATTGCTGATTCTGTGTTTGCCCCCGAAGGCAAAGACAGTGGTGCGTTGGTGGAGATGGCGGAACAGGCAGTATTCGAAATTTCTGAGCAATCCGGTAAAGAGGGTGGTCCGGAAAAGGTAGTGCCTTTGTTGGAGGAGGCGGTTAAGAAGGTCGAGTTTCTCTATAACAACAAAGGTGCGGTAACCGGGGTGCCCACGGGATTCACAGACCTGGATAAGAAAACCGCAGGATTACAGCCCTCTGACCTGATCATTGTCGCAGCTCGCCCGTCCATGGGTAAAACGGCCTTCTCGGTGAATATGGTGGAACACGCTGTCATGCAAGGTGGTTCGGTGCTGGTGTTCAGTATGGAGATGCCATCGGAGCAGATTGTCATGCGGATGCTTTCCAGTCTCGGTCGAATCGATCAGACGCGCCTGCGTACCGGGGAGTTGCAGGATGATGACTGGAGCCGGTTCACAGGCGCAGTGAAGCAGTTGCGGGACAAAAGCCTGTTTGTTGATGACACACCAGCCTTAACGCCCGGAGATCTGCGTTCACGCTGTCGCCGAATTGCTCGCGAAGCGGGTGGCTTGGATATGATTGTTGTCGACTACCTGCAATTGATGCGTACCGCTGATAAGTCAGAATCCCGCACCGGAGAGATCAGTGAAATTTCCCGGTCTTTAAAAGCTTTAGCGAAAGAGATGCGTTGCCCGGTGGTGGCGTTGTCCCAGTTGAATCGCGCGCTGGAACAACGTCCCGATAAACGCCCCCTGATGTCTGATTTGCGTGAATCTGGTGCGATTGAGCAGGACGCGGATGTGATCCTGTTTATCTACCGGGATGAGGTTTATAACGAAAATACAGATGATAAGGGGATTGCAGAAATCATTATCGGGAAGCAGCGTAACGGTCCTATTGGCAAGGTGCGCTTGTCTTTCATTGGAAACCTCACGAAATTTGAGAATCTGGCACCGGATATCTATAACGACTATGCCTAGTTCAACACGGGTGAATTGGAAGTAAGTGGCAAAAGCTAAGGCTAAAACGGCCTACGTCTGCTCAGACTGTGGCGCGGAACACCCCAAATGGCAGGGGCAGTGTCAATCCTGTTCGGCGTGGAACACGCTGTCTAGAGTCAGTATTGGTCCGGTGAAGGAAGCCGGTATCGGGTTTGCGGGGACCGCGGCGCAGATCAAAAAACTGAATCAAGTTGAAACCGTTGAAGCCGCGCGGATTGGCACTGGCCTGGATGAATTTGATCGGGTCCTGGGGGGTGGATTGGTACCCGGGTCCGTAGTCCTCATTGGCGGCGATCCAGGGGCTGGCAAAAGTACTTTATTGCTGCAGATGTGCACACATCTGGCGGCGTCTCGTGGGGTCCTGTACGTCACGGGCGAAGAATCGCTGCAGCAGTTGGCGTTTCGGGCGCAACGTCTCGAGTTGCCTCTGGATGGCCTGGATGTGGCAGCGGAAACCAGGGCCGAGGTGATAGCCAATCATATCGAAGCGCACAAACCCGACGTTGTCGTGCTGGATTCCGTTCAGGTTTTGCAGATGGAGCATATAGATTCCACGCCGGGTTCGGTGACCCAGGTGCGCGAAACCGCAGGTTTCTTTACGCGACTGGCCAAACAGACGGATACGGTGATCATTCTGGTGGGTCACATCACCAAAGAAGGGGGCCTGGCGGGTCCCAAAGTGCTCGAACATATGATCGATTGTTTCATGATGTTGGACAGCCCCGCGGGAAGTCGCTACCGAACATTGCGCGGGCATAAAAACCGTTTTGGTGCGGTGAATGAACTGGGCGTGTTCGCCATGACTGACCTGGGGATGAAAGAAGTGGCAAATCCGTCTGCCATATTCCTGCAGCGAGGCGAGATCGACTCACCTGGATCAATCGCCACGGTCACTTGGGAAGGCACAAGACCGCTGTTGGTTGAACTGCAGGCCCTGGTAGATGATCTGGCGGGAGGATACCCAAAGCGGGTTGCGGTGGGTTTGGATCAGCAACGGTTGGCCATGCATCTGGCGGTCATGCATCGACATTGTGGTATTACGCTGGCGGATCAGGACGTTTTTGCAAACGTCGTTGGTGGGGTCCGTATTGGGGAAACCGGTGCGGACCTGGCTTTGTTGCTGGCTGTGTTGTCCTCATTCCGGGATCGGATTTTGCCCCGGGATCTCATTGTTTTTGGTGAATTGGGACTGACGGGAGAGCTGCGTGCAGTTGCCAACGGTCAAGAGCGTTTGCGTGAAGCGGCGAAACATGGTTTTAAACAGGCCATCGTGCCTTATGGCAACCGTCCTAAAGAACGGCTACCAAATATGGCGGTACACGGGGTTAAGAACCTGAGTGGCGCTCTGGATCTACTCAGCCAGTTCTAGTCGTGGCTTAACGATGAATCGGTTTGTACTTCACCCGGGTAGGTGCCGTATCGCCTAAACGCTTCTTGCGGTCCGCTTCGTAGTCACTGAAGTTACCTTCAAACCATTCCACATGGCTGTCCCCCTCAAAGGCCAGGATGTGGGTGGCGACGCGATCCAGGAACCAACGATCGTGAGAGATCACCAGCGCGCTGCCCGCAAAGCTGAGCAACGCCTCTTCCAAGGCGCGCAGGGTTTCTACATCCAAATCGTTGGTGGGTTCGTCCAACAGTAATACGTTCGCACCGCTGCGCAAAAGTTTGGCCAGGTGCACCCGGTTGCGCTCCCCGCCGGACAGGTCGCCGACAAACTTTTGTTGATCCGTACCTTTGAAGTTGAAACGACCCACGTAAGCACGGCTCTGGATTTCGTGTTTGCCGATGCGGATGATGTCCTGCTTCTCCGAGATTTCCTCCCATACGGTGTTGCCGGCGGTTAGATCGTCTCGACTTTGATCCACGTAGGCCAAATCGACGGTCGAACCGATATCAATCCCACCGCTGTCCGGTTGTTCCTGCCCCGTCAACATTTTGAAGAAGGTGGATTTACCAGCACCATTGCCGCCGATGATCCCAACGATGGCGCCGCGGGGGATAATCGCGCTCAGGTTATCAATGAGGAGTCGATCTCCGAATCCTTTGCTGATGCCGTTGATCTCAATAACCTTCTCCCCCAGGCGTTCGCCGGTGGGAATAAACAACTCTGTGGTTTCTGCACGGGCTTCCTGTTCCTGGCTCACCAGTTCGTCAAACCTGGCCAAACGCGCACGACTTTTGGATTGGCGTGCCTTTGGGTTTGAGCGCACCCATTCAAGTTCAGACTTAATCGAACGCTGGCGCGCTTTTTCCTGTGCTGCCTCCTGTTGCAGGCGAACCTCCTTGGTTTCCAGCCAATTGGAGTAGTTGCCTTCGAATGGAATACCCCGTCCACGGTCCAGTTCCAGAATCCAACCTGCCACGTTGTCCAGGAAGTAGCGATCGTGGGTCACAGCCACGACGGTGCCGGGGTACTCATCCAGAAATCGCTCAATCCAGGCGACACTTTCAGCATCCAAATGGTTAGTTGGTTCGTCCAGCAACAACATGTCGGGTTTTGAAAGCAGCAGCTTACACAGCGCGACACGACGTCTTTCACCACCGGACAGCACGCTGACTTCGGTGTCCCACGGGGGTAGACGTAAAGCGTCTGCCGCGATATCCAAAGTACGGTCGATGTCCCAACCATCTACCGCATCGATCTGGCCGCCCAGTTCACCCTGTCTTTCGATGAGTTCGTTCATCTCATCTTCGTCCATGGGTTCGGCGAATTTATCAGAAATGGCGTTGTACTCTTTGATGATGGCCATGATCTCGCCCACACCCTGCTCAACGTTTTCCCGTACGGTTTTGCCGTCGTCCAATTTTGGTTCCTGGGGCAGAAAGCCCACTTTGATGTCTTTCTGGGGACGAGCTTCACCCTCGATCTCGCTGTCCAGACCCGCCATAATTCTCAGCAAGCTGGATTTACCGGCACCGTTTAAGCCCAACACACCAATCTTGGCCCCGGGAAAGAACGACAAAGAGATATTTTCCAGAATGGTTCGTTTTGGTGGCACGATCTTGGTGACACCCTGCATGGTATAGACGTACTGAGCCATGAGCGTTAATAACCTTTAAATCATTGGCGAATCTTCAAGGCGCGCAAGTATACGCAAAGTTGGGCGGCGAATTTAGTTCTGGTTCATTTTCATCTTGAAAGTTTTTTGCGGGTTTTGCCCAAACCTTGGTTTACAATGCGCGCAAAATTTAATCAGTTGGATGACAAAGCGAACATGTTTAGCGGAACCGAAACGATTGGTGACTTTGATCCGGAGTTGGCAGCAGCGATCTGCGAAGAGGATGTGCGTCAAGAAGAACATATCGAACTGATTGCTTCAGAAAACTACGCAAGTCCCAGAGTTTTGGAAGCCCAAGGCAGCGTACTGACCAACAAATACGCCGAAGGCTATCCACATAAACGTTACTACGGCGGGTGTGAGTATGTGGATAAAGTCGAAGTGCTCGCTATCGATCGGGTGAAAGAGTTGTTTGGGGCTGACTATGCCAACGTACAGCCCCATTCCGGGTCCCAGGCAAATGCTGCCGTATATCTGGCCCTGCTGGAGCCGGGCGATACCGTGTTGGGTATGAGTCTGGCCGACGGTGGACACTTGACCCATGGCGCTTCGGTGAACTTCTCCGGTCGAATCTACAGTGCTGTGCAATATGGCCTAAATTCGCAGACCGGTGAAGTTGACTACGAACAGGTAGCAGCGCTTGCCCAGGAACATCAACCCAAAATGCTGGTGGCCGGGTTTTCTGCTTACTCGCGCAAAATGGACTGGCAGCGGTTTCGCGACATCGCGGATAGCGTCGGTGCTTATCTTTTAGTTGATATGGCTCACGTTGCCGGGCTTGTTGCAGCCGGACTTTATCCAAACCCCGTGCAGATTGCGGATGTCACCACGTCAACCACCCACAAAACATTGGGCGGCCCTCGCGGCGGCATCATCCTGGCAAAATCAAACCCGGAGATCGAAAAGAAGCTGAATTCGGCGTTGTTTCCAGGCAGTCAGGGTGGGCCGCTGATGCACGTTATCGCCGCCAAAGCGGTATGTTTCAAAGAAGCCATGACAGATGAATTTAGGGCTTACCAGGCTCAGGTGGTTGCCAATGCTCAAACCATTGCCAATGGTTTTATTCAACGCGGTTACGATGTGGTGTCTTCTGGCACGGATAATCACTTGTTTTTGCTGGACCTGGTCTCCAAAGATATCACCGGCAAAGATGCGGATGCCGCTCTGGGTCGAGCAAATATTACCGTTAACAAGAACGCGGTGCCCAATGACCCTCGTTCACCGTTTGTGACGAGCGGGCTCAGGATTGGTTCGCCAGCGGTCACCCGAAGAGGGTTTAAGGAAGCTGAGTGCGCAACGCTCACCGACTGGATGTGCGACATTCTTGATGATATTGAGAACGACAACATGATCGGCACCGTGCAACAGCGGGTTAAAGAACTGTGCGGCCGGTTTCCGGTTTATCCCAAATAGGATGATCTAGCATGCACTGCCCATTCTGTTCCACGGACGATACCAAGGTCATAGATTCTAGGCTCGTCACTGAAGGGGACGCAGTGCGCAGGCGGCGGGAATGCCAGGCATGCGGAGAACGCTTCACCACCTTTGAAACCGCTGAGCTGGTGATGCCAAGGGTGATCAAACGTGATGGCAACCGTGTACCATTCGACGAAGATAAGCTGCGCTTTGGTCTGACTAAGGCGCTGGAAAAAAGACCCGTCAGCGTTGATCAGATTGAATCCGCGCTGAATCACATCAAACATCGTTTGCGCTCCACCGGTGAGCGCGAACTGCCTTCCTTGCAAATAGGTGAAGAGGTCATGACCGAGTTACGTAATCTAGACGCAGTAGCTTATGTCCGATTTGCCTCGGTCTATCGAGATTTTCAAGACGTCAGCGAATTTGCAGCGGAAGTACTTAAGTTGAATACTGAGCAGAATTGATACCTGCAAAAAATAGCAGCAACTGATACCGGTACTAAGCGCTATGTCTATTTCGCCATCTGATCGTTTGTTTCTGCGCCAAGCGATTGAGCTTGCCGAACGCGGACGCTTCACCTGTGCGCCTAATCCTTGTGTGGGCTGCGTGATTGTTCGAGATGGTGAGGTGATTGGACGGGGTTACCACCAGCGCGCGGGTCAAGGTCATGCTGAGGTGAATGCGATGGCCGATGCACAGCACAAAGGTCACGACATTACCGGCGCTACGGTGTATGTGAGTTTAGAGCCGTGTGCATTTGTTGGCCGTACGCCCGCCTGTGCGAACACCCTGGTTGAAGCGGGCGTGGCCCGGGTTGTCAGCGCGCTTACCGACCCACATCCGCAAGTTGCCGGATCTGGTTTAGACCTGCTGCGCAATGCCGGTGTGGAGGTGGTTGAGACTCAGGATCTGGACGCTGCGAACTTGATCACCGGATACGTTAAGCGGGTGACGCAAGGCTTGCCCTGGGTGCGGATCAAAACCGCAACCTCACTGGATGGCGGGATTGCCATGGCGAGCGGTGAAAGTCAGTGGATTACTGGCCCCGAAGCTCGTCAGGATGTGCAGTATTGGCGGGCCAGAAGCGACGCGATCATTACTGGCATTGGCACGGTATTGGAAGACAACCCATCGCTCACCGTCCGTGATCCTGAGTTGTTGCCGTTTGATCAACCTTTGCGCGTGGTTCTGGACAGACAGTTGCGTACTCCTGCCGACGCCACACTGGTGCAGGATGAATATGCAACCCTGTTGGTTCACGATGCGGCAACGGTGGTGCCTGATGGGCTGAGCCAAGGAACAAACCTGCAATTTCTGGCGGTAGAGCACGAGCATGGCGACGGTTCTGAGCAAACGCTGGATGTTTTACTCCGCTATCTTGCACAGAACGATTGTAATGAAGTGCTGGTAGAGGCCGGGGCAGGTGTTGTGGGTAGTTTTGTTGCGGCTGACATGTGGGATGAGTGGTTGAGCTATTTGGCACCCAAGTGGTTGGGTCGCAGCAGTCAACGGGTTGTTGGATTTGACCCTGATCAGCTGGCCGACGCCCCATATGGTCGGATTGTAGACACGCAGCAGTTAGGGGACGACCTGCGTTTAACGATAGTTGCGGAGCGAGAAATGTCGAAAGAGAGTAGTCAGTGAGCGATTCTGAATCGGAGACCACGTCTCCAAGATCTGCGTCAAAATCCGGAGTCTGGGCAAGGCGTCGTTCTCGCCGCGCATTGGTGCAGGCGGTTTATCAATGGCAGGTTTCAGGTAATAGCGTTGCCAGCGTGAAGCAAGAGTTTCACGAATCCGACGCGCTTAAGAAAGCAGATCACGATTTCTTTGATGAACTACTGGGTTTGGTTACACGCACCGCCAGTTCGCTGGACGAGCACTATGTAGAGCATCTGGATCGCACGGTGGATCAGCTTGATGTGATCGAGCGCGCCATTCTGCGATTGGCCACAGCGGAATTTGCGCATCGTCAAGATGTACCCTTCAAAGTGGTGATCGATGAATATGTGGAACTCACCAAAACGTTTGGTGCCCAGGATGCGTATAAATACATTAATGGTGTGCTCGATCGAGTGGCGGCGAATTTACGCAAGATTGAGGTGAACCACGCGAACAAAAAACCCGGTTAGGCATTGCGGTGAGTGAGTTCTCCCTGATTGCGGATATCGTCAACGAGCTGGGTGCCCGTGCCCAGGGTCGGTGGGTGGAAGTGGGCCCGGGCGATGACTCGGCTGTTGTCAAACCCACCCCAGGTTGTGATTGGGTCAGCTCCATTGATAGTTTGGTGGAAGGGGTTCATTTTCCTGGTGGTGTTTCCGCTGATCTGATCGGCTATCGAGCCATGATGGTTTCGCTATCAGATCTGGCTGCCATGGGCGCTCGCCCTCGATTTGTGTTGATCGCGTTAAATCTGCCGCGAGCGGATCGAGAGTGGGTGACTGATCTAGCACGTGGCGTTTCGCAAGCGGCAGCCGATAGCGATGTTTATGTCTGCGGGGGTAACCTTGCGCAAGGTCAACTGGCGATCTCTGTGAGCGTGCATGGTGAAGTGCCCACAGGAGGTGCGGTGTTACGGTCCACTGCTCAACCGGGAGATCGGATATGGGTCAGTGGTGAACTTGGCGGGGCTGCGGCCTGCGTTCGTGCTCAGCATTTTACCGTGGAAGGAACTGCGACACCTTTGCAGCAGAAGTATTATCGGCCCAGGGCGCGTGTTGACCTGATAGACACTCTGCGCACATATGCCAGTGCCTGCATTGATATTTCTGACGGTCTGGCCCAGGACGCCGGACACCTTGCTCAGGCCTCTAATTTAACCCTGCGGTTAGAAAGCAACCTTATCCCCGTTTGTCCGGGCGCAAATTTGGAAGATGCACTCTACGGAGGGGACGACTACGAACTGCTATGTACAACCTCCGAAGAGTGCTCGCTCGAGCAAGCAGGCTTTATTGAGATCGGGGGTGTAGCCCGGGGTGCGGCCGGAATTGTGCTAGATGGACAGCCGTTGCAGGGCCAAGGGGTGGGTTATGATCATTTTGTCGAGTCGGATTAGCGCATGACAGATACCGTCGACGGTAACCAGTCCATACCGCTTAACAAGCGGGATCTAAGACGATGGGATGTGTTTTGGTCCAGCTTCGCCGGCGTTGGCTATTTGCACCCAGCGCCGGGCACATGGGGTAGCGCGGCTGCGTGTCTCGTTTGGTGGTTTGTTTTAGCGCCGCTATCGATGGTGACCCAGCTTGTAATTGTGGTGGTTTACGGACTGATCAGCTGGTGGGCAGCTGATCGAATCTGCGCGCGACATGGTCTAAAAGATGCGTCTCAGATTATCAGTGATGAAGTGGTGGGTATGTGGCTTGCTTTACTGGTTTTACCAGAACAATGGTGGATGATCTTGGCTGCCTTTGTTTTGTTTAGAATACTGGATATAGCCAAACCCGGTCCCATTGGTTGGCTGGATAAGCACCTGCCGGGTGGTGCCGGAGTTATGGGTGATGATGTGCTGGCCGGCCTGATCACAGGTCTTGTGCTCTGCGTCACACATCTTGCACTAATCACTAACGGTTAAAGGTGAGCGGCGTAGAATGTAAGTATGTAAAACGGCGCCACGACCCATCGAGAAAAGGAACTTTTCATGTCTCACGCTGACTTTAGATCAATCCCTCTGCTGCTCGCTGGAATATTGGGCTGCCTTTGCGCTCCGGTCGTATCAGCCAACGCCCCCGTTGAAGTAGTGGCCTTGTTCAAAGATAGGGCGGTCATTCGAAGTGCCAGCGGCGAGACCATGTTTAAAGTGGGTCAGACCAAGGATGGCTTGAGACTCATCTCAGCGGATCCATACGGTGCAAAGGTCGAGTTTGGCGGTCAGATCTTTAACCTCAACCTTTCCAGTCGAGTGGCTGCGTCTTTTATGAAACCCGAGCAGGCCAGTGTGCGTCTTAATCGAGACCCCCTGGGCCAATATCGAGTGCGCGGGACCATCAATGCAAGTCCGGTAAACTTTCTGGTAGATACAGGTGCCTCGGTAGTAGCCATGTCGGAGCGGCATGCCCAGTCCGTCGGTTTGAGCTATACCGAAGGCCGCCAGGGTAAGGTGCAAACGGCTCAAGGTCTCGCGGATGCCTACTACACCGATCTAAACCAGATCAACGTGGGTGGCATAGTGCTCAACAACGTCAAAGCGACGGTGATTACCGGTGACTATCCAACTGACGTACTGCTTGGCATGTCGTTCCTTAACGAAGTAAGCATGCACGATACCGAGGGTGTGTTAACACTCACCGCCCGATACTAAGAGTTCGTACTGAGGGTTTTTACAAAGGATCAGTGATCGCGAATGATCACCAGATCAGCCAGGTCGTGCAGCAACTGACTATCGTATTGACCTTGATTCAAGATTTCTTTCGCCTCACCAATCAGATTTTGTGCCAATTGTTTGGCCGGTGCCACGCCCATCAATCGTGGGAAGGTGTTTTTACCCAAAGCCTCATCTGACCCTGCTGGTTTTCCCAGCTGCTCCGTAGTGGCAGTCACATCCAGCACATCATCCATCACCTGAAATGCCAGACCAATGAGGTCGCCATACCGACTGAGATCTTTGAACACAGGGTCGTCTGGCATTGTCTGGGCGCTGAGCGCCCCTAATTGCACGCCAACTCGAATCAATGCGCCTGTTTTTGCGGCGTGCAGAGCCTTCAGTTCGTCAAGGGTTAAGGTCATTCCTTCAGCTGCGATATCCAGACACTGGCCTCCGGCCATGCCTGCCCAGCCTGCGGCTTCGGCCAGCAGTTCGATCATCTTGACGCGGATTTCAGCCGACTGATGGTCTGTCTTGATAATGGTCTGGAAGGCGAGAGAGTGAAGGCTGTCGCCAGCCAGGATAGCGTTCGCCTCACCATACTTCACGTGTGCACTAGGCAAACCGTGGCGTACGTCGTCGTCATCCATGGCCGGAAGGTCGTCGTGAATTAGTGAATATGCATGGATAAACTCGATGGCGCAGGCGGCTGGAATAGCAGCATCAGTTATGCCGTTGCAGGCTCGATTGGCGGCGCACACCAGAAGGGGACGCAGTCTTTTGCCACCACCCAAAACAGAATGTCGCATGGCATCCACAACCGGTTGTGCGATTTGTGATTGTTCCGGGAGAAAATCCGGCAGGGTAGCGTCAATGTTGAGTTTTAGCTCGTGTAGAGCGTCAGACCACAATGCTTCAATCCGCAGCTTCTTCGGTAAATTCGGTCAACTCTCCATCTTCGGTCAGCACTTTAATTTTCAGCTCTGCTTCGGCAAGGGCAGATTGACATTGGCGGGTGAGCGCAATGCCTCGCTCAAAGGCTTTCAAAGAGGCGTCCAGGCTCAAATCGCCACTTTCCATCTGATTGACCAGAGTCTCAAGTTCCGCCAGTGCCGTCTCGAAATCAACCAGCTGAGAAGTGTCTTCAGAATCTGAGTTTTTTGCTTTGGCCATGGTATTTAAGCGTGTTGGTGACTGTTTCGAAGCGGACCAAGTTAACAAGCTATACTCCTGTATGGAAGCCCAAAAATAACCGCCGATCCCCGCCAGGTAATTTTCTGATCCTTTACTAGACTAAATTCAATAAAGTACCAAGGATTTGCCCATGGATCTGGCAACCCTGATCGGATTGCTCGGCGCCTTTGGCATCGTGAGCTATGCGATGCTCTCTGGCGGTTCGATAGATATGTTCGTGAACGTGCCGTCCCTGCTTATTGTGATAGTGGGGTCGCTGTTTGTGGTGTTGATGAATTTTACGCTCGGGCAGTTTCTCGGAGCGATCAAAGTCGCGATTAAGGCGTTCAGCTTTAAGTTAACCGCCCCAAAAGACCTGATCGAAGAAGTGGTTGCCTTGGCTGATGAGGCTCGTAAAGGCGGCTTGCTGGCACTTGAGGGAAAGGAGGTTTCGAACGATTTTTTAAATAAGGGCATCCAACTGCTGGTCGACGGACATGACGCGGACGTGGTTAAGAGCCTGTTGTGGAAAGATCTGAAGCAAACCCAGGACCGCCATGAGTGGGGGGCGAAGATCTTTACTGCGTTTGGTGACGTAGCCCCGGCGATGGGCATGATCGGGACCCTCGTGGGTCTGGTTGCGATGCTTTCCAATATGGATGACCCCAAATCGATTGGTCCGGCCATGGCGGTAGCGCTGTTAACAACACTATACGGCGCGATGTTGGCCAACATGGTGATGATCCCCATTGCCAGTAAGCTTGAATTGCGTCGGACAGAAGAGGGTGTGGTGAAAACCATGGTGATCGATGCGTTACTTGCTATTCAAGCAGGCCAGAATCCACGAATTATCGACTCCATGTTGAAGGCCTATCTTCCAGAAGCTCAACGTGCTGAAGAAGCCTGAGGGTAGGAACGCACGCAATGGATGAAGTCGAAGAAGAAAGTGGCGACAGCGGAGGTGGGGCCGGTTGGCTCGCGACATTTGCTGACCTGATGTCGCTGTTGATGTGTTTCTTCGTCCTCTTGCTGTCCTTCTCAGAAATGGATGTACTCAAGTTCAAGCGTCTGGCTGGTTCAATGAAACAGGCATTTGGCGTTCAGCAGAAACTGCGTGTAAACGATCCGCCTAAGGGTACAAGCATCATTGCCAAGGAATTTTCTCCCGGCACACCCAGACCTACGCCGCTCAATCAGATCTGGCAAAAGACGACTGATGAATCTCGCAACAGTCTTGAGGTGGCTTGCCAGGATTTAGGATCTTCTAATACCGGTGAAAGCGGTGATGCCCAGAAGATGATTGTTGTCGACAAGATCAAAGATCTGGTCGGGGATACCGAGAAAGATGCGATCGAGATGGCCCAGGCATTGTCCAAAGAAATTGCCGCAGGCGTCCTGGAAATCGAAACCGCGGGTCGGCGTATCACGATAAGAATCAAGGAACATGGGAACTTTGCATCGGGTTCTTCTGATATGTCCGCAGCCTTCAAACCGGTGCTTAAGATCATCCGCCAGGAGCTGCGTGATATGGAAGGGCGGATCATTGTGGAAGGGCATACCGATGATGACCCCATCGCGACAGCTCGGTTCAGATCGAACTGGGCCTTGTCTAGCGCTCGTGCTGTCAGTGTTGCTCATGGTTTGTTTGAGGATCCTGAGATTGACCAGGAACGATTTACCATTACCGGATATGCAGAAACCAAGCCGTTGGTCAGCAACACAACGGCGGCAGGGAAAGCTAGAAACCGCCGTGTAGAAGTGGTGGTTCACCAAGGCTTGGACGAAGATGTTCGCGGTGATCTGGAGGTTCTAAAAACCGAATTCCCCAACACCTACGAAAACGTGCGCCGAGAATTGATTCAAACGTTTGAGCTGAGTGCTGAAGAAATTTTCTAGCCGAATTGTCTGACATCTGGTGGGTAATGAACCCCCACCTATGGCCACATCTATGTAGGACGATTGGTCTGTTATTTGCGGAAATTTGATATGCTTAGCTCCGCGACTAAAGACAAAAAACACGAAAATACGTGGCGTCGCACAACAGGTTGCTTGCAGCCTGTTAAACAAATGCTAAAGAGTTGGGATAAGCATTTTGGATGAACAAGAGAAACTGCGTTTGGCGCGTCTGTTTACAGAAACGCTAGCAACGCCGGATGAGATTCGTGACGACTGGGGTAAGATGATCGTTGAGACCGTCTTGCCTGATGGTGTTTGGGCACGCGAGGGATTGTCCCCACGTGACCGCAGTCTGATAACCATTGCAGCCTTAACGGCGCTGCATCGTCCAAACGAATTACGTCTGCACATCCCTAGAGGCCGTCACAACGGCTTGTCCCGTGAAGAAATTTGTGAACTGATCATGCACATGGCGATCTACGGAGGTTTTCCGGTGGCCGTGGAAGGTATGGCAATTGCCAAAGAAGTATTTGATGCAGAGGATGCAAAAGAAAAGGGTTGAGATGATGTATCACTTGAAAATTATTGTAGCGTTAGCTGTATTGTTAAATTCGCTGGTTGTGCAGGCAGACATACTTCGAGATCTGTCCAAACCACCAGAATTCCTGAACGCAAGAATATCTCCAACAGGCGATTACCTTGCCATTCTTAAAGAGGAAGATCAGAAACGGGTGCTTGCAGTTTTCGAGTATCCAAAAATGAAGCTGATCAACGTAGTCGACTTTCCTGGTCGTAACGAGGTGGGTGCGTATTGGTGGGTCAATGATGAACGACTGCTGATGTCAGTGTTGGTCGATTGGGGTAACCGAGAAGAAGAAGTTGGTTACGGTGAGCTTTACGCGGTTAATGCCGATGGCAAAAAAGGTAAATACCTTTTTGGGCACCGCGGCGAGCAAGGGGCAGCCACGAAGTCGCGAGTAGCCAAAGTCAAAGCGGAGTTTGCCAGCGCTACGTTAGAGCACCCTCGTTGGCAGGACCCAAAAAACGTTCTGATTTCCTATGTAGAATGGAACAGGGGTTTTAAAAGAGTCACCGTTGCCGCAAAGCTGGATGTTTATACCGGTCGTTTAACCGAAGAAATTAACGCACCTACGGCGAACGCCGAGATGATTGCAGACGCGAATGGTGAGATACGTTTCAGTTCTTATCGGGATGATAACAACAAATCCTTCCTTTACCTGCGCAATGTCGATACCGGCGAATGGAGTGAGTTCTCGTCTGCAGATTATGGAGAATCCCAAATTTCACCGGTGCATCTGGACGCAGATGGAGACCTGTATGTGCGTCAGTCACAAGGCGACGGACCAGCAGGGTTATATTTGATTGACGCAGAAACTCGCAAAAAGAAAAAACTTTATCATCACCAACTAGTCGACTACATGAATCTGCTTCGTGATCACACGGGTGAGGTCTATGGTGTGGTATCCATGCCCGATAAGTATGAACAGGCTTTCTTTTCGGCCGATCATCCAAACGCGCAACTCCGTGCAGGGCTGGCAGATGCGTTTCCTAATGGATACGCTTCCATTGTCAGTCAGACACACGACTTCCGTTTGTCTATCGTCGCGGTCGAGAGCGATATTAAAACGCTTGAGTATTTCATCTACGATCGCGAAAACGGCTCGTTAGCACCACTTATGGATAGATCGCCCTGGATTGATGATGAGGTTTTGTCTCCGATGGAGCCCATCATGGTGACTGCGCGCGATGGCGTTGAGCTGCATGGGTATCTGACCGTTCCCCGAGGTGCGCAAAAGAAGAATCTACCCTTGGTGATTGTGCCTCATGGCGGACCTCACGGTCCCCGGGATCAGTGGGGTTATCAATGGTTTGAAGGGTTCTTGCCAGCCTCCGGATACGCAATCTTGCAGATAAACTACCGCGGTTCTGGGGGATATGGCACTGCGTTTGAGAACATGGGCCACCAGAAATGGCACACGACCATGCAGGATGATCTGACTGATTCTGTACGTTGGGCCATTGATCAAGGCATCGCTGATCCAGACCGGGTTTGCATTTTTGGTTGGAGTTACGGAGGTTACGCCGCGGCCATGAGTATCTCGCGCGAGCCAGATTTGTATAAGTGCGCTGTGGCAGGTGCGGGGGTTTACGACCAAGTTGTGCAATATAACGAAGCTGACTTCACTGACTTTACCCGCTGGGGTAAAAAGTACCTGCAAACCGCCGTTGGGGAAACTCCAGAGGTTCGTTGGCAAGCCTCTCCGATAGCACATGTCGACAAGATCAAGACGCCGCTATTGTTGATTCATGGTGAAGATGACCTGCGTGTGCCGATAGAGCATGCCTACAACATGCGCAAAGCCATGAAGAAAGCAGGTAAACCGGTGCCAAAGCTGATTGAGTTACGCAACGAAGCACACACGCCCAGGAAAGAAGAAAACATCTACGAGTACTATAACGAGACTGTGAAATTCATCGAGCAGCACATCGGTCCGGGCGTAAAACCCAAACGCGGAGCCTAATGGCCTAAAGCGTTCTCAAACAGATCCAGAACCTCCTGGCGTACACCGTTTGTGGTGTGCGCCTCGGTGGTAAACAGCTGGGTTTCGTGGGCCTCTGTGCCGTATTGGGGCCACTCTGGAAGACCCTCACCATTTGGATCGCCGTGTTTAGCGAAGTTGGTCCAATATCCAACGATTGTGTCGGATAGTGCGTGATCGGTATCTTCCCAGTCATGACCGACCAATCGAGTATTGCCAAATACGTAAGCCAGATCCCCAGAATGATAAGCGCCCTGGCTTCGGGGTCCTTCCGGCAGCTGCAGATCTGGATTGCCTGGATTGTACAAACGAAAAGCCGGGGGGTTGTGGTCCATAAAATACAGGTATGCGGTCTGTTGGATAGCCTGGTGTAACCTGGCCCACCGACGCATACCGTAAGCCATAAAAAGATCGGTATTGATTTCGCGTTGGGCAAAACCTGGAGATTGGTTGAGCTGCTGCGCATAAAGGCGCTTTAGCTGCTCGATGTGTTGAGTATTAAACATTCGCGATAGTGACTGTTCCAGCTCACCGATCGTCAGCGCTGCGTTCATTGGGAATAACTCATTCCCCTCGTTGCCTAGCGATCCGATCATGATTGGGATCTGAGCTTGTCCACCTGTCGCAAAAATCTCGCTGGGGTTTTGGGGTAGTACCCAACCGTCTACCACAATCCTGCTTTGACTTGCCCAGCCGCTGGTCGTTGCTGCGGCAAGCAGCTGTTCGGGACTGGCTGCGCGCATGGACGCCAGACTGCCGTCTCCCTCTAACGCGTCGACCAGTGCGCGTCCTCTGTCCTGGCCGTTCAAGTCCCTGGAGGACTGTGGATTTAAGCAGGAGGCTGATTGGCCGATGGCTTTATGAAACATACCTCGTGCCAGTGGCGAGGTCATCAAGCTACAAACACTTTGCGATCCCGCTGATTGTCCGAATATGGTCACGTTTGCCGGGTCACCGCCAAACTGTGCGATGTTGTCTCTCACCCAATTCAAGGCCGCGATCTTGTCCAAGAGTCCATAGTTACCCGAGCTCGCATGGCTTGACTCGTCAGCAAGCAGTGGATGGGCCAAAAAACCCAGTGGACCAAGTCGGTAATTCACCGATACAAGCACAACGCCAGCCGCAGCCAGTGTTGTTCCGTCAAAGATCAGGTCATGGGCTTTGCCTGCCGTATGTGCGCCCCCGTGGAACCAGACCATGACAGGTTTGAGGTGCGTCGTACCTGCGCTCCAGATGTTGAGATATAGACAGTCTTCTGCGGTTGCGAAGTCATCGCGGCTCCAGACAAATTCCTCCTGGCCTGTTGGCTGAGGACATGCAGGCCCAAATTTGGAGCCGTCTCGTACACCCTCCCAAGGTTTGGGTGAATGTGGTGGCTGCCAACGTTTTTCATCTACGGGTGGGGCTGCGTAGGGTATGCCGCGGAATACCGCGATCTCCGGCATACGCTCGCTGGAGACGCCCGCTATGACCCCTTGATAAGTTTCGACCGTTCTCTGATTCATGGTGGTGCTCTGGTCTTCGGTGTTTGTGTACTCTTGGCAGCCGAACAAAAGCCATACGCTCGCCAGCGCCAGGTATTTGTTGGCAATATATTTTGAGAAAAAAGAAGTTGGGAAAGAAGAGATCGAGAAAGTGTGCACGCGCACATCCCTAGAAAATAGTTACACGCACCTTACCCGAGGTCGGTTGGTTGGGGAAGGAATCTAGAGGGTAAGATTAAAAAGCGAAACTCAAGACAAGAACATCGAAAGTTGGAAATGAAGGCCCCATTCGATGAGGCCAGAAAA
>JBCCIU010000026.1:0-80194 GCA_039028095.1 Pseudomonadota bacterium
CATCGACATAGTCGTCAATACGTTCGGGAAAAAGGGTCGACTGGTAGCGGTTCTCTCCCTCGATAAATCCGCTCATACATCTCCCCTCAACTGGAAAGTTATATTTTACGCTTCAACAAGAGTTTTTACACAGCCTCGGCCGTTAGCAGACGGTCGCTAATTTTCTTCAACCGACCCAAAAGGGAAGCATGTTCTCCTACAGATCAAGAACGCTCAGGCGGAATTCTAAAATTTTGGTCCGTATGGACACTCACAGGGTGGGTCTCGGAATTCTTCATCTAGCGCCCGGTTACATACTCTGATTCGTTCCAAGACCATTTTGAGTGTGTCACCAATTGGGGTTGTCAAGACGACGATACGCACGCTAGGCTAAATTGTCGTTTCACCGCGGGAGCTAGGCGAATCATGGACGAAATGTATCGTACCGGTGGCGCAATGGACGCTATGCCAAGTTTTAAAGGCAAAGATCCGCTGATCGGCCAGCGACTCGGCGACTATCAGGTGGAGGAATTGCTCGCAGAAGGTGGCATGAGTCGAGTATACGTGGGATCTCGTATCGAAGGTGCGTTTGAGCGCAAGGTAGCCATCAAGGTCTCGCCCATAGGGGGCTTGGAGCAGTTGGCTGGCCGAAGCGTTCCTGCGTGAGCAGCACCTACTCGCCAGTTTCAACAATCCTAACATCAGTCAATTGTATGACGCCGGAAGTACTCAGGAAGGCTGGCCATACATTGTTATGGAGTTGATCGAAGGCACCGACATCGTCACGTATGCCGAGCAGCAAAAGCTTGAACACGGGGAGCGTATCAAGCTTCTCATCGAGGTCGCCCACACCGTCGCCTTCGTCGGCCCGGAACGGACATTGGCACTGGCCGGCGATGATGTTCGAAGCAGAAATTGGTCGGGACGGCAGGACTTGAAACTGCGACCACTTGACCCCCAGGCAAAACTATTATTTCGCTCTAGGTAGGATTCTAACTGGGTTTTTGGACGGAAAATTGTCTCACTTCAAATGATCAGAAATGACTATTTTCGGCCAAAAGCGAGACAGGTAATTTAGAGCATGGGCCAATTTGTTAAATCGACTTCGCACTACTCAAAAACTGAAGAAACGATTTTAGAAATTCGTATTCCTGATGTAGCTTTCAGGGAGTATCAATTCGACGAAGTGCCGTATTTTGGAGAGCTTGACCCAAGCTGTGGAATTCACCTAGCAGGGCCAGGATTGTGGACAGACGAGCCGGTGCAACTTTAAGCAGCGAAAGGATTATTTTGTTGGAGTTGGTGCAAGCGCCTAATGAGCTGATAGAAGCGTTTAGGACCATCAATAACACGAATGCGGCTAACCCGTCAGGTGCTTAATGACATTCTAGGTCTTTAGGCACAAGTAGCATTCCAGGCTCGCCGTGGATGCCAGGTCACACTTTAGTCACGAATTTGGTCCAACTCGGTGTTTGACTGTTGCCTCCAATTAGGAGAGCAACAATGCGCAGTTTGGTTTTCATTTGTATCGTCTCAATCTTGCTCGGCTATTCGAATCCCGCCGAAGCACTCAATTCTTTTGGTTTGCCCTTTATCGAGGTGGAAGATGGTTATGAAATGACCTTGGATGGGGGGGTGCTGCACGTGAATGAATCGGGACACTGGAACACCCAGCTTGCGAATGGAGAAATAGTTCGCCAGAGTATTTCCGGTGCGCAAATCAAAGCACTCCCCTCAGGTCATATAAATGTGGTTGTTGGTGCGCGGGAAGAAGCCTGGCGTAAGGTTTCATTTTTTCAAGAGCTTAGCTTCGGTGAAGTGGCGCCTGGTATTGAGGCTTGGTTAACCGCGACTGCACAATCTGCTGAGTTGATTATCTCCATTGCGCCAGGCGGGGATGTGAGCAACTTTCAAGTCAACACAAACCAACTTCTCTCGCTAAGCCCGGAAGGTGCCCTGCAAATGGGGGGAGGTGCCTCTCTTTCTGCTCCCATAGCCTGGCAAACTATTGAAGACGAGCAAGTTGCTGTTGACGTAAGGTTCAGTATTTCGGGAAAACGCTACGGGTTCAAACTTGGTGAGTACGATGCGCAGCACACCGTCTATATTGATCCAGTTATTGCTACCACCTACGTCGGTTCAAATAGTGATTTTGGAGAACGTGTACTTGGTGTCGCCCATTCAGACTCTCGTAGTCGAATCTACGTTGCAGGATACCTACCTGATACGGATGCGTTTCAGGGTGTAATTAACGACCCCGCGATAGAGGCAGACAAACTCTATGTCACAGCGTTCGATAGTGAATTGCAAACGCTTGTGGGAGGCATCATTTTCGGTGGCTCGGGGTTTAATTTTGGTCATGGGTTCGCCTATGACGAGAGCAATGGGGAGATTTACCTTGTAGGTCAAACCAGTGCTGCTGATTGGCCTAGTACGGCTGACACGATTCAGCCTGCATTAAATTCCGGCGATAGTCGCTCCATTGACGGGTTTATCGCTGTCATTGACCCAGACCTTACAGAGGTCTCTCGAGCCACTTATTTTGGGGGCTTTTGTGTCAACGAAGGTGGGTTGGTAGACATTATCTATGATGCAGCGCTGCATGCTAATGGGGATCTATATATCAGCGGGATTACCTGTAACCTGGATTTGCCTATGCGTACAGGCGGCGCATATGAAGAACCCCCTGGTACGCCAGATACCGGCTATGCCTTTGTCTCTCGCATAACTTCAGACTTAAGTTCTACCTTGCAATCTACTTACTTTGGCGGGTCTTCCAGGGATGAAGTTGAGGTGATGTTGGCCGCAGCGGATGGGCGTCTATATGTAGCGGGAGAGACGCGTTCGAACGACTTTGACGGAGTAGGTGGGGGAGCTGTTCCTAACACTACTATTGGTGTTAATGGGTTTGTTATTGCGCTTGAAGAGGATTTAAGCAACTTGATGGGCGGTACTTATTTGGGGGGAGCAAATAGTCTAGGGGTGCTCAAGCAGACGGTGACTGGGTTGGCCCAGATTCAAGATGATATTTTTGCCGTAGGGACAACCAGTACTAACGATTTTCCGGCTACCGATGGAGGTGCTTTAAGCACATTTCCCCTATGTAGTAGTCCGAACTGTACGGTGGGCTTTGTTGCACGCTTATCAGATGACTTGAGTGAGTTGATGCAGGCAACTTACCTAGGTGGGTCGGGAGAAGATCAGTTGCATGCGATACAAGCCACAAATGAAGCTATTTTTGTAGGAGGTGGGACAACTTCGACAGATGTGCCCGGAGCCATGAGTGGGATCCAAGCCGAAAACCAAGGTATGGCAGACGGCCTTCTCGCGCGCCTTACCATCGATTTGTCAACGATCGAACAAACGACCTATTTTGGTACATCCCGGCTGGACACGGTCTCGCACTTGCTCGTAGATGGCGCTGCGCAGCGACTGTGGGTGACAGGCGTTGTAACAGCCGACGACAATGATCGTTTGCCTGGGGCTTTAATGGGTGCGATCGATACCGGCGTTTTTGGCGAGGACGGCTATGTATCCCTGATGGATCTAACTTTATCTGATGAGGCGACGCCGCCGGATACTACTCCAACCCCGTTTAGTTTTGACGATCGAGCCGATGCGCTGACTGATACCCAGATTCTTTCCAACGTTATACAAGTAGCTGACGTGAATAGTGAGACTAACATTTCGGTAGTGGGGGGGCAGTATTCGATCAATGGTGGTGCTTTTACGAGCGATGCCGACGTCATAAACAATGGTGATACGGTGCAGCTTGCGGTGACCACTCCAACGACCAACTCTACCAGCGTCGATGTTGTGCTCACTATTGGCGGTGTCAGCGATACCTGGACTGTGACGACCGTTAATGGAGTCCCTCAACTTTTGCTAGAAAAACGGGTTGAATTGATTCGGCCAGAAGGGTTGCAAGAGGAAATTTTGACGACTTTGGGAGGCATTGGGGAATTGGTTCGTTATACGATATCCGTTAGTAACTCCAGTGATCAACTGGCCAGTGGAATTGTCTTGATCGATACATTGCCCACCGAATTGGGCTTTGTCTCCAGTGGTGATGCGGGCTATGACCCCGAAACTGGTCAGTTTTCGATAAGTGAGCTTTCTGCTCAACAAACCCAAAGCTTTACTATTGATGCGTTGACACAGGTCAATCCTGACGGCACTCAGGTGACTAACACCGCAGAGCTGGCCGGTGTTAATCCACCATTTATGGCCGGTGTAGAAGCTTCAGCTGAGTTTGCCCTAATTGATCAGGTAGATATGCAAATTTTTGTTGATTTGGAACCGGAATTATTAGGCAGTGGTGTTTTGATAAATGCTCAGATCGAAAATCTAGGTCCCGGAAACGCGAGGGAATCCTTCGTTAGGATCTCTATTTTTGAAGACGAAGCAGAATTGGAAGACTTGTCGTTCGTTGAGGTGGAAAGCCCATTTGATGTGTCACGATGCGAGGTTGATGCCGGCAGTACGGGTTTAGGTGTCATTTGTGCGTCTGATCCTGATGTTTTGTTCAGACCGGGTACCTCAGCTCTGATAAATATGAGATTGAGGGCCGCTGATGGTGGGGTGAATTTTCGAGATACTGGGGTTGGTGCTCGAGGAACCATCGACACTTCATCCCTTGACATCAATTCTGGGAACGACACGTCTGCGGGGGAGTTTGTTACGGAGTTGGTGCCTGATACGACCCCTGAAACGAGCTCTCGCTGTTTTATTGCTACCGCGGCTTATGGTTCAGAGTTTGCCGAAGAACTGACGGTGCTCAGACATTTTCGCGATCAACAATTGCTCACCCACCGGGCCGGTCGATGGTTGGTGAGCCAGTACTATGAGTATTCACCACCCGTGGCTGACTATATTGCCGGGCGCGATAGCCTACGCTTTATTGTGCGCACATCGCTTACACCTATAGTGTTCATGCTTTCACAGCCATCAACTGCAGCTATGCTGATACTATTTGCGTTCGCTTTCGTGATGCTATTACGACTCCGGCAGCGCGGATTAGAATCCACAAGGTTGTGATGTCACGAGAAGTGACAGAGTTTTAGATTCAAACAAGATAAATGAGCCGCATACCTTCGCCGTCTAATTCAAAGCCCATTGGTATCATAACCCACGGTGAATTTTCCTTCACTTTGGATGATGCCACGTTGCGGCGTGCTGGAGAGGTGGTTAACTTAACACTTCGTTCTGCCAGTATGTTAAGAACTTTGTTGCAACATCAGGGGCAGGAAGTTAGTAAGCAAATGCTGATCGAGCAAGTTTGGCAAAATCGATCTGTTTCCGATGCAGCAATTACCAAACGAGTGCAGGAATTAAGGCAAGCGCTGGATGACGACGCTCGTGCACCCTGCCATATTGAAACCTGTCATGGACGAGGTTATCGCCTTAAGAGTGAATGGGCGCTTGGACAACAAAACCTCAGCCAATATTTGTTTCCGCATAGCCGTCTTGCCTCGGAAATATTTTCGCATTGGCGAAGTCGTGATGGTCATGCGGTAGACATTGTTCTCGGTGAGGTGGAAGCGGGACAAAACCAGGCGGCATTGGAAATAAGCGAGCTTGGGCATCGTAACCAAATCCCGGTAGGCCTTGGTCGATGTAACCCTGGTAATGGGTACCAACCACTCCTTGACGCGTTGCAAGGTGTGTTAAGAGACAGTGAACGTCAAGCGTTGGAAATTGTTGAGGACGAGATGTCCTCGGGTGCCGCATTTGCGGAACAGCTTCTACAGGGTTCTCTCCCAATGTCAGGAGCAATCTTAGTTATCCTTGATGCCCACCATGCCACCATGCCGCTGCTGGACGCTATTGTGCGTATAAAGAAGCGTAGCGAGGGTAACTGGTTGCTTGTCCTGGCAGGGCATGAGCAAGCTGAACTCAAACGATGGGCTCGCTATCATCGCGATTTGGTGCGTTGGCGAAATCACGCGCTAAACCGATTAGACTCTAGACAAATCGACCATCTCACTGCGACTCATATTGGTAGTGCGGTTGATGAATTCAGCGCGTGGCTGACAAAGCTAACCGGTGGTGTACCTTCATTATTAGAACGTTGCATGGAGCAGCTAGCACGAAATGGATCATCAACTGTAGCAAGCAACACGCAACATCCAGCTCGCGCTCAGTTAGCATCCTACGTCTTTGGTCAAATGGAAGAGCGATACGCGCGCCTGTTGAGTCTGGCCACAGTTTTGCCCAATCGGTTTCTGGTTGAGGATTTGGCAGCGTTGGCGGATCTTACAAGTCAGGAGTTGAGGCAGCTGATCGACCCACTCACTAATCTCTACGGTTGGCTGCAAGTTGATGCGGGTTACGCCGGTTTTAACGACCCGATCTTTCGCGCTGCAGCAGAAAAGTTGTTGTTGGCGTTTGAGCGTGATCGTCTTAAGAAAAGACTTGTAAACTTAAGACGCTGAACCTAAGTAGGGACCAACAAGTGTCATGAGTTGCATACTGACGCGTGCCTGTATGTCAGCCATTTTCATACTAGGTTGTGAAACGTACTGAAGTACTGCGTTGTCGCTGATTGCATAGGCGTTGTGCGCCAAGATTCGTGCATCTACCGCGGTGTCCAACAATCCCATTTGCTGAGCGCCAGCAAAACCCTGTTCAAGGCGTGTGTGACCACGCTCATCGAGAAAGTGATATACCTCGAGGGCAAAAGGTTCATTTGCGAAGTAGGCTGCAACGAAAGAGCGCCAGATACGACGATCGCGTTTCTCAATCATCGCCATTTGTGACTGTGCGGCCATTTGTAGAGCAACGATAGGGTTTGGTTCTGTTTCCATTATTGCCTGTTGATCAGCGTCACAGGCAAGGGCATCTTCATAGACCAAAGCTGCGTATATGTGTTGAAAGGATGTGAATTGTTCAGTCAACTCCTCCGTTGAAAGGTTCGCTGCCAGAGCAAGTTCAGACCATTTCAAATTGTCGAACTGGGTTGTCGTAAGCAAACCCTCTAAGGCAGTTAGAACTTGTTTTCGAATCTCGATCGAAGTGTCGGGCATGATGGTTGCTGAGTCTTCCCACAAAGGCTTATTACTATCCTTTTATATCAAAAGGGTTACCGGTGTTACACCGCTCGAATGCCCATAATAAACTTTGATGATCACTTTCTTGAACGTCAGACAGTAGTTTTAGTGCTTAATGCGATAGTGCGATATCCATATTCGTTTCCGCGCGGCTCATGATCTTGTCGAGTATCTGCGCTTGCTCGACAGTGAGATCCTGCGCCATTAGTTCGACGACATTCGCATGCACCTCCACCGCTTGCTTCACCAGCGCTTGGCCATTCTCAGTTAGAAAAACACAATGACCACGGCCGTCCTCAGGGTCGCGCTCGCGTCGAATCAATCCATCTGTTTCCAGGCGTTGAGACAAAACTGTGACGTTACTTTTTGCAACCAATAACCTTTGCGCCAGGCGCTGTTGTGAAAGTCCTTCATCTCGGTAAATAGCGTGAAGGACCTCATATTTGGCAACCGACAAGCCGAGCTCGCCAAGACCTGAATTCAGCAAGTGCTGGCATTTCACATGAACTCGACCTACTAGTAGCCAGGATTTGTAGTGTGTCAGATTGTCCAGTTGGGGGATTTTGCGCATGAGTAAGTCGGCTCGTTTTAGTTCACTTGCGAACTATATCATTGTTGGGTATGGTTCATACATTAACTAATTTTCTAGTCAGGAAACGACTATGGTCTCTGCTGATGTACCCGCTCCTGATCGAGCTAAACGTTTTGGGCTGCGTTCGCCTGCTGCCGGATCAGGAATCCTTGAGGCGCGGGCTCTGTTCGAGTTCTCTAGCCTTCTGCCTGCAATACCCAGCTTGCTTGGACTGCCTCGAGGAGATGGTCGGCCCATAATGACACTCCCTGGGTTCGGCGCGGACGATTCATCCACATGGCCACTCCGTTGTTTCCTCGGAAGCCTTGGCTACCAACCCATGCCCTGGGGCCTTGGTGTCAATGACGACCCAGAGGCGATTGCGGAACGTGTGCTTGAAAGGCTGGCTAAGGGAACCTCCTCGGAGCCAATCACACTGATTGGCTGGAGTCTAGGTGGTATCGTCGCGCGGCTTGTTGCGCTGCATGCACCAAGGTCTGTCCGGGAAGTAATTACGATGGGCACACCGGTCGAAGGCGGACCGAAATACACCAGCATCGGCGGACTTTATGCTCTTGGTCGGGGCATCAATATGGACGAGTTCGAGGCCCATGTTCACAGTGTCAATACTCGTGGGATTGACGTGCCGCTCACAGTGATCTTCTCGCGGACTGATGCAGTGGTTGGGTGGCGTGCAGCGATCGATCGTTACAACTCTCACGCTCGACACGTGGAAGTGCAAAGCTCACACCTAGGATTAGGCGCTAATCCTTCAGTTTTTAGAGTCATCGCTCGTACTCTAGCGGGTCAGAGTGTGCGATTGGCCAGGCCAGATTTAAAGATCTAGTACTTGAATCGAAGTCCGCAGGGAGTGAGTTGAGCTAGGGTAAGCGGTGGATCAAGAATTGGAAGTTGGTCGGGACGGCAGGATTTGAACCTGCGACCACTTGACCCCCAGTCAAGTGCGCTACCAGACTGCGCTACGCCCCGAATCTGGTGAATGCGCTACCTTGTTCTTACAAGGTTTACGCTACAAATTATCTCATACTCAGCAAGGCTAACCATTCACTCGCTCTGCCAAACTACTGGTGAGCAGTTTGGGATCGGTCACCACCGACACAAAGGGTTGGCATGCTGTGAGCGGTAGCGCATTATAGCGGCCAAAAATTCCTGGGCAACATCGGTCTGGAGATTATGTGCTCAATGCAATCAGCAAAAAGAATATCGAAACCCCTGCTGATATCAGCAAATAAATGCTTCCCCTCCCCGCACGATATAAAGTTGAGCTCACAATAGCGGGCGCCTTTATTGTGCAACTCAGCGAGACGATACATCCGATCACGTTCCACCACAGCCACGAAACATTCGGCACAAAAAGCCAGAAACAGACATTCACGCCAAAGCCGACGAAGAACCCAATGATCGCCCGCTTCTGCCCGATCGAGGGCATGAACAGAGCGGTCAGAAACAGCGCGAGTAAGGGGCCATTTGCTACCGAACCGATTTTGTTAATCGCTTCCAGTATGGTCGGGGCTATCGCTTCAACCTGATAGCTGAATACGACCGCAAAGAGACCCCAGACAATCGTCACCCCTTTCCCTAACAGAAACTCTTGGTTTCCAGCGAGACCATTCCAACGGGTTTTTAAGTGGTCTTCCAGAGTGGCGGCAGAAAGCGCATTCAAAGAAGAATCAATTGATGACATGGCGGCGGCAATGACACCAACGATGATCAGCCCTACTGCACCAACGGGAAACGTCTGAAGAACGTAGGCTGGAAACACCAGGTTATAGTTCGCTTCCCCGGCCGCGTTTGCCGGTAGAGACTCAATAAACTGAGGCATTTGCTGAGCATAAACGGCGAGGGCAAGACCAAGCGCACAGTACAAAAGGACAATGGGAAAGCGCAACAAACCGCTCAAAACCAACACCCGTTCAGCATCTTGTGGGCTGCGACTGGCCAGCACTCGCTGCGCTTGACTCTGATCGCAGCCATAGTAGGCCATATAAAGAAATAACCCACCCAACAACATCGGCCAAAAACCAAAATTACCGGAATCACTAACACCAAGCGACCACTCAACAGCATTGCCACGCGGACTCGACTGCTGATACTGCCAAAATACCTCCCAACCGCCGATGCTAGCGACCACCATCAACAGGCTGACAAGGACCGCCACCACGATCAATACAAGTTGGATGACGTCGGATGCAACAACGGCTTTCATGCCGCCCAACACATCGTAGATGATTGTGACGACCATGAGGATCAATACAGCCTGCGTATAGGAAACATCAATAATCAAAGTCACCATGATGGCGACTCCGTAGACTGTCACTCCGGTCGCGATACCGCGAAAAATTAGAAACATTGCGCTGGCGAGGGTTCTGGCCCCCGAACCCAATCGCTCTTCCAAGAAACCATAAATCGAAACGTGACCAGAGCTTCGCACCGTGCCCAGGACCCAGATCAAGAACAACATCGCGAGCGGGACAGCAAGTTCATACTGCAGCCAAATCAGCCCCCCACCCAGCGTAAAGCCGACAAACGCGGGCGCACCTAGCAGACTGTTAGTAGAACATTGGGTGGCGATCGTCGAAGAAGCCAGCGCCAGAGGAGACATTCTATTTGCCCCCAGAAAATAATCTCGCCCGGTCTGTTGACCGCGCCCCAGCCGCGCCGCCAAGCCCAACATACCAGCCAGATAAAGACCCACAATCATCCAATCAATCCAGTGCACGTCAAACCCCTATCGATTGGCACAGTATGTGCTTAACATACTTTCGGATTGTCGCGGGAGGTAGATAAACTAAACTCACTCTGCAAGCCCAACTCACTATTTCAGGATTGAAAAAAGCAAATTTCAGGCCAGAGCTGCAGCGAAAAACAAAAAAATGAATCATCGAGACCGCGCACGAACACTACTTACACAACTATACGATCAAAATACGGCAGAACTAACGCTAGATCGTATTTGGCAACGTATCGTCGAACAACAAACGCTAGCCGACAAGCCCAGGAACGATTGCATGCTGATCACCTATGCAGATTCCGTACAGACCGCCGACGAAGTGCCGCTACAAACACTAAACCAATTTCTAAAAACGAGACTGCCAAACGTTTTCGGGCGACTGCACCTATTGCCTTTTTTTCCATCTTCATCCGACGACGGCTTTGCTGTGATCGACTACCGGATGGTCGATCATCATGTCGGGGGATGGGCAGATCTAGAATCCCTGGCAGACGACTACGACCTGATGTTTGACTTGGTCATCAATCATTGTTCAAGGGAAAGCCTTTGGTTTGCTGATTTTGTAGGCGGGCGAACACCGGGTCGTGATTATTTCATCACCCTGCCTGAAGAGTCGGATACCTCAGCGGTTGCACGTCCACGTAGCACACCGCTAATTTCAGCCGTTCACACATACGCCGGCATACGTCATGTTTGGAATACCTTCAGCGATGACCAGATCGACCTGGACTTCTCCAACCCGGACGTGCTTCTGGAATTTGTAGACATTCTCTTTTTCTATCGTGATAGAGGTGCAAAGCTCATTCGCCTGGACGCCATTGGCTACCTTTGGAAACGCCTGGGTAGCACTTGCCTCAACTTGCCGGAAACGCATATTTTCGTGAAATTGATACGCGTCCTGCTGGATGCCGTTGACCCAAGCGTTCGGATCATCACAGAGACTAACGTGCCGCACGCAGAAAACATTGCATACTTTGGCAACGGCGACGAAGCCCATCTTGTTTATCAATTCAGCCTGCCGCCGTTGTTGCTTCACGGGTTTGAATTTGGCACCAGCCAATACCTTCAGGAATGGGCGAAAGACCTCGCAGCGCCACCCGAGGGGACGACGTATCTGAACTTTATCGCTTCGCATGATGGCGTTGGTTTACGTCCCTTAGAGGGCCTCGTTCCAGCCGATGAAGTGACCGCGTTGGTTGATCGCATGCATGCACGAGGTGGATTCGTAACCTTACGAGAGGTGAGCCAACTCGAGCAAAGGCCCTACGAAATAAACGTATCACTGATGTCGGCGTTCGGAGGTTCTGATGGGTTGCCTCGATTCTTAGCGGCGCACGCCCTGATGCTCAGCTTTCAAGGCTCCCCAGCCATCTACATCCATTCTATGCTGGGCACACTCAACGACCTGGAGCTGGTTGAACGAACTGGCCGCACGCGGTCTATCAACCGCCGAAAATGGCAACTTCAAGACCTGAACTCCCTTCTCCAAGATCCAGAGTCTTTAAGCAGCCAAGTGCTTAGCCAGATGAGCGACATGATCATCCAACGGAACAAGCAGCCGGCCCTGGCCATGAGTGCTAACCAATGTGTGTTAGAGACGGCAAGCCCACTCTTTGCGATGCGCCGATCATGCCAGACACAGACACTGACAATCGTTGGTAATCTCACTAACAGATATGAACGAGTGGACTTGGAATCACTGGGTCTGTGCGAGGGTGTTTATGTTGACCGCCTGTATAAGAGCACAAGAACCATCGGTTCTGAGCTCGCACTTCACCCTTTTGAGGTGTGTTGGTTAGATCCAGATTGCAGCTGATGATTTAACCTTGCACAGCTTTAAGGGTTGGACCCGTGCGACTAAAGGCTTGCGCATCTTCTTCTACTGCACTCAACAAATCTGAATAGACATCGGGAAATGCACCGCTCACTCGATGCCACGTGGGCATAAACGGAATCTCCTCACCACCTTCAAGAAATGCTTGTCCCGCCTTCAAGATGTTACTGGCAAAAACCTCAACAGCTTTTTCCTCAGCGTGTCGATCCAAGGATAAGCCGTTCATAGCAGCATCGTTGGCATAAGATTCGATCAGATCCAAGGCTATCCGATAGTAACAAGCCTTGGCGGTCCGCACAGCACCTTCGTCGAACACCACGCCAAATGTCGCCAGCTTCTTAAACAGCGCTTTTGAGATATCCAGGCTCATACGCGAAAGGCCCTTTGATGCATCCTCTGCGGACAAGTCCTGATGTTTATGGTCATAGGCATCGGCTATTTCCACTTGGCACAGTCGATTGGTGGAGTAGTTGCGGTACATTTCGGAAAGCAAGCCAATCTCAAGAGCCCAATCAGAAGGAATCCTCAGATCACTCAATGCATCTGTTTGCAGGGCAAACTCGCCCGCCAGCGGATAACGAAAGCTATCCAGATAGTCCAGATATGGCTCCCCGGGGGACAGCTTTTTCATCGCCCTGATAAGCGGCGACACCAGCAATCGGGCAACCCGCCCGTTGAGCTGCGAGTCAGTCACGCGAGCATAGTAACCCTTGCAGAATTGGTAGTTGAAGTTCGGATTCGCAACCGGATAGAACAAGCGAGCCAGCATCAGTGAATCGTAGGTTCTTATGTCGCAATCATGCAAAGCAACCGCCTTGATATTACCCAAAGCCTGGACAAAACCGAGGCAGTACCAGACGTTGCTCCCTTTACCGCGTTCAGTTGGTGCCAACTTGTCCACGGCGAGCGTGTTGTAAATTTCCTGCAACCGAGGACCATCATTCCACAAAACATGGTGTCGTTGGGGCAGTACAGAAAAATACTCCAACGCATGTTGATATTGAGCTTGGTTGGCCTGGTCAAGGCCAATGACAATATCCGAGATATAGGGCACTCGTGAGAGCTGATCCACGATCTCGGCCAAAGCAGGATGTTCCAGCTCGCTATACAAACAAGGCAGGATCAGTGCCATGGGCCTCTCTGTTGCAAAACTGACCAGATCAGCTTCCAAATCCGACAAACTGCGGTCGCGCAGATTGTGCAACGTAGTAATGATGCCATTCTGGAAAAAGTCGCTCATGCATGAACTCCTCGTGAAGCTAAAATTTTTTGGACGCTCGAAAGCCAACTTACAGGCCCTGGTTGCAGGGCATGCCATACCCGTTCGTTTTGCTGACGAATGTATTCGCCGCTGCGCTGGGGAAACACAAGCGCATGATCAGCCTTGTTGATAATTTCTAAGTCATTGGGCGCATCACCACAGGCCAAAACCTTAGTTTTGACGCCGCTTTCTAAACGTATTTGACTGCGAAGATAGGCCAGGGCTGTCGCTTTGTTTGCACCAGATGACACATGATGGAAACGCCCGCCGAGCTGAATCGTCAGGCCATATTCCCCGAGAGATCTTTTAAACCTGGTCAGCAGATGTTTGTCGCCCTGCCAAACAATGGGCTCAGAGAACAGTCGCTGTTTTGCGAGTTTGGCCGCCGAAACCGTTAGGCCAGTCCGTTTGGCAACCTGATGCGCTGTCATGCCTGAAAAACCTATGAATGGATAACCTAGAAATCGTTGTAACTCTAGAACTTCACAGACTTGGCGATACCCCAGGCAAAATTTGACGACTCGATAACCCCCAATCTCAGGCTGGCTACCGCGCATCATCAAACCATCCTGCCAGGCAACGCCTGCGCCATTTTCGAAGATTAAATACAGAGGCCGATCGACTGCCTCGGCCAGAACCTGCATCTCCGCCAGCGTTTTACTGGACGCCAGAACAATGCCATAAGCGCTGTCTATCTCTTCAGCTTTTGCAAGGGCAGCGGCCGCATCCTTGACTGGGTAGGAGTCATCCAGAAGTGTGCCATCCAGGTCGGTCACGATTAGCCAATCTTTCATGACCCAAAAAGGTGCAAATTGCGGGCCAGGCCTACACGCGCAATCTACACCCGCAGTTAGGGCGTTCGCTACCGCTAAACCCCAGTCGCAGGATCACAACGCACCGAAACAGGGCTGCAAAGGAAAAAGCGCACCGGAATAGAGCATACCCCTCGCTACGATCGTAGCCGTTAACTGGCGTTGTTGATCGTTCGGAACGCCTCAATCACCTCATCCGGCGCTTGCACAAGCTCCAATAAAATGCCTTCACTGCTGAGTGGAAATTCTTCGTTACCCTTTGGATGCACAAAAGTGATGTCGAAACCCGAGGCTCCTTTACGTATCCCGCCCGGGGCAAACCTCACACCCTGGTCACCCAGCCAAGCAACAGCTGCGGGCAAGTCGTCGATCCACAAACCAATATGATTCAGAGGGGGTTCATGCACCTTAGGTTTTTTGTCGGGGTCTAAGGGTTGCATCAGATCCACTTCCACCTTAAATGGTCCCGATCCAATCTCGCAAATGTCTTCGTCTACATTTTCAGATTCGCTGGTGTAGGTATGAGAGTATCCCAACCCCATCACGTCGACCCAGAAACTCTTCAATTTATGTTTATCAGCGTTGCCTATGGCAACTTGTTGTATACCGAGTACAGAAAACGGACGGCTCAAAGTAGCTCCTAAATTTTTAATTTCCCTTCAGCCGAAATTCTATCGTTTCCCGCCCCCCGCGTGATAGGTTTTTTGGCACACTCCCACCTTGAGCGTCTTGGAAATTTTCACTCAGCGTTAACCCTCAATTTTGTAGAATTCGCACTTCTTCAAACTGAGCTTGTCGATACTCTTTTTATGATCAGTCTAAACAACATTCAGATGAGCTATCCGGTTGATCAGACCCGCCTCACGGTTCTCAACAACGTAAACCTTGATATATCAGCTGGAGAGAGTGTGGCAATCATCGGACCCTCGGGGTCAGGCAAGACAACTTTGCTGTTGCTACTGGCAGGATTGGACAAACCCGAGTCGGGATCCATCGAAATAGAAGGGACCAACCTGGAGCAGCTGTCGGCAGACGAACTGGCCAACCTGCGCCGGGATCGGCTGGGTATTGTATTCCAGTCTTTTCATCTCATCCCTAGTCTAACCGCGCTTGGTAACGTCACACTCCCGCTACAAATTGCAGGGGATGTCGACGCCGAAACAAAGGCCAGGCAAATGCTAACTCGCGTGGGTCTTGATCACCGACACACACACTACCCTACCCAGCTTTCAGGCGGTGAGCAGCAGCGTGTTGCGATTGCCCGAGCCCTCGTCCACACCCCACCGTTGGTGCTGGCCGACGAGCCAACTGGAAATTTAGACAAGGATACCGGTCAGGCAATCAGCGATCTGCTGTTTGACTTACACGATACCCTCGGCAGCACTCTGGTTCTGGTCACCCATGACCAATCATTAGCGCAACGTTGTCAGCGACAACTGCATATCGACCGTGGTGCGTTGATTGAAGGAAACACAAATGCCCTTTCTGCTTAAGCTGGCTTGGCAAGATCTTCGCGGCAGCGGTGAGTCACTTTGGGTGCTGTGCGCTTGTCTCATCCTTGGCGTCACCCTGGTATCAGCTACCGGCAGCCTGTATCAACAGGTGTGGCAAGGACTCCAAGCCGACAGTCGCGAAATCAGCGGTGGCGACCTGGTTGTTGAATCCCGATCACCCCTACCCGAACCTGCATTGACCTGGATTCGAGACAGAGGGGAACTTTCTCTGTTGATCGAACTGGATACCATGATGGGTACGCGTAGTGGCGATTTCCAACTGGTCGAATTGCAAAGTGTCGATCAACAATACCCCCTGTACGGTGCCCTGACCCTTGACCCGCCGATCCCGCTGCAAGAGGTCACGCGCAAGCGGAACGGCCAGTTTGGATTAGCCATGGACCCGATTCTGGCTGATCGATTGAACATCTCCATCGGCGATGTGGTTGATATCGGTGTGTTGCAAATGGAAGTGCGCGCCTTCATCGCACACCAACCTGATCGTAGCCTGACCGCAAGTTGGCGAGGCACGCCATTGATGGTCGCAGAAGCAGCACTGCTTGACTCCGAGCTGATCTTGCCTGGCAGTCGCATCGACTATGAATATCGAGTCCGTACAGATGTGCCTCTGGATGATTGGCAACGCGAGCTATTTGATACTTTTCCAGGCACCAGTTGGGAAGTCAGCACATTTGCAGATCGCAGCGATCGCATCGGCGAACGACTGGCACAGGTTGGTTCTGCATTGCTCATTGTGGGCTTCAGCACCTTATTTATTGGCGGTCTTGGCGTGTTCAACAGCGTTCAGGCTTACCTACAGGGGAAGCTGGGGACGATCGCCACCCTTCGATCAATTGGCTTAAAAGACAAACCATTGGCTACCATGTACCTGTTACAAATCCTTATTATGAGCGGTGTCTCTTGCACAATCGGGGCACTATTGGGCGCACTGTTGTCCCTCATCGGTGCGTACTTTGTGGAATCTCAGGTACAAATCAACACAATGCTCAGCAGTACCGGCCTGCCAAGCCTGCTCGCTGCGCTTTTTGGGCTGGTCACCGCCATGACGTTTGCAGCACCAGCGGTGGGTCGAGCTTTATCTGTTAATCCCGCTATCTTGTTTCGCAGCCTGGATGGGGTGATCACCAGCACACCAAGAGCCTGGTGGTTGGCTACTTTGGCCGGCACCAGTATTGTTGTGTTAATGGTGTTGACCGTGTTACCCGACCCGATATTTGCAGCGGCTTTTGTGGGTACGGTCATAGGTTTACTCATCCTCTTGGATGGCATTGTCCGTCTGATTCGCAATGGCGCTAAAATAATGGATGCCCAGGCGCCCACCCGGCGTCACTTTGCATTGCACCTGGCGCTCTCCAACTTGCACCAACAAGGGTCCGCCCTGCGTGTTTCGCTGTTAACCCTGGGTTCTGCGTTAACTCTGCTGGTCGCATGTACGGTCTTAATCTCTTCACTGCTTGAAACCATTGCCGAAACGGTGCCAGAAGAATCCCCAGATCTGGTGCTGTATGACATTTCCCCAGAGCAGAAAAGCAGCGTTCATCAGATATTGATCGATCATGAAGCAACCAGAATTGATCTGGTACCACTGGTGCAGGGACGATTAAGTGCTGTCAATGACAAGTCGATGGATGACAGCGCCGACCTCGACGATCAGCGCGAAGCCCGAGACGAACACAAACTGACCTACCGCGCGGGTAACGTAGATGGCGTCACCATGTTGCGCGGGGGCTGGTGGCCGAAAGATGCCCGGGGAAGCTGGGTTGTTATGGAAGACCGCGAAGCGGACGAAATTGGCGTTGATATAGGCGATGTCTTGACCTTCAATATTGCCGGACAGTCCTTACAAGCCCAACTGACCGGTGTCTATCGGCAACGTGGGCTCCAAACTCGCTTCTGGTTCGAAGCCATCCTGTCTGATGGCGTGTTGGACCCGCACATCTCCCGATACGTGGGCGCGAGCTTTATGCCGACGAACAAAGCCATTGACGCTCAGACAGAGATTGCCAAGTTCGCATCCAACATTGTGACAGTACGAACCGCCACTATCGTTGCCACGGCCAAACAACTTCTGGGACAGGCTGTGGCGGGTTTGGCCGTCGTTTCTCTGGTTGCGTTCAGTGTCAGTTTGCTGGTGTTGACCGGGGTGATGGCAAGCCATAGAGCGCGCCAGATCTATCATTCCACGATCTTGCACACCATCGGTGCTCGATTGAGCGACATTCGCGCAAGTTTGAACCTGGAATACGTTTTACTGGCGGCTGTCACATCGGTGTTTGCCTTGGTGCTTGGCATATTGATCGCTTTGCCGCTATTGCATTTCCAATTGCGGCTACCCCTCAGCTTTCCTATCTGGCCTGCCTTCACGGCAGCTTTCGGGGTAAGTTCCATTTGCTTATACGCTGGCGCGAGCTATCTAATGCGCCGCCTGCAGGTACAGCCGGCAATGCTATTACGCGGTCAATAACTCAGGAAATAGTCGGGAAAGCTATTCGACGCCGGATTGAGTTTGCAGTTCCCGGAACAGTGGTTGGAACTCCCGGGCCATTTGTCGAGCGCCATGGTTCGACAGGTGATTGCTGTCGCGATAGTTTGATCGCCCCGCGGTGACCGCCGGGCAATACTCGCCATCCTGACACAAGGAATAAATCGGTGAAATGACCCGAAATTCCAAAGCATTTGACTGTCGCAACAAAGCACGCATACGCAGATTCCTGAGCAGATAATTTTCTACGGAAATACCTGCATACCCTCGATCGCCATAACGCTCCGGCAGCGGTAGCCCCTTCCAGACACTGAACGCCACAGCGGCGGGACGGTAGCCATTTGGATAGGGAGGTTCTGCTACAACAGCAACCTGAGCACCCGTGGATCGGATAAACTGGATGGTTTGCGCAAATTGTCGGCTGAATACCTCTTGAGAAGACAGGTGGTTGAAGTCAGGATCTATATGCTGCACAACATTCCCTTGCGCATTCAACCGATAACCATTCCAAAATCCGACCAGAATAACAGCATCAAAATTAGATCGTTCGATCAGATCACGAATTCCATTGTTGTACTCCGTACAGGTACGAGCTACATCAACCCCAACAATCTTGATATCTATCAAAGGTAGACAGGCGCCTTTCGCGGAATGCAGACCGGTGACACCGTGTTCTTTGGCGATTTCGTCCACAAGAACCATCAAGGCTTTGGAGTGACTGTCTCCCCACATCAGAAACGACGGTGAAGCGTCAGATTCCAACCCAAGCTGACACAGGGAGCCTGCTTTTGCCTGCGCTGCGGATTTGCGTCCACATTCGATTTGTTGTCGTGTCCAATCGTTGGCATTGGCTATGGCACGGGCTTCGGGCGATACCCGCTCCGGGAGGCCTCCCGTAAAGTGGGCCGTTAGCCCAAATCCGCCGAGTACGCCAGAGCACACGGCGCAAAAGAGGAAGATTGCACGACGGGTGCCGAAAACGGTACGTCGTCGAATCGGGTTTTCAATAAAGCGAAGGGACAACGAGGCAAAAGCCAGCGAAAGCCCTAATACCCCAGTGATTTCGATCGCCGAAAGGGCCGCCAGAGGTCGATTCGACCAGGCGGCCCAGAACACCAACAAAGGCCAGTGCCATAAATACAATCCATAAGATCTCAAACCGAAATACAGAACAAACTTGTTGGTCAAAAAACGCTTGATGATCATGCCTGGCTGTTCACCGAGATAAATCAGCAGCATGGTTCCCAAACAGGGGATCAGCGCAGCAAACCCAGGAAACGGCGTCGATTTATCGTAGGTCACGACAGGGATGAGAATCATCAGTAGACCTGCAATTGTTAACAGCTCCACCAGAATCCTTGGCAAACGGGCATACACCGGTAAAAGAGCCAGCGCCGCACCTAACATCAACTCCCAGGCGCGTGCGGGCAACAGGTAGTACGCGCCATCCGGGTGATTGGCCACCATCCACACACACAAAACGAACGACGCAACGGCAATTGCCGCAACGACCGAAACTCGCTGAACTGAAGAATACGACTTGATCAGGAGCAGTACGGCCGGGAATAAAAAATAGAATTGCTCTTCAACAGACAGTGACCAGGAGTGAAGCAATGGAATGGTGGCTTCGGGCGCGGCGAAGTATCCGGTCTCCAACCAGAAATAGACGTTAGACAGAAAGCCAGTCATGGCGAATACAGATTGTCCAAACGATTTAAAGTCGTCGGGTAGAAACACTGTGTAGGCGAGAACGCAGCTGACAAAAGCCACCGCAAAGATAGGGGGAAGCAGTCGCCTGGCGCGGCGCTCCCAAAAGTTCAGGTAAGAAAAATCGCCCTGGCTTACCTCCTTTTGAATCAGGCTGGTTATCAGAAAACCCGAGACAACAAAAAACACATCAACACCAACAAAACCACCACTGAACACGGAAAACTGGCCGTGAAAAAGCAGAACCGGCAGTATCGCTACCGCGCGTAAGCCGTCAATATCCGGGCGATAAGCAGACGCAGCCCGGGCTTCTATTGAAATTAATGGTTCAGCTTTTGCGGATGGCTGAAGGTTTTTATCTAATGACATGTATGGACCAGGTTCAAAGAATCAAATCGAACTGATGCGCGCCGGGCAAGATCGCTTCCGTGCTTTGGTACATTCTACGAAAAGCCCATCTGAGTTGAATAGAACCGGTTCACGTCTAGCCCTCTCCAACACCAGCCTCACCCACCTAAACTCTTGTATTACTTAGAAAAAATTTGGTGCCAATCGGAGCATACAGCTTAACCGTTCAACTGGTGTATCTTATGACGCGGATGACGCTACCAGGGCTACCGCCAGACCCAAGAGAAATCTGTGGGGTAGAATAAGGATTCCCACGACCATTTTAACTACCGCTGACGGAACATTATTCATGACCACTGTCTTATATCTCAACGCCTCACCCAGAGGAGACGAATCCGCGGCAGCTCAAGCTGCCCAGATTTTTTTGCGCACACTATCTTCTGACATTACTGTGCAACAGCTCAACCTGTTCGACAGCCTGCTTCCAGACTACACCCACGCCCTGACCGGCGCGAAACACAAGTCAATGGTGGGGGCAGATCTTACCCATGAGGAGGCGGCCGAATGGGAACATGTGACCGCGCTTGTTGACCAGTTTTTGCAAGCAGATCACATACTGATGGCCATACCAATGTGGAACTTTGGTATCCCATACAAATTTAAGCAGTATGTCGATCTGATCACTCATCCCGGCATAACTTTTTTAATGGACAAGACTGGCCCACGCGGCGTGGGTTCAGCCAGCGGCACGGTGATCTACTCCCGAGGCGGTGACTATAGCCCAAAAGATGGGCAGCCCGACCCATTTGATTTTCAGTCTCCTTATCTGAAAGCCTGGTCCAGCCTGGTAGGGATCAGCCCTCTTGAGGAAGTGTTAGTTCAAGGCACCATGGGAGGACCAGACGCACAAGCAGCCGCGGTGAACGCTGCAGGGAGTCAACTGGAATCAGCCGCACGCGCCTTAACTTAGCCAAGTCGCCGGCGCACAGCACAATCGTTTTTGCGTATGATACCGATACATTTTTACAATCTCAGAGTACCAACAATTCAGAGTACCAACATAGGAGTACTAACATGACAGAAGCTTGGATAATCGACGCGGCGCGCACGCCACGCGGAATCGGTAAACAAGGCAAAGGCGCGCTGTGGGAATGTCATCCCCAGAAGCTGCTTTCTACAGTGCTCAAAGCACTTGCTGAACGAAACAATCTGAACACCAGCGAAATCGACGATGTGATTATCAGTTGCAGCAGCCAGGTAAAAAAACAAAGCAACTGTATTGGCCGCATGTCGGCCCTGGATGCTGGATACTCGATCAACGCCTCGGGCGTCGCCTTGGATCGGTTCTGCGGCGGGGGTATCACAGCTGTCAACATGGGTGCTGCAAGCATCATGAGCGGCATGGAAGATCTGGTTGTCGCTGGCGGTGTTGAGATGATGTCCTACGTCGCCGCTGAAGGGGTTCCGACCCCACTCGACGCCCGCAACGAAGACCTTAGAGATATGCATCCGCAAACCAATGTGGGCCTGGCGGCGGACATCATCGCCACCGAGGAAGGATTTACGCGCGAGGAATTGGACGCATTTTCAGCTGCCAGCCAGCATCGCGCTGGTGCCGCTTTGGAATCCGGAGCGTTCGCAAATAGCCTGATTCCCGTGTACCGCCCGGATGGCACCCTGGCCCTGGACAACGAAGAATACCCACGCCCGCAGACCACCGTTGAATCTCTGGCAAACCTCGAACCTGTATTTGGCAATTACCTGGACCTACCATTTTTTGATACCGGTCTGACTTTCCGCGAGATGATTCAGAAAAAATGGCCAGACTTGGAGATCAACCATGTCCACCACGCCGGTAGTTCATCGGGTGTGGTTGACGGCGCTGGTGCATTGGTACTGGCTTCTCCAGAATATGCAAAGGCCAACGGCCTGAAACCTCGCGCTCGCATTAAAGCTATGGCCAACATGGGACACTCGCCAGAATACATCCTGAACGCGCCGGTAGACGCCGCCAAGAAGGTGCTCTCGAAAGCAAATATGACGCTGGACGATATAGATCTATTCGAGGTGAATGAGGCATTTGCCGTTGTACCTTGCAAGTTTATGCGCGATCTGGGCGTGGATCACGACAAGGTGAACGTCAACGGTGGTGCTATCGCATTGGGTCACCCGATCGGTGCTACGGGCGCCATGTTGATTGGTACTGCTTTGGATGAGCTCGAGCGTCGCGGGCAACAAAACGCTTTGATTACCATGTGTGCCGCAGGTGGTATGGCGCCTGCTGCGATTATCGAGCGTATCGAGGCCTGAGACTGCTAAGTGCATCAACGCCTGGTCCAACCAGGCTTTGATGCGGCATTACATTTCAGGTGGCCAGAAACATTCAGCCAGACCATTCGCTGCCAACCAAGATTTGGCCTCGACCTGTTCCCCATCGCTCAGGCGATATCGCACACGGTCAAAAATCATCTGCCGAGAGCGCTCAGGATATGGCCGGGTGAGGTAGCTGCATTCGGTGCCGTAGGTATCCACAATGAAGGACTTACGCCCTTCCATCAGTGCCCGTGCGTTTCCCAGCAAGAACGGTGCGTAATGATCTCGTCCCAGCTGCAGAATCAATTCTGCCACTCCACCCGGGGTGTCCGCAGGCGCCGTTTCGCCCCCGCCGTCCCAGATTGAAGAAGCGCGCTCGCTCCATGCCAGAACCCGTTTAAACCGAGATAAGTCGGGGATCGGATCTCGATTGGTGTGGGCCCGTAATCCACCCAACAAGATACAGTCCACCGCACTCGCACGATCACCCATTGAGAAAGCTGTTTTATCAAGCTGTTCTTCCAACACCTCCAGGATGCTGAGGTATTCATCCTCGGCAGCTCGTTGATGTTCAGGGCGTTCCGTCCCCGTAGCTCTACACGCACGCGGCCCCCACTGGGCCGCAGGATGCTTCACCGCATCTTCCAGGCTCAAGTCAACACCAAAACCTGTGGCCAGCACGTCTCGCGTATTTTCTGGATAGTGCCAACGATAATGGACCATCACTCGAGCAACCCACTCATCGAGAATTTCCTCGACAATATGAACCAGCAAACCCGGCATACCCTGGGAAAACATGCGGCGTGCAGGATATCGCTCATCCATCATACCCATGATGGGTGTTGTATCCGCTAGAACCCAGTTGTCCGGCGTTTGCAGCACAGGGATCTGGTGTGAACCGGCTCTTGATTCGAGTTCACTCCCGTCTCGAGTGCCCTTACGCGCTTGCCGGTAAACTATCCCATAAAAGTCGAAGGCTGCTTCGAGTTTGCGCGTAAACAAGCTCATGGGGACGCCATGAACCACGTAGCTTTCATTTGTTGTATCGGTGGTACTCATCAAAGCTGTAAGATCGCTTTGGCAACAATATTGCGTTGCACCTCAGCGGAGCCACCTGCAATGGTGCGCATTCTGTTATTCAAGAAGGTCGGCATGGCGGTCAGATAAACCTCCGAGCCAATCGCATCCACGCCACCCACCTCCAGAGCACCCGGCTGGTAAGGCATCCCATAATAGGCTGCCACCTCGACACACAGTTCGTCTGCTTGTTGCAGGGTTTCGGAGCTGATGGCGTTGAGCACCGAAGAGACAGTGCCAGGGGTTTCACCTGCATCAAGCTGATTCAGGACGCGCTGCTCTGACCCCTCCATCGCTTCGCACTTGATTTCCAATGCATTGTATTTGGATTGAAAACTATGGTTCCCAGCCAGCGGTGCCCCATACTCGTTGGTAAAACCTGCCATCTCGCGCAATCGACTCAATATTCGCCGAAGCTCAATTGAGGACATGGAAAAGCGTTCAAACTGAAGCAGGTATTTGGCGACCGACCATCCATCGTTTTCTTCACCCACACGATTCGCCTTGGGCACGCGTACATTGTCAAAAAAAACTTGGTTGAGCTCATGACTGCCCTCCAGATTAATAATGGGCTTGATTGTGATACCCGGTGTGCTCATGTCGATCAGTAAAAAAGAAATACCTTGTTGGACTTTGCCTTCCGAGGATGTTCGTACCAGTGCGAACATCATGTTTGCGTGTTGTGCAAAGCTGGTCCAGATCTTGGTGCCGTTGACAACGTAGTCGTCACCTTCGGACTCGGCAGTGGTTTTCAGCGAAGCCAGGTCAGATCCGGCTCCAGGTTCCGAATAGCCCTGACACCAGATATCTTCACCCGAGAGAATTCGCGGCAGATAATGTGCCTTTTGCGCCTCAGTCCCGTAACCAATCAACATGGGGCCACACATCTTTAACCCCATCGGCGAAATACCAGGCACGTTGAATCGCGCGCATTCCTGAGAAAAGATGTATCTCTGGGCCAGGGACCAGTTGGTACCGCCATATTCCTCGGGCCATTCAGGGACCAGCCAGCCTCGCTTGTACAGCAACTGTTGCCAGGCGGCGGCTGATTCTGGTTCCTGCCAGATACTGGTTTTCTTACGCCCTGCCTCGCGCAGTTCATCCGTCAGTGAGTTTTCTAGAAACTCTCTAACCTCCTGCCGAAACGCCTCTTCTATCTTTGCGGTCATTCGTTTTTTACACCCTTAAGATCATTTAAAGGATCGCTCTTTATTGAGCTCAGCGTTTTTTCAAAAACACCAACCAACTCAGCAACCTTGTCCGCCTGTTCCTCGACTAGATTAAACAGCTCCAACGGATCCGAGACCAGGTCATACAGTTCTTGCGGAACCCCCCGGCGATCAATGAACAGCTTCCAGTTTTCCCGTCTAACAACATATTCCAGTTCGGTGACGGCGTCCAATGCCCAAAACCTGTCCTGAGGCATGAGCACACCCCCTCTGAGAACGTCCGTAAGATCCACACTATCTATAGGCCGGTCAGTTGGAAGCTCACCTCCTCCCATACGCACCAACGTGGAAAAAAAATCGCTACTCAGTACGACATCATTTGAGACGCTACCCGCCTCGACCACACCAGGTATTTTGACGATCGCAGGCACCCTGATTCCGCCTTCATACAGCATGTGTTTGCGCCCTCGATAACCACCGGTGCTACCATAGGCATTCACTTCCCACCAGTTCATCCAATCAGAAGTCACCGGGCCGTTATCACTGGTGAACACAATCACCGTATTCTTGGATAGCCCTTGGTTATCCAACCAGGTCAATACCCGTCCTATCTGGGCATCCATGTAGGTAATGTTTGCATAGTACTCCCCCGGTCCTCGAGGAATCAGCTTGGCTTTGGGTGGATCTCGCAAACCGCTTGGAATAGGGATCGTTTCGCCACGAGTAAACCGAGCATACATCCCATTAAACTCCGCCGGGTTTTCGATCGTTGTGTGTGGTTCCGCCATGGACAACATCAGGAAAAATGGCTTCGTTTCATCTCTGGCATCCAACCAGTTCACGGCTTCATCAGCATAAAGCTGCGCGGTAAATCCCTTCTGTTGAGGAAGGGCGGACCGATTACGAAAGATATTGGTCGGATTTTTATTCGTCGGAATCTGATAGGCGTTGTGCCCATAAAAATAATCAAACCCCTGGTCATTCGGCTGAGGCTCATCCGGATTTCCAAGGTCCGCATTCAGGTGCCATTTTCCAATCAAGGCGGTGCTGTACCCGGCCTCTTTCAACACTTCAGCCAGGGTTAACTCCTCATCTCTTAAGAAAATCCCAGACCCAGCAGGTATCCAGCTTTTGATCCCGGATCTATAAGGATAGCGACCCGTTAACAAGGCAGCTCTAGAGGGAGAGCACAGACCAGAATTGGCATAGTGGGCGGTGAATGTCATCCCCTGTCTTGCCAACTTGTCCAGATTAGGCGTTTGGATAACCGGGTGTCCATAGTGCCCAAGATCACCAAACCCCAAGTCATCCGCGTAAATGAGTAGAATATTTGCCGGTGACTGAGCAAATGATGACGCGGCACACATGGTCACCAACAGGGCAAACCAGGCCCTGAAAATGACCCTAATACTTGCGCTGCGCGTCTTCATCAAACTTTGCTTGCGGGGGCTGCACCGGAGTTGGTTCGGTAAACTCATAAGCGCCTTTGAAAACCTCTGAGTCTCCGCCGGGCGCCCACCACATCCAGATCGCTCGCACCGGCTGGTCCGTCAAGTTAACCATTTTGTGCACCTCACCAGGGCGGGTGTATATGGTGGTACCGCTTGTGACTTCGCGCGTCACTTCTCCCACACGCCATTGTGCCCGTCCGGACAAGATAAAATAGATTTCCGGGGCAGGATGTTTGTGCCCATGATAGATCGCCTTGGGCGCCAGCTCCCAAAGTCCAAATTGCACGTCCTGGGAATCAATCTGGCCACCCTCTATGCCGCCAACCAGCGTCTTCCACCTGGCAACGTCAAAGGCGTTCACCTTCCACTTCACCTGATCAGCGTCTAGAAATGGCCCTGGGTTTCCCTCTTCTGCAATACTACAAGTCGCGGCACAAAGCAGTGCCAGGGTGATCGTGTACCTAATCAACATAGTTCGCCCAAATTTCGTCCCGCCGCTTCAATGGGTCTGCCAAGGTGAATTTGCGAGCATTACTCACTTCGTTTTCCGACAACGGAACAAAGTCATCAGCCAGAGTTTGCTGATTAAATTTAACCAAAATCCAGTTGATGATATTTGCTAACACAAGATCAGACACAGGCGCTTGGGAAGACCCTGGCACCTGTACCAGATAGTCACGCCCACCCTGTATGGTAATGATCTTACCCAGTTCATCGCGAAGGCTGGGCACCTCAGGAGGTGTACCGCGACCATCGGGCAGGTGACAGCCACCACAGTGCAGCAAGTAATCTGCCCGATCATCAGCCAGGCTTGGCTGCACGGCGAGCAGCATCACAATTGAGATTACTCGCATGAAAGCTTGCATAAGCTCAGGCTGATGCTTCACCCAGCACTATGGCTACGGTGCAATGATAGGTACGACTTTCGGTGCCAAAGCACCAGAGGATGTCATTAGCTTTGGACGGTGCATAAACCGGTGTATCGCGCTCAGCTCGATGACAAAAGCACCGACCACAAATCGCTTTCCCGCAACAGTCGTTGTAGGAAATGAGGTAGTGTTTGTTGTCCACCGGATTAAGGCAGGTCCCCACCCAGGATATCGGGGAAGGTTCCGCTCCCGGCGGGCAAGTGGTCATAGATCCACCACAGCAGGTACACAATGTTCCGCCCAACGCGCAGTAGCGCCAATAGTCACAACTTTGAGGGTCACCCATCTCAGATGGCGGCTCGGCATTTGCTCTAGAAACCGGAAGCAGGGGAAACGCAGTTGCGCCCACCATCAACGCACCCAGCTTACCAATAAACCGTCGGCGCGAGCTGCGTTGAGCAATTTCACGGCTGGACCGGCAGGCCATATCATCTAACCGGGACAGCAGGCTTTCAATTATTTTCATTTCAAGATCCTCTTTCGCTGTCTGGCAAGCTTAAAAACCCTGCAGCAAACCGGGTGCAACACCCACTTCGCTGATCGTACGGACCTGTTTAAGTGTCTTAACGTCGAAGATGTGGAGTTGCGCATCCACCCCCGTCACTGTCAGCAAAGGATGTTCATCCTGGCTCACAAAGAGATTTGTACCATCTTGCGTCAGCGGAATCTGGGCGACACGTTGTTGCGCCTCCCGGTTATACACCCAAACCTGGGTGCCAGGGCTATCCTGAGCAAACTCACCATCCTGGTTCATCAGAATGAAAATCAGGTCCTGCTCCTGGTGAAAAGCCACCAGCTGGCCCCCGCCTGGCAACCAATCAGCTTCACGGTCTGCTTCGCTGAGCATTGGCCATGGTTCAGATATCGATATTTCACCCCCGTCTACCTCGACCTCATAGACCAACCCATGGTAGGACGTAAGCAGCCACCCGCGACTCGTTTGAACCGGCTTGTCAAAAACGGGATCGTCTTCCAAGGAGAAAAATGCATCGCTGCGAATACGTTCTATTTCTTTACCATTACGCCCCAGGCGAATCAGTTGAACCGCACCGTCCCCACAAAGTTGCAGAAATCCCCGCTCTGCAACCGCCATCATCAAGGCACATCCGGGGGTGGAAATTTCATCTACAAACTCCTGATCTTCCACGTCGATGATGCTCACCGACATGCCGGGCGTCAGATTAAATACCGCAACGTGGCGTTCGTCGTCCAACATCTCTATGTACTGCGGAAATGGGAGGGCGGCAATTTTCTGTGGAATCTCTACCTCTCCCACCGGACTCAAGGTAGGTAGATCGTAAATCGTCAACACATCAGTCCGTACACCTCTGACACCACGTGAGTAAAAGGATTCGGCAGCGTAGGCTCGACCTTCTGCGAGATTAACGACGACTGCTGGGGTGAAGCCAGACAGAGATAACAGACCCTGCATATCACCGGTTGCGCTATCAAATACGTAGGCAGGACCAACAGCATCATGCACCATCAACCAGGTGGGTGTCGGCTCGCCCATGGTAGATTTACCCATCACTTCTGGCGCGATTTCAGCGCTGGCTGAACTCACACCCCAGGACAGCAACACGCCCATCATCGCTGATACCCTTGCCTTTTTTAGGCCACCTGTCTGCATGCCATCCTCCCGATTCGTGCCTGCATCTGTCCCGAGTCTAGCGGACCACACCAAGTCTGGCTAATGCCCACCCTCATTGAGAGTCAATGGGCAGCAGCATATTGATCAATCTTCTCCAAATAGTGCGCTTTTTCTTCAGCACTCACCCAGCTGATTTCGAACGCGTTGCGCGATAGTTGCAGTATTTCTTGGTTGGTAAATCCCGCCTTGTCTTTGAGAGCTTGATAGTTTTCGCTCATGTAACCACGAAAATAAGCGGGGTCATCTGAGTTAATGGTGGCTTTGATCCCCCTGCTGAGAAAACGACGAATCTCATCTGCCGTCAGGTTCTGTACAACAAACTCATTCGAAATTGGGCAGATGGTCAAACCTAAACCACGCCGGGCAATCTCATCAACCAGCTTGGCATCGTCCAAAGCATTAATACCATGGTCAATGCGATCAACCTGCACCAGATCCAAGCACTCCCACATATGCTCAACGATATCTTTCTGATTTACATCGCAGTGCATGGTGAGTTTCAGACCCATTTCGCGTGCTTGGGTAAAAACCTTGGCGAACTTTGCCGGGGGATTGTCCTTCTCATCACTATCAAGCCCGACACCAACCACCTTATCCAGGTGGTTGTTGAGCTTGTCTAAATGTACCTGGGCAGAATCAGCGCTCATATCGCGTAAAAAACACATGATCAAATTGGATCGCACCCCCAAAATTCGATCAGCATCCTGCTGAGCGCGTGCAATACCTTCGATGACCGTATCAAAGTTCACGCCGCGAACGGTGTGGGCTTGAGGGTCAAAAAACGGCTCGCAGTAAATGACGTTCTGCTCAGCTGCCTTTTCAAAGTAAGCCCAGGCCAGATCATAGAAGTCCTGCTCTTCGCGCAAGACGTCCATCGCGGCATAGTAAATTTTTAGAAAGGACGGCAGGTCATGAAAGTCGTAAGCAGCCAGTACTTCTGCCTCGGTGGCGTACTCCAGTGAAATGCCATTGCGTTGCGCTAACTCGAACAACATCCCGGGTTCGAGCGTCCCTTCCAGATGTACGTGCAGCTCTGCCTTGGGCATCTGCGTAATAAAAGAATCGATCCGCACCTGTTCCTCCTACCTGCCAATTCGTTCATTATGTTCAACACACTTAGTGAGAGTAAACAGATGACCATCGATGTTGAACAGGAATATTTCGACCTCGGCAACTGGCACCGCCAGGTGACAACTAGCGCAGACAGCGCCCAGATCTGGTTTAACCGAGGCCTGGCCTGGCTGTATGGATTTAATCACGATGAAGCAATCATTTGTTTTGAAAGGGCAATCCAGGAAGACAAAGGCTGCGTGATGGCTTACTGGGGGCTTGCCTACAGCATTGGGCCAAACTACAACAAGATTTGGGAAATATTTGGACCGGAAGAACGCGAACTTACATTAGCGACCGCACATCAGGCCATCGCCGATGGCCTGGCACTAGGCGTTGGCACGCCGGTGGAGATCGCTCTGCTTGAAGCCCTGAACGCTCGCTACCCAGATGATCCTGCAACCGAAGAGTATGGTCCCTATAACGACGCCTTTGTTGAGGCTATGCGTCCGATCTATTTGGCCAACACTAACGACCTCGACATCGCTAGCGTCTTCGCAGAATCCCTAATGGGCCGGACACCCTGGCAGCTATGGGACCTGAAAACCGGCACCCCAAAAGCTGGCTCATCGACACAGGAGGCACGCCAGGTGTTGGAAGATGCGTTCCAAGCAGATCCTGCAGCCTGGTCACATCCAGGCTTGCTGCATATGTACATTCACCTCATGGAGATGTCACCCACGCCTGAGTTGGCTTTGCCACATGGCGATCACCTGGCCACACTGGTGCCGGATTCGGGACATCTGGTGCACATGGCGACTCATATAGATGTGCTGTGCGGCGAATATCCCAACGTTATTTATCGTAACCACAAAGCCGCCCAGGTGGATCAACCTTTCACCGAACTGCGTGGCGCTGAAAATTTCTACACGGTTTACCGTATCCACAACGTCCATTTTGAAGCCTACGGCGCTATGTTTCTGGCACAAAAAGATGTTGCGCTAACTGCTGCTGACGAACTGCGTAAGCTGCTGCCTGAAACGACGGTTGCCTTTATGCCGGATCTCTTCGAAGCGTTCTGGGGAATGCGTATTCACGTATTGGTAAGATTTGGCCAATGGCAAACCCTGCTAGAAGAGCCCATACCTGAAGACGCCGAGCTGTTCAGTTTCACCACTGCGCTGGTGCGCTATGGTCGAGTCATCGCTCTGGCCAATCTAAACCGTCACCAGGAAGCGGCAGAAGCGCTGGATCTTTTCTTCGCAGCACAGCTTAATGTTCCAGAATCGCGTTTCATGTTTAACAACCCAGCTATCGAAGTGCTTAAAGTTGCCGCTGAAATGGCACAAGGTGAACTGCACTACAAGGCTGGCGATACAGAACGCGGTTTAGACCATTTACGCCAGGCAACAAAACTGAGCGACGAGCTGGTCTATGACGAACCCTGGGGTTGGATGCAGCCACCACGTCACGCACTGGCCGCCTTGTTAATGGAACAGCAGGAATACGAAGAAGCAGAGTCCATATACCGTGCAGATTTAGGCTTAACCGACGATTTAGCCCGCCCCCATCAACACCCGGGCAATGTGTGGGCGCTACACGGTCTAAATGAATGTCTTGAACGACGGGGTGAAACAAACGAGATCGCACACATTCGAATCCAGTTGGACCGAATTCTGGCACGAGCCGATGTCGCGGTGGGTGCTTCCTGTTTTTGTCGCTCTGCTTAGCAATCGAAACGTCAGGTGAATTTAGCCGAAATTGTTGATCGCACACCACCCGTCCCTTGGAATGGCGACTATAAAATTCCATGGCATGAACCCGCCTTTTCTAAACGCATGCTGCGTGAACACCTGGATCAGACACACAGTCAGGCCAGTCGCCCACAAACGATTATCGAAAAGCAGATCGACTTCTTAGAAAAAAAGGTGTTCAACGGGGAGGTTGGCAAAATACTCGATCTGGGTTGTGGTCCAGGGTTTTACTGCAAATCACTTGCCGAGCGCGGTCACACGTGTTTGGGCATCGATTTCTCACCCGCCGCAATTGAGTACGCAAGGACCGCCGACACCCGCTCGGATTATCAGATGGTGGACGTGCGGAGCACCGATCTACCCAACAGTTTTGATCTGGTCTTAATGACATATGGCGAATTTAACGCGTTCAATCCCTCGGAAGCAGAATTGCTTATAAAGAAGATGCACGATGCCGCTTGGCCCAACGGCACGATAGTCCTGGAAGTCCATGACGAACAAGCCATACGCAAACTTGGCAACGCCTCCCCCGCCTGGCAAGCGCTACAGCGGAGCGTTTTTTCTGACGAACCGCACATCTGGTTCAGTGAAAACTTCTGGCATGAAGAAGAGCTCACTGCCATTCGTCGTCACTATGTGCTGAGTGAAAACGTACTGAGCGAAAACGTACTGAGTAAAAAAGAGCAACCCGCTGCATATATCAACACGCTAAAGGGATATCGACAACACGACTACGTGTCGATGCTACAGAACAACGGCTTTCGTCGGATTGCTGTAAGTCCTTCTCTGTCAGCTGATCCCGGACTCTTTTTTCTTATCGCCGCCACCTGATCCGAGGTAAAATATGCGCAGTTTTATTAATCACCAAGACTAATTCACCACAACTAGGAATGAGGTTCGTTGTGACACAGATTATCCATGCAAGCCCTCTACCAGAGGTCGACATCCCAGAAATTACCATTACCGAACACGTGTTGAGACGCGCAGATGAATTAGCTGACCGGGTGGCCATTCAAGACACCAGCGGCAGCAGCACGTATACCTTCAGCCAATTGCGTGAACAAATACACGCACTGGCCGGTGGCCTGGCCGCACGCGGAATTGAGCCCGGCAAGGTCGTTGGACTGATGGCCCCAAATCTACCTGAGTACGCCATCGTTTTTCATGGTGTTGCGGTTGCGGGGGCCGCTGTGACAACCATCAATCCAACTTACGGACCTCAAGAGGTCAGACACCAATTGAGCGATGCTGGCGCATCTATTTTGTTCACCGTGCCGATGTTTGCAGAAACCGCCGCTGCCGCTATCGAAGGAACTGATGTGACAGAGATCGTCATGATTGGCGATGGCGTTGCGGGCACCACCCCTATGGCGGAGGTTTTTTCCGATCCAATTGATCAGGTACCGGTGGACACTGCATCCCACACCGTTGTACTCCCCTATTCTTCTGGCACAACCGGTTTACCCAAAGGTGTAATGTTGTCCCACCGCAATCTGGTGGCCAACATTGAGCAGTGTATCCATGCGATTAAGTATCAAGAAAACGAAGTTGCATTGGCCGCGTTACCTTTTTTCCATATCTATGGCATGCAGGTGCTGATGAACGGATTGCTGAGCAACGGCGTCACCACAATCACTATGCCTCGCTTTGATATGGTCGAAGCCTTGCAGGCAGTTCAGGAGTTAAAAATCACCCGCTTTTTTGCTGTCCCGCCCATCGTTTTGGGGTTGGCCACGGCGCCGGTTGTAGACGACTATGACACCTCTTCAATAAAACAGATTTTCTCAGGCGCAGCGCCGCTTGGGGCTGAACTTGCAGACCAAGCCGCAACACGCCTGGGGTGTGAAGTGGTACAGGGGTTTGGCATGACCGAACTAAGCCCGGTCAGCCATTCGACTGTGGAGGGGGACTACAGGCCAGGCACCAGTGGCGTAACAATCTCCAACACGGAAAGCCGCATCGTGGATCCTGACACCGGCGAAGATCGACCCGTGGGCGAGCGCGGCGAACTTTGGGTGCGAGGTCCTCAAGTGATGACAGGATACCTTAACAACCCAACCGCAACGGCGGAAACGATAGACAGCGAGGGCTGGCTGCACACCGGAGACATCGCCATCATCGATGAGCACAGTCATATGACTATCGTGGATCGCATGAAGGAGCTGATCAAATACAAAGGCTTCCAGGTCGCACCAGCGGAGCTTGAGGCACTGTTGATCACACACCCCAAGGTTGCAGATGTTGCGGTCATTGGCATCCCGGACGATGAGGCCGGCGAGTTACCCAAAGCATTTGTTACCACACCACCTGGCGAAACGGTCACCTTGGAGGAAATCCAGGCATTGGTGAGTGAAAATCTGGTCAGCTACAAGCAGATTCGTCAGCTTGAAGTGATTGATGTGATTCCAAAAAGCGCTTCTGGAAAAATTCTGCGCAAGGACTTGCGTGCAAGATAAACTAGGATGAGCCGCTTTCGTTGGTTCAAATCGAAACTTGCCCAGATCCGTGCGGACCTCCCCAGGTATGGTCTGTACGAGATTTGGGTGCGTTTCTGCCTGAACCGGGTCAGATTTTTTCTCCGAGTTTACGAGGTGGCCAGTCGCCCTATCCCGAACGACGAGCCATCTGAAGCATCACGTATCCAATCTGTAACCAGACGATTGTCTGATGACGAAGTCAGAGCACTGGTGAAGGAAATGCCTAAGCACTACACCCAGGCATTTGTTGACGACGCCCTGGCAAGAGGGGACATATGTCTAGGTGCTTTTATGCAAGCCAATCACGACAGTGACGAGGAAAAACTCGTCGCGTTCACCTGGCGATCTTATTCCACTGCGCCGGATGTGGATGGCATGTGGGTACGCGTTAGACATCATTATAGATACGGATATAAGGCGTTCACGCTTCCCGAGTATCGCGGCTTGCGTGTGATCAATGCCTCTGCATCCGACGAATACGATTTAAGTCTTGGGAAAACCGCAACCATCGCGTATGTCGAAAGGAACAATCTCGCATCCTTACGGCAACGGCGGCGCAAAGGTCGACCTGTGCTCGGCTACATTATCATTCTGAAACTATTCGGGCGGCGGCACATCTGGCACTCAAGACGCGTGCGCGAGGCGGGTTTTGAACTTTATGAATCCCCAACGGATATGTATTAAGCCTTCGATACTTAATCCAGCCCCGCAATCTGTCCAACATCCGTAGACTTTCCGGGGTAACGCAGCCGAAAGACAGCGTCAGGCAGAATAGGAATTTTTGCTCTTACTTGTACAGCCACTTTCGTATCGCCCACCTGGGCGAGAGAAACGATGACCCGTCGTTTGCGGTCCTTGTGGTCCAGGACATGATAGTCACAGCTGGTAACCTCACCCTTATAGTAACCACGACCGCCATTAAACCTGTGTACTTTTTCTGACCTTAAAGTCAATCGGTAGGTATCTTCACCATCATGTACCTGCCCGCCTTGATAACACTCCGGGCTGAAGAACAACGCGGAAATCAGATCAATACCACCGGGTTTGTTGACGCTCTCAAATCCACCGGTTGAGTCGTCCAAGACCCGCGCACCGTCTTCGTAGGTCAGTACGATTTTCAGGTCGTCATCTTTACCGGTGGTACGGGCCATATAGGCTTTGGTGACCGGTCCACCTCTTTGCCAGGTACCAACAGCGGCAAATATTCCATTCCAAGTGTAATAGGCACTCATCGCCCGGGAGGTTTTGAATTCGCCAGCCACCTCGTACTGATCTCCCGTTCGGCTCAAATCCAGAGAAAGTTCACCCGCTTTGAGAAACGCCATACGCGCATCATAGGCAAAGGAGTCTTTCTGCAGCACGTCGGCTGAAACTGATATCACAAAGAAGGGGCTGCTCAACAGGATGGTGAGCAATGTTTTAAGCAGGTTTTCTATCATCGGTGTGGCAGGGCGATAATTTCTCTTGAGTCTAACCCTTACGAGTCTCACGATATGTCAGGATTTTAATACGCGCAGCACGTCTTCCAATTCTACAATCATCTGCCTGACCAATAACTTGAACTGAGTCTGGTCTTCTTTTGCCTCTTCGCTGGTCAAGCGCTGTCGCGCGCCGCCAATTGTGAAACCCTGGTCGTACAGCAATGCTCGTATCTGGCGAATAACAATAACATCCTGGCGCTGATAATAACGTCGATTACCTCGCCTTTTGACCGGACTGAGTTGAGGAAATTCCTGCTCCCAATAGCGCAAAACGTGAGGTTTCACATCGCACAGCTGGCTGACTTCACCAATGGTGAAATACCGTTTGCCGGGTATTGGGGGTAGCTCGTTGTTGTTACTGGGTTCTAACATGGGGATCTAAGACCTGTCAGAAGATACGCGGCGTATCTTGGTTTCCATGGATATCAAAACGGTCAGCACCTTCTGAGAGATCAGAAGTGGCTTCAACGGACCCTGATTCTGCACCCTCACCAGCAAACGCTTCTACGCGAGCCTTTAATTTCTGTCCAGGACGGAAGGTGACCACTCGTCGCGCCGTAATCGGAATTTCTTCCCCAGTCTTGGGGTTCCGGCCGGGTCTTTCACCTTTCTCGCGCAGATCAAAATTCCCGAACCCGGATAGTTTTACCTGCACGTTGTTTTCCAGAGAATCTCGAATCTCTCCAAAAAATAACTCAACAATCTCCTTGGCTTCGCGCTTATTCAAACCCAGTTCGTCAAACAACTGGTCTGCCATCTTTGCCTTGGTCAATGCGCTCAAGTCTGTCTCCCTGGACCTAAATTCGAAACGTTCGCTGAATTTTGTTTGTTCTTGTTATATTGCACACAGCTAGCGAAGCTTAGCCCCGATTTGATCAGCAAGCTGCTGCACAATCTGATCAACAGTGTCGTTGATCTGGGCATCCGTAAGGGTCGCGCTTTGACTCTGTAAGGTCAAGCCTAGACCTAAACTTTTTTCATTAGAATCAATGCCTTTGCCCTCATATACATCAAATAACCTGAAGTCAACCAGTAAGCCGCCCCCAATTTGACGAACAATCCCCTCAACCTTAGCAGCGTCCACTTTCTTGTCGACCACAATCGCCAAGTCACGCCTAACGCTTGGATAACGTGAAACACCGGAGTATACGCGTCGCGGTCGATCCAACAGAACATTACTGTCTAGTTCGAAAACAAATACGTTCGAAAGTTCTACCCGAGACTCTACCTCTGGATGAAGACGCCCAACGACGCCGACCGTTCTACCATCACTCCCAATTGCAGCGCTTTGCCCCGGATGGAAGACTGGATTGTCACAGGGCTCATACGCTAAAGGCACACCGGACCATGCTGCCAGGTTTTCAACGATACCCTTGGCATCGAAGAAGTCGACCGATTCATTTTGTGCGTGCCACACCTCAGCACTGCGCCGCCCCCACAAAAGACCGCCCAGCATTTGGGGTTGCGCCAGTTGATCACCATCGGGTCTGAAGACCAGACCCAGTTCGAAAATTCTTACCCGATCCTGCTGCCGCGCGACATTGGCCTGAGCAGCCGCCACCATTCCACATAGAAGGTTCGTGCGCATAATCGACTGGTCTTGCGACATTGGGTTAGCCAACGCGACTGTTTGCGTACCTGGATCTAGCAGATCCTGCAGCCCTGGATCAACGAAGCTGTAAGTAATCACCTCCTGCATGCCAACATCGGCAAGGTGCGCTTTGAGTTTTGCCTCTTCGGAACGCTCCAACGGTACAGACCGTAATGCCAGATCCGTTGTCGGTTGTTTGCTGACGACATTGTTGTAGCCGTAGATTCTGCAAACTTCTTCGATAAGGTCCGCTTCGATGGCAATATCAAAACGATGGCTTGGGGAGCGAATCGTCCAGCTCACCAGGCCGCCTTCTTCCTGTCGATCACTAACCTGGAAGTCTAACCGGGTAAACGCGTCATCGACCTGAGCAGGTGATATTTCAATCCCAAGGAGATCATTAATGCGTGATTGGCGAACTGTCACCTGCGCAGCCTCGGGTAAATACGCCTCATCTTTAGCTTCCAGGATGGGTCCAGGTTCACCACCTACCATATCCAGAAGCAGGCGGGTCGCATGTTCCACCGCGTCACGTTGCAGTGCGTAATCCACCCCGCGCTCATATCTATGGGATGCATCTGTATGCAGACCATAACGGCGAGCGGTGCCCGCGATCGCCAGAGGGGCAAAAAAGGCGCACTCCAAAAAAACATCTTTGGTTTGAGCGGAGACCCCAGATCGCTCACCCCCCATGACTCCGCCCATGGCCACCGGGCCGTTGGCATCGGTGATCAACAATGTATCCGCGTCCAGAGTGACTTCCTGACCATCAAGCAAAACAAGTTTTTCTTCACCCTGAGGCTTGCGTACAACAATTTCGCCGCTGAGCTGGTGCAGATCAAATGCGTGCATGGGCTGTCCCAGCTCGATCAGTACATAATTGGTAACGTCCACAACCGGATCAATACTACGCAGTCCACAACGACGCAAACGCTCCGCCATCCAGTGTGGGGTTGAGCGACTAAGATCTACATTCTTAATCACCCGCCCCAGATACCTGGGGCACGCAGCGGGATCGGCCAGGGACACCGGGAATGTTTCGTCATGCACGGGAGGGACTGGTGTGATCTGCGGATATGCAACCGCCTGGTTGTTCAGCACGCCGACCTCTCGAGCCAAACCTTTAAGACTCAAGCAATCCCCGCGATTTGGCGTCAAGTCCACATCTATGGTCACGTCGTCCAGCTGCAGCGCTGCAACCAGGTCCGCACCCACGTTCAATTCCGTTGGCAATTCCATTATCCCATCATGATCTTCACCAAGGCCTAATTCCTGAGCACTACACAGCATGCCAAACGACTCAACGCCGCGTAGCTTGGCTTTCTTAATCTTAAAATTTTCCGGTAACAGAGCGCCCACTCTGGCGAATGCAGTCAACAATCCTTCGCGCGCATTTGGGGCGCCACAGACAACCTGCACCGTCTCAGATCCATCGCTGACCTGACACACTTTCAATTTATCTGCATCAGGATGGAGCGCTGAACTGACAATCTGTCCAACGACTACACCCGTGAATTCTCCGGCCACAGGCTCCACACCATCTACCTCAAGACCCGCCATGGTCAGCTGGCTTAGCAGCTCATCTCGAGGCAGACCTGGGTCAACCCACTCACGCAACCACGCTTCACTGAATTTCATAGTTCCTTCCGATACCGTTAATCCGGGTCCAATTTTTTCCGCCCCTGCCGAGGGTCGGCAACAAATTAGTTAAATTGGCTAAGAAAGCGCACATCATTTTCAAAAAACAGGCGCAGATCATCGACCTCATACAACAACATCGCCAGTCGATCGCCACCAAAACCAAAGGCAAACCCAGAATACTCTTCCGGATCAATGCCCGACATCTGCAACACATTAGGGTGCACCAGCCCACACCCCATCACTTCCAACCAGCCCGTTTGACTACATACCCGACAACCGTGATCACAGTGAACACAGGCAACATCTACTTCTGCGGAAGGTTCTGTAAAAGGGAAATAAGAAGGCCGAAAACGAACCTCCAGATCTTTTTCAAAAAAGCGCCGAATAAAGTCGGTTACCGTACCTTTGAGGTCCGCAAAGCTGATGCCCTTGTCCACAACCAGACCCTCAACCTGATGGAACATCGGGCTATGGGTCAGATCATTGTCACGTCGATACACCCTACCCGGGCAAATGACTCTGATGGGAGGCTGCTGCTCTTCCATGGTGTGGACCTGGCTCGGCGAGGTATGCGTGCGCAGCAGAGAGCCGTCGGCAAAATAAAAAGTGTCATGCATGGCCCGAGCAGGATGATGTGCCGGAATGTTCAACGCCTCAAAATTATAGTAGTCGTTTTCAATCTCAGGGCCTTGCACAACGCTGTAGCCCGCACCGATAAAAATCTCCTCAATGCGCAGCATGGCTTGGGTTACCGGGTGTAGTCCGCCGTGCTCAGGCGTTCGACCCGGCAAGGTAATATCTACCGCATCAGCACTCAGGGCCTGTGCAAGTTGCGCGTTCTCAAGCGCGTCCTTACGAGCATCCAGCGCTTCTAACAGCGCAACCTTCGCATCGTTTATTCTAGCGCCTGCTGCGGGCCGCTCGGCAGGTTCCAGTTGTCCAAGCCCTTTCAACAACCCGGTCAACTCACCCTTTTTTCCTAGATAAGCAACTCTTACCCCATCCAGGGTACGTAAATCATCACTGGCGTTCGCAGCCTCAATGGCTGTGTTTAGTATCTTGTCGATGTCCATGCGAATATCACCTGCGTCACTCAAATCCAATAAAAAAGGGAAGTCCTGAAGGTGCTTCCCTTTTTCGCAAACAGACGTCTCCAAGGGAAGGCCTTTTTAGGTCCCCAGGGAGACGAATTCTCAATTAAAGTGGCGCTTACGCCGCTTGTTGCGCTGCTTTGGCTTTTTCGGCCAACGCTGCAAACACATCCTTCTCATGCATGGCGATATCTGCCAGCACCTTACGATCCACTTCAATTCCCGCCTCCTTGAGACCGGCAATAAAGCGGCTGTAAGACAAACCATGTTCGCGAGCGGCAGCGTTTATACGGACGATCCACAGCTGTCGAAACTGACGTTTGCGCTGACGACGGTCACGATAGGCATATTGCCCCGCTTTGATAACTGCCTGCTTGGCAACTTTGAATGTCCTGCTGCGAGCACCGTAATAACCACGGGCTGCCTTCAGTACCTTTTTACGTCTGGCTCTAGAGGCCACACTTCGCTTAATTCTTGGCATGTGTCCTCCTAGCGAGCCTTGGTCGGCAACATCCGTCTTAACGCAGGAACATCGGCTTTCGCCACTGCATCAAAACCACGCAGCTGACGCTTACGCTTAGGTGCCTTTTTGGTAAGAATGTGATTACGATTCGTTTTGCGGTGTTTATAACCGCTGGATGTGGCACGGAATCGTTTTGCCGCACCACGGTTGGTTTTCATCTTTGGCATATGCCAATCTCCACGCTATTGCTAGTTTTACGTAAAACTTACTTCGCGCAGTACAAAAGAGCGGGTAGTTTAGGCCTGTGGGCCGTTCTACTTCTTCTTCTTTTTCGGTGCCAAGACCATAATGACCTGTCGACCTTCAAATTTTGGCTCGGTTTCTACCTGACCCAATTCATCGAGGTCTTCTGCAATTCGGCCCATAAGGGTCATTCCAATCTCTGGATGAACCACCTCACGACCACGGAACCGCAGACTGACTTTGGCTTTGTCACCTTCGTCTAAAAAGCGCTTCAGGTTGCGTAGTTTTACCTGATAGTCGCCTTCTTCTGTACCGGGGCGAAACTTAATTTCTTTGACCTGGATCTGCTTCTGTTTTTTACGTTGCGCTGCTTTGGTTTTCTTCAGCTCAAACAGATGCTTCCCATAGTCCATGACCTTACATACCGGTGGATCAGCTTCCGCCGCAACTTGCACCAGATCTAGACCTGCTGCTCTTGCTTCGGCAAGTGCTTCTTCTCGAGAAACAATGCCACGTTGGCTGCCATCAGCAGCTACCAATCGTACGCTGGATGCGCGAATTTCTTCGTTCAACTGCGAACGTTCAGTACGCTTACTTCCTTTCTTAATAAGACACTCCTTTTTTGCGTCTCCAAAAGTTTGTTATGCAAAGGCCCTCTCGCGCTTTGGTTTCCTCTTGCTGTCTTGCTGCATGAGGCTTACAAAACACGAACGACCGCACACCACTCCCTCCCACTAGTTCTTCACAAAAAGTGGCAGCAAACGGATTGTACAGCCTATTTTTTCTACCTGGGAACCTTCATTCCCAAGCAGGGCGCGCATTCTACTGCCCGTATGAGCTGCTCGCAAGTGTTCCCGGGGTTAGAATCAATGCATTTAATTGACAATTAAATATACATATTCTCACACCTGTGCGGCAAAGTATTTCCTTGCTAGCATGCAGCGTTCGACTAAAACCGGCACATCAAGAAAAGGGGATAAGAAATGGGGATTCCTGGTACGGATGACGATATTGCAAAAGCGCTTGAAGATGTAAATCTACCCAATCTGCTTATGTCACTGGCCTGTATCACTGGCAGTGATGAGTGGTTGGCGGAACGATTTACCCCAGCCGCGATAGAAGCACCAGAAGGTTCCCTGTTCCCCGATGACACAGGCCGCTACGCCCCCGAAATTGCCGCAGAGATAAAGTCGGCGGCTATACAGATTATCGGTGAGGTACGCGATGGAAAACGAGAAATCCCTACCGCACCTGATCAGGATCGATTCCAGCAGCTCATGAGTTTTTCCGTCGCAGAGCCAGTTGATGACGGTTATGCCGAGATGCTTATGGAAGAAACAAACTTCCAGAACCGTGACTTGCAGTGGCAAGGTGATCTGGATCAAGCGATCCTTGACGGTGCGGCAACAGAATTTAATGTCGTCATCATTGGTGCAGGCATGTCCGGGTTGGGACTCGCGGCAAAACTTAAATCCGCCGGTGTTGAATTCACAATTCTGGAGAAGAATCCAGAAGTCGGTGGAACCTGGTATGAGAATACTTATCCAGATTGTGGTGTAGACACACCCAATCACTACTATTCCTATTCATTCAATCGCAATCCAAATTGGTCAGGCTATTTCTCAAAACGCGATGAGTTATTTGCCTACTTTGACAGCTGCGCAGATGAGTTTGACGTGCGCGCCAACGTGCAGTTCGATACAGAAGTCTCCAGCGCCCGCTATCAGCCCTCGGCCCACATCTGGGAAATTGATGTCGTTCAAAAAGGGAAGGCGAAAACACTGCAGGCGAACGTTGTTGTCAGTGCGGTGGGGCAACTTAATCGCCCTTCGATGCCTGATATCCCTGGATTAGACGAGTTTGCTGGTGATTCCTGGCACTCCGCTCGATGGCGAGACGATGTTGATCTGACTGGCAAACGAGTGGCCGTCATCGGCACTGGCTGCAGTTGCGTGCAGCTACTACCCAAAACGGCCGAAGTGGCAGATCAGGCCATGGTATTCCAACGCACACCCCACTGGGTGGCACCTGCAAGGGACTATTATCGGCCCGTTGAACCCGGTCAACTCTGGGCACTGAATCACATACCTTTTTATGCCGAATTTCATCGAGCGCGAATGATCTGGTCCTTCGGAGATCGGTCATGGGATGCCGTGGTTGCAGACCCTGAATGGGAACAAAGCGAGATCGCGATGAACGAGGCCAATTTTGGTATGCGTGAAGCGCTTATCGGTTTTATCAAAGAGGGGCTAGGGGAAAAGACACACTACGTGGACAAATGTGTGCCAGATTTTCCTGTATGGGGCAAACGATTGATTGTCGATAACGGCTGGTACCCTACTCTGGCTCGGGAAAATGTCGATTTGATTACGGACGGCATAGTAAGAGTTCACCCGCATGGAATTGAGACGCAAGACGGCACGATCCATGAAGTGGACGTACTGATTCTGGCGACGGGCTTTCATACCAATCAGTTCTTGTGGCCGATGGAAATTATCGGCAAATCCGGAACAACCTTAGAAGCAACGTGGGGCGACACCGCCAACGCCTATAAGGGCATCACCGTGCCAGATTTTCCAAACCTGTTTTGTTTATACGGTCCAAATACCAACATCGTCCATGGCGGATCGATCATCTACCAGGTGGAGTGTCAGATTCACTACGTGATGAATTGCCTGACGACCATGCTCAGCAAAAACATCCACGCTATGGAAGTGAAGCAGGACGCCAATCAAAGCTACAATCAGCGGGTACAAGCAATCAGCAAAACTCTGGCCTGGGGCCACCCGAATGTAGAAAGCTGGTATAAGAACAGTGACGGCCAGGTGATCAACAACTCACCTTTCAGCCTGCAGCAGTATTGGGCAGAAACCCATGAAGTCGACCTGGATGCCTATCATGTAGAACATCCAGGCGACAATGAGGCGGCCTGACGGGAGACTTAACGGGTGTGATATTTTTGGGTGGGGCGGCCGCCATTTTCGTCATAGAGGTCAAACTCTTCAACCAAGTCCTCGACCCACTGAATCGAACCGGTACGGGCCATCAGATCGTCGCAGGTCAGCAAGGCAGCAACACTACGTCCAACCAACAGCGGAGTTTGCGACTGAGACAGATCCATCTCGCGCTCCTTGGCGGCATCCATAATGAACTCCGTGGACACGGACCCAGGATATAAAACCACAGCTGGGATACCTTTCGGCTCCAGCTCAATAGCCATATCCGCCGTCAAGCGATCCAAACCGGCCTTGCCCGCACCATAACTGGAGCTGAAGTGATAACTTTGGCCACCGGGCGAGGACACATTGACCATGGCTGCGGACTCTGAAGAAAACATAAGCTTAGCCGCATGCCAACTGGCGACATAATGTGCACGCAACCCGATCCCAACCTGATCATCCCAAACTTGAATAGGGTGATCCCAATACCCCCCGCCCCAGGCGGGCGGGTTCGGAATCTTGTATACGTTATTCACTAGAATGTCGATTCTGTCCACTTCATCAGCAATCTGCTCAAACAGTCGACCTATATCCGCATCATCCCCGTGATCACATTGAATGGCACGCCCTGTCCCCCCAGCCTCGGTGACCAATCGCGCTGTGGTGTCGATTGTTCGCTCACCTTCACCCGTTGTCCGCCCTGTTACATACACCGTCGCACCCCGTTCTCCCAGCGCGAGGGCAATCCCTTTGCCAATCCCACGGCTCGCGCCCGTCACCACCGCAATCCTGCCTGCTAAGTCAGACATGTCATTCCCCCGTAATTTCTCAATCAAGCTATGATATCCGTAAAACGCATGTTTTACTGCGTTGATGATCATGCTCGCCATCTTCATCCTCGTCTTTGGGCTGACTTTCGTTACCTATCCATTTGTGAGCGCAGGGGCTACCTGGGACCTTCTTCAAGCGACCGGCTACGCCGTTATGGCATTGTGGGTGTACCTGTTTATTGATACGGGTCGAGGTCGACCGAGCCTGCACACCTTTGTTGCCTGGCTATCTCTGCTGCTACTCGCTATTCACGTTGTGGGTGTTTTGACCTTTGACAGCGTGTCCGCCCAATACCTTGGATTAGAAGCACCTGACCATATGTTGATCGGCCTTGCCGCCACCGGTCTTTGCGTCTTGATTGTATTGTTTGCACATCCGAAGAACCGGCGTTTCTGGCACCCAATGCATCAACACTTTCTGAGATACCACCGCATTTTTGCCTGGTCGGTATTACTCGGCGCTGCATACCACATCGCTGGTAGCGGTTTTTATGCCAGCGAATTTGAATTGGTTCTGGGACTCTTCGTTATCAGCGGTATTGCCTTGCTACGCCTGCGAGGCAAAACTCTAAACAGCACATTGAACTCCTGGTGGGTCCTAGCCGGCGCTGCCCTGGCAATCTCAAGTTTCACGATGATCCGCATGTTATGAAGGTCTTTTTCAGCCTGGCCGGACTAGCGACCCTGATGCTTGGCATCGTTTTTACATTTGAGCAGATTGCACAGGAGCAGAACATCGAATTTGGCGCACAGGACCCGAATTTAAGGATGTTGCCTGTCACCTTCGCACATGCAGATCACACACATGAAACCTGCGTTACCTGCCATCATAACTATGTCGATGACACCGGATCCGGTTTGTGTTTTCAATGTCACAAAACTGATCCCCAAGTCGGCGAGTTGGTCGAGCAGCAATTTCATGAATTCTGCCGAGGCTGCCATATAGACAATTTAATTGCTGATAAAAACTTCCACGGCCCAATCAGAGCTTGCAAAGGTTGCCACACCGCGGAGACAGAACCATGAACAAAACGATTTTTTCCACAGGAAAAAAGAAGAACTCTGGAAGACAGCTATAACCTGCTGATTTATATATAACTCTCATCAAATTTATTGTCCTACAAATAATTTACTTGCCTTTTTAGCCTACATGTATACATGTAGTCTCGGACTCGCTCCGTAACTCTTTGGAGGCTTCAATGCACACCATTTGTTTGCTAAGTCTTAAAGGGGGGGCCGGAAAGTCTACCGTCGTGCAGTCATTGGCGGTGAGCGCAGTACAACACGGTCAAAAAACCCTAGTTGTAGAATTGGACCCACAGGGAACCCTCAAAAATTGGTCCAACCGGCGCGAAGCTATCGAGCCTCGTGTCATTCAAACCCTTCCACAGTCTCTCGAGGACGTATTGGAAGAAGCTCGTCAGGACGACGTGAACTGGGTTTTCTTAGACACCCCTGGTCACAATGCCTCAACCGCGGCGGCGGCTGCAGAACATGCCGACATCATCCTCGTACCTTGCAAAATACAATCGGTCAAAGATTTCGATTCGGTTCTCGCGAGTCTCTCAGAGGCCAAACGCGTCCAAAAGCCAGCCTATGTGCTAATGACTCAGGTCCCACCAAATGCACGCAAGTTTGCTAGAGATCGACAGGTGGAAATTCAACAACACTATGACGTAGCGGTCCTGTCCAAATATCTGTCTCGTCGAGTGGACTTTGAATATTGTGATGCCAAGGGCCTGTCTGCATCAGAACTGCGCCCTGATGGGGAAGCCGCCAAAGAGATAAACCGTCTCTACACGTTAATCCAGTCGATTTTCATTATGCTCAAACCTCGCGCTGATCAAGTGCCGGTCGCTGCCATTGAGCAGACATCAGTTGAACACTCAACGGGAATCGCAAAACCGACCAGTATGGCCATCCCACACTCTGTGACCATCCCTGAGCAAGCACCTGGTCTTGTCGAGGTGATTGAAGAGGAAGCAGAAGCCATTGTCGCCAGCACACCGGCGCCGCTGACCCTGGTAGATTCTGCCGACAACCGGGAAATGCTGTCGAGCGATCGGGAAGACCCGGATGACCCCATGGACATTCCGAGTTTTGTAAAAAGTTACAACCGGTTGCGTGCTGAAAAGTGATTCCCCCTAAGCACCCACTCCCACCAAGTCGGGCCGGCAAAAAGCCGGTCACGGCTTATGTGGATCGATCGACCCACAAAGCTCTGCGACGACTGGGTCTTGAATTGGAAAAGTCGAATCAGGAGATGGTGCACGAGGCGATCGTTGAATATTTGGCCACACACAGGTGCGATCCAACCACCGACGCCAAATTACCGGGCTAGATTCGCCTAGCCCCCACCTCCCGGGTATGATGCCATCCTCCTGAGAACTGATGGCAGATTTATGACTCTGAACACACGCCTAGCTATGCCCTCAATCGCTGTGATCTGCCTGTGCTGGTGTGCAATTTCGGTCGCTGAACCCGCTAGCAGTTCAACACAAAGTGTCGCGCGAGAACCTGACGACAAGGTGCTTCTTTGGGGAGACACTCACCTGCACACTTCAAACTCTTTTGATGCATTCCTGAACGGCAACCTGAGTGCAGATCCGAACACCGCCTACAATTACGCGAAGGGACTCCCGGTCATTCATCCCTACAATCGCACTCGGGTGCAAATTCAAACACCACTAGACTTCCTGGTCGTGTCAGACCACGCCGAGTTTTTTGGGGGTATCAAAGACATTTATACCAAAGGCATACAAGATCCAGACCCCAACGTGTTCGAAAGAGCTGCGTACTGGTACCAGGAAAACCAGATCAGGGACGCCATCGATACCGAAACCGGCCCCAGCTTTTTTTCCGGACTCCTGCCACTTTGGCAAGACCCGATCGAAGCTGCAAAAGTCTGGAGAGCAGCTAATCAGGCTGTTCCCGGCGCTAAAGTAAGCGCACAGAATGCATGGATTCGAATGCTCGACACGGCCACCAAACACAACAAACCTGGTGAATTCTCGACCATTATCGGCTGGGAATGGAGCTCTATTCCCGGCGGCGCCAACCTGCACCGCGTGGTTGTCACCGACGCTACACCAGACCAGGCCCGTGATTTTTTACCCTTCGCATCAACAGACAGCCCTTATCCGGATGACCTATGGCGCTGGATGGAAGAAACCGGTGAGCGCATCGGCGCGAACTTCCTGGCAATTCCCCATAACCCGAATATCTCCCGAGGCCTGATGTTCGGCGAAACAACTTTGCGTGGCGAACCGATGGACCTGGCGTACGCCCAACTCAGCCGAAAATACGAACCTGTTGCTGAAGTCACCCAATACAAGGGAGATTCCGAAACTCACCCTTCCGTCTCGCCAGACGATGACTTTGCAGATTTTGAGACCTATCCTTGGTACATCCAAAGAGACCGCAGCACCCAATATATGCCTGCCACCGGAGATTTTGCGCGCTCGGGTTTAAAAAATGGGCTCTCGTTGCAGGCCAGACTGGGCTTAAATCCATATCAATTCGGCATGATCGGTTCAACCGACAGCCACACCGGATTGGCGGCCGCAGAAGAGCCGAATTTCTGGGGAAAAATGGCCTTCGATTCCATTCCTGAGCGCAAACAAGGTGCTGCTCTGGCTGTCGGGCCCACAGGCTGGTCCATGCAGGCCGGCGGCCTGGCCGCTGTTTGGGCGGAAGAAAACACACCGCGTGCAATCCTTGAGGCATTTTCCCGCCGCGAGGTCTATGCAACCACTGGACCCAGAATTCGGTTAAGTTTTTATGCTGGCACACCGGAGAAAAACACGCCTATGGGTGGAACGATCTCCGAACCTGCCTCTTTTACCGTCGTTGCCCAAAAGGACCCAAAGTCTGCCAACCTTGATCGCATCCAGGTGGTTAAAGGCTGGATCGACGAGCAGGGCGATACACACGAAAAAATTTACAACATCGCGTGGGCCGGAAAACGAGAACTCACAAACGGGAAACTGCCACCCATCGGCAGCACGGTGAACGAAGCAACCGGCGCATGGGACAACAGCATTGGCGCACCAGAACTTCAGGCAAACTGGACAGACCCGGATTTCAAAGCGTCTGAAAATGCCTTCTATTATGTCAGGGTGCTAGAGATACCAACGCCCCGCCATGCCTTACTGGATGCGATTGCCATGGGACTTGAGGAACCAACCGAAGGCCCCAAAATTATTCAGGAGCGCGCCTACAGTAGTCCAATCTGGTACCAATCAGGAATCTGATCAGTCAGATCCCGCCCACCGACAGGCCATAACCCACGTTGCCTAACCACAGCAGCCTAAGTATGGTGCGAACAGTTAAGCCATGTGAGTGCCGCTATGAAACTACGCCAGGTTGCCATCGCAGCCCGCCACCTAGAGCCCATTCGAACCAAGTTGTTTGATCTGTTTGGCATACAGCAGGATTTTAAAGACCCTGGTGTTGGCGAATTTGGTTTGGAAAATTCTGTGATGGCAATTGGCAACTCCTTTTTCGAGATTGTCGCACCCGTGCAGGAAAATACCGCCGCAGGTAGAACGTTGGACCGTGCAGGCAGCGACGCGTGCGGCTATATGTTGCTCTTTCAAGTGAACAATTTTGCTCAGTTTGACGCTCACCTAGATAGCCAGGGGCTGCGGAAGGTTTGGAACAGTGAACAGGCGGCTGTCAGCGCCTGTCACGTCCACCCAAAGGACATGCAAGGCGCCATTGTTTCGTTTGATGAGATGCGCCCGCCTGAAAGTTGGCTGTGGGGAGGCCCATCATGGGAACAGCAACAAGCCACAGACGCTGTATCGATTAGAGGTTGTGCCCTGGGAACACAGACACCGCAGGCGCTGGCACAACACTGGTCGAGCATATTGCAAACGCCTGTCACCGACGACCCTGCAGAGGGAATCAGAATCAATTTTGCCGACGGTACGTTTGTCGCATTTGAGGAAGCAAAGGTGACAACCCCTCAACTCACCTCCATGACAATCAACGCCGCTAATCCTGATCAAATGCGGGCAAGATCAGTCGAGCTGGGGCTGGGGGACATACCCACGTTAGGGACTTTTGAAATACATATCGAATCCACATAATCAATCATCAAGACATTTAAATCGACGGGGGAGAGACATGACGGACGTGAATAACAATGGGAGTAACAGACTCAGCGGGCGGACTGCGTTAATTACCGGCGCAGGCAGCGGTATAGGGCGGGCCAGCGCCCAACGCATGGCTGCAGAAGGTGCCAATGTAATGTGCGCTGATCTGAACACACAAGCTGCAGAAGGCACAGTTGCGCTGATTGCCGAAGCGGGCGGCCAGGCCGACAGCCTGGGCATTGACGTGAGCAAAGAGGACCAGGTTAAGGAAGGCATCGCCGCAACCGTTGACCGATTTGGGGGCATGCAGGTGTTATTTAACAACGCCGGCGTTGGCGGCGGCTTTGGTTGGGACGATACCGTGGCAATCAATCTCACCGGCGTTTACTACGGCTTACTCCATGGGGGTCGTTATATGGCGAGCAATGGCGGTGGCTCGATCATCAATACCGCGTCTATCGCTGGTCTGGTAGGTCTGCTGCCTTCTCCAGACTTTTCACCGGATGATCTGGAAGACGGTTCCGGTGCTTACATTGCGGCAAAACACGGCGTCGCCGGATTGACAAAACAGTACGCGATTACCTTCGGCAACCAGGGCGTGCGCGTGAACGCCATCGCTCCGGGCTTCATCGAAACACCGATGACCGCTGAATTCCGGGAAGATGATGAATCCCTGGCTTACCTCATTTCACTACACCCCCAGGGTCGCCTGGGGCAACCTCACGAAATTGCCGCGGCGGCGAGTTTTCTAGCTTCAGATGATGCAAGTTTTATCAATGGTGTCGTACTGCCCGTGGACGGCGGGTACACTGCGAGGTAACCGCAACAAAACAAAAACGCAATCACAGTACGTACGTAATACAAGAAGATGGGGAGAGATTCTTGAACGACGCTAAACAAGCGCGGGTTGACCGCCTAATGAAAACCTCGTGGTACCGCTGGTATGCCCTGGGCATTCTGGTAATGGTGTATGCCTCCAGCCACGTGGATCGGCAAATCATGGGAATCCTTCTGGAGCCAATCAAAGCCGAACTGGGCGCATCTGATACACAGATGGGCTTCCTGGTCGGGCTGACCTTTGCGGTGTTCTACGCGACGCTAGGTATGCCTATTGCCATGCTGGCAGATCGAACCAACCGACGTAACATCATCGCCATTGCGACGACCATCTGGTCGGGGATGACCGTTGTATGCGCCTACGTGGGCAGTTACGCGCAACTGGCCATGGCACGAATTGGCGTGGGTATCGGCGAGGCCGGCTCCAGCCCCCCGTCCCATTCAATGATTTCTGACCTCTTCTCCCAAAAACAACGCGCCACCGCCATGGGGATATTTGCCCTTGGCATTAACATCGGGCTTCTAATCGCTTACCTGGGCGGGGGTTGGATGAGCGAGCATTGGGGCTGGCGGACCACGTTTATCGTTGTCGGTCTGCCCGGCTTGCTGATTGCATTGCTTGTTAGATATACCTTGATCGAACCCCCGAGGGGCGCTTCCGAAGAAGCCAAACAAGCCAAGTCTGAAGCACCGGCGTTCAAAGAAGTTGCCAGGACAATGTGGGAAACACCTGCAACACGTCACGTGGTTTTTGGGTCCGCCCTGGCAGGTTTTGTCGGCTACGGTATGACCTTGTGGCTACCTGCTTTTTTTATTCGGTCCCACGGATTATCCCAATCAGAAACTGGGTTTACCCTGGCCTTGATGGCAGGCATCGTGGGTGGGCTGGGTACGTTTACCGCAGGGCGGCTGGCTGACTATCTTTCAAAAAGAGATGCTCGATGGCTTGCCTGGGTGGTGGCGGTTGGTAAAGGGGGCTTAGTCCCCTTCATTGTGGTGTTCTTCTGGCTCACCGATCTCCAGTCGGCACTCTTGGTCTACCTTATTCCAGCGTTCTTTGGCGGCTTCTACCTGGCACCCACCTTCGCGATGATCCAACAGCTTGTGCCAGTCCAGATGCGCAGCGTCGCAGCAGCCATCTGTTTGTTCTTACTCAACATCATTGGCATGGGCTTTGGTCCACAAGGCGTAGGTATCCTGAGTGACATACTGGCGCCGGAGTACGGAAAAGAATCTCTGCGATACTCGCTGATGGTCTTCAGTACGTTAAACCTTTGGTGTGCCTGGCACTACTTCCTGGCCGCCAGAACGCTGAATCAGGATACTGAGAAGGCTTTGGCGCTCCAGACCGGATAGCAAGTTCCGCATGCGATCGCGCAGCCACAGTTCTTAACCAACTGTAACGCGAGGAGGTGCGGATCTATTGATCTTGGTGCGGATCTTTTGATCTTAAAGTGGTAGGCACGACCAGATTCGAACTGGTGACCTCTGCCATGTCAAGGCAGCGCTCTAACCAACTGAGCTACGCGCCTATTGCAGAGCCTTATTAGAGCTCTCACAGGTCGGTGAGTTGTGCGTTAGGCAACAAAGTCTAAAGCGAAACCGGGTAACGTCTGTGGTCATCAGTCAGGCAAGTGGATAGTTACACCACGCGTTACCAAGGTATTACTCCCCGGGGCGCAGGATTGTAAGCAAGAATGCTCAAAATTGGTATAGCATCGCGATCGACCCTGATTCAAAACTGCTTACTCAGTATCAATCGCACGCTCCTCTCAGGTCCAAACTCAGCGTAGTTGAGCGTTGGACTGCTGAGATAAACCTCGTCGGTCACGTTGTCCACGTAGACCCGTACGTTAATGCCACTGGCTGCATGCTTATAGTACGCAGTGAGATGCAGCGTCGTGTAGCCATCTGCATCTTCAATATTGATCTCGGGAAACCACTGTACGTCACTTCGATAGAACAAACCTGTGCCAAAACCTAATCCTTGGAGCTTTCCACTCTGAATTTCATATGTACCGAACACGTTTAGCTGATGATCCGGCAGGAAATTGATGTCTTGTCCGATGATGTCTGGATTGGGGTGATCTGTGGTTTCGCCGCTAATCGCCGTGTACGCACCAATAACGCTAAAACTTGGCGTGATTTGGCCAGCTACTTCGAGCTCAAACCCTTTTATCTCTTGCTCTACACGAAAGAAACACCTGATGCCAGACGTTCGCCCGAGAACGGAAGATCAAATAGTACAAACCGCCGGTAAAGCAAGCTAGTCGAGCAACGCATAGATATCTAACACCATAGGCACTCGGACTTTGAGGAGTGGTAAAAGGCTATTTTCACCTTTGGATTCGAGTATAAGTCCTTCACCGTCCAGACGTACGGTAAACGGGTGTCTTGCCCTCATCCCGAAACACGAATAACCATACAATTCAGCTTATAGTGAAAATTTAATGCCCCCGCCGACGATTCTTGGGCGATTAATTCTCAGAAAATCATCATTTTGCGAGAACGTGCCCGTCAGCGTGCTGACAGAACCAAGGTTGCGTTGCGTCACTGCACGAGAGTCGAATAGGTTTTCTGCATACAGATAAATTTCGCCCGACGTTTTTCGAAAACCTACTCGTAGATTAACCAAGGTAAAAGAGTCGGTACGATCAAACGACAGGTTTTCTACATCAGAAAAAGCTTCGCCGGTGTAGCTCACCGTCGCGTCACCAAACCAGCCTGAAGCATGTTCATAATAAATCCCAGCAGACAGCGTAAGCTCGGGCGCAATTGAGAATTCGTTCCCGTCAAGATTCGCGAATTGAGGATCCGTTGGATTTACGGGGAGCCCATTCGAATTGATGGCAAACGGAAAGTCCGTAAATTCTGTATCTAGGTAACCGACCGTCATGAACAGCCTGAGCGATTCTGTGGCCAGATAATCGATAGAAAGCTCACCCCCGAATAAGTCCGAGGAGCCGGTGTTGATGATGGCCACGTCGCCGGGCAAGCCACTAGGGCCGGGAATCGAAATCTGTTGATCTGTCCATTTACTGTAAAACACATTCAGGTTCGCAGTGAGCCGTTGGTCAAACCACTGAGAACGCAGGGCAAATTCGTAGTTTGTCAGGAATTCCGGGTCATAATTATCTGTAATGGTGGCGGGCACACCGTTTAAAATCGTGTTCTGCGAAAATACCCCTCCTGCTCTATAACCACGTTGCACGGCTAATGAAACGCTGCGCCACTCATCAAAGGAATAGATGACTGTGCCGCGAGGCAGGAAAGCTTCAAACTTTTCTTCAGGGAGCGGGTCGGCTGCACTGCCAAAAAGGGAGCCGGCAATTATGATGCAAGGCACACCGCCTATGCCCGGCACGATTGGATCAATTACGCAGTTTGCAGGATCAGACGTGGCTGGGGCATCTACGACACCACCGTCTCGTACGGCTTCGCGGTCGTAACGAAAACCCAATTCGAATGCCCACCTGTCGTTCAGTTCGTACCTTGCTTCCCCAAACAACGCTGAGTTTTCGGTTTCATTTCTAAAAATATTCGATGAACCAATGACCGATTCTGTGGGGAGTGTAGGTATACCCAGCGCAGACAGCTGAAACAAGCCATCAAACCCAAATTCGTTCTCCTCTTCGTAGTAGTATCCGCCAAGCCACCCCGACCAAGGTCCGCTCCTAAAATTTAGCCGTACTTCAACACTAGAAATCTTACTTTCCTCATCTTGTGTGCCGCTAAATGAGAAGCGCAGGGGATCCAAGACATCACCAAACTCGCGGTCCTCAATGGTGTCCTCATACGTGCCAATCGCGGTCAAGGTAAATACCTCTGACAATTCGGCATCGATGCGTAGGATTGGTCGAAGAGTTTCATACTCCGAGAGATCAGGAGTGTCGAAAGTTTCGCCATCAAAAGGATCGAACGCTCCAAACCCTGGATCGCTCGCGGGTACCGGCGGCACTACGATTTCGAACCGTCCACGCTCCCCTTCGACGTAGTCGATCTGCAAATCAAAGCGCAGCGCGGGTCGCGCACTGGGTTCAAAGAGAATCTTTCCACGCAACGAAGTCGCGTCTTGGAAGTTGGAGTCCTCGTTGGTAAATACATTTTTGACATCACCATCGTAGTTGATTTGATCTGCAGCTAGTCTGATGGCGAGTTCGTTCTCGATGACCGGAATGGACACCGAAGCCGAGTACTGTCGGCTGCCGTGCTCACCGATGCGGACTTGCCCATCGAGTTCAAACTCATCACTTGGATCCTTACTGTTGATGATGACTGCGCCCGCCAGGGCATTTCGCCCTTGCACGGTCGATTGAGGACCTCTGAGCACTTCAACTTGATCTACATCCCATAGTGTTAACAAATTTAACAACGCATTATTGGACGCAGGCGCGCCATCCAGATAGACGTTAGACGTGACACCGGAGCCCGCAGTACCCACACCAATTCTTGAAACGCCTCGGATTGATACCCCGTTAGTAACGCCGGTAGAAGCTATGTTTGGCGCTCGTTCAAAAAGATCATCCGCACTGATCAAAAGCTCGCGCTCGATACGTTCACCGGTGAATACTTCAGCAGAAATTTGCGTGTCTTGGAGAGACCTGTTTTGTTTGTTGCCGGTCACAATGATCTCTTCGATGATGTCGGGCACGATTGTCTGGGGGCTCGCGCCTGGCGCTCCGCTACTAAGTGCGAAGGTGGCATTGTCAATCTCGGAAACACTGAGCCCAGTGCCCTCAATCAGTCGTTCAAGTATTTCTCTTGGCGTGAACGTGCCCGATACAGGCGCACTACGTTTCCCAGCGATGATCGATGAATCCGCCGAGACTTGCGATCGCGTTGTTGCACTGAACACCACGATTGCCGCATCTAAAGATTGGGCCTCGATGTTCACGTTAAAGGTCTTACCCGAGTCGGCTACCACCATCGAGTGTCCTACAAACATGCCCAAGACAGTCAACCCAACCTGCCTCATAATTCGATCAAACACATCTATCTCCGTCTAGTCTTCTGACGTTCTACTAAGTAATACGTTCGGAAATACGGATTGCCGAACAGAACAACAAAAAAACTAAGGACGGATGGGAGGCCGCTCTCTCAGCACGAGGATATCGCCCTGTGGTTGGGCTTCTAACTGGTGTGATTGCAGAATGGCTTTAAGCCCCTGTTCAGCCTCGTCGGCGAAGTACACACCTGTAACTTTTTTTCTCACATTTGTAAGCCTGCGTGTTTCGATGTCATAAGGCAGGTAACCACCCAGTTCTTGTAAAGCCTCAATGAGAGGGCGCTCTTTAAAGACCAACATCCCCTCGCGCCATCTGCCCATCTCATCAACACTTCGTGGCGAGACCTGACCTAACTGATGTTGAGTAACGATGAGCCGCTCTTCCGCACTTAGGGACCTTTGCTCATCACCGGCGACTACATCGACCTCACCTTCAAGTACATTGACGGTCACGCGATCGTTGGGTTCTAGCTGTACGACAAATTCGGTCCCAGTCACTTCGACGCTGACGCCTCGGGCTTGAACTAGAAATGGAAGGTCGGGACTGGTGGCAACATCAAACGCAATCCTGCCGCTATTGATAACTGCGGTGCGCGTCGTGTCGTCAAAGCGCACCTCAACACTGCTGCGCCAATCAAGCCACAGGTGCGAGCCATCCGGTAGTTGGTAATTCCGGGTCTGTCGCCACGCAGTTTTGTAGGAATTTGAGTAGTCGTCACTGGTTTCAGCCACCGGTTTCGTTTCCGGTGCGGTTGACGGACGCAGGATGAACAGAGAAATCCCTATGACCAAAAGTCCGAGTGCTGATGCCACAGGCATCTGTCCCATCCGCGCGAACCAAAGTTGGATTTGTAGTTTTAAGTGCCTTGACCCGGTTGGAAGCCGTCGAGGCAATCGTTTAGCAGCCTGCTGGTAGCGCTCTGCTGACTGGAACGCCTCTTTGTGTTCATCAGAGCGTTGGCAAAATGATTCGATGGCTTGATGAACCTGGTTCGAGCCGGATTCACGCGCCTCAACCAAATCAAGCGCTTCTAACCAGAGCTCTGTTCTCATCTTTTTTTCAGCCGGTTCCATGTCTCTTAGCCAAGGGATCGGTCTAGTGCGTCGTAATTATATAACGATTGAGAGGGCTGGAGACCCGACCGACCTAAGTCGATTTTATAGAAGAGGCTCCATCACCTGATAGCAATGGCGTTTAATCTTCAGCAGCCGCTTTTCAACAGTTGAACGATGCAGCTTTAGATCAACCGCTATCTTGACGACCGGGTCGCCGCTAAGAAAACGCCGTTCAAACAATTCTTGATCGAGCGTTGAGAGCGCCTCTATCGCTGCGGTTAGCGCGTCGATCAGCCGGCTGAATTGCAGGTTGTCAAACGGTGTGGTTTCATCTTCCTCTGATATCGAAGCGGCAAAATCCGCTTCATGTTTGATACGTCTAGTCCGGGCGCGCCAAAGATCGATGGAAGCATTTCGGATCGCAGTTGACACGTAGCCTTCACTATTCTTACCACCATTTCGAAGCATGCGCTCAAGCACGTTTTGCAGCGCATCTTCACCATCGACGAGCTTCGAAGCTTTATCCAGGAGTACTCTGTGCTCTTTTTTTGTCAGCCGTAAAAAAGACTCTTCAATCGTGGAGTCCAATGCCATACCCCCGAACGGGAAAAAACAGACGAATCCAAAATCTAGAGATAATGAGAATCAATTGCAACAGCAGGTTGTCACTCGCGACGGAGATAGCAAAGAAACTGCTGGCCGCATACGGCGCTGAACAGATGATTTGGTCATCTGGCGTTTAGGGCGAAGACATTACCGACGACCTTATTGATAGCCTTACTCGCTTTACGGGCCCACCGGCTACTTTCATCCTTGAATATTGAGGTAGCAGTCATAACTGAGCCATCGAATAGACGCGATTGACTTTGTAGCTTCTTACGCCAATTACTACGTGTGTAACGCCTGCGTAGTCATGGCTCAATTCGGCGACAAGGCCAGGGTCGAGGTGGCCGCCAATGCTGCCAACCAACACTATCCCAATCGTGAGATCATTTCGCTAAACGTTGATGCCCTGGGCGAAATTGGGGGCGGCATACACTGTGCGACGCAGCAAATGCCAGCCTTGTAAACCGGGGCTGAGCATTTGCCAGCTAATGATTGCGATTTTCTGCAGCCCTAAGGCGCACTACCGATAGCACCAGCTGAACGAAACGCATCTATTTCTTCCTGGGAGTAACCATTCGCTTGCAGTACTGCGACCGTATCTGCACCAAGTGAACGCAAGGGCCCATCTGGACGCAAAGGTTCTTCATCGACCAGGTAACCCGCCGTGGTGACCTGGACCTCACCGATATCACTATCTACACTGGTCAAGAGCGATCTGGCTTGGGGCTGCCCCGTGGCTAACACTTCGGCTAAGTCACGTACCGCACCCGCAACTGTCTGCTGCTCACTGAATATCGCATCCCATTCCTCAGAAGTTTTTTGCTTGATGACAGAAACCGCAGCCTCACCAATTTCTTGCGCTCGACTGCGCAACTGCGACCCTGACAAGCCCGCATATTCATTTAGTCCCAACGCCCGCAAAATTGATTTTTGATGGCGTGGCAGATAGCCCGCCAACATGATATAGCCGTCTTTCGTCGCGAATCGCCCATGCAGAAAGTCATCACGGTTGCCAGCAGGAGGAAACATCTCCTGAGTGGTTGCGGTGTGCGCTACATGTCGATTGATCAGCAGCATGGCAACATCCTGCATGGCAAGATCAATACGCGAACCTTGACCCGTGCGTTCACGAACCAGCGCCGCACCCAAAACAGCGGATGTGGCATGCATCCCCGTTGCATAATCCAAAACTGGACCACCTGTGCGAATAGGACCATCGCCTCTTTCGTTGATGGACATGTATCCGGAGGTGGCTTGCACGACATCATCAAAACCGGGTCGATGCCCATGTGGTCCGTTAGATCCAAAGGCGGTAATCGAAAGGTAGATCACAGTGGGGTTTGTTGCTTTGACGGAGTCATAATCAAGCCCGGAACGGGCAAGCACACCAGGACGGTAATTCTCAACAAAAATGTCTACGTTTGATGCAAGCCTTCTTGCAATTCCCGCGCCCTGTTCCGTCCCAAGATCCAACACCACACTTTTCTTACCCGCGTTTTGGGCAAGAAAACCTGAACCCAGCCGTTGGTTGATTTGCTTTTCAGTGCCACCCCAGATGCGCGTCATATCCCCTTTCGGAGATTCAATCTTCGTCACATCTGCGCCAAGCAAACCCAGCTGATACGCACAATATGGGCCAGCAAGCACATGGGTCATATCCAGCACGGTGAGTCCTTCCAGCGGCTTCATGGTAGCTTCTCTCCTTTCGCTTGTTTCGGGGGTGACACCTGCCTAAATGTGGAACAGCTGACCAATGTTGTTCCCGGAATGGATAGAGTAGTTTCCGAGCAGGTAGCGGGAAGGACTAGTCCAGCCAGTCGAACAGGCCAGACTGATCCTTAAATGGTGAATGATCAGCTTCGGTTTGATCGCTCGGCTGGATGAGTCCATACGCAAGACCCGCAACCATCAGTACGGCAATCAGTGAAACGAGAAATACGCGCCCACCTTTCCTCCGACTCGGTCGTGCGTAAACCGATTCAACCGCCGGACGTATCTTCGCGTCGGCAACGTTTTCATCGCCGCTACCCGCAACGACTTCGAACGCGTGCGAAGGCTTGACCCGCTCTGCATTCAGCGTTCCTTCAAAAAGATAGACATCTGCCACATCCTGCAGAAGTGGAATCTCTGAGTCACTTTCAACCGTCTCACCGCGATCAGACTCAGATACCACAACATCAGCAAGATTCACCTCCACCTGACCTGCCGAACCGGACTCTTCGAGTTGACGCAACATCTGATCCAGTACTTCAGGAGCCATCACCACTTCTGATATGGCGCTGGCTAATTTTTGCTCGTCCTCGTTCGCTTCCGGCACAACTTCCGAAACCGGTTCATCCGGGATCGGATCAGACGCCTCCGACAAATCCTTTCTGACTGGCTCTGCCGAAACTTCGTTAACTACAATTTCCTGTTCACGCTCACCCGCTGGCGTTTCAAGCGGACTGGGCGCCACGTCTTCGGACGATTCTGCTCTCAGGGGTAACGACGCTGATGAGGCATCGCCGAATAGATGTCGTTTGGTTTCGAGCTCTGTTGGATTGTGGCATGTGACAATCACGTTCTGCTCTATTGACCCGCGCTGCAACTGCTGAGACACATAGATCTTATTGTTGGGAAGTTCCAACATGGTGCAACGCGGCAGTACCGCTCCAGCGGAATCAGCAACCCAACGATCAGGGCAAGTCAGCCGACAACGCGGATCCTGATACACCACATTTAGGCAGCCAGCGGGATCAACCTCTAAGGTCAACCAGCGTTCGGCTTCCACGCGTGAATCGAGCACGAGCATCCCGCCATCGCTTTCACCGATGGTGATGTAATTTACAATTTTGATGGTCAGATTGTTGCGATTCGCAACCAAATACCAGTCGTCAGCAACGTGCGCCGAACTTTCTGTCTGGACCATATCCCCCTGCGCAATAACCAATTTCGATCGTATTTATTTGTATTTTTATCGATCAATACGTCGTTAATCAGGGCACCTTTCGCCCAAGCGCAACTATGACACGCCAAAACCGAATTAGGTAGGCATTTTCTCCCTCAATAATCGCCGAGATTGTCCTACTAGGCTTAAGAAATATTGTCAATTCTGGGTGTTTTTCAGATTTGCATCTTGGTTCAATTTCTACGATGCTCTTCGACAGGTCTTAATTCTAAGGCCTGGGAATGAGGATGAGCCAAAGGGAAATGCTTCCTGACGGGAGCTAGCTGATAGCAGTGCAGCCGTAACCGGCTGAGACGGGCTGTTAGTGACGGGCTGTTAATAGAGGTAAACAGCCGGAACGCGAGAGATGGTAAATCTTGCGTGCTGTCGCGAATTGGGATTGGCTCTAAAAAATTAGAGTACCAGACAACAGAGAGTGTCGGGACTTATTGACCGGAGGGGTAAACAATGGCCGCACTACGCGTGAGCGTCGCCGTTTTGGCGTGCGCAGTTCTCGTGCCTTTCGCCTATGGCGAAGAGCAACAAAGACGTGTCATCGAAGACATCGTCGTGACCGCTGAAAAGCGTGAATCCACAGTATCAGACACATCCATCTCCATCACCGCATTTGGTGAGGACATGATCGAAGATTTCGGCATGCAGGGACCCGATGAGCTGGTTAATTTCATTCCTGCAACCACGCGCGATGCTTACGACATTCGTATCCGCGGAGTGGGTCGAAATTTCCGTGCCCTTGGAGGTGACCCGGGTGTGGCAACCTATTACAACGGGATCTATTCCGAAGACTTTGGTATTGCGTCGACGGAGAACGGCCTTTACGACGTTGCGCGAATCGAGGTCTTGCGTGGACCCCAAGGAACGTTGTACGGAAGAAACTCTATTGGCGGTGCGTTGAACTACATCACCAACCGACCAACCTACGAGTTTGAAGGCGAATTCCGAACCGTGTTCGGAAGCTACAGCGCCAGGGAACAATACGGTCTGCTTTCCGGACCCATTATCCAGGATAAGCTCGCGTACAGAATTACCGGCGTGATGATCGATCGAGATGAATGGCAGGATGGCATCAACGAATCTGAAGACATCAACGGGTTTAATGATGAGAACTTCAGCGCCGCACTGCAGTGGAATATTTCTGACAATCAGGAAGCGTACGTGCGCTGGAACAAGCGCTCCTCGGATCGCACGATCGGTCAGAATTCGATTGTTGATTCAGGAACCGCTGCCGCCAGAGGTATTCGAGATACCACCACCTACGCCTTCGGCGCGGCCCGTCCCGGCGTTGATATTTCGGCTTCCAGCAACCCCAATCCGGGCTTTGGACTTGCTTTCCTTCCTTTGGACAGCGACATCGAAGATTTGGATGGCTCGGTTGCCACAAATGATTTCAACAATGAAACCTTCGATCAAGAAGGCATCAACTTTTCGTGGACCTGGGATATCAATGACACCACCACGCTGAAGTACCTGTTTGGTTGGCAGGATTTTGAGTACACCTTCGACATCGACCTGGATGCGACCAACGGCGAGTTTGTCCAACCACGACAGACGGTTCTGGAAGACGTTGAAACGGCGTCCCACGAATTGCAATTGTTGTGGCAGATTGGTGACAACCTGGAAATGACCAGCGGTATTTACTTTTTTAAGTCGAAACGTTTACAGAACTTTGCATTCCGCGATTTCCAGACCTATACATCAGCTTTTGACTACGGCACGACGCTGCCGCTGTTTACAGCTTTTGCAAACACTCAGGCCACACATGCTCGACGTGGAGATGCAGCACTAGGTGCCACCGCACTGGGCCCATGGGAAGGTGATCCTACAGGCCACTACTACGAATACTGGAACAAGGTGAATACCGACGCCACGGCGGTATACACCCAAGGTACCTATACATTCAATGAGGAATGGGCGCTAACCGTTGGTGTTCGCTGGGCGGAAGATGAGAAGGATGCATTCGAAGACCGTACCGGCTACTTCGAAGCCCTATTCTTGAACGGCGCGCTGGATCCAACTTGTGACGGCGCTTTTGGTATCGACTGCACCTTGCTGGGAATCACCCCGCTTGCATTTACCAACATCCTGTCGGGCGCTGCCGTACCTACGTTCAACCCGGCGGCACCGATCGCACCTACCTGCCCACTGGGCACGGCGGCTGGTGACTGTCCTGGTAACCGGCTGCTCCTGCAAGGTGTGCCTTTCTCATTTGCTGACCGAGCTGCTGGTAGTGACGATTGGGGGGACACCTCGTTCAGGGTGAACTTGGATTGGACACCTAACGAAGACACTCTGGTGTATTTGTCTGTAACTACAGGGTATCGCTCGGGTGGTTATTCTCTGGGTATTGGCGACTCCCGTGGCCCTCAACCTGGTGGCTCTACAGGTGTTGTGCCTCTGACTTATGATCAGGAAGAAGTAACCGCTTACGAGATTGGCTACAAAGGCACTCTGCTCGATGGCCAGCTACAGCTAAATACTTCGGCCTACCTCTACACCTACGATGGCTATCAGGATCGTATTGAGATTCAAAACGCGACCAACCCATCCGTTGCATTGGACCAGGTCATTAACGCAGACGAAGCTGAAAACATGGGTGTGGAGTTCGAAATCATGTGGTTGGCCACGGACAATCTGACCATTGGTGGCAACGGCAGTTATACAAAAACAGAGTATAAATCTGATCTGCTGGTGCTGGAGGACGACAACCCCTTCGCTCCCACCACGTTTGTGAATTTGAACGGCAATGATCTGAAGCGGATCCCAGAGTGGAAAGCCACAGTATGGGCGAATTACGAGTGGCAACTCGAAAATGGTACGGTGACTGCTGGACTTGTATACGCATACACCGGTGAATACTTCAGCTCAGGTATTGAGCGCGATCTGGACCTGGTACCCGATCGTGAGCGAGTTGATGCATCGATCACCTGGCGTGATAGCCGCGACCAATGGGTGGTCAGGGCATTTGTCGACAACGTGCTGGACAAAGTCTATGCACGTGGCTTTGGAACAGCCACCGCAACTGCTAACTTTAACAAGACCGCTGAACTACTGTATCCACGCTATTACGGTGTGGACGTGACCTTCCGCTGGGGTGCTTTCTAAACGCGATCTCACAAACAAAGCCCCATCTTAGGATCGGGGCTTTTTTTTGCCCAGCGATAAGCCCTCAGACTTGAAGTTCCTGTTCGGCTTGCGTATACCTGACGTTTTACAGGGGGATTAAACACGATGGGAGAGGCATCGATCGAACTGGAAGACGCCATCAATAATGGCATGCTGATCGCATACTACGCGCAACACCAACCCAACGAGATGGCGGTAATCACCGAGTATGGAGATCGAACTTTCCAAGAGTTGAACAGCAATGCCAACAGGCTGGTTCGGCTATTAGCCGAGCATGGGATCGGTTCCGGAGATTCTGTCGCGGTGGTCACCAAGAACAGACCGGAATTTATCGAAACCCTGGTTGCAACTTCTCGTTCCGGCATTCGATTTACGCCAATCAATTTCCATCTTAAGGGTGAAGAGATCGGATATATCGTCGACAACTGCGAAGCCAAAGCTTTTATCGCAGACGCAAGTCTCGGCCAACCGGTCACCGAAGTTTCCCAACATGCTCCTGGCGCAACACTGTTGCTGTCGGTTGGCGGTGATATTGACGGGTATCAGGATTTTGGGGAAGCGATCGCGGACTTAAGCCCCCAGAACATAGAAAATCCGACTCTGGGTTCGCGTATGTTGTACACGTCCGGTACAACCGGAAGACCCAAAGGCGTATACCGTAAAGATCGTTTACCCGAAGCACCTCAAACCGAAGAACCAGCCGGTTATACGCCTGGCCAGGATCGAGAACTGGTCACCGGGCCTGCCTATCACGCAGCCCCATTGCTCATCGACATTGTCCAACCGCTTTGGTCAGGGGTTGGCATTGTGATGATGGACAAGTGGGACGCCACCGAGACCTTGCGTTTGATTGATGAATACAAAATCACGCACACGCACATGGTAGCCACCATGTTCCATCGCCTGCTTCAGTTGCCTGAAGAGGTTAAGGCTCGCTACGACATTTCAAGTATGAAGTTTTTGATCCATGGTGCAGCGCCCTGCCCCGTACATATCAAACAAGCCATGATCGAATGGTTTGGTCCTGTGATCTGGGAGTACTACGCAGCCACCGAGGGAGGCGGCGGATTTCTGATTGGATCTGAAGAGTGGCTGACAAAACCAGGTACTGTCGGTTGTCCCGGACCAGAATTCGATAACAAGATTCTGGACGATGATGGCAATGAAGTCGCCGTGGGAGAAGTGGGCACCATTTATATGCGGGCCCCGGAAACCGGTCGATTCGAATACTATAAAGACACCGAAAAAACCGGTAAGTCATATCGTGGTGATTATTTCACCCTCGGGGATATGGGTTATTTCGATGAGGACGGCTATCTGTTTCTCACCGGTCGAAGTGCAGAGCTGATCATCTCGGGAGGGGTCAACATCTACCCACAGGAGGTGGACAGTGAGATCCTGAAGCATGCATCTGTATTGGACGTCTGCACCATTGGCGTACCCAATGATGAATGGGGCGAAGAGGTCCGATCTGTAGTGCAGCTGCAGCCTGGTATCAAACCAACAGACTCACTGAGTGAAGAGCTGATCAATTGGGCCAGAGAGCGCCTGGCCAATTTCAAATGTCCGCGAAGGATCGACTATGTGGACGAACTTCCCAGATCAGCCGCGGGTAAGATTCAACGTCGTGTGGTGCGAGCACCTTACTGGGAAGATTGAATCGCATGCACGTTGATTTGCTGGACCCGGCAACATTTGCTAAGGGTCACCCGGTGGCCGTTTATCGTTGGCTGCAAGACAATGATCCTTTGCACTGGCATGAAGAGCCAGACGGACCGGGTTTCTGGGTGGTAACACGACATGAAGACGTATCCGCGGTAGGTCGACAGTCGAACCTGTATTCGTCCGAGCCCACTGTCATGATTCCTGACCCGGACGAAGAGAGCATTCAAGCCATGTCGCCGGAGCACAAAATGATGCTCATGATGGACCCACCGCAACACACTCAGTTCCGCCGCATCATCAGTAAGGAATTTACCAAAGGTCCGGCACAGGGATTACGTCCCCGCGTCAGCGAACTGTCTGCTCAGATCGTGGATCAAGTAATCCACAAAGGAGAGTGCGACTTTGTCTCTGAGATTGCCGGGGAGCTGCCTTCCTACGTTATTGCAGAGTTGATGGGTATCCCATTAGACGACGGACGAGAATTGTACTCTCTGACCGAAACCATCCATTCAGCACCAGAGTCTCTGCCAGAAGGCGCCCAGGGGGCAGCCATCATGCGTATGTTCGGCTATGCCCAACAAGTCTATCGCGACAAATATGACAAACCGGCAGACGATCTTGCCAGTCAGATTGTGCACGCCAGCGTAGACGGCGTAAAACTGGATGAAATTGACTTTCAATTGTTTTTTATGCTGCTGATCGATGCCGGCGGCGATACCACCAGAAATCTGGTGGCTGGCGGACTCCATGAGTTGATCCAACAGCCACACGCACTACAAGAGCTGCAGGATCACCCCAGCGGAGATTTGATGAATTCTGCAAGAGAAGAGATGTTGCGAGTGGTATCGCCGGTCATCCAGTTTCGTCGCACCGCACGCCAGGATATTGAAATGCACGGCAAAACCATTAGGGCTGGTGACAAAGTGGTACGTTATTTTGCCGCGGCAAATCGAGACCCGGAAATTTTTGAAGATCCTTTGGCTTTTGACATCCAACGTTTTCCCAACGAGCAGATTGCTTTTGGCACCGGTACCCACGTGTGTCTCGGGCAGCATATCGCGCGTGTCGAGATCGATTGTATCTTTCACGAAGTACTGAGTAGGATGAAGAATTTCAGCCTCCCCCAGGCACCGGAATGGCTCCCATCCAATTTCATTTCAGGGATCCGCTACATGCCTCTGGAGTATCAAGCTCGCTAGGCCTCCCAATTTGCGCCGCGACTTTCTAGCGCTTCAGCTGGCTGTCGCGGATGGCCGCTAACTGATCCCGCAGCGACGCGGCCTCCTCAAACTCAAGATTTTGAGCATGCTCCAGCATTTGTTTCTCAAGCTTATCCATCAGCTGACCCAGCGCCTTAGGATCTGTCGGAATCTCGATTCGATCATCCTTGCCACCTTGTCGCTTGGACCGTTTCGGCGCTCCGGGAGCAGCAGATCGTGCGCCTTCCATGATGTCCGCAATCTGTTTAGAAACACTTCTTGGGGTAATGCCATGTTCTGCGTTGTGGGCAAGTTGTTTATCCCGACGGCGCGACGTTTCGCCCAGCGCTCTTTCCATAGAACCGGTCATCTGGTCGGCGTATAGAATCGCCCTGCCCTTCACGTTACGCGCAGCCCGTCCAATGGTTTGAATCAGGGATCCTTCCGAACGCAGAAAGCCTTCTTTATCGGCATCCAGGATCGCAACTAACGACACCTCGGGCATATCTAGACCCTCGCGCAACAAGTTGATGCCAACCAGCACGTCAAACTCACCGAGCCGCAAATCTCGAATAATCTCCATACGTTCCACGGTGTCGATATCTGAATGCAGATAGCGAACGCGAACGCCGTGCTCATCAAGATATTCGGTCAAATCTTCAGCCATGCGTTTGGTCAGGGTGGTGACCAGGACTCGATCTCCCTCACCAACAACCGTTTTTATCTCGCCCAACAGATCATCTACCTGGGTCGATGCGGGTCTGACGATGACTTCGGGATCTACCAAACCGGTAGGTCGCACCACCTGCTCTACAATCTGTCCACCCTTCTCGTGTTCATAAGATCCCGGAGTTGCAGAGACAAATATCATCTGTGGCGCCAGCCGTTCCCATTCATCAAACCGCAATGGCCGATTATCCAGCGCGCTGGGTAGGCGAAATCCAAATTCAACCAGGGTTTCTTTGCGTGATCTGTCGCCTTTATACATACCCCCAATTTGCGGGACGGTGACGTGGGATTCATCAATCACAAGCAAAGCATCTTTCGGTAGGTAATCGAACAACGTAGGGGGTGGCTCACCCGCCGCGCGGCCGGATAAATATCGAGAATAGTTTTCGATGCCCGAGCAATAGCCAAGCTCCGTAATCATCTCCAGGTCAAATCGGGTACGCTGCTCTAATCGTTGCGCTTCGACCAACTTGTTATGCGTATTCAGGTAATTTAGACGGTCTTGAAGCTCTTCCTTGATCTCATCCAACACTTTAAGCACACGCTCACGCGGCGTCACATAGTGTGTTTTTGGAAAGACAGTGTAGCGTGGTACCCGATTCAGAATCTCCCCGGTCAGCGGATCGAACACTGAAATCTCTTCGATCTCGTCATCGAACATTTCCACCCGTACCGCTTCCTTTTCAGATTCCGCCGGAAAAATGTCGACCACATCGCCTCGCACTCGATAGGTACCACGCTGAAAAACCTGATCATTACGTGTGTACTGCAGCTCCGCTAAACGTGTGAGCAGCTGACGCTGTTCCAGCCTGTCGCCTCGATCCAGATGAACCACCATGCGCAGATAGGATTGAGGATCACCCAAACCATAAATGGCAGAAACTGAAGCCACAATGATGGCATCTCGGCGTTCCAGCAGCGCCTTGGTGGCGGACAATCGCATCTGCTCAATATGCGCATTGATGGACGAATCTTTTTCTATGTAAGTATCGGATGCTGGAACGTAGGCCTCGGGTTGATAGTAATCATAGTAGGAAACAAAATACTCAACCGAATTGTTCGGGAAGAATTCTCTGAATTCTCCGTATAGCTGGGCCGCAAGCGTCTTATTGGGCGCCAGAATGATCGCCGGGCGTTGAACGTTTTCGATCACCTTGGCAATGGCGTAAGTCTTCCCGGAACCAGTAGCCCCGAGCAAAGTCTGGTGCGATAAGCCGCTTTCTATGCCGTCTACCATCGCCTCGATGGCTGCTGGTTGATCACCAGCAGGTTGAAAATCTGACACCACCGTGAGTTCGGGTGAGGCTTTGATACTGGCTGCGGTGATATCGATCAGGTTATCGGAAGACACTGTATTTCTATCCAGTCTTTGATCCGGGCAGTTTACGGGCAAAAAAAAGGGTGTGCAAACAAGTGTTGCACACCCACCAGCCTCTACAGGGTGATCAATGGGAGAGGGTTAATCCTCCTTCTCTTCTTCACCACCTTCTTCACCACCTTCTTCGCTACTTTCTTCAGCCACATCTTCTTCTGACGATGCGTCAGCTTCCGCCTCCGCAGAGTCTTCGGGCTCCGGATCTGCGGGCTTTGGCACCGCCGCGGTGATCAGCTCATGGGCCAGCAAAATTTCCACTTTTGCATCACCATTAATTGGCGCTTTGTCAGAACCCACAACCGCGTGGCGACCATCCCGTCGCAAATAGATCGTGTACTCGTCGGTACTCGCAACTACTTTCATGACTTTCTTCCTTTTTCTTCAACTTCTGCTTCCTCAACCAACCTCTCATCAACGTCATCGATGAAGGCACCATCGCTCATCATAGAACACTTGCGTTAGTTTGAGCGTGTCTCGCAAATTTTCCGCACGCTTTCCCGTCAATTTTTGCGAGCGGTGCGTATTGTGCACGATGAATTCAAGAACAGCCACGTCATTCGATTCGTGGGGATTTGGGGTAACGACATAGAGATGTTGGGCCAATAGTTCACTCACTGCAGACGGCTCCAGATGCTGATGTTAAGCTGGCACCATGACTCATTACTGGCGATTCCAATCCCTGAAACTCCCCCGAGACCTCGAAGAACTGGGCGTTCGAACGCAGGTATTCGAGAAAGCTGAATCTGACCAATCCACCCGAGTAGAGCCGGTAAGCGATTCAGTGACTTTGGTGTTCGGCCTGGGCTCCAGTTGGACTTTCTCCAACATTGAAGGCGACTCCCTGCACACAAACGCCGCGCTCTTCGGGCCGATGTGCAACCCTCAGCGAGTCATCAATGACGATATTGGCAGGTGCCTGGAGATCAGCCTGCCGCCCTGGTTGGCGTCAGAAATTTTCTCTCCCGAGCTGGTGTCGACACCGTCCCCGCTAAGTATTGCTGGTGAGTTTGACGCCGAGACAAAGGCAATTGTCGAAGCAGTAACAAACAGCCCAGACCTTGAAACTACCACAGCCACTCTGATTGGGTTCTTGACGGAACGACAGGCCGCAAAAGAACGGGTGACTCGAACAGAAGTTCAGTGGGCTTGGGACCGCTTAACCGACCGTCAACCGGTCACGGTGAAGTCTCTTGCAAGACAGATCGGTTGGAGCGAACGCCATTTTGAAAACGTCTATTCGGACGCTATCGGTTGCAGTCCCAAGCGCTCATCCCGGCTTGCCCGCTTCTCACTCGCGCACCAGATGTTGCTGAATAACTCCGTCTCGATGGCAGAAGTGTCTGCTGCATCGGGCTACTATGACCAAAGTCACATGATCCGTAACTTTCGCGAATTCGCAGGGTTAACCCCTAAGCAGGTTCGGGAACAGGAAGCGCAGCATCGGGTCATTACAGGATAAATTCGTCGAAGAGTTCGGATTTATACAATACCCATCGAGCGGCACCGGCCAAAATCGCCACGTGATTGTGGTTTAAAAGCACACACAGTAGCACCTCCAGTTTGCGCTAAATCGGCAAAAGCGCGGCAGCACGCACTGTAGTTTCCACTATTACGTTTTTAACGTATCCGTCTTGTTGGGTTCCTTATGACTAATATCAGATTCGGTCTTGCGGCCATAACAGCAGGCTGCTTAGCAGTGTGGTCAGCGACCACAGTAGCCAACGTGAGCGATCAGAGCGCAAACGGGGGCAGCCCACAACAGCTAGACCCCGAGTGGGTTGAAGAAGTGATTGTGTATGGCCCCGCCAAGCGCGAAACAACGCTGCAAGAAACGGATGTTTCCGTCACAGTGTTTAGCGAAGCGGATATCGACGATGCTCGAATCCGGGATATTCGCCGCCTGGACGATCTGGTACCCAATGTTGAGTTTAACGTATCTGGTCAGCTGAGCAGCGTGTTTATCACCATTCGCGGCATTGAATCGAACCCGTTCATCGTGAACCGCGCAGCGGTGTATATCGATGGAGCGCCATTTCGAGAGCTGGATTCGGCGGTGCTGAACCGCATCAACTCGATCGAAGTGCTGCGCGGCCCACAGGCGACGCTATATGGCGCCAATAGTGAGGCGGGTCTTATCCTGATCAATACGCTAGAGCCAGACTTTGAGGTTGAGGGGAGTCTGCGCGGCACAGCCTCCTTCTTTGAGAATAACCATGCTTACTCGTTAGACGGTTTTTTTTCTGCACCGATAATCGATGATGAACTGGCAGCTTCTATTGCTTTTAATGTGGCGGACGAAGACAGTTTCTTTCCCAACCCCCTTTCCTCAATTGGAGAAGAGGGCGCTGTGGAGGAACTCTTTATACAGGGCCGCCTGCTCTGGACACCAACGGAAGATCTGACGATAAAGGCCGGCGCCTACGTTATCGACATCGATGCCCCAGGCATCTTCGACGAGGAATATATGCCAGCGGATCGTCTTCTCTACAATGCCACCTATGGGGCTTTCAACGGTGGACGTTTTATCGACGAGTTTGAGCTACTACAGGATGCGCCGAAAGAAACGACGCGGACTGACTATGTAGGAACGGTGGCCGTCAACTATCAGCTTCCCGAAGGGCAGTTGAATATGGCCGTTTCGTACACCCAGGAAGACGAGGACTCCCGCGGCAACGATCTCGATTTCACAAGCCTACCCACGGCAGCCGGTGCGGCGATATTCGATCAGGAAATCTGGAACGCGGAGATTCGTTTCTCGTCCGTGGATACTGCAGTGATCCGGTACATGATCGGTGCTTCTTATTACAACGAAGAGGAGACCTTGTTGATCGGGACCCTGGTTGGTCCAGGCGAACTCAGCGACTATGCGTTTGCACCACCACAAACCAACTTTTCCGAAGACATTGCCTTGTTTGGCTCTGTAACGGCTGATCTGGGCATTGAGGGTCTCAGTACAACCGTCGGTCTGCGCTACGACCGGGCCAGGAGAGAAACGGATCAAACGGCAGGGGCGCTGAACTTTGGACCACTTGGAGACGCGATTTTCCAGGATCTGAACTTTGACGATACCTTTGAGGAAGTGCTGCCGCGCCTGGCATTAAATTACCGTCCGACATCGTCTCTGACAATCTACGCAAGCGCTGCAAAAGGTTACATTCCAGGTGGCTTCAATCTCACTATTGCTCAGGAAGCCGTGGCAGATGAATTGGTAAGCTACGGTAGCGAGCAGGTATGGAGTTACGAAATCGGTGCAAAAATTCGCTTCAACAGTGGAAAAGGCCATCTGAATGCTGCGGCCTTTCTGATTGATGGCGAAAACTGGCAGGAGATCCAGGTCATCACCAATGATCAAGGACAGGTACAGTCCTCTGCGTTTATTGCCTCTGACGCGGAAATAGAAAGCATCGGTGTCGAACTGGAGTTCAAGTACGCCATCAGCGATGAACTGATGTTTAGCGCCAACCTGGGCTATGTCGATGCAGAATATTCTCAGTTGATGCCAACTTCCGTAGAGGACCTTTCCGGTAACCAGATAAAGCTGGTGCCAGAGTACGATGCAAACATCGCTTTGACCTACAACCACCCGGTTGGCTTCTTCGCTCGAGCGGAAATCAGCGCCCTGGGTGAGACCGCATTGGACGAGCGTAACCGATTCATCCGCGACCCGGTCGAGGTTTGGAACTTCCAATTGGGCTTTTCCACCGGGCGATGGACGGTTCGTGCTTTCTTAGAGAATGCCACAAATGAACGCTACGAAAGCGGTTCCGCCTTCGACAACTTTGCCTTTGGGTTTGACGGCAATGCGTATGCGTCCTACGACCGTCCCCGTGTGGTTGGTATGGAGTTTGAAATGAACTTTGGAGCCCGACAATGATCTGGCTGGTTTTTTCAAGGTGACAGCCGACACGCTTGTACTTGCGGGTCTGGTCGGGCTGCTCGGCGCTGCAGTCTGCGCCCTATCAGACATCGTATTGCTTTATAAGCCCATCGACGGCAAAACCTATTACCGCGACCCAATCGAGGTCATGGTCAAGATGTCAAACCGGCGTCTGGTGTGGGGTGGTGCTCTCGGCGTGGTCTCCTTGCCGTTAGCGGTGCTCGGACTCTTTCAGGTCTACTACATGCTGGCGCCCGCGGGTCAGTGGCTGGCGCTGCCGCCTGTCCTGTTGCTGGGTTGGATGTTTATCATGGGCTGTGCGTCACATGGTGCATGGGCTTTCATGGGTCACATCTACCGCACAAGGCGCGGAAATCCAACCGCGGCCATGACGACGCTCGCTAAAGATGCTCACGTGATCTGGAACGTCCTTTTGCGTGCCTCGGGTGTCGCGTATCTGTGTGGTTCTCTCTGGCTGGCGGTGGCCATCGTCGTGGGACCCACACTCTACCCGACCTGGTTTGTGCTGCTCAATCCACTCATCCTTTACTTCGCCCAGGAGGCGCTCACCCGAAACCTACCCGCACCATTTGGCGGGCTATGGGCTCCTATCACCTCGAACCTCGTCTGGGTGATTTTTTACCCAGTGTCCACAGCGCTCTATACTGCGACGTAACTGAGTATCCGATCGCGTCGCTATCCGCTCATAGCCAACAGCCACCGGAGAAAAAGCTAGCATCGGCGCTGGCGATCATCGATCCGGAGTACCCTCCAATCGCAGGAACCGAGAACACACCCGGCTGGCAAAACTATGCTTTTCACGCGATTGCTGGACTGAAGGGCAGCGTGGTTGTGGTTCCATTTGCCGTGCTCGCGACCGGGGCAGGCTGGTTTACAGCGAACTACTTGCTATAGCAAAGAATCAGCTTGCTAATTCTAGCCCAAGGGTTGGTAGAAAAGATCGGAGGCCTCACCGACAGAGGAATACAGTAGATGCCCGACGCTGACCAAGCGCTGCGCCGTTGGCATCTTAACGCCTAGGTTCCGGTGAAGTTAGCCGGGCGACGCTCCAGAAATGAAGCAACACCTTCCTTGTGATCGTCAGACTTGAAGCACTCTGCCAGCGCCTGCGTGTGGTTTGCCATGTGCGTGCCGACATCGTTACCCAATCCTTCGTAAACGAGCGATTTGATGCGTTGATGCGAGAAAGGTGAACCCTTCAGTATCGCCTCTGTCAGAACGTTGGTTCTATCTTCAAGTTCATCGGGTTCGAACACGCCGGACACAAACTTCAGCTCACGTGCCTCGTGCGCTGAAATGAACTCTCCGGAGTACAGCAGCCAGAATGCTTGGGAGGTACCGACTAGTCGCGGTAGCAACCAGCTACCGGCACCAGTATCAGGTACCAGGCCCCGATGGGCGAAGTTCCAGGCGAATCGTGCCCGAGTAGACGCGATTCTAATGTCGCATTGGGATGCAAACTCTGCACCCATCCCCACTGCAGGTCCGTCAATAACGCCAATGACAGGCTTCGGACAGGTAATGATCGGCCACCAACTTACCTTATCTTCTGCAGTGCCACGCAGGCCGCGTTGATCACCAGGGATGGTGGACAAATCGGACAGATCAGTGCCTGCACAGAAAGCGCCGTCCGTTCCCTTCAGCACGATGACTCGAGCATCCGAGTCATCACCAGCCCGAACAAAGGTATCTTTGAACTCTGCCAACATGGCATAGCTCATCGCATTTTTCTTTTCCGGACGATTAATGGTGATGGTACAAACACCATCCTTCACGTCATATAGAATCCAGTCGTTCATAGTCTATCCGTCTCTCTATCTTTCTTTTTTTGATCATATTTGCCTCGAAACTATGATCAGCGAGAATGCCGATGCAGTCGCTGAGCTCATGTTTCAGTTTTATCGCGCTTACATCGGACTAACTTACGAAAAGTATTTAATCTCAATTTTAGTCAATCGACAAGTTTTTGGGTCTCGCTTATGGCTGCGAACGTTTCACTAGTGCATTAGCGCAGCTTACCCCCGCACATTTAATGAGGAATGGCTAGAAAGTTGGGCACTCAAAAGCGAGTAGCCATTGGCCTGGTTTGGGAGTTTATTCTAAGAGAGAATAAATCGCTTCGCGGGTAGTAACCGAATCGATTAAGTTATGGTGAAAAAACAGGTAGAGCAAACTAACCAAGAGCGCAACGCTCCATCTTCACAACCGACAGATCAAGGTCAACCCTCACTTCGGCACATCTATGAACATCATAGCCACGAGCTGGTGGGCTATCTTCGAAGGCGGTTCGGCGACGGACCGCCGGATCCAGAAGATATGGCACAGCAGGCTTTCGAGAAACTGCTTAGACGCGATTCAGTCCAAGACATAAAAAACCTCCGAGCATTTCTTTGGAGCACTGCGCGCAACCTAACGATCAGTAGCCTAAGGCGCGATAAAACCCATGCGGCATATGATTTTGAGGTTGAGTGTCTCTATTTTGCAGAACCCGGTGTCGAAAAAGGACCTGAACGCGTCGTAGAGGTAGAACAGCAACTATCGATCATTAGCGAGGTGCTGTCGGCTATGCCTGAACCGCTTCGAGAAACCTTCGTCATGCATAAGGTCGATGGCATTGGCAGACCCGAAATCGCTAGGCGTTTAAATATGAGTCGGTCTGCGATTGCCAAGCGACTAGCTAAGGCGGCCGCCATCATTGATGAAGCCCTCGAGGATCATCGAAAGCGCAGGTAAAGCGTGGACAATATGGAAGAAAAATATTTGGAACTGAAGGAGTCGGCTTATCAATGGCACCTCCTTTTCGAGGATGGCTCTGCAACCTCAGAGGATCGCAAAGCGTTTGAGCGTTGGTTGAATGAAGATCCTCGACACCGTGATGCTTACGACCGAGCCACCATCGCTTGGGACGCGTTCGACGAGCTGCATGGGGTTGATCTTGGTCTCGATCGAACTCGAACATCTTACCCACCCAAAACAGACCGCCCGGAAAGGCCGCACAGACGCATACGAGACCGAAACTTCGGCGGACTTCACGCCAGCCGTTTGATGCATTTCGGAGTGTTCAGCGCGGCCGTTATCGTGTGTGCTTTCTTTTTCGTGACCCACAGTAGCGGGCCTCATTTGCCGCCGCCCATCTCTGCCCCCCCTATTGTTTCAACATTTGAAACAGAGCGCGGGCAAATAAGCATGATTTCTTTGCCGGAAGGTAGCAACGTTACCCTGGCACCTCTGACAACCATTGAAATGTCAATGAGCGCTGAGCGTCGGGATATCTCAATCAAAGGTGGCTCAGCCGTGTTCGATGTGTCGGACGATCCTAGCCGACCATTCTCTGTCACCGCCGACGAAGTCGTTGCCACGGTGCTTGGCACAGTATTTGAGGTGCGTCGCAACGGGGGTGTTGTCCGTATTGCTGTTGAAGAGGGCGAAGTAGAAGTTGCACGACCAATGAGAATCGCCAACCAGCGAACTGGTTCGATCATTCGCCACGCACTGCACGACGGCGAAAATGGCGTGGTCGCCTTGAAGGCAGGCACCGCAAAGTTCGGGACCTTTCGCAAAGAAGATTTTGCACCCTGGCGGCAGTCACGGCTGAACTACGATGGCGCAACTTTGATAGAGGTTGTTGAAGATGCCAACCGGTATTCAGAACGTCAGATTCTAATCGAGGGAGACGTTGGGGCGCTGGAAGGCCTGACGATGACAGGGTTTTTTAATAGCAAGGACATCGATCAACTGCTTTCTAATCTTCCTGCGGTGTTCCCCGTTGAGGTATCGGACAGGCCTGAGCAAACATCGATAGTGGTCAAAATACGCTAGAGAACCAGTCTGGGCTGCATCTAGAAAAAAAATTGCCGAATCCGGTGTTCAATTGCGCCTCTCAAGCGTCAAGAAAACGAAACGTGACTGATTCTCAGTTGGGTTTGGGTAATTGACATTAAGAGAACAAATTTATGACCATGCTTCGCCGGATATTTAGGCTGCTCGCACGCGGGTGGCTGCCATCTTTTCTGCTCACCCTAGCTTATTCGCAATTTGTTCTGGCTGAAGAGGCCAGGCAGCAGGTAGACGCGCCCGAAAGTCAGCTGTCGGTAGTGCTGAAGCAGATCTCGGGACAATTTGGTAAAAATCTAGTGGTGCCAGACTCACTCATTCGCGGCAAAAGAAGTTCCGCAGTTGTCGGCATGTTTACCTTTGAGCAAGCAGTCCAGCAAGCGTTATCGAGTACCGGGCTTGAAGCACAGCGACAGGCGAGCGGTACTTATTTAGTGGTGCGCTCATCCCCTACTCCAGGCTCGTCAGCTGACCAATCGTCTTCTGATTCAGACGTCGTCGAGGAAATGGTCGTCGTTGCGCACAGGCGAGAATATGATCCGACAAAAGCCGAAACTTTCCAACTTGGCCTCGACATTCTCAAAACCCCAGCGTCGGTAAGCGTTATCAGTCAGGACCTGCTGCAAGACCTACAGGTGAATAACATCGACGAGGCGCTGCGCAACGTGGCCGGTGTCACGCGGCTGAAGACCAACAACGGCGGCGGTGAGAGTTTATTAATTCGTGGCTTTGGTGCTTCTGTCTTCAAAGATGGCGCCCCGGTGGCCACAGGACTGAACGTGGCCAGCCTGCCATCGACGGAACCGGCGAATCTCGAACGCATCGAGGTGCTGAAGGGACCTGCGGCGCTACTCTACGGTGAAGGCGCGCCTGGCGGTATGATCAATTACGTCACCAAACGCCCTGATGCACAGCGCTATACCAGTATCGAGGTGCTCGGAGGCAGCTATGATTTCTACAAGGTCGAGTTCGACACCACTGGCGCTTTCAATGCGGACAGTCCGTTTGCCTACCGACTGGTCGGCACCTACGAGGATTCGGAAAGCTTCCGCGACCACGTCAATCGCCAACGTCTGCTACTTAACCCAAGCGTATCCTGGTCAAACGAGCAGTTCTCGGTGGTTGCGGGGATCGAGTACATCGATGACGACTACACTCAGGAACGCGGTCAGGTGCTTGACGGCGATCTTTTTGGTGGCTACTTCTACGGTCCGAACCAAGATGTCGATCAGTTTTATGGAATTCCCGGCTTTAATGATCGCTCTGAAGCCGAATCCCTGCGCGCCTACCTTATGGTCGACTACCAGTTGTTGGACAACTGGCGTATTGAAGCGACTATCCAGGACACGGAGAACGACAAACTATTCTTCGATACGAACAACGGTCCACTCACTCCAACATTTGGCATTATCGGTGCTGCGGGGACACCCTTTGAGAACCTGGTCTCCATCTCGGCAAACACCGCTGATTCCACCGGCGAAGTGCGGCAGTACACGATAAAAAACTACATCGATATAGAAGGTCCGGGTTCTGTGGAGCACCAGATTCTCGCGTCGTATACCTTCGAGGAGTTCGAAGTCTCAGGTCGGGGTCGTATCAGTAGCGACACAGTCTTCTACAACATCGTAACGGACACCTATGCGGTCAATAATCCATTCGCGCCAGTAAGCGATCCCGCGTCTCTCCTCACCTTTGTTGACACAGGTCCAAACACCAGTTCGGACTTCGAGGAAACAGGCATAAACGTTCTCGATTACATCACCTTGAATGAACATTGGGCGGTTCTCGCCGGATTCCGCTATTCGGAGTACAAAGACAATCTCTCTGACTTCGAAGACGACGACGTGAGCGTTCGCGGTGGCGTCGTTTACTCCTTCAACGACGAACTTTCGGCGTTCCTCAGCTATGCCGAAGGCTATACATCCTCTGGCGGGCGCCTCGATCTAAACGAACGAACCATCGACCCAACGACCTCCGTGTCATGGGAGCTTGGCATGAAATGGCAACCGAATGGTGATCAACTGTTGGTCACCGGTACGTTCTATCACGTGGTCGAAGAAGACGTTGCGTTCATTGTGAATCCATTTGCACCGCCTGCTGACCAACGGTTCGGCAACATCGGCGAATACGAGTCCAGTGGTTTTGAGGTTGAGGTTGTGGGGCGCATCACCGATGCCTGGCGTATTCAAGCCGGATACTCTTATATCGACAACGAAATCAACGACGGCGGGACAGTGTTTGTGTTCGGTCCGTTTACGTTCGGATTTGAGGACGGTACAACCCTTCCTGGAGTGCCTGAACACGCCGTCAATCTGGCGTCCTTTTACGAGATTCCGCTTTACGGCGGTCAGTTGGGCTTCGGCGGCAGCGTCAATTATCAGGACGACGTGTTTGCTAGCGGTGAGAACAGAGCCGTCTATGAAGACTGGATCGAAGTTGGTGTCATGGCCTACTTCACGCGTGATCGCTGGAAGGCTCAACTTAATGTGATTAACCTCTTCGACGAGGATTATCGGCTAACCCAGGGGAGCGTAACCCCCGATGCCTTCGCGGCGATTCGTGTGGGCACGTCCAGGTCGCGAACCGTCATCGCTTCACTCGCCTACGAGTTTTGAAGCGTTCAGTTCGCCATGCGCCGCTTTTAATGCTCTCGCGTTTGTCACTGGTTAGAACGCGCTAACGATAACGTCGCTCAAATGTTTATTGAGACCCCTCAATAAAAATTGCGCAGGGCTTAAGGCACTGCCAGTATAAAGATAAAGCGTTTTATCAACGTAAGGTGCAAGCCAGGAATCGAAACAGGACCGAGGGCAGTGCTATGAGTATCGCTACGCGTTTAGCCGATGGTGGATGGGTAGATCATATTTTTTGGGGGGTGCCTGACACCAAACTGGCTGTTGAGATGCTCGCAGACCGCACCGGCGTCTCCGCACACATTGGGATGCAGCCCGACGCATCGTTCCCCACCTTGGCGGCAGCCATAAGCCTTGGGCACCAGCGTTTTTTCGAAATTCATGGGCCGAACCCTGAGTACAACGGACCAGAGCACTATATGCACTCGCTACTGAGTAGCCTTCGAAAGCCTCGATTGCTGCTCTGGTATGTACGAAGTGATGATCTGGATCGTTCGAGTGAGCAGCTGAAAGAGATGGGTGAGCGATTCGAACCTTGGGGAAGTGCGGCCGAAGAGTGGAATAACGCTGACTTAAGCACTTATCGCGCAGGGTGTTTAGAGGGTGAAAATTTCAACATCTCTATTCCTTACCTGATCGAATGGCGTGATCGAGAAGATCTTGAAAATCTGGTGACAGGCCTGGCCTTATCTCGGCTTTGGGTAAAAGCAAAGGATCCCCAACACACAGCAGCAGTTCACCAAAAACTTGGCATTGATGTGCCTATTGAAGCTGCTGAACGAGAAGGAATATGCGTAGAGCTGGAAACACCGAAAGGCGTCGTGTTGATAGAATGAGATTGATGCTGGTGGTAGAGCGACCCGCCGCCTGATCTGTCGATTAGTGCCTGATAGAACTCGGGTTTGGACGACTGCTATGGAGAAAGCTGCTGTTCAAATCAGGCAAATGACGGTCTCTAGACAACCCAAAGCAGAAGTCAACGTAGGTTAGGGTAGGTAAAAACGGCTCCTCAAAGTGCCCTTGTCCTGTTAAATTTGCGAAAGATTGATTACGTGGGCGTTCTATTTGGATGAGCGAAGCAGAGTTCATTGAATCTATAAATCTGCACGCAACAAGTGCGATGAACGCGTTTGGAATATATATATAGCTGACATTCGCTTTTCTCACGTCCGTCTACCTGATAGGAGCCAAGCTTTCCAGAGCACAGATGTTCATGGTGAGCAGCCTCTATCTCGCCTGGTCCATTGCCTTTTCCCTGGTAGCGATTGTCCATCTGAACGCCTTCGATTCTTTGTTTGAACAATACACTGAGTTCGCGCGCAGTAAGCTTTGGTACATCCCGTGGACAGAGTTTGCGACCCTGGTTTTAACAGGCGGGATCGTAATCGCGGGATACTTTGTGTTCGACGTGAGGCGAGGGAGTATTCCTAGAGATACCGAAAGCGACTAGCTATTTGGAAGTTCCGCTCCTGGCCGAACTCTGACATTTGGCATCCCACATTTGAATGTCTGCTTAAGATTTAGTTAAAGTAGAATCTAGGATACCGCAAAAGCGGACACTCAGGAATGAATAGTGAAGGTCAAAAATCGACCCATTGCGGCCGTTCGACCGAATCCCTCAGAATCGTCGAGTGAATTTGGCAACCCCAGGAATACGGACAGTACTATTTGAAGCGGATGAAGTTTTGCAACGGGTAAAAGGATGTTGGTTTTGAACAACTGGAACGCG
>JBCCIU010000027.1:0-76015 GCA_039028095.1 Pseudomonadota bacterium
CGTAAGTCATTGATTTGATGGTGGGTCGTCTGGGATTCGAACCCAGGACCAACGGGTTAAAAGCCCGGTGCTCTACCAACTGAGCTAACGACCCTCGTGCGGGTGTGGGGATCATTTACCCCCAAAAGCGAGGCGCGAATTGTAGACATGGCAGCTACGCAACTCAAGCAAAATTACCGTGATCCAAGCTTCTGATTTGTAGGCAATTTGTACCTATTGATACGGCGTCGGGTCCGCAATATTGGCGGCGTTGAATCCGGCTGCTCGGATATGGCAGCTGTCACATTGTCCACAAGCACGGCCCTCTTCATCTGCTTGATAGCAGGAAACCGTCAGCCCGTAGTCGACACCCAGTTTGATCCCTTGCGTGATAATCTCGGCTTTGGTCAGGTCAATCAATGGGGTATGAATCGTGAATCGATCTCCCTCAACGCCCATTTTGGTCGCCAGATTTGCAGTTTCTTCAAAGGATTTGATGAATTCCGGGCGGCAATCAGGATAGCCGGAATAGTCCACTGCGTTTACGCCAATACAGATATCGCGCGATCCCAAAACCTCAGCCCACCCCAGCGCGATGGACAGAAAAACAGTGTTGCGTGCAGGCACGTAGGTCACCGGGATACCCTCAGCCAGTGAACCGTCATCACTAGTGGGTACGTCAATCGACGCATCCGTCAGGGCAGAGCCGCCAAACTGGCTGAGATTGAGTGCGACGACCTGGTGTTCGACAACGTTGGCTGCTTGACTCACACGTTGAGCAGCCTGGAGTTCTGCTGAGTGGCGTTGACCATAGTCAAACGACAACGCATAGACATCAAATCCCTGATCCTGGGCCCAGGCGATGACCGTTGCGGAGTCTAATCCGCCGGACACCAATACCACTGCTTTAGCGTCTGTCATTTTCCTGGCACATCACCCCAGAGTAGTTTGTGCATCTGCATTTGCATGCGCACATTAAGGCGATCTTCAACAATCCAATTGGCAAGATCTGTGGGGGTCAGCTGTTCATGGCTGGGGGAAAAAAGCACATCACCAACCTTGCTAAAGAGACTGTACTGCTCACAGCGCGCTTTCGCCCACTCATAGTCGTCGCGAGAACACAGCACAAACTTCACCTGATCTTTGAACTGCAGATGATCCACATTGGACCAATCGTTGCGATGTTCCTCCTTGGAGTCAGGAGTCTTAAAATCCACCACCTTCACCACCCGCTCGTCCACCTGCCCCACACTGAGCGCACCACTGGTTTCAATAGAGACCTGTAAATCCTCATCACACAGAGCGGTCATCAACTGATGCACACCGGGTTGAGCCAACGGTTCGCCACCCGTCACAGTGACGCGCGAGACACCAAAGTCACGCACCTGCTCGACGATATCTAGAATGGGAATCTTCGTACCACCAGAGAACGCATAGGCGCTGTCACAGTATTGACAGCGCAGTGGACAACCCGTCAACCGAACAAAAACAGTAGGCCATCCAACGGTATTGGCTTCGCCTTGGAGGGACAGGAAAATCTCTGTAATTCTGAGTGAAGACATTGTGTTACCCCTGGCCTTCAGGGGAACTAGAGTTCAGCTGCGTATTTTGCAGCCAATCCCGCAGCTGCAGAATCCGGGTGTTGTTTTTGAACTTCGTCTAAATAACGACGGGCGGTTTCAGTATCGCCCAGGGTCTGATACACCACACCCAACTTATACAGCGCATCTGGTGCTTTTTGATGATCAGGATACAAACTTACCACCTGCACAAAAGACTGCCGAGCAAGCTCGGGATCTCCGTTGGCGGCCAGGTGCAGCTCGCCGATCCAATAATAGGCGTTCGGCGTGAACTGACCATTGGGGTAATCGCCAATCAGCTGCTGAAAGCCATTCAGCGACACATCAAACTGTCTGTTGCGCATGGCGTCAAAAGCCGCTTTATAAGCTTCCCGCTCGGTCAGAGTTTGAGGCGAGCCACCTACTCCAGGATCCGACGTTGAGGCAGGGCTGCTGGGTCGGCTTGCCACCGGACCGGGTGCAGGGCGATTTTCTACCAGAGCGACCACTCTTTGGTCCAAATCCAGATATTGTTCTTTCTGCTCACGCTGCAGTCGTTTGATCTCGTAGTCTTGTTCTTCTACCTGTCCGCGCAGTGTTTGCACTTCTTGTTGCAAAATTTGCAGCTGGTAGAACAGCTGACTCAATTGCCCACCGCCAACTTCCTGGGTGGGTTGTGCATACTGAGACTGAGATGGCTGATTTTGATCCGCATTCTGAAAAGCTCGATTTGGCTCTATGGTCGGCGGAATGGTTGGCGAAGCGCCGCCGGGCTCAATCGTCGCAGGAATATCCAGGTTTCTCACCCGATCTCTAGGACGCATCTGAGCAGGCTGACGGCGATCACTTTGCTGATCAGCGGTCGAACCGGTTTCCTCAACTGACTCCTCCACCGGAACAGCAGCAAACGCAAACTGCGCGGGCAAACCCGCGCAGATTGACAAAGCAACTAATATCCCAGCGTATAGGGTCGTTTTCACAATGATTCCTGGCTTAACAGATTCAACACCAGGTCAAATCTGCATATGCAAACCGATTAGCGGTAAGAGAGCACAGCTCGTCTGTTACGCTGCCAGGCACCTTCGCTGTGGCCAGGATCCTGAGGCTGCTCTTCACCATAGCTCACCGTCTCCAGCTGCCGGGAAGACACGCCTGCAGAGGACAAGAAGTCACGTACCGCATCAGCGCGGCGCTCACCCAAGGCGAGGTTATATTCGCGTGTACCGCGCTCGTCACAGTGCCCTTCAATCACAACGCTGCGATCGGGGTTACGACGCAGGATTTGCGCATGCAATTCCAATGCAGCCAGATCAGCAGGGTTCAAAACAGATTGGTCATAGCCAAAATAGAAGGTTCGATCCAAGGGGTTCCCATTGGCATCAAGGGGGGTATTACCATCAAAATCGGAAGGTTCTACTTCAACGGGCGCAGGCGCTGCAATTGGCGCAGTTTCCGCTTCCTGATCATCCTGGGGTGCGGCCGGCGCTTCATCTGTGGCGGTGCTTGAACAAGCAGCCAGCACAAATGCTGCAAACAGCATAGCGATCAGCTTCATAAAGTTGGATGGGTTTGTCGTCTGCATCAATTTCTCCTCAGTTGCTTTTGTCAGCTTATTAAGCTTTGTGCAGATTATTTTCGAATCGGTTTCCCGACCCATATTCTAAGTACCACTCATTAAGATCAAAGTGTTAAACCACAACACTCAAACCAGTTCACAAATTTGTTTGTTGTTATTGTCCAAATTCCAAACTGGGTCCTTAGCCACATATCTCGGTGACAAACTAGTCATCAAGATAAGGTGACCAAGCCGGCTCCCTTACATCCCCAGACGACGACGGTAGACGGTATCGTACCCGACCATCAATGGACACCACTGCTAGTATACCCCGACCCTGGTCTTGGGTGGCATAGATAAGCATAGTGCCGTTTGGCGCGAGTGACGGTGATTCGTCCAACGCGGTTTCAGTCAATACTTGCAAATTGTCGCGCTCTAGGTCTTGCCATGCAATATGAAACACACCGTTTCTGCGATGCACAAAAACCAGGTGTTTGCCATCAGGCATCAACCGAGCGCGTGCATTATAGTCACCTTTGAACGTAAGTCTCTCTAAAAAATTAGTAGATAATTCAAGTTGATAGATCTGGGGGGCTCCCCCCCGGTCCGAGGTGAACACAATACTGCGTCCATCGGGTGACCAGCTGGGTTCTGTATCGATGGCGCGGTTCCGGGTCACCTGACGTAACTGCCTGGTGGCCAGATCCATGACAAAAATTTCCGGGTCACCATCTTTGGATAACACCATGGCCAGACTGCGCCCATCTGGTGAAAATATGGGTGAGCTGTTGAGACCCTGGAAGTTGGTAATCCGCTCCCGATAGGGGCCTTCTACATCTTGAATCACAATCGTGGGCCGTCCAGTCTCAAAAGTCACATAGACGACGCGCTTCCCATCCGGCGACCAGCTGGCGGACAAAATGGGTTCACGGCTACGTAACAGTGTCTTGGAGCGTTCACCATCCGAATCTGCTATCTCCAATCGGTAAGTTGCATCTCGTGTACCCGAATTCTGCGCCAGCACGTACATCAGCTTCGTAGCAAAGGCACCACGAATGCCCGTGATTTCTGCGTAAATCTGATCCGCCAGCTTGTGTGCAATGGTGCGCCATTCATCTCGCGATGCGGTCACGCTGAATTCTTCCATGTTCCGCTCGGCCACCACATCAAACAGCTCAAAAGTAGCAGTCACCGAACCATCTGCATTGGAGCGGGCTTGGCCAATCACCAGATAGGCAGCCTTTAGAATGCGCCAATCGCGAAAGAAAACTTCCTGCCGGCTGGTCGGATAGCTCAGCATGTTTTCATGTTCGATGGGCGAAAACTGTCCCGACCGCGCCAGATCAAAGGCGATGATGTCAGACAGATTCGTTTCTGAGTCGAGCGCTGCATCCAACCGGAACGGGACAACAGCGATGCGGGTAGGTTCGTCCACCCCCCGATCAATCAGAATAGGATCCAAGGTGTTCGCGTAGACACCCGCTGTAGAAACAAGCCACATCACGACGATTGTCCAGATTCGTGTGCACGTCTGCATATAGCTACCTCAATAAATCTTCTGGTTGGAACAATAAATACACTTTGCGAAAGTGCCGTTCGAATATCGTATTGTCTGCGGGCACTTCGAACCGGCCTACCCGACGTACCGCCTGTTCCGCAGAACGATCAAATGCCGCGTTCCCGGAGCTCTCGGTCACGGTAACAGACACCACATCTCCCGTTGGGATCAACTCCATCAGCAGCATGGCTTTCATACCGTTTCTAGCGCTGGGTGGTCTGGACCAATTCTTTATAACCAGCTGATGAATATTGGCGCGATAGGATTGCGCCACAATATCGTCATCACTGGCATCCAAATCTGCAGATTCCTGAGCGATCGCCTGATCAAAAGAAGAATCGGCCAGTTCACTAAGACGCTGCAGCCGCTCCTCCTGCTCCCGGGCCTTACGGGCCTCTTCCGCAGCTTTACGCTCCGCCTCTTTCTGCAACGCTTCCTGGCGAGCCTTTTCTTTGGCCTGGGCCTCCTGCAGCGCTTTCTTTTGTGCTTCTTGTTGGATTTTTTTCTGCGCGGCGGTCTGATCAGGCGCGGGTTTTGGCTTCGGCGGTGGCGGCTTGGCTTTGCGCTCCATGACAATCAGATTGGCCATCACAGCGGGCGGCGGCTTGGCAAAGGCCTTGGCGTCCTGCTCAGGCTGAAAACCCTGCATCAACGCCCACACGGCACCAGCGTGCAACAGCACCGCCAGCGTTAAAGGCAACGTATATTGACGCAACGCATACATAGGTATTGGGGTCTTGTTTACCTGTCAGTTAACTGCCAATTTCGGGTGGGTCGGTAATTAGACCCACACTCTCCGCCCCTGATTTCTGCAACACCGTCATCACAGACACTACTTCCCCATAGTCCAGACTGTGATCGGCTTTGATATACACTGGAACATCTGAGCGTGCACGCAAGATTTTTCCAGCCTGTTCTTCTAATGAAAATATGGTAACCCGTGTGCCCTCATCGTCGGCATCCTGCAATCCCAGGTTTACGAAAATGGCCCCGTCCGCACGCATGGACACCACCAGTGGGTCATCCTGAGCTTCCTCTATCGGTTCTGACGGTGCCTGAGGTAGATCTACGACCACCCCTTGGGTAAGCAAGGGTGCCGTGGCCATAAAAATCACCAGCAACACCAGCATCACGTCTATGTAGGGTACAACGTTGATCTCAGACATTGGTTTACGTCTACGGGCCACGATGGTCTCCTAGTTCTTTGCGTGTGCTGCGCGGTGCAAGATTGTTGTCAGCTCGTCACTGAACGCCTCGTAGCGTTTCATCAGCACCTCAACCCGGGCAGAAAAGCGGTTGTAACCGATCACCGCCGGAATCGCAGCAAACAGCCCCATAGCGGTTGCGACCAGGGCTTCGGATATACCTGGCGCCACCGACGCAAGTGTTGCTTGGCTCATATTGGCCAGTGAACGGAAGGAATTCATGATGCCCCAGACCGTGCCAAACAATCCCACATAAGGACTGGTAGAACCTACGGTGGCGAGAAACGGCAGATGAGTTTCCAATCTCGCCTCTTCGCGGGTAACCGCCACCCGCATGGCTCTTTGTACGCCTTGCATGATGGCTTCAGCATCGACTCCAGACTGATCTGATAGACGAGTGAATTCTCGGAAACCGGCTACAAATACCGTTTCGATACCGTTCAGGTTTTCTTCACCGTCCAGCTCGTTAAAAAACTTACGCAGATCAATCCCTGACCAGAAATGGTCTTCAAAGGAATCTATCTCTCGTAAGGCGCGACTGAGAAACAACCAGCGTTGAAATATCATCATCCAGGAGATGATCGACGCCAGTACCAGCATGGCCATAACCGCCTGTACCAGCAGACTGGCGTTTGCTATCAGTTCATAAATAGAAATCTGTTCAGCCAAAGGGACTCCGTTTCCGTTTGATTTCTTGTTGGTTAACCTATGTCCAGGCCCTGTTGTTGGAGATCCTGAGCAACAGGCTTTTTACCTTCACCAGAAATATGACTGGGTGCCTGCATGCCAAAGTGAAGGTAACTCTTCTCGGTAGCTACTCTACCGCGAGGTGTACGCAGGAGGTAGCCCTGTTGGATCAGATAGGGTTCGATCACATCCTCAATGGTGTCTTTTTCCTCGCTGATCGACGCACTGAGCGCATCCAGACCCACCGGACCGCCGCCAAAATTTTCAACAATCGCCTGCAGGAGCCGTCGGTCCATACCGTCGAAACCCTGTTTGTCTACTTTCAACAGGTTTAGCGCATCATCGGCAATCTTCTGCGATACCGTACCATCGGCTTTGACCTGAGCAAAATCCCGCACCCGACGTAACAATCGATTTGCAATTCTTGGGGTGCCGCGACTTCTGCGCGCGATCTCTGCCGCGCCTTCATCAACAATCGGCAAACCCAGTTTGCCGGCAGAATTTACAACAATCTCGCCAAGTTCAGAGACCTGATAGAAGTCCAACCTTTGCAAAATACCAAATCGATCCCGCAGTGGGCTGGTTAACATACCTGCACGAGTAGTAGCTCCCACCAGCGTAAAGGGAGGCAAATCCAGCTTCAGAGAGCGCGCGGCAGGCCCTTCACCAATCAATATATCCAACTGAAAGTCTTCCATCGCCGGATAGAGAATTTCTTCGACCACCGGGCTCAAGCGATGTATTTCGTCTACAAAAAGTACATCACCCTCGTCCAGATTGGTAAGCATGGCGGCCAGATCTCCGGGCTTTTCAAGCACAGGACCAGATGTAGATTTGATCGCCACCTGCATTTCTTTAGCAATGATGTTGGCCAGCGTCGTTTTACCCAGACCTGGCGGTCCGAATATGAGCGTGTGGTCCAAAGCATCCCCACGACCTCGAGCCGCATCAATAAAAATCTGCATCTGCTCTTTTACTTCGCTCTGACCAACATAGTCCCGCAATCGTTCAGGTCGCAGGGCTCGATCAAAACGCGCTTCACCACCTTCGGGTTGTGCAGAGATCAATCGATCTGGTTCAACACTCATGATTAACCCCCACCATTCTGGCGCGCCATGCCGCGCAACGCCTGACGCACCAGTTCTTCTACGGTCAAGGGTTCAGCAAATTGATTAGCCACCGCGGAGACCGCAGCCGCAGCATCCGCAGAACGATACCCTAACGCTTGAAGCGCATTTTCAGCCTCGGTAATCACTTGATCAGCACCTGCCGGTGAACCCAAGCCTTGCACTGCAACGACTTGCGCCGGTACGGTGCCGTTTTCGGTCAACGATTCGATACGGCTCTTCAGTTCCAGCATCAGACGCTCTGCTGTCTTCTTCCCAACGCCAGGCACCTGGGTCAGTACGGAAGCATCGTTGTTATGTACTGCAGCCACCAGCGTACCCATGTCTAGTGAGCTGATCAGAGCCAGCCCCATCTTGGGACCCACGCCATTGATTTTGATAAACGCGCGAAACAGGTCCCGCTCCTGGATAGATGCAAAACCAAACAGCAAATGCGCGTCTTCCCGAACAACCAGATGGGTATGCACGACAATGTCGTCCCCAATTTGGGGCAGCAGGCTGAGCACCGACGTGGCCGCCTCCAGCTCATACCCAAGCCCGCCTACATCAACCACAATGGTTTGTTCGGCGATGGACAACAAAGTGCCTTGTATTCTGCTGATCAAGTCGCTTATCTCGCGTTGGACTTAACGGGTGAGCTGGGAATAGTGAGTATTGACATGACACAGCGCAATAGCAAGGGCATCCGCCGCATCTGAGCTTGGTTGGGCTGACAAAGACAGCACGACCTGGACCATGTGCTGCACTTGGGCCTTGCTGGCTCGCCCCGTACCCACAACCGATTGTTTGACAAGTCTCGCCGCATATTCATAAATCGGCAACTGGGCTTCTACCGCAGCGACAAGCGCAGCGCCCCTGGCTTGCCCAAGTTTCAAGGCTGACTGAGCGTTCTTTGAAACAAAAACCTGCTCGATGGCGACCTCGTCCGGCGCGTACTCGGTGATCAACGATCGTACACCAGAAAAAATCTCACCCAAACGATTGGCAGGGGTGGTCGTTTTTGTCGTGATGCAACCACATTCAAGAAAAAGGGTCTGGCTGCCATCGTAGCTCACAATGCCATAACCGGTGCGTCTGGAGCCGGGATCTATACCTAGAATACGCCGCTTGGGCAAATCTGTTTCTTCCTGTATTTGCTGTCTGTGCTATTCGTAGGCCTCGGCCGGGAAATCGCCGTTCGTATACACTTCCTGAACGTCATCCAGCTCTTCGATGGCGTCGATCAGCTTGAGTACTTTTTGTGCCAGGTCCACATCACAGTCGGTGGTGGTGGATGCGATCATTGTCACTTCGGAATGATCCGGCTCCATTTCCGCGGCTTTCAAGGCATCAACCACCGAAGAGAGATCTTCCCAGGCCGTGGTGACGGTAATCGCACCGTCGTCTTCTGCATCGATATCTTCAGCACCCGCCTCAAGTGCCACATCCATAATCTGCTCTTCGTCAGCACCGGGTGCAAAATTCACCACGCCCTGCTTGTTAAAGAGATAGGCAACTGATCCATCAGTGCCCAGATTACCGCCGTACTTACTGAACGCATGTCGAACTTCAGCAACAGTACGATTGCGATTGTCGGTCATGGCTTCAACCAGGATGGCAACCCCACCCGGTCCGTATCCTTCATACACCAGTTCTTCAACATCGCTGCCATCACCGCCGCCCGCACCTCGCTGGATCGCTCGCTCGATGGTGTCCTTCGGCATGTTTGCACCCAGCGCTTTATCCACGGACGCACGCAGTCGAGGGTTGTCGTTGACATCCCCGCCACCTAAACGCGCCGCTACCGTAATCTCACGAATGATTTTGGTGTACAGCTTGCCGCGTTTCTTATCCTGAGCCGCCTTGCGGTGTTTGATGTTGGCCCATTTACTGTGACCTGCCATAAATTAACTTCCCTCGGTTTGACGCAGACGTATGTGTAAGTCTCTTAACTGATGTTCATCCACCGTATTTGGTGCAGACATCATCAAGCAAGCCGCACTTTGAGTTTTCGGGAAGGCGATCACCTCCCGGATAGATGTACTGTCCGTCATCAACATCACCAGTCGATCCAAACCCAGCGCAATCCCACCGTGAGGCGGACAACCAAATTGTAGTGCGTCTAACAGGAATCCAAACTTGGACTGTGCTTCCTGCCCCATCTGCAATGCTTCAAACACGGCTGCCTGCATGGACTGGTCGTGGATTCGCAAGCTGCCACCGCCTAACTCATACCCATTCATTACCACATCATAAGCCGCCGCTTTTGCCGCCAGCGGCTCGGTAGTCAATTCCTCAGGTGTACAGGTGGGTTGTGTAAAGGGGTGGTGCTCAGCACCCAACGTGCCTTCACGCCCTTGGTGGAACATGGGAAAGTCAACCACCCAGCATGGCGCAAAGCCGTCTTCGACCAGCCCAAGCTCTGCCGCAAGCTCATTGCGTAGGGCACCCATTGCATCGTTGACCACAGAGGCTTTGTCGGCACCAAAGAACACCACATCACCGGTTTGTGCACCAACGCGTGAAAGTACTTGTTGAGTCACGTCTTCAGGCAAGAATTTCAGAATCGGTGACTGTAAGCCTTCTGCCCCCTGCTCCAGATCATTTACTTTGATATAGGCAAGACCTTTGGCGCCATAACGACCTACAAACTCGGTAAAATCGTCAATCACTTTACGCGACATTGTATTCCCACCCGGGGCGCGCAGCGCCACTACCCTACCCTGAGCATCATTGGCAGGACCTTGGAATACCTTGAACTCTACTGCCTGCATTAAGTCGGCAATATCGACAAGCTTAAGTGGATTACGCAAGTCGGGACGATCGCTGCCATAGTCACGCATCGCATCTGTCCAGGTGAGCACCGGAAATTCAGGCAGCGCTACATCCAACAAATCGGTGAAGAGCCCTTTGATCATGCCTTCCGTCAGCTGCATGACTTCTTCAGTACTGACAAACGAAGCTTCGATATCAATCTGGGTGAATTCTGGTTGCCGATCGGCACGCAGATCCTCGTCACGATAACAACGCGCGATTTGATAATAACGGTCCATGCCCGACATCATCAGCAACTGCTTATATACCTGTGGCGATTGGGGCAATGCAAAAAACTGACCCGCATGGGTACGGCTGGGGACGAGATAGTCTCGCGCACCTTCAGGAGTTGCGCGAGACAGCGTCGGCGTTTCGATCTCCCAGTAACCATTATCTTCCAGATATTGACGGACCTGACTTGAGATCTGGGCGCGCATACGCATCCGCTGTTGCATCTCGGGACGGCGCAAATCCATATATCGATAACGCAGACGCACATCTTCTCCCGCTTCAGAATATTCGTCCAGCTGGAAAGGTGGCGTGCGCGCTTCATTAAGAATGGTCAACTTTTTGCCCAACACTTCAATCTCGCCGGTGGCCATATCCGGGTTCACGGTACCCTCGGGACGCGGACGCACGAGTCCCTGCGCAAACAAAACAAATTCATTACGCACCGAATCTGCCGTTGCAAAACTCTCCTCGGTATCCGGGTCGTACACAACCTGCACTATTCCGGTGCGATCTCGAATATCCAGGAATATCACCCCGCCATGATCCCGACGGCGGTGGACCCATCCACAAACTGTTACTTCCTCACCCACTTGGGCGGTGCTGATTTCCCCACAATAGTGGCTACGCATGTGTATTCCTCAATAAACGCGTGAAAACGAACGTCGAAACGTCGGTATTATAAACTGCCGCAGCAAAAATTATGCTGCCAGATCTGATTTGTTGTATTGCCCGGAGATTTAATCGCTGGGCGAGCTACTTCCAGAAGAACTATTCGACGAACTGTTGCTGGAACTGGCAGAAGAACTGCCAGAAGCATCGCTGGATGAACTCGACGTGGAGGACGAATCACCGGATGAAGATGATCCACCTTCAGAACCCGCGATGTTTTTCTTGTTCCCCGACTTAAAGTCTGTTTCATACCAACCACCACCTTTGAGCCGGAACGCGGTTGCAGAAATTTTCTTTTTCAAGTCGTCCATTTGACACGCAGGACAGGTCCTGAGTGGCTCATCGCTCATCTTCTGAATCGCTTCAAGCTCATGCCCGCAGCTTTCACACACATATTCATAGATTGGCATCGTCGAGTTCTCAACCACACATATAAAAAGAGCGGCGCATGATCTTAAAAAAACCAATAAAAATACAGCAATTTTGTACACTTTTTGTTGCGAGCCTTTGACCGATAAGCTATAAAGCGCCACGTCAGACTTGGAAAGATTCACACAGGATGACAAGGGATGGGACTGCGCTGGCGCAGAACCCTGTAAAATGCAAGGCGACAGGCAGTTTAGAGAAGGACTAGAGCGTTTACCCGGTGAAATACAGCGTTTTTAGGTGGTTTTTTATCTTAACAAGCTACCCAAAAAACTGGCACACCAACGCGTTAGCTCTTTAAGACAACCCAAAACCAAGCTTTTTATCGGTTTGAACCAGAAACATTCTATCCAACTGTTTGAGAGACGTTGCGAAACCCCTCTTGAATCATCAATAGTTCACCGCTGCAAACGGGTGACTATCATTGAATAGAGAGTGAGGAATTGCGCTGTTACAACCCAAAAAAGGACTAGTTCATGGCAACCCGCAAAAAAGCACCCGCCAAAAAGAAAGCACCCGCTAAAAAACCTGCTGCAAAGAAGAAAGCACCAGCTAAGAAACCAGCAGCCAAGAAACCAGCCGCTAAGAAGAAAGCACCAGCTAAGAAAAAAGCACCAGCTAAGAAAGCTGCCGCTCCTGCAGTTAAGCGTAAGCCGGGCGTTTCTTCGAAGATGACCAAGACCCAGATCTTGAACGAGATTGCTGAAAGCACAAGCCTGAGCCGCGCTCAGGTTGGTTCTGTTCTGGATGAGCTGGAGTCACTGATTGAGCGCCACATCCGTAAGCGCGCTGTAGGTGAGTTCACCTTACCTGGTCTTCTGAAGATCAAAGCAGCAAAGCGACCTGCGACCAAGAAGCGCATGGGCAGAAACCCGGCTACCGGAGAAGAAATTGTAATCCCGGCCAAGCCAGCCACGACACGCGTACGTGTTACGGCCCTGAAAAAGCTGAAGGACATGATCAACTAAGATCTGTTTCACTTTTAGCAACGAAAAGGCCGCACAACCAAGCGGCCTTTTTTTTGTCTGCTTGTCCATGCAGCTTTAAACTAACCACAACAACCAAAATCTATATCCGAACAACATGAAGCAATCACAAGTCCTGATTCCAACGCTCAAAGAAACCCCGGCGGATGCTGACGTGATCAGTCATCAGCTGATGCTGAGAGCTGGCCTGATTCGTCAGTTAGCCAGTGGTTTATATACCTGGCTTCCTCTGGGCGTTCGGGTTTTGCGCAAAATCGAGGCAATCATTCGCCAGGAGCTTAATAAAACCGGTGCCCAGGAACTGCTGATGCCCGTTGTTCAACCTGCAGAACTCTGGCAGGAAACCGAACGCTGGCAAAAAATGGGGGATGAGATGTTACGCATGCAGGATCGCCACGAGCGAGATTTCTGCCTTGGACCCACACATGAAGAAGTGGTGACCGATGTGTTTCGGCGTGAAATTCAAAGCTATAAAGAGCTGCCTGTTAACTTCTATCAAATCCAAACCAAATTCAGGGATGAGCGCCGACCTCGATTTGGGGTAATGCGCGCCCGCGAATTCACGATGAAAGACGGCTACTCGTTTGATGCAGATCAAGCGTCGTTCGATCTGACCTACCAGAGTATGTACGACTGTTATGTTCGTATTTTGACCCGTATGGGTTTGGACTTCCGCGCGGTTGAGGCCGACACGGGCAATATCGGCGGGGCAAACTCCCATGAGTTTCACGTCCTGGCCGATTCTGGTGAAGACACTATCGTGTATGCATCGGACGGGGACTATGCGGCCAACCGTGAAAAGGCGGTGTCCGCACCACCCGGACCCCGGCCTGCGCCAGGTGCCGAACTAGCCAAAGTAGACACCCCCACCCAGAAAACCATCGAAGCGGTGTGTGAGCTGATGAATATTTCTGCTGACAAGACGCTAAAGACATTGGTGGTTGACGGCGAAACAGGGCCTATCGCAATCATTCTGCGTGGCGACCACGAACTTAACGAAGTCAAGGCAGGAAAACTACCTGGTGTGCTTGCCCCACTGAACTTTGCATCGGAGGAAAAGATCCTCGAAACCTGCGGCGCAAGCCCAGGCTCTTTGGGACCGGTAAACCTCAACATTCCTTACCTGGTAGACATCGAAGCTGCGGCCATCGCCGACTTTGTGTGTGGTGCCAATGAAGACGGACAACACCTTTCCGGCGTCAACTGGGTGCGTGACTGTAGCCTGGACGACGGTCAGATCATTGATGCACGCAACGTTGTCGAAGGAGAAGCCGCACCCAACAATCAAGGCACCCTGAACTTCCTGAAAGGTATCGAAGTGGGCCATATCTTTCAGCTAGGGACCACCTACAGCGAAGCGATGTCTGCGGAGGTGCTGGACGAACAGGGCAAACCACTGGTTCCGGTCATGGGTTGTTATGGCATGGGTGTCACCCGTCTGGTGGCCGCGGTCATCGAACAGAACCACGATGAGGATGGCATTACCTGGCCGGTACCTCTGGCACCCTTCCAGGTACACATCATTGCCTTGAACTATCAGAAATCCGAGTTGGTAAAGGGCGCCGCCGACGATCTTTACGCGCGTTGCCTGGCGATGGGTGTGGATGTCCTATTTGATGAGCGTGATGAGCGCCCCGGCGTGAAGTTTGCTGATGCTGACCTGATCGGAATTCCAAAACGCATCGTCGTGGGTGAACGTGGCCTCAAAAACTCTGTCGTCGAATTCAAATCGCGTACCGATGATTCAGCGAGCGAACTGTCCATTGAAGACGCCCTGGCTGCACTTGCGTAAACTCACCTCAGCGCTCTCATGGGTGTTTCTCTCAGGCATCCAGATTGCATGCACTGTGGCGGCCGACGAATCCCAGGTTGACCCGGCACTGCGGGAAAAACTTGCACTGGCTTTGGCCGACCAGCATGAGCACATCGATAAGTTTGACGCGGCGGTTTGGCTGCAGGTTTCGGATCAGCGGCTTGAGCGGTTCCTGCGCCAGAGTGACGAGCGTTTGGACCTGCTCAAATTTGTTTACGGTGAGGCCACGCGTCAGGGTCTTGATCCAGATCTGGTGCTGGCGGTGATGCAAATAGAAAGCACCTTTAACCGCTTCGCGATCTCATCGGTGGGCGCTCAAGGTCTGATGCAGGTGATGCCATTCTGGCGTAACGAAATCGGCAGGCCCCAAGACAACCTAACCCACGTCGAGACGAACATTCGTTACGGCACCGTGATCCTTGCCCACTACATGCAGGTGGCCAAAGGTGACATGGTTGAGGCGCTGGCGCGCTACAACGGCAGTTACGGACGGCTTAAGTATCCAGACAAGGTTCTGACCGCGTGGCGCCGCACCTGGCGCAACAAAGCCTGGGGGGACGTACCAGAATTCCAGGCCAGCTGCGCTCGATATTCTCTAAAGGCCTGCTTGTATCAGTGACACACTGCAGCGACGGCAGCTTTGCGTGTCCAGCATCATTGGATAGAAGTCACCGCGAGAATGCTCTGCGCAGTTTGTGGCCCCGATAAGATTTCATGCACCTGGCGTTGCGGATCGATAATCACCGTCATCGGCAGGACCTGGGCCCGGTCATAACCATATTCCTGATCAGGGTCCACCACGAGCGTTGGAAACTCAATCTGCATACGCTGGATCACATCTGTAAGAGCTTGGCCCTGCAGACGATCATAGTTCACCCCAAGCACCACCAACCCATGCGACACACGCTCTTCGTGCAGCTGATTCAGTTCTGGGATTTCGTGACGGCAGGGTCCACACCACTCGGCCCAGTAGTTGATGACCAGCCAACGACCGTCCCAATGAGTGCTTTGAGTGCTGGTGCCATCAGCAAATTCAATCTGCTTGCCTTGGCTACAACCTGCGATCCAGATCAACGCAAACACAATCAAAACCAACTTTTTCATGAAGTAAACACCACATCCAGACTCACAGCCATCTCATTGGAACCAAATTGAGTGATCGATTTTAATGGTTCAACCACTTGCGGCAGGTCATTAATTTTTCGCAAACTCTCTAAATCCAATCCTTCAGGGAGCTGACAATACAGATCCCAAAGGGTGATCATTTTCAGGTTGCGCGACAGCGTCCACCGCTCGTTATCTGTCAGTCCCAAAACTTTCATATCTTGCAGGACACGAAAGATCTTGTCGTGCTCTTCTTGATCGAGGACTACTTGTTCTTGAATGTCACGGTCGGTAATGGATGTTCCGTCCATGTGAGCATCGTGTAACAAACGCAGGATCCGCGTGGCCTTGATAATCATGGGCTCCCGAGCCTCATCATCTTGCCGCATCAAGGCCAGAGACCGGACAAATATGGCACCACACAACACAATTACCCAAACAAAATACAGCCAAAGCAAAAATACCGGCAGCGCTGCAAAAGTGCCGTAGATGGCATTATAAGAAAAACCCTTGGACATCTGGCCAAACAGATTCAGCGCCAGTTGAAACACCATTGTGGTCACCACGCCGCCAACCACCGCATGCTTCAGCTGAACCCGACAATTAGGTACGGCGTAATAAATCAGGCTGAAGCCGCCAACGCTGACTAGTATCGGGAAATAACCCAGCAGAGTCTGGCCCAGCCCAAACCGATCTAAATCAGGGACCAGATCGAGGCCCATCAGGTAAACCGAGGAGACAATCCCGGCAATAATGCTGATTGGACCTAAAGACAAAACACCCCAATACAACAGAAAGCGCTGCATACCACGTCGAGGCTCTGGCACATGCCAGATGGTGTTGAAGCTCTTTTCTATGGTCATCAACAACATGAACGATGTGCCAAAAAGAATAAACAAACCCACTGCGGTCAAGTCTCTGGCGCGCTGTGCAAATTCGGAGAGTTTCTCTTGCACAATCTCTGAACTGCCTGGGACAAAATTGTTAAATATGAACTGCTGCACCTGCTCGCCCAGGTCGTTGTACTCTGGAATCAGGGAGAAGATTAGGTAGGTCACGGTCATCATCGGCACCACAGCAAACAGTGTGGTATAGGTCAAGGCACTGGCTGCGGCCATACAGTCGTGTTCAAAAAACTGGCGCCACATCTGCTGCATATACCACTTGGCCACCGAGGCGCTATGCACAAGTAGTTCAACGCCACCTTGCCCGTTAGCGTCGAATCCTCGCGCTTTTTTCGGGTTTTTGGAATCAGGCTGATCAGCCATATTTTGCAGCTCTTCAGATCAATCAATGTAGAAATTATCGAGCAAAACTCCTACTGTGCACAATTCAATCTTACGTTTTCATGCGATGGAGAGTTCCTGTGGCAAACTCAGATATCACCATTTACCACAATCCCAGGTGTTCCAAATCACGTCAGACCCTGGCTTTGTTGGAGGAGCACGGTGCGACTCCGGAAATTATTGAATATCTGATCAACCCACCTGATTCCAACACACTCAATCAGATTTTATCTATGCTGGACTACTCGCCCAGAGACCTGATGCGCAAGAAGGAAGCCGCATATATAGAAGAAAACCTGGCGGACGCTGCACTCACCCACGATCAGCTGGTGAAGGCCATGATAAACAACCCAATCTTGATCGAACGGCCAATTGTCGTGGCGGCGGATCGTGCGACCATCGGCCGCCCACCAGAGAATGTGTTGGAGTTGATCTAAGTGCCCTACGTTCTGATCTTGTACTATTCCCGGACCGGTGGGACAAAAAACCTGGCGCTGCACATGGCGCGAGGTGTCGATGAGGTTCCAGGCATTGAAGCGATGGTCAGGACCGTGCCAGAAGTCAGCACGCAAACGGAACGCACTGCCCCACCGGTTCCCGAAGAAGGTGCGATTTACTGCAGCAAAGAAGAGTTTGCAAATTGTGCTGGCCTGGCCCTGGGAAGCGCAACACGCTTCGGCAACATCGCCGCCCCGTTAAAATATTTTTTGGATACAACAGCGGATTTGTGGATGGGCCGCAAACTGGTAGGGAAACCCGCAACCGTTTTCGGCTCATCTAACTCTATGCACGGAGGCCAGGAAAGCACCTTACTCAGCATGATGATTCCTCTGTTTCATCACGGCATGATTTTGCAGGGCCTGCCTTACTCAGAGGATGCTTTGAGCGAAACAACCACCGGTGGCACGCCCTATGGGGTAACCCATCTGGGCAGTCAGGGCGATACGCTCTCGCCACATGAGGCAACACTTGCCAAAGCCGCAGGGCGGCAACTGGCACATCTTGCATTAAAACTGAGTAAATAGAGATGGCTGAAAAAGACAAATCCGACGACGCAGAGACTTCTCTTCCGGGAGCCAACGTACAAGGCTGGCTTTTCCTAAGTCTGGTTATGATGGGGTCGTTGGTCGCTGTGACCGGATTGCGCCAGCTCTTTTTTGATCCCATCCCGAGCACTGGTACCAACATCGCCTGGTTTATCGTGCAGCTGATTCCACTACTCGTACCACTACCAGGATTTTTGCGGGGCAGCCTCACCAGTACATTTATCTTGTGCCTGGCCAGTCTTTTATACTTCATTCACGGCGTGATGCTGGCCTTTGATCCTGAGCTGTCTCTGCTCGGCATCTGCGAAGTCTTTTTTGCCGTAGGACTGACAGGCACAACAACAATGGTGACTCGCAAGCTACGCGAGCAACGCGGCGCGTAGCACTGCAGGATTAGCCAGGCAGTTTTTTGTAATGCAGCAAACGGCTGTTGCCGCGGTCTGCGAGCGGTTCCATGTTTACCATGCCATAGCCGTTACGCGCCAACAGAATGCGCATCCCGACAAATCGATTGCGTGTCTTCACAAAGATGCCGTGAAACCCCTGCTGCAGGACCCAGGTTTCCTGATCCTCAAGTAAACGCTGGGCAACGTGCCCACCCCGGAAGTCTGGCAGCACACCACCCAGCCAGGAATAAAATGATCCATCACCAAAGCGGTCGTACCCCAGCTTAAATCCGGCTGCTACGCCATCCGCGGTTGCAAAAAGCGCAAGCCCCGAGTTCGACATCAAGGTTGCTGCATTTTCCAGATCAAAGATCTGCTCCAGCTCGGGGATTTGCTGGAGCAACGCGGGCACACGCGCCAGCGCATCAGAAAGTGCTTCGTTCTGGAACAGCTCTACTTCGATCTCGCAGGGCATTAGAAATCAGTGGATCGTAGGGGGCGGCTCTTCAGCCATGGTCTCTTCTTCATCAACACTTTGAACGGCATAACGCTTTGTGGTGATCTCGCCCGACACTACCTCCGGCAGTGCCTGCAGAAACTCTTCCATATGATCGGTCTGAAAATGACCCATCAATGCCTCCATGTTTTCCCACTCCTGGAAGAGCATGAGCGTATTGGGATCAGATAATCCCACGTAAAAATCATAAGAAATGCAGCCGACCTCGGTGCGGGTTGCATCAGCCATCCGTCGAGCCAGCTGCAAGGCTTGATCCCGGCAATCTGATCGGATGGGACTGGTACCGTGCACAATGATCATAACGCGTCAAAAACCTTCGTTGGCGAGTTTTTCTTTCAATTCATCAATTATAGCCGGATCGTCGATGGTAGACGGCACCACATATGCCTCACCATCAACCATCTTGCGCATTACCTGGCGCAGTATCTTACCGGATCGCGTTTTTGGTAACCGCTGCACAACAATAGCCCGCTTGAAGTTGGCGATCGCCCCCACGCCATCTCTGACCATTTGTATCAGCTCTTGTTGAAGACTTGCCGGATCAATATTGATTCCGTCTTTCAACAGCATCAATCCGATGGGCACCTGTCCCTTGTCGGCGTCAGCAATCCCGATGACGGCACATTCAGCCACCGCAGGGTGATCAGCCACCACTTCTTCAATCTGGCCCGTGGACAGGCGATGCCCAGCCACATTGATTACATCGTCAATTCGACCCATGACGTAAACATAACCATCTTCATCTCGATAGCCACCATCGCCAGTCAGGTAGTAACCGGGGTATTGAGCAAAGTAGCTGTCCACAAATCGCTCGTGGTCCCCCCACACGGTAGGAAAGCTACTCGGCGGCAGTGGCTCTTTGACCACAATCGCACCTTCTTCGCCAGGACCCATTTCCTGTCCGGCATCATCCAATATACGCAGATCGTAACCTGGCGCTGGTAGCGTGGGTGAACCTGCCTTGGTTTCCAACAGCTCTATACCAGCCATGTTGGCACAGATTGACCAGCCGGTTTCCGTCTGCCACCAGTGGTCGATTATTGGGATACCCGGCAGATGTTCCTGCAACCAATGGTAAGTCGGGGGATCCAGACGCTCGCCCGCCACAAACTGATACTTCAGACAGCTCACATCATATTGCGCTTTAAGTGCACAATCCGGGTCTTCTTTCTTAACCGCACGGAAGGCGGTGGGGGCAACAAAAAAACTTCTCACCCGGTGTTCAGAAACAACTCGCCAGAAAGCGCCAGCATCTGGTGTGCGAACGGGCTTGCCTTCATAAAGAATGGTTGTACAACCACGAAACAAAGGTCCGTAGACTATATAGGAGTGTCCAACCACCCAGCCTACGTCTGAAGCTGCCCAGTAAACATCTCCCACATCACAGTCATAGACTGCTTTCATACTGTAGTTCAGCTCAACCGCGTGACCGCCGTTATCGCGCACGACACCCTTGGGTTTGCCAGTGGTTCCGGAGGTATACAGGATGTACAGAGGATCGGTGGCTGAAACCGGCACACAATCAGCAGGTTCTGCACCAGATTCAAATGCGCCCCATTCAATGTCGCGCGGTGCGGTAAGCTCACACTCAAGCTGGGGGCGCTGCACGATCACTGCATGGGCCACTTTATGTTCAGCCAGGCGTAATGCCTCATCCAACAGCGGCTTGTAGGGAATCACCCGATCAAACTCAATCCCACAGGAGGCAGAGAGCACAACTTTGGGGGTTGCATCATCCACCCGGGTTGCCAGTTCAGGTGCGGCAAAGCCCCCAAACACGACCGAATGTACGGCCCCAATCCGAGCGCAGGCCAACATCGCTACTGCAGTTTCAGGGATCATTGGCATGTAGATCACCACACGATCACCCTTTTCTACACCCAACTGACGCAGCCCACCCGCCACACGAGCAGTCCAGGACTGCAGCTGATCGAAGGTGTATTGCTGAACCTGATCGGTTGCGGGCGAGTCGTAGATGAGTGCCACCTGATCACCGCGACCCGCAGCAACATGCTGATCGATGGCAACGTAGCAGCTGTTCAGCTCTCCATCCACAAACCAACGCCAAGCGCCATTCTCGTCCTGGTCAAGTATTCGCGAAGGTGTTTTAGTCCATGGGATAAGCTGGGCTTGCTCAGACCAGAACCCTTCGGGGTCGGTCTGAGCGCGTTGATACTCATCTGCGTAGCTCATGGCGATGCCTTTTTTGTTCTTAACGAGATGCCTTTAAGAACCGGGTAACTTGAGCTTTTTTAGGGCAGCGGGCAAGTAGATCTTTGTAGACCTTGGAGCGTTTAGAAATGTTCTTGTGCTGACAGTAAAACTCTACTGCGCGTTCCCAGGCACCAGGAATGCCATGCTTATTGATGGACACGGTGGTGTTAACGATCTTGCCTGTCACTCGCGACATGATTCCGACTTGAAAGACCGGTGTCATGGTGCCGCTTTTTTCTTTCTTCTCGCGACACAGAATCCCTTTAACCTGACCGGTCTCATCCAGTTGGATTTCTTTGTCTGCTTTGTCCTTACTCTTCTGCTGCATACCCGCAAGCTCTGCATCCCGCGCTTCAGCCACCGCTTTCACTTCAGCCCTTTTGGCACCACGCAGGCGTTTGCCATTTGCCTTTAAGGAAAAATATTCCTGGAAGGTTTTCCCGTCGATTTGGCGGCGCACACGAAAACCGTGGAAACGCGGATTGTCTAGCAGTTCAACACTCATTGGAGATCCTCTTTATCTAATTATTATATTTTTTAATATGTGGGTTCAGGTGTAGCTCGCAGCGACTTTCTTTAGTCGCTGTAAGCCAGGCTGTGATGCCGTAACTAAGATGCGATAACCGCATCCTTCGCTAGGGCATCTATCTCTTCAGGGCTAAAGCCGTAATCCTTAAGTACGGAAACAGTATCCTGTCCGGGAATCCTAGCGCCATGGGAAATTTCGGGTGAAGTTCGGGAGAAACGAGGTGCAGGAGCCTGCTGCATGACCCCATCAACCTCAAGAAAGCTGTTACGCGCCTTGTTATGCGGATGCTCTGGCGCTTCAAAAATGGATAATATTGGTGCAAAACAAACATCGGTGCCTTCCATAATTTCGCACCACTCTGCCTGGCTTTTCGAAAGGAAAACTTCCGTGAGTTTTCCTTTAAGCTCCGGCCATTTGGCCGGATTCATTTGGTCTTTGAATTCTTCTGGCAGTTCAGCCTTTTCCATCAGCAAGGCATAAAACTGAGGTTCGATGGATCCGATGCAGATATACCGGCCATCCGCACATTCGTAGGTGTCGTAAAAGTGTGCTCCACCATCTAACAGATTAGTGCCGCGCTGGTCGGAAAATGACCCGGACGCTGCAAACGAAAAGAACATGGCCATCAACGCTGCGGTTCCATCTACCATTGCCGCATCTACTACCTGCCCTTTTCCGGACTTCTGAGCCTCCAACATACCGCAGACAAGGCCATACGCCAGCAACATCCCGCCGCCGCCAAAGTCACCAACCAGGTTTAGTGGCGGTACGGGCCGCTCACCGGTACGGCCGATCGCATGGAGTGCACCAGCAAGGCCAATATAGTTAATGTCATGTCCAGCTGCATTTGCCATGGGCCCTTCCTGACCCCATCCGGTCATGCGTCCATACACCAGCTTTTCGTTACGAGCCAGGCACTCATCCGGCCCTAGACCTAACCGTTCGGTTACGCCGGGCCGAAAACCTTCAAACAGCGCATCTGCTGATTCAACCAGACGTAAAACTGTTTCGACACCTTCGGGACTTTTCAGATCAACAGCAACCGATCTGCGGTTTCGCGCAAGCACATCTTTTGGGGCAGTGTCGGCATTGGTTAGACGTTCGACACGAACAACTTCCGCACCCATGTCTGACAGCATCATGCCGCAGAATGGACCGGGGCCAATACCTGCAAGTTCAATAATCTTAAATCCACTTAGTGGTCCCACGAATTACCCCCGGATCTGCTGTGCTTTTATGCTGTTATAATTTTTATTGTCGTTATTGTTGTACTTCGCGCGGGCGAAGCCGGCGCGAATTCTAAACCAATCGAATTAAGAAATGGGAGCTTTAGAGAGGTTTTTTTGTAACGAAATGCTTCCGGCCAACTTTCATAAGTAGGTAAAGCGAAAAAAGATGGTGTCTTGGCCAACAAGCCAACAGACCTAATTAACCAGGTGTTACCAATTTACTCATCTCTATCGTTTCTACGGCGAATTTATGCCGCAAACTGCATTTTTGCAAAACGCGCATACAGCTCGCTGTCTGACAGCAATTCCTCGTGGGTGCCAACCCCTACCAACTGACCCTCTTCCAGGACCAGTATTCGATCGGCCTGTCGCACCGTAGACAGTCGATGGGCTATCACCAGAATCGTCATACGCCCTTTTAATGCGTCTATGGACTCTCGAATCAGATGTTCACTTTCTGCATCCAGTGCGCTGGTAGCCTCGTCCAGCAGCAGTATATCCGGCTGGGACAACAACGCTCGAGCGATAGCAAGGCGCTGTTTTTGGCCACCTGACAAGCCTACTCCGTCTTCTCCAACACTTGTATTCAGGCCGTCAGGCAACTTTTGCACAAAGTCCCAGGCGTGAGCTAACTCCAGGACCTCTCGCAATTTGGTTGCATCGGCGTTCGCATTCGCATAACGAAGATTGGATTCTAAAGTACCGGAGAAAAGGGTCGGATCCTGTGGGACAAAGCCTACACGGGCGCGCAAATCCTCCAGAGTCAGCCTGCGGATATCCTCGCCACCCAGTGTAATTCGACCAACCTGCGGGTCATAAAACCTTTGCAGCAGATCAAACAGCGTGCTTTTACCCGCACCCGATGGTCCCACCAGGGCGACCATCTCGCCGGGCGCGACAGCAAAACTAACGTTGTGTAAAACCCGCTGATTTGCCCGGTTGGGATAAGCAAATACCAGATCTTCGACGCTAACATGATGGTTACCCGCAGCAACTTTTGCGGGCTCTGTAGGCGCCAGGATATCGCTGGGCGACAGCAGCAGTTCTATCAATCGTTCCGTCGCGCCTGCCGCACGCTGTAGATCGCTGACCACCTCACTGATCGCGCCTACCGAACCCGCCACAATAAAGGCGTAAAATATGAAGGCTGCAAGTTCGCCGGCGCTGATTTGTCCACCCAATACATCCTGTCCACCTACCCACAGCATGGTCGCCACCGCGCCAAACACAACCAGCATAACAACGGCGATCAATATGGCTCGAAAGCGAATGCGCTGAAGAGACACTTCAAATGCCAGGTCAACACGTTGATCAAAGGCGTCCATATCCACTTTTTCGTGGTTAAACGATTGTACAACTTTGATATGGCGCAGGGATTCGCCGGCATAACTACCTACATCAGCCAGCCGATCCTGGCTGGTGCGAGATAGCGTGCGCACCCGACGGCCAAAAAGAACAATTGGCAATACCACCAGCGGCACGCTGGCCAGCACTATCATGGACAGTTTGGCATTGGTGACGAACAGGAGAATTACTCCGCCGGCAAACATCAGAATATTGCGGAGCGCTATGGATACCGAAGAGCCGATAACGGTCTGCAGCAATGTGGTATCGGTGGTAATCCTGGATTGGATTTCGCTGGGAATGTTTTCCTCAAAAAAACCGGGATGCAGACGAATCAGATGGCCGAACACCGCCTTGCGAATATCAGCGCTGACGCGTTCCCCAACCCAGGACACAAAATAGAACCGGATAAAGGTGCCGATGGTCAGGACAAGGACAAAGCCTGCAAACAAGAATAAGGATTGGGACAAAAAGTTTTGTTCCCCGCTGGCAAACCCTTGATCAATCACCACGCGGACACCCTGGCCCAAAGACAACGTTGCCGCAGCGGTTACCACCAGGGCTAAACTTGCATAAGCGACTTGGCGCTTGTAAGGCAGAATAAATTTCAATGCAGGCTTCAAGCCGCGCAAATCTTTGGAGCTGGCACGATCCAGCCCATCATCAATACTCATGACCCATTATGCGGTGCCTGGTGGGGAAAATTCTAGCCTGATCCGCCCTTCACACCCCACGCAAGCTGCAACGGCTAGCTATTCATGAATAGTTCGGCGTGCGGTAAGCTGGCAGTTACCGTCACCTCCAAGAAGACTATGACAACGCAATTACTGGAAACCTTAGAAACCGAAACCGGTCCGAACCCGACGGGCTGCGTGATATGGATGCATGGCCTGGGCGCAGACGCCACCGATTTTGAACCCATTGTCCCGATGCTGAATCTGAACCAGCCATTGAGATTTGTTTTTCCCAATGCGCCAGTACGCCCAATCACAATCAACGGCGGCATGGAGATGCGAGGCTGGTATGACATCGACCCGGGCGCACCTTTAGCTGGCACCGCCGATATAGAGGCCAGCGCAAACGCTGTGGCGGCTTTGGTTGAACGAGAAGTAGCCAATGGGATCCCCACCGATGCGATCACCCTGGCTGGTTTCTCTCAGGGCGGAGTCATCGCCATGCAGCTGGGGTTGAGCTACACCAAACCACTGCGTGGTATTATGGCTTTGTCGACGTATCTGCATGATCATGAAAACGTGGCTGAACGACTGAGCTTTCAAAATGTTGAGACGCCGATCTTTATGGCCCACGGACTTAGTGATCCGATGATCCCCATCACTCGAGCCATCACCTCTCGGGAGGCGTTGATCGGTTTGAATTACAAACTGGAATGGCATGAATACGCCATGGGACACCAGGTCTGTCCACAGGAAATCAACGACATCGCTCAATGGCTGAATCAGATTTATCCCTGAACGAGGTCCCGTTTGCAGCCACACCCGATGGCTGGATTGACGGCGTGCTGACGCAATTTAATCTGTTTCTCAGCGATCACGCGTCTTGTGAAAAGAAAGCCTCTGGCATGGCGATGAACGTTGCCGCGCACTATCCAGATCAGCCTCGTTTGCTTGAGGCGATGGTCGATCTTGCAGTGGAAGAGCTAAATCACTATCGCGAGGTCATGCGTTTACTGATCAAGCGGGGCGTCGTTCCAGGCCCGGATGAGAAAGACCTTTACGTGAATGAACTTAACCGGTGTGTAAGACGCGGCACCGAAAACTTTCTCCTGGATCGCCTGTTGGTCGGAGCTGTCGTGGAGCGTCGTGGCGCGGAGCGCTTTGGCCTCATCGCCAATGCGCTGACGGACCCCGAACTGAAAAAGTTCTACCAGGCCATTACCGCCAGTGAGGCCCGTCACTGGACCTTGTTTGTAGAACTGGCCAAAAGCCATTGCGAAGGTATGGATGTACACGGCCGCTTGCATGAACTTTCTCTGATTGAGGGAGAGATCATGCTGGCTCAACCTTTCAGGCCTGCATTGCACTGATCCGGTACCTCCCGCATGACGGTTTCCAGTTATCTATCTCGTTATGGCAATCAGGCAACAACCCTCGCCACGCCGCCACGACGTTATCTATATGCGATGGTGATACCCATATACGATGAATCTCCCGACTGTTTGGATAAGGTGCTGAGCCACCACCAAAAAACAGATGTGCTGACCATCGCAGTGGTCAACGCGCCAGATGACGCACCGCTGGATGCCCTGGGTCGCACGCAACACCTGACCAGCACATTGGACGGTCGGCCGGCGACCATGGTGCTGGATCACTGCACGCAGGCTCAGCTGCCGCGCAGGCAGGGCGTCGGCTTGGCACGCAAGATTGGAACCGACACCGCCTTGGCCCTGCATCAAGACGGTTGGATTAAAAGTCCCTGGCTATTCCAAACCGATGCAGATGTCTTACTGCCCCGTGAATACTTCCATACCCCACCAGGCACCGGAGCGGTAGTCTTTAAACACCAACACGTTGCACCCAAAACAGGCCCAAACGCGCAGGCCATAAAAAAGGCAGCCGAACTCTACGATGCACATATGAGTTACTACATCGCAGGGCTCGCCTGGGCAGGCTCGACCTATGCCTTTCCCACGCTAGGTAGCACGATTGCTGTACACGCAGAAAGCTACGCCCGAGTTCGCGGATATCCAAAACGCAATGCGGCTGAGGACTTTTATTTATTGAATAAGATCGCCAAGGTCGATGAGGTGCGCTTTGAACCCACAGTGGAACTCATAATTCAGGCGCGCGACTCTGCCAGAGTACCCTTCGGAACGGGTCCAGCTTTGCGCAAAATAGTGCAACTACTTGAACTGGATCCCAGCGGAGCAACCTATCTGAGCTATCATCCCAATAGCTTTGTCCTATTGCGTGATACGCTTCGAGAACTAGCAAGTTTGGCTCAATCCACAGAGCCTTTTGCTCTATCGGAGAAAGCTTCACAATTACTCCACGATCTCGGCTTCGACAAGTTGCACAACACCCTGCATGCTAAGTATCGAAGCCAGAGTCAACGAGCACATGTACTACGCGAGTGGTTTGACGGATTCCGAACGCTTCGATTTATCCACGAGGCGCGGCGATTCAATCCCGATCAACCATTGCTACAGACCCTGGAGCGCTTACCATGGAACGCGTGAGGAGATGCCCATTTGACTGAAGAATTCTCTCAGCCAAGATCATCCAACCGGCCACTCTGGCGTTGGATCGTAACGCTTGCTTTGCTGGCCAGTATCACGTTGACGTGGACTCAAACCCTGGATCAACCCGCAGCAGATGCCACCAGCGAAAACTTCAAACAAGCATTGGCGGTAGCTGCCATAGCACGCGTGTTTAACGGCGTCATTTCTGTCGCTCAGGGAACAGAGCTTGCAATCTCTCCGGTTGGCGTAGGTGTTACGCTGACGCTAGGCGAAGTTCTGGATCCCCTCAACGATCTCATCGAACGCTTTTCCGTACTTGCTTTGATCGCCAGCGTGTCTTTGAGCCTGCAACTGTTGATGGGTGAAATGGTCCTGACACCCGCCCTGTCTGCATTACTGACTGGGGCCGCAATCATCTACCTGACCTTGTTGTGGTGGCCCAGGGCTCAGATTGCACGGCGTTGGCCCTCTGCCATGCAGGTCTTAGCTCAGTTGGTTGGCGCAATCGTTTTGCTCCGGTTTCTCCTGGCTGTGATGTTGTTAGCCACGAATTGGATAGACGGTAGCCTGTTGGAGCAGCGTCAGGTTGCTGCCATCGAACGATTGGAAACTGCATCGTTAGAAGCAAAATCAGTGCAAGATCAGCAAAACCACGCCGACCTGAACGAATTACAAGATCAGGGCATTATTGATCGCGCAAAAAACCTGCTGAATACAACCAGCGAGCAGTTGGACCTGCAGCAGCGCCTGGAACGTCTGCAGCACAAAGTGGCCTCAAGCGTCGAGGACATTGTTTTGCTGATTGTGATTTTCCTGTTGCAGACCTTATTGCTGCCAATCGCCAGCGCCTATTTGACATGGTGGTTGTTACGCGGCTTCTGGCGTCAGGCGACAACCGCGATAACCCGCTGATTTATCAAGTTTAATTGCACTCAAAGTCCTTTGAGCGAATAAGAAAACAGCGTAGAATGCCGCGCCCATTTATGTTGCATCACTCACATTCTTAAGCGCGGACATGACCACTGCAGACACAACCAAAGTATTTATTGACGGCCAGGCTGGCACCACGGGGTTGCAAATCACCGAGCGCCTGGGAGAACGTCGTGACCTGGTCATCACGCATCTGTCAGAGGATGAGCGAAAAGACCCACAGGCTCGTCAGGGCGGTCTGCAAGCTGCAGACGTGGCAATCCTTTGCCTGCCTGACATTGCGTCTAAAGAAGCAGTGGCTTTAGCCCAAGGTGAAACACGAATCATCGATGCCAGCACCGCATTTCGCACGGACCCCGAATGGGCCTATGGATTGCCGGAGCTGAACGCCAACCAGCGTGAGCAAATTCGCGAAGCCACCTACGTCTCCAACCCCGGCTGCTATCCCCAGGGGGTGATTCTATTTATGCGTCCACTCATCGACGCAGGATTGGTAGACGCCAACATCAATCTGAAAGTACACGCGGTGTCCGGATATTCAGGCGGCGGTAGGCAAATGATCGAAGCCCAGCAAGCCTGGGCTCCAGCACAAGCAGATACTCTGAACAGCCAGACGTATTCGCTCAACCTGAACCATAAGCATCTGCCAGAAATGCAGCTCTACAGTGGCCTCAACCACACGCCACTGTTCACCCCAACCGTGGCACACTACTACAAAGGGATGCTCGTGCATGTACCTTTGTTTTTTGATGAAGTCACAGGCGACAAAGCTGCCATCGTCGAATGTCTGAGCAGCCGCTATGCCAACGAGCGCTTTGTAAAAGTGATTGATGGGGATCGCGCGGATCTTGGCGGTTACCTGAATCCCACGGGTTGTAATGACACCAATCAGCTTGAGCTGTTTGTATTTGGCAGCGATTCCCACTATCTGCTGGTGGCTCGTTACGACAATCTAGGCAAAGGTGCGGCGGGCGCAGCGGTGCAGTGTCTGAACATTATGATCGGTGCGGACGAGGCGACCGGGCTATGACCGACGCTTATGCAAGCTTAGAAGCCTCTGTACTCGCCAACGAAGTCAGCCAGCTACAGCAGGACTATGACCTGGTGGCGAGCAACAAGATGTCGCTGGATTTAAGTCGGGGCAAACCGGCCGCTGATCAATTGGATCTGAGCAATGGCCTTGAAGACGCCATCGGCGGCAATTTCTTGAGTGAGAACGGTACCGATGTCAGAAACTATGGCGGGCTACGTGGCTTGCCAGAAGCGCGGGCGCTGGGCGCAGAAATTATGGGGGTTCCAGCAGACAACGTGATGGCCGGTGGCAACTCCAGCTTGACGCTCATGCATTTTGTAGTGACCACAGCCCTGCAACATGGGCTGTGGGGTGATCACCGTGCTTGGAACCGATCCAAGGTAAAACTGCTGACTCCGGTACCGGGATACGACCGCCATTTTGTCCTGTCCGAGGCCCTGGGTATCGAGATGGTCAATATTGATATCACAGAAACTGGACCAGACATGGACCAGGCCCGAGCATTGGTTGCCGCTGATCCACAAATCAAAGGCATCTGGTGTGTGCCCAAATATTCGAACCCAACCGGTTGCACCTACAGCGACCAGGTCGTCGATGAAATAGCCCAACTACCTGACGCTGCGGCGGCGGATGACTTTATTGTTCTATGGGACAACGCCTACGCTGTGCACGATCTGGTGTTTCCGGGCGATACCCTGGCTTCATTACTTGATGCAGCGGATCGTGCGCAAACTGCAGATCACATGGTCCAATTTGGCTCCACATCAAAAATCACTTTTGCAGGCGGCGGGATCGCCTTTATCGCCAGTAGCGAACGAGTGCTTAACGCGCTCGAAGAACATATGAGCTACCAAATGATCGGTCCGGACAAGGTAAACCAGCTTCGCCATGCGCGCTTCTTAAAAGGCAGAGTCGGACAACAGATGCAGAACCATGCGCAGTTGATTCGACCCAAGTTCGAGATTGTCCTGTCGATCCTCGAAGAAGAATTGGGTGCTTTAGATATCGCGACGTGGACCAACCCCCGGGGTGGCTATTTTATATCCCTGGATCTGTTACCCGGGTTGGCAACACAGGTGATCGATATGGCGAAAGAAGTTGGCCTGACGCTGACCCCGGCGGGCGCTACCTTCCCTCATGGCAATGACCCTCAGGACAGAAATGTGCGTATTGCCCCAACCTTCGCCACATTGGACGAACTCAAGGCAGCAATGCGTATTCTTACATTGTGTGTAAAACTGGCGTCGGCCAAAAAACTGGCAGCTTAACAACGCTGCATACTGGAGAAAGCACCATCACCTCGCAAAATACCGAATCGCCTGATACCCAAGCATCGAGCGTGAATGCCAACTTCAAAGATTTTGCTTTACCCGAACCCATTCTTCGGGCCATAGACAAACTCGGCTATGAATCCTGCACGCCAATACAATCACAAGCCCTGCCCTACTCCCTGTCAGACTATGACATCACCGGACAGGCTCAGACCGGAACGGGAAAAACAGCTGCTTTTCTAATTTCGGTGCTGACAAGATTCTGGGAAGAACCACTCCAGGCAGAACCAGCTAAAGGACATCCCCGCGCCCTCATTCTGGCACCCACACGCGAGCTTGCCCTGCAAATCGAAGACGATGCCAAACTACTGTCTAAGTACATGGATGAGCGGACCGTCTGTGTCGTAGGTGGCATGGATATCGGCAAACAGCAGGACAAACTGGAAAAAGCGCCAGTTGACCTGCTGATCGCAACCCCCGGCCGGCTGATCGACTTTCTCAACCGAAATTCTATCTCCTTACGCAATGTGGAGGTTCTTGTCATCGATGAAGCGGATCGCATGCTGGATATGGGTTTTATCCCCGACGTGCGTCGCATCGTCTACCAAACTCCCCATAAGCGTCACCGGCAGACATTGTTCTTCTCCGCCACGTTCAACGAAGACGTCATGCGACTGGCTGATTCCTGGACCATAGATCCCATGCACATCGTGATCGAACCGGAAAGTGTGGCCACAGATACGGTTGACCAGAACTTCTGGATGGTGGGCAGTGACCAGAAAGATGAACTGTTGGTGCAGCTATTTTCGGACGAAGCCAACAAATGCGCTATCGTCTTCACCAACAGACGGGATCAAACTCATCGCGTTGTGCAACATCTACGCAAAAATGACATCCCTTGTGAGGCATTAGCAGGCGATATTCCCCAACGTAAACGATTGGCTACCCTGAATCGTTTTAAGGACGGCTCCCTTAAGTATCTGGTCGCAACCGATGTCGCCGGTCGCGGTATACACGTCGATGGTGTCACCCACGTCATTAACTATGAACTGCCAGAGGATCCGGAAGACTATGTGCATCGCATTGGTCGAACCGGGCGCGCAGGCGCAACGGGCACGGCCATCAGCTTCGTTTCTGAAGATGACGCATTTAACCTGCCGCCCATCGAAGAATACCTGGGCATCAAAGTGGACTGCACGCTCCCGGATATTTCGTAAACTATTCACCTTAAAGCCCTTTGGGACCTTAGTGACATGTCCGATCAAATCTCTCCTGATGCAACCAGGGTTGCCTTGGTGCAACACTGCGCCGGCACTGACGTTGAAAAAAATATGGCCACCCTTGAGCAATACACCCGACAGGCGGTCGCTGAAGGTGCCGATGTTGTAATGTGGCCTGAAGCATTCGCCTATCTGGGTTCCCATCGTGGCAAGGTTGAGATACTGGAAGATCTCCCGGCGGGTGGTCCAATCCTCAAGCAATGCCAGGCGCTGGGCCGAGAACTGTCCTGCGAACTTTTGCTCGGTGGATTTCACGAACGCATGCCAGGCGACGAACAGCGATGTTTCAACACCAGCGTTTACCTGGGTCGAGACGGCGAGATACTCGCTCAATACCGCAAGATTCACCTGTTTGATGTGGATATCGAAAATGGACCGAAGTTGCAGGAATCAAAACAGACCGGGGCAGGAGAAACCGCTGTTGTCGTTGACACCCAACTAGGGCGTCTGGGTCTGACCGTCTGTTATGACGTACGCTTTCCCCAGCTCTATCAACGACTGATCGATCTGGGCGCAATCGCCATCACCGTACCTTCAGCCTTCACAGCCACTACAGGCGCGCTGCATTGGCATGCGTTGCTTCGCGCCAGGGCCATCGAATGTCAGTGCTACATCCTGGCACCCGCTCAGCATGGTCAACATAGCGAGCACCGATCCTCTTATGGTCACAGTCTGATTGTCGATCCATGGGGCAAAGTGATTGCCGAATTGTCTGACGGAGACGGCTATATCACAGCGGATATTGAACCTGCTCAAGTTTCCAAAGTGAGGCAGGAAATTCCCAGTCTCGCTAATCGCCAACCATTCAAGTAAGTTTGCCACATGTCTACTCAACTCCACATTCGCGGTAACGGCATTCTCATCACGGCTGCACTGGTCATCATCGCTGCGGGCATGAAAGCTGCCCAGGATTTGATGGTGCCGTTCTTACTGGCCACCTTTATCGCGACGATCGCAGCCACGCCTATGTTCTGGATGCAGCGACGGGGTATGCCCTCCTCCATCAGCCTGCCGGCGGTGATTATTTCCATGATTGTGCTGGTGGTTTTGCTGGGCGCCCTGGTCGCTCAATCAGCTTCTCAGTTCGGCGTGAAGTTACCTCTTTATCAAGAGCGCCTGTTGAACGTGCAAGCAGATCTGATCGCTTTTGCACAACCCATCATCGAACCACTTGGGCTTGAGATAGACCTGCGCTCTATCCTGGGTAACTTCTCACCCGGCACTGCGCTGGAGATGGCGGGTAACACCCTGGCTACTCTGGGTGGGGTTTTAAGTAACAGCTTTCTGATTGTCCTGACGGTCATCTTTATTCTGGCCGAAGCCGCCAGCTTCCCACGCAAGCTTACGGATATCCTCAGCGACCCAGACCGCGATCTTCCTCATTTTGCCCGTTTTGCGGAGAACGTGAATCGCTATATCGCCATCAAAACCTCGGTTAGCGCCGCAACCGGCATGGTCGTAACGCTGTTCCTGTGGATCCTGGGCGTGGACTTTCCAATCCTCTGGGGCCTATTGGCCTTCCTGTTGAACTACGTCCCCACAATCGGCTCGATCATCGCGGCCATACCCCCGGTTCTGTTAGCGCTAGTCCAGTTGAGTCCCGCTTCGGCAGGTGCTGTGGCGATCGGTTTTGTCGTGATCAACCTGGTGATGGGCAACGCCATCGAACCTAGATTTATGGGTAAAGGCCTGGGGCTTTCCACTCTGGTTGTATTTTTATCCCTGGTGGTGTGGGGTTGGGTGCTCGGACCCGTGGGTATGCTCCTGTCCGTACCACTCACCATGACCGCCAAAATCGCCTTAGAAGCCAACCCGGGCACCGAGTGGCTTGCGCACCTTTTAGGACCCGCGGATGCCCTGCCTGAGCCTGACCCGCAGACACTAACACAAGCCGAAGAAGATCCGAAAGAGACTGCATCATGAGTCAATATGAGCGGCCGAATATTAAGGCCATGCAGGGCTATACCTGGGGTGAGCAACCCGATGATGATCGGACGATAAAACTCAATACCAACGAGAACCCTTACCCGCCTAGCCCGCAAGTCACCCATGCGCTTGCCCAGTTGGATATGGCTCGTTTACGGGTCTATCCCCAACCGACGGCAGATCCACTGCGCGATGTCATTAGCAATCTGCACAACCTCACGCGCGATCAGGTGATCGTGACCAACGGCGGAGACGAGGGGTTGCGTCTGGCGCTCACTACCTTTGTCGAGCCTGGCGCAGGGTTTGGTATGGCCAATCCCAGTTATTCACTGTATTCGGTACTCGCCCAAATACAGGACGCAAACATTGTCCAGGTAGATATCGAGTCGGACTGGTCATATCCCGAAGACCTGGCCCAACAGATGAACAGCCAGAAAGTACAGTTAACGTGCCTGGTTAACCCGCACGCACCGAGCGGCACTCTACATTCTCTTTCCCAACTGTCCGCGATCGCCGCACAATTGGACGGTGTCCTGTTAATCGATGAGGCCTATGCTGACTTTGTCGAACCAACACAGAACTACGATGCCACCCAATTGCTTGCAGATCATGACAACGTCCTGATTCTGCGGACCTTCAGTAAAGGCTACAGCCTGGCCGGATTGCGACTGGGTTATCTGCTGGGTAATACCAACCTGATCGACCCGCTGATTACAAAAACTCGAGACAGCTACAACATCGACCACATCAGCCAGGCGTTGGGCGTGTCGGCGCTCGAAGATCAAGCGTATGCCCAAGACACCTGGCAGCGTGTGCGCGAAGACCGGGACATGCTGGCAGCAAATCTGGGGCAGCTGGGGCTGCACTGCCCCACGAGCCATACTAATTTTCTGCTCGCCACGGTCAGCGAAGATGCGCCGCTCTCGGCGCAACAAATCTACTCCCAGCTCAAAGATGTTGGGGTTTTGATCCGCTATTTTGATACGCCAGAACTGAACAACAAGCTACGTATCAGCATCGGTACGCCGGAACAGAACCAGATCCTGCTGGCAAGGCTCAGTGAATTCTTGAATCCTTGAGGTTCCAGCAACCATGACAGACCCACAGTCACCTCACATCAAGCGCGCAACAGATATCGCCCAGATGCCAGAGAAAGTTGTGCAACATCAATTCAACGACAACGCTGTACGCCATACCAGAAGTTTGACCCCCGAAACCGGGATGCAACGCATCGGTGTACACCTGGTGCGCCTGGAACCCGGTCGTGATTCAACCACCCATCACTTCCACGACGGGGATGAAGAATTTATCTATGTGTTAGAAGGTCGAGGTACCGCCAGGATTGGTGATGAGTATATCGAGATCGGAGCCGGTGATTTCATGGGCTTTCCCGCCCCCTCCCCGGCGCACAGCATGCACAACTCGGGTGAAGAAGATCTGGTGTACCTGATGGGGGGAGAAGCAAATGCGTGGGATACCGTCCATTATCCAGACCAGGCGCGCAGTATGATCAAAAGCCATGGGCGTCGCGCCTGGTTTGACTGGGAAGATGTCACGGAACTGCCGCCAAGATAGCGCCTCTAAACGACTATGTTTCCGATCCGAGACGAAAATCCCACAGTACACACGCCAGTAGTGACCTATATGCTGATCGGCATGAACCTTGTGGTCTGGGGTGCGGTACAGGGTTTTGGCAATTCTGATGCGCTGGCACAAAGTTATTGTCTTTATGCGCTGATTCCAGGGGATCTGTTTAATGCGGTTGCCCAGGGCACTCAATTCCCCGTGGGGGATCGCTGGGCGTGTGCCGTGACCGCGGATTCTCGCACCTCCACGCTGTTCAGCTCTATGTTTATGCACGGCGGATGGTTCCACTTGTTGGGCAATATGCTTTTTCTATGGATCTTCGGCGACAACGTTGAAGACGTAATGGGGCCCATAAGATTTTTTATCTTCTACGTGCTCTGTGGGCTTGCTGCTGCAATGGCCCAAATCGCCACCGAACCCAGCAGCCTCATTCCCATGGTTGGTGCAAGCGGCGCCATCGGCGGAGTCATGGGCGCTTACGCCCTGCTCTTCCCCAGAGCCAGGATTCAGCTGCTGATTTTTGTCATCGTCATTATTACAACCATATCCGTACCCGCGATTTTTATGTTGGCCTACTGGTTTATCCTGCAATTGGTCTCTGGACTTGCGTCTTTTAACAGCACCGGAGGAGGGGTTGCATTCTGGGCCCACATCGGCGGATTTGTCGCCGGCATTGTGCTCGCCTTTGTATTTAGGGATCAGGAGCGGATGGCCCTGAGGGAAGAACTGATCCGGGAGGTGGGACGTCGACCGCTACCCAAGTTTGGCACTCGCCGACGCGACTAATTGCCTCCGCTGCACCGCCAAAGTACCCTTACCGTTTTCTAGAACACTACGCTTACTATTTTTCCGGGGAGGAACCTATGACCCAACTACCAGCCGTCAGTCTTGCCGCTGTACCAGGGCGCCGTCACAAAATCATTGAGATGGCCCAGGAAATCGAACGACGCGGCTTTCCAGGGATTTACGGTCCCAGCCTGGGCGATAGCCTGTCCTTGTGTACTGCCATCGCATTATCCACCGAGCGCGTGGATATCGGCACCAGCATCACACCCATTTACACCCGCAACGTCGCCGACTTTGCCGGTACCGCCGGTTTCCTCCACGAAGTCTCCAACGGTCGCTTCCGATTTGGCGTCGGTGTCAGCCACGCACCCGCAATGTCGCGCATGGGAATCACCCAAGGCAAGCCACTGGGCGACATGCGCAAATTTGTTGAAGACTTACACGCGGTGCCCAGAGTGGGTGATATGCCCCCAATTGTGCTCGCGACATTGCGCAAAAAGATGATTCAGCTGGCGGAGGAGATTGGTCAAGGCATGGTGTTTGCGAATGGCGCGCGCTCACATATGGCAAGTTCTCTGGGGGTGTTAAAAGATGAGACTCGCGCGAGCGATGACTTCTTTATCGGCAATATGATCCCAACCTGCATCAACGATGACAAAGCAGCGGCCATGGCGGTGAATCGCAAAACCCTGACCAGCTATGCATTTTTGCCCAACTATCGAAACTACTGGAAAGAAGCTGGCTTTGAAGAGGAAATGAACGGTGTGGAGCAGGCCATTGCCGACAACGACTTGGACCGGGTACCACAATGCCTGTCCGACGCATGGTTTGCTGAGACCACGTTGTTTGGCAGCGCAGCCGAGGTCAGAGAAGGCATCGAGGCCTGGTTCGACAGCGGCATCAAAACACCGATCATCGTACCGAGCGCGGTAAGCGGCGGTCAGTTGCAAGCCCTGCAGGATTTCTTTGATCTGTGGGATTAGGATCTGTGGGACTAGGGATCTCAGCGTAGGGATACGGATATGAAGTACCTATGGATTATCCGCCATGGAAAGTCTGCAGATGGCCACAAGGACCACGAGCGTACCCTGAATGCTCGTGGCCTTACGGACGGCCAAATGATGCAAGCCTGGTATGCAAGCCAGACCCATGCCGCGAGCTGGATCTGGTCCAGCTCTGCGGTCAGAGCGCGCACCACTGCGGGATTTGTCGCAGAGGGGTTTGGCGGACAGATTTTGCAAGAATCTGACCTCTACCTGTCTGCGCCTGAGACAATCCTTGGGGTTTTATCAAGCACCCCGGACACGGAAAACTGCGCCGCTGTGGTGGCGCACAATCCAGGATTAACCTACCTGACAAACCTGCTCGGTGGATCTCACATTACGGATAACCTTGTGACTTTCGGCAGCGTCCTGTTTTGTGCGGATATCAAATCCTGGCGGGACCTGCGATTTGGCAATTGCGAGATGATCACTTACGCAACCCCAAAGAATCTGGCCTAACCTGGCTTTTTAACCTGGGCCAGGTAAAACCCATCCCAGACCCCATGTGGCAGTATCCGCAAGGTACTCTTGAGAGACTGTGGCAACGCTTTGCGTCCCCGCTGGGTGATACCATCTAAAAAGTGTTCCTGCTCCTTTTCTATGGGCAACAATTGCGCGTCGGTTCGCTCCAGCAGATACGTAACCACCATCTCATTCTCTTCCAGACTGAAACTACAGGTACAGTAGATGAGACGCCCACCGGGTTTCAAAGCCGCGTAGGCCGATTGGATCAATCCTTTCTGTTTGCGTTGGCATTCTTTGACTTTGCGCGGCGACCATTGGGCATAGGTACTTGAATCATCCCAACGCATATGCGATTCCGAGCTACACGGCGCATCCAACAGCACCGCATCAAAGCGGGGGCCGGTGGCTCGGCCCACTCCACGCCCATCGCGCTGATAAAATTGCACGTTGGTCACACCACAACGTTCAACATTGCTTTTTAATCGGTGAAAGCGCCCCTTAACAGGTTCAACCGCAGCAAGTCGTCCACCGTTTCGCATGGCGGCCGCCATCGCGATGGTTTTTCCACCGGGTGCAGCCGCTAGATCTAAAATCTCATCGCTCTCTTGTGCCTCGACCAGTCGGGCAGCAAACAGGCTGGAGGCATTTTGAAAATAGATATGTCCATCGGTCGCCGCCTGCGAGTAAGTGAGCTGATCCTCTTCAGGTGCGACAAACAGGTCTGTGAAACCGGGAACCTTGGCGTACTCGCCTATTGGTTCGATAGGTTTCAGCGGGTTGTACCAGAAGCTTCTGGCCGAGTCCGAGGAGAGCCCCCGCAGAATCTGCGTCACTTGCGCGGGTGTATAGAGTTCAGCCAGTCGCTGCTGGAAATCTTGCGCGTGTTTGAAATCTGACGGTAAGTCCATCCCGCTATTCTAATGCGGCCACGAAGGGTAACCTAGCCGCTCATAATCTTCTCGAGGACGTTCATGCTGAATTTGGCTAAACCTGCCCTGGATGTGGGTTTGTATACCAACCAGCTCGACCAGATGTTGAGCTTTTGGCAAAACGATGCGGCTGTCCCTTTTGATCACTTGCTTAAGCTGGGTGGCGGTGTGCACCAGCACCGCCACCAGATTGGCGATAGCGTGTTAAAAATCAACAACCACAGAGAACCCATTGCACAAGGAGAGCCAACGGGCTTAAGCCAACTCACGATCTATCAACCCGATCGTGATCACCCGTCCACATTGGCAGACCCTGACGGCAATCAACTGGTGCTTGCACCCGCTGACGGAACTCACAATCTGAAACTATCGCTGACGGTGAATGATCTGGATGCTCATCATCAGTTTTACGCGGATATTCTGGGCTTGCCAGAACACAGCACCCACACTTATACCATCGGCGCATCACTTTTAGAGCTGACCCCTGGTCGGCGCAGTGCGTTTCAGCGCGAGGGAATCGGTCTGCGGTATATGACTGTGCAGGTATTCGATGTTGTCGCAGAACATTCACGCATCCTCGCTGCTGGCGGTACCGAAGGTATGGCGCCGGTGCGGCTTGGGGACGTCGCCTATATTTCATTTGTTTGTGATCCGGACGGAAACTGGATCGAAATCAGCCAACGTAAATCTATTACCGGATCTCTGGCGTAACGGGTTTGACTGGGTGCAAAGCCTGGGACAATATTAGCCAACTTCCAATTCATTGATTAAGGACATCCCTATGGGTTTTGTCAGTTTTGTTGTACTGGTGCTCATCGCTTACCTACTGTGGCGCATCAGCGATCAGATGCCAGACATTCTCTTCCGCTTGAGTGAGATCCAGCGGGATATTTCTGAGCTGCGCCGCAAAATGGACACGGATAGCAATCCACCGGCAGCAGCAGCCGAATCAAGCGATACAGACGATTCCTAAGGACATTCAGACTTCGTTACTCAAGAAGAAAAAACCAACCCTGATGCACGCAAAATGAACTGGCGAATCTGGCTTGGACTTGGCGTCACCGGCGTGTGGATTCTGTTGGGCGTGATCTACATCAGTACGGTCATCGGGTGGACTAATTTTGCAGCGTTGCCCGCAGACTTGATGGGCAACTTCCTGGAAGGCGCGTTCGCACCACTCGCCTTTCTTTGGTTGGTGATTGGCTACTTTCTGCAGCAAAAAGAGCTTGAGCAGAATACTGATGCCCTGCGAGCACAGGCTATAGAAATTCAACGCACGGCAGAACAGGCCGTTATTCAATCGGAAAATCTTGCCGCCAGCGAACTGCACGCGCGCCAGGAAGCCTTCCTGCAGATCGCTCAATCCGTCAGTAGTCAGCTTGGATCCATAGCGGGTCTACTCTATATCTCATCCCAGGGTGCAGCAGGTTCCGGCGTTGTGGACAGCACAGAAATCAGTAAGCTGTTCAGCGCCCAGGGTTCCGGGCAGGATACTGAAGCATTTTCCCGAAGACTGCTGGAAACATCGCTGCAGGCGGAAGACCCACAAGAAAAATTCGACCTGTTCTACGGCACCGAAATACGCGCGCGACACACCAACAACTTCATTTTTACGTTTGAGCGCATGTTACGCCGCGCGGCAACGGTTGATACCGAAAATATGATCCAAGACTCCTTGAGCGCCAGCGGGCATGGCTTCCTCTATCGAGTCATGAAGCGGCACCAGGCGGAAGCACCTGACTCCTGGTCAGATCACACCAAAACCGGCACCCACATCAATTTTTAGTGCTTAACAAGGCGGCATATACCATGCAAACCTTTCGCTTTTACATGTTGACCTGCGCGTTAGCAATGCTGAACCCTCTGGCCTACGCGGGACCTGCGGATAGATTCGCAGATGTGGAAATCAGCGCCCAACATGTCGCCGGCAGTATTCATATGCTGGTAGGGGCAGGCGGTAATATCGCAGCGACAGTAGGCCCGGACGGCACACTCATTGTGGATGACCAGTTCCCTGAACTGGGGGGCCGCATACAGGATGCTCTGGTTAAGCTGGGGGGCGATAAACCTAAACTTATTCTGAATACCCACTGGCATGGCGATCATACTGGGTCAAACCCTTTGATGGGTGAAACTGGCACAATCATTTCTCACCACAACGTACGCGTACGCTTGTTAGGTTTGGAGGACTATCCACGCAGCGGCCTGCCCTTGGTTACCTACAGCGATCGTCTACAACTGCACTTCAATGACGAAGAGATCGAGGTCATCCACCTGCCTACCGGTCATACCGATGGTGATTCTGTTGTGTGGTTCAAGACCGCCAATGTGATCCACATGGGTGATCACTTCTTCAATCAGCGATTTCCTTTTGTCGACGTGGCTAGTGGCGGATCTGTGGATGGGTTTATCGCTAATGTAAGACAAGTGCTGGCTATTATTCCCGAGGATATAAGCATCATTCCTGGGCACGGCCCCCTGGCTAACAAAGATGATTTGACCTTTACCATTGATACTGTGGCTAAAACTGCGGAAGAGATCCGCAAACGTCTGCAAGCAGGTGATTCTGACGACGATATTGTTGCCTGGTTAGACAAAAACTATCAAACCTGGGGCTCAGGCTTTATCAACGCTGCCCGTTGGGTATTGATCATTAAGGGTGATGCCAATCGCTGATGAACTGGTAGATCCGCTGGCGCTTTTTAACGCCGATCGCAGCGCAGCGTTTGCAGCAAAAGATCCCATGGCCGCTTTGTGCAGCGTCGCCACCATCGACGCCCAGGGGCATCCTTGTGTCAGAACCCTTGTGCTGCGAGACCTGGAAGGCCAACTGGCGCTCTTCGTAAACGCCAGCAGCCCCAAATGGAACGCGCTGCAAGAACAGTTTTCCATCATGACATACTGGCCCAGCCAACAGATTCAATATCGGTTTATGGTCAGCGGTGATCCAATTCCACACGAAATTGTGGCGCAAAGCTGGGACCTGCGGCCAGCTGCGCCTAAGCGAATGGATTGGTTTTATGAGCAGATGGCAACCCAGAGCACGCCAATTGCAGATCGGGACACCTTACTTGCCCAACTGGATGCGCTGGAGTTGAACGAACCGCTCAATGCACCGAGCAATGCACGCGGTCTGGCCCTCAATCCAGTGTCTGTCGAGCGACTGGATCTAACCCAGGAAAATGGTGTCCATGATCGGGTCCTGTTTGCCAGAGTCGACGAACATTGGGAACAACGGGTCCTGGTCCCTTAACCTGCATCGACTTGGTTTAAAGGTTATGGGGCTGGAGGTTGTAGGTTGAAGGTCGAAGGTCGAAAGTTGAAAAACCAGCGAAGACGAACGCTACAGAAATCCAGATTGTTCGTGTAACTCATCCAGCTCTGCCGTCACAATACCGTGCAGATTCTTAAAACAGCTGGCAGTTGCCGTTTCGACAAACCCCTGCATAAAGGATGCCCCAGCCTGATCTTTCCGCACCGCGGCGTATAACGTTGGCCATACGCCATCTTCACCCAGTGATTGCACGCTGAGATAGTCTTTCTCGGTATATTCATGCAACGCCCAGTTGGGCAGACAGGCAACCCCGCGGCCACTGGCGACCAACTGTACAATCATTGTGGTCAATTCGGCATGACGAACTCGTTTTGGCTCAATGGCAGCAGGATCAAGGAAGTTTTTAAAGACGTCCAAACGTGAACGATCCACCGGATAGCAGATCAGAACTTCGTCCGACAGATCGTTGGGCTCGACCCAAGGAGACTCCACCAGCGGGTGATCTTTGGAAATCGCTAACTGAGCTTCGTAGCTGAACAGCGGAAAATAGTGAATACCCGGTTCATCGGTAGGATCGGCGGTAATGACGAGATCCAGGTCACCCCGCGCCAGCGCAGGTAGCGGGGCAAAATGAAAGCCACTGGAAATGTCCAATTCAACATCCGGCCAGCGATCACGATATTGATCAATGGCGGGCAGGAGCCACTCAAAACAACTATGGCATTCAATGGCCATAAAGAGCCGCCCGGAATCTCCACCAGCCAGCCTTTGCAAATCGATTTCGGCATTGTGCACGCGCGACAAGACCTCATCAGCCAGGCGCAGCAATCGGTTTCCGGCGCTGGTGAAACGTACCGGCCGCGTTTTCCGCAGAAACAGAGTACACCCAATGCGTGACTCCAATTCCTTAAGCTGGTGGGATAATGCGGATTGGGTCAGGAACACCCTTTCGGCCGCCTCTACCAGGCTGCCTGTATCGCGCAGCGCAACCAGCGTGCGAAGGTGCCTAAGCTCAATATGTGACATGAATCAAATTCACCTAATTCAAAGTCGACATGCATCATATTCAACTTTATGTGCCGTGTCACCTGGATCACATTTTCAGCAGATGCCTCGTCAGACGCGGAAAAGCGTGCATGAGGTACCTGCTAACTGAGCACCAGGACACGCTCAACAGGCGCCTGCAGGCCTTAGAATGCGGTCATGTTCAATCCCAACAGCACCATCATCGATGCCTTTGTCAGCCATACGCTTGCAGAGTTTCAGAGCCTTTTTGGATCTCCAGAACCGGCTCAGCTCCAGGCGCTTGAGCAGGCAGCTCGCACTTCGCTGAATACCCTGTTGAACTGCGATTGTTCTTACCACGACGTCCAACATACCATGCTGGTTACCGATGCAGGTATTGCCATTCTAAGAGGTCGCCAAATGGCACGCGGTGATCTGACCGCCCATGATTGGCTACAGGGCGTTGTGGCCATGCTATTCCATGACGTGGGTTACCTGCGAAAACTACTCAGTATCGACACGAACGACGTCAGTGTGATCAATACGCAAGGAGACACTCTTACACCGGCCCATGGTTCGACCGATGCTTGCATGACGCCTTATCATGTGGATCGAGGTGTCATGTACGTAGAAGAGCGTTTTGCATCCGACCCTGCCATCGACACCCAGTTGGTTGTTGAGTGTATCGAGATGACGCGTTTTCCCGTGCCCCCGACGCCGGAGTATCAGGTTACTGACACGCTGCCCGCCTTGGTGAGGGGTGCTGATTTGATTGGTCAGATGGCCGATCCCCAATATCTGCAGAAACTAACCCGCCTATTCAACGAATTTGTCGAAACAGGTGAAGCTCAACGATTGGGGTTTGCCAACGCCAGCGAGCTGCGCCACGGCTTTCCAGAATTCTTCTACAGCCAGGTCCACCCCTACATTGGCGAGTGTATCTCCTACCTTAAGCTGACTCAGGACGGTTGGGCATGGATCGCGAATCTGTTTCATCATCTGCACGCCAACCAGGAGCTGGATCCACGAGTTCGCGCGCCCGAATTGGTTGTCGACAACAGCCTGATTGAAAGATTTCAATCACACCAGGTTTAGCGCAAAACACCCACTGGCACCTTTGCCCAGACATCTTTAGAATCCGCGGCCCTCGTTAAGAATTGTGAACGATCTGCGTGAACAGCGCCGTACAACAACTGCAGGATGAGCCGAACCGCGTAAGTTCAAAACCACGCGCTGGTGATAAGAAATTGTCCATCGCGCTACTCGGCTATCGGTGCAATCCCTTTAGTGGCGGTCAGGGTGTCTACATCCGGAATGTGAGCGCCGGACTTGCCGAACTGGGGCACCAGGTTGACGTGATTTCTGGGCAACCTTACCCGGATTTGATCGAGCACAAAAACATCAAGCTCATCAAGTTACCCAGTCTGAATCTGTATGGCTCGGGTGATGAGATCGTGGGGTATTCAGCCAAGCGATTGTTGAGCTTCACCGATACATTTGAATGGTGTTCCTACCAGACCGGCGGCTTTCCAGAACCGTATACATTTGGGCGCCGGGTGTTCAGGTATTTGAAGGATAACCACCAAAAATACGACATTATTCATGACAATCAGACTTTGAGCTGGGGGATTGCCGACCTGGAGCAGCTGACCGACAAGCTGGTCACCACCATCCATCACCCCATCACCTTTGACCGCGATATCGCGTTAGCTCACACCCAGACCATCGGTTTGCGATTACTGGTGCGCCGCTGGCACCACTTTTTGAATATGCAAACAAAAGTTGCCAGGAAGTTGCGCCGGATCATCACCGTCAGTGAGAACTCGCGAAGTGACATTGCCGCATCGTTTGCGAGCGATCCTTCTGCCATCGAAATCATTCCCAATGGGATCAATACCAAGCTGTATCGACCGCTCCCCGAAATTAAACGAATACCCGGTTGTATCATCACGACCGCCAGCGCTGACCAGCCGCTGAAAGGCACCCAGCATCTGATTCCTGCAATCGCTGCACTGCGCAAAAGCCACCCTGAGATCAGGCTGGTTTTTATCGGCAAGCCTAAGGAAGACGGACCCACCGCCAAGCTGATCCGCGAGCACACGCTAGCTGACTGTATCGAGTTTGTGCACGGCATCAGCAACCAAGAGGTGGTCCGACGTTACGCACAAGCGACCATTGCGGTCGTTCCGTCCGAATATGAAGGGTTTGGCTTACCCGCTGCCGAAGCCATGGCCTGCGGAGTACCCGTGGTAAGCACCAATGGGGGTGCCCTGGCAGAAGTAGTGGGAGATGCCGGGTTGATCGTCACCAAGGGTGATCCCCAGGCACTAACCACAGCCATGGATCAGCTGTTGCGCGACGCTGAGCTGCGAGAAGCATACGCACAGAAGGGGCGTGCACATATCATGCAACACTTCAGCGCTCCTCGCGCGGCGGAGCTGCTTGAAGCGTATTACCTGAAGGTCCTTGATCCATGAGCCTTGAGACCATCGATTTCGACAAACTGAATTTGCGTCCAGGTGATCGTGTATTGGACCTAGGTTGTGGTGAAGGTCGTCATTCGATCAGCGCCTACCTGACCGCGGATGTCCATGTCGTGGGCGTAGATATCAGTGACAATGATCTGCGGACCGCGCAACAGCGCTTGACAGAATTTCCGAACAAGTGCCCTGCTCACGCGTCCTGCAATTTTATCCGAGGCAGCGGCTTTGCTGTTCCGTTCCCCGATAACAGTTTTGATAAGGTGATTTGTGCCGAGGTGTTGGAACATATCCCGCACTACGACGCGTTTCTGGATGAGATAAAGCGCGTTTTGAAACCTGGCGGCACCTTTGCAGTAAGCGTACCGCGCTACGTGCCTGAGTGGATTTGCTGGCAGTTGAGTGACGCCTACCACGCTGTGGAAGGTGGCCATGTGCGGATTTTTCGATCCTCCGAACTGGTCCGCGCTGTAACCAGAAGGAGAATGCGCCGCTATGCCCGACACTGGGCGCACAGTCTGCACGTGCCGTATTGGTGGTTGCGCTGCCTTTTTTGGGAAGCGGGAGACGATCATCCCGCGGTGCAGCGCTATCACAAACTGTTGGTCTGGGACCTGATGTCCAGGCCAGCGATCACTCGCATCGCCGACAAACTGCTCAACCCTTTGATGGGCAAAAGTATCGTTATGTATTTTGTGAACGAGCTGTAACTAACATGAACACGACCAACACCCTGCATATCAGTCTGCAAAAAACCGCGGCCTTTATTGCTGAGGTTCAAGATTCAAGCGGTGCAATTCCCTGGTTCGAGGACGGCATTATCGATCCGTGGGATCATGTGGAAGCGATCATGGGGCTGACCATTGGTGGGAAACCCCAAGCTGCACAAAAGGGATTCGATTGGCTACAGCAGAACCAGGCACCGGATGGGTTCTGGCATGCCGCCTACAAGGTGGATCAAATCGCCGACGATCAGCGCGCTGAAACAAACTTTGTCGCCTACCCCGCCACCGGATTGTGGCACTACTATCTGATCACTAAAGACACCCAGACGCTGACCAAATATTGGCCCATGATTGAGCGAGCGATGGCCTGGGTTTTAAACCTGCAAAGCCCGAAAGGTGAGATTTACTGGGCCGTAGATAAAGATAAAGGCGTGAGCCGGGATGCCTTGATCACCGGATGCAGTTCAATCTTCAAGTCTCTGGAATGCACCGCAAAAATTGCCCATACCTTGGGTCATGAGCCAACGCAGTATCTGCTGGCCCGGCGTCGTCTGGGCGATGCAATTTTAAACCGGCCGGAGCTGTTCGATCGAACCTGGCCATCCAAGGATCGCTACTCCATGGACTGGTTTTATCCCGTGCTTACCGGCGTTTTGCAGGGTGCCGTCGCACAAAAACGGATTAATCAGCGTTGGGATGATTTTGTTATCGAAAACCTGGGATGCAAATGCGTAGAGGAAGAGCCCTGGGTGACAATGGCCGAGTCCTGCGAACTGGTCATGGCCCTGGTGGCGACCGGAGATCTAAAACGGGCCAGCCAGCTTTATCATTGGCTCAGTCGACATCAATTGGAAGATGGCAGCTGGTGGACCGGATATGTATACACGGACAAGGTCCATTGGCCAGACGAAAGACCCACCTGGACGGCAGGGGCCATCCTTATGGCAGCTGACGCGATTCACAATCTGACACCAGCACATCACCTGTTCAATCGTCATCTGCCGGTGGAGACAACCCACCTGTAGCCTATAGCCGTTGCAGTACTGCCAGGGTTTTTGTCAGCCCCAGATCTTCGAACAACCCTGATGCCTGAGCTAACTTATAGATTTCGTAGGGTGCCTGACCACCATCATTAGGGTCAGGGAAGATATCGTGAATCGCAAGAAATCCACCCTTAACAATATGAGGTACCCAGGTCCGATAGTCGGCTAACGCCGCAGCCAAACTGTGCCCGCCGTCAATAAACACCAGACCCAGCGATTGTTCCCAGAAGCGACCCGCCTGCGCGGTGCTGGCGACTACCGGAATAACCACCTCTTCGAGCCCTGCCAGGGCCAGGGTGCGCCGAAACAACGGCAATGTATCCATGCGCTGCAGCTCAGCATCGAACAGTTCGCTATCGTGGTATTCCTCTCCCAGTTGATGCTCCTCTGACCCGCGATGGTGGTCCAGGGCGAACACCTGACCACCTCCTTGTTTAGCACCGGCGCCAAGGTACACAGTAGACTTCCCACAATAGCTACCGATTTCGAGAACAGGCAATTCGGGACTGACCTTCAGGGCAAGATCGTACAAACGATCGCCTTCAGCGGCATCCAAAAAGCCTTTCACCGAGTCAATATCGATGGGTAATTCAAATTTGCTCATAAAAACGTGATTCCAATTCAACTTTTCTCACAATTTTCGCGCTTTCGCCTAATATTAATGCAACACCCACTTGGAATTTGCGCGAACGAGGCATATCATGCGCGCCGCGCACTTAGGTGACACGAACGTCTGTTAACAAATAACAGATAACAATCAGCAAAGGTTCAACTGAGGAACACATGCTTAACCCAAACACATTCAAACAACTTGCGACCAACCTGGTGGTGTTCAACCACATTGTCGTGCGTGTGGTGTTGTGTGTGGGCATCAAAGCGCGCTCCCTCATCACTGACCTTTAATACCCCGTTATTGAAGGTCTAAGAAAGACCTTCCTCATCCAAAGCGGTAAACAGCAGCGACAGGTCTCTCAAAAGACCCGATTTAACTGCACGCTAACCAGATCTCAACAGTAGATCAACCAAAGGACAAGACAATGGATGAACGAGACAACCAAGACATCCTGGAGCTGCAAGGCAGTGCCGAACAGGAGCAGCTCAACCAGCCAGCTGACGCAGGTTTGGAGATGAGCGCTGATCTGGAAGAGAGTTTCGTACTCGGCTACAACTAAACGTCTATTGGCCTCAGCCAATTCCGAACAGAACGATGACAAAGCTCAACGGGATTGTGCCTGCGTAATAGGCAAAGAAATTCAGTAGATCATTTTGGTTTTCATCATGGCTGAGCTGAAACCGGCTACCCAGGGCAAACCAGATCGCCGCTGCGACCAGCAACGAAACGATGAGTGTCAGTACAAATGCAGCCATTGATTTAAGTCCACCGGGTTAGCTCTGAGCGCAATTCCAAGTATTGCCTATACTTGCTCACATGAACAGAGCCAACCTAATTCAGTGTTACGTCGGTGAAACACGCAGCGATGCAACCGTCAGGTTTGTGGAACAGGATATCTTTGAATTGTGGCGCTATCGTGTTGAACACGTTCACCATTTACAGATTTTTGATCCCCATTCTTGCCTGTGGGTGCCGCAACCGGAATCAAATCGTCTCCCTCATGCAGGCCCTGGTTTTGTAAACCTGCGCACCGCAGTGGTGAAGACCTTCTTTGATCAAACAGATCCGGTCAGCGGGGCATGCTGCAGCCAAGTACGCTACTTCGAAGCCGGTCAGTTTATACGGCTAAAACACCTGGTAGGTGCACAGGTTTTTTCGAACAGCTTGCATCTGACGCCGGCGCTGAACCGAAGCGTGCCGCATGTTACGCAACAACACGGCATCGCTTTCGGCACGGCCGCATAAGCCTTCACGCTTACGCGTCATTACATCGCGTTCAGCTGTAACATACCTCGCGGCTTTGCACCCGTCAGATCAGAGATCTTTTCGTAGTTATCCGCAATATCGTCAGCATCGGCATCCAGACCCAACTCAACACCAGCATTTTCAACAATACACGCGATGGAGTAAGTGCCGCCTTGAGCTTGCATTATCACACCGTTTGGTGCGCCTTGGCTGACCAGGAAGATCGCTGCGGGGGTAACCAGCTCCGGCCCCAAATTTTCCTGGGCCGCCTCTGGAATCAGATCCACAGTCATACGGGTGGCCGCGACAGGTGCGATGGTATTGGTATGGATGTTGTTTTTTGCACCTTCAATTTTCAGTGAGTGCATAAATCCAACCTGACCAAGCTTTGCCGCACCATAGTTAGTTTGTCCAAAATTACCGTACAAACCAGTGGGAGAAGTGGTCATCAATATGCGTCCGTAATTTTGTTCTCGCATAATCGGCCAAACCGCGTGTGTGCAGTTCACAGCACCCATCATGTGCACGTCCATCACCAGCTGAAAATCATCTAGCGTCATCTTGGCAAACGACTTATCGCGCAGAATACCTGCGTTATTGATCAAGATGTCTACGCGGCCCCATGCGTTCATTGTGTCGTCGACGATGCTTTGCGCACCAACCCGATCAGACACAGATCCGCCATTCGCAATGGCTTCACCACCAGCTGCTTTGATTTCTGCAACCACAGCATCCGCTGCTTCTGACGAACCACCGGTCCCATCCATAGCGCCACCCAGATCGTTGATCATCACTTTGGCACCACGCTTGGCCAACTCCAGTGCGTGACAGCGTCCCAGACCACCCCCGGCGCCAGTCACAATCGCTACCTGACCTTCAAATGAAATACTCATGATTCACTCCTGTTGTTTTTCGTGTTATGTGTTTTGTTAATCGATGCTAAGGTCGCAGACCAAACCGGACTGGGCCGGTTAAGTTGTCAAGTTGAGGTTGAATCCAATCGATCCAATCACACAGCATGGGGCGGGTTTCCCGGGGATCGATCAGTTCATGTACCGCAAAAGACTCAGCGCGTGGAAAAGGTGATCGTGCATCGCGCAGGCGATCTTCAAGCTCTTTGCGTTTTTGTTCAGGATTCTCGGCAGCTGCGATCTCACGATGAAATGCCACCGCAACACCGCCTTCCAAGGGTAATGCACCTGATTCAACCGACGGCCAGGCCAACACGTAGTTACCCGGCGCATAGTGAGCCGCGGTCGCGACGCCAAATCCCTTATGCACCTGGATCACTGCCCAGGGAATAGTCGACTGTGCAGCCGCTGCAACGGCGGCCATGCCATAACGTATGGTACCGCTCCTCTCCGATTCTGGACCGATCATAAACCCGGGCTGATCTATAAAGTTGACAATGGGGACATGGAAAGTGTCGCAGGTTTCAACAAAGCGGCGATACTTCTGGGCAGCTTCAGCGGTCATTGCGCCCGCATAATGCATACAGTCATTAGCCAAAACACCCACAGGTTGTCCATCCAATCGCGCAAAGCCGCATATCTGACTGGGGCCATAACTGGCGCCAATCTCAAAGAAACTTTCCTGGTCCATTACCATGTTAACGATGGAGCGCATATCAAAGGGCGCATTACTTTCCCTGGGGACCGCGGTCAAAAGATCCTGTTCCATACGGTCCGTGGGATCATCACACTCATATCGGGGAGTGCGTTCATAAATACTGGATGGCAAATAGCTGAGGTAACGGCGCATCTGCCGGAAAGCGTCGTGCTCATCGTCTGCTAAGTTGTCCACGATGCCACTCAGCGCATGCACCTGAGCTCCACCCAGTTCATCCTTGGTCATGCGTACGCCCAAGGCACGCTCTACCAGCGCAGGGCCACCGATCAAAACTTGCGCGGTATGCCGAGTCATCACCGAAAAGTGGGAAGCAACCAGGCGACCCGCTGGAAAACCGGCCACCGCACCCATGGCGCCAGAGACGACGGGGACCTCGCCCATAGCATCTGCAATGATTTTGAATCTGGGCTCAGTGAAAACCGGTTCACCGACCGTGCCACCTTTTTTAGCGGAGCCTTTGACACTGCCACCCCCGCCCTCAAGCATACGCACCAACGGTACTTTGTACTGCACGGCAAGATGCTCGGCATACACGCTTTTACGCAGTCCTGCCGCATTAGGGGAGCCACCCTTGAGCGTGAAATCTTCTCCACCCACTACAATACGGCGATTTTCTATCTTGCCAAAACCAACGATGTAATTGGCCGGGACATATTCGACAATTTCATCGTTGTCATCGTAGACCGGACTGGCCGTTGCCTGACCATGTTCACGAAAGGAGTTTTTATCCAGGAGCTCATCTATGCGCTCGCGAATGGTCAAGCGCCCTTTTGCATGCTGTTTGGCGATGCCCTCCTTACCCCCCTGCTGTTTAGCCAGGTGGCGTCGGCGCTCCAGTTCTTTGACTTCGGATTCCCAAGACATGACGATTCTAAGCCCTAGCGGTTATTCTGGATCGGTAAAGTTTGGTGCTCGCTTCTCGAAATTCGCGGCGATAGCTTCGATCTGATTGGGCTTACCGATCAATTGAGTCTGCAGAGCCGCTTCCAGCTCCAAACCCGTGCGCTCATCGGCATGCCAGGCTTCATCCAGTAGTTTTTTACCTGCGCGGATCGCATCAGGCGATTTGCCGGCTATCTCTGCAGCCAGACTGAGCGCTTCTTCCAGTGGGTTATCCGCCACGCGGGTGACCAGGCCCAATGCTTGGGCTTGTTCGCCACTCAATATTTGTCCGGTAAAGGTCAGTTCTTTGGCTACATCTAAAGGCACCAAGTCGCGCAGCGTCTGGGTGAGACTCATGTCAGGGATCAAACCCCATTTAATTTCCATGACCGACATTTTCGTATCTGGGGCGGCAATACGAATATCCGCACCTAGGGCAATTTGAGCACCGCCACCATAGGCTACGCCATGCAGCGCTGCGATCACTGGCACCGGCATTTGTTTCCAGACATACGCTGGTCGCTGAGCAAAATTCTCAGGGCCCTCACCTTTGGCCAACAGCCCACCGCCGGTTTCACCTTCATTGTCAGCGTCGGCCATACCCGCAAAACTCTCCATATCGAGCCCGGCACAAAAGCCACGCCCATTGCCGGATAGCACGACGGCGCGCACGCCCGACATTTCCGCCACCCGTTGACCCGCATCGACAATGGCCTTGAACATATCTGGGCTTAACGCGTTGTACTTTTCCGCCCGATTCAAACGAACGTCCGCCACCCCATCTTTCACCTCAATGGTGACCAGTTCATCACTCATACTTCCCCACCTTCGATCAGATTTTCAGGCGCGCAATCCTACCATGACTTTTCGGGACACACACATTGGCCTCCACCCCTCGAGATGGCACCTCATAGGAGGAAGACGGCGACGGAGGCGCCTCACGGGCACGCCTCTGACGGGGACGCCTCTGGGGGACACACAGATAGGCTCATGAATGTAAAAGCTGCGCAAAACAGGTCGTTTACAGGGTCCTTTGCAGCAGGAGATTCGATACCGTGTGTCCCGCAGGCCAGTACAGCGATAAGAGAACTGAAATCCACCGGTGCAGCGTCCATGCTTGAGGGGCGAGAAATCACTATGAACATCATGAACCTGATCCAACAACACCCTCTGCTTTTCGCAGATTTGAAAGGGCTGGGACTGCCAACAACGGCAATCCACCGTATCGCCAAAGAAATCTCCGTTCAGCTTGGTGGGAGTGAAGAATACAACCTGTGTTTCATACTGACAGCTTTAAACTCAGACGAGTTTGTTGCAAACACCAACGTGGCAGAGATTGCCAATCACACGCACACACCAGCCTGTCTGGTTCAGTCAGTTGTGCTTACTTTGGCACCTTGGGTGGATAGGTTTCGCATGGCGAATCAAGTAGGCTAGACCCATGAACATCTGGCTGCTAGAAGATGATCCTGCCCAGGCCCAACTCTTGATGGGGTGGTTACAGGACGAAGGACATACCGTAACCCACTTCCCACGGGGTGGGGAGATTGTCGAACATATCCCATCAGGTGGATTCGACCTCCTCATATTGGATTGGGAACTGCCCGACATGAGCGGCATTGAGGTGCTCGCTATGGTGCGCCAAAACGTGAGCTGGCACGTTCCTGTTCTATTCGTCACTCAACGTGAGGCTGAATCAGACATCGTCAACGCACTGGCCAGCGGTGCTGACGATTACATGATCAAGCAGATCAGCAAAGCTGAGTTTATCGCCCGCGTTCAAGCCCTCGGGCGACGTCTTGTCGCAGAGGAACTGGACTTTGAAGTTGGCCCTTACCTTTTCAAACCACAAAGCCAAAGTGTGAGTCTGAACGGTAACGCTTGCGAGTTAACGGCAAAAGACTTTGATCTAGCCCTCTACTTGTTCCAACACGTTGGGCGACTCCTGTCACGCGATCAGCTACTTAGGGACGTGTGGGGAGTAAGTGGTTTAAACACGCGGACTGTTGACGTACATGTGAGTAGAATACGAAAGAGTATGGCAATTTCACCGGAAAATGGCTTTCGCATTAAAACTATTTATCAGCATGGATATCGACTCGAGCCAGTGGAATGAGCGTTCACTCTAGCAGGACCTTCAGCCACGGAAGTCGTCTGCTACTGCTCGTTCTTACCCTGTCTTGCGCACGTTTCACATTCGCCGACGATTGGGTCTACACCGTCAGACCTGGCGACGATTTGTGGACCATCGCGGCTCAATTCTGCGGCAGCAGCAAGCGGGCTGAGGACATTGCCCGAGTGAACAATCTAGCCGACCCTAAAAACATCCGCGCCGGGACCCGGGTCACCATTCCCACCCGCTGGTTGGCATTTGCACCCAGCAAGGCCACGATCAGCGCGCTGGCTGGCGATGTCCGCATACAAAGATATGGCTCGCGAGCAAACACTGCGGCATCAGGGGGTACAGAGCTCGACATGGGTGATCGATTGATCACCCAGTCTGGAAGCGCAGAGATCACATTCGCGGATGGTTCGACTTTGACTGTTGCACCATTCAGTGAGGTAATGTTGAACAAACTTACCGCATTTGGTCCGGCAGGCATGGTGGACACACACCTTCGTTTCTTTAACGGCCAGGGGGAAGCAAAGGTCAAAAAACAGAATCTCGGCGATCGATTCCGCATTCAAACACCGGAAGGAATTGCTGCGGTAAGGGGCACGGAGTTTCGCATTGGCCACGACCAGACCAGCCAAAACCTTGCAACCTCCCGCACCGAGACAATGACCGGTCGCGTCGTGTTTACCGATAACACCAAGCAAGTCATCGATCTGCCTGGTGGCTTTGGCGTCATTTCGAGCGCTGGCAATAGCGCCCGGGAAGCGCTGCTGGCGGGTCCAACATGGCACAGACACGACACCGAAATTTCTCCCGAAGGACAACTGTCTTGGGACCCGTTGGAAGGCGCTGACGCATACGCTGTCACCTGGTATCCGTCTGATAATCCAGAGGTCATCGCTAACCTTGAGCGGGTCTCCGATAACCGGTCCCCGGTGCCGGTGTCACCAGGCGCATTTAACGTTGCGGTCAGAGGCATTTCAAAAGCAGGGATACACGGGTACGACAGCCTCACCCAAGTGAACGTCTTGCACCCGGCACCCAAACCGGCGGAGGTATTGGGTGATGATGTTGATGAGGAGGTTCGATCTATCCAGTTGCGATGGCAGCATGATATCGATACGGACTTCTACATCCAGGTGACGGCTGCTGGAGAAACAACCAAGCAATATCGGACCTCGGACAAGCATCTGTTTCTAGATCTACCAGCTGGGGCGTATCAATGGCAGGTGACCGCTGATGGTGCCAGCGACAGCGAAATCCAATCATTTACCCTGGTACCGCCTGCCCCCATAAATATTGCAACCACCAGTCGCGGGAAGAATCTGCGCATCCAATGGGAACCGTTGCTGGAAGCTAGCGAGTATCAAATTCGAGTAACCAGCAGCAGCGGACAGGTGTTATTGGATTCCATGACCCACGCGTCCAACATCTCGGTGAACGTCGACGATTTTGGGACACACACAATTGAGCTACGCAGCATACAGAATGGCATCACAAGCCCCTGGCGTACCCACGAGGCAGTAGCCCAGCGCTCAGGTTGGTGGTTGTTGCTAATCGCCGCACCACTGCTGTTCCTCTAAATCATAGATTCATGATCAGCTTGACCGACACACCTCAGTCTCGGTTCCTTACAGAGTCGGTAGTACTTTTCCTGGCCGGATTCCTGTTCGTTTACCTATCGATTGCAAACCAATGGTTTCGGTGGCTGGATGACTTGGTTTACGACCAATATATCTCCTACGCCAGTGCAACCCTAGATCAGGACATTACCATCGTTGCCATTGACGACGAGTCTCTGCACGATTTTGGTCCCTGGCCATGGGACAGAGAATTGCAGGCGCAATTGGTTACACAGATTAACAAGCTATCACCCAGATCCATCACGCTGGACATCATTTACGCATCCAAAAGCCCAGATGATGAGACTCTGTTGCGTACGACCGCGCAGATCCCTCGGCTTGGACTCCCGTTGATGATCGACACGGTTAACTTTCAAGGGCTTCCGGTTGAGGTATTACCATTTCCTGAACTATTGGCACAAACAGACGTTTTGGGCCACGTTCAAGTAGAGCTGGACGACGACGCGATCGTGCGCGGAACCTATTTATATCAGGGGGTTGCTACACCACGCTGGCCTCATCTTATGCTGGCCCTGACCGGGACTGAGCAAGCTAAGATGATTCCTGAAGGTTGTGATGCTTCTGCCGGCCTGACGATCGCACAATGTAGTTACATCCGCGTGCCGTTTGCTGGACCCAGCGGGACATACCCGAGAATTTCGGCTGGATCGCTACTCAAAGGTGAGATGTCCAACGATTTACTGTCCCGTGCGCTAACAGATAAAACGGTATTGGTCGGGTTAACCGGGTTAGGTGCAGGAGATTGGATTACAAGCCCTAACAGCGCTGTTAACGGACCTATGCCCGGTGTTGAGTTTAACGCCAATCTACTTTCTGCATTGCGTTACAACGAGGTAATTCAGCCTAGCAATTCCGTTCTGGCGTATGTTATCGCTCTGTTTTTGGTCGGTGCATGTACGTACCTGCTCCCGCGACTCGTTGCAAAAACCATGTTGATGGCAACGGTCGTCCTGGCAGCCTTACCCATGGCCATCAGCGTTTTTTCGCTCAGCGTTTTTAACCAGTACCTATACGTTTCAAGCGTCACAATCGCTGTCCTGATCATCTATCCCATTTGGAGTTGGCGTCGCCATGAGATCGCCTGGGCGTTCATCCGGGAAGAGCTGAATCGAATAGATAGCGAACACTCCGCTTGGCAGGCGCAAAGCCACATGGGGCAAATGAGCCAAGAACAACTCGTAGCCAACGCTGAGCGAACGCTGGCCAGACGTATCCAGGTGTCCGAGCATTCCCTAGACATCAATCGCGACGATCTTTCCCCAGGGGAAGCTGAGCTACTTGAGTCGTTAGAAAGTCAAATTAAACGTGAGCAATCCAGTGACGCAGACAAGATCCCTGGTGAGCGGCTCGCCGCACAAATCAGCCGGCTGGAGCAACGCGCAAAGTCTTTTCGCGAAGGCCGGGATATTGGACTTTCGGGTTTGGGAAAAATGGCAAACGGAGTGGTCATTTTTTCGGCCCTGGGTCAGCTGCGATTTTGTAATCAAGCGGCCCTGACGTTGTTAAAAAAAACCTCTGCCGAGACGCTGGCTGATATGTATGAGGTGTTGCAAATCGTCACGCCACCTCTGGGTAACACGTGGCCAGAAATCATAAGAAACGTAATCTTTGAAAGGGCGTCGTATCAGTTTGAGGCACACGTCCACGATGCGGCACTCTTTGTCGCAGCAGAGCCGCTATCGTCGGAGTCTGACTACGCAGACCATTGGGTTTTAACGTTGGCAGATCTGTCTGCCATTCGGCAAGCACAAGCGCAACGTGAAGAAGCGTTGGCTTTTCTGTCTCACGATATTCGTTCGCCCCTCCTCTCTGTACTTGCGTTGATAAAGAATCATGGCCAGGATTCGGAGCTCTTGCGTCAAATCACAAATTACACACAAAAGGGTCTTTCAACATCAGACCAGTTCTTACAACTTTCTAGATTGCAGCTCCAAGCTGATTTTGAACGCTACGAAATTGCTATGGACCAACTGGCGGCAAACGCTTGCGAACAAGTTTTCTACCTAGCCCGCGAAAAAAACATCAACGTTTCTCTGAATGAAAACAGCAATGGTGAGGATGACAATCTATGGCTCGAGGGCAACGGCGAACTGCTGGAGCGAGCCTTGGTGAATCTGCTAACAAATGCAATCAAATACAGCGACGTCGGAACCAAGATAGAGGTCACTGTGGAAGAGGCGCATCTGGACACACACTCTAACAAGGAGATCACGGTACGCGTCTCGGACGAGGGTCATGGGATACCGGAGGCAGAAATCGCCCACATTTTCGACCCATATTTTAGATCCAGCGAGCAAGTGCTCGCCGAGAACAGAGGTACCGGGCTGGGATTGCGATTTGTGAAGACGGTTATTGAGCGCCACAACGGCAAGATCGAAGTTGACAGTAGATGGGGAGAAGGCACGACATTCACAATTCGCCTACCTAGCCCGATCGATCTCTAACAAAACCAGCCATTTCTCAGCGCCAATGGGGAGGAGTTCTTCAAGCAAAAGAGACATTTTCCGACATCCGTTGCCGTCCAGCCCCTCTAATCTGACGTTATGACAAAGCCAAGATCTGACTACGTAGACCCTATCCTGGCCGCCTTCTATCACATCGCATCAAGATGCGTACGACGTGGTTGGCTGCTTGGAAAGGACTCCTATTCAAAAAAGAACTATAACCATCGCAAAGAAGTTCTTATCAACCGTATTAAACATCTTTCAAGATTTTTCCCCGTAGAAATCTATGCCTATGCCATCATGGATAATCACTTCCATCTTGTCCTGCGATACGACCCGCAGGAAGCCCTTACCTGGTCCGACGAGGAAGTCGCAAGGCGGTGGTGCGCCGTATTTCATGGACTTCCCATCGAGCAAACTTTGGAAGGGCCCACACAAGTCAGCGATTTTAACGCCAAGCAGCTGCTTCGTTATCATGAGCTGTTGGCCAATACAACTCAGCTGGAAAAGTGCAGACGCACATTGGGTTCGCTGTCTGGATTTATGAAACACTTGAAACAACCATTCTCTGTGTGGGCGAATCGTGAAGACGAGTGCAGAGGGCATTTCTTCGAATCGCGCTTCTACTCTGGCGCTCTGCTCACTGAGGAGGATTTATTGACCTGCATGGCGTACGTCGACTTAAATCCTGTCGCGGCAAAAATTGCTCGCTCACTTCGACAAGGTAAACAGACCTCGATCCATGAACGATTGTTCAAATATCGCATCGACCAACGAGAACTCGACGCGTACCTGACCCCGTTATGGAAATCCGTAATGGCTTCCGCTCAATCAGGTGAAATCATTAAATGCTCTCTGGCAAATTACGCAGAACAGCTCAACCGCGCCATTGTCTATCTTAGTCGTCGTGACCATAGCGTCGATCACAAGTTCGCAGGGTGGATCGCCAGGTTGGTAAACAGGGAGCGTAAGACCCGCGCCCAGCATCCCGCATTGTTCGACTATGCGCAGGACTGGTAAACACGCACGACCATAGCGTCCAGTCAATAGCGACTGGAATACCCGGACTCAAAATTCGACCCTCTAAAGCACTTGTTACGCGATCGCCAGACGCGAGCGTCACGCCCCGCTTTTACTGTCACCAAGTAAATGTCCTCAAGCACTCTCCTCAGGCACTCTAGCCTCCACAAGCGCTTTTCCAAGCCTCCTCGCCCAAGTATCCGCCTTCGGGCGTGTGTCCCCCAGACCCTCAGCTAGTCATCGACAACCGCAACAATCTGGTCTTCCTCAACCTGTTCTTCTTCCGCCACCTTAATATCAGATACGGTACCAGCTATCGGTGATTCAACAGGGATTTCCATCTTCATCGATTCCAGGATCATCAAAACTTCGCCCTCTTCGACCACTGCACCTACCTCAACCAGGATTTTCCAGACATTTCCGGTTACTTCGCTTTCTACTTCATGTGCTGCCATTGTCCCTTCCCTCCTATTTTCTGCGCCATTAACGATTCACACGATTTACGATGTCAGTGTCTATGTCCCCACTACGAAAATCTTCACTTTCCAGCAATCTGATCAACAGTGCCGCATTGGTTTTAACGCCGGAGACCTCGATAGCCTTCAGCGCCACAACGAGGCGTCCGATCGCAAGCTCACGAGTGTGTGCATGTGCGATTACCTTTGCCAGGAGTGCATCGTAATAGGGAGAAACTGTGTGTCCCTCACCGAAACCTGTTTCCACCCGCACACCAAACAGCTCAGGAATGCGGAATCGGCTCAAGGTGCCGGTAGACGGCATCATCGTGATGGAGTCTTCCGCATAAAGTCGCGCTTGAATGGCGACCCCTTCCCGTCCCGGCTGCTCAGGTAGATCACCCCCAGCCGCCAGTCGAATCTGGGACTGGACCAAATCAAGACCGGTGACCATCTCTGTTACACCGTGCTCCACCTGGATCCGCGTATTCATTTCCAAAAAGCCCGTTGCACCGGTTTGATCGACTAAAGTTTCGACTGTGCCGACATTGTTATAACCCAACTTTGTAAGGGCCTGGACTGCTTGACCCGCCGTGGACAACAGCTGCTGCGGATCCAGATTGGGTGCCGGACTCTCTTCTATAAGCTTCTGGTGACGACGCTGCACTGAACATTCACGCTCGTAGGCGTGCATCACTCGGCCGTCGTTGCTGGCGAGAATTTGATATTCGATATGTCTGGGACGGGATAGATACCGTTCCAGATAAACTGCAGAATTTCCAAATGCTTGTCCCGCAATGGCTCTCGCCTGATGCAGTGCAGTCTCCAAATCCTGCACGCTGTCCACACGCTGCATACCCATGCCGCCACCACCTCCGGACGGTTTTAACATCAACGGGTATCCAATCTCTTGCGCAAGCGCTCTGGCATGTTCGAAATCGCGCAGCGCTTCGGAGCCTCCAAACGTGGGGAAACCCTGGCCGGCCATGGTTTCACGGGCGGCAACCTTATCTCCCATGGCTTCCAGCCACTGTGTTGCCGGACCGATAAAAGTGCTACCTGCATCAGCGACACGTTGTGCAAAACCCACGTGTTCGCTTAAAAAGCCATAACCCGGATGAACCCCATCAACCCCACAGTGCTGCATTGCAGCGAGCACTGCATCCTGGTTCAGATAAGTGTCTACTGCTTTGTTACCGGGCAGGTGATAAGATTCACTGGCCTCAGCCAGATAAGGTGCTTGAGCGTCTGCATCCGAATACAAAGCAACTGTTTTCACGCCCATCTCTGAACACGCCCGTATTACCCGCCGAGCGATGGCGCCACGATTTGCAATCAGAACCTTATGGAACATCAGTTCGCTCCGCCGCGTAAAAGCCGCTCATAATCCCGGCACACTTCGATAAACCCCCCCAGTCCACGATCTTGGGTTTGCGAAGTTCTAACACCTTCTTCCACTGCTCGGCGCACCGCCGTATGTAACCCGCCTGCCTGGTCAGGACTCATGGAAAGTCTATGCATGCGCAACGGGCCCTTATAGTCGGGTGGCGTCTCCAGTGGCGTTTCCAGCAGTGCTGAGCGTAGAGGCGGCAACAAGTCGGGACAGTCAAGTAGCTCCATCAACTCAATACACTGATCCAACATCCAGTTGGACCAGTAGTCTGGTCGATCGGCAAGCACTTTATAGGTATCCCAGTCCATGCCAACGTAGCTAAAGCGTTAATTTGCGTTCGGTCAGTCGCTCAAAAGCCTCGACATAACGCGCCAGACTTTTTTCCGCCACTTCGGGTGGCAAAACTGGTCCCGGTGGCGTCTTATTCCACTTGCCTGCGTTGACCAGCGTTTCCAGATAGTTGCGCACAATCTGCTTATCGAAACTGTTCTGTTCTCGACCAGGTTCCCACTGATCCGCTGGCCAGAATCGCGAACTGTCCGGCGTAAAAATTTCGTCGATCAACAACGGCTCCCCCTGGCCGGCGATCTGCCCAAATTCGAACTTGGTATCCGCCAGAATAATGCCTCTTTCACGGGCATAGTCTCGCGCGGTGGTATAGAGCGCCAAGGTTTTCTCCTGCAACCAGGTCATCAGCTCTTCACCAACCTGGGCTGCACCCTGGGCGAAGCTGATGTTCTCATCATGTCCCGAAGCCGCCTTGGTTGATGGTGTGAACAGAGGGGTTTCCAATCGATCGCTATTTCTCAGGCCGCCGGGTAGCTCGATGCCACAGACCGCGCCTGTGTTCTGATAATCTTTCCACCCAGATCCGGTGATATATCCGCGTGCAATACATTCGATGGGAACCACCGAGGTTTTTTTACACAGCATAATCCGACCAGAAAGCTGACCACGCTCAACCTCGGTCAACCCCGGGACATCTTCCACATCTGTACTGATTAAATGATGCTCTACAGAATCCGCAAAATAATCGAACCAGAACCGGGATATCTGTGTGAGTACAATACCCTTACCAGGCAGACCATTACCTAACACAACGTCAAACGCACTGATGCGATCCGTGGCCACAATCAACAGCGCATCACGCCCATCAGCTAGTTCAACGTCATACAGATCGCGTACTTTGCCCGAGCGCTTGTTGGGCAGGCCTAAGTCTGTGGCAAGAACCGCATCGGCCATTTTAAGAAGTGCTGCCACCATCTGCCATATAAACGGATCCGGTGATAAAGCTGGCGTCGTCACTGGCCAGGAACAACATGATATTGGCAATATCCTCAGGTTCTGCATAGCGACCCAATGGAATATTCGCCTCTAGCCCTTCTTTAACCGAGGCCGCATCTTCAGGCGACATGCCTGATTCGATAGAGCGCATCATGCGCGTCTCGACCGGCGAAGGATTCACAGTGTTTACACGTATGTTCTGACCCGCAACTTCTTTTGCAGCTGAACGCATTAACCCGATCACCGCATGTTTGCTGGTTACATAGGGAGCAAGACCCGGTGCACCACTTACGCCGGCCACACTGGAGGTGATGATGATACTGCCACCGCCACGCTCGGCCATGGCGGGAATTGCTGCTTTCAAGCCCAGAAACGGACCCTTAACGTTCACGTCCATCACTTGATCAAAGCGCTCTTCGGAATAGTCGAGGATCGAGGCCACATCTCCCTCAACCCCCGCATTGGCCAGGAACACATCCACACCACCGTAACGCTCCTTCGCCATATCCATCATGGCCTGGTTATCCTGCGCGGAGGTGACGTCAGCTACAAAGTAGCTCACCTTGTTGCTGCCAATCTCCGCCGCGGCTTGAACCAATGCTTCTTCGCTCAAATCCACTAACAAAACGTCAGACCCTTCCGCAGCAAATCGTGCGGCCGCCGCCTTGCCAATACCGCCGGCACCACCGGTAATTACAGTTACCTTGCCATCTAATCTACCCATCTATCCCCCTGAAAAATAATGACTCAAAATGTGTCAGGTCTGAAACGCCTGATCAAAATCGGCAATCAAATCTTCAACGTCTTCTATACCTACGCTGATTCTAACCAAAGAATCGGCAATACCCATACTAGCCCGGCGTTCGGCGCCCATCTCGTAATAGATGGTATGCGCTACAGGAATGACCAGAGTTCGGTTATCGCCTAAATTGGTCGACTTAATCGCGACCTTCATTCGATCCAGGTAAGCCCACAGATCTACCTCTGCACTCAGCTCAAAACTGAGGATTGCACCCGGCAGACGAAACAGAGAGTTGCTGCGTTGATGCTCGGGGTGATCCTCAAGCCCTGGATAGTAAACAGTTTCTACTTGTGGGTGCTCATGCAGGTATCGGGCAAGCTGAACCGCGGATTCACACTGGCGCTGTACTCGAAGCCCGAGCGTTTCTGAACCAATCGCTATATGGTGCGCAGATTCAGCTGAAAGCGCCGCGCCAAAATCACGCAGCCCTTTCTTTTTGATCTGGGTGATCCCCCACATTGCAGGATTGCCCGTCTGATACGTGTCATAAATATTGGGAAATCCCTCCCAATCGAAGTGACCTAGTTCGGTAATGGCGCCACCCAATGCGTTGCCATGGCCACCGATATATTTCGTCAGGCTGTTCACACTGAAGGTCGCCTGAACCGAATGAGGTTGAAACAAATAGGGCGAGGTCATGGTGTTGTCCACCACGTAGATCAGCTTATGCTTGGCACAAAGCTCACCAATTTCGGCCAGGGCAGTCACCTGCGTACGCGGGTTTGCAATGGTCTCTACAAACACCATTTTGGTTTCGGGTCGAATGGCCTGTGCAACCGCCTCCACCGAGGTTGCGTCTACAAAAGAAACATCAACACCCTGAGCCGCAAACGAGTTGAACAAGCTGTTGGTATTACCGAACAGAAAAGCAGACGAGACGATGTGGTCACCTTCTCGTAACAGCGCAAATATTGCAGTACCAATGGCGGCCATACCGGTGCCAAAACAGACCGTGCGCAGTCCGCCCTCCATCTCGGTAATTTTGTCTTCTAAGGCCTCAACCGTGGGGTTAACCTGGCGCCCATAGGTGAATCCGGCCTGCTTGCCTTGAAACACCGCAGCCAGTTCTCGCGAGCTGTCATAGCCAAACGCCACCGAGGTATGCACTGGCTTGTGCACCGATCCATGCTCAATGGTCTTCAGGCGATCGTTATGGACAATTTTGGTGGTAAAACCTTTCATGAGTAGCACTTGCGCAGGATTTAGCGAACCGCGAACTATAGGAGAGCCTAAGGTCGCTGTCCACGACTTGCAGCATGCTCTGCAGGCAGCAATGGTTCAGGCGGTAACGGCTACCGGGCCGTCATTCACCAACTGCGCAAAACGGTTGCTTTTGAGCAGTTCGACCAAGTCCTCGGCAGGGACCGCAGGAGAGAAGATATACCCCTGCACCTCTTCGCAACCTTGTTCACGCAGGTATTTCAACTGCGTCCGATTCTCGACACCTTCAGCGATCAGGTCGAGCTTCAAACCTCGAGCCATGGCGACAATGGCATCCACAATCGATGCACCACCCTCTTCAGAGCGAATATCTCCCACAAAACTGCGGTCGATCTTCAGCGTATTGATCGGAAACTGCTGCAGATAAGATAGAGAGGAATAACCGGTACCAAAATCATCAATCGCAATATGGGCACCCAAGGCTCGAATCTCTTTGAGCTTGGGGATGATGACTTCAATGTCCTGCATCAAGGTGTTCTCAGTAATCTCGAGTTTGACACTTTTTGCTGGCAAACCAGAGGCTTTCAAAGCGCTGGTGAAGCGTTCGATGAACCCGTCCTGCTCTATCTGGGTAGCGGTCAGGTTGACACTAAGACAAATGTCACCAAAACCAGCCCTTTGCCAGGCTGCAACATCGTGAAACGCCTGATTCTGCACGTACTCATCAATCTGCATAATCAAACCGGTTTCTTCAGCCAGCGGCAGAAACTCCCTGGGCTCTACCATGCCACGGCGCCCGTGCCGCCAACGCACCAGGGCTTCCACGCCGGTTATACAACCGTCCTGTAGTGACACCTGTGGTTGATAGAAGACCTCAAACTCTCCCTGGATCAGTCCATTGCGCAACTCGCGCTCCAGGCTTAAGCGCGACGAAAACTGATGATTCATTTCATCAGAGAAAAACTGGTAGCCGTTCTTACCACGCGCTTTCACGTGGTACATCGCAATGTCCGCATTCTGAATCAAAGCTTCGCCACTATCGCCAGCTTCGGGATACATGGCGATACCTATGCTGGCGCCAACAAAAAGCTCATGGTTGTCTATCAGAAACGGCTCGCTCAGGCGGTCCAGAATCTTTTCGGAAATAACCACAACATCGTCTCGGGTTCGCACTTCTGGCAGCAGCAGAGTGAACTCGTCACCACCAAAACGGGACAAGGTGTCACCCTTGCGCAAACAGCTCTGCAGGCGGGTGGCCACAGCCTTCAGTAATCGGTCACCCATACTGTGACCCAGGGTGTCATTCACCAGCTTAAATCGATCCAGGTCCAGGAACATCGTGGCCAGCTTGCGCTTGTTGCGCCGTGCGTGGGCGATGGCCATACCCAGACGGTCTTTTAGCAGCGCGCGATTGGGCAGGTGAGTCAGCAAATCATGATAAGCCTGGAAGTTGATCACCTCCTCGGCTTCTTTGCGCTGACTGATATCCCGCGCCGTTCCGTAGGTACCAACAAAGTTCTCTCGGGTTCGCTCGTTGTTATCAACGTAGATCCCCATGGCGGTGAGCTCCGCCCAGATCGGCCGCGCTCGAACCTTGCCGAAATTATCCTTACCAAACCCGCCCACCGGCTGTTTGGTCATCAGTCGGATTTCGGCATTCTTTACTGCGCGCCCACCATAACGGCGCTCATTAAACAGATTGTTCACCTCGTCCAGGTCTTCTTCGACAATCAGCTCCGAATAGTGTTTGCCCAGAAGGTCTTCACGCTGCAGGCCCAACATATCTTGCACTCGATCGTTCACAAATGTGAAACACCCGTTGCGGTCCAGCATGTACACCAGATCCGGAGAGCTGTTGACGATAAATCGATGCAGCTCTTCAGAGTCTTTGAGCTGACCTTCCATTTCCTCAGCCTGGTACTCCAGACGAACCTGGCGCAACGCCGTCTCCATGGTCGCAATCAGCTCAGCCGCCTCATAAGGCTTCTTAACAAAGTCGAAAGCGCCACAATGAAGCGCGTGTTTTACGCCGCTGAAACTGCCATCGCCACTCACGACGATGATCTTGCATTTCAGCTTTTCCCTTGCCGCATAATCCAGAATATCGTGCCCGCTGATACCGGGCATGATCAAATCCAGCAGGACCACATCGTATTCGTTATCACCCAGCGCCTTCATGGCCGCATCACCGCCGAGCGCCTGGTCCGCTTCGTAGCCATACAAAGTGACCAGGTGATACAGCGAAGTGAGCAATTCCTGCTTATCGTCCACCAGAAGTATCTTTGGCGCAGGGGCGTTGCTCGAGGTGCGATTCATCATACGGGTTAGCGTATCCCGCGGATTTTGTTCAGGGGCTTCCGCAGCGTCAGAGATATTCTCTGTCACCGGACCAACCTCAGGTGTTTCCTGATTTTGATTTGACGAAGAATTGGAATCGGATTGCGAGGTCATAGAAGCCTTGCAGACCTTCAGATAACAAGACGCCATTTCAACAATTTTGAACCCGAACGTAAAGAGCGGATTACGTCAATTAATGTCAATAAATTCAGGGGCCTTGGCCAACCTCTTACAGCGAAGGGTCAACTAATAGGCAGCTAGAATGACAAATCAATCACTTAGCTGCGATCTGTCGACTGAGTGTAAGACTGGACAAAGGGCATTGGCCACAAAGGAATGACCCGAGCCAGGGCTGACAATGCCAGGGCATGTTTAAGCTCGCCGGATTGCACAGCTGCGCGCACCGCCTCCACGTTCATCAATTCGATTTTGATTTGCTCACCTTCCCCCAGATCCTGATCCGCCGTTTGATAAACATCTTTGGCCAACCAGTGATGGCACAGATGATTGTGAATCGCCGGGTTCGGCTCTACCGCACCCAGATATTCCCAGTGATCTGAAACATAACCCGTTTCCTCTAACAGCTCCCGCCGAGCCGCCGCGTAGCTGTCCTCTCCCGGATCAACCATTCCGCCTGGCGTTTCCAACGTGGTATAACCCACACCAAAGCGATATTGCCGAATCATGACGGAGCGACCCTCCGCATCCAAAGCCACCACGTTTACCCAATCCACAGATTCCAGAATGATACGATCGAACACTTTCTGGTTACGTGGATTACGCAGACGATCGACCCGTTTTTCAAACAGCATCAAACCGGCTGATTGATCAACCTGGCGATCTAACAATTCCCAATCCAGCTCTTTCGACATGCGTTTAATACCCTGTTAACTCCATATATCCTCTACCAACCTGACGCTGGTCAACAAACACATTCACCAATCCTTCCCAGTAGCGCACAGCGCCATCGTTCAGCTGATCATTAAAAGCAGCTGAGATCACAAGTTCGGGATATGCCAGCTTGCCTTCCAGTGCAGACCCGGTGAAGGTCAGGCGCCAACTAACGGGCCATCGGCTACCGGAAGGCGCGGTCCAGTACTCCAAAGGCGTGAGCTGATAGTCGCGATGATGCAAAGAGTTGATATCGTCGCCAACCAGATACATGCCGTGATCGTATTCATCCCGCTGGTTATCTTTACGCTGCAAGCTGAACACCATCAGAGAACCACCTTCCTCAAACTGGATGGCAAACCAGGCCCATCCTTGCAGATGCGGACCCAAAACAGATGTACTCCACTCACGATCGAGCCAAGACCATCCGCTAACCTGATAATCCTCTTCACCGATGCGCAACACCCCGGAAGTCCAAAGCCTGGGCATCGAGAAGTAGTAACTGGCATTTCCGGGACCTTTCCAGGACAAACCACGATCACCTTGCGGCACCATGATCCCGCGCTGTTCAAATCGCAGATCCAGGGCAAATTCATCTTGCTCTTTTGCTTGCAGGCGCCAATCCAGCGTATTGTCTTCAGCACCTTCCGATTGGCTCAAAGACCAATCATCTATCACCGCCTTAAACCCATTTGAATCGGAAGTCACCCAGGCAAGTTCAGGGTGAGATCGTGAAAAACGTTGCGCCAGCTGGTGAGCCTTGTTGTCGACGTCGCTGTAAGCGAGGTGCGCAAGATAAGCTTGTGGTTGGGACCAAGGATTTACTTCATTTTGCGTCAAGGCGTCGCTGTCGGCTGGCTCAAGCGCTTGTCGAAATAACGTGTATTGCACCCCAAAATCACGGCCAGCGGCATCTTGTAACACGCTTGTGATATACCACCACTCGCTGCGATATTCCGGATGAGGGCCATGGTCTGCAGGTAAGTTAAAAGGACGTGGCACTTCTGCCAGGGCAAAGCCGGCCAGGTCATCCTCACCCAGGAGTTGATCAATGCGCAACCCCACGCTGCCCGAATGATCCGGCTCAGACTCTTGGTCACTACAGCCGAACAGACAAACCATGACCCACAGTGTAACTAGAACTCTAACGAACACCGGCGTACTCCTGAGACAACCCAACTGCTCCTTCTTCTGCACTCCCCAGCCGAATAACACCAGCCAGTATTGCCGCCAAAAGACCCCACAAGCACGGATAAATAAGGGCGGGCACAGACATGAACATGGTAATCGACCAACCAAAAGCTCGAGGATTTACAATCGTACACAGCATCCAGCCAAACAATATGCCCACCGGCAGCGCAAAGACCATAGAGACAAGACCCATGACCAGGCTGCGGTGCAGATCAATCCACAGGTTTTCTAATCGCTTGATGCCCAGGCTGCGCAGCAGCGTGGTGCTCCCTCGACGATTCAGTCGCAAGGAGGTGACACCCACGTACAAACCCACGCCAGCCACCACCATGGCAATGGTTGTGAGTACCGAGGTAATGACAAAAGTTTGATCGAAGGTCTGCAAGGCAACCTGGCGCAGGGCTTGAGCATTGGTCACAGACAGCGACGGCAATGCCTGTTGTAATTCTGCAGCCACTTCTGATCCGGAGGCGGTGACCACACCCACAGAAGCCAGGGGTAGATTGGCTGGCATTATCGGATGTGCTACATCAATCAATACGCGACCCTGGGTATCTCCAAAGCCCTTCACTACCCCAACAATCTCACTGGTCTGCGATTGAATTTCGATGACTGACCCAACCACCAGTTGATGTTGGCGAGCAAACTGTTCATTCACGAGGATACTGCGGGTCAAATTGAACTCTGACCCAACACCATACCGGGACAGTTCAAATTCGGTAAATGAAGTCGCGCGCAGCTCAAAGGGCGCGCCCCTGAATCTACCCACCCCCTCATAGTACATACTGACAAATTGAACATCCGGCTCGCGGTCAAGTATTGCCAGCGAATCGCGCAGCGCGGTATCGCTACCTTGCACGCTACCTTCTATGTTGAGGTTGTATGCCAGGCGCTGGTCCAGGAACCGTTCAAAGTCATAGCGGAAGCTCTCGACCATCAAGCCGATACCAATCGCGGTACCTATGGCCAGCACCAAACCGGCCAAGGCGATACTCAAATCTCGCGGGAACCAGAATACTTCGCGAAAGCCAATTAGACTGATGCCGGAAACACCGTCACTTCCAAACCAGCGCAGCCGTCTTTGAATCCACCGCAAACCAGGCGCTATACTGACAACGCCAAGCACCGCCACAGCGCCAATACCCAGAAATCCACCCATCAACCCTGTTTGGCTAAAGACGGTACCTGCCACACCCAAAACAACAAGTAGGCCGATCGCTCCCCAGAACAACACAAACCCGATATGGGTTACACCGCCATACTGTCGTACCCAGCAGCTGACCCCGCTGACCAAGGCAACACCCACCGCGCAGACAAATGCTTTGCCCACCACCCATATATCCAAAGCTGCAGGCGCCCCATCCACCCGAACGCCCAAAAGCCACTGCGACCCCCAGGCGCCTAAAGCCAACCCGATCAGGGCCGCGATAAATCCTATGACGCCCAGTAAAAACAGGTAATAAAAACTACCCGCCTGAGCCGGCACCCCCAGTGTGTGCAGGCGATCAAACAGGAAGGCCAGGCGGCGCAACCAGCTTGAGGCAACCTGATAGATCAAAAACCAAGCCACCACTAATGACAAGATCGCTAACGCACTGACATTAAACAGAATCGATTTGCCAAAGCCTGTCCCGGGATGGGCTTCATCCAACGGCACCACCCGCCAATCTCGCAAGGTGGGGTCGAACACATCAGGCAAGCCCGCACTGAATCCAGGTACTAATTGATCCATCATGGCCGTGAACTGGCCCGAGGGTGTAGAAAATTTTGCTGCCAAATATGACAGTCTGCCAGCAGGCCAACCCAACAGAGATTGGGCCCGGCTGATGTCTGTGACCAGCACACCGGGGGGTAAATTTAACAGTCCATTAATCGGTTGGGATGTCAGGCCGGCCAGACTTTTATCTACCCAAACACCGTTCCAGGTGAAGTCACCACCTAGTTGCGGCACCTCTTTTTTTCCCGCATCGGGAGGTTGCACCTCGTCATCCAGCCAATCAGCGTTGCGTAAGCCGATCAGGTCCACCCCAATCACTCGAACCCAGGCCTCTTCAATACGCACCCGCTCATCAATAACCGGCGTGAGGTCCGTTAAAAGTGGTTGTTCGCCCGATCGCCAGGCGCGCCGCAGCTGCGCATACTTTTGCACGTTCATGTCGTCGTCGGCGGGATAAAGAAAGTGGCTGTAGCTGTGCAACGGACCAGGTACCAGTCCATCAAGCTGTTCACCAACCCGAACGCTGATCAGATGAACGCTGACGATAGAACCGGTGGCAATCGCAACGCCCAAGACGGCCATGCCCAATGACACCTTGGATCGCCCTAGAAATCGAAACAGACTCAGAACGATCAGATAATGCATCGTCTTATTCTTGCAACCCGGGCAGGTTCAAAACACGATCCGCTCGCGCAGCAACTTCTTCACTATGGGTAGCGACCACCAGGGTGGTCTGAAACGCCCGGCAGGCTTCAAACAACAGGTCAGCTACCTGTTCCGCATTGCGCCTGTCCAAGTTGCCGGTGGGCTCGTCTGCAAGAATTAGCGCCGGACGATGAGCCAACGCACGGGCTACCGCGGTACGCTGTTGCTCGCCACCGGAAAGCTGCTCAGGAAACGCATCCCGACGGTGCGAAATACCACACCGCTGCAGAAGATCTGCGGCTATATCAGCAAATTCTCCGGCATCCAGACGACGCCGGTTTAGCTCCAGCACCAAACGAACATTCTCTGCCACGGTTAACGTCGGAATGAGGTTAAAAAACTGATGCACATAGCCAATATGAGAGCGTCTGACCTGGGTGCGCTGAGCCATGGATAATTCATGCCACGTCTGCAAATCGTCATCCGGATTGAACTCGATACTGCCGGTGTCCACCTCTACTGTGCCCGCCAGAATATTCAACAAAGTTGATTTTCCGGATCCGCTGGGGCCGGTAATCACCAGCGCTTCTCCGCGCTCTACCTGCAGATCAAATTGCGCAAGCACAGCAACGGAAGCCTCTCCATCCACATAGGATTTTGAAACCCCGCGCAGCCGGAAGACAGGCTCTATCGCAATGGCTGCATACCTTGGGCATTAAGCTCCGGAGTGAGCGGCATCAGATGATCTCCGGAGCGAATCCCGGCCAGGGCGTCACTCACACAACTGTACTGGCTTAACGTTTGCAGGCTGCGAACCGTAGGGTCGATCATCTGCCAATCGCCATCTTCACCATGAGATAACGCATCTTGTGGCAGCACCCAGGCATCATCCGCAGCTTCCGCCAGATGCGGTAACGTTTGCTGGTCTTCCCGCATCGCGGCGACAAAAAAGCGCGTGTTAAAGCGGCGCGGAGCCATCTCGGGCGTGATCCAATGGCTGAAGTAAGCCAACTGATCGGCAGCTATTTTCAACCCTTCAGCTTCACATAGCGCATTAAAGTGGAGCTCTCCTGCCAACAGCCGTTGTCGAAAATCGGCAAAACGCTCAACTGTGTCAGGCTGCGAAAAATCCAGAAAAGCACCGTCCCGTTGAGCCAGCAACACACCACACTCCTCAAAGCACTCTCGCGCCACCGCCACCCAGTAACGTAATCCACCCGCAGTGATTCCCAAGGTTTCACTGGCCTGACCATCTTCCATATCGGTAAAAATTTCTGGAGCGTAGTCCGCCTCATCGACTTTTCCACCCGGGAAAACATGCAGATCCGGGAACGCGCCTCGCCCCGTCCGCTTGACCATATAAACTTCCAATCCCGCATCGGTATCACGGACCAACATCACCGTGGCCGCCAGACGGATACCATCACTTTCCAACGCTTCGAGCATACCGTTATTCACGCACCTGAAAATCCTCGCGACTATCTTAACATCACTGTCCAAGGCGAACTCTGTGATATCACCGTGCCATCATTGCGAGCGTTAATTAACTTGCTGTATCTTCCGGATCAGGGGGGTGATTATGGCAACGGATTCAAATAATAAAGCCGATCAAGCGCAGCCGGATACATCGGCAATGCCACCAGATCCTAGGGACTCAAATACGGCTGACGCCGAGGCCACTCACAAGTTTGTGGTTCGCCTGCCGATGCCACTACGCAACCGAATCGCCCAGGCAGCAAAATATTTCAGGCGCAGCATGAACTCAGAGATCATCGCGCGACTGGAACAATCCTTTCAGGGGATCCCCAGCCAGGCTGTGTCTGATGATTTGGCGCCACAGATGCACGAATCCATGCAGAACGTCTTTGCTGCGGAACTGACCGAAGAAGAAGAGCTTGTTCTGCGAGGCTATCGACGCATGCCTGAAGACAAACGCCGCGCCCTGGTGGACTTATTGTCATGAATCGCGAAGAGCCGCTACCGTATTACTACCCAACCACGGTTTGTTTCATCGACGACAACGCAAGCTATCTCGAAAGCCTGAGTCTGCACATTCCGGAACACTGGCCACACCGTATGTTCCACTCAGGCAGCAGCGCACTGGTCCACATCAATCGACCGGACAAACCACCATCCATTGCAGATCGGTGCTTTTCTGCGCTAAGTGCGGGTCAAATGAGCCCGAGTCAAGCAGGTCCAGGTCTTAACCCAGACACTCAGATATCCGTAGATTTAAGCGTAATCGAGCGGGAAATTGCGCGCCCCAATCGCTTTGAGGACATCTCTGTGCTCCTGGTGGACTATGCCATGCCCACGATGGATGGATTGGAAATGTGCGCCCAGGTTCAGGATCCGGATGTACGCATTGTGCTCCTTACCGGCGTTGCTGATGAGGCGGTAGCAGTGGAAGCGTTTAACCAGGGCCTGATCCACCAGTACATTCGCAAAGGCACAGCAGAGCCCCAGCAGTCAACGTTTGACACCATCGAAGCGCTGCGCAGGGAGTACATTGCAAACTGTACCCATGGTCTGTTTGCCGGCTTACGCGCTCTGCCTGCGTCGTACCGACAAGATAGATCGTTTCAGACAATGTTCGAAACCATCATCAAGGACAGGCATATTTCTGAGTACTACCTGGTTACGGAACCCCAGGGATACATTCTGATCGACATTGCCGGTAACTTCAGTCGCCTGGTCGTGCTGAACGAGCACGAACTGCTCGCTCAGCAATCGCTGTTGGCACAATTTGGCGCACCCGAAACACTTCAACAAGGGCTGCAAAACCAAAAGCTGATTGGCTATTTTTACGAACATCCACAAGACTATGGAGATGAACCCTTCCCTTGGCACGACATGCTGATCGACGCCCAGGTGATAGAGGGCGAGCGTTCAGGCCAGACCTGGTTTGCAGGTGTGCACAACACCCCACCGATCGATATCGACTTTGACCTGACCCAAAGCAGCCTGGAACGTTACCTGAATCACCTGGATCCTTTGACCGGCAACTTTACCGCACAATCCAGGCGTGCACGGGGGCAGCCTCTCCCCTAAATCAACCGCGAGCCGAGCGTCCCTGAGTCAGGCGTCGCTCGAGAAGACCGAACATTAACTCGGTAATGATGGCGAGCCCGGCAGCAGGAATCGCTCCCTGCAATATAAGATTTGTGTTATCCAGACTTAATCCCACCACGATGGGATCACCCAGCCCGCCTGCACCAATAAAGGCGGCTAGCGTGGCTGTGCCAATACTGATTACGGCAGCGGTTTTGATCCCTGCAAAAATCGCCGGTAAAGACAAAGGCACCAACACGTGCTTAAGCCTTTGTCTTTGAGTCATCCCCAAGGCGTGGGCAACTCTAACCAGTGTCGGGTCTACGGTTGATAGCGCGGTGACAGCGTTACGCATAATTGGCAGCAGAGAATATAGAAACAAAGCCACAATTGCCGGCACTATGCCAATGCCAAAAACAGGAATCATCAGAGCCAACAACGCGATAGACGGTATGGTCTGCAGCAGACCACACACATAGATCAATCCCTGGGCCAAGGTTTCGTGTCGATAAACCAAAAGACTCAGACCCAACCCCACCACAATCGCCAGACCCAGGGCCATCCCAGTGAGCTGCAGGTGCCGAGTCGTATTACGCAGCAAGTTTCGCCATAAACCAGACGCCTCACCGATCTCAACATCCAGCCCCTGCGAGCGCCAGAACGTCACACCCACCTGGGCAAAGCTTTTACCTTCAAAGACCACGTCTGCGTTCAAGCGCTGCATCTCGTCGTCTGTGAGTGTGTTAGCCACCTGGGCAAACAATTTAACAACCCGCTCATCCAGCTGCTTCGAAACCAGCGGCGCTGCAAGATAGCTCGGAAAGTATCCCTGATCATCCTCCAACACCTGCAGGTCGTAACGCACCAGTTCGCCGTCTGTGCTGTATACGTCGGTGACATCGATCGCGCCGTCACTGATAGCCTGTTAAGCCAATGCATGCTCTATCCCTTCGGGCTGAAAGTTTGAAGCTAGCTGATAGCGCGCGCTTAATCCGGGCCAGCCATCTCCGCGCTCGAGAAACTCATGACTGAATACCAGCTTAAGATCAGGCAGCCCCGCCAGATCACCAATGGCCTTTAAACCATGGGATTCAGCAGCAGATCTGCGCACAGCAATCGCATAGGTATTGTTGAATCCATAGGGTGCCAGCAGACGTAGCCCGTCCTTGTCCAACGCCCCGTTAATATCATCTCGAGTCGCCTGAACCGGCAGATTCAAAATCGCCTGGCTTAAGGTTCCGGTGTACTCCACGTAGACATCGATCTCGCCGTTTTTGAGCGCTTCGTAACAGATCAAGGTGCCACCCAGACCATACTTACGTTCTACCTCATAGCCGTTTGCCTCAAGCAGTTGCGACAGAATTTCAGCCAGAATGTAGTTTTCATTAAAGTTCTTACTGCCTACCCGAATTGGTTCAGCAAACACCGGCGCCACGGCTGTGCTGAAAGAACCCATGAAAAACAAGAGACCTAACAAGAAACCAACAGTGAAGCGTCGCAAACCCATCTAGTCTAGCTGGCTTTCAACAAGCCGTTCCACGTATTCGGATTGAGGATGGTCCAGCACAGCCAATGTCTCGCCATGTTGTTGAATTTGCCCAGCGCTTAAGATGATCAGATAGTCTGCCAGGCGACGCGCTTCTCTCAAGTCGTGGGTCACCAACAGAGTGCTGACAGGCTCGGTGACCTTCACTTTTTCAAATTGCTGGTAAATCTCGGATCGGGTGATTGGGTCAATGGCTGAGAAAGGTTCATCCAGCAACAACAGATCGGGCCGTAACATGAGCGCCCGACACAGGCCAATTCGTTGTTGTTGACCACCAGACAGCTCATCGGGCAAACGTGAGGCAACCGATGCCGGCAGATCAACCTCTTCCAGCAGCTCCTGAAAACGCGCCTGCATCTCACCTTCGCCCCAGCCGATCAGTCTGGCCATTAAAGTCACGTTGTCGAAAGCAGTCAGGTGGGGAAACAAGCCAGCGCCCTGCACCGCATAACCGATCTTATGCCTGAAGGCTTCAATACCGTCATGAGGCACCGGTTGGTCAAACACCCGCACCTCACCAGCATCCGGCATCACCAGGCCATTGACCATGGCGAGCATCGTGGTTTTACCACTGCCTGATGCGCCAACAATCGCTGTCACCGCACCCCCAGGACAAACCACGCTTACCTGGTCCAGAGCATGCACATCCCCAAAGTACTTACTGACCTGATTAAATTCTACACAGGCACTCATATCTGATAGCGAGAGCGAACCGACATGGCATGTTCTGC
>JBCCIU010000028.1:0-74424 GCA_039028095.1 Pseudomonadota bacterium
CGAGCCGATTCGACGCCACTCACGCGGCTCCGCGAGCAGAGCGCGCCACCGACCGTCGCGCACCGACCACCGGGTCCGACAGCCCGTTCGGCTGCGACGACATGGCCGGGTGTCGCGCTCAGGAAGTAGAAAGCGAAGCAGAAACGGGAGCACGGAGACGTCGTGGGCACAGTCGCGGGTTGGGCACGGCGCGCCAGCGAGACCGCAGGCAGGGCATAGCTCAGCGGGCGTGCGCCGACGTGCGGCGCAGGAGCGGCCCCGCTGCTCGTGGTGGGGCACGCGGCGGCCTCGGCGGTGCCGTCAGCTCACGCCTTATGGTAGCCGCGGGCGTCAGCGCACTGCGCGTCGTCGGCGCGTCCGGTGCGGCGGCGCAGAGGCGCGCCGCGGTCGTGGGCCCGTACGCCGGCAGACTGCGTGGCAGCCTACGCGCGGTGGTGAGCTGGACATCAGGGGCGCCGCGGTAGACACGCGGCTCATCGTGGCCGCAGACAGTGGCGCACCACGGAGGGGAGGTGCGCGCGTCGGTAAGCTAGACGTCGACGGCGGAGCCGCTTCTACTGCTGCAATCGGCGGCGCACGGCTCGGCAATGGTGCCCAGGTCAGCGCCGGGGCTAGGAGCGTTCGTTGGCGAGCCGGAGGTCAGCGGCGTCGCAGTAGGCCCTGGGCACGCCGGCGGCGCGGCGTCAATGCAGCCCTCGTCAGTGGGCAAAGACTCGGTGTTTATCGCATATCAATATGCCGGTGCTACTCGGGAGATCTATATGGAGGATCCAGGCGAAGCTCCGGTGGATAGCTGGATGGGTTGGTCTCATGGCACCTGGGATGGAGATACGCTGGTGGTAAAAGTAACCGGGCAACTGGACTCAACCTGGTTCGACCGAGCCGGCAATCACCATAGTGCAGCGATGGTTGTGACAGAGCGCTACACACCCCTGTCGCCAAACCATCTATTGTATGAGGCAACAATCGAAGACCCGGCAACGTTTACCAAGCCATGGACCATCAGAATGCCGTTATATCGCCGAATGGAGCCTAATGCGCAACTCATGGAATTCCGCTGCGTGGAGTTTGTTGAAGAGCTTATGTATGGCGAGTGGCGCCGGGAGCCGCTCCCCCGTTAACGGCGTAACACGCAGAGGGTTCTGATGATACGGATGACTAACCTCGCCTTTTCGGGTCCGTTGTGTGCACTGCTTTGGTTCTGTACATGTGTTCATGCAGATGTCCCTCGCACGCAGCAAGGACATCCGGATCTGACCGGCACCTACAATGTTGCAACTTTGACCCCACTGCAACGTCCGGCCGAGTTTGGCGATAAACTCTATTTGAACAGGGATGAAGCACAAAAAATGGCCGCTGAAGCAGCGGCTGCGAAAGCACAAGATGATGAAGCGAGCGATCCAAATCGCGAAGCACCTCCGTCCGGAGGTGATGGATCAGAAGGTGCAGCGGGTAATGTAGGGGGCTATAACGCTTTTTGGATTGACAATGGAGAGCAGGCGTTTGAAGTCGATGGCAAATTTCGCACCTCCATCATCACCCAGCCTGCCAATGGGCGACAACCAGCCTATACACCAACAGGTCTAAAACGAATCATGGCGTTTTACAGCTTGTTTGGGGAAAACACCGGAACTGCCTGGTGGATGGACCGACCGGGACCAGGCCCCTACGATCATATGGAAATGCGACCTTTAGGAGAGCGTTGCATATTGGGTTTCAGCTCGACTGGAGGGCCACCCATGCTGCCGGCCTTGTACAATAACCTGAAACGTATCGTCCAAACCGATTCCCATGTCATGATTCTGACAGAAATGATCCATGACGCTCGCGTCATTCGCCTGAATGATACGCACCGCCCAGATAACATTAGAAACTGGATGGGGGACTCCATTGGGCGTTGGGATGGTGACACGCTAGTAGTGGAAACAAAAAATTTCCGTAAGCGGCCAGCGTTGTACGGCGCAGATGAGAATTTGCGTGTGGTGGAGCGTTTCACCCCCGGAGAAGGTGGAGGTCTGCACTACGCCTTTGAAGTACACAATCCAACGGCCTGGCAGGAGAGTTGGTACGGCGACTATCCATGGCCGGCTACTCAAGACAAAGTTTATGAGTATGCATGTCACGAGGGAAACTATGCGTTGGGTAATATCATGCGCGGTGCTAGAATATTGGAACAGGATGCAAAAACGGATGCAGCTGCTGGGCAATAACCCGGACCTGCATACCCAATACGTGTTGTGCGAATTGACGTGAAGTTACGTGGCGTTACGTAGCGTTAAATGTATATCCATGAAAACACACGAAGTTACAAGAAAGAGATGAGTGAGAGGTCTTTTTTTATGAAAAAGTTACTGGCTATTGTTGGCGTTAGTACTTGTCTGCTGAGTTCTACCCAATCCTGGTCTCACCATGCGTTTGGGGCGGAGTTTGATCCCAATCGGCCTCTGGTATTGCGCGGGCCGGTGGTGAAAGTTGAATGGGTTAACCCTCACGCATGGATTCATTTAGAGCATACCAACGAAGACGGGACTAAAGAGGTCTGGATGGTTGAGGGTGGTACACCTAACACTCTGTTGCGCCGCGGATTGAATAGAAAATCATTGGTTCCCGGTACCGTCATCGTGGTTGACGGATATCAATCAAAAGATCGCTCGAAAAGGGCAAACGGTCGGGACGTAACTTTTGAGGATGGCAGTAAAATTTTCATGGGTTCATCCGGAACGGGTGCACCACGTGACGGTCGAGATCCGACAGAGCGATAAACTCTTTCAGGCTAGAAAAACGATAGAAAAACCGGCTCAGGCCGGTTTTTTTTGATCCATTGTTTATTACTGGTTGTCCAGATGCCCGTGAGTTTATTCAGACAGACTTGTTTGAGTCTGTTGGGTATGAATCAGCTCGCCCACCGCTTCTAACATCTCGTCAATGCCAAAAGGTTTATGCAGGTAGCGATTTACGTCCAGCCGTTGTAACGCTTGTTCATCCGTTGCCTGGGAATATGCGGTAATAAAGATTACGGGTAGTTCGGGCTTTTGACTTCTCACGTATTCGATCAGGTCTATCCCTGAAATCAGCGGCATGGATCCGTCGGTCAAAAGTAACGCTACACTGTCCAGGTGATCTGCCAGATAGTCCAGGGCCTGGGGACTCTCCGAGAACACTACGGTTGGAAAGCCTTTGTCGCGCAATACTTCACCAATAAAGTTCGCCACAGAAACTTCGTCGTCAACCACAACGATCCTACCTTGAATCTGCGGTGCGGCTATCAGCCCCGGGTTCTCAGCAGAAACTGCTGCAGCAGATTGTGTGGGGAGACAAATTTGGAACGTGGTACCTTGACCCTCCACACTTTCAACCACAACGTGGCCTTGGTGCTCGTGTACCATATTGTTAATCATCCACAATCCAAAACCTGTTCCTTTGTCAGGTGGGCGTGTCGTGAAATACATTTCGAACACTTTTTGTAAAATACTCGGCGGAATACCATGTCCTGTGTCGGAAACGGAAATCACAACACATTCATTATCAATGGGTTCGCCGCAGGTTACACAGTTGGGCAGGGTGTTGGTTTGGGAGACCGAGATATCAATTTGACCGTTGCCGTCTATGGCGTCCCGCGCGTTGATCAATAGATTAATAACCACCTGTTGAATCTGGACGGGATCGACCCAAACTTCAGGCACCCCAGGATCAAACTCGGTATTGATTTCTATCGTGGTGGGTATGGCGGCGCGTAGCATTCTGGATACGTCCAGGATGGATTGGGTGATATCAACCTGAGCTACATCACCTCTTTGCGCCTTAGTAAAGGTGAGCATCTGTGAAATCAGATCCCGAGCCCTATGTCCAGCGGTGACCACTTCCGAGAGATACTGATCGACTTGGGCGCTCTCCAGTCGATTACGGGCATTCATGACCAGCTCCGCATAGCCAATTATGCTTGCCAGGATATTATTGAAGTCGTGTGCGATCCCGCCTGCGACTTGCCCAATCGCCTCCATACGACCCGCCTGTTGCAGTTGTTCCTGTAAAGTTAGACGGTCCTGCTCTGCTCGTCGTTCACGACTGCGATCTCGCAAGATGGCTACCACGCACATCCGCTCTTCCAATTCTATGCGTCGAGCACGAATCTCAAAATATTGATTGGGTAGTCCTGGCACTTCGCTGGCACGCTCGAAAGTCCACTCATAGTGATTGGGGTGGGCGTTCAGCCCTTCAATGAATCTCTCTCGAGGTGCATCCTCGGTCCACAGGTAGCGATCTGTCTGGGTGCTGGTAGCACCGAAAGATTGGTAAATGGTGGCAAAATTTGGATTGGATTCAATGATGACGCCATCATCCACCCGCGCAATAAAAATTGCGTCGGGGCTATCCATGAACAAGCTGTAAAACTTTTTTTGACTTTGCTGCAGCTGACTCTGTGTGCGCCGCACCTCCGTGATGTCTCTTAACACACCGTAGGTGCCCAGAAAGTCACCGGTGTGATTTACATCACGTCCTTCATACAAACCGATCGCTGATAGTTCCAGATCGTGGTGGGTACCGAGGTCATTATCAAAAGAGAATTCTGTGGCTATGGTCGCCCTAATCCCGGTTCTGCGTTCATCAAACTGATTTTCCAATGATGTCAAAATTTCTGGATGATCAGCAAAAATGTTCTGCCAGTTCTGACCCATGACGGCGCCGCTATCCAGATTGAAGATGCGTTCGATCTGTTGGTTAACGAATCGAATGTTTCCCTGTTGGTCGAGCAAGTAGACCAGGTCGGGTGACGCGTTCAACAAGAAGCCGTACAGATCTGCATTGGCCTCAGCCTCGTCGTGCATTGCTGCAAGTTCAACCTCAAGCTGTGCTTGACCGAGTGCTTTGTTAACACTTGCCAGCAATACGTCGGGTTTGCAAGGCTTGCGCAGGTAGTCAAACGCACCCAATTGCAGTATCGGTGCGACGGTATCCAGGTCCTCCTCACCGCTGAGGACAATGGTTTTTATCTTTATCTTGGCATCATTCAGGCGGCGCAGAATTTCCACGCCCATCAGATCTGGAATGTGTAAATCCAGGATTAGTACCGAGAAGGGCTGGCTGGAAGGGCTGTGATGCAGAAGGGCATTCAGACCGTCCTGGCCACTTGATTTTACTGTTGCAGGGTAGTTGTGGGCAGCCAATACTGCCTGGACGCTTTTGCCATGTTCGACATCGTCGTCGACGACCAAGATGCTCAGGACAAGCCTCTTCCGTGTTGTACAAGTAGATGACTAGCATACTCGGAATAAGATCCATTTGGGAGTACTCTATGCGTATGACTATGTCTATGTCGTGGGACAGTATTCTTATTCAAGCCAACCTTCCGGAAACCTGGGCCATCAGTGCAGGTTGTGTAGCGCTGGTGATCGGCCTGGCCTGGTTGATCCACAGAAAACAAGCGCGTAAACAAGCCAGCGCAGCGTTTGAGCAGGGTTTGCAGCATCAAGCAGCGGTGCAGGCACAGGAGCGGCTAGCCTTCGAAGACCAACTACAAACATCCCAGCTGAGACTTGCAGAGCTTGGCGAAAGCAGAGCCGCTGATGCAGCTACAATTCAAGGATTGCGCTCCCAGCTTGAAAGTCTGCAAAGCGATTCCAACAACAAACGCGACGAGCTTTCGGCCGCGATGGCGGAAGTTGCAGCGACAACCGCGCGGCTTGAAGAAGCAAAAAAGGGTTTTGATGAGAAGGAGCAATTGTTCCGCGATTCCTCAGCAATGCTGAAACAAGAATTCGAACTACTGGCGACCAAGGTGTTCGAATCCCAGGGTGCAAAACACGAAGCAAATTTGAAAACCGTCCTTACACCGTTCAAGGATCAGATTGTAGATTTTAAAAAGCGCGTGGAAGAGGTTTATCACACCGAGACAAAAGAACGGGCATCGTTGCTTACCGAGATAAAAAATCTGCAAAGCGCTTCTGAGCGAATCAACGAAGAAGCCACCAACCTGACCCGAGCCTTAAAGGGCGACAAGAAATTACAAGGGAACTGGGGTGAGTTGGTTTTGGAGCGTGTGCTTGAGGAAAGTGGCTTACGCCGCGACCACGAGTATTTTGTTCAGGCAACCCGCCGCGACGCGAAGGGTGACATAAAACGTCCCGATGTACTGATTCGTTTGCCTGAGAATAAAGATGTGGTGGTAGACGCAAAGGTCTCCCTGGTCGCCTACGAAGAAGCGATCGCCTGCGAAGATGAAGACGCAAGAGATCGGGCGGTAAAGACCCACCTGCTGCATTTGAGGAACCATGTAAAACGTTTGTCCGAGCAAGACTACGACCAGCTGAAAGATGTTCGATCATTAGATTTTGTCTTGATGTTTATTCCCATCGAATCTGCGTTCACGTTGGCTATGGAAATGGACCAACGTTTGTTCACGGAAGCCTTTGCTAAAAGAATTGTACTGGTCAGTCCCACGACGCTGATGATGACGCTACGCATCATCAACAATGTCTGGCGCTATGAGAAACAGAATCGAAATGCCCAAGAAATTGCGCGACGAGCCGGTGCGTTGTACGACAAGCTAAGAGGCTTGGTGGATGACATGGACAAGCTCGGTAAACAAATGGAGACGGCCGAGAAAACCTATCAATCGGTGGTCGCCAAAATGAGCACAGGAAAAGGTAATCTTGTCCGCCAGGTTGAGGCTTTTCGTGAATTAGGGGCCCAGGTTAAGACGCCGATGTCTAAAGAGGTCCTCGAAGCTGCCCAGTCGGATGCGATAGAGCAAATCCCGCCTCATGAGGGCTGAACCGACTATGTGAGTTGGCTCACAAACCTCACCATCCTGGGCCGGCGTCTTAAGTGCAGGCTGGTGGTTGAAATGTATCAGGCATCACAGAACGTCACCCCAATTCCCTGTAGATTCTCCTTCAGTCATTAAGAAATGGATTGCGAGAGGTTTTATATGCTGGTTTTGACCAGGCGAGCTGGCGAATCAATCATGATTGACAACGAAATAGAGTTGAAAGTCCTGAAAATTCGCGGCAGTCAAGTGCATTTGGGGATCGATGCACCCAAGAAGTCAACCGTACACCGCAAAGAGGTTTGGTTGCGCATTCATGGGGAGCCTCAGGCTGCTTCTGCAGTTAAAGGTTAAATTACAGATTTCAGGTGTAACTATCTGAATTCTCAATCAATACTCTCCAAGACAAACACGGGTGTTTCGCAAACTGCATACGGATGAATATGATGTTCATCAAGCGCCGTTCGGAACACTCTGACGTTTTCCTTTGATTCTCTTGCCAGCTGGGTGTCGCTCGGTTGAACAAATACGCTATCTATACTGGTCCATATCGGATTAATCGGATACAAAGTGCCGAAATGACACCGCGACTCCCATTGACCTCGATGTAACTCCACCACGTCTATGCCTGTAACCTGGGCCCAGTGACTGAATTCGCAATGTTTGTCCGGCGTTTGCGCCGCAAAAAGCAAGGCCAGGTGTTGCCCCTGGGCGCTCACCTCCTCGAAGATCTCCTGCGCCACAAGCCATGGATGGGTATCTCGATAGGCGCCATTGCCACCGCTATCGATCAGGGCCTCCATGGCCTTGCTAGTCACTACCGTAGCTAGGCAAAATGACGCATAAATGTGATCGGTCAAAACGCTCCCTCAAGATCCTCGCATCAGAATCAATATGGCCTAAGAGACTGCATGTTAACCCCGGACCAGCCCGCACCGGAAGACTATTACCAGAACAACTGTTTAAGCTTGTTGCATTTCGTGCGTGAGCGATTTCCTAAAGTTGTCGCAAACCTTGGGCTGGCTGGACAGATAGAGGGCTATATCGCCCTAAGCGATGATGGTCAGCGGCTGTTCGCCAGACTGCTGACCCGCAAAGGCTCTATTTTCAGAGTGGATAAACTGACTTATGCGGAAATCACTTCGCTCCCAGATGCGCTCGAGGAATTGCAACAGGCCTGTTTGGTGAAAGCCGATGGGGAGCCGCCAGCGGACCAGCTGTTGGGAAAACTCACGAAGGCAGAAGTGAAAGAGCTGTTTCGTTTAGACGCTCCAAAGAATGCGCGCAAAGACGAAATCGTGCTGAACATTTTAAGCAGATATAGCGAACACCGTATCCGGGAGCAGATTAAGAACTACTGCACCTGGGTAGAAATTTGTTTCCCTCAAATCTGGTGGCTGGTTCGATTGTTGTATTTTGGGGATTCAGTTCAGGATTGGTCTGCTTTTGTGTTGCGAGACCTTGGTGTTGTCCAATACGAACCAGTACCTTTGCAGGATCAATACTTGGCAGAACCTGATCGTCTAAATCAAGAATTAGTCGTACGCAGACTTTCTGGACTGAGTTATCGATTGGAAGAACACCCTGGGCTCGCAGAATGTCTGATAGGCAATTTGTGTGATATCAGCGGAGATCGATTGATCAATCGATCTCGAGACCGTTCTCTATTACGCATCGGGCGATATGCTGAAAAGGCTCAGGTGCAGAATCTGGCGGTAAGTGCCTACCAAGCTGTAGCGCGACATCCTGCCCGAGAGCGGTTGGCCCGAATCTACGCAAAACAAGGGCAGCAGGATCGTTGCGACGAGGTGATGCAAGCCATGGCGCAGGCACCTTGGTGCGGTGAAGAAAGTCAGTTTGTGCAACGCTTCGGTAAACGTAATGCGGGATTTCAACCTCAAACTGATGAATTGGAAGTTTGTAGGCTGGGCGAATCTGTCGAACAACAAGTGTTGGAGGTGCTTACGCAACAAGGTGGGTGGGGGGTGCATTGTGAAAATTCACTTGTGCGCACGCTGACGGGCTTGCTGTATTGGCCTGTAATATTTGCGCCCGTCCCCGGCGCTTTTACAAATCCGTTTCAAGGTGGACCAAACGATCTCTATTACGCTGATTTTGTTGAATCCCGGCAACAGCAATTGGTAGAACACGAAGCTCAATTTACTGACACCAGCAGTCTGCGCACCTACATGCTAGCCTTACAATCCAAAAAATGGGGTGTCGCTAACAGCTTGGTTAACTGGTATCTACTGGAGCACTTCTCACTGGATATGTTCCTGGACGCAATGCCCGCTGAACACGTTCTGAAATTGACCAGATTTCTCATACGTAACCTTAATACTCGACGTAGTGGGCTTCCCGATTTATTTATCAGCTGCCCAGGGGGAGGTTACGAGCTCGTAGAGGTGAAAGGTCCCGGTGACCAGTTGCAACCGGGGCAGAGAGTCTGGCTCCAAAATTTGGACGCAATGGGCATTCCAAATCGAGTTATCAAAGTAAAAATTTCTGGCGCCAGTCAATCTGATCTGAGTCAACATGGTTGACGGGGCTGAAACCCATAAGCCAACTCGAATCAGCGTTCGCAGCTTAGCTGAACAACTATTTCAGTCAGGCGATTTGTACCCGGTTCGGCAAGGCAAACCTGTAGATGCGCAACTGGGAATTGCAACCGCGCAAAAGATTCAGCGTCAACGCGAAGCACGTATTCCCGGTTATGCGCCGGAAAAACAACTCGAAACGAGCTTTGCAGCGGCAAACCAAATGTGGCTGCTTAGTGGTCGAGCAGATGGTTTTTATTCGGTCGCTGACGGCTGGGTGGTCGAAGAATATAAGTGTGTGCGGGGCAGGCCGGATGAGGCCAACGCCGTAGATTTCGCCCAAGCTCAACTTTATGCCGCCATGCACTTCTCATCTGATGAAACATCGCTAAGTGGCGACTCGGTGGTTGCATACACCATAAAACTGATCTATGTCGATCCGGATGACCTTTTTGAAACCGTGTTTCAGAGGCGAGTGGAAACTCCTCGCTTAAGTGTCTGGATGGCATTTGTCCTGCTTTGTTATGAAACCAATCAAAATCGGTTGCGGCGTCATTTTGAGCGGCGTACGCGCTTAACGAAAACTTTGCAGTTCCCGTTCGGCGACTTTCGAAAATCTCAACGCGCCATCGCAAGGAGAGTATTTGAAGCGATAACTCGTCGGGAGCAGCTTTTATTGGAAGCACCGACCGGTATCGGTAAGACGATTGCGGTTTTGTTCCCATCGCTGAAAGGTCTGGCCAACGACGATCAGATCTTTTTTGCCACAAGTCGGAGTCCAGGTGCTGACGCTGCATTACAAGCACTTCAACAGCTTGACCCTGCCCACGATATCTTCAACAGCGTTCAGCTTGTGGCAAAAGAGCAGGTCTGCCCGATTGAAGGCATGCCGTGTTCCGCCGATCGATGTACAAGGGCCCAAGGGTATTTCAACAAGCGCCCTGCGGCACTCGAAGAAGCCCGCGGGTTGCGTTTTCTAGATCGAAACGCGTTAGAGCGCCTGGCTGATAAACACTGCGTTTGTCCATTTGAACTCTCCCTTGATGTGACCCGGGATGCAGATGTGATCGTGGGTGACTACAACTATCTGTTTGATCCTCAGGTACGACTGCAGCGTTTGAAGGGGCTGTCGGGCCTGCATTTACTCATAGATGAATCACATCAGCTCAGTCCCAGAACCCGAAGCATGTTAAGTGTCGAACTGGAGCGTGCTGATGTGCGTTTCAGCCTGAAGGAACAGCCGCCAGCGGTGACTGCGGTGTTAAAGTCCATAGACAGGAAACTATTAGACCTGGCCAGGGCTTATTCGGCTGGCGAATACATTCTTGAGCACGATGCAACTATAGCGCTGGACAGGAGTATCACTAAGTTTCTGACGTTAGTCTCCGAGGTGGAGCTGGAACTGGAACAATGGCCAGCGACCCAGGCGTTATTCTTTCGTTTGCACCAATGGACTCGGTCTGTGGACTGGTTAGAAGCCACGCCCTGGTTGTTACATCTGAAGGTTGCTGAAGAAAATCGAGGCGTTAAGGCGCTGCGTCTGAGCAAAACGTGTATTGACTCTGCACCTTACACCGCGCAGATCATGTCAGAGCATGGTGCAGGTATTCGCTTTTCAGGCACGGTCTCGCCTTTGAAGCTTTATCAGAGACTGCATGGGCACAATAGTAGCGGCGCGAGTGAACGAGCTCAGTCTCCTTACCAAACAAAACAACTTGGGATGTTTCTGATCGACGATATCCCAACCTACTTTAGACAGAGACAATCCAGCCTCAATAATCTGGCAGGGCTGGTAAAAACAGTCTTTGATACAAGGCCGGGTCGATACCTGGTCGCGTTACCGTCCTATGACTATCTGAATCTGTTAGCCCAGGCGCTTGATCGTTCTGGGAGTTGGGCAGAATCAGCTGCTGGTGAAGTATTCCCACCGGAAGAGTGTTTGCCACTCTTAAAACAAAAGCAAAACATGAATAGTTCAGAGCGCGAATCGTTTATTTCCTCCATCCGGTCCAACGAGCGGTGTGTAGGCCTCATTGTTATGGGGGGTGTATTTGGCGAATCTATCGACTTCGTCGATACAAAATTGAGTGGCGTCATCTTGGTTGGGGTGGGGTTCCCGCCGCCTGATCTGATCACGCGAGAGACCGAAGCTTACTTTGATAAAAATGAAGGTTCCGGGTGGGGGCGAGCGGTGGCGTTTGTCCAACCTGCGTTGACCAAGGTTGTGCAAGCGGCGGGAAGACTATTACGCAGCCCGGAGGATCGCGGCGTGATCTGCCTGGTGGATAACCGGTTTAAAGATCCGGCGGTCAGTCAGTTCTTCCCAGCACACTGGGACCCAAAAATCACACCTGCTGCAGGCCTGGAACAAGATCTGCAGCGTTTCTGGGAGTCACTGGATGAAAGTGGATCGGATCAAGAAATCATTAGCCCTGTAGAGGGTTAGTGCGATATTTGATAGTTCATGACGCGCATAAACAGATAGTGGATAATCGGCTCATGACTTGGCAAGGACTCAAAAAACGGTGATGAATTTTCGACGGACAAAAATTGTCTGCACCATAGGCCCCGCAACCGCCAGCTTCCCCATGTTGAAGAAACTCTACCACGCGGGTATGAACGTGGTTCGTTTAAATATGTCGCACGCAAGTCATGCTGATGCCGAACAGATCATCAACTGGATAAAAACGCTGAATCGCCAGGTTCCGACGCCGATCCCAATTTTGCTGGATACCCAGGGTCCAGAGATCAGAACCGGGGTGCTCGAGAAGCCCATGGAATTGTTGGCAGGTGAGATTGTCACTCTCTCCGTGCGAGATGCCGATCAAGTAGAAAAAAATTCCATCTGGGTGAACTACGACGAGATAGTTGACGTGGTTGATGTTGGCAAGATCGTGACCCTGGATAACGGTCTGATGAATTTTGAGGTGCTCGGTAAGGAAAAACATCAGCTGACTTGCAAAGTTCTTGATGGTGGGACCTTAGGCAGCCGTAAACACGTCAATCTGCCCGGTGTCAGGGTCAACCTGCCTGCAATCACAAATAAAGATCGCGATGACATTGCATTTGGTATTGCGAATGACATCGACTATGTCGCGTTGTCCTTTGTCCGCTCTGCCGATGACGTGCAAGAGCTCAGAGATTTCCTCGGCGCAAAACAGAATACCATCAAGATCATCTCCAAGATCGAGGACCAGGAAGGGGTCACACACATTCACGACATTGTGAAATTGTCCGATGGGGTGATGGTTGCGCGTGGCGATCTTGGCATCGAGACAGACATCGCCGATCTGCCTAATGTGCAAAGACGTATTGTGCATTCGTCTGCGCAATGGGGAAAACGATGTATTGTGGCAACCCATCTGCTTGAGTCGATGATCGACAATCCGATTCCTACCAGGGCAGAGGTTACTGACGTCGCCAACGCCATCTACGAGGGGGTGGATGCAGTCATGCTTTCCGGTGAGACGAGCGTCGGTAATCACCCGGTACGCTGCGTAGAACAACTCTCTGCCATTGCAGCAAAAACAGAGCGTTTTCCAGGCCTAGGCTACGAGAAAGACCTGGTTATTTCCAACGATAAACAACATGTCGCAGTACATGCGGTTGCCCTGGCAGAAGCGCTGAACGCTGATGGCATTGTGGTAATCACCAGGCGCGGCATTACCGCGGATTACGTGACCAATGCGCGGCCTATGCACGTCCCGATTTATGCGTTTACCAATCACAGCCAGACGCGCCGGCGACTGGCGCTGAATCGTGCGCTGATCGCCCATCGAACTGCTTTCAGTTCCGACCCCGAAAAGACATTGCAGCGAGCATTCGACGTGTTACGAAACAAAGAAAATCTGGATGAGGGCGCAAAACTTGTGGTGATTTCGGATGTACTTGCTGATCAAAAAAGCGATGCCATACAAGTGCGCAGGTTAGAGCGATGAACTCACGGTGGAAGCTTATCGGACTGATCTGTTGCTGCGTGTTCTGTTCTCCAACCCTTTTTGCGGAACGTGTTGAACTGGCGAATGGTGATGTCTATGACGGAGATCTTGTTGACGGAGCGCGAACGGGTAGCGGTGTTTATACCTGGTCTGACGGTAGCACTTATGAAGGAGAGTTTTTAAACAACAAGCTACATGGAGAGGGAGCGTTCAAATGGCCAGATGGCCGTACCTATACCGGAGAGTTCAGAGACGATCGTCGCCATGGACAGGGCCGCCTTGAATGGCCGAACCAGGATGTTTACGAGGGGCAATTTAACCAGGGTAGGAGAACGGGGATCGGTACCTTCACCTGGCAAGACGGTTCTCAGTACTCGGGGTTATTTAACAACGGTGAACTGCAAGGGGATGGCAGTTATACCTGGCCGGATGGGCGTCGTTACACAGGGCCTTTCCATGAGGGAAACAAACACGGCGCAGGGGAGTTTGTCTGGCCGAACGGCAATAAGTACATTGGTCGTTTTGACAATGATGTCCGAGCTGGATCAGGGGTTTTCTATTGGCGTGATGGCACGGTGTATCGTGGACAATTTTCCCAGGACAAAATGGATGGCTGGGGGGTCAAAGATTTACCAGACGGTCGGCGTGAACTGCAACATTGGGAGCAGGGTTCGTTGCAATTGAATCTCCTCATTGAAATGGCGGTTAACTGTGCGTTAGTACATGATGAAAAACCCTTCATGTTTGACCATGCCGATTGTGTCAACGGACTGGCGCATGGGGAAGGTGTGGCGGTAAGCCTGGACGGTCAAACCTTGATTCCCTACGGCAGATTTGTACTGGGAAAACTGGTAGATGGATCCGTTCTCACGCTGCCCGCAGCAAACGCAGCAAACTTTGAACCTGGTACATCAAACCTTGAGATAGATGACAGCTGAACCGTTAGAGTCAAATTGGGACATCCCAGGTTACCAGGCGCCACGTTCACTTCGCACCGAGGCCAGCCCTAAAATTTATCTGGCCCGACACCTGCCTTCCATGCAGGATCGCGTGATTAAGATTGTCAGCGCAACCGAATATGTTGCTTATCAGGTATTTTTGGCGGCAAGTCCAAATCATCCAAATTTGCTGAATATCCTGGAGCTCGGCGAAACCCCATCAGCCAGATTTGTTGCGTTACCGTATTGTGAAAGGGGAGACCTGGCAGACCAGTTATACGGCGGCATGCATATCCAGGCACTGGCAAAGACCATCAAGGATGTCACAAGAGCGCTGCAGAGCATGCATGAAGCTGGTCTTGTGCATTGTGATGTTAAACCCACCAACGTGCTGTTCGCCACGGACGGTAGCGTACTTTTGTCAGATTTTGGCAATTGTCGAAAAGTTGGACAGTCCTGCAAAAATGCTGCGGGTCTGGTCAGCGGGACGGCGGCTTACATGAGCCCGGAGCAAGCTGCGGGTAGAGACATAGACCCTCGGGCCGACTTTTATAGTTTAGGGGTCATGCTTTATCACGCGCTGGTGGGAAAGCTACCCTTCAGTGCTGACACACCCATCGAGCTTGGCATAAAACATCTGCAGGACCCGATACCTCGGTTACCCGGTCATCTTAGTTGTTTTCAGCAAGTGCTTGACGGCTTGCTCAGTAAACGCCGAGACCAGCGTCTTGATGATGTTACGGAAATAGTTGGTCTGATCGATAGCGCCCGCAGTCAGTTGGAGAGTTTCCAGACGAGTATCAAGACCCAGGAGATCAGTACCCAGGAGATTCGTATCGCTGGTGGGGACGTGCTGGCCACGCCACGAGATCCTGCACGAGCAGAAAGACTCGACCGTCGGCGTAAACGCCGTCGTGTTGCTCGGGTGTCTGGAATAGGTGTATTAGCGATCGCGGCAATTGCAGGAGGCACCTTCTACTCGGTGCAAGAGGGGCTGATCAACCCAGAGGTCGTACTCAGCCAGATCGGAATTGGCGAAGACCCAACTTTGCAACTGGCGTGGGGGGAAGCTCAATCTATCCATGCGGATCCAAATCAAGGCCTGGCAAGTATCGTTGCGGCCTATCGAAGGGTGCTGGCAATTGAGCCCGGTCACCTGGGCGCGACCACCGCGGTATCAAGCTTGAATGCCGAATGGTTGCAAGCCATCGATACCGCCCTGGGAGAGGGCAACATCGAGGGTGCTACAACCCGCTTGCAGGAGGCTCGGTCCGTATTTCCCGACAGCGTCAGCTGGGTGCAGATAGATACTCGGATACAGAACTATCAAAGGGCTGAGCGCATCTTGGAAAGCACCAGAAGCCTGCTGGCAAGCCACGGGCTTTCAGATCTCCCCAGCGCAACAGCGGCGATCCAATCCTATCAGGAAGTATTGCGATTAGCCCCCGGACACACAGAGGCGCAAAGCGCACTGGCGGAGCTTGCTTCTCACTATGCAAATCTTGCCAAGACATCAGCAAGTAATGGTCAGGTCAATGATGCTATCAGCCTGTTGGAGCGGGCTACGGCTGCGGATAGCACGTTGCCGGTATTAGATGAGGTGCGTACGCTGATTTCCCAAGCAACAACCGCCCAGCAGGCCATTGATGAGCTACTGCAGCAAGCGCGTAGATTCCGAGCGAACAACCAGCTGATCGCGCCGGCTGGTGAAAATGCCGCAGAGCTTTATCATCGTGTGCTGGCGACCGACACGAACAATGTGATTGCCCGCCAAGGGTTAGATGAGTTGCGTGCCCAAATCACGGCCAACGTTGAAAATTTGCTGTCTCAAAAAGAGCTGTTGGGTGTTGAAAGCGTGTTGGTTCAGGCCGCTAATGCAGGAATGAATAGCGATTTTATCAACGAGATACGAGGTCGCTTGGACGCGGCTGTGGCCAGAGCTCAGACCATTGAGACGCAGCTTGCGCAGGCCATAGATCTTATCAGCCAGGGATTTCTAACCGCGCCACCGGATAACAATGCGGTGGCAAAATTGCGTACTGTCCAGCAGCTCGACCCTGGCAACGAAATTGCCAGTCGCCAGCTTGCCGAAATTGCCCAGCGATTAGCAGATGTTGCTAACGACGCACACACCTGGAAGATGTATGAAGAGGCAAAACAATATCTGGATCTCGCACTTACCATCACTCCGGAAGTTGCGGAGTGGGAAACATTGCGGGATTCTTGGGAAGAGGGTGTATCCGATGATGCATCAACTGGCGCGCCCTGAGTGAATGATTCACCTTCAGTGTCGAGTGTAGACGTCGGGTACCTGATGTATTTGGAAGACGAGGCCATTCCGCTCGAGAATGGAATGACCCTGGGAAATCACCTGGATAATGATGTCATCGTACCGGGCGAAGATGTACTCGATTATCACATCAGAGTTGAGCTTAGCGGTCGGGGACCCACATTTATTCCATTGGGTGCGGCAACGTTTAACGTCAACGGCAGCGAAACAAGCGGTCCAGCCAATTTGATTCTTGCGGACGTGATTAGCATTGGCCAAACAACAATTCAAATCGGTGTCGAGATTGAATCCGCCTCGGAAACGCAAGCCTGGTCTTTTGAGGCTTCCCACGGAAACGTGAGGCACACCATCAGTGGTGAAGTGAGCGTGGGTCGCAGTGATTCCCAGGACATCGTTTTGCGTGATGAGCACATCTCACGCAACCACGCCCGTCTGATAGAAAAACATGGTTATGTTTGGCTCCAAGATCTGCACTCCGCCAATGGTTGTTATGTGAATGGCGATCGAATCAAGGGTGGCATTCGATTGTTTCATGGAGACTATATCCGCTTTGACTCTATCGAGTTTCAATTAGTTGGCGATGGCGTAGAGCTCACCCCGATAAAACACTTTTCTGACGCCCTTGTCCCTACGGCCCGCTCAGTTCCACAGTTTCGACAAGACACCACAGAAGTTGCTCCGATAGCGGATGAAGCATTCAATCCCCGTGCGGATGTTTCCAGTATTCAAGGCGCGGGTGCGTTTTTACTCGCAGCTTCCGAAGACTTGGATCAAGAAATCTATCAACTGTTGGTCGGCGAAAGCACGATTGGTAGAGGTGCGCATAACCAAATTATCGTGTCAGATTCCACCGTCTCTACCAGTCATGCTCGTCTTAGTGTCCAGCCTGAGGGTGTCACCTTGACAAATCTGTTGGCTACCAACGGAACCCTGGTAAATGGCGATTCGATCAGCAGCGTACGGCTGGAGGATGGAGACAAAATTCAGCTTGGTAGAGCATGTTTTATCTTTAAGGATATCCCGACAGGTTCAGTAGACGCCCACCCTGTGTTTCGGCGAGTGCAGCGCTATATTCTGGTCGGACTGTTTGTTGCAGCAGCGCTACTTCTGTGGCTGACAACCTGATCTGCAGCGGTTTGCTTTTGCAAAATAGTCGTCCTATATTGCCTGCGCATTTGATTAACTAAAGACGAATACTATGTCTGTGGAAATCCCTTTTCGCCGCCAATTGGAATTCAGCTATGGCGCAGTCGACGAGTTGTCCCAGGGAATCCGGCGCGTTATCGCAGAAAACCCTAGCCCTTTTACGTTATACGGCACGGGCACCTATATCCTGGGGCGAGGGCAGGTAGCCGTGATCGACCCGGGTCCAGCAGATCCTGAGCACATCGATGCAATTATGAAGGCTTGTGAAGGTGAGGAAATTACCCATATCCTGGTCACCCATACCCACATGGATCATTCCCCGGGCTGCAAACTTCTGCAAGAAAAGTGTCCAGGCAAGACCTACGCATACGGTCCTCATGGCGCAGGAAAGTTGGCTTCCGGAGTGGTGGTTGAGGAGGGTGGGGATATGGATTTCTCGCCAGACGTGCTGATCAAACATGGCGACATACTGCAGCTTGGCGATTTTTCCGTAGAGTGCGTTTACACCCCTGGCCACACCTCAAACCATATGTGTTTTGCCCTTCAGCAAGAGAAAGCGCTGTTCACCGGTGATCATGTGATGGGTTGGTCAACCAGTATCATTTCACCCCCGGATGGTGATATGGCCGCCTACATGGCCAGCCTTGAATTACTGTTGACGCGAGATGATGAAGTCTATTGGCCAACCCACGGTCCGGCCATCAAGGACCCAAAAAGCCACGTTAATGCGTTTATAGCACACCGTCGCGAACGCGAAGATCAGATATTGAGGTGTGTTGATCAGGGGATTAGCCACATTCAGGACATGGTGCCGGTCATGTATACCGATACGCCAGAATTTATGTATCCCGCTGCTGCACGCAGTGTCATGGCTGCGGTTGAATATTTGGTCGAAGCTGGAAAACTATCTGTCGATGGAGAGCTGGACCTGAATAGCGCGCTAAGGCGGGTAGGTTAGCGATCCGCTCGGCCGCTATCCTGCACTGACAACTCGGTCCGCAACGATTGGCTTTTCGTTTTCAACTCTTGGTAGCTGAACAATCACGGCGACGCCTGACCCATCTGCCAGATTCATTGCTCTGACAAATCCGCCATGGTATTCGGCGATAATCCTGACGACGTATAGCCCTAAGCCAAAGTGCAGGCGATTTTGTTGCCCTCTATGGCTCACCATGGAATCGAAAACGGACTTTTCTACCGCTTCGGGGAGCGTTGGACCTCGATTGGCTACGCTGATCTGGAGCTGATCCCTGAAAACGTCCAACTGCACTCTGATGGAAGTATCAGGTCTGTGGAAGTCGACAGCATTGTCCAAGATTTTATCCAGCAGTTGCTCGATTCGAAAGTCGGATACTTCGGCGATAGCCGGAGTATCCGGTCCTCGATAAGTGAACTGAGCTTCTGGATGTACCAATCGACAGTTTGAAACATAATTTTCCAGCAACTCACCCAAATCAAGCGTTTCAAGTTCTTCACTTTCCAGCGCGTCTTCCAGGTTGGCCGCATCTGCCAGGTTTTGAACGATTGAGCCGATGCGATGTACACCTCGTTTGGCGCTGTCTAGATATTTGCTGTGCGCCACAGCCGGCACTTCTTCGGCAAGGTTTTGCAAAGATGTGCTCAGCGTATTCAGCGGGTTGTTTATTTCGTGTCTCAGCGTACGTGGCATATTTTCCAAAAACGTATTGTGGCGGTGCAGGCGGGACAGAACGTTCGATACGGAGCGAGCCAGATCGCCAATTTCATCTCCGGCATACATTTCATTTTGCAGTTCGTTTGTCCGCAGACGCCCATACGGGTCGATTGCTGCGCTGGCCTCGCGTCGGAGATTCCTGATACGCCAGGCAAGCCGGCCAGCAAACCCCAGTAAAGCGACAAAAAGACCCAGTAGGCTCAGCACAGAGACTGTTACAACCTCTTCTAGAGCGGACTCCTGGAACGATAGAATGTCATTGATGTTCTGTTCAACGACCACCGTTCCGATCACAGCATCGTCACTGACGATGGGGTGGGCGGCGAGAATGATCTCTCGGCTGTCGTCCAGAGCGCTACGCATATAGATGGGCTCTCCCATCAGGGCTGAGGCAATGGCCCGATCGGCATTGGAGTCTGGGGTGGTTGGTGAATCCAGCGCATCCGGGTAGGCGGCAAAATATAGGGTTTCGACCCACCGACGAAAGCCGTCGATTTGCGTATAGATTAGGTGCGTCCACTCTTGTTGAGCTTGCTCTGGTGGATCGAACTGGATCGATCCAGTTTCAGCTCGTACTCGCTTCTCGGCGTCGATGACCAGTATTCGAGCACCAGAAAAGCCCAAACCTTGGATAATATTGCGTACCTCCGGCGAGCGTAGCACCACCAGATCAAAACTCTGCTTGCCTGCGGTGGGAAGGGTTCTGGTTGTGCTGTTAACGTCTCGGGAAACGGGATCGTCCACGTCTATCCAGGTCAGACCAAAAAACCGTCTGGAGCCAAGTAACTCCAACGGGAAACGAAATTCGATCTGGGTGGTTGAACCTTCGCGAGCCACGGCACCCTGGATTCGGTTCTCGGCACTTCCGGTTGCGGCAAAGCGCCATTCCTCATCCATGAAAAAGCCACTCACTCTGCCGTCTTGCAATACCAGAGTCATACGACCGTCTTCACCATTGTTTTGGATAAAATCAAGCCGTACGTGATCTGCGTTATCCAGACGCAGGTATTCGGTATCACGGGCGATGAAATTGTTATCGCGGACAATCAGATGGACATATAGCTGATCAGCACGTTCGCCCAACAACAAACGGAAATCGCCATCCGCACTACCGGATTCACTACCAAAGGTCAGATATTCGTCCAACACTTCGCTGTCCCATTCGTCCGCCAATCCATCCAGTCGAATACTATTAGCAATCGGGTGAGCAAACAGGGGTTCAAAATCGTCCAGGTTGACAGGTAAGTCGTTAAACAGGTCCTCACGACCATTAAACAAGGTAGCAATGCTCTTTGCCGTTAACAATTGAGTCTGGGATTGGCTCTGTACCAGGAAGCCTTCCATATCCGCAAGTTGTTGATAACTCAGCCACGGGACCACAAGCAGAGCAAGACCCAGCAAAAAGAGCTTTGTACCCAGCCGCGGGCCTCGAAGTCGCTGCCAGAAGTTCATGGCAGGGCTACCTTGCCATGGACGCTATTGAGCCCAACGATAGCCATAGCCGTATTCACTCTTGATCGAGGAGAAATTGGGGTCTACCTTTTCGAACTTTTTGCGGATGTTCCGCATGTGTGTGTTGATTGTATTGTTAGATACGATACTCTGCATCGTGGCGTGCATCAGATTTTCATAGCTGACCGCATGCCCAGGCTGGCGTACCAGTTTAGCTAACATGCGGAATTCGGTTCCAGAGAGATCTATCCGCTCACCTTTCCATGATGCTAACAACGCGTCTTGATCCAGTGAGAGCTCTCCAATCTGTTTCGAGGTGGCGCTGGTTGGTTCCTGATCCGAATCACGGGTTTCGTTGATACGCAGCAGTGAGGAAATGCGCTCGGCAAGGTAATCCAGGGATATCGGTTTAGGTAGATAATCCCAAGCCCCTAGACGTAAACCGGAGATTTTGTCGATCTCATCGATGCGCTCTGTCAGAAAAATAACCGGTAGATTGGGTGATCTTGACAGCAGGTCGCGACAGATCTGAAAACCCGCGTCCACTTCATCCCCCAGAATAATGTCAAGAATGGCAAGATCGGGCAGCGATCTGTCGAAGGCTTCCAGAGCTTCTTCTCGAGAGGCGTACGCACGCACTTCATAGCCTTTTTTACTGATGGCATCGGTGTAATTTGAACGCTGATCGTGATCGTCTTCGACAATCGCAATGACTTTGGCCATGGATGTTTAATCCGTAATGTTGATGCTGATTCAATTTTACGCGCATTTTAGTGTTTTTGCGCCCGATCATCTTACCGATTCATTTCGGTTAGGTTGAACCCTCGGAATGGTGGGTATCTGGCTCGTTTTGTGACGTCTTTCAAATTCTGGACTTGCGAATTTCTCCATCATAGCTCCCATAGACTTCACTTATGTCTTAAGCAGTTTTCCCAACATATTTGAGTTTAATAGCGAGTACCACCGACGGTACTTATTCAAGTTGGATGCAGCGCCGTTGTTGCTGTATCTCATTGACAGGATTTCGACAAAATGACTGCTACACGTCTCCAAGAACAGACCTCCGCTGATCCACTTCAGGCGGTCTTCGTACCATACTGCGAATCTATTCTCAGCAAAGATGAAATTGACTTGAATGCTCTGGGCGATCTCGTTCCATTCTCGCACAATATGCGTTGTGTACGGCTGATGGATGGTACCTACGAGTTCGAAGTTGAGTTGCAATCCGAATACAACGAGCGTTCTGACTTGCAACCAACCCGTGATTTAGGGCACGCTGCCTAGATCTAACCCTTCGGACCACTAGACATTGGTGTGCTTGAGTATCTAACCAACAACTGGTTGGAGGTCATCGGATTGATTTCCGGATTGCTTTGCGTCTGGTTGTTAATCAAAGAAAACTATCTGACCTTTCCCATCGGACTCGCGTATTCAGTAATCACGATCGTGGTGGTCGTTGAAGCAAAACTATTTGCAGATGTCGTCTTGAATTTCTACTTCGCGGTGATGAACGCGTATGGTTGGTACTTCTGGTTGCGTGGCGGGGGAGACCGGCGAGTAGCGACTTCGCAGGATAGCGCAATCTCTTCCGAACAGCTCATTGTGGCTCGATTGGACAAGCGAGCGTGGATTCCATTGCTGGGCCTCCTTGCCGCAGGTACCTGGGTTATGGGTTGGTACTTTGCTAACTTTACCGGTGCGGACCTGCCGTATCCTGACAGTTTCACTACGGTGGCAAGTTTCATTGCTATGTGGATGTCAGCACGTAAATATATCGAGAGTTGGGCCTGGTGGTTCGTGATCGATGTTATTCAAATAGGTCTATATCTAGTAAAGGGAATAGAAGCCTATGCCGTGCTCTACACCGTATACCTTGGCATGGCGGTTATGGGTTGGCGGGCATGGAGCAAGAGTTGTCATGCGACAAGTGACCAGCCCGTGGCTCATCCAGACAAACCGGTCAAAGCGTCCGCGCAACAACGACCGTGAAACGGTTAGTCTTGACCGGACCGGAATCTACCGGAAAAACGTCCCTGGTGAGAGAACTGGCAATCGCGCTCAATGCGCCTGTGGTCAGCGAGTTTGCCAGGGACTACTTGGATCAAAGACCTTCTTACCTACCCCACGATCTGCATCTCATTGCGCAAGGTCAGTACGCTTCGGAACAGGCAGTTAAGACGGAACACCCCACGGCAAAAATCTGCGTTATAGACACGGATATTCAAGTGATCCGCATCTGGTGGCGCTTTCGATATGGTCCTTTGCCAGCATGGTTGCAGGAAATGTCGAAAGTGCAGCATAGCCAATCGCGTCACTATTTGATTTGCAGACCAGATCTGGTTTGGGAAGAGGATCCTCTGAGAGAAAACAAGGATGATCGAGATATGCTGTTCGATCAATATCTGGAAGACGCCGACAAACGCAGCCTGAGTTTTGACGTTGTGCAGGGCCACGGTAAAAAACGATTAAGCACCGCGCTGGAATTTGTTCGACGTATCACCCAAATCCTTGAATAGGAAAAGACATTGAACTGGGCGCTAAGGACAAGGAGACGACTCCAGCTGAGCCAATCTTTGCGCAGAATCTGACGCTTGCTCCAGGATCTCAGGTCGGTCGTTGCCATGCTCAATCTGATAAGTCGCCCAGGCCCATTCTCGAATCCAGTAATTTCGCAGATTTACAGCCAAACGATGTTCGTCGTCGACCAGTGCAGGTGCATAAGCTCGAACGAAATTTTCCAGCAGCTCGTCAGGCAGGCCCAGTCCCTGGTGCAGGTTTACCAAATCAAATAGCGGATCGTGTTGTCCAACGACCTCCCAATCCAAGGTATGCCAACCTTGGCTATTTACTATGACATTCCAAGGGTTCAAATCGTTGTGGCACGTTTGCACGGCACGGGTCGGTGTTGCCGTGAATGTTGATTCGGGCACGTAGATCTGTGTTAGGGCGTTCAGCTGGTAATGTCGATTCGAGCGCGGCATATGCCGGTGCAGGTTTGTCAGATACGTTGCAAGCTCGTCGATCAAACTTGCAGGGTCAGTGTCCTGCGCATAATCGATCAATAATTCTCCCTCTACCCAAGGTGTGATCATGCAGCCGGTGTTTTCATCGATTGCGATTGGCGTGGGTCCAATCAGATCGTCTTGGGAACGTAATTTGTGGTACCAGTTTGCTTCTTCTGCATAGTCTGTGAATGGTTGGCGCCAGAAGGGAATCCGCAAAACAAAACGATCTTGCAAGTAAGTAAAGACATAGTTGGCGTTGCTGTATCCCCCAGGCAGATATTGAATATCCTGAATATGTTCCCTATCCCAATCTGCACGCAACTGCTCTATGGCTGCGGTCGGGGCAATCGTTTGAGGCAAGGTGGACATTGGGGCTTTCGGTTTAGTTTAGGGTTTACACTGATTCAGTTTAACCCGGCAACCATGGCCATAGTGGGTCCGATCTGTTCATGAATGACGATGTCGGCAAAAGGATCCAGCGGCGTTTCTTCTCGATTGACGATGGCTAATTGAGCGCCAGCGCGCTGGGCATACTCCGGAAAACTCGCGGCGGGGTAAACGGTCAAAGAGGAGCCTAGTACGATCATTAGGTCGCAGTCGTCAACCAACATCTGTGCCCTATGCATTTCGTGTTCAGGCATCGACTGGCCAAAAGAGATTGTGGCGGTTTTAATGATACCGCCGCAGGCGGAGCACGGTTCCACGCGCTGGAGCTGGTTGAATTGTGCCTCTAAAGCCGCCAGTTCGTAACGCACACCGCAGCTTAGACAATTGGCAAACGTCGCGTTGCCATGCAATTCGACAACTTTGTCATCCGGAACACCCGAGTTTTGGTGCAGATTGTCGATATTCTGCGTGATGATCCCGGTGCAAATACCTCGTTCTACCAAACGGGCTAACGCATAGTGGCCTTGATTGGGCGTTGCGTTTTCCATAGTTCGATCCGCCGAAAACTTACGTCGCCAGGACTCCAAGCGCGCCTCCTCGGACGCCACAAATTCCTGAAATTGGATGGGTTTGATCTTGTTCCATAGTCCAGTACCTGGGCTGCGGAAATCCGGTATACCAGATTCGGTACTGATACCTGCCCCTGTAAAACAGACTATTTTTCTTGAACTCTCGATTGCCTGACCGAGTTTGTGGATTTCCTCTGCACTCACGCACTAGCTCCAACTGGGTAAAATTGTCCGAAGAGAAGTCGGACGAGTCATGTTAGCATGACACGCGGCACAGGAATTTGTCAGACACTTCGGGCGCCGCTGAGCCTATAAATTCACCAATGATCACAAAGAAGGGCCAATTACTGAACAAGCTAACCGCATTGTTGACGATTGCTGTCGGGGTGCATGTTGTCTTAGCGTTCTTGTTTGCCGCGTTCGGATATGCCCATGGTTTTATGGGCTTTCGCGGGCTGGCGAACTTCATTTGGGATCCAACCGAATCTGTCACGTCCAATCCGGAGTTTATCCAGGTTTCGGCTAAGGTGTCATGGTCTGGAGATATTGAAAACTTTGATATCGACGAATCCAGTGGCCTGGCGAGCAGCCTGCTGCACCCGGACACGCTTTGGACAATCAACGACAGTGGCAGTGAACCTATTCTTTATGCATTAAGCACTGATGGTAGAAGTAGGGGGCAGGTCTACGTTGAAACCGAGCACCAAATAGACTGGGAGAGTCTTGGCAGCTTCCGTTTGAACGACCGGGCTTATCTTGCGATTGGCGATACTGGGGACAATTTTCGCTGGCGGCGGGAAGTGGCGGTCATCATCGTTCCGGAACCCGAGCTGACACAGCAAATCGTGAAGCCAGAATGGGAGATCCGGTATCGATACCCAGACGAGCCCAGGGACAGTGAAGCATTGGCCGTGGATGCCGTGGAAGGAAAGATACTGGTGGTATCCAAACGAATGTACCCACCCAGGTTATTCACTATTCCGCTCCAGCCAACCTCCCAGGACGTTCAGGTTGCGCAGGAAATTGGGGCACTTGTTTTGCCGCGACCCACAGCGTTGGAGCTGGAGCGTAATGGCGACGCGAAGTACAGGCACATGCCATCAGGTATGGATTTGACCATTGATGACAGGGGGCACCGTCTACTGTTAATCACAACCTACCGTCATGCCTATCTGTATGATTTTGGTGCGCAAGGATTCGCGATGAACAAGCCGCCATGGCAGGTTTTGCTGCCGAGATTGGGTCAGCGTGAAGCCATCGCGTTTCTGCAAAAAAAAGCAAACACCGCGTATGTCTCGAAAGAGCGATTCGAGGGTACAGGCATCGCAGACCTTTTTCGGATTGATATTAAGGAGACTCCCCAGTCACAAGATCACGAATCACGGCTAACGCCTGCGGGGGCGTTTTAAGACGCTCCAGGACCTGCTGTGCATGGACATTGGGGGTGTCTCTGTTAGTCCAGACCTCGAGATCATAATTGGGAACGTGCGCGTGCAGTTGCTCAATGTGAGCCGCCGCGGTCCCTGGAAACCGGCCGACACGACTGGCCTCACGGCGTTCTATTTCGACCAGATCACAGTGCACGCCCACCAACCAGGTCTTCTTTATGTCTAATAACTGGGCATATTCCTGGACGTACGAGGCTTTAAAAAATAGATCGTCTACAATCACATTCAGACCCAGTTTCGTGAATGCCTGCACGCTGTGGCGCATGCCCGAAAGCACCTGATCACCATGCTCGCCGAAAACAATATGCGTCTGCGGTCCATTCTCAGTCATCTCGGGCACCACGTTGAGCCCGCGAGCACCTGGTGAACCTGGCGGCGCGTTTAAACCCCGCATGGCCATCGGCAGGCCGTCCCGAAACTGGTCCAAGCCAATATACTGGAAAGGCACTTTGGAAATTTGCTGAATGGAAGTTGCCAGAGTAGTCTTTCCTGAGCTGGAACAGCCGTTCAATATAATCACATCACTCATTTGTTTAACCTGGCGAATTAAGCGCTTTACGTCAATCCCAATGTCAGATCATCATCCAACAAGTTCCGCTTAAGACATGCGGATTCTTACGATCAACGCAACATCGGCGCGGGACCTGCCTGATACGAGTTTTCCAACCCTTGCTGAAACCGCCATGGCGCTGTGTCCGATCGATGACTACCAGGCAAGCTTACTCGATACAGAACAACAGGCGCACCGTGCGATGGGTTCACACATCCGACGGCTGCAGTATGGTTCGGGACGGCATTGCATACGACACTGCCAGAAAAGTCTGGGAGTTGAAGATTTTGAGATCCCAAGATCGGGGCGCGTGCCCAGGTGGCCTGAGGGCTGGCAGGGGAGCATATCCCATTCTCAATCCTTGGCATGTGGCGTACTGAGCCGCTCGACAAGCGCGATTGGTGTGGATGTGGAGCAGCAAAATCGCATCGACCCCAACCGCAGAAAACTCCTGCAAAGTCTATTTACTCCGACGGAACTCAGGCATATCGGAAGTCTCGCTGACGATCGTCTATGGACATTGGCATTTGGTGCGAAAGAGGCTGCCTACAAGGCGGTCTACAGTCTTAATCGAGACTACATCGGTTTCCACGAAGTAAATATTCTCATCGAACCTGGTGATCGAACATTTTCGATTCAATACTTGGGTGACAAATCGAACAACACACGCTTGGATTCCGGTAGGGGTTACTGGGACTACCTGGAAGATCACAACTTGTGTTTGTTTGTTATCTCATAATGCTCGGTAACCGCCCTAGCTGAAGCTCCTGATCGCGTTGACAATATGGTCGACGTGAGCTGCGGTAACATCTTTATGAAACACCCAGCGCGGGCGTTCTACGCGAACGTCCTGTGAACGAAGGTGGCGAGATAAGCGGCTGTACGTTTCTGAATCAAAGGTGAGGTGAAGCATGTTGGTATGTTGCTCAACCGGGCCATCAAACTTTTCCCTTAACGCTGTAGCGACCAGTTGCGCATGCGTATGATCTTCGATCAGCCGATCTCTGTTGTGTTGCAGCGCAAACATGGCTGCTGACGCAACGATGCCAACCTGACGCATGCCGCCGCCTAACATTTTGCGCCAGCGTCGTGCATCTTGAATAAATTTCTCGGAGCCGAGCAGAATCGATCCTACAGGCGCCCCAAGACCTTTGGATAGGCAAATCGATACCGAATCAAAGGGGCGAGCAAGCACGTCGGGCTCGGTGTGAGACGCGATGGCCGCGTTAAAAAATCGAGCGCCATCCAGGTGTAGACTCAGCCCGGTGTCATCACAAAGGCGTCGTGCATCATCGATATATTGTTCAGCCAGGACTTTACCTGATTGCGTGTTCTCCAGGGCCAACAGACGAGTATTTGCAAAGTGAAAATCGTCAGGTTTGATGTTTTGCCTGACCTCTTCCAAGTCAAGACTGCCATCCCGTTGAAAGGGCAGAGGCTGCGGTTGAATGCCACCGAGTACAGCAGCACCTCCACCTTCAAAACGGTAAGTATGTGCTTGTTGGCCAACAATGTATTCATCGCCCCGTTGACAATGGGTGAGCAGGGCAATGAGATTTGATTGTGTGCCGGAAGAGACGTAGAGCGCTGCGGGTTTGCCCAGGAGGTCCGCTGCAAAGCGTTCGAGCTTGTTGGTCGCCGGGTCTTCGCCGTAGACATCATCGCCTACCTCAGCCGCCGCCATAATGGACCGCATTTGCTCACAGGGTTTTGTCACGGTGTCGCTTCGCAGGTCGATCATCAGAGGGTTTTAAGCGTCCGCTCGCACTGCCAGGCCTAGTCGCGCGCAGCGGAAGGGGTTGGAGTCGAATGGGTGGGTCGAGTCACGTCAATGGGTACCCGAACCGCCATCGGCTCGGGTTATCAAAAAGGAAAGGTCAGGCAAAAAGGAAAGATCAGGCGTGTCAATTCGCCGCCAGCGAGACGTTATAAACGCCAGCCTGGCGCGCTGAGTCCATCACGTGAATCATCGCCTCAGTGGTGGAATCTTTGTGCGGCTGAATAATGACCGGCGCCTCAGGATTCTCGGCATGCAATCTTTCGATGTTTGCTCGAACCGAACGCCAGTCTACATCACGCTGGGCAATAACAATCCGATCACGGTTGGTAATTCGAACCACGATGCTCTTTTTGTCGGGGTCTACGGTCTTTGGTTTGTCGTCGTCTGGCTGGTTCACGTCCAACCCGACTTCTTTAACAAATGTCGCCGTGACGATGAAAAAGATCAACATGATGAAAACTACATCAAGCATGGGAGTTAGGTTGATTGCCTGATCGCCTTCGTCTTCGCGTCCCCGCCCAAATGGTCTGCGCATTACTGCTTCCTCTTTCTACTGCTTTTGTCTATTGCTTTTGTCTATTGCTTTTTCGGTTTTCGATTGCTTTTTTTGTTCAGATCTCGAAGTGCATTACGTGTGCACTCATCTGCTCAGCGCCAGCTATGCGTTTCCCCCGCCCATGCGCGCAGCGTTAGTTTAAGTGACTGACCCGGCTTTGCCAATGGCGTGTTGAAACTAGATGTTAACAGTGCTTTTTTGCCTTCTGTCGTTGTCTTACCATTGTCTTTCCACGACCGTAACTCTAGAGTTTCGCCCTCAAGATTTAAGGACCCAACGAATATGATCGGCACACTTCTCCGACTTGGCAAAGCCCGCAAATCCATCATATTGACGGGGATGATTCTCATCTTGAGTGGCTGTGCAAGTTACCAAGCAGGTGGAAGCCGCACGATTGGAGAATTTACCGATGATGTAGGGATTCAAGCCGCCGTCAAGACCGCGCTCATTCGAGATGATGAGCTGAATGGGCTGGCGATTAATGTCGAGGTAAAGCGAAGTGTTGTCTCGCTGTATGGTCGAATTCCTTCTGAATACGCCCGAACGAAGGCCCTGGGGCTGGCTGCCAAGGTGAGGGGTGTACAGGAGGTTGTAGATCGCTTGACGTTAGTCAGTGAATAGAAACTTGCTTCGTTATGCACAGCTCCGGTGCACCAGAGATAGACATATGATTTTGATAGATTTTATAGATATATTCTATAAACTATTGAAATTAAATGGCTTGTCTCCCCGCAAACTCTAAAAGTTGTCATTCCTCAGAACTAGACGGATACAGGTCTGGGTTTTTCCCCAGACTTATCCACACCTTTATCCAAGCCAATCCTGAATCTTCAAAAACTCTTGAGTCAATCTGTCTTCATCGCTCCCCGGTTCGATGGGATACTCGTACACCCAACGCACCAGCGGCGGTAACGAGGCTAATACCGACTCTATTCGGCGCCCACTTTGCAGGCCGTATTTGGTACCCCGGTCAATGGCCAGGTTAAATTCAGCATACCTGCCTCGCCTGTAGAGTTGGAAATCTCTTTGCTGTTGGGAGTGAGGAGAGGTTTTTCGTGTCTCAAATATCGGCAAATAGGCTTTCAAAAAAGAGTCACCAATAGATTTCACCAGTTCTAGACTTGCTTCAAACCCGCCCTGGTTCCAATCATCAAAGAAGATGCCACCTACACCTCTAGGCTCTTGGCGGTGGGGTAAGAAAAAGTACTCATCACAGGCTTGTTTCATTGCCGCATAGTGCGCGCCCGTTGCTCCGCTCGCAATTTTGTGCCAATGAACAATGTCCTCTCTGACAGGGTAATACGGGGTTAAATCGTACCCACCCCCGAAATACCAAACAGGCTGATCGGCCTCTACCACAAAAAACCTCAGATTCATGTGGGTGGTCGGCACCTGGGGGTTTAAAGGGTGGACGATAAGAGAGATTGCTGTCGCCTGAAAGCCACTCCCTGCCAGATGTGGATTTCGTTCAGTCGCCGCCGGCGGAAGCGCATCGCCGACCGAATGGGTGAACTGGACCGCTGCTTTTTCGATATGTCGCCCATCCGCCATCACCCTGGGCTGTGCAAATCCACCATTTGGACCGGGAATTGACTGTTGGCTGAATTGCATTTGATCATCCTGGTCTTCCAGGGCTGTGCAAATCTCATTCTGCAGCGACATGAAATAGTCTCTTACTACTTCGACCATGTCGTTTGCAGGCGTTGGACTTTCAGACATCTGTTACTTTTTCCTGTTGGCCTAAGCGAGGTAAAGATAGGGGGTTCGGTTGCCGTTGATTAGCAGCGTTAAGCCGATTTTGCACGCCGCTCGTTGAATGGAACCTGTTTACCAAACACTGTGATACAAAATTGATGCTCAGTTTGATCTGTAGTTTTGGATCTTAAACCCATCTCGCGCTTTGGGCGTCGAACGGCGCGAGCATTTTATGCCGGTGTGAGCCTAAGAGAAAGACACCTTTGACTTGCGAAAATGTATAGGCAGCATAGAATTCCTGGCTCCCAAGAGGTTGCCGGATAATACATTTCATGAACACGCCCCAATCGGCACAAAAAAATTCCACCCAACTGCAATCTGCAACACAAGAGCAGGGTGAGATGGACACCTCTCAGATGTTGTCTGACACGTTGTCTTTGTTAAAACAGGCAGCCGATAACCTGCGTGGAAATCTGGATGAAGAGCAGGTACAGCTGTATCAGCTTGCGATGGCAGAGTCCGAAATCCAAGGCGCTGCTGCTTTTCTGGAACTGGCACAGGACAGCGGAACTTTGGTTCAAGAACTTGCCGCCTGTTACGCTGCAGACAAGTGTGTTGGGACACTGGAACGTTTTAGGCGTAGCCCTGCGGCATTTGGTGTGTCTCGGGACGACCTGTTCCCCGATTGGGCTTGCTCTCGATGGACAGATCCTGCCACGGCGACGCAACTGGGAGAACAGTTGATCGCCCAAGGCTTACCCGAGGTTCCTTTGGACAACGCCCATTCGATCGTTCGATCCACTTTCGCGGATTTTGGGCGTCAGGTGGTGGAGCCCCTTGCCGAATCAATTCACCGTGAGAATCTCCTGGTACCGGAATCGCTGCTTACGCAGCTCAGCGAAATGGGCTGTTTTGGATTGTCCATCCCGGAAAGTTATGGCGGTTTAAACCCAGACGAGGCGGAGGATACCGTCGGTATGGTTGTTGTCACCGAGGAGTTGTCAAAAGCGTCCCTGGGTGCAGCGGGGAGCCTGATCACCCGCCCCGAGATCATGGCCAGAGCCGTTTTGGATGGCGGATCCCAAGCACAACGTGCCAGATGGTTACCAAAAATTGCCAGTGGTGAAAAACTCTGCGCGATCAGCGTCACCGAACCAAACACTGGTTCAGATGTGGCTAATGTTGCGTTGAAAGCCTCGCGGACTGAAGGCGGATGGCTGATAAACGGTGGCAAAACCTGGTGCACATTTGCCGGCAGAGCCGACTACATATTGTTGCTGGCGAGAACTGATAGTGAGGCTTCGCCGCCGCATAAAGGGCTGTCCTTGTTTGTGGTAGAAAAGCCGGTCGAAAGGGGCGAATCGTTTGTTTACGAACAACCCCAAGGCGGACGTGTGGAGGGTCGTGCCATTGCAACCCTGGGATATCGCGGCATGCACTCCTTCGAAATGTTTTATGACAACTTTTTTGTTCCGGATGAAAACTTAATCGGGGAGGACGCGGGTCAAGGAAAAGGGTTCTATTTCACCATGCGCGGGTTTATGGGTGGTCGTATCCAAACCGCAGCCAGAGCCTGTGGCCTGATGCGAGCTGCGTTTGAAAAGTCTCTGGAATATACAACCCAAAGGATGGTGTTTGGTCAATCGGTGGCAGATTATCCTCTGACTCAGGAAAAAGTCTGTCGTATGGCGAGTGCTATACTCGCCAATCAGGCCCATACCCTTAAGGTTGCTCATATGATCGATGCTGGCGAGGGCACCATGGAGGCCAGCATGGTCAAACTCGCAGCCTGTAGAGCAGCAGAATGGGTTACCCGCGAAGCTGTACAGTTGTTTGGCGGTATGGGATACGCAGAAGAGACGCCGGTGAGCCGCTATTTTGCCGACGCGCGAGTGCTGAGCATTTTTGAAGGAGCGGAGGAAACTCTGGCCATAAGAGTGGTGGGCAAAGCCTTGGTCACTCGCTCAAACTGATCATCGTCCATTGGCGTAACAAAGATCGACTAAGCAAAAAGATCGGGTTAGCAAAGAAAGCGAGAATTACGGAATAAACTACAGTCAAGTTTGCGCCAGTCACAGACAGAAGCAGAGCAGGAATACCCTGGATCTGTCACAATACGAGCACGTTTAAACAATAAATACAGCAATCAGTCATTAAGAAGGTAGTAGCATTGGACATTTCATTCAGCGATACAGATAGAGCGTTTCAGGCCGACGTCCGCAATTGGTTGGAGGAAGCATGGCCTGCTGAAGTGCGGGAGAAACAAGCCAAAAGTGCCGTCGGACGACTATCCAAAGAAGATCTTGTCGCCTGGCAAAAGCGTCTGGCGGAGAAAGGCTGGGCCGCAACAAACTGGCCAGCAGAGCATGGCGGGGCGAGTTTTACACCCACCCAAAGTTATATTTTTGATCTTGAGCGAGCACGGGTTGGCGCACCTAACGTCATTCCGTTTGGTATTACCATGGTAGCGCCCGTGATCATGAAGTTTGGTACCGATGAACAGAAAAAGAAATTCCTGCCACCTATTTTGAATTCTGACATCTGGTTCTGTCAGGGGTATTCCGAACCAGGTTCGGGGTCGGATCTGGCCAGCTTAAATACCAAAGCCGAAGACAACGGCGATCACTACGTGGTCAATGGCGTGAAAACCTGGACAACGATGGCCCAATATGCAGATTGGATGTTCTGTCTGGTTCGCACAAGCAATGAAGACATTCGTCAGCTTGGCATCAGTTTTTTGCTCATCGACATGAATACGCCAGGCATCGAAGTAAAGCCGATTATTACCCTGGATGAACCCACTGTGGGTTATCAAGAAATCAATATGGTTTATTTTGAAGATGTGAAAGTACCGAAAGAAAACCTGATTGGAGAACAAGGTAAAGGCTGGACTTGCGCCAAATATCTACTGGAATTTGAGCGCGGCAACGCCTACTCACCATCTCTGAATGGCGCTATGACTCACATTGCAGGATTTGCGCAATCAGAACAGGACGGTACGGGCCAAAGCTATTGGGACAATGATGATTTCCAACGGCGCTATCAGGATGTCAAAGTACAGATATTGGCCATGGAGTACACCGAACTGCGCATCCTTGGCGCTCTGGCGGCAGGACAGAACGTAGGCCCGGAAAGCTCAATGCTGAAGACTCGAGGTACAGAGTTACAACAGTCGGTTACCGAGCTTGCCTTAGAGGTTGCCGGAGTCTATGGACCGCCCCTGGACACCTCTACACCCGCGCCCGGAGACAATTTCCAACCCATTGGACCGCAAAGTGCGAACGGTGTCGCACAGGAATATTTCAACACCCGCAAAGTGAGTATTTACGCAGGGTCAAACGAGATCCAACGTAATATCATGTCAAAGCTAGTGTTGGGCCTGTAGTCGATCTCAAGTCCGCACGACGAAGCCTAAGAGTGGGGCAAAAGCCCCACGCTCACGCCAAATGAACGGATTTCTAAGGTGCGCATATCCAAGTCGACACATCTCGTTCGCCTCCTGCAAACGCAGGATGTGTTGATTGCGACCCTGACTTACCTTTTTACCGTCGAACTCGCCTGGTTCGTCGATTTGTTTACGCGCCAGGAGATGATGACGCATTTGTGGCTGACGCCACTCGTGCTGGTTCTGGCGATCCTCGCGTCGACCTCAAGATCCCCCAAACTGCACGGGCAATCGACAAGGCAGCATTTGCTGGCTGCGGGGATCTTCGCCGGCGTGGTTGTCGGCGGCCTCTTGATCACGGTCTTCGCCAGCCAATTTTCTGAACTAAGCAGAATCGTGGTGTTTGGCTACGCGGTCTTGTTGGTCACCGCCTTTGGCGTTAATCGAGTCTTTCTTTCGTGGTACTACCTGACCGGCCGCAAGGAGCATTCTGAGAATTTTCTCAAGGTGCTGATTGTTGGCGCAGGGCCACGTGCACAGAAGCTGGTTGAGACATACAAAGAAAACTCGGACTGGGGCATCGAGATAGTTTGTGTACTGGATCCCCAACCGGAAGCCTCCGGTCCTGCCTCATTTTTTACAGATATTCGACCGCTCAACGAGCTGGAAAGCGTGCTGGATAGCCAGGTCATTGATGAGGTTATTGTGTGCACGCCCCGTTCGTTTGCTGCAAATATCATTCAGGTAGCGGATGCCTGCGAAGAACACGGCGTCTGTCTTAAATATATGGCAGATCTGTACAACATTGAGACCAAACAAATTGGCCTGGAACACTTCGGAAAAATCCCCGTCTTGTCCTTCGAGCCAGTTGCGCAAGACGAAGCGATGCTGATCGTAAAGCGGGTCATCGACTTAACTGCAGTACTGGCAGCGTTGGTCGTGATCATCCCAATGTTCATCCTTGTAGGATTGATCATCAAGCTGGACTCGAAAGGTCCGGTCTTTTTTCTGCAATCCCGCGTGGGATTGAACAAGCGTCAATTCAGGATGATCAAATTTCGGTCCATGTACGTGGATGCGGAAGCGCGACTCGCAGAGATTGAACACTTGAACGAAGCTGACGGCCCGATCTTCAAAATGAAAGATGATCCACGCATCACTCGGGTAGGGCGTTTCCTGAGACGCTCCAGCATCGATGAGCTACCACAATTGTTCAATGTGTTACTCGGCCACATGAGCTTGATCGGTCCGCGGCCTATGTCGTTGCGAGATGTGGAACAGTTCAGCGCTGGCGTACAGCGCAAGCGCTTCAGCGTCCGTCCTGGCCTGGCCTGCTTGAGAGAAGTATCCGGTCGCAGCGCTCTAACGTTCGATCAGTGGCTGGAGCTTGATCTCAAATACATTGAGGAATGGAGTTTGGCCCTGGATTTCAAAATCTTAGTGCGTCTGGTTCCTGCTGTACTGGCAGGTGATGGCGCTTCCTGACGCCCGTGCTGGGATACCCAGCGCCTAGACTATCAATTCACCCAGGGTAGCCATATTGGACCGATTGAGTTCGTCCAAGAACTGATGTCCTTGATCCGCAACCACCTCACAGGCCTGAATATCACCGAGCAATCGGTTGGTGTGATCCGCAAAACCCTGAGGGGTTTCACCTAAACAAATTCCATTGCCAATGCCATTTTCAAGTCCTTCTGCGCCAGTGGCGGTGGTAACCAAGGGGCGCCTGTAAGCCAATGCTTCAATGCTTTTGATTTTTAGACCCGTCCCGAATTGCATTGGATTAATCACGATTTGGGCTTGGGCGTAGGTATCCCCAAGGTCATCGACTCTCCCCAGGATCTCGAGGGCATCCGAAGCCGCCAAGTTCTGCCCAATCGAACCAGCAACAGCCAAAATCGTTGACGGGTGTTGTGCTCGTATGATCGGCAGCACTTTTTGCACAAACCACTCCAATCCTTGCAAATTGATTTGATTGGCCGAACCTACCATAAGCAGGCGCTTTGGAACGACTCGATCCCAGGACTGAGGATTTAGAGGAATTGAGTGTCCAACGGTGACAACTGGGGTGTCACTCAGGTTTCGAAAGTGTGTGGCTTCGTTATGCTGGATCGCAACCACGGTGCTTGCTCGATTCAATGCTTTGGCTTCTGCTGACTTTGTACACGAGAACCAGGTTGGCGCCATCCCTTGTTGCTGGTAAAACTGATAACGGTTGGCGAAGACATCGTGAGTGTCTAAGATCCTTGGAACGTGACGGGCAACTCTTTCGAGGGCTTTGGAAAAAAACACGTATTCGACGAAGACCGCAGCAAATTCCCGACTCGCGAGCGTCTTGTCCACATAGGCATCGATCTTGGGGTCATACCACGCGTCAATGGGAAGATTAAACCCGAAACCAAGACCGAGTTTTGCCGCCTGGCGTTTCAAAAACCCAAGCCAGCCTGGCATCTTCGGTTTACTGTAGGGGACCCGAACCAACCGCTCACCCCAGTAATTTGCAGCCGCTTCCACATCTGCAGTTTCCTGCTCAATGTGCAGAAACCAGACCGTATGACCTAGTTCTTCCAGATTTTCGACCAAAGTTGAGATTCGAGCTCGATTCCCAGCGGTATTCGGGTGTATTGGAACTGGGGAGATGATCAGGATGTTACTCATATACAACTTGGTCTTGGATCCAAGACTAAGATAACACACTGAGAAGGCGTTCCCGGGCGTTGAGGGGCCAGTGCTTCGAATCAGTCGCCTGTGTCAAAACAATTGTCAAAAACCGCTCAATCCGCCACCTGACGGGATCGAGAGGTGGGGGCAGGGTGCATTTTTACACATGAGTCACATCTATTGGCTAATCGACATGCTTTAATGCAGAGTCAATACACTTCTAAGAAATGGATGTTTTCGGAAGCTGCCGCAATGGAGCCAACCTCAAAAATAAAAGTCAACATGATTGTCAGACGCCACGGCAACCACGCCTCGGTGTCGGGTTACGATCGTATTGCTGACTACATTGATTGCCGCTTGTTCAAGCGATCCCGAACCCTGACGCTCCCACAACGGATAATGACCCGAGCGTTAAGTCGGTGGGCCTCAGGAAAAGGCTCGCAATGGTATGGTCGAGAGGATTTTGTTTCGGAAACCGCGGTAATGCGACAGTGGTACGCAGACACTAACCAGATTTTTCATTTTGTGTACGGTGAAAACTCTTTTCGGTACACCGGCTTGTTGAATCGCGGTAGCCGCAACAATGCAATCGTTTGTACCTACCATGCGCCACCAGAGCGCTTTCAGGAAGTGGTGCAAGATCGCCGCCACATGGCTGATCTAGACGCGGCCCTGGTTGTTTCAAGGGTGCTCGGTGACTATCTGAAATCTGAACTAGGCGACAAAAAGGTGCACTTCATCCCCCACGGGGTCGATACCGAATTCTTTGTGCCTGCTCCTCTATTGCGCGCCAGTGACCAGTTTAAATGCTTGTTTGTAGGCAGCCATCTGCGTGATTTTGAATTATTGGCAAGCGTGGCAGAACACTTTATAGGGGTGGATGAGCGAATTAAATTTGATGTCATTACGCTGCGCAGAGATTTTCACTACTTCGATGGACTGACGAATGTCACCACGCGCACCGGGATCTCTGACGAAGAACTACGGCACGCCTATCAGGCTGCCGACCTTTTGCTGATGCCGCTCAAAGACGCGACGGCAAACAACTCGCTGTTGGAAGCTATGGCGTGCGGGCTACCCATAGTAGTCACTGAACTGCCTGGTGTTCGCGATTATGTCAACGACGCTTCTGCCTGTTTTGTGCGTCGCGGCGATTGCCGAGACCTGATCCAGACCATACTGCGTCTGAGAGATGATCCGCAGCTTCGAGATCAACTGGGTGTAAATGCCAGAACGGAGTCACTGAACTTCAGTTTTGAAGAAGTTTCCGCGCAAACGTTCGCCTTTTATGAGCAGGTACTGGCCAACAAGCAGAAGGGAGCCCGCTAGAAAATGTGTGGGATCTTCATGGTACTCGATCATGAGCCGATCGATAGGGTGCGATTCAATCGGGCAAGGGATACGTTGATCCATCGTGGTCCAGATTTCCAGGATTCACGCTTTCTAGCGAATGACTGCATCGGTTTGGGTCACACCAGACTGGCCATTGTTGATTTATCCAGCAACGGCAACCAACCCATGCAAAAAGATGACCTATGGGTGGTGCAAAACGGTGAGATCTATAACTACCCACAATTGCGCCGGGAACTGGAAGCGATGGGGTGCATATTCAAATCTAATTCCGATACCGAAGTCTTGCTGCATGGCTATGCGATCTGGGGCGAGAGGCTGTGCAAAAAATTAGAAGGGATGTTCGCCTTTGCGATCTGGGACAATCAAAAGGAAGAGCTGTTTGTCGGGCGCGACCATTTTGGTCAAAAACCACTCTACTATCACCGAACCGAAAACCAATTGGTTATCGCTTCAGAAATTAAAGCGATCAAGGCGTTTGCACGCCAAACGTTGCCATTACGCAGAGCGTCAATTGCTGACATGCTTGTACATGACTTTGTACCCGAGCCCGACACCTGGTACGAAGACGTTAAATCTTTGCCCGCCGGCCATCAGATGCTGGTCAAACGCAGAGCAGGAAAGATCACTCATGCCAACGTCAGTGAGTACTGGAATTTTCGACCCGACCCAAACCCTGCTGCGGTCTCATTGGAAGATGCGGTAGACGGGCTCCACCACGAAATAAACAATGCCATTGAATCACACCTGCTCGCAGACGTAGAGATTGGTGGTTTCTTGAGCGGTGGTATCGATAGTTCGGCAATCGTTACCCTGGCCCAACAAAAGCTGAGTTCGCCAATCAAGACGTTCAGTATTGGCTATGGACAAGATGATGAGATTCCAGTGGCCCGGGAGACTGCTCGATTGATAGGCGCAAACCATCATGAGGGCGCCATCGACGAGGCGGATTTCCGGGCAGCATCCGGCGAAGTGCTGAGAGTGTTTGATCACCCATTCACCGATACTTCGCTGGTGCCAATGGCATTGGTGTCGAGGCTGGCTGCGGCCAAAGTAAAAGTTGTTTTGACCGGGGATGGCGGGGATGAATGTTTCGGCGGCTACGATTATGGAAAGTACCTCGGCCCAGGACTGAGTACACGCAACAAAAGCTCCTGGAAAGATCATGCAAAAAGCGCCATTGAGACAGCCAGATGGATGTTCATGGGGTCAGAGGCTGCAGCCAGTTTTGTTAGAGCGGGGGTCATAAGAAGCAGGCGACTAACGCCCAGGCTCAGCGGATTTGTGCCTGAAAAGTTGTTGTGTGAAATGGATGGATATGACCCAAGCTTAGTTTATGAGAAACACGCTGACGCTGATTTGGATAACTTCCGCAACGCCCAGTGGGTCGGAATAAAAGTGCCGTTACCAAACAAAATGCTTGCCAAGGTAGATCGGTCGTCAATGCAGTTTGCTCTGGAAACCAGAGCGCCCTTCCTGGCACCACGCCTGGTAGAATATGCGCTCAATCTGCCACGCTCGATTACCAACCCAAAAAACGATCCATTTAAGGGGCTTCTCAAGAAAACACTAAATGATATCGTTAGATATGATGTTTTGTATGGCGCAAAACGCGGATTTTCGCTACCTAAATCATGGACGCAATTCGATCAAAGTCGATATAACGATCATCGAGAACTGTTTCCAAAGTGCGTAGAAGCAGGATTGATAAAGGGTGGTGCGTGGCAACAGATGCGCTCCTTACAGAAACACACCTGGCGGTTTGCGCAGCTGGAAGAGGCGCTTACAACCGGTGACATCGGCGCCTGATCTGGCAAGCTCATGGGTTTAAACGTACTTGTGTATTCACCATCTTTTCTGCCTAAAATCGGCGGCAGAGAAATGGTGGTATACCAGCTCACTCGGGCACTTAATAAAGCAGGACACAATGCCTGGGTGGTTGGTCCCGGATTTACGCGGTCGACCCGCCAATTGCGGCTGGATGTCCCGGTCACGAGATATCCAAGAGTCACCAGCAATCTAGCGAAAGGCAATCGAATAAAGCAGTTTTTCGGCGAGATGGAGCTGCTCTGGCCACTTGTCTTTGAGGTAATGCGACGTCGTGTAGATGTGATCCACGCCCACTCGCTGTATCCAGCTGGTTTCGTGGTGAGAACACTGAAAAAATTATTTCCCAAGATCCCTCTGATCGTGACGCCACATGGCATAGATATAAACGTGGTGGCAGAACAAAATTACGGAATGCGGCTGGATCCCATACTGGCAAAGAAAATTGATGCCACACTACAAGTCACGCAAGCAGCAACGGCAATCAGCGAAGGGGTAGAGCGCTCTCTGGCAGAAACCGGTCTAGCCACGAATAAAATTCATCGAATTGGCAACGGTGTTGATACCGATAGATTCTGTGGGGTGGATGTAACAGGGGTCAGAGAACGATACGGGTTGTCCTTATCCGATAAGCTCATTCTTACGGTTGGAAATTACAGCCCCATGAAAGGGCATGACGATTTGGTAGAACTGTTCCCTCAGGTACTGGAGCGAGCGCCAGATAGTCGTTTAGTGATGATTGGTGGTGGCACCGAGGCGCTTGAGCCCTTAATAAACGCGCTTGGATTAAAAGAAAAAATAGTGCTCACCGGATCGATTGCGCCGCATATTCCGGGATTAGCCAATGCGGCTGAGCCTGATGTATTGGCTCAATTCTATGCCTCAAGTGAACTTTACGTGTCAGCGAGCAACGCAGAGGGCGCTGAAGGATTATCCTTGGCTCTGTTGGATGCACTGGCCGCAAAGCTGCCGGTTGTTGCCACTGACATTGTGGGTAATCGTGATGTAGTAGAACATGGGAAGAACGGACGGCTGGTTCCGCCTAACGACAAAACAGCGTTTGCACAAGCTGTAGCAGATATACTTATCTCCAAGGAAAAACCACAAATGGCGCGTCGATCACAAGAGATTGTCGCGAATTTTGGTTGGCAACAGGTTGCTTGCGAATACGTTGCACTCTATCAACAGGCTGCAGCAGCGAAGGGCTAGGATTTAAACATGAATCTTCTTATCGTCTTGCTCTATCTCACCACAGCGGCGGCATTTGTATCACAATCCGTTGATTTGAATCAGGTATTGGGGCCAGCAGGGCGCGTGTTGAAGATCTCACCTGATCTTCTTGCGGCGATGCTCTTTGCGGCAACCATGGTCTGGCTAGGCCGAACCAAATCGCTTGCTATGCCTGGAAAGTATCTGGTATTGGGTGTGATATTACTCCTGCATATGGTTGTTGGGGCGATCATCAATCAGGTGTCCCCGGGCGCTTTTGTCTGGGGTGTCAGGGTGTACTTTGCGTTCATACCCCTGTTTATCCTGCCTCTGGTGTATCGCTTCAGTGATCTTGAGATTCAGCGTTACCTGGTTTTTGTTCTGGGCTTGTGCCTGATGCAGCTACCCGTTGCGCTGTATCAGAGAATTTTTGTCTACCCCTACACACCAACGGGAGACGTGGTACGAGGCACTTTTCAAAGTGGTGCGATCATGTCCATCGTGTTGGTCATGGCCGTCGGCATTATGCTGGCGTTGCAGCTGCGGGGCAAAATTTCCCTGAAAACGCTATTGATTGTGGCACCAATCATGCTGATTCCAACTCTGATTAACGAGACAAAAGGCACCGTGGTGTTGTTGCCGATCGTTCTCACCGCAGTCGCTTTTTTCCATGCTGAGGCGGCTAAACGGATCAAGCTGCTCTTCATCTCAGGCATCGCGTCGGTCATGTTTATTCTGACGTTTACCGTAGCTTACGACGTGTACTTCCCGGACCGTGGCAATGAAGGAGATTCCTTTAAATTGATCAAATTTTTCACCGACGAAGCCCTGGGCGACTTGTATAAGGATCTTGAAGAACCGAAGCCCGGACGAGTCGGGCGAGTTGACAGCATACTGTACGCCTTACAGGAGTTGGACAAAGATCCAGTTAAGGTGGCTGTTGGATTGGGCATCGGTAACGTTTCTCACCCGGAAACAATGGATTTTGTGAAAGGGGAATATGGCGATTTATATGAATATTATGGTGCGGCGACAACAACCTATGCATCTGTCCTTTGGACCACCGGGGTCATGGGGGTGCTGTTCACGCTACTCATCCTATGGTGTATGTACAGAGATACCAGTTACTTGCGTAACCGAGACTCCTACACCGCTGCGATAGCATTGGGATTTTCTAGTGTCGCCATCTGTTTGCCCGTTGCGTTTCTTTATAAGGACCTGGTTTATTCCAACGTGGCCAACGTTCTTGGACTATTCCTGGCTGGGTACATCGTTTCTGAAAGAGTTCGCATACAACAGAACGAGCGCTCCAGAATGGCCTCCTACATCGTGAAGAGACAGCCAAACAGGCCACTTAATGTGGGCAAACCCGCCAGCATTCCAGGCGTGCTGCAAACGCGCAACTAAAACTGCGACGTAATCGGATGCATCTAGAAACCAAACCGGTAAGCTCTTATACGCAGGTTGAACCGCCTAAATTGTGACGGGCACCACTTGCGGCAAACTCAAAAATTAATTGTTATTTCGTCAGGATTACATAATGACAGCAGACGCAACCCTAGATAGATACGCATTGGACCTAACGCCAAGCCTGGGGATGACCGATCGGTTGTACTCCCAAGGTGTTGCTCTGTTGCAGAGTACAGTGGTCCAGTGGCTAGTGTCGGTATCCTCCAAAAAGGTAGAAGACAGAAACGAAGAAAGAATGGAGTCCAGCGCTCGAATGGCAAACCGATTGCGAGAACTAGGACTTGATCCCGATCGTCTGTGGTGGGGCAAGATGACATTCAATGTCAACAAGATGGAATATCTGCTGAATGAAATCGAGAAGCAAAAACCCAAGCAGATTATCGAAGTTGGCGGGGGCACATCTACAGCGGTGCTTGCTGCCGCAGCAAAATATTATGGATTTCAGATTCTGACCTTGGAAAATCACGATGCGACTTTAGGTTACGTACGCTATTTGTTGGAAGACCTGGACTGCAGCGACGTGTTAGAAATTCAAAAATGTGGTTTCACCTCCTACCACACCCCAGGCCTTGGCAACTATCGTTGGTACAAGGCTGACCTGGATCGGCTGAGGGCCAAAGCTGACTTTCTGCTGGTGGATGGCCCCATGTCGTCACTGGTTGGCCGGGTTGGCGCATTACCTCAGTGTCTCCCCTATATGGAAAATACCGCTCGATTCTATTTTGATGACTGCAAGCGCAAACATGAAATAGAATGTGTGGAACGATGGAAATCGCTTTATCCTGGATTGAACGCCACAGTTCCGCCAGGTATCGGAATTTTCTCACTGACACTGCCAGGTGCGGCGAACACCGGAACATAGGTACCAGTTCACAGCTCAATTCTTATAATTTTGTGAATTTGTTCAAAAGTACCCGGTTTTGCTGTGGTAGTTTTGATTCGGGTTATACTCGAGAGACATGGAGTAATTGTAAATGACCAAGAAGCATCTATTTGGCTGCAATTCACTCGTACTAGCAGGTCTTATGTGCGTCGCGCTTAAGGCCACTGGTGCCACATACTACGTTGATCCGCAAGCCTCAGCAGGCGGCAGTGGATCGGCCCAATCACCGTTTTCTAATATTGCCAGTTGCAATAGCATCTTGCGTCCGGGGGACACCTGTCTTCTTAAAGGGGGTACCTACGTCAATCAGACGATTGTGCCGGCACGATCTGGTGCACCAGGCGCGCCCATCACCTACGCCGCAGCATCTGGCGAAACTCCGAAACTGACCAAGATTACGCGCCAAGGTGGTACCGCAATTTTCCTCAACGAAGGGCAGGATTGGATCACCATCAAAGGAATCACCGTAGATGGTGAATATGCGCTGACTGCCTTGGGTGTGCCTCATCCCGGTGCAGTTAACGGATGGGTCAAAGTGGGTGACGACGAAACCATGGTCGGAAGCCAAAACATCGTTTTTGAGCACAACCGTTTTTATCGAGGCAGTGCAAATCGTAACTACGACTGCTTCGATATCGCGGGACCCTCTTCAGATATTCAGGTCAGACACAACGTTTTTGAAGAATGCGGTACAGATCAGAACGGCGACAACAAAGCCAAAGGCAACAACGTGCACTTTGGTCCCCACACCCAACGCATTCTATTTGAGCGTAATCAGGTAAACCGAGGCGGTCATGATTCCATGAATATACGTGGCCGTTATCACGTGATCCAAAACAACGAAGTGGGGAATACCTGGAATGCCATCGGCAACGACTACGGCGTAAGAATTTTTTCCTTTGAAACCTATTTCAACGAAGAAAACAGGTTTGTTATTCAGAATAATGTGTTCTGGGGAGTAGGGCGAAACGTCCGGTTGGGTAAATTACTGACGACCGGGAGCATTGTCCGGGGCAACAGGTTTGGCGGCTATGTCTCCAGTGCCGCGGAAGGTCTGACCGCTAATACGTGTTGTGGGTACAACGACAACGCTATCTATTCTGTTGGGCAACGAATCTATAACAATGAGTTCGAAAATGTCAACGGGCGCGAGATCATGCTGTTCAAGACTTTGAACACGGACAATGCCAAAGTTCACGACAACGTGTTCAAAAACAACGCCATTAACAATCTGGGGGCTGACCAGGTGGCGGCGCTTTACCAGATCAAACCTGAGCACGTGCTGCCGGGGCAGGATCCATTTAATCGTAACCAGTGGATAAACAATTCGTTCGCAGATTCAACTGTCTATGTAAGAGAGACGGAGAATGGCATCGGCAGAATCGATATACATTCTGCCCAAAACAACTACCCCGAGACGTTTGCGAATAATCTGATGGGCCAATTCCGCGGCGAAAACCAGGGCGCGGATCTGACTAGGGTGACCCGGAACAGCAGTGGACGTCAGTTACACGTTGCTGATGCCGCCTATTTTACCGATGGCAACAACGTTATTCCCGGAGACTTTATCCGCATCGGTTCAGGTGCGCCTATTCAGGTGACGTCGGTCAACTATCAGAACAACATACTCACGTTGAGTCAGAGTGTTTCTGCAAATGTTGGACAACCCGTTAACCTGATTTTCAGCGGCGATGAACCATCTACTGGGGTTTACCAAGGTGCTTCACCAGGTATCAGCGGTCAGTCGCTGACGGTCAGGAAACCAATGCCACCCCAGAACATAACATTCCAGTAACACACAATACGAACGCATGGATAAGGATTTCCCTGATCATACTCGGCCGCGCGTGTTGTTGCTGGTCCCAAACCTTCAACTCGATGGCGGTGTAACGAACTACTATCGAGCGCTGAATCTGGGTGAAGAACAAGGCGTTACTTATTTCGAAACTTCTCAACAGGCAGGTGTAAGTGCGCCACTGCGCACATTACAGTTGCTGGTCACTTATCTGAGATTTTTTTTTGCCGCGCCCGGATCCGACCTGGTCCACGTAAACCCAACTTTGGATCCTCGGTCCATGTACCGAGACATGGTGTTTTTAGCCCTGGCCAGACTCTGTCGTAAGCCCTATTTGGTGTTCTTCCGCGGATGGGATAACCAGCTTGAAGAACGAATCGCAAAAAGCAAAATACAAACATTTCTGTTTATGCAGACCTATGGAAAAGCAGCTGGCTTCTGCGTTCTTGGCAAGATCTTCAAGGAAAAACTGAGAAAGCTTGGCGTGCCGGCAAATTGTACGTTTCACATCCTAACCACCGTGGCTGATGACGCAGGATTAAAGCAGCTGGATTTGTCAGCAAAACAAGCCAGCCTTAAACATCAGGTGAATATTCTTTTCCTGGCTCGGATCACCGAGTCGAAAGGTGTATTCCAAAGTATTGAGGCGGTTAAGGCGCTGCAAAAGCTGATACCTCAACAGGTTGTTCTTACAGTGGCGGGCGAGGGTCCTGAACTTGAACGGTCACGTGAAATAGCCCAAGCCACCAACGAGGTTGTGATCAAATTTGTCGGAGACGTCCGCGGTCAAGAAAAATATGACTTACTCAACAACCATCACATTATGCTGCTACCAACCAGCGCAAACGAAGGACTCCCCAATACCTTACTCGAGGCGATGCTATATGGCATGCCGATCGTCTCGTCTGCCGTTGCTGCAATCCCGGAGCACGTAGAAGATACGATCAACGGATTTCTCATCGATAGCGGCGACCTTCCACAGATCACCGACGCCCTCAAAACGCTCTGCGCCGACCAGGCGTTGTTTGATCGTATTTCTAATACAAACAACGCGAAAGCAAAACAGGTCTATACAACACAAACCGTACGTCAACAACTGCTAGGCGTTTACGAGAAGACGCAGTTGCAACACGAAAAACTAAGCCGCGCATGATCGGAAGGTTAAAAGATAAGTTGCGCGCGTCGGCGCTGGTGGATAAAGCACTGCGCTACAACTTGATCACTTACACGCGTACCAGATCGCTGCTTGACAAGTTGAGCAAATCAAACGCTACAGATACCGCCAAGATCATCGATAGGCTCAAACACGATATCCTCAAGGCAGCCAGGCAAACCAGATATGGTGCGGACAAACCAACGTCACTGGCGCAATGGCCGATCTTGGAGAAGACGGCTATTCGTCAGAATGCTGGTGATTTTATGCGCAGTAGTTTGTTCAGCGTCGCTGCGTCAACGGGCGGAAGTTCAGGAATACCTTTGACACTAAGGCGTAGCGTCACCAGCGTTGCGGTGGAGCAGGCGTTTATCGACGCATTAATTAAACCCTTTGGCTTACAAATGGGTAGCGCTCGAGTGGCTGTGTTGCGAGCGGATGAAATAAAAGCCTTGGAAGATAACAACCCACCGTACGGTGTGTATCGTAACGGTGGGCGCAGGTTGATACTGTCAAATGCTCACCTAAACAAACACAGTCTAGACTGGTTTGTAACTGAGCTGTCAGAGTTTAAACCCGACCTGATCTGGGTATACCCAAGCATGCTGGTCAACCTGATCAAACTGATGCAGGATGCTCAGTTAAGGCTGAATATACCGCTGGTGCTCACTTCATCGGAGATGATAAGTGCCACGGAAATTAGTTTGATTGAGCGTACCTTAGGTTGTGTGTTGATCGATTACTATGGTCAGGGTGAGCGATTGTGTTTTGCTGCACGTGACTTCGACGGGCAGTATTGGTTTCAACCAGCTTATGGTTTTGTAGAGTTGCTCAGAACGACGCCGACATCCGACACAGCTGAGGTCATCGCTACCGGATACTGGAATAAGTTGATGCCTTTGATCCGGTATAGAACAGGCGATCTGGCGAAGTTGCCAGCAGATGCTACGGATGACGATCTGCTAAAAATCGCTGCTGGCCAAGCACCCTTTGAGGGTATTGTTGGACGGGTGAACGAATATATCGTCACCGCTGACGGGGGCAAAGTCGGAGGTTTGAATCATCTTCCCAGAGGTGTCGCGAACTTGATTCAGATGCAGGTCATCCAACACGACTATGATCGTCTGACGTTCAAAATTCTGACAGACACAGGATTTGATGAGTCAAATCAACAGGCACTGAACAGCAACATCGCTCAGTTGATCCCACCCTCCATTGAGACCGAAGTAAAAATAGTCAACGAACTTGAGAGCCTGCCTAACGGAAAGCGACCATTTGTCATACGGAAGCTGGAAGCCCAGTCTTGAGTTGTGATTGACGTTAAAAATATTGCGTTGTTCCCCAAATGGTGTGCGCAGTTTCTCCACATTCCAGCGCACAATGCGTTATGGTCATATCAAACTAATAGGACGAGTTTTGCGAAGTGAAAATTAGCGTATTTGGACTGGGTTATGTCGGCACGGTAGCCGCAGCCTGCCTTGCTGACGATGGACATACCGTCGTTGGTGTTGACCCTAACGAAGGAAAGCTTGCGCTAGTGGCAGATGGTAAGGCGCCTCTTGTGGAACCGGGTGTCGGCGACCTGATAGAGCAGGCTGTCAACGAGGGGCGACTCACTGCAACCGCGTCAGCCTGTGACGCGGTGATGAACTCTGAACTTTCAATCGTCTGTGTGGGCACGCCTGCCCGAGAAAACGGGCAACCCTACCTGGATTTCTTACAGACCGTTTGTACCGAAATTGGCAGCGCCATAGGTAACAAGGAAGACTTTCATACGGTTGTGATCAGATCGACCATTCTGCCTGGAACGATGCATGAGGAACTGATTCCAATACTCGAAGCAAGTTCGAACAAAAAGGCAGGACAAGACTTCGGAGTGGCTCATAATCCAGAATTTCTTCGCGAGGGCACGGCAGTCTTTGACTATAGAAACCCTCCGAAAACTGTGATCGGTGAAATGAACGAGCGATCTGGCGATGCGGTCTATGAGATTTATCAGGACATTTCTGGACCGGTTCTACGCGTCCCGATTGAAGTCGCAGAAATGGTTAAATTCGCGGATAACACCTGGCATGCCGTGAAAGTCTGTTTCGCCAATGAGATTGGAAACATCTGTAAGTCGGCCGGCATTGACAGTCATGCCGTGATGGACATCTTCTGCCAGGACACCAAACTGAATCTGTCGCCCTATTATCTGAAGCCGGGCTTTGCATTTGGCGGCTCCTGTTTACCAAAGGATGTTCGTGCCCTGAACTATAGGGCACGTAGCCTTGATCTGCGCTTGCCTTTGATGGAATCCATCATGCCCAGTAATGCTGAGCAGGTAGAGCGAGCCCTGCGGATTATCCTACGCAGCGAGTGCAAGCGAATTGGTATCCTTGGCTTCAGTTTTAAAGCCAATACGGACGATTTGCGAGAAAGTCCGATTGTGGAAATTATAGAACGGCTATTAGGAAAAGGGTTCGACCTGCAGCTGTATGACAAGAACGTCAACCTAGCTCGACTAACCGGCTCAAACAAAGAATTTATCAATTCTCAGATACCCCACATATCCGCTTTAATGGTAGATGACCTTGAAAGCCTGGTTGCAGATTCTGAATTGATCATCGTCGGCAACCAGTCGGAAGAATTTGCCTGTGCGGTAGAGAAGAAGAAACCAGGCACAAAAGTACTTGACCTGGTCCGGATCAGCGAAGAATACGATCAATGGACGGATTATGACGGCATCTGTTGGTAAGCATGTTTTAATCATCGTCGAGAACCTGCCGGTTCCATTTGATCGACGGGTTTGGCAAGAATCAAACACACTCAAAGCAGCCGGTTACGATGTAACTGTCGTATGCCCCACTGGACGCGGTTATGATGCACGCAGAGAAACCATCGATGGCATTGACGTGTATCGCTACCAATTACCCATGGAGGGTAATGGCGTACTTGGCTATGTCGTGGAATACACGTGGGCCTTGGCCATGCAATTTTGGCTGGCGGCGCGCGTCTTCTTCAAAAAAAGATTCCATGTCCTACATGCGTGTAATCCACCGGACAATATCTTTTTAGTTGCGCTACCTTTCAAACTGTTTGGTGTGAAATTCCTGTTTGATCATCACGATATCAACCCGGAACTTTATGAAGCGAAGTTTGGGCGTCGAGATTTCTTCTATAAGGTCATGTTGTTTTGGGAACGCCTTACCTTTTGGATCGCTGATGCATCAATCGCCACCAACGAATCCTATCGAAACATAGCCATTCAGCGCGGGAAAATGAACCCAGACCGCGTCACTATCGTCAGAAGCGGTCCTGATTTGAGCCGTCTGAAGACCGTTGAACCCGTGGCCGCATTAAAGCAGGGGCGCGAATATCTGGTGGGCTATGTTGGCGTTATGGGACAACAGGAGGGCATTGATCTGCTGCTTGAAACGGTCCAGTACATCGTCGAATCCAAGGACCGACATGACGTACATTTCGCCTTGGTGGGAGATGGTACTGAGTTGGCTGAATTGAAACGCCAGGCCCAGGAAATGCGGATCGCGGATTATGTGACGTTTACTGGCCGGGTACCTGACGCAGAGCTACTGGAAGTGCTCAATACAGCCGATGTTTGTGTTAACCCGGACCGTGCGAACGAGATGAACGACAAGTCGACGATGAACAAAATCATGGAGTATATGGCCCTGGGGAAACCAATTGTTCAGTTTGATCTCACCGAAGGTCGGTTCTCGGCGCGGGAGGCGAGTTTGTACGCGGACAAAAACGATCCTGTTGATTTTGGAAACAAAATCATCGAATTACTGGACGACCCAGATAAACGCGCCGAGATGGGCGCCTACGGCAAAAACAGGGTCGTGAATGAGCTGTCGTGGGAATATGAAGTACCTAAGCTGCTTGGTGCCTACGAGCAGCTGCTGAATCAAAAACCGAGCCAGCATAAGACCTAGACCATGCGGGGAACTGCCAAACTCAAATGGCTGTTAAACCGGCTGAGCCTCATGTCAGTTGGCGAAATCTACGCCAGGGTCCATAGCGCGGTCAGACAGCGCCGAGAAATTGTGGACCTTCGAGCTGGAATAACCCCGCAACCCCCACAGCCTGTAAAACTAATCTCGCTATTCACTGCCCCAGAAACAACAAAAGATGCAACAACAGAAACAATAGCGGACTCAATCGCTGAAACCTGGTCCACTTGTTTTAACCGACAGCCCGATGAGATTGAAGCATTACAAAACGGGCGCTTGAACTTCTTCGGTTGCGAGTACGACGTGGGTGCTGCTCCGGCCTGGCATCGGGACCCTGATCTGGGTGTGACAGCGCCGTTGACCTATGGAAAAACCATTCAGTATCGTGACGAGACTTGCGTAGGTAACATCAAAACGCTGTGGGAGTTGGGTCGTCACCAACATCTGATCCGTCTTGCCGCTGACTACGCGGTGCACGGTACACCACAGTCATTGCAGGTGGTCAAAACACAGATTGAATCCTGGATCGCGTCAAATCCTTATGGGTACGGAATCCATTGGGCCAGCTCTTTAGAGGTTGCCCTAAGAGGCATTGCGTGGACGTTCATTCATGGTCTGATATCGATCAGGCATCCGCAGGGGGGCTTGCTGGACATATGCGTAGAACGCCACGCCGTTGAAGTCAGTATCTACCAGCACTGTCATTTTATTCGCAATCATATTTCAACCCATTCTTCTGCAAACAACCACCTCATGGGTGAGGTGGTCGGCTTGTGGTGCATGTCCAGCATCTTCAGTTTTGGGGAGGAAAGTGATGTTTGGCGAGACTTTGCGCAAGCACAAATTGAAGCTGAAGCTGTCAATCAGGTCCACGCAGATGGGGTGCTCAAAGAGCAGGCTGTGCACTATCAACTGGAAGTCATGGAATATCTACTGGTCGCCGCCCTGTTTTCCAAGCGCACCGACAGACAGTTAAATCCCAGTGTCACGGGGGCTATCTCAAATATGGCCAAATTTATTGATGCCTTGTCCTTGGAAGGTGGGCACTTGCCACAGATTGGAGATTCTGACGAGGGCACAGTCACCCGCTTTAAGGCTGGGGCATTGGAGCGTCCGGAGTTGGAACTGTTAGATTGTATTCGCGCTGTCACCAACGCTGCGCACAGACCTGCATACGAAAAATCGTTCTGGTATGCGGCCATTGCAAACGCGATCGAGATTCAGGAATCCACTGAACAAACCAGCACAAACACCTCTCAGATATTCCCCGACGGAGGTTATGCTGTCCTCACTGCAAATCGAACCAAGCTTGTGTTTGATGCAGGACCTTTGGGATATCCATCCATCGCCGCGCATGGTCACGCTGATGCTTTGGCGTTCTGTCTGGGCATTCGCGATCTCTGGTGGATCGTCGATCCGGGCACCTATGCCTATCATGGCGATCAGACATTTCGGAATTACTTTAAGGGAACCACCGCCCATAATACTTTGTGTGTTAACGACACAGACCAGTCCGAATCGGGTGGACCATTCATGTGGGTAAAACATGCTCAAAGCACTTTGATCCCCAATCCCGACCCCCAATCCATAAGCATCGGTGGAACCCATACGGGTTATGAGAAGTTTGGTGTGACTCATGGCAGATCGATCACGCTATCGGATGACGGGAACCGCATAGAGGTTGCGGACAATTTTGGTGGTATTGGTTTTCGCGATTCTCGACGTGTGAAAAATCATATTCATTTTGCACCACAGCTGCGATTGGAATTGAGCGGTAACGAGTGTCTGGCAAGCTTGCCAGGCACCACTCTGCAACTTCGGTTGAGCTTGGACCCTGCGTTTGAATGGCGTCTGTTTAAAGCCAGCGAGGACCCTATCCTCGGCTGGTATTCTCCTGGGTTAGGCAGAAAAGAGCCCGCATGGACGCTACAGGGAGCAGGTGAATTCGATCAGCCCGGTCACTCGATTATGCAAATCAGCTTAGAAGAGGACTGAAAAACGCAAAGAAAAATGACATGTTCAGTGGTCGTTGCGTCAAGAAGCTATTCTGTGAGCCACCAAGCACCTTAGGTTGGCAGGGTTGTGTATAGTAATGAAAACCGTCGTTTCAAATCTGAAGCCATTTTACGTCTGGTTGAATAAGCCTAGACTTGTGTAATAGGAGAAGGACACCTTGTTACCAAACTTTCTGATCATCGGTGCACCCCGGTCCGGCACAACATGGCTGGCGATGAATCTTCGTGAACATCCAGAAATTTTTATGCCCAGGATCAAGGAAGTACATTACTTTGACCGACACTTCGAAGAAGGGCAGGGGTTCTACGAAGATTTTTTCACCACGGCAACTGAACGCGTGATTGGTGAGGCCACACCAGACTACATCTACTATCCTGAGGTGCCATCACGGATCAGTGCGCTTATCCCAGAATGCAAAATGATCCTTTGTCTGCGTAATCCGATCGACCGTGTTTACTCCAGGTATTGGAACTCGGTCGCCAAGTATGAGGAAAACAGGGACCTTAGTTTTGAGGATAAGCTGCGTGAAAAACCGCTTTTTATTGACGAGGGGAAGTACTACACGCACTTGAAGCGGTATTACGAGCACTTTTCACCTGACCAGTTCCTGATTCTAGACTTCCACGAGATTAACAACGAACCCAACGCAGTCTTGCGGCGTACTTATGATTTTCTGGGCGTTGCGCCTGATTTTGTTCCCGAAACTACCGACTTGGTCGTCAATACAGCTGCGGCCAAACCATTTCTTGCCAAATCCAAAAGCATGTACTGGGTGCATCGCGCGTTTGAGAAAGTAGGTTTACACGGTCTTGCCAATAAGATCCAAGCAGTTAACTCCGGTGAACTGCCGAAAATGAAACCTGAAACTCGGGCATGGCTTCGAGATGAGATTTATCACGAAGAAAATCAAAACCTGCAAGACCTCACCGGGTTAGACGTTTCCGGGTGGACCTAGTGGATGAGGATAAGCGCGCCCCAAAAAATATTGCCAATGCTCTGCTAAGAGCCATTGGAAGTATCCACCTTTCCGGAGACAAACCAGATGTCGTTTTGCTCTCCACACCGCGCAGTGGATCAACCTGGCTCTTCGAGATGATCACTGCCGAACCTGGTGTGCGGCCATGTAATGAGCCGCTGAACATTCGCAAGTCAATAATTGCCAGGAAACTGGGTATTTCATCGTGGGAAGAGCTCGCGGCACCCGAATCCCGAGGTGAAGTGAAGCGCTACCTTGAACGCATATCCCACGGCAAACTTGGGTATAAGTTCAAAACACCGAGGCCCTTTGATCGAGGCTACAACCTTATCTCAAACAGGGTCGCGTTTAAGATCCTGTTCGGCCTGGAACGTGAGATCCAATGGATTAAAGACGAATTGGGCTGCCAGATCGTTTGTCTGACCCGCCATCCGCTACCCGTTTCACTCTCGCGTGAAGTTCATCCACGATTGGAATCTCTCTGCCGGGTGATGAGCCCAACGTTTTCGATTGAGCAATCTAGTCTGGTCGAGGATATCCTGCAAAGTGATGACCAACTGCGCAAAGCGGTCCTGGATTGGACGCTCCAGAATTTGCCGTTGCAACAAGCTTTTGATTCGGTCGACCTCTTTGTTACCTACGAGCAGATTGTTCTGCAACCGGCTTACGTAGTGGAAGAACTTGTTGGGGTTTTAGGCTTACGGGACACCGATAAGATAAGCGCGAGCATGACAAAACTTTCAGGATCGGTTGCTAAATCCAGTAGTGCAAGTTTAGAGATGCTGAAGGATCGCGAGCACGACAAATATGCATTATTGGAGAAATGGCGACCGTCAGTCTGCGAAGAGCAAGAACAAAGCTTGATGTCTATTCTGGAGCTCTTTGGCGTCGATCTGTATCGAACTGCCAGCGTCTTACCCGACCCGCGCTACTGGTTGGGAGACAACTATCCCGTCGACTCAATCCATTCGACTAATAGTTAGGCAGGTACCAGTGAAACATGTGTGCATCGTATGCGACGGGCACTGGGACCAACTTCAGGGTGGGGCAGAGTTACAACTAGATTTGCTCAGTCGTGGCTTGAGCGAATCTGATTTCAAGGTGACTTACATCTGCCGGGATAGAGGCACAGGATTCACAGATAATCCTGTAACTGTAATAGGTCTTAAAATCGCTCCGATCGTCGCCAAGGTGTTCTACCCATACCAGATTTTGCTGGCTGGAAAGCTGATTCGCACGCTCGACAGACTGAACCCCGACGTCATTATCACGCGCGTTGCCAGCGCCTTCACTGGAGTCTGTGCCTATTTTGGCCGTTCGCGCGATATCCCTGTTGTCTGGCATGTTGCAAACATCACAGATCTGATTCCCCCAAAGCGTAAGTTAGATAGAACCTATCCGATGCACATGCTGAATAACGCTGCAATGAAATACGGCATACGTCGCGTATCGCATATCGTGGCTCAGGCTCAATATCAGGATGATCTGCTTAAAGAACTGTTTGGCAGAACTGCAGACGTAATCATTCCCAATTTTTTCCCGCCGATGACTGCAGCATCTGCAGAGAAGTCATCAACCTCAACGGTTCTCTGGGTGGCGAATCTAAAGCCCAAAAAGAGACCAGAGGACTTTATCTGGCTGGCACAACAGTTCCTGCACGTTAGCAACGTAGAGTTTGTTATGGTCGGCCGCTCAGATCCTTCCGAGTACCAACTGAAATTGCAGGCGTTGATCGATGACACTAGAAACCTGACCTACCTGGGTGAGGTACCAGTGCAGAAGGTTAACCAGCTGATGGCGCAAGCATGTATTTTTGTAAATACCAGCGATGTGGAAGGATTTCCAAATACCTTTATTCAGGCCTGGATGAACCAACTGCCCGTTGTGACTTTAAGCTTCGATCCAGACAGTGTTCTGGTCGACAATACGCTTGGTTTTTGTTCTGGCAGTAAAGAACAGATGCGTAAGGACGTCACATACCTGCTCGAAAACAAAGCAGATGCCAAGCTGATGGGAGAGCGAGCAGATGCTCATGCCCAGGCCCACCACAGTATTGAGTCCAACTTGTCTGCGTATATGTCATTGATCGAATCAGTTGCAAAATGAATCTGCTCTATCTTTCAGATTCGTACATCCCTTCGAGCATGGCAAACAGTGTCCATGTGATGAAGATGTGTAACGCGTTCGCGAACGGTGGTCACGACATCACGTTAAGTTGTTATATCGAATCTGACGATCAGGAATCGATCTTTGTTGCCTACGAAGCCTCACCACAGATCAAGTTGTTTGATATCGGGACGACGGGTGTTGCCGGATTAAGACGTATATTCAGAACTTTTGTGTATAGAAAAATAGCGGCGTCCAACCGACGCTTTGATCTGATATACAGTCGAGATATCTATAGCCTGATTGGCGCTCTGAGCTCAGGCATACCTTGTATATTCGAAGCACATACGCCACCCAGAACACGCCTGGACCATCACGCTTTTCACTACGTATCTAAACATCGGTCATTTGCGCGACTGGTTGTGATTACGCAGGCTTTAAAGGACGCATTTCTCGAACAGTATGATTATCTGACACCTGAGCAGATCGTGGTTGCGCACGATGGTGCAGATCTTCCGAATCCTGACGTCAAATCGGCAAACCTTGGCCGCGATAACGTGCCACAGCTTGGTTACGTCGGCAGCTTAAAGCCCGGTAAGGGTGCGGAAATCGTATGCGAATTAGCTGGATCGCTACCTGAATATGATTTCCACATCGTGGGTGGAGAGGTGCATCAGGTCGATGCCTTGCGTGACGCGTATCCCCACACAAATCTGACTCTGCACGGACATGTGAGCCACGCTGAAGTTAACAAGTATCTCAAGGCTCTGGACGTAGCACTGTTTCCAATGCAGTCATCGGTGATTGTCAGCGGTGGCACAGACATCGCAAAATGGACTTCACCTTTGAAGCTCTTCGAATATATGGCTGCAGGAAAGCCAATTGTTGCATCCGATTTTTCGGTGATCAGAGAGATCTTGACCTCAGAAACAAACGCTTTGTTGGTGCCCGCAACGGATATGCAACAATGGCAGCTAGCGATCCAAAAACTATGTGGCTCTGATGCGCTTTCTAAAAAGCTCGGCACGCAGGCTCATCATGACCTGAGCTCGCGCTATACCTGGCAGGTTCGGTCCGCAAACGTTATTCAGGGCCTCTAGCGGGACATTCCTTCTTAGGAACTTAGGTCGGTCGCTTCCCAGTGTTCCAGACGCTCCAAATGATGACTGCCATCATGACCGACCAAGGGATCTCGCGTCGCGAGGTGGGTCTCTATATACGTCTGCTGGGAAAGTTGAGTGATCTGACGAAAGTGCAGACGGCTACCATAATTCCCCGTTTCGTCCTGAGAGACACGTAGCAGCAAGTCATGACCCTCGGAATCTTTCATGCGAAGAATGCGTCCCGCATTTCGGGCATAGCGCGCATCAAGTGACAAGGGACTGGACCGATGCAGGTGCCATTGTCCATCGAGGGATTCTGCATAAAACAGCAATAGTTCACCGGGTACAGCCTTATCAATTTTTTTTGTAGTAAAGAAATACCATAAACCATCGCTGTGCTTAAAGGGGACCGTGTCCAGGCCAGCTTCGTCCCATAGCGTCTTGATCTTCTGCCAGCGTGAGGGAAATTCCATGCACCGGTATAGATCTACACACCCACCTTCAGCGGATTCCGGAATCATGTAAATATCGCCATCATGGTGAAACACATGAGGGAATGATAGATGGTAAGGCAGATCAAGAATGGTCTGCCAGGAAGCCAGCTGGCCCTGGGCGTCGAGCTGTCCACAGCCTAAAACTCCCTTACCTTGGGCACCCACGTACTCCTCTGCAAAAAGCCATGTTGTGTCCTGGAATTTGAATAAAAAAGGATCGGCCAGATAGTTACCCGGTGTTGCATCAACCCAGGTATATCCAACCCAATCGTCTGACCAGGGCTCGTTTGGCGGATTTTGGCGGATGCCCACCTGCCAGGATCTGGTCACAGGAGATTTGAAGGTACGCTGAAGTCTTCCTGCGACTTGATTGAGCCCAAAAGTACATACCCGGCCAAGCGCTTTTACGCCCGAGACCGATCTGTTTTCGCCTGCGGGGAACGATCGAGGCCGTGCGTCGCTAGTTGCAGCAGGGCGTTGTTGTCGTCCGAAGATTTCCCAACACAACATCTGTGCCGCAGTTTTGCCTGCAACATGGGCCAGGCGCAGATACGACAGGGAAGGGGGCATGCGAAGGCAGGTACTTGCAAACTGCAATTCTTCTCCCACATCGTCGTAACAGCTCAGTACAATCTCAAAGGCCTTACTGGATGATAGAAAAACCAAAGGCAGCTGACTTCCTTCCGCATCCCCCTCGATCGTTCTGAACCACAGGCTCCAGGTTTGAGCATCAGGCGTGGTTGTCCGGTGTGACGAGGTGGCGTTAAGAACCAGATCCAGATCAGGGCAGGCCGCGCCGTCATCGATATTCAATAGACTCAGACAGGTCTGTTTTGCTTGGTGGATTTGCGCCCGGCGTCGGTACAAATCAACTTTTTTAAGCAAGCTTGCCCAAATACTCAGTTTAGTTGCTGGTGGCCGGCCATCTCTTTGAATCGGCTTTAACGTTACATTAGGCAAGGCCGCCAACTCTCTCAGAAGTTGAGCCGTAAACACCCAATCAGTGGATTCATCGGTCGAGACACCAATATTGATGAATGATTGACCGCTTAAATGTTCTCGAAGCTCATCGATCACTGCGGAGTAACTTACGAAATTTTTGTATCAGGTCAGCACTGGTTCGCTTAAAAGAGCTACGCTGTGCAGTGATCCAGACGAGATCCCGTTCTGTGTTGGAAAGAGATCGTTTGTACTGAGACTCTTCTCCTGCGGTCGCAAGAAAGTCATATTCTTCAAATCCCTTGTCGAGCGCATCCTGAATGGCAAGGCTATGACAAACTAACCCAGGCTTTATACGATTGTCTGCTTGATAGACAAATCCCGACTGGTAATAGCTGATGTGTTTTGCGAACACCAGATTGTAAATCACGCCGATGGTTTGACCGTCGACGGAAAATCGGATCAGCTGATAGTCACGATTAGCAACGCCGTTAGAGATGATATATTTGTGGAACTCCCGTATCGAGGGACCTGCAAAAGCACCTGGCTTACCTTTTGCAACCCAGGATGATTGATGAAGTTCAACCATCTCATCAAAATAGGCGTGGGCCTGGGTTTGATCGTCAGCAATGTCAAAATCCAGCTTGCCCTGCTCCTCATATAGACGAGTGCTCCTGCGGATTTTTTGCCGTGAATTTGAAGAGAGGGACTGTAAAAATTCCTTTTCCTGCGAAGCAATTTCCTGCAGGTCTACAAAGGGTGAAGACCGGCGAGATGCTTCTACGGCATCCCCCATTCGTTCTGACAAAAGGTTAAAGCAATCGACTTGCAGCCCCGAAAATTTAAGCTCATCCCAGGTTCTTTGTTCCAAAGCATCAGCTATCACCTGGGCGAAACCGGCTTCGTGTTCCGGAGTACACAACAGCAGATTGTGCTCAAGCATGGGAGAGTAAGGCCGCTCACCGGATGTGTTCAAATTGATTTCTTGGAACGTAACTAAATTCCGTTTGACGCGAGCGTTCGCTAAGATTGCAACCCCCAGAATACAATCGTTGGTACGCCACACCAAAAGTTCAGCCGCCACCTGTTTAGAAAAACAAGAGATCCAGGCATCAACCCAAAGAGTCGACAGGAAAAACGTTGGACGACCGCAGTTCGCATGCAGCCGGGACCAATCCGCTCGAACCTTGGCCCAGCTTTCCAGAGGTACCATCTCAACCGTGCCAGAACTGGCGACATCGGTGCCGGACTTTGCGACCTGCTGGACAGTGCCGTTCATCGCTATTTCTGGCCGCCTAAACGCTTAATCAAACTTCGCCAGACCCGCAAACAGGTGCCGCGCAAAGACCGCTCAACTTTCACCTCATACTTAACATATGCAGCATCGGACCATCTGGATTTATAAGACTCTTCGCCGCATTTGAAGTCGAATGCGGTGACTCCATCTTCGATCAGTGCCTGTGCTGTGCGGTAGATCAGCAGATGACCAGGGCTGAAACTGGCAAATTCAGGCTCAAAGCCAATCATCAAAAATGTGAATCGTTGCCCTTGTTGGACACCGTAGAGGGAGCCAATCTGTTGTTGTCCGCGACAGACCTGGGTGAAGAGTACGTTAAACTTACCCGTGTTGGGGCTTGCAACCAACAGGTCATGAAACTTCTCAAACTCGGGTTTCAGAAAAAAGGACTGTCTCCCCAAAGAATCAAAGCGTCTCCCATGCAGACGTCGCAGCTCAATCAAGGCCTCGTGGAGGTCTTTTGTGCTTGCGCCACGGTGGCTCGCAACGACTCGGTAGCTTAGTCCCGCGGCTTCTGCTTTACGCAGGCGTCTTCTTATCTGATGCCGGAAGTTTGCCGAGTATTTTCGCAGCAACTCATCCAACGATTCTGGCAGGCTAAGCATCCACCCGCGTGCCGCAGGCACCATCTTTGTTCTTGTCCCCGGCAACGTGTCGGTGAGCACGCCGGCAAATCTTTTCGTAAGAGATCTAGCCAGCAAAAATTCTGGATTGATGTCATCGCGAATGAATTGCGCAAAACGCTTGAGCAGTTCTTCGCTATTACGCTGCTCAACCAGTGGTTCCATATGATCGCCAGTGGGTACTTCCACAAGTTCGCAGACCAGGCCAAGAATGGTCCGAGTCAATAAAACCGGTTGCAAAAGCACCAGATGGTCACCCGAGTAGGCGGTAACAAACTTGATCTCAGACAGCCGGGACCAGGTGTCTTTTGCACTTCGCAGAACGTTTGGGTGATAAAACTGGTTTGGAGATTCGCAGAATTCGGCTAAACGCTGCCATTGCATTTTGTCCACTTGAGAAAAATCGGCTAAACAAAAACGTGGTGCAGACCTTGCCTCTGGCCGTTTGTTATCCGGACACACACTACTCATGTCCAAGACTTCAGGTATGCTCACTTTGGTCCGCTGTGCTTTCACTAGGGACAACCCAACAGACCCAGGTGTGAACACCCGGTTAGCCACTCGAACGCCAAGGGAATCGCCATGCCGATAATAAGGAGAGATGCATATGAAACAAGACGTTTCTTACTGACGGAGTTGCCAGCGGCTTTCTCTGCAGGCACTTCAAGACTGCCGTCCGTATCATCACTGGTGGGCAGATTTGATGCTCCGCCGGCCTTCTGTTGGTCGGCTATCGGCGCTCGGATGGCACAAGCCACCGCCATTCCTGCGCTATGTGAAATGCTGATACTGAAACCTTCAAAGTAGGGCGCGCCATGTTCGTCAGGCAAGATTTCGAACTCACTGTACGCCCGGTCCATAAGTCTATTATCACTCTTCTTAATGGCTTCCTTTGCCGCATAGAGACCGGCAAGCGTTTCGCGCGGGTCCGGACGTGTTTCTGCGTAGGATATTTCGCGTAATGAAAAAAGACCCTTGAGTTCATCGCTATCCTTAAAGCCGTCAGCCTCTGGAATAATTTCAGCAACCGACTGAATATCAATCCCTAGCCCAGGATGCACAGCCATCCGTGGAGCGTCTGGCCCGGCCAAGTCGCTGGAGACAGCAGGTGGGACGGTTATTGCCTCCCCATCGGTGATTGCTTCAATAAGCGCCGCCGGACTGAAAGACGAGCGTCGGATAACTTCACGGTTAATCAACACATTGTTCTGTTCCGCCCAAATCGCCAGCCGTGCGCGCTGTCCCGAAGTCAACCTTAGCGAGGTGGACATCGATACAGACTGACCTGTGAGCTCGGTAAGATATTCAAGAAGTGTCATCACTACCATCCGTCAAAACAATTGCGGCAAACCAATTGGTCTTTGCCGTTCGCCGCCTGAATCTTAATCATTCCCCGATTACCAAGCGCCACTTCCTCGGCCATGGATCGTGCGCACACGCTGCAGTGTGTGTTCACAATACCCTGATCATCAAAGTAATAACTGACGACTCGTTCGGAAAGCGCTTCAAGGAACTGTGTAACAACGAGACCTTCTGTGACTCGGTGATCAAATGACGCAGCAACCTCGAAACAACCTGGAGTGGTTTGACTCAATCCCAAGATCAGGCTTTGGGTCCCGTTTATCAGCGGCAGCATGGAAGATGCACCCGTTTGACTGAGATCCGATAGGGTCACCGTAGAGCCTGTGAGTATTTTTTGATCAATAGGTTTGCCAGATTCGTAAAGTTGCAGCAGTTCTTCTATTTTCGCCTGAATCTCCGTCAAGGAAAGTTGATCAGCATCTTCTATCGCCAGTACCTTCAGGTTTTCTCCGCTGTCAAAACTGATGCCAAAATTGATCTGCTGATAAACGCCCAGGTTTTTGTCATCGATGTGACAAGCATTCAGCGCAGGGTACTTTTGCAGCAGTTTTGCACCTTCATAGACAATGAGGTCTGCAATGCTCTGTTCGAACAGGAACGGGGGATTCACAACCCGTTTGTTCTCAATATGAATGGTCGACCAGATTGTTGATTGGGGCAGCACGTTTCCAAAGACCGTGAGATTGCCAGCTTCAGCTTGCTTCCTCTTAGACTTTCGTTGCAGATCGACAGGACTTGCGGGTTCCACTGGCTTAGGTGTCGAAGACTCATCCGATCTGGCCGCCTGTTTGGAAGAAGCGGATGGTCTGTCAGGCATAGCGAAGGAAGTATCCGCTGGCCGCAATCCAGCTGCGGCTTCCACATCAGCCACGGTAATCCAAGAATGTTCCGGTAACTGGTCATTGGAAACACCAAGCTCAGCCATTCGAACTGAAGCGGCTTTTGAAAGTGTTTTCGATGAGACCTGGATCGCGTGGTCCTGGTCTGCTGCTTCTTGGGACGAGATGTCCGTGGAGACAGCATGATCCTGTTGTTGAGCGGGATCTGCCGCATGGACATTAAACAGCAAAGCGCCAATTTCAACTTCCTCATCAACCCCAACTTCCATGACCACAAAGCCGTCTACAGGGCTGGTTATTTCAATATTGGTTTTTGATGTTTCTATTTCGACGACAACATCATCTGCACTGACGCACTGACCGCTCTGTACGTGAATCTGCAAAACAACAACAGATTCATCATTAACATTCTGTCGCTCGACAAAAACCGGAGTAATCGCTGCAGCATTCATTTAGGAGGTGCCCTCCACGTTTAAACCCCGCAGGTCGGATAAATAACGAAGTAGGCTTTCATAGGTTGGCAACAACTCGCGCTCCAGTTCCAGTGGCGAAGGTATTGGCACGGGTGCCGCTCCAAGACGACTTGCATTGATCGGCAGTTTACTTTGGGCCACGTTCGCCAATACTTCCGACCCAAATCCGTAAGGGGTTGAGCCATCTTCGACGACCAGCAATTGCCCCGTCTTTTCTGCAGAACGAAGAATAGGTGCCATATCCAAAGGATGAAGCTTGATCGGAACCACAAGCTCGATGACGTAGTCGGTTTCTACAAAAAGGTGTGAAATCTTATCTGCGATCTCTCTTGCGGTACCTGAATAAGCGACAACGGTCAGATTAGGTTTGCGCCTAGTGGGAGATAGGACAAGTGAGCCAAATTCACCGCCTTGTTTTTTCAATGAAACATCATCGTTACCCTGCCAAAGAATCTGCCCATAGTCTGTCTTACTTTCCACGATCAACGCTGGACCGGGATAGTCACGCAGCGCCTGCATCGCCTCGCGAGGATCTTCCAAAGACGTAAACGAAAGCACTAACAGATTATCAATGCCGAGGAAGTGCTTCTCCAGTGATTGGGAGTGCGTGGGACCATAACCTCGTTTGCCCCCCATTGGCGTGCGAATACGCACAGGCACACTCGTCTGGAATGCATACATGTGATAAAACTTCGACATGTTGTTAATCACTTGATCGACAACGTTGGTCATGAAATCACCAAACATGATTTCCACATAGGCTTCACGATCCATCATGGCCAGGCCAACGCCCATGCCGGCGATACCAACCTCACTGATTGGACTGCTGAACACCTGATCTGGATATTGAGTAGACAATCCCATGGTTGCCTTAAAAGCGCCACCATATGGGTCAACAATGTCTTCGCCGATCAATACAGCACCTGCGCTCAGTGCCTGGTCCATGCCTTTGTTAAGTGCTTGAATCATGCGAATACGTTCGTTGGTGACCGGTTGCAGTCGAGCACTACTTTTTCTGGGGAGCTGATCGTGCGCATATTCAGCAGAGGTCAATACAGTTTTATCAACCGATTCGATATGCGCTTGGATTTCTTCACAGATCTTCTGTTGAGTTTTGCGCAGCGCTTCACTTTCACTTAACAAGCGATTTAGTGGATCCCATTCCTCGAAGAATGCAATTTCTTTTGAATCGCGATCATCATCTCCTTTGGAGTGGGCCTTCAAACGATAGGTGCGCAGCTGCAGAAACGCCGGACAAGATTCATTTCTGACAAAATTGATTGCTTCTTTGGCGGTGTTAATGAGATCAATCAGGTCCCACGTATTTGCTTCGAACGTGCGAATGCCGAATGCCTCAGCACGAGCAGTAATGCTGCCTGCTACGCCATTAGGTTGAGGTGTACTCTGGGAGTAGCCATTGTTTTCACACACAAACAGCTGCGGCAGTGACCACAGGGATGCAAGATTAAATGTCTCGTAAACATTTCCCTCACCCAACGTACCCTCACCGATATAAGATGCCACCAGGTTCTTTTGCTGTTGTTTTTTGAAATGCAGCGCAATGCCTGCCCCAACGGGCAACAGAGCACCCTGGGGGCCATTGGACAGGAATCCTTCAGCGAACAGGTGTTGTGAACTTCCCACACCCTGGCACACACCAGACTTCAAACCCATAAGCTCATCTATAAGAGCCCGCCACTGACCCGTCTTGGAGATGAAATGACCGTGGCAGCGATGGTTTGACGTCACCCAATCCTGTGTTTCCAACATGCCAGCAATGGCGACGGCTGAAAATTCCTGCCCGATACAAGTGTGTACAGTGCCGTTCATCATGCCTTTGGAGAAGAGTTCGAGAAACGCCTGTTCGACCTCGCGGATTCTAATGGCTTCAGCCAACTTTTCCTGTTCCGATTCGAGGAAAGCTGAATTATCAGATCGAGTGGCCAACGTTCGAAAATAGTCGAGCGAATGAGCCGGTGGGGCCTGCATCTTATTCATATTCAAATACCAGCCTAAAAATCCATAGTCCTGTAGCGCAAACTTCCATATAGCCTGCCAATGTTCCAACCCAAGTCTCGAACAAGTGTTGCGCGCTGGGCTTTGGTGCGCGCTCTTCTAAGTTTCCTGAACCAACGGCGCCAACGTTGCCAGGCTCTGCCAATGGGTTGTTGAATTCGTGGCATGCCATGGTGGGCGTATCGTCGATAGACCAGGGCATGATATTGGCCAAGTTTGCGCATCTGTCGGTACATTTGTGAGTACTTTTTCGGAAAGCGATAGCGAATGTATGCATCATTGACGAAACCCATTTGGGCGCCCGTTAGCTGCACTCGCCAACAATAGTCAGCATCTTCAAGCACTAAAAGTGATTCATCGAACCCGTTAACACCAAGGTGTGTGCTACGTAAAACCCCTAATGCGCCAGCGCCAGACCAGGGCAGGAAAGGGGGGTCAAAATTGTTAAGTGCACCGTCCTGGCCGTTCTGCCAGCTTTCGCTTTGCCAGCTTTCGTTCAGACTGATGGTGTCAAAGCCACATCCCACAATTGGGAATCGCTCAAGGCCGGATGCCATTTTGCTCATCCACTGGTCGGAAGCTTCATCATCAGCATCAATAAAGAGAATCATTTCTCCCTTTGCAGCCTGAACACCCATATTTCTGGCGGCTGCTGCTCCTTTTCGCGCAGACGCATCAACCAATTGAATACGGGGGTCTGCGGCTTGGAGTTTCCTGACCACCTCTCGGGTAAGGTCCGTAGATCCGTTATCGGCAACAATGATCTCAAATTGGTGTATGCACTCCTGTTCAAGCAGAGCTTCCAAAGAAGCCTGGATGTAAGCACCTTCGTTGAAACAGGGCATGACGATACTGAGTTGTGGTGTTGTCATGTCATTCATCCATAACCACCAGCTTTGCAAAGGCTTCTGGGTCACCCACTTGTGCTCTGAACGAACCTTTAGGTGTACCGGCTTCGAGTAGCTCCGGAACGGTTACGAATCGGTAATCAGAGTTTTCCGCCAGTATCTTCTCCAGTGCTTCGACCATGGCGCAGCGGTCTGCAAAATCAATATGATTGGTAGTATGCAACCGATCATGCATCAATAGGATGGCACCAGGCTTCAACTTGGACTGCACAACATTGAAAATCTCCTCGGAATCCAGTCCTTCCCAATCCTGAGATGGCAGGTCCCACAAGATCGTTTTGTACCCGCTACGCATCACGTCGAACCGACTTGCCAGATCTTGATCACCATAGGGTGGTCTGAAAAGATCGCTGGCATGACTACCCAGCGTAGCCTGGCAGGCCGCCAGACCTTGTCGACGTTGTGACGATCTGAGCAGGGGGAACGACTCATGGTCCCAGGAATGGTTGCCAACGACGTGACCTGCCTGGCGCACCTGTCTGATCAATTCCGGATGTTTTGCAGCTTGCTTTCCCAGCATAAAAAAGGTTGCTTTTGCACCGTGCTTTTCCAGGACCTTCAAGACCAGAGGCGTCCATTTGGGATGTGGACCATCATCAAACGTCAAAGCGGCCAGGTTGCTGTCAACATTGACAGATTCGATAGCGCCCAGTGAGCTTGCCCCAAGGTATTTATCAAGCTTCGCAAGGATTCTCTTACGCAAGCGCCGTTTAATGACACTGAATTTTGTGTCGGGGGAATTGGCTGAGGCTGGGTGAGCTCTAGCGCGCATTACTAGGTTCGCCTGCCAATCACTCGAGCCGGATTGCCAGCTGCTATAGCAAAATCTGGAATGTCTCGATTTACAACGGCGCCCGCGGCAACCACAGCACCCTTACCAATCTTTGCACCATCCAGAACTATCACACCAACCCCGAGCCATGCTTCATCACCAATCTCAAGACCGCCAGCGCTTATGATGGGTTGCTCACGAATCGCCTGAGATGCCTCGAACTGATGGTTGTAGGAATAAAATGAACATTTGGCTGCGATTTCAACATTTTTGCCGATTTTCACATCGCCCATGAATCCGGATAAAAGACAATCGGGTTGGATGTGGGTGCCTTGGTCGATCAATATTGACCCACCCTGACCGGTTTGCAGGGTTGTACGCTGGTGAATGTGCACTCGATCCCCGAGTTCCACAGAGCCACCAGTGGGTTCACCGTAGATGAGCACCTCATCCCCTAGAAAACAATATTTACCGTAGCTTAGACGCTCATGAAATAACTGCGCCGAAGGTGCAACATAGCCAGCGGGAACAAGGTTGGCCAAAGGCCACAAACCGTAGTGGCGCGGTACACCCCACGCCGCTATGCGCCTGGCCAGTCCACCTACCAAGGGCAGGTGCGCCATTCGCATGCACAGTTTGCGATACCTTTTTCGGCTCAATTGCATCGACGGTTCATCCAGAGAGTCGTATTGGTTGTCCTGACGCTACTACAACGCTTCGTAGAGTGTAGAAAACTGCCTTCGATTGTCTCAATTCACCGTGCCGTACGCTGCTGCATAGATCACAACTAGCATCCCGAACTGGACATCAAATGTAAGCAGGCACTAACCCACGTACATCAAATTCTATCAGCAATTGTGGATCGACGATGTAAGCGGGTCGTGTGAGAATTATTTTCGGTGTGGAACAAAACGCTTGAAGAAGTGCTGCAGAATGAATCCAAAAATACTTAAATAACTTGTCATTCTACCGATAAAGTTGTCCTGCTTGGCAATGGCGGCATAGCGTCTGAGCTGAATTCGCTGACTCATCGACCAATCATCCGATGGTGTTATGGCCACAGACCAGGGCATTGTTATGCCCAATCCAGGTCCATCAGCAGCAGGGCCCAGAGCACTCCACAGCTCTGCATAGTTGTAGCCCAATCGATCCAGCAGATCAGGTCCAAGACGCTGCAGATAGGCTTGCGCAAAGTGTCTGCTCTGGGGCACCTCAGCCATTTCCCGCCATCGCTCCATACTTTGGGTGGATGTGGTTGAATGCTTGTGTATCCCAACCGGGTCGTTCATCACACCTTTTGGTGCAGGCGTCTTACCGTAGTTCAACATCTGTGAATCAAAGGCCAATCCGAGCTGGTTGCAGAGGTTTCGAATCTGCGTGTCCGGATCCTGCACAAACTTCTCATAGTGGATCACATTGGCGTCTTCCCCCAGATGATCGATGGCATCAAGGATCAGATGGGGTGCTAACAACAGGTCATCGTGGAAGCTGCTTAGAAATCTGGGATTGTCTTTCACGTACGTTGTGAGTTCTGATGCAAGTACGGCAAGAGGATTACGTATCAGGAACACAAACTTAGCGTTCGGAAAGATGCGGTAGAGATCTTTAGCAATGTAGTAATAGCGTGGCGTTTTATCCAGAAAGATCTTTTTTTCGGCCCGTTTCAGCGCATTCCCATATAACGAATCAGCAAACGCACGGATGCCAGCATCGTACACTGCTTCACCGTCCGTGTAGTTTTCCAGATATTCGTGAATCGCGGTACGCGCCCAATCCGCTTCATAGGCTGCTGTGTGGCCACTTTGCCTGACCGAAAATATCTGAGGCAACATCAGCCAGGTCTCTGCAGAGGCGAAGACGTCGGGGTGTCCGGATAAGATACGCTGCAGGAGAGTCGACCCCGAGCGAGGTTGAGAAATGACAAATATCAAGTCAGCTCCGCCGTCATTAGCGGAATCCATGTAACTGGCGTGTTGCATTCGATTAGTAGGTCCCTATACGAGCCCCTATATTACCTGCACATTGATGATTTAGGTTTATTGTCGCGCACCGAATGGACCTACATCACAACCGATAGTGCAACGAGTTCATAATTTACAAAACTAATATGTATGCCGGAGGATGCCTTAGCGTAGAATTTGCGACTGAAAAGCCAGCTCTAGAGATGGCTGTGATGGGCCGCTGGTATTGCTTTCAACATGAGACGTTCCGAGCAGCCAACCTGACATAAAAACTGACATAAAGTTCAACATGTCGGGGCTCACAGCAACCCTCTCAGAGCAACTTTCTCAGATCAAAAAGGAAAAGGATTACCGTGGTAGACGAGACCCTGAAGAACGCTGTAACCAGGATAGAACCACCCAGTGGTTGGGAAACCATCAACCTCCAGGAGTTGAAGCACTATCGAGATCTATTTTTCTTCCTGGTCTGGCGCGATATTAAAGTGCTCTATGCACAAACCGTCCTCGGATTCACCTGGGCAGTTCTAAACCCCGCGATTCAACTGGCAATCTTTACCATTGTTTTTGGGCGTGTTGCTAAGATCGATACCGGAGGCGTCCCTTACCTGCTGTTTTGTGCGACGGCAGTCATCCCGTGGACCTACATGTCAGGGGCTATGAGCGCTTCTGCGCAAAGCCTGGTTCAACAACAAAATATGCTTGGGAAGGTCTATTTCCCACGCATGATTTTTCCGATCACACCGGTATTGTCGAAACTGGTCGATTTTGCAATTTCCCTGATCCTGTTAAGCGCCATTATTCTTTATCACCAGGTGATGCCGACCTGGAATATGATCTACTTGCCAATATTCGTGATTATGATGTTGGTAATACCCGCGTCGGTTGGGCTGTGGCTTTCTTCGCTTGCGATTAGATTCAGGGATGTACGCTTCGCCATGGGCTTTGTCATCAGTATGATGATGTATTCGGCCCCCATCGTTTATTCCGCAGCGAGCATTCCGGATGAGTACCGAATGATCTACTCCATCAATCCATTTGTGGGTGTCATCGAAGGGTACCGAGCATGCTTGCTTGGCACCGAGATTCCCTGGAACTACATATTCCCGGGTATGATCACCACTGTCGTACTCTTTGTTACTGGCATGATCTACTTCCGGCGTATGGAACGAGTCATCGTTGACGTTATTTAATTTACGAACTAATCGAATCCAGCAGAGAATCACATGAGCAATAAGGACATCGCGATAAAAACGGAAAACCTGAGCAAGCTTTACCGCTTAGGCGCGTTGGATGACAAGCAGGAAAACGTTGCTCAAGCAATGTTGTCTGTGATCAAGAACCCTATTAAGAACTATAAGAAATATCGCTCTACATACGACTTCAGTGACATTAGCGATGACGAAATGGATCTGAGTGAACTCAATGCATTTTGGGCGCTGAAAGATATCTCTTTTGAAATCGAGCGAGGCGAAGCCGTAGGCATTATCGGGCACAACGGCGCAGGCAAATCAACGTTGTTGAAAATCCTCTCGAGAATAACCCCGCCGAGTCGCGGCAGTGCTGAAATGCACGGCCGTTTAAACAGCTTGCTGGAAGTTGGTACAGGCTTTCACCCTGAACTCACCGGACGCGAAAATGTCTACCTGAATGGCAGTGTTTTGGGAATGCGTCGCAAGGAGATAGATACCAAGTTTGACGAGATTGTGGACTTCTCCGGCGTAGACAAATTTCTTGATACACCTGTAAAACGCTACTCCAGCGGCATGCGAGTTCGTCTGGCCTTCGCCGTTGCTGCTCATCTGGAACCGGAAATTCTGATCGTGGATGAGGTACTGGCCGTGGGTGACGCAGAATTTCAACGGAAGTGCCTCACCAAAATGGGTGAAGGATCAAAATCCGGTCAAACTGTGATTCTGGTTTCCCACAATATGCGCGCGATTTCTCGACTCGCTGACCGAGTGATATGGCTCGACTCTGGAACCCTGAAGCGTGACGGGTCGACCCAGGCGATCTTGACCGAATACCTTTCCAGCGTGCGATCAATTTGCACACGGATGGAATGGAGTGGTGAAGATGCACCCAGAGGTAACGTGGTGCGCATGGATGCTGTACAAGTTGAAAACAAGGACGGGGGCTCGCCAGACAGCTTCGACATCCGTCACGACATCTTTGTCAGGCTGGAGTACGAGGTCCTGGAATCTGGCTATCGGGTCAGGCCGTTCTTCTCTATTTGGAATGATGAAGGGGTAAACTTCTGTGTTGCCCTTGATCAGGATCCTGCTTGGGAAAACCAGAAACGTCCGGCAGGGAGATATACCAGCGTCGCGCGCATTCCGGGAAATTTCCTTTCTGAAGGTGTGCAATCGATTCATGTTGCGATCTGGACAATCGAACCGGTAAGAGAACGACAGTTTTCTGTTGAAGAAGCACTGACGTTTCAGGTCATCGATACGATGGAGGGGGACTCTGTCAGGCGGGATTTTTCAGGCGATCTACCCGGTATGGTCCGTCCTGAATTTGAATGGAACACCATCCACCACGACGCCAGTCAGAAACCTGGCGTCAAATCTGCCTAGTAACGCTAGCTCAGTAGATCCCGGATCTTTCTAAGCTTCGAGACCAGTCGTTTTTTAAGCTTGGGGCCGCGCGGCAAAATTGATGGTGGGAATCCCAATTCATCAACTTTGATCTGTGCAAGCGCACCAAAAGACCATGTGGGAGCGGTATCCCACCGAATGGTCCCATGCTCGGACTCGTATCGCTCAATGACCCCGGCTGTTTCTAATTTATTGTGCTGGGCGTAAGCGTTCAGATTTCCGCTATCCCAGGCTCTATCGTCACCAATATGAAATGTCAGATGCTCTTTCTCAACCAGCATCCATTTGTCAGTCATCCCGGTGATGGCCAAAGCAACAACCAGTCCAATAAATGGCGCGCCAATACAGACGTTGCCGAAGTCCAGTTCCCGAACCCACGATCTGGGAAATACAAAACAATCGAACCCATCGTGGGCGATGCCAATCTCCGCGAACATCAGCGACAGGTCATTCACATCAGTCCACTGTCCGGAGATGGTGCGCCGGTTGATGATGAGCGCCCGATGCCCTTGATCTAACAAGCGATCAACAGCCGTATAGAAGTGCGGCAGCAAGGAAATGTCTAGATTTGTGTAGATAACAAACTCTGCCGCGCTATCAGCACAACCACAGTCAAAGATGTCTTTAATCAATGGCAGCTTGCGATTCGTGTCGAAATCAGCAACGTCTTGAACGGACCTGGTGAGTATTTTTACGCTATCAAACGCAATTGGCGCCTGGTTTTTGTCTTCTTCATAGACCACGGCACAGTGATCTATCACCAAACCGTGTTCTTCCCCATATGCCTTGGCCATTCTCATGCTTTCCAACGTGATGGGTTGGGCAACCACCAGATCCGATTCTACAGGCGGGTTAATCGGGTTGATCAAATGGGTATACGAACGTGACGCCATGGGTGGCTTAGATCCTTTTCAGCCGGTACTCAAACTGAGTATATGCGATCTGAACCCCCGGTTATGAGGATTTGTGCCAACTCCCGGTAAAAGCTACTCGGTCAGCTGAAGAGTAACGTCGATAATCTGCAACTGACTATCTGGCGATTGCTCTAACGTGAATACCATCGGATAGGATTCGCCGTCTGTGAGTGATTCTTCAACTACGAGACGCACGCGTTGTCCCGCAACGGTTTCGCATTTGGACACGGAATAGCTCAGATTGGCGTAATGATTGATCAAGTGATCTGGATAGGCGGGGTTCTGATACAACGCATTGTTCTTACGTGCATAGTCTCCGGCAACTAGGTTGGATAGCTGTCTGACATCGCCCGCTTGTAGTGCCTGGTAGTACTGGCTGATCATTCTGTTGGAGTCAGAGCCGCAATCTGTGTTGGCCTTAATTGGCAACGATTGCACAATCATGCCTATGACGACGAATACGAAAATAGATACCTTCATTACTGTTCAACCACGATGGTTAGATAATTATCATCGGCACCGCTTGCGCCGGTCGCCGCATTTCCACCCAAAACAACAGCGCCCGCGGCAAATGATTGTCTGTACAGGTTGTACGTTGGAGTACTACCACCAGAAATGCCAATTGTCATGCCAGTGTTGATATAGCTGCTCATCCAGTTAGGCAAGCTTGCCGCACCAGCGTCGTAAGCCACGTAAACGTCGACCGCCCGATCCACCTCAAAAGAAAGATAGCTTGCTGAGGTATTGCCCGATTGAGCGTTGTCGGGTGTGATCCACCGTCCCAATTGCAGATCTACAGGTATGCTGCTCAGCTGATCAGTCGCATCCAGATATGGCTCATCGCCCACTTCGAGTAAGTTCTGTTTCACATCACCGCTGCTGACGGACAAATCCTCCAGCACCAACGGAAGCGGTTGTGGATTGCTGGCATCATAACTGTTTCGCCAGATATGTCCCATCAGGTGGTAACCAAGCGCATTTGGATGGATCGTATCGATAAAGGCGGTTTCCAGGTTCTCGCTGGCGCCGGCCAGGAAAAAGCTGAAGAAATCTGGTCCAATACTATGTCCTGTTACATCAAAGCGAATCGCATCATTCATTTCCCGGATACGGTTATTGCTTGAATGTGTCCATGGATTGCTGCTCAGGAATACGGGTGGAATCAGTGACACTTCCACCGCAATCCCTGACGATACCGAGTTGGTTGGGTAATCGGACCAGATCACCTGATCGATCACGCTTTGCAAGTTCCCAACAAAGGTTCCGTTGCAAAGCGCTCCGGTACAGTTTCTTCCGGTGGGCACACTGGTAAACGAATCATTGGTACCAAGGCCAATGGTCAGTCTGCTCAGATTTGGATGGCGCTCGAGGATGGAGGAAATTCTGTCCATCATCGTGTCGACGGCTGTGTCACCATTTATGCCTTCGTTAAACACCAGGTTCGGCACTGCAGTGGTGGCATCCAGCTGTTCGGTCAGCACAGCCTCAAAGCCCTGAGAGGCTATTGTTCTTCCAGAAGGCGTTGTGTTGTCACTGGCAAAATGATCAAGGAAACCTTGCACGATGCTGTCACCAACAGCAACGGCGTAGATACCACCAATGCCCACCTGAACATTTGTATCCCGGCTAAGCTCCACATCACCACTGTTGCGAGCTACCGCATCCACTTTATAGTCCCCAGGGCTCAGGCTACTGTATGTAGCGCTGAATGGGGCGGTGGTATCGATCACCGAGTCAGCATCGTCGAGGAAAAATTCCACATAACCACCCGCCGGAAGATTGGTTACCTCCGCCGTTGCCGTAATTGTGGTGCCAGACGAAACGCTGTGCGCATCGGGACTGGACAGAACGACCTGAGGCTGTGTTGTTGGAATCTCCAAGATCATATTGTCAGCGATGATGGTCTCCTGGGAATACAGGCCCACGGTGCCCTGAGGTAGATCTGAATCATCAACCGCAAAGAGAGGATCCCCATCCAACCAGATCAAAAGGGTTGAACCAATTGCTTCAACTTCTACGTTGTACAACTGGTTAGGTGCAAATCCACGAGAACTCACCGCAAGGGTCGAGAATGTGCCCGCCACTTTCTTTTCGAGTCGTGTGAACCCATATCTGGAACTGAGACTCAGACGATAATAGTTATCTGAGTCGGCGTATCTGAACAGGACACCCACATCGTTCTGGGGATTAGCACCCGTAGTCTGCAAATCGATGCCAAATCGATAGTCGGTTTCTGCGATGGCTGGATTGAACACCGCGTTTGAACCCAGGTGATACGTTTGATCAAATGCGTCTGGTGCGACGGCAACAGAGGACTGGTTGAGAACGCCACCTGAAACTGACCAGGCACCCAAGTTGGTCGTTTCGTCAACCACTGTCCAAGCAGAGAAATCTGTATCAAAACTGTCAGAGTAGGGCAGACTGAATGCAGCAATCTCACCCTGCAAACTCGCCGCCTTCAATGTAATGTTGCCGGATCCAGCCTGGAAGGTATGACGGAAGGTTAGGGTCTGACCCGCTGACGCGGCGGTATAGGTCAGTGTAATCGCCTGGGTATAACCTCCACTCAACGTACCGGTGGTTACGTTGTAA
>JBCCIU010000029.1:0-67914 GCA_039028095.1 Pseudomonadota bacterium
ATGATGACTTGACGTCGTCCCCACCTTCCTACGGTTTGTCACCGTCAGTCTCCTTAGAGTTCCCGGCATTATCCGCTGGCAAATAAGGACAAGGGTTGCGCTCGTTACGGGACTTAACCCAACATCTCACGACACGAGCTGACGACAGCCATGCAGCACCTGTATCTCGGTTCCCGAAGGCACCAAGGCATCTCTGCCAAGTTCCGAGTATGTCAAGGGGTGGTAAGGTTCTTCGCGTTGCATCGAATTAAACAACATGCTCCACCGCTTGTGCGGGCCCCCGTCAATTCATTTGAGTTTTAACCTTGCGGCCGTACTCCCCAGGCGGACAACTTATCGCGTTAGCTGCGCCACCAAGGTCTCAAGGACCCCGACGGCTAGTTGTCATCGTTTACGGCGTGGACTACCAGGGTATCTAATCCTGTTTGCTCCCCACGCTTTCGCACCTCAGCGTCAGTATTGGTCCAGGAGGCTGCCTTCGCCATCGGTATTCCTTCCTATATCTACGCATTTCACCGCTACACAGGAAATTCTACCTCCCTCTACCATACTCTAGTCTGGCAGTTTGGAATGCAGTTCCCAGGTTGAGCCCGGGGCTTTCACATCCCACTTAACAGACCGCCTACGCGCGCTTTACGCCCAGTAATTCCGATTAACGTTCGATCCCTCCGTATTACCGCGGCTGCTGGCACGGAGTTAGCCGGATCTTCTTCTGCAGTTAACGTCATGACACGAGGCTATTAACCTCGTGCTTTTCTTCGCTGCTGAAAGTGCTTTACAACCCGAAGGCCTTCTTCACACACGCGGCATGGCTGGGTCAGGCTTGCGCCCATTGCCCAAGATTCCCCACTGCTGCCTCCCGTAGGAGTCTGGACCGTGTCTCAGTTCCAGTGTGGCTGATCGTCCTCTCAGACCAGCTATAGATCGTCGCCTTGGTAGGCCATTACCCCACCAACAAGCTAATCCAACGCAGGCTCCTCTAATAGCGCAAGGTCCGAAGATCCCCTGCTTTGATCCGTAGATATTATGCGGTATTAGCTCGAGTTTCCCCGAGTTGTCCCCCACTACTAGGTAGATTCCTACGCGTTACTCACCCGTCCGCCACTGTACTCACACCCGAAGGTGCTTTCTCGTTCGACTTGCATGTATAAGGCGTGCCGCCAACGTTCAATCTGAGCCATGATCAAACTCTTCAGTTTAATCTCTTTATCTCTTGCTATTTTGATCACCCAACGAATTGGGATTTCAGCCACACAAAAGACAAGATGTTTAGGTGCCGATTTAGATTTCGGCAAAATCATAGACTCTAAATGAATCACGTGTTCCCACACGAATGGCTTGTGTACCAAGCTATTTTTTACGCTGCCACTGGAGATATAAATGTGGCGGCTAACTTAGTACCCACTAAATTTCGTTTCTAAAATTTTCTTAAAGAGCGGCCCCGGAGCTAAGTGCCCCGTGGCAAGGGAGGCGTATTATACGTAGGAAGCTTTAGGGCGCAAGCCAAAGTATAAACTTTTTTTAAGTTTTTCTTACATCGACGAATCTTTTGAGCAAAATAGCCCCAGGCCCCGCCCTGAGGCGGCTTGCAGGTGTGTTGCACTTTTACCTCTAGACTGCTTTTTGGAGCAGGTGGTAGGCCTTCTTACCTTTTCGCAAGACAAAGTACTCTCCAAACAGGGCTTGTTTGAAGTCGATCTCTTCCCGCGGATCCATTACCGGCTCGCCATTCAAGCGTACGCCTCCTCCCTGAACCAGTTTGCGAGCTTCGCCGGTGGATTTTGCCAACCCTGCTTCGACCATAACGCTAAGCAATCCTGATCCCGGCTGTGCGTAACTTGCGGACATGCCATCCAGCGCCAATTGTTGCAAATCCGCCTGGGTCAGATCTCGCGGATCTCCGCCAAACAGAACAGCGCTGATACGCTGGGACGAAACGACCGCTTCCTGGCCATGGACCAGCGCTGTAACTTCAGCGGCCAGGGCTTTTTGCCCTGCTCGCTGCTCTGGTGCCGCCCGAGTTTGTTCATCAAGCTCGTTAATCTGCTCCTGCTCTAGAAAGGTGAAGTACCTCAGATAGTTCACAACATCTGCATCTGAACTGTTCAGCCAGAACTGATAAAACGAATATGGCGATGTTTTTTTCGGGTCGATCCAGACAGCGCCGCTGGCAGTTTTTCCAAATTTGGTGCCATCAGCTTTAGTAACCAATGGGTGAGTGAGTGCATAAGCCTCCTTGGAAAGGTGCCTGCGAATCAAATCTACGCCTGAAACGATGTTGCCCCATTGATCCTGCCCACCAATCTGCACCAGGCAATCCTCGGTTTTGGCCAGTTCAAGGAAATCCATGCCTTGCAGCAACATATAGCTGAACTCGGTATACGAAATACCTTGTTCCGCTCGCTCCAACCTGTTGCGGACCGAGTCTCTCTGAATCATAGCGTTGACGGAAAAGTGCTTCCCTATATCCCTAAGAAAGGACACAACGTTCATTTCCCGGGTCCAATCCAGATTATTCACAATCAGCGCGCCGCTATTTCCAGAGAAATCCAGGAAAGGTTCGACCTGCCTCCTTAAGGAGTCGACCCAAATAGCTACCGTATCTTCATCATTGAGACTGCGTTCGTCGTCCTTAAAAGAAGGATCTCCAATCAAACCTGTCGCGCCACCCAGCAATAAGATCGGGCGGTGGCCCGCAACTTGAAATCGACGCAACAACAGCAAGGGCACCAAGGACCCTATATGCAGGCTGTCTGCGGTTGGATCGAAACCGCAATACAGTCGCCGGGAGCCACCGGATAGGTGTTCGGCTAAGCCTTCTCGATTGCTTTGTGCCGCAATCAGACCACGCCACTCGAGCTCGTTTATCAATCCATCCGACGATGCCACTGATCGATCCTTCACATCTGTATTCAATTTGGGTGCGAACCATATTCGAACCCTTATGAAAACGCTACCACTCCACCCGAGGTGTGCAAAAATCCTGACGAAAAATCACTTTAAATGAATAAGTAAATTCGTATACTGCGCAATTCGTGCGAACAAAATTACGTAACCTACGGTTTTTGCTCATTTTTTAAACGGATCTGAGTTCGCACTCCAAGGCACAAGGGGCGCTGGGCGTCATTTGAGAGCCAGATGTTATTTCGTGTAGAAAGGATGGTACTCGACGGATGAAGTTTCCCCTACCGCACTTACTGTTAATCAGCTTCTTGAGCCTGAGCCTGGTCGCATTTGCAATCGCAAAGTTGAGCACCAGCAGCCCAGCTGAACACAAAGTCACGCAACTGGAATTGCCTGCTGAAGTATCATCCGACGCGGTCTCTGGAACCCCGGCCATTTCAACCCAAGCAACGCATGCTGAACCGTTACAGCCCACCCAAGAATGGACCGAGGTGAATACCCAGGTAAAACCAGGCGACAACCTGGCGCTCATCTTCAAACGCCATGGTCTTACCCCGCGCGACGTCTATCTTGTCACGCAGACCCCGGTACTGGGCACCCGCCTGAAGAACATCTATCCAGGCCACACTATGGTGCTGCAGCTCGATGATAACAAGACACTCATGGGGCTGACCTACACAACAGGTCCACTGGACTCGCTCCACTACGAGCGCCAGGGGGATGCCTTCACCGCCCAACAAATCACCCAAGAACCAGACAGAATCGTGACCTATAAACGCGGGGTGATCGATCACAGCCTCTTCATCGCGAGTCAACGTGCTGGGCTGAGTGACAATCTGACGATGCGCCTGGCGCAAATCTTTCAATGGGACGTAGACTTTGTGCTGGATATACGGCCAGAAGATGAGTTTCATGTTCTTTACGAAGAGCTTTACCTGGATGGTGAACGGATTGGAGACGGCAATATTCTGGCTGCAGAGTTTGTCAATCAGGGAGAGTCTTTCAAGGCGATTGCATACGAGGACAATCGCGGCAGGACCGACTTCTACACGCCCAGCGGCGAAAGCATGCGCAAGGCTTTTTTACGAGCACCGGTCGAGTTTTCTAGAATCAGTTCAAACTTCAACTTACGTCGTGTGCATCCGCTGTTTAAAACCGTTCGCCCGCACCGAGGCATCGATTATGCAGCCCCGAAAGGCACGCCGATTCTGGCCGCTGGCGATGGCAAAGTAACGGCTGCATCAAAGACCAAGCCTAATGGCAACTATGTCGTGATCCAGCACGGCGAGCAGTTTGTGACTAAGTATCTCCATCTCTCCAAGTTTGCTCGCGGTGTAAAACGAGGCGCTAAGGTAAAGCAGGGGCAGGTGATTGGCTACGTCGGAGCCACCGGGTGGGCTACCGCCCCTCATCTACACTACGAATTTCTGGTGAATGGCGTACATCAAAACCCTCGCACGGTCTCTTTACCTGATGCAGAGCCCATAGATCAGGAAGAATTGCAGAGATTCCAAGTCCAGACCGCTCAATATTCTGCGCTTCTGGATAACTACAAGAGCCATATGGCGGCAATGGCGGTAACCAACCCAATGGCTACGGCTCGTTAGTGGATCGACTAGCAGGGCTTTTTATAGGTTGCATCACCGGGACAAGCGTCGATGCGCTAGACCTGGCCCTGATTACGGCGACCGACAATCATCTGAACATAGAACACGCAGACTGCGTCCCACTACCTACCGCGCTTAGGGCCACCCTGCTGGAGCTGGGTCAACCGGATAACGTTTTGAACCTGGACGACTTAGGCAATGCTGATGCTGAGCTGGGAGAATTCGTTGGTCACAGCATCCTGAATTTCACCCAGCAAGCCCAAGCATCCATTGATGATGTCATCGCGATAGGCAGCCACGGGCAAACCATCCGCCATCGGCCGGGTGCATTCACCCTGCAGATTGGGGATGCAAACCGTATCGCCGAAATTACCGGGCGTCCCACCGTGGCAGATTTCAGACGCCGGGATATGGCTGCCGGGGGCCAGGGTGCACCACTGGTACCACCGTTTCACCAGGCTTTGTTTGGACATCAACCAAACTGTGTGGTGCTTAACATCGGTGGTATAAGCAACATCACCGTTCTCGGAGAACAACTTTCGGGGTTTGATACCGGGCCGGGTAATGCTCTGCTGGACAGCTGGTATAGCCAACATCATCCAGATGCAGACCACAGTTACGACCCCCAGGGCCAATGGGCAAGCGGGGCTTCGGTAGATGGATCTTTATTATCGCGTATGTTGAGCGACCGTTACTTCAGCTTGCCGCCCCCCAAAAGCACTGGTCGAGAATACTTCAACCTGCAATGGCTATCGCAACATCTTGAAAATCAGTCACCCGCCGACGTGCAGGCTACCTTAGCTCAGTTAACTGCAAGGTCAGTGATCCAGGCGATTGACCTTCATGCGCCCGATTGCAATCAACTGGTCGTCTGCGGTGGTGGGCGCTTGAACCAGGATATCATGGCTCGTCTGGACAGCAGTACAAGTTACCCTGTGCTCGCCTGCGAGACGCTTGGTGTTGATGGGGATTCGGTAGAAGCTGCAGCTTTTGCATGGCTGGCTTACCGCACGATTAATCATCTTTCCGGAAATGCGCCAGGCGTGACTGGCGCGTCTGATTATCGCGTGCTAGGCGCGCTGTATCCTGATCAAGGTAATCACGGCTAGCTAAACCGCAAACGAGTTACCGCAGCCACAGGTCGCCGTGGCATTGGGGTTGGACACCACAAACTGTGACCCGCTCAGGTCTTCCACATAATCCACTTCAGAACCTTCCAGATATGGGTAACTCATCGCGTCTACAACCATTTCAACACCACTTTTCTCGATCAGGGCGTCGTCTTCAGCAACATCATCATCGAAAGTAAATCCGTAGGAAAAGCCATTACAGCCGCCACCCGTGATAAACACACGCAGGCGCAACTCGGAGTCACCCTCCGCGTCCAGCAAAGCGCGTACTTTTGAAACTGCTTTGTCAGAGAAGTTGATGTTAGCCTGCATTTTATAGTCTGCCTCTTGATCTTACGTCTTGGTATTACCGTGATCAGCCGCCTGCTGCTTGATCTGCAATGGGCCGAATATTTTCAGCGTCTTCCGCACTGCCTGCCGCACCACCTTCCGCACTCGATTGTGTAATGTCTTGCGAACCTTCTTCCACAATCGCATGCATCAATTGACCGTCAACCACCGCACCCAATTGCATCTCGATCACCTTATAAAAGATATTGCCACGCACTTTGGCCTGGGGTGCAAGTTCTATCTTCTGATCAGAGTATATATCCCCTTCCACAAGACCGTTCACTACCACATTAGACACCCGTATCTCGCCTACTACCGTTCCGTCTTCTCCAACGATTAGGGTTGCTTTGTCGTTGTCGGACAACAGATTCCCGACAACTTTTCCACTGACATAAAGCTGGTCTTCAAAACGCACGTCGCCCACGACCTCCGTATGCCCGGCGATCAGTGTAACGCCTTTATCCATCTTAGATTTTGCCACTTATATATTCCGCTCTTCTCGCCGCAATTCTTACGTTGGTTACGCTTTTACGCTGTTTGCTCGTCGCTAGGTCCATTCTGGCCAGGGAAACGTTTCCTGCAGCGCCTGTTTACCCTGCTGCTGCGCGGTAATCAGAATCCGCTTAGGCACAAAGCCTTCAGGTAGTGTAAGGCTGCCAGTCAGGTCCTGAAAGTACCTGAATTTGAATTTTAAAGGATACTTCTCTATTGGAGCTACTTCTGTGAGCGACAACACTACTTCGGCGGGATCACCTTCCAGGAAGCCAACGATATCCAGCCGCACATCTCCCGCAATAAAGCTGCGTCGTTGCGCGACCTGGGTCAACAACAGCTGAAAATCGAAACTTGCCGGATTTTGGCGTCGCGCCAGCTCAAGCTCGGTGATATCAAGCCCTTTTTTTAAACTACCTGGCGCCATGAGGCTTTTATAGAAAGTGACTTCCTCCTGCAATTTCTGATTTGTCGCCTGCATTTGTGCCAGGTCCTCGCGCAGGTCATCCGCAGCCTCAGAAGTGACCTGGGCCGTCAATTCTGCATCGACCAGCCGTTCTTCAAGCTGGTGCATGCGATCTTGTGTTTGCGCCAAATCTTCGGACAAAAGGGCTGCCGAGACACGATTAACCACCACCTGGTTATGGCCCAGTGCAAACCCTAACAAAATACAACAAACGCCCAGAAAACCGAGACTGACGATCATAAAAATACGACGCCCAGGACGGGACTCAACCACCAGTAGTTTTGGATGGTCAACCTTAGGTTTGCGCCGAAAGATCAATGCATCGTTTCCTTTTTTTGCTTTTGTAATTTGCGATTCAGGTTGTACGTTGAGATTCTGATTTTTGCGAAATTTTTGGCCTGGTGCTAACTCAAGTATACTAAATCTACCGGGCACTTCGGGCACTCACCCCCAATGGCTTTCAAATTAAAAACCCCAGAGTCTGTTGAATCATTCAGACGCCGCCTGGCTGAAGTGGATGCCCTCCCCCAACTTGCCGCGCTTGGCATGCTCACGGGTCTGGTTACCGCCGCGGTTATTCTAAGCTTTCGATGGGTCGTTGAATTATGTCTGGGTTTACTGCCAGGCAATGATATCGAGAACTTTGAAGGTCTGGATCTGAGCACCCGCATCATACTCATCATGGGTGGTGCTGTTACCCTGGGTGTGCTTCTGAATCGCTACTCTCCATCGGCCCGGCGCGTCGGTGTGGTTCACGTCATGGAACGCCTCAGCTTGCACCAGGGACGACTACCACTGAAAAACGCCCTGATCCAATTCCTCGGCGGCGCAATCGCTTTAACCACCGGACAATCTGGCGGAAGGGAGGGACCCGCAATCCACCTGGGGGCCACCGCCGCAAGCCTGCTGGGGCAGCAGTTCAAGGTTCCAAACAACAGCCTGCGTACCTTGGTCGCTTGCGGCACTGCTGCGGCTATCGCGAGCAGCTTTAACACGCCCATTGCCGGTGTCATTTTTGCCATGGAAGTTGTGATGATGGAATACACCATCGGCAGCTTTATCCCCGTGATCATCGCCGCTGTGACTTCAACCATTTTAACCCAGGTTTTCTTCAGCACTGAGGTCGCTTTCACCACAGGTGCAGCATTCAACTACTCAATCGCCGAACTGCCCTACCTGTTGCTGGTCGGCATTCTAATCGGCGCGGTCGCAGCCGGCTTCACTCAACTGATTCAACGCTTTGCACGCCTGGTCGATCTGCCCTTCTGGCTTCGCCTGGTGTTGGCAGGTTCGATCACCGCAGCAGCGTCGGTACTTTTCCCACAAGTGATGGGGGTTGGCTATGACACAGTCAACGACATCATGCTCACGCAGCTGTCGATTGTCCTGTTGATTGCATTGGCTTTTGCAAAACTGGTGACCAGCGCGGCTGCGGTTGGCCTGGGCATGCCCGTCGGGCTCATCGGACCTACTTTTTTTATCGGTGCAACCATGGGCGGCGTGTTTGGCAATATGCTGCAATTCTGGACAGACAGTGACGTTTCGGTTGGTTTTTACGTCATGCTAGGCATGTGTGCCATGATGGGAGCCGTCTTACAAGCACCGCTTGCAGCGCTCATGGCTGTGTTGGAAATGACCACCAACACACAAATGATCCTGCCAGCCATGTTAACTATCGTGGTAGCAACCATGACCAACAGCCAGGTATTTCGCCAGAAATCCGTGTTTATTTCGACCTTGAACACGCTTGGCTTGCAATATCCTCCAAGCCCAGTGACCCTGCACCTTCAGCGCGTTGGCGTTGCCTCAATCATGGATCGAGATTTTGTGCGTCTGCCGGAGCAGGTTGACCAGGCCCAAGCACAACAGGCATTGGACGCAAAACCGAACTGGATTGTGGTCGGCGGTGATCAAATCAAAGCCCTGCTTAACCCAGCTGATCTGGCCGTCTTCCTGGCCGAGCGGGGAGCAGAGGAAGAGTCGATCAACTTGATGCAGCTGCCCGGTCAACGTATGGACGTGACCACGATCAGCTCACAAGCCACGGTCATGCAATTACAAAATGCCCTGGACAAAACCGGTGCTGAGGCATGTTGTGTGACCCGCACCACAGCGCCGATGATCGCACCGGTAGTCGGGGTGGTGACCCAAAGCCATATCAATAACTATCGAGACAACGTTCAATGACGGGGTATTTGTGGATCAAAGCGTTTCATATCATTGCTGTGATCTGCTGGTTCGCGGGTATCTTCTATTTGCCAAGATTGTTCGTTTATCACTCCATGGCAACCGACCAGGAGAGCAAAGAAACATTTAAGGTCATGGAACGCAAACTCATGCGCGCGATCATGAATCCTTCGATGTTGGTGACCCTCGTCCTGGGCATCTGGTTGCTGGTAGAAAGCTGGCAGGCTTTTTCTTCAACTATATGGATCTGGGCAAAGGTATGCCTGGTTGTGCTGATGGTGGGATACCACCACTATTGTCAGCGGTTGATCAAACAGTTTGCTGCAGATCAGGTAACAAAGAGCCATAAGTTTTTCCGCGTGTTCAACGAGCTGCCTGTCCTAGTATTGATTGCAATTGTTATCCTGGTTGTCTTGAAACCCTTCTAATCCTCCTAATGTCAGAGAAGCTAATGAGTCGAAGTAAATCATCTACATTGATCGAGAGAGCGCGCTTGAGTATTCCAGGCGGCGTAAACTCTCCCGTGCGAGCCTTCACCGGAGTGGGCGGTGATCCGGTGTTTTTCGAACGCGGTGAAGGTGCCTATCTTTACGACGTCGATGGAAACGCTTATATCGACTATGTCGCATCCTGGGGACCGATGCTGCTCGGGCACGGCCATCAGGCAACCGTTGACTCCGTGATCAGGCAGGCCAATCAAGCGTTGGGTTTCGGAGCACCTACTCAGATCGAGATTGAACTGGCGGAAAAGATCATCAGCCTGCTCCCTGCCATGGAAAAGGTACGTATGGTGAACAGTGGCACTGAGGCCACCATGTCGGCCATTCGACTGGCTCGAGGGTTCACCGGAAGGGATACCATCATTAAATTCAGCGGGTGCTACCACGGCCACGCTGATTCGTTGCTGGTCAAAGCCGGCAGCGGACTGCTCACCTTAGGGATTCCCAATTCCCCCGGTGTACCGGAGGCGATCGCAAAACACACCCTGACGCTACCCTACAATGACATAGACGCTGTGCAGGCTGCGTTTGCAGAATATCCCAACGAAATTGCTTGCGTGATATTGGAACCCGTTGCTGGAAACATGGGTTGTATACCACCTGTTCCAGGTTTTCTGGAGGGTTTGCGCCAGGTGACCGAAGCAAACGATGCGCTACTCATATTCGATGAGGTGATGACCGGGTTTCGCTTGAGCACCGGCGGAGCGCAGGTTCACTACAATATCCGACCTGACCTCACCGCATTGGGCAAAATTGTTGGCGGGGGATTACCCGTCGGCGCTTTTGGTGGGCGCGCCGATGTGATGGCTCACATCGCGCCCGAAGGCGCGGTCTACCAGGCCGGCACGCTTTCCGGAAACCCACTGGCTGTCGCCGCCGGACTGACCATGCTCAATCATCTGAACGACGAGCTCTACGCCAATCTGGCCAAAGCCACACAAACCTTGATTGAAGGCTTAAAGGAACGGGCAGAAGCACACGGCCATCGAGTTGCTGGCAATCACGTGTGCGGCATGTTCGGTTTGTTTTTTGACGTGGAAGAAGTGAACAACTTTGACCATGTCTCCAACTCAAACGTCGACAAATTCAACCGCTTTTTTCATGGCATGCTAAACCAGGGGGTCTATCTGGCGCCTTCAGCCTTCGAAGCCGGTTTTGTTTCAACTTGTCACGACACCAAGATCATTCAGGATACGCTAAATGCAGCAGATCGCGTGTTCGAAGCACTTTAGAATAAACAAGCAAAGATAAAACAGGATTGGACACTCCCATTATGTACGACGTTTTCGGACTAGGTAATGCACTGGTCGACACAGAAGTAAATATCCAGGACAGCTTTCTACAGGAACAGAGCATTGCCAAAGGGCACATGACATTGATCGAGTCGGACCGCCGCGAAGAACTTGAATCCGCTCTGGCTGGCCATGAACACACTCGATGCAGTGGCGGCTCCGCAGCTAACACCACCTTTGCGATACAGGGCTTTGGATTAAAAACCGCATACACCTGTAAGGTTGCCGAGGATCCTGTCGGTACATTCTTCATGGATGAACTTCAAGCTGCAGGTATCGACGTTAATACAAGCGCTATGGCGACCGAAGGCCAGTCGGGACAATGCTTCATCATGATCACGCCCGACGCGGAACGCACCATGTGTACGGACCTGGCTATATCCAGTCAGCTTGGCCGCGAGGATGTGTCGGAGCAGGCTTTGATCAATGCCCGCCAGTTTTACGTCGAGGGATATCTAAGCTCTTCGGAACCAAGCACCCAGGCTGCGATTCATTGTCGCGAGCAGGCTGAACAAAACGGCGTAGGTGTTGCGGTATCTTTGTCGGACCCCTCCATGGTCGAATTTTTCCGCAGCTCACTTGAACTCATGCTGGGCAATGGCGTCACGCAAGTATTTTGCAACGAAGAAGAAGCGTTGGCCTGGGCAAAAACGGATCGGCTGGACATCGCAATCAACGAGCTTAAAGACATTGCGCCAGAAGTTTACGTCACCCTGGGAGCACAGGGTTCCATCGCAGTGACGTCCACCAGTCAGCGCACAGAAGAAGGCTTCAGGGTAAAAGCAATCGACACGACGGGTGCAGGTGATATCTATGCCGGCGCGGTTCTGGCCGCTCGATTGAAAGGCGCAGAACCAGGAGATGCCGCCAAGTTTGCAAACTATTGTGCAGCCCAGATTGTGTCTCGCTACGGCGCGCGTTTTAAAACAATTGAAGAATACGCGGCTATGGAGAACCGGTTCCCAGGTTGAGCTCCACCGGCAGCACTCTATCTGCAACAAAATGGTGCAGGTCAGTGCCACAACCGAGCGCCACTATCTCAACACCGGCTTGGTGCGCAGCGCGCACCCCAGCCGCATATTCCGGATCAATGTTATCGGCCAGCTGGACTCGCTCAATACCGCAGTGTTGGGCGCAAAAAATGAGCATTGCTCGATCGCCCCGGGAGGCTCTGTCTTGTAAAGCTAAGACATGTTTCAAAGCACGATCACTCACCGCATCAGGGAAAGCGCCCGTTTCACCGGTGACATGTAAGGTAACGCTCTTGACTTCAATCCACTGCGTGAGCGATTGATAGTCAACTTTAAAATCAAAGCGCCCTGTCCCATCCGGTATTGGCGCCTCAGCTCGGATATCCGTGATGCCACAAAGCTGCTGGGCCAACACACCCCGTTTTTCAACGGCTTGCTGCAACACTTCTGCAATCAGATGGTTGGCACGATTTGTGTTCACGCTGACCATCCCCTGACTCGTCTCAACCAGCTCCCAGGTATGGGCATACTTCCTCTTTGGATTATCCGACACAGATAGCCAGACCGAAGCCCCTGGCTCTGCACAACCGGTCATCGCGCCGGTGTTAGGACAATGCGCCGTGATCTCAGATCCATCATCGAGCAACACATCTGCAAGGAACCGTTTATACCGTTTTATCAATCGACCAGTGATAAGCCTCGGCAACAGCATTCAGGAGTCCTCCACATCCAACTCGGTCATGGCTTGTTCAAGGCGCTGCAAGCCCAAAGCAATTGAATCTTCATCTGTGGTAAACGCAAAGCGAACATAACGTTGCGCATCCTGGTCGCCAAAGTCCTCACCGGGCGTGACCGCGACGAAGTGTTTGGTCAGTAACCAATGGCAAAACTCACTGCTCTTCATCCGGGTGTGCGACACGTCTACGTAAAGGTAAAACGCCCCATCAGGCGCTACCGGGATTGAAAACCCCAGATCCTTCAGACCGTTCATAAGTAACGCCTGTCGCTGTCTGAAAATCTCGGCACGGGACTCGTGAATTGCCATCGCCTCTGGCTCAAACGCGGCAAGTGCTGCGTATTGAGCGGGTGTGCTTGGCGATATGAACAGGTTCTGGGCAAGTTTGGTAATGCCTTCTATAGCCGCGTGAGGTACAACAATCCAGCCAAGTCGCCAGCCGGTCATCCCAAAAAATTTTGAAAAACTGTTCAAGACAAAAAGATCTGACGTGACACTCAGTCCGGTGGGATAAGGTGCTTCACTCACCAATCCTTGATAGATTTCGTCCAGAATCAACGCCCCGTCTCGCTGACGAATCTGCGCGGCAAGATGCTTTAATACCTCCGCTTCAAGCATCGTACCCGTGGGGTTTGCCGGTGAGGCTAAAAGGGCGCCCTTGGTATGAGCGCTCCAGGCTGCCTCCAAGTCTTCCCACACAGGTTGAAACCGGTTGTTCGATGAGGTTGGTATACGGACAGGAGTAGCGCCTACAGTCCTGGCAAATACTTCGTTGCACGGGTAACCAGGGTCGGTAATGAGCAGCTCATCTTGCGGGTTGAGCAACAGAGCGCTGAGCATCATCAAACCCGCGCTTGCACCAGAAGTCACACAGATCTGCTCGGGTGCCACGGATACGCCCATTGTTTTGTAGTGTGCGCTGATGGCCAGCCGTAACGGTTCAATGCCGGTAGCTTGGGTATATTTCGTATACCCGTTCGCCAACGCCAGTTGGCCAGCTTTGATGATAGGCGCAGCGGTTGTGAAGTCTGGTTCGCCCACTTCAAAGTGCACAACTCTGTGCCCAGCTGACTCTAATTCAGCGGCCGTTTTTAACACCTCCATCACCCTGAAAGGGGCGATCTCCGAGGTTCTTTTTGCAAACTGGACAACCATATTTCTCTCAATTACAGGACTTGGTAGGGCTACCTGATCGGCCTATGTAGCCTACACACAAAAGCGTCATGCACCATAGTGAAGCAACGTTAGACAAGATTAAACTTCCATCAAAAGTTCATCGGTTTTTAGTGGTTTTCCATAGTGGGTTCTGGTAGCTTACGCGCCCTTCGAAATTGGGCACTGTAATGCCCGTACGAAAAGGATTGATTTATGGCGGCAAAAGCAAAGGCAAAAACTGCCTCAAAAAAGACAGCAAGTAAGGCCAGCACAACTAAAGGCACAACTGCTAAGAACACAGCGACCAACGCTAAAAGCACAGCCTCAAAAGCCAGTGCGTCCAACAGCAAGTCCAAAACCACAGCAAAAACCAAGGCCAAATCGTCGGCCCAAACCGGCGCTAAGAAAAAGGCAGCGGCTGCAGACTCTCCATTCCGAAATTTTACGCCTTATCAACCAAAGAAAACTGAGCAATACATGAACGAAGCTCAGCGAGAGCACTTTAAGCAAATCCTGCTCAACTGGCGCGATGAGCTTATGGAGGAGGTTGACCGAACCGTTCACCATATGCAGGACGAGGCCGCCAACTTTCCCGATCCCGCAGACAGGGCCACTCAGGAAGAAGAATTCAGTATTGAACTGCGAACTAGAGACCGTGAGCGAAAGTTGATCAAGAAAATCGATCAAACGATCGAACGTGTAGATCAAGACGACTATGGCTACTGCGATACCTGCGGTATCGAGATTGGACTGAGCAGACTGGAAGCACGGCCCACAGCCACTCAATGTGTGGACTGTAAGTCGCTGGACGAAATCAAAGAGCGCCAGATCCACGGCTAAACCCGTTAATACCCGATTCGCCCCGTCTCCCACGGGGCCTCTCCACATGGGGTCCCTGATCATGGCCCTGGCGAGCTATCTATACGTCAAGCAACGCGGTGGAGAATGGCACGTCAGGATAGATGACATCGATCCCCCCAGAGCACTGGCTGGTGCCGAAGAGGCCATCTTAAGCGCTTTGCAGGCTCATGGTTTACACCCTGACCAACCTGTTGAATACCAATCCAAACACATGGCCAGATACGAAGCGGCGGTGGAGCACCTGAGTAGCCAATCATTCTATTGCCAGTGTTCCCGGCGTTCCCTGAGGGAGTTTGCCGTCTATCCCGGTACCTGCCGCCACCAAACCGACCCTAAAGACGACGCTGCGATCAGACTGGACGTGGGACAAGGAATTCTTGCCTACGAAGATCTCTTCCTGGGTGAAACTGAAGTAGCGGTTGAATCCGAGCTTGGCGCTTTCATCATTCGCAGGCGCGATGGACTGGTGGCTTATAATTTGGCCACCGCAGTAGACGACACCAAATTTTCGCTGGTCATTCGCGGCCAGGATTTAACGCCGGTGACGCCGGCACAGATTCTGCTGATGCAAACGCTTGATCTGGCGGTGCCCCGTTATGCCCATCTTCCAGTGTTGTGTTATGCCGACGGCGTAAAACTGTCTAAGCAGACGCACGCGCCTGCCTTGAACAATCAACTCGCCTCTCAAAATTTGCGCCATGCATTCACCTACTTAGGTTTCGAGCCGCCAGACTCGATACACCCCAGCGAACTCCTGACTTGGGGCGTTGCAAACTGGTCACTCGAAAAAGTACCTGCGCAGCTCCCGCCTTTTACTCCTGCATAGGCATTTCCGACAGCTCGAGCCGTCCAATACAGCGGCGCCGATAGAGTGCGAAGCTTTTCCTTTGCGAAATGTCCTTTGCTAAACTGTCGGACTATGACCGATGTAATGCTGATCGATGCAAACACTCAACGTAGCCAATCTCTGGCCGCAGCATTGTGCGATCATGGTTATTCGGTTGATGCCGTTGATGTCTACCCCAACCCTGAGCAGCTGGAGCAGATTCGTTGTCTGGTATGTCTTGATAGCTTAGCGCCCGCTGATTTCTCAAATCTACCGATTGTGGTGCTATCGGAACACGCTAGTATTCGCTCAGCTGTCAGCACTATCAAACGCGGGGCCGCCGACTACCTGGCACTGCCCGTCGATCCACAGGATCTGGTTGCCGCAGTTGAGAGGGCGTGTACAACCTACAATTCACACACCAGCGAAAGCGTCACCCAATTTCCAATGGTCGGTTCGTCCGCCGCCATGATGTCGGTCAAAGATACGATTGAGAAAGTTGCACCCACTTCCTCAAGCGTACTGATTCAGGGTCAATCCGGGACTGGTAAAGAGCTCGTCGCCCGCGCGATTCATGCACTCAGCGAACGCGCGCCTGCACCCTTGATCTCGATCAACTGTGCAACTATCCCAGCTGAACTGATCGAAGCTGAGCTGTTCGGCTTTGAACGTTTTGAGTCAACCAGCGGTGCAGAGGATGATACGGCCACCGGCAATCACCGAGGCCTGGTGGACGCTGCAGACGGCGGCACACTATTTCTGGATGAGATAGCCGAACTTCCATTACCTGCCCAGGCCCGGCTGTTGCGCGTTGTACAAGGTGAAAACCGACGCGTTGGCAGCGCTTCGACCCATCTGGTAAACGTGCGCGTCATCGCGGCCACTCACCGCAATCTGGTTGAACTCACCAATGCGGGTCAGTTTCGCGAAGATCTGTTTTACCGACTTAACGTGATCTGTCTGGAATTGCCCGCATTACGCGAGCGCGGACAGGACGTCGTAGAAATCGCGCACTGGCTGCTGGATAAAACCAGCGCTCGGTTGAGCAAAACCGGCCTGAGCTTTGCGACCTCTGCTATCGATGCGATCCTGCGTTATCACTGGCCGGGCAACGTGAGGGAGCTTGAAAACGCCATCGAACGAGCAGTCATCCTTGCCGACAATCACTCCGAGATCAGCCAAGCGCTGCTCGCCATCGAGCCCCTGCCGGACAGCTTACCGATGTCGGAAGCACCCTTGGATCCGGACCAGACCTCTCTGGAAGATTACTTTGTCCGCTTTGTATTGGACAACCAGGACCAACTCACAGAAACTGAGCTGGCTGAAAAGCTTGGTATTAGCCGTAAGAGCTTGTGGGAGAGGCGCCAAAGGCTCAATATTCCCAGAAGAAAGACCCGCAAACGTGGTCCACGAAGAAACACAGCAGAATCCGAATGAATGCAGTAAATGGCATCTGAAGCACCTGTTCGCGTTAGCGATCACAACATTGCCGCAGAAGATCTTGACTCCAATGCCCTGGACGTCATCGCGACGCTCAACGCGGCCGGCTTCGACGCTTACCTGGTCGGAGGTTGTGTACGCGATGCTTTGTGCGGGGTTAAGCCTAAAGATTTTGATGTCGCTACGAATGCAAAACCAGAAGAAGTTAAAGAACTTTTCCGCCGTTCACGATTGGTTGGTCGACGTTTTCCCATCGCACACGTGCGTTATGGCAGGGACATCATCGAAGTTTCAACCTTCCGGCAGAACCAGCTTGATCACGATGATATCGAAACGGATGATCACGGGCTGATTGTCCGCGATCAAGCCTTTGGCGACATGGCGGACGACGCCTTCAGAAGAGATTTCACTGTCAACGCCCTATACCTGGATGTGAACACACACGAGATCATCGACTACGTTGGCGGGATCCAGGACATTGCGGATCGGCGCCTGCAGTTTATTGGATCACCCAGTGAACGTCTGGCTGAAGATCCCGTACGTATTCTTCGCGCCATACGTTTTGCAGCCAAACTTGGATTCGAGGTCGACCCGAACATACTTGACTGTACCGAAGACACCGCCGAGCGGCTCGAGGCCATTCCCAAGGCACGTCTGTTTGACGAATTTTTGAAGATGTTCTTATCCGGCTACGGCGCTGATGTCTGGCTACAGCTAAAGGACACGCCCCTGGTCAGATCACTATTCCCGACCTGCAATCCCGAGAGCGATCTGGTGCTATCGGCAATGCGCAATACCGATCAGCGGATTGCACAGGATCAACCGGTTACGCCTGGATTCCTGGTTGCAGTCATCTTGTGGGACGATTTTTGTGCGCGCATGGCCGAACACAATCCCGACAACAAACCCGGACCGATTTATGACCTGGCGATGGACACCTTTGCGGTCCAGCAACAACACATCACAATGCCCAGACGCTTTACCATGTTCGCCAGAGAAGTATGGTTGCTCCAATCGAGGCTAGAAAGCCGTGTGCCTAGAAACATCACGCGAAACCTGGGCCACAAACGCTTTCGAGCTGCCTTCGATTTTCTTGTGCTCCGCGGTGCTGAAAATAACAAGCTGAAAGAGATCGGCGACTGGTGGGAGAAGATACAAACCCTCGATGCTGAGGGTCAAAATGACATGATCGATAAGCTCCCGCGCTCCAACAAAAAGAAAAAGCGACGTCGCAATCGCAAAAAAAAGACCGACCCTTATGCAACAAACATCGGTTTTGAGCACGGCGTAAATGACTATCGCTGAAGCGGACAGCGTAGAAACGACAACTGGTAACATCGCCCGAATCGTCGCTCGCGCTCGCGAACAGAACAACATCCCAAATTTTGTCGCAGTAGAAGGTCCGATTGGCGTCGGGAAAACCACTCTGGCAACCCGTCTGGCACAGTCATTTGGTTATCCCACTGTGTTGGAACCCGCCCTGGAGAACCCTTTTTTAGACCGCTTTTACCGTGAGGGGTCACGGCATGCTTTGCCCACTCAGCTATTTTTCCTGCTCAATCGAGCAAGACACGCCAGCGACTTTCCACAAAACGATCTGTTGGACCCGCAGCTGGTTACCGATTTTCTGGTTGAAAAGGATGCGCTGTTTGCACAACTGACGCTGGATGAAAACGAATTAGCCCTGTACCAGCAGATCTATCAAAACCTGGATATTCAATTACCCAAACCTGATCTGGTGATCTACCTGCAGGCACCGGTGCCGGTACTGCAAAATCGAATCCAACGTCGCGGCATTAATTTCGAGCAAACCATTGAAGACGACTACCTGAGCGCGCTGATCGACCGTTACACCGAATTCTTCCACTATTACGAGCGCGCACCACTGCTTGTGGTGAATGCCACCGAGATAGATTTCGCCCATAACGACGACCACTTTGAAGCGCTCCTCCAGCGAATTTTTCAGATGGAAGGCACACGCCAGTTTTTTAATCCAAACCCAACGTTGATATAGGTTTTTCAAACGTGGACTACGTCACAAAAGGGGACTAAATTTTCATTGGTGTGAGTGCCACAGGTTATTTGCAAAATACAACAAGATAGGCTCGCGATAGACTATACGTTACCAGCTCTCGAACCCTGTTGGACAAAAGGACGTCAACATGATCATTGCAAGCACTCAGACCCATCTCGTCCAAGAACTAGAGTCATTGCGATTTTGCGGGCACGCCAGACAACGCGTTGGCCTGGTCGTCACAAAGGGTAACTGCCACGATGGTGTTGGCGCTGTGATCAACGCCGCCCGCACCCTCAGCGACGTGACCGTGGTTGCCTTGTTACCGCCGAGCAGCCATGAAAATTCTACCTCCAACGTCGTTACTGCTGGCGAATTTCATGACATCGGTTTTGTAGAGCAACACAAGGCGAATTTTCTTTATGCACCACAAGAAGAGTTGTGCTCAGGCGAGTTTGAAAATTCGACTAAGATAGACATCCCATCGGTGAGCGATCCGGAAAAACACCTCAGCTACTACCTTACAACCCGCTTGAAGCTGATCAATCTAGTCCAACCCGAAATACTTATCTGTGGCGAAAAACACTGGGACAGGGTTCAGTATACCCGACAGATGCTCCAGGACTTGAATGCTCGCACCACCATTCAGTCCATTCCTTTGGTCCGGCACGCTAACGGCGCGGTTGTGGACAGGGCCTATGAGAACCTGGGTGAATCTGACCAGGGACGAGCTCCTGTCATCTACACAACCCTTCAGAACGCTGCCCATGCGATTAAGCAGGGTGCAAAAAATTTTGACAAGGTAGAGAACACAGCTCGCCTGGCTCTGCGTGAGGCAGGTCTAGAAGCTAAAAAACTCAACATCGTTGATGAGCTCACGTTGACCGCCCCCACAAGTGTTACCACAAGATTTCGCATAATCTGTGAGGCAGGATTAGGCTCTACGACATTGCACGACAACCTAGGGGTTGCGTTGTGAATCCGACAGAATCGGTCAGCTGGCAAAATCTTGCAGAGCTCGCCCAAAAACAAGAAAGCCTGCACCTGGAAAAACTGGTTGATAACGCACCGCGACTACCACAGCTGCAACACACATTGGCTGGTCTATATTTTGATTTCTCCAAACAGCGCGTTGACACCGCAGTTTTGAATGCCTTGGTTTCTTTTGCATCAGAGATGAATCTGGAGCAGCGCATTAAGGATATGCTGAGCGGTCGAGCTATTAATCTCAGCGAAAATCAGGCTGCCTTACACGCTGCTTTGCGCAAAGGCGCAGACCCGGGTGCCCAGGTGATGGAGACCATTAGCCTCGTGCAGGATAAAATGCGTCTCCTCGCAAACAGGATTCGTTCAGGCACCTGGCTAGGGACCGCAAACACACCTATCTCGGATATCGTTCACATCGGCATTGGCGGCTCACACCTGGGCCCGGACCTCGTCATCCGGGCTCTGAGTGATCATCACACCGGTCACTTGCGGGTCCATTTTGTAGCGAATATCGATGCCAACGATTTGCACGAGACCCTTGAGCATCTCAATCCAGAAACCACCCTGTTTATCATTGCATCCAAGTCATTCGGGACACTGGAAACCCAGGTGAATGCGCTCACAGCACGCTCCTGGTTTCTGGAAAGAACAGGTGCTAAACAAGACCTGCACAAACACTTTCTTGGGGTGACGGCCAACGTGGACGCCGCCATAGAGTTTGGGCTGGATCCAGAAAACTTACTGCCGATGTGGGATTGGGTTGGCGGCAGGTTTTCCCTCTGGTCGGCCGTTGGTTTGCCAATCTTGCTGGCCTTGGGAGAAACCGGTTACGATGAATTGTTAACCGGCGCAAGACTGGTCGACGAACACTTTGCAACGACGCCACTCGAGCGCAATGTACCCGTATTGAGCGCGCTGTTCGCGATCTGGAACTACAATTTTCTAGGTGCCAGCAGTTTAGCTGTGCTGAGCTATGATCAGCGCCTGGACCTTTTGCCTGACTATCTCCAACAACTTGAAATGGAAAGTAACGGTAAGTCTGTAAACCTCGAGAACCAACCCGTTAACTATCACACTATGCCAGTGCTCTGGGGTGGCGTCGGCACCCTCGGTCAACATGCTTATCACCAACTGTTACACCAGGGTACCCGCGAATACGCCGCAGATTTCATCATGGTTGCAGCGGACGATCGTGGTCATGCCGAACATCACAACTGGTTGTGTGCAAACGCTTTGGCGCAGAGCCAGGCCATGGCCCAAGGAGTAACTTCTGCGAGCGAACCTCATCGCGCTGTACGTGGCAATCACCCAAGCACCACCATCATCATGGACGCGTTATCCCCACAACAGCTCGGTGCAATCCTGGCGGTCTACGAACACAAAGTGTTCTGCCAAGGCGTTTTTTGGAACATCAATTCATTTGATCAATGGGGTGTGGAATTAGGGAAGAAATTGGCGATACCCATTTTTTCCGCCTTGACACAATCCGCTTCCCCTCACCAAGACCAACAAGCACAAGACGCAGCGACCCAAAGCCTTATACACTACCTGCTGCAAAAAAAAGTATAAGGCAGCAAATCGATGAGTCAGGAATATCCTGTCCCCCAGTTCATGCTGGAGCGGGGACTGATCAACGCCGATCAATACGAGGCCATGTACGCAAGATCTATCAATGATCCAGATGCGTTCTGGTCTGAGCAGGCGGAAAAGTTTCTTCAGTGGGATCACCATTGGGAGACGGTAAGCCAAGCCAACCTGGAAGCTGGAGATGTCTCATGGTTTCTTGGAGGGAAGCTCAACATCACGACAAATTGTATCGACCGCCACCTGGAAACGCGCGCTGATCAGGTTGCCATTATCTGGGAGGGCGACGAGCCAGACGATCACGCTCACATCACCTACCAGGAGCTTTCCGTCCAGGTCAACAAGCTGGCTAACGGATTGCGCTCACGCGGTGTTGGCAAGGGGGATCGAGTGTGCATTTATATGCCGATGATCCCTGAAGCCGCATACGCCATGCTGGCTTGCGCGCGAATCGGGGCGATCCATAGCGTCGTGTTTGGTGGGTTCTCACCCCAGTCTTTGCAGGACCGAATCCTGGATTCAGATTGTCAGACGGTCATTACAGCGGATGAAGGCGTACGCGGTGGAAAGCCAATCCCGTTGAAAGAAAATACGGAAAAAGCATTGGAAGGATGCCCTAACGTTCATTCCGTGATCACGGTTCGACGAACCGGCAACAACATCACCTGGAACGGCAGTCGCGACGTGTGGTACCACGAACTGGTCGAAGACCAGAGTGACGCTGCTGAACCAGAGCTGATGGATTCGGAAGATCCGCTTTTCATCCTCTACACCTCGGGTTCGACGGGTAAACCTAAGGGCGTTCAACACGGAACCGCCGGCTACCTGTTGCAAGCATCCATGACCCACAAATACGTATTCGATTATCAGGACGGCGATATTTACTGGTGCACGGCCGACGTCGGGTGGATCACCGGGCATTCGTACATTGTTTATGGTCCCTTATCCAATGGCGCAACCACCCTCATGTTCGAGGGGGTGCCAACCTATCCAGATGCGTCCCGGTTCTGGCAGGTGATTGATAAACACCAGGTCAACATCTTCTATACAGCACCCACCGCACTACGCCAGCTAATGAGTCAAGGTGACGAGTACGTAACCAGCACGTCACGCGAGTCCCTGCATCTACTCGGTAGCGTGGGGGAACCCATAAACCCGGAAGCCTGGGAGTGGTACCATCGTGTTGTCGGAGACAGTCGGTGCCCTATTGTTGACACCTGGTGGCAAACCGAAACCGGGGGAATCATGATTACGCCTCTCCCCGGTGCAACAATTCTGAAACCTGGCTCGGCAACCAAGCCATTCTTTGGCGTGAAACCTGCTTTGATGGATGCTGAGGGTAATCTGATCGAGGAAACCGCGGCCAGCGGAAACCTTGTGATAACCGGCGCATGGCCGGGACAAATTCGAACCGTGTATGGGAATCATCAGCGGGTAATCGAAACCTATTACTCCACCTATCCTGGCTACTATTTCACCGGGGACGGCGCTCGAAGAGACGAAGACGGTTATTACTGGATCACCGGCCGTGTGGACGACGTGCTAAATGTATCAGGCCACCGGATTGGTACCGCCGAGGTCGAAAGCGCTCTGGTTCTGCACCCATCGGTGGCAGAAGCAGCCGTGGTCGGTTATCCCCATGATGTGAAAGGAGAAGGTATCTACGCCTACGTCACGCTGATGGTTGGAGACAACCGAGACCCAGAAGAGTTACGCGGGGAACTGATCGACACTGTGCGAACGGAGATCGGCCCCATCGCAAAACCAGACGTGCTGCAATGGGCGCCAGGGTTACCAAAAACTCGATCCGGAAAAATCATGCGCCGTATCTTGCGTAAGATCGCAGCGAATGAGCTCGACAACCTTGGTGATACAAGTACATTAGCCGATCCCACGGTGGTAGATGATTTGATCGAAAACCGGGAAAACCGCTGACGTTTAAAAAACTAGCGTTTGGGGAAAGATGATCGAGGCGAAGCGATCTTCGCCTCGATCGGTCGCAGAACTGTTCTGCTTACGCTTCCTGAGCCTCTTCTGACTCACCAGCATTATCATCTGCACTGTTCTGATATTTTGGCAACTCCTTGATGGAGAGCTTGATGCGACCACGCTGGTCCACATCCAGAACAACTACATCAACTTCCTGACCTTCTGATAAGTGATCTGTCACTTTCTCTACCCGCTCTTGAGCGATCTGAGAAATATGCAGCAAACCATCTTTGCCGGGAAGGATGTTCACAAACGCTCCAAAGTCTACGATGCGCTCTACTTTACCGTGGTAGATACGTCCTACTTCAGCTTCAGCAACAATCTCTTGGATACGAGCGACGGCCGCATCTTTAGCAGCTCCGTTGTCTGCATAAATTCGGACGTTTCCATCGTCGTCAATATCTACTTCAGCCCCGGTCTCCTCAACAATACTGCGAATGGTTGCACCACCCTTGCCAATAATGTCGCGAATCTTGTCGGGGTGAACCTTGACGTTAGTCATCGCCGGTGCATTTTCAGAGAGCTCTTCCCTGGAACTACTGATGACTTTGCCCATCTCATCCAGGATATGGATGCGAGCATCGTGCGCCTGAGCAAGGGCAGCTTCCATAATTTCTTCGGTGATACCGTCAATCTTGATATCCATCTGCAGCGCGGTAATCCCGGTATGAGAGCCGGCTACTTTGAAATCCATATCACCCAGATGGTCCTCGTCACCAAGAATATCGGTCAAGACAGCATACTTATTACCTTCTTTGACCAATCCCATAGCAACACCTGCAACAGGTGCAGTCACCGGTACACCCGCATCCATCAACGCCAACGACGTGCCGCACACACTGGCCATACTGGAAGAACCGTTTGATTCAGTGATCTCTGAAACCACTCGAATGGTATACGGGAAAGACTCTTCATCGGGTAGCGTTGCTGCAACCCCACGACGCGCCAGGCGACCGTGTCCGATCTCTCGGCGTTTTGGTCCACCCATCATACCGGCTTCACCCACACTGAACGGGGGGAAGTTGTAATGGAGCATGAACTGATCCTTATAAGAACCTTCCAAAGCGTCGATTAACGCTGCATCTCTCAGGGTCCCCAGAGTTGCCACAACAACAGCCTGAGTTTCTCCACGGGTGAACAATGCAGAACCATGAGTTTTTGGTAACACGCCCACTTCTACATGAATCGGGCGAACCGTCTTAAGGTCACGACCGTCAATGCGGGCTTCACCGTTCAGAACTCGCTGACGAACTAGATCTTTCTCAACCTTACTGAACATATCCGCTACGTCGTCAGCCCCAGGTGCGTCATCCGCATCCGTTGCAATTTCTTCGATGGCGCGGGTACGGTGTTGTCCAACTGCAGCCTGGCGTTCCATCTTGTCGCTGATGCGATAGGCTTCGCCAAGTTCGCTTTTCACCAACGAGCTTACCTGATCGAGCAGAGCATCATTGGTTGGCTCTGGCGTCCAATCCCAAGCGGGTTTACCAACTTCAGCAGCCAGCTCATTGACCGCCTTGATGATGACCTGCATTTCCTGATGGGCAAACAATACCGCACCCAACATTTCGTCTTCGGAAAGCTCTTTCGCTTCTGATTCGACCATAAGCACTGCACTTTCAGTGCCGGCAACGGTCATGTTGAGATCTGAGTTCTCCAATGCCTCATAACCTGGGTTCAGCAGATAGGTGCCATCCTTGTAGCCCACTCGAGCAGCGCCAATGGGGCCGCTGAATGGGATACCGGAAATCGCCAGAGCAGCTGAAGTACCAATCATAGAAGCGATATCTGGATCCTGGTCCTTCTCGGCTGACATTACCGTACACACAACTTGAACTTCGTTCATGAACCCCTTGGGAAACAGGGGTCTAATGGGTCGGTCTATGAGACGACAAGTCAGCGTCTCTTTTTCACTTGGACGACCCTCGCGCCGGAAAAACCCTCCCGGAATCTTACCTGCGGCATACGTCTTTTCTTGATAGTTAACCGTCAGCGGAAAAAATGCTTGTCCAGGACGTGCGCTTTTCGCTCCGACAACGGTAGTTAAAACCACGGTGTCCCCCATTGTCACGACAACGGAACCAGTGGCTTGTTTCGCAACCTTACCCGTTTCTATTGAAACTTCGTGGTCGCCAAACGTGAATGTTTTTGTAGTTGGGTTCAAATTTACCTCCAATAGCTCGCTTTAGCGGCGCTTTTCTTGATCGGTCTGAGTAATTTCTTAACGTCTAAGACCTAACCGCTTAATCAACTCTGCGTAACGAGCTGTATCTTTGTCTTTTAAATAATCTAACAATTTGCGTCGCTGATTAACCATTCGAATCAATCCGCGGCGTGAATGATGATCTTTGTGATGATCACGAAAGTGATCCTGTAATGTATTGATATTGTGGGTTAACAACGCCACTTGTACTTCTGGCGATCCTGTATCGCCATCTTCTGTTTGATATTCCTTGATAATTTCTTGTTTCTGTTCAGCTGATAAAGCCATTTCTTACTCTCTTATTCAAATATGCGTTTAATACAGGGCAACCGTGCATACTTACAGCAGCCCTACCTAAGTCAGTTCTAGCTCAGCAGGAACTAACCAATCTTCTTGGCGCGATGCGCCCATCATCCAGTACTTCTCCAACGCCAAGAAAGTGCTCTTTCTGATCGTTGCTTTCTTCACAAAGCCGAACCCAACCGCTGGTTGGTGCATGTGGCACCAATACAGGCTGCCCCTGGCGCAAATAAAACGCTGTGGCATCCGTTAGTTTGAGTTCTGGCCATTGACCCACCGCACTGGAGGTGGGTCTTAAGAAACCGTCTAATGAGCCTTTTTCCCGCTCATTTTCTAAAAATTCAATGCTCAGCGCCTGATCTTCTCTAAAGGGTCCCGCGCTCAGTCTTCTGAGCTCAACCACGTGGCCACCCACGCCTAGGTCCTTACCCAATTCGTCAGCTATGGTTCTAATGTACGTCCCTTTGCTGCAGTGAATAACCAGTTCTATATAGCCCGGTTCAAACTTCACCAGTTCATTTTTATAAACCGTGATAGCCCGAGCTTCGCGCTCCACTTCTATGCCTTGCCGCGCAAGTTTATATAGTGGTTGTCCATTGTGTTTGAGCGCCGAATACATGGATGGCACTTGCTGGATGTCTCCCTGGTATTTCGAGAGCGCCGCTTCCACATCATCTGCGGTAATGTGACTGGGATCAGATTCACTCAACACATCACCATCCGCATCAGAGGTGGTTGTTGCGATTCCCAATTTGATTCTTGTCCAATAGCGCTTGTCCGATCCGAGTAAAAATTGAGAAAACTTGGTGGCCTCACCAAAACACAATGGAAGTACCCCTGTTGCCAACGGGTCCAGACTGCCGGTATGTCCAACTTTGGCCGCCCCGTAGAGACGCTTGACCTGCTGCACGGCATCGCTGGATGAGATGCCAGTGGGTTTATCCAGCACCAATACTCCGCTTACATTACGTCCGCGCCTTCGCCTAGCCATCTTGATGCTTCTCTTCTTCACCAATTCCGTCATTGGCATGTGAGGCAATTGCATCACCGATCAGTCGCTCTATGCGCGGCCCTTCTTCCACTAGCTCATCGTAGTGAAAACGTGGCTTGGGAGTTGTCCTCATGCGGTGTCGCTTGGCTAAAGTAGACCGGAAATATCCTGCAGCGCTGTTCAGCACATCAATCAGCTCTGCCTTGGCCTTGGCATCATTCACCTGCAGTGAAGAGACATAGATGTCGGCAAACGACAAATCTTTACTGACCCGGACATCATTCACACTGACAAAGCTACCCACACGAGGATCCCGCATTTCTAAGGCGATGATGCGTGCGACTTCGTCTCTGATGAAGTCGCCAATTTTGAGATCTCTCGACATCGCTAACATCTGGCCGTTAGAGCTCTCGAGCCACTTCTTTAGCGTCGTAAACCTCAATCTGGTCACCAACCCGCACATCGTTGTAGTTGCGCACGCCGATCCCACATTCGGTTCCATTACGAACTTCGTTAACGTCGTCTTTAAATCGTCGTAGAGATTCCAGTTCACCTTCGTAAATCACCACGTTGTCGCGCAGCACCCGGATCGGTTTGTTACGAAATACCGAACCATCGGTGACCATACATCCTGCCACCGCACCAAACCTTGGCGACTTGAAGACGTCACGAACTTCGGCAACCCCGACGATTTCTTCACGCAGCTCCGGCGCTAACATACCAGATAACACAGCTTTCACATCGTCCAGCAACTCGTAGATAACGCTGTAGTAACGCAGATCGACACCTTCGCGCTCTAAAGTGGTTTTTGCAGCTTTATCCGCACGAACGTTAAACCCGAACACTGCGGCACCATAAGTGACTGCCATCGTCGCATCAGAGCCTGAAATCCCACCAACGCCAGAACCCAGCACCTGCACGCCTACCTCATCATTACCAAGATCACTCAAGGCTTGAATAATCGCCTCCAGACTTCCTCTCACGTCCGCCTTCACCACAAGTTTGAGAATGCGTTTCTCGCCCTCGGCAAGATTGGCAAACATGTTTTCCATCTTGGCGGCCTGCTGCATGGCCTGCCGATGGGCTTGGCTCTTTTCGCTTCTGAACTCAGCTAACTCCCGCGCTGACCGCTCATCAGCAACCACAGAAAACTCATCGCCAGCATCCGGCGTCCCATTAATACCCAATATTTCAACGGGTTGAGAGGGACCCGCGTATTTAGTGTTTTGTCCAGTATCGTCAAGCATGGCCCGTACGCGACCGTAACAGTCCCCGGCAATAACAACATCACCTTGGCGCAGACTTCCGTTTTGAATCAGAATCGTGGCAACAGGTCCACGCCCACGGTCTAGTCGCGACTCAATCACCACCCCTTGTCCTGGCGCATCTTCAATGGCTTCCAGTTCGGAGACCTCAGCAAGGAGCGTCACCGCTTCAAGCAGTTCATTAATGCCATCACCCGTCATCGCGGAAACCTTGATGAACTGGGTATCACCACCCCAGTCCTCAGGCACAACTTCGCGAGCGGATAGTTCGTTAGTCACACGATCAGGATCCGCAGACTCAAGATCAATTTTGTTTATGGCTACGATGAGCGGTACTTCGGCGGCTTTGGCGTGCTGGATCGCCTCTTCAGTCTGAGGCATGACGCCATCGTCAGCCGCAACGACCAGAATAACAATGTCCGTGACTTTCGCCCCACGCGCCCGCATTGCGGTAAAAGCCGCGTGACCCGGGGTGTCGATAAAGGTGATTTCACCACCGTCGGTTTCTACGCTGTAGGCACCAATGTGTTGGGTAATACCGCCCGCTTCGCCGCTGGTTACTCGTGTATTTCGGATGTAATCCAACAACGATGTCTTACCGTGGTCTACATGGCCCATCACCGTCACAACGGGTGCTCGGGATTTTGCGTCCCCTTCAATCTGCAGTGACGCGACCAGCTGCTCTTCCAGCGCGTCTTCGCTGACAAACTTAACCTTGTGGCCCATCTCTTCAATCAGCAGAGTTGCCGTATCCCGGTCCAGTGGCTGGTTAATGGTGGCCATGACCCCCATTCCCATCAGCGTCTTAATTACCTCTCCGGATTTCACGGCCATGTTGGCAGCCAAGTCCGCGACAGAATTGATTTCGCCAATTTCCACTTCTCGAGAAATAAACTCGGTAGGCTTAAACTCACCGCCCTGTTGGTCAACCTGCAATGCGGCCTGACGCTGAGGTTGCTTACGCCTGGTACGTCGCTCACTCTTCAGCGACAACTCCCGGCGGCGGCCACGCCCATCACCAAAATCGTCTTGACCGGTTCGTTCTTTGTCTTTTGCCTTGCTGCGTTTGCCGCCTTTCTGCTCAGCCTGTTCCTGTGCCTGGACGTCTGCGGCTGAAACCGGGCCTGATTCTTTTTTGTCTTTCTTTTTATCACCTTCCGCGGCTTTTGCGGCCTGCTCTGCCGCAATTCGTTCTTCCTCAGCTTTGCGCGCCGCTTCTTCCGCCTTGAGCCGTTCTTCTTCTGCCTTACGCTCCGCTTCCGCTTTTCGATCTGCTTCTACCTGACGAGCCTCTTCTTCGGCCTGCGCACGGGCTTGCTCTTCCTCTCGAATGCGCGCTGCTTCGATTTCAATCTGGCTCGGTTCAGGCGCAGCTTCAGCAGCAGGCGCTTCCTCTTCGTCGCGCTTTACGTAGGTCCGTTTTCGACGCACCTCCACAGTGACGTTGCGACTGGACTTACCACCTCCGGCCTTGAGAGTACCGGTACTGCGGCGCTTCAAAGTAATTTTCTTACCCGCGGGTTCACTACTGCCGTGACTGCGCTGCAGGTGAGCCAGTAGCGTCTGTTTCTGCTCTTCCGTCACCACATCATCTTCCGACGCATGCGGCAACCCGGCATCTTTCATCTGTCCTAACAATCGGTCAACAGGACTCTTTACCGATTCTGCCAACTGTTTAACTGTTACATCCGCCATCAAATACTCCTGCTACAAAAGATCGTCTATCGATAGTTCTTTTCGATCGCTCTTCTGCAGTTACGCAACACCCTCTGCTTCCTGATCTTCTTCGTCGTCTTCATCTGCAAACCAGGGTTCCCTGGCTTTCAGAATCAGCGTTGAAGCTTGCTCTTCACTCATTTCGGGCTCGATATCCAACAATTCAGGAATCGCCAACTCAGCCAGATCCTCCATAGTGACCACCTCATTGGCAGCCAACTTGAACGCCAATGGCCGGTCCATTCCTTCCATATTCAACAAATCATCAGCAGGCGTGACATCACCCAGCGCCTCTTCGCTGGCAATTGCCTTGGTCAGCAACGCATCCTTGGCTCGATTGCGCAGCTCTTCCACGATCTCTTCATCAAACCCTTCAATGGCCATCATCTCTTCAATGGGAACATAGGCCACTTCTTCCAAAGTGCTGAAGCCTTCTTCCACGAGCACCGTAGCTACATCTTCGTCCACCGAAAGAGATTCCATGAATTCTTCGATGTAACGCACTGCTTCCTGTTCCTGCTTCTGCAGCGCTTCTTCTTCGGTCATTATGTTCAACGACCACCCACACAAATCGCTGGCGAGCCGCACATTTTGTCCACCACGCCCGATCGCCTGAGCGAGATTTTCTTCAGTGACCGCAATGTCCATGGAGTGAGTATCTTCATCCAGGACGATGGAGGCGACCTCGGCAGGCGCCATGGCGTTAATGGTCAGCTGCGCAGGGTTGTCGTCCCATGGGACAATATCGATGCGCTCGCCCGCAAGTTCACCAGAAACCGCCTGAACGCGCGAACCGCGCATACCCACACAGGCTCCAACCGGATCGATTCGGCCATCGTTGGTTTTCACCGCAATTTTTGCTCTCGAACCAGGGTCCCGCGCCGCGCCTTTGATTTCGATGACGTCTTCCGATATCTCGGGCACTTCCACCTTAAACAGCTCAACCAACATGTCTGGTACCGTACGACTCAGAATCAATTGAGGGCCGCGGTTTTCCGGGCGGATCTCGGTCAATAGTGCTCGAAGGCGATCCCCGACTCGAAACGTCTCACGGGGGATGAGGTGTTCTCGGGTCAAAATGCCTTCTGCATTTCCGCCCAAATCCACAATCACACTGTCGCGTCCAAGTTTCTTTACCGTTGCGCTGACAAGCTCATTTAAGCGGGGCAGGTAGGCTTCGACAATTTGCGCCCGCTCAGCCTCACGTACCTTCTGCACAATGACTTGTTTTGCGGTCTGTGCCGCAATACGACCGAACTCGACGGATTCGACCTGCTCTTCAAGCATGTCGCCAAGAACAGCACCAGGTTTGATTTCCTGTGCCTCTTCAACGCTGTACATCGAGTGGATGCTGGGCTCTTCTTCATCTTCGTAGTTGACGACCTTCCAGGTTCTGAAGGTTTCGTATTCACCCGATTCCCTGTCAATGGCCACACGAAACTCCGCTTCCTCGCCATAACGCTTTTTGGTTGCCATGGCCAGGGCCGACTCGATAGCCTCAAAGATCACATCCTTCGATACACCCTTTTCGTGGGATACGGATTCAACCACCAACAATATTTCTTTAGACATACTTGCCCTTACTCACAAACTTCCTGTCACCTAATCGAACGTTGGCACTACTCGCGCCCGTTGAATGTTCTCTATAGGGAACACGTACTCATCATCTTCAACCTGCAACAACACGCTGTGCTCTTCAATGCCAGCGAGTTGACCAATAAACTTTTTGCGCCCTTCAAATGGAAAATTCAACCGAACATCCACTTGTTCACCAACACTTTGTTCGAACTGTTCTTCAACAAACAAAATGCGATCCATACCTGGAGAAGAGACTTCCAGCGTATAAGCGCTGTTGCTGAATTCTTCTACATCCAATATGTCACTAACATGCCGACTCACGTCTGCGCAATGATCTACCGTGATGCCTCCTTCGCGATCGATATAAAGTCGCAGTTTGCTGTGTTTTCCCTGGCGCAGGAATTCCACACCCCAGATCTGGCAGTCCAATGACTCCACCGTGGGGCTCAGCATTTCTACAATCTGTCGTTCCTTTCGATCCACTCTCTAACGATCTATATTTTTCGTTATTGCGCTTTTCGCGCGCGCACAAAAAATGGGCATAACGCCCATCCCATTCGACTCTTCAAGCTGGTCTACAGCTCGCCACTGGGCGCCCATCGAAGCGGGCTACCACAAGGTCGGCGTATTGTGCTGGTCGGCAACTGGAGCAGATCACTACTCCAGCTACGAAAAAGCCCCTCACCGGGGCTTTTCAACCATAGTTTGTGGTTTCTATGAACGTGGCTCCATAAAAACCAGTTCGAAAACCACAACCTTCCTTTGGTAGCGGGGGCAGGATTTGAACCCACGACCTTCGGGTTATGAGCCCGACGAGCTACCAGACTGCTCCACCCCGCATCAGCAAGGGGGCGGATTATAGAGATGCTGGAACAGCCCTGCAAGCCGCATGACACATGAATTTTTAACAAGCTTTTTGAGGTTTTTGCTGCAAAATTTTAAAATTTGTGTGCGCCTCCAGTTTTCGCCTTGCGAAAACTGGGTAAGCGTTTGGCAAAGCCAAACGCGACATGGTGCCGAAGGCGAGACTCGAACTCGCACGGGCGTACGCCCACTACCCCCTCAAGGTAGCGTGTCTACCAATTTCACCACTTCGGCATGGTCCAAACTTTATCACCTTCTTTGCGCTTATTTGTCCTTCTTAGACCCTCTTGGCCCCATCTTCTCTGCTAGAGGTCGGGCACGTCCGAGGGTGGCGTATCTTCACCACCAGGCGCAAGCGCTGGCACATCACCCTCGGGCAATTGGTCTACCACCGGGACATCGCTATCCGTTGTTGTATTTTCGATCGTGGGGATTCCCAGCGAACCGGCGCTGGCCGCACGTTCTTTGGCGATGTAGGCAAGCCCAAAAGTGATCACAAAGAAACCGATCGCCAACCAGGCGGTCAGCTTGGTCATAAACGGTGCACTACCACCTGCACCAAACATTGTATTCGCGGAGCCACTACCAAAAGCGGCCCCAACGTCAGCACCCTTGCCCTGCTGAAGCAAAACCAATACGGTCAACGCAATGGCATCCGACACCAACAACACTAATAAAACTGTTTCAACTGTACCCATTTAGCTACCAGTATGTTCGATCTAATTCTGCCGACCCGCCTGAGCGAATCACTAAGTAATATTGGCCTTACGCTGCATACATTCCGCAGCCGCCTTGGCGATATTGGAAAAAGATTGTGCATCCAGCGACGCACCCCCAACCAATCCTCCATCTATATCCATTTCGCTGAATAGTTCCAACGCATTTTCGGGCTTCACACTACCCCCGTAAACAATGCGTATTTGTTGAGCGGCTTCGACATTTTGTGACGCCAAGCGCGCTCGAATAAAACTATGCATCACCTGAGCCTGGTCGGGCGTGGCGGTTTCACCAGTACCAATGGCCCAGACGGGTTCGTACCCTATTGCGGCGTTAATCAGATCGCCGCAATCGATTCTATCCAGAACCGCATCAAGCTGACGCTCAACCACGGCAATCTCGTGCCCAGCTTGCCTTTCAGCGAGGGTTTCACCCACACAGATAATCGGCCGGAGCCCACCCTGCAAGGCGGCCGCGGCTTTGGTTGCAACCAAGTCGTCCGTTTCGTGTTGATCCAGTCTACGCTCGGAATGACCTACGATTGCCCATTTACCACCTGCATCGGCCACCATCGCAGCTGCAATTTCACCAGTATGCGCACCGCTCGAAGCGATCCCTACATCCTGGATTCCCACATCAACGGAATTGTTGCTGCTGTTTGCCAGCTCACTAACAAGCGCTTGAATGTATAACGATGGTGGGAAGATGACCACATCTGCCGTAGCGTCATATTCTGGATCAAGTGCTTGAGCAAAGGACTGGATCTCGGTCCTGGAACCGTGCATTTTCCAGTTTCCTGCAACCAGGGCTTTACGCATCAATCAACACCACTCTTTCGAGGGCGCGCAATGTTAAACGGATCAACCACAACCCGCAACAATGAGATCGGTAGTGGATTTATGCAGTTCAGGCCTCATGCTCAGCGACATACGCAAGTTCGGTCGCAATTTCTTTCACTGCCGCAGAATCTTCCCCTTCTACCATAACTCTCAACAAGGGTTCCGTACCTGAAGGTCGCACCAGAATACGGCCCCGGTCCGCCAGATCGCTTTCTTTGGCTTCTATTGCGCTGAGAAGACTGGGCGACAGCGCCGTCTGCTGCGGATCCGGAACTGAAACATTGATCATCACCTGAGGGAGCTTTTTCATCGGGGCCGCCAGTTCAGCAAGACTTTTCCCAGAATCTCCAACAGCCAGCAAAACTTGCAGCGCTGCCACAATCGCATCCCCAGTTGACGTTAAGTCGAGGCACAGAATATGTCCCGAAGACTCACCGCCAATACACCACCCCTCCTGCAGTAACATTTCGGTGACGTAGCGATCACCAACCTTGGCCCTTTGAAAAGGAATGCCGAGTGCAGAAAATGCTTTTTCTACACCAAAATTGCTCATGACGGTTCCAACCACCCCACCATTCAGCTTGCCGGCGGCATGTCGATGAGACGCCATAATGTAGAGCAACTCATCCCCGTCGAGCAGACGACCTTCTGAGTCCACCATCAAAACTCGGTCCCCGTCACCGTCAAATGCAATGCCTACGTCAGCACGATATTCCAAAACTTTTTCCTGCAGCATCTCCGGATGAGTGGACCCGCAGTCTTCGTTAATGTTCATCCCATTTGGTGAAGCGCCAAACACCATCACATCGGCACCTAACTCTTCGAAGACCTTGGGAGCCACGTGATACGTTGCCCCGTGGGCGCAATCCAGCACCACCCGCAGTCCACGCAAGTTAAAACCGCGAGGCACCGTGGCTTTACAGAATTCAATATAGCGACCAGCAGCGTCTTCAATTCTGGCGGCACGACCTAGCTGATCGGATTCAACACACGCCATAGATGTTTCAAGTTGTGCCTCAATTTCAAGCTCAACTTCATCCGCCAATTTTTTACCATGCTTGTTGAAGAATTTGATGCCATTGTCGTAATAAGGATTGTGGGAAGCGCTGATCACGATTCCCGCATCCGCTCGCAGCGTGTGAGTGAGATAAGCAATGGCGGGTGTGGGCATGGGTCCAATCAAGCTGACGTCAGCGCCCGCGGCGGAGAGCCCGGATTCCAGTACAGATTCCAGCATGTAGCCAGAGATCCGCGTATCCTTGCCGATTACGATGTGCGCAGGACCTTTTTCCGCAAAGGTTTTGCCAACAGCCCACCCCAAGCGAAGACAAAATTCAGGATTGATCGGATATTGGCCCACTCGGCCCCTGATTCCATCGGTACCGAAATACTTTCGGCTCATAGCGCAATCCTTTTCACTTTCAGGTCTGGGAGGAATTATACCCGGATGCCCGCGTAGATTTGTGCGATCTAGACCGCACAACTACACGGGCTGAAAAGGCAATAAATCTGCCTAGGTTTCTTCCGCGGGACCGCCGATAGGTGATTCCGGAGAGCTTGGATCGGAGCCGCTTGGTGGCTGTGGATCACTGGGATGACGCGGTTTTGCTCCGGCCATAATGTCATCCAGCTGATCGGAAGATAGCGTTTCAAACTCCATCAGTGCATCCGCCATCATATGCAGCTTGTCTTCGTTCTCTTTCAACAAGCGCGTGGCTTCCTCATAACAATCATCCACAATCCGTCGCACTTCTTCGTCGATGGCATGCGCTGTCTGATTTGATCGTGGCCTGGGTTTTGCCCCGGCAGACATGCCCAGGAACACCTCACCATCATCCTCGTCGTACATCAACGGACCCATTCGCTCGGACAAGCCCCATTTGGTGACCATATTACGGGCCAGTTGCGTAGCCCGCTCAATATCATTTGAGGCACCAGTGGTGACAAATTCCGGACCAAGAATCATTTCTTCAGCAATTCGGCCACCGAACAAACTGCAAATTTGCGATTTGATTGATTGGCGATTCAGTGAGTAGCGGTCTTCCTCGGGCAGGAACATGGTCACACCCAGGGCGCGACCTCGAGGAATAATAGTGACCTTGTATACCGGGTCATGGTCTGGGGATAGACGCCCAATGATGGCGTGCCCCGCTTCATGGTATGCGGTATTGCGCTTTTCTTTTTCTGACATAACCATGGACTTGCGCTCGGCGCCCATCATGATTTTGTCTTTGGCCTTATCAAACTCTTCCATTTCAACCAGCCGCTTGTTCCCTCTAGCGGCGAATAAGGCAGACTCGTTAACCAGGTTTTCCAGATCTGCACCAGAGAAACCCGGCGTGCCACGAGCGATAATAGATGGATCAACATCGTCCGCCAAAGGCACCTTACGCATATGTACCTTAAGGATCTGTTCGCGCCCTCGGATATCGGGTAGGCCTACCACGACCTGGCGGTCAAACCGACCTGGTCTCAACAGCGCGGGATCCAATACATCCGGCCGGTTGGTCGCTGCAATGACAATAATGCCGTCATTAGCCTCAAACCCATCCATCTCCACCAGCAGCTGGTTGAGTGTTTGTTCACGTTCATCATGTCCACCACCCAGACCTGCGCCACGATGTCGGCCCACGGCATCGATCTCATCAATAAAAATGATACAAGGTGATTGCTTCTTCGCCTGCTCGAACATGTCGCGCACGCGGCTGGCACCTACGCCCACAAACATCTCAACAAAGTCCGAACCGGATATCGAGAAGAACGGCACCTTAGCCTCACCGGCAATCGCCTTCGCTAAAAGAGTTTTACCCGTACCAGGTTGGCCAACCATCAATATGCCCCGGGGAATATGTCCACCCAGACGCTGGAATTTGCCTGGATCACGCAGGAAGTCGACCAGCTCCTGAACTTCTTCTTTGGCCTCGTCCACCCCTGCAACATCGGCAAACGTTGTTTTTATCTGATCTTCTGAAAGGAGCTTGGCTTTACTGCGGCCAAAGGCCATAGGGCCACCGCGACCACCACTACCACCCTGCATCTGCCGCATGAACAACATGAACACCGCGATGATGATCAGAATGGGGAAACTGGCAATCAGCAGTTGCTTCCAGAAGCCCTGAGTCTCTTCTTCTACCACGCTGGTTTTCACATCGTTGTTCAGCAATTCGTCACGCAGCTGACCATCGTTTTCCGGAATGACAATTCGATAGTTATTACCCGATTTATCCAGCGCGGTGATGATATCTCGATCAATCACGGCTTCACGGATCTGACCCATGTGAATGGCTTTAACAAAGTCAGAGTACGCCATGGCTTGAGGCTGTGGTGCCGGATTGAAATTGTTGAACACCGTCAACAACACCGCCGCGATGATCAACCAGAGTAGTAAATTTTTGCCCATATCTGACAAGGTATGTACCTCGCTAATTCTAAAAGTTGCTCAGAACGGCCTAATTCGAAATTGGCTTAGGCTGTTTCTGTTTACGCTGATTTATGTCCAATTTATCTCGGTCTGACTGACATAAATGTGATTCTTTCGCCGAATTCACTTAATCCCGGCATTCTGTGTGCGATCTGTTTGCGACCTTTCTTGCTGTCTTTCTTCTGCTGTCTTTCTTCTGCTGTCTTTCTTCCGCGGTCTTCCGCAGTCTTCCGCTGTCTTTCTTGCTGCCATTGTGGTGTGGTCGCATACAACGCGCAGTTTTGGCCAGATATTAACTATAGTCGCGAATACAGGCCCTAAGGGTACACTAATCCCAAAAGTTCGTCTGCCCAGCCAATCTGGCGAGAAGTAGACCAGATTCGGGCAAGTTTATTCAGACCTGCCTGAAACCCTGAGCAACCACAAATACTTCACGGCTTTCAGATCTGGACGCTTTGGGTTTTGTCATGGTTACCTTGCGAAACTCCTTACGCCGGGTAGCCACCCAATCGTCCAATCCTTCGCCCTGGAACGCCTTCAATACGAGGTGACCGCCGTTTTTCAACCAACGTCCTGCAGCTTCCAAAGCTAGATCCGCCAGATCCATAGAACGCGCCTGATCTACCGCGCGTACACCCGATATATTGGGGGCCATATCTGACAAAACAAGGTCCAGCCTGGTATCCATAAGCAGATTTTCAATTTTATCGTCAATTTCAGGTGTACCCGCTCGGCCTTCGATCACCACGGTTGCGCTGTGTGCCGTTATCGGCAGCGGATCAACCGCAATAATCATTCCCTTAGACACCTTTTCCTGCAGATAGTTTGTCCAGCCACCGGGCGCGGCGCCCAATTCAAGGACCCTGGCACCGGGAGATAACAGTTTGAAACGTTCCTCAATCTGAGCCAGTTTGTAATGCGCCCGAGACACATGGCCATCAGCTTGGGCTTGGCGCACAAAAAAGTCTCTTTTCTGTCGTTGCAGCCAGCGGTGACTGGACTTGCTTCCCCGAGATTTTCCCGCCAAAAGTCTGCTACCCAATTCGTAAAGGCGCTAGAATACACCAATGACTCTAACAAGCCGTGAAAAGAAACAGTTCCGTCAGATTGCTCATCATCTAGATGCCGTCGTCACCCTCGCAGATGCAGCGATCAGCGAGGGTGTTAAGGACGAAACCGATCGGGCACTCACCGACCATGAGCTCATCAAGGTGAAAATTGCTTTGCTTGAAAAAGAAGTTCGCAACGCAGCAGCAGACAATTTGGCTGCAGCCTGCAGTGCCGAGGTGGTTCAGCGCATTGGAAAAATGGTGGTGCTGTATCGAAACAACCCCAAAGCCAACCCGAAACTCTCAAATATTCTCAGATATACCTGAGCGATGAGGGTCAGAGATGCTTTACCGAGTCGATTTCAAACTCCTGATCGCCTCCCGGCGTAGACACGGTCACCACATCTCCCACCTGCTTGCCGATTAATCCTCGTGCGATGGGGGACATCACCGAAAGCTTACCCTCTTTGAGCTCAGCCTCGTCTTCCCCGACAATTTTGTAGGTTGTCTCTTGATCGGTTTCGCAATCGACCAGAGTGACGGTCACCCCAAAAATAACCTTGTCGGACTCGGGAATTTTCGAGATATCGATTATTTGAGCGTCCGCGAGTTTCCCTTCAATTTCCTGGATGCGACCTTCGTTGAACCCTTGTTGCTCTCGCGCCGCATGATATTCAGCATTTTCTTTCAGATCGCCATGCTCCCGAGCTTCAGCTATGGCCTGGGTAATTTCAGGACGCAGGACGGACTTACGCTCCTGTAATTCTTCGCGAAGGCTTTCCGCACCTTCAACTGTCATTGGTATGGGCATAACTTGTTAACTCTAGTCCGCTTTATTTTCTTTTTTGCACAATTCGTTTCAACTGTTCGTTGTAACTCTCAGCTTCAACTCTGTAAGGGTCGCGACAACTTTACATGAGTCACTACAACTCGGTGTGCATGGCCTGTAACCGCCTTACTGCAGAGCCTAAGCCTTGTTTAATGGCAATTGCAATCGCTTCACCACCAGCCATGGTGGTCGTGTAACAAACTCTATTCTGCAAGGCCAGTCGCCGAATCAATGCAGAATCTGCAATGGATTGCCGTCCTTCAGTGGTGTTCACAATCAGGTCTATTTGTTCGTTCTTGAGCATGTCGGACACATTGGGACGACCATGATTCACCTTATTGATCAAGCTGCACTCGATGCCGGCGTCTAAAAGTATCTTCTGCGTTCCCGGGGTCGCAACCAGGTCGAAGTCAAGTTCGGCAAGCTGACGGGCAACATCGGCAACAGCTGGCTTATCAGAGTCTTTCACACTGATAAATGCTCGGCCACCAGACGGTAGGATTTCACCGCCCCCCAGCGAAGCTTTCGCAAACGCCTCACCAAAGCTCTCACCCACACCCATGACTTCCCCGGTAGATTTCATTTCCGGTCCCAGTATCGGGTCTACACCAGGGAATTTAACAAACGGAAAAACAGACTCTTTGACGTTGAAGTAAGTAGGAATAATCTCATTCTCAAAGCCCTGCGACGCCAGCGTCTGGCCAGCCATACAGCGCGCTGCCACCTTGGCCAAAGATAATCCAATACATTTGGAGACAAACGGTACCGTCCTTGAAGCGCGCGGATTCACCTCCAACACAAACACATCGGCACCCTGCACTGCCATCTGGACGTTCATGAGACCAACAACTCCCAGCTCAAGGGCAATGTCTTTAACCTGATCCCGAATCTGATCCTGAATCTGCGCATCCAACGCGTACGGCGGGAGAGAGCATGCAGAATCGCCGGAGTGCACACCGGCTTGTTCAATGTGCTGCATGATCGCGCCAACTACGACCTGTTGACCGTCGGAAACTACATCCACATCAACTTCCAAAGCTTGATCCAAGAAGCGGTCCAGAAGAACCGGAGAATCATTTGAAACATCAACGGCGTTCTGCATGTATTGGGTGAGCTCATCGTCGCTGTAGACAATCTCCATCGCCCGGCCACCCAATACATAGGAGGGGCGTACCACAATCGGATAGCCAATTTCCGCAGCACGTTCAAGGCCTTGTTTTAGATTGCTGGCCACCCGATTATCCGGTTGACGCAGCTCCAGCTTCTCTACTAACTGCTGAAATCGCTCCCGATCTTCTGCTCGATCAATGGCATCGGGACTGGTCCCGATAATTGGCACCCCTGCAGCCTCTAAGTCATTGACGAGCTTCAGAGGCGTTTGCCCCCCAAACTGAACGATTACGCCAGTGGGCTGCTCGATATCAACAATAGCCAACACATCTTCCAGGGTGACCGGCTCAAAATACAGCCGATCCGACGTATCGTAGTCCGTGGATACGGTTTCAGGATTACAGTTAACCATGATGGTTTCATAACCATCTTCACGCATTGCCAGTGCGGCATGCACGCAACAATAATCAAACTCAATCCCCTGACCAATTCTGTTGGGGCCGCCGCCCAGGACCATGATCTTCTGGCGATCAGAAGGCTGCGACTCACATTCTTCTTCAAAGGTAGAGTACATATAGGCGCTGGTCGCTGGAAATTCGGCTGCGCAGGTATCCACCCGCCGATAAACGGGACGCACGCCCAGGTCCTGCCGCAGGCTTCTCACCGTAGCCTCTTCTGACGCAAGTAGTTTTGCCAACCTCGCATCGCTGAAGCCCTTGCGCTTCAGCCCATACCACTCTTGTTTTGTAATGGCTTCGGCAGCCTGATGCTTAAGCTGGGTTTCGGTACTGATCAGATCTTCAATTTCTGCCAGAAACCAAGGGTCGATCGAGGTGATCTCAAACACTTCCTCCAGCGTCATCTCACGCCGGAAGGCATCTGCCACATACCAAAGGCGAGTTGGCCCGGCACTGGCCAGCTCGGAGCGAAGGATGTTATCGGCTTCATCAGACCCGTGATCCAGGACGTCATCAAAACCGGTCATCCCCGTTTCCAATCCTCGCAGCGCCTTTTGCAAGGACTCCTGAAACGTCCGGCCAATGGCCATGACTTCGCCAACAGATTTCATCTGAGTGGTCAGGCGCGGATCTGCCTGCGGAAATTTCTCAAATGTGAACCGAGGAATCTTAGTCACTACGTAATCGATGCTGGGCTCAAAAGAGGCCGGCGTAACCCCCCCGGTAATGTCGTTTTCCAGCTCATCCAAGGTGTAACCCACGGCAAGTTTTGCCGCTACCTTGGCTATCGGAAAGCCGGTGGCCTTAGACGCCAGAGCCGAAGAGCGCGATACACGGGGGTTCATCTCGATCACCACAATGCGTCCATTGTCAGGATGAATCGCAAACTGCACATTGGATCCACCGGTATCAACGCCAATCTCTCGCAGTACCGCGATGCTTGCGTTACGCAGCAGCTGATACTCTTTGTCCGTCAGCGTCTGGCTGGGGGCTACGGTAATACTGTCCCCAGTGTGAATACCCATGGGGTCCAGATTTTCAATCGCGCAGACGATGATGCAGTTGTCCGCACGGTCCCGCACCACCTCCATTTCAAATTCTTTCCAACCCAGCAATGACTCATCGATCAATAACTCGGTAGTTGGCGACAATTCCAGACCTCGAGTACAAATTTCAACAAACTCTTCCTGGTTGTACGCAATTCCCCCGCCGCTACCACCAAGGGTGAACGAAGGTCGGATGACACAGGGAAAACCAAGCTGGCTTTGCACTTGAATCGCTTCTTCTAAACTGTGCGCGATGGCAGAACGCGGCGTGCCCAGACCAATGCTTTTCATCGCACGATCAAATCGCTCCCGATCTTCTGCTTTGTCGATGGCATCCTGAGTCGCGCCGATCATTTCTACGCCATGAGTTTCAAGGACACCTTCACGCTCCAGATCCAGCGCACAGTTCAACGCGGTCTGACCACCCATTGTGGGCAGCAGTGCGTCGGGCTTTTCTTGCGCAATGATGCGTTCAACCGTTTTCCATTCCACCGGTTCGATGTAAGTAGCATCGGCCATCGCTGGATCCGTCATGATCGTGGCCGGGTTGGAGTTCACCAGGATCACGCGATAGCCTTCTTCACGCAAAGCCTTGCAGGCCTGCGCGCCGGAATAGTCGAATTCACAGGCCTGCCCGATCACGATGGGACCGGCCCCGAGAATCAGAATACTCTCTATATCACTACGCTTTGGCATTGGTTAAGCACCCCCCGCCTGTTCCATCTGGCCAATGAACTTATCGAATAAATACACACAATCTTGCGGCCCAGGACTGGCCTCCGGGTGTCCTTGAAAACTGAACGCCGGGACGTCGGTACGCTCAACACCCTGCACAGTGCCATCAAACAATGAAACGTGGGTGCACTTGAGATTGTCCGGAAGCGTATCGCCGTCTACCGCAAACCCGTGGTTTTGGCTCGTGATAATCACCTGGCCGCCTTCCTGATCCTGGACGGGGTGGTTGGCGCCATGATGTCCGTGGGGCATCTTGACCGTGCTCGCGCCGCTGGCCAATGACAACAGCTGATGTCCCAGGCAGATCCCAAAGATTGGGATCTTGGAACGAAGTAAATTTTTTATCGCCTCAATGGCGTAGTCGCAAGGCTCAGGATCACCAGGTCCATTTGATAAAAAGATCCCGTCGGGATTCATGGCCAACACATCTTCCGCGGGAGTCTGAGCAGGTACCACGGTCAGATCACAGCCGCGTTCGGCCAGCAACCGCAAAATGTTGCGCTTTACCCCGAAGTCATAAGCGACCACTTTGTATTTGGGGTCGGTGAGCTCACCATACCCACCCTCCAGTGTCCAGGTCGTTTGGCGCCAGGAGCGGCGCTCACCGGTTACAACTTGAGCAAGGTCCATACCCTGCAACCCCGGAAAATCTTGCGCCGCGGCAAGCGCCTTTGCCTCGCCCGCAGCAGTGCCCGCTTCTGAGCCTGCGAGAATGCAACCTGCCAAAGCGCCCTTTTCTCGAATCAGTTTGGTCAATCGTCGTGTGTCGACATCAGCAATCGCCACCACATTCTGTGCTTCAAGAAACTCCTGCAGCGAAGCTTGAGACCGCCAGCTGCTGACGCGTTTTGGTGTTTGACGAATCACCAGACCGGCGCACCAGGCCTGGTCTGATTCGTTGTCTTCGTCGTTGGTACCTGTGTTGCCGATCTGGGGGTAGGTCAGGGTGACAATTTGTTTGGCATAAGATGGATCAGTGAGAATCTCCTGATAGCCTGTCATGGCTGTATTAAAAACCACCTCACCGACGCTAGTACCTTCTTTGCCGATGGATTGGCCGTAGAAAACACTACCGTCTTCGAGTGCAAGTAAAGCCGGTATCAAGTATCACCCCCAAAACTATATGCAGTTAAATTTTAGTGACGTCTTCCAACTTCAACGCCAGTCCCCTTTCTTCTCGCCTAGCCGAACCCTTGGCGCAGCGCTCCGCTACACTCGAGTTTTTCGTTTTTGGCTATTGTCTACGAACTAATGTTTCGCGATCTGGCGTTGGGAAAGCGCGTCTGATCGGATGGGCTCAGGGTGTAACACCCTGTCAGCTTGGGGGCGAAAGTTTAATGATAAGTGCGACAAAAATCATCAGAAACTTACCCTTCCAGCACGCTTAAAAGGCAGTTCGTTCATTACTGAGCTGTATTTCAGAGATCCAACAGCTGCTGCATATTGTATCGACCGGGCGCCTGCCCAACCACGTATCGGGCCGCCGTCAGCGCCCCATGTGCAAAATTGGACCGGCTCTGCGCACGATGGGTGATCTCGATCCGCTCTCCCTCACCAGCAAACATCACGGTGTGTTCTCCGACGATATCGCCGCCCCGCATGGTGCTGAAGCCAATGGTCTGTCTGTTACGAGCACCCGTAATGCCTTGGCGACCATAGACTGCATCGGTCTCCAGATCTCGATCCAGGGTTTCGGCTAGGATCTCCCCCATACGCACCGCAGTACCGGACGGCGCATCAATTTTATGCCGGTGATGAGCTTCCAAGACTTCCACATCAACGCTGTCACCCAGGGCTCTGGCAGCAAGCTCAATGAGCTTGAACGTCAGATTCACACCCAGACTCATATTTGGCGCCATGAACAGCGGGATTGCAGCGGCGTGTTGATGCAGCTGAGACAGCTGCTCATCGGTAAACCCGGTTGTGCCGACCACCATGGCCTTTCCAGTACCACCACAAGTACCAGCCAGTGCAACGGTTGCATCGGGCACAGTGAAGTCAATGACCACATCAAAATGATCAACCACCGCTGCCGCATCCGATACAATCTCTACCCCGAGGTGCCCTACCCCAGCAACTTCGCCGGCATCTTGCCCAACCGCTGGGCTTTGGGGATGTTCAAACGCCGCTCCCAGGCATAAGTCTTCTGCCTCGTGTATCGATTGAATTAGGGTTTTGCCCATACGACCGGCAGCACCTGTCACCGCCACGTTGATCACGGTGATCTCCTTAAAAAGTCAGTACAAGGGGAAGTTTAAGGTCAGGGTTTTAATCCGTCGATGAAATCTTTGACCCCGTCAAACCACGATTTCTCTTTTGGAGAGTGTTTTTCGCTGCCGTTCAAAGTCGCTTTGAGTTGTTCGACCAATGCCTTTTGCTCATCTGTGAGTTTAACCGGAGTCTCTACAACAACTTTGCACAAGAGATCACCAACACCGCCGCCGCGCACCTGGGTGACCCCCTTGCCACGTAGACGAAACACCTTACCTGTTTGGGTTTCCGCCGGAATCTTCAGCTTCACGCGTCCATCCAAAGTAGGCACTTCCAGTTCGCCACCCAAGGCTGCATCGGGAAACGAAATCGGGACTTCACAGTAAAGATGTCTTCCATCCCGCACAAATATCGGGTGATCATTGACCTCAACCTGGACATACAAATCACCCGGTGGTCCGCCATGTACACCGGCTTCACCTTCGCCGGTCAGGCGAATCCGATCTCCGCTGTCCACACCTGCGGGCACCTTAACGGACAGCGTCTTACGCTTTTCCGTGCGGCCCGCCCCGCCACAGCTTCGACAGGGGTCTGTAATAATTCGACCCTGCCCTCGACAACGCGGACACGTTTGTTGCAGCGAAAAGAACCCTTGTGACACTCTAATTTGACCAGTGCCCTGGCAATCTGGACAGGTTACCGGGGAAGTCCCCGGCGCTGAGCCGCTGCCATCACATTCTTCACAGCCTGCGAGAACCGGAATTCTGATTTCAACGGTATCTCCATGAACCGCTTGTTCCAGATCCAGGTGCATGTTGTAGCGCAGATCTGAGCCCCTGCCCGGACCACCACCGCGTCCGCGACCACCACCAAAGATGTCTCCAAAGACATCCCCAAAAATGTCGCCAAAATTCCCTTCAAAGCTGAAGCCACCTGCACCCCCTTGACTGGGATCCACTCCGGCATGGCCAAATTGATCGTAGGCCTGACGCTTCTCCGGATCATTTAAGATCTCATAAGCTTCACTGGCTTCTTTGAACTTTTCTTCTGCCTCCGGATCATCGGGGTTTCTGTCAGGGTGATACTTCATCGCCAAACGTCGATAGGACTTCTTGAGATCACCTTCCGAGGCGTCTCGGCCTACGCCAAGTACTTCATAGTAGTCACGTTTGGACATCGGTTATTCCTTTGTTAAATCTATAGCGGACACAAAAATGCGTGTGGGAGATCACCCCCACACGCGAACGCTTACTTAACGCTGATCAGGCGGGTTACTTGTTTTCCTGATCTTTAACTTCTTCGAATTCGGCATCGACGGCATCATCAGCTGGCCCATCCGACGCTTGCGCACCCTCAGCACCAGGATCAGCCTCTTCGGCTTGCTGGGCATACATTTTCTGAGCTAGTCCGGCAGACGCTTCGGACAACGTCTGCATCTTGGCCTCGATGTCTTCTTTGTTGTCACCCTGCAGCGCTTCTTCAAGTGCCTTAGCACCCGCTTCAATCGCATCCTTTTCTTCTTGGGTTGCGATATCGCCCGCATCTTCAACCGCTTTACGCGCACCATGGACCAGTCCATCCGCCTGATTGCGCAGCTGCACCATTTCTTCGAACTTTTTGTCTTCTTCAGAATGTGCTTCTGCATCCCGAACCATTTGCTCGATCTCGTCATCCGACAAACCACTGGAGGCTTTGATGACAATAGACTGCTCTTTGCCCGTGGCTTTGTCTTTTGCTGACACGTTCAGGATGCCGTTGGCGTCCAGATCAAAGGCCACCTCAATTTGTGGTACACCTCGGGGAGAAGGAGGAATGCCTTCAAGATTGAACTGCCCCAGACTCTTATTGCCCGACGCTTGTTTGCGTTCACCCTGCAATACGTGGATGGTCACCGCACTTTGATTATCATCCGCCGTAGAGAACACCTGGGTTTTCTTGGTCGGAATAGTGGTGTTCTTCTCGATCAACACACTCATGACCTGACCTAGAGTCTCAATCCCCAGGGACAATGGTGTGACGTCCAACAACAATACGTCCGTCACATCCCCTGCGAGAACCGCAGCCTGAATGGCAGCACCCATGGCCACTGCTTCATCCGGATTCACGTCACGACGCGCTTCTTTGCCAAAGAAATTCTTAACTTTTTCCTGGACCAACGGCATACGGGTCTGACCACCAACCAGGATGACATCATCGATGTCGCTGACCGTGAGCGATGCATCATCCAGCGCAGTCTGGATTGGCGAGATGGTACGTTCAGCCAGATCTTCAACCAGTGACTCCAGTTTGGCTCGAGTGAGTTTTAACACCAGATGCTTGGGACCAGTTTGATCTGCCGTGATGTAGGGCAGATTGATTTCTGTCTGCTGCGAGTTGGAAAGCTCAATCTTGGCCTTTTCTGCAGCCTCTTTCAGACGTTGCAGGGCCAGTGGATCATTATGCAGATCCACACTGTTTTCCTTCTTAAACTCATCTGCAAGATAATCGATGATGCGCAGGTCAAAATCTTCACCACCCAGGAAGGTGTCGCCATTGGTAGAGAGCACTTCAAACTGGTGTTCTCCGTCTACTTCTGCAATCTCGATGATAGAAACGTCGAAGGTGCCACCACCCAGATCGTAGACCGCAATTTTTGCATCTCCACGACTCTTATCCAGACCATAGGCCAACGCCGCGGCTGTGGGTTCGTTAATGATTCGCTTAACGTCCAAACCAGCAATTTTTCCGGCATCTTTGGTCGCCTGGCGCTGGGAGTCATTAAAATATGCGGGCACAGTAATCACCGCTTCAGAAACCTCTTCGCCAAGATATTCTTCAGCGGTCTTTTTCATCTTCTTCAGCGTTTCAGCAGAGATCTGAGGGGGCGCGAGTTTTTCGCCTTTCACCTCAATCCAGGCATCCCCATTAGACGCCTCTGAAATCGTATAAGGCACCATCTTGATGTCTTTCTGAACAACATCATCCGCGAACTTCCGCCCGATCAAACGTTTTACCGCAAACAACGTATTGTTGGGGTTCGTCACCGCCTGTCGTTTGGCGTTTTGTCCAACCAGGATTTCACCATCGTCGGTATACGCGATGATAGATGGTGTTGTGCGATCACCTTCGGAGTTCTCAATGACGCGAGCATCATTGCCATCCATTACTGCCACACAGGAGTTGGTCGTACCTAAGTCGATTCCAATGATCTTGCCCATGTTTATACCTACTACGATCCTTTATTCGTTAAATGTTAAAACTTACCTGAACCCTATATTTGGTCTGACCAGGAGACTTTCAAGGGCTGAATTGGGTTAATTTAGAGACAGCTTTAATCGCCTCTTTATCGCCTGCTGACCGTCTATTAGTCGCCTTTGACCACAATGACTTTTGCCGCTCTGACCAATCGACCGTTGAGTACGTAACCTTTGGCCATCACGTCCATGACAGAGTTCGGCTCTGCGTCGGGATTGGGGACCATCGTCATGGCCTCGTGAAGCTGCGGATCAAAAGGCTGTCCCAGCGGATCTATCTGTTCGACCCCGTTCTTTGACAGGGTATCGACAAATAGCTTGAGAGAAAGCGACACGCCTTCAGCAATGGCCTGCGCACCCTCGGTGGCGGTGGCGGTCTCAACCGCTTTCTCCAGGCTATCGAGCACCGGAAACAATTCGTTCAAGAGCTTCTCGGTCGCGAACTTGTGAGCATTTTCCACGTCTCGTGCTGCTCGCCGCTTGATGTTCTCAACCTCGGCCATCTGGCGCAGGAGTTGGTCTTTCAACTCCGACACCGCGCCCACCTCATCCGACTCCTCCGTGACCGGTGCTTGCGCAACATCGGGATCTTCTACCGCAGCCTCATTGGCCTCGGCTTCAATCTCATTCAGGTCTTCTGCCGTCGGCTCTTCTTGGGTGGGCTGCTCTGCTGTGGGTTCTTCATTCGGGTTTGGCTTGTCACTCGCCATGGTTGTTTTCCGCGTACCTCCAGTGGGACCGCAATCATGGGGATGCCTCAGCTTTTTGCAAGCGTCCAGGCCATAAAAAGGTGGGAAAAATGAGGAATCAGGCGTTGCGCATCGCTGCGCTTAGCAAGCGCGCTGTCACATCTACCACCGGAATGATGTCTTTATAGTCCATACGCGTCGGACCGATTACGCCAAGGACACCAGCCACCTCCCCGCTGAGTTCGTACGAGGATGTGACCAGCGACATATCCCCCAGGGGTTTGTAGCCGGATTCTTCACCAATAAACAACTGCACACCACTGGACTGGAGGCACTCATCAAGCAGGTGCAACACCCTCCCTTTGCGGGAGACTGCGTCAAAGAGGGTTCGGACGGTATCGGTATCTGCGGTAAAGTCCAGCAAGCGACTTTCACCGGAGACAACCAACTCATGGTCTTCTTCGTCCGTAGCTTCGGAGAATGCGGCGTGGGCCATATCCAAAGCACTTTGCATCAACTGATCCATGCGATCCTTGTCGGCCTGCATGCTCTGGATAATCTCACGACGAATATCAAGCAAAGGACGACCGCCAAATTCCCGGTTTAGAAAGTTAGCCGATTGGGTCAGCTCCACATCACTGAACTTTCGTTCCACGCGAATCACCCGGTTCTGCACTTCCCGGTCGTTGAGTACCAGAATCACCAGCACTCGTTCTTCATCAAGACGCACAAATTCAATGTGCCGCAGGCTGACTTGATTTCTTTGCGGGGTGGTAATCAGGCAGGTCATCTGAGTCACCTGAGCAAGCAGGTCTGAAGCGGAGGCAACCAGCTCATTTGGCGCCATATCAGGATTCAGTTCAGCTTCAATCTCTTGCACCCGCTCCTGAGCCCAGGGCTCTACATTCAGTAAACAATCTACAAAAAATCGATAGCCCTGATTGGTTGGGATCTTGCCCGCAGAGGTGTGAGGTGACGTAACCAAGCCGAGGGTTTCAAGATCACCCATCACATTGCGCACGGTGGCGGAGGACACCGCAACGTCCGGGAGCAGCGCAAGAGATTTGGATGCTACCGGATTACCGTCTGCAATATATTGCTCAACGAGCAGCTTGAAGAGCTGCTGCGCGCGGGCATCTATCTGATTGCTCACTGATGAATCGATTAATTCACCGGCCACGTTAACCTCGTTCCAGATCAGAACTATTCTTGACCCTCACGTTACAACGAAGGCATTTCTTATACCAGTATGATCGACCGCTCTGCTAGACTCCGTCCATGCTGAAGCACCTGAATCTGAAAAACTTTGTTCTAGTCGAACACCTTGAAATCGACTTTGGTCCAGGTCTTTCAGCCGTCACAGGGGAATCTGGCGCAGGTAAATCTATATTGCTGTCAGCACTGGGACTGATCCTGGGCAACCGGGCCAGTGCTGAAACTGTAAGACCGAGCACGGAAAAAGCAGACGTCAACGCAGAATTTGACCTGAGCAATCTACCCCACGTGCAGGCCATGTTGCTGGAAGCAGATCTGTTGGACGAAGAGCCACAATCCTGTTTGATCCGGCGCGTTGTCTCCAACCAGGGTCGCTCCCGAGCTTTCATCAATGGCGTACCTGTCACCACTACTTTTCTAAGACAGATTGGAGACCTGTTGGTTGATGTACATGGTCAAAACGAGCACATTCAACTCTCAAACAGGGCCGTACAGCTACAGCTGTTGGATGACTACGCAGGCACCCAGGTTCTAGCGGCGGAAGTTCAGGATCTGTTCCGGGATTGGCAGGCCCAACAGGAAAATCTACACCGCTTGCAGGAGGAGGTGACTCGGGCCCAGGACAAAAAGGATCTTCTGACCTACCAGTTGAACGAGCTGGAGGAGTTTGCTCTGGCGGATGGAGAGTTTGATTCCCTGGATGCAGAACACAAAAGATTGGCCTCAGCTCATGATACGCTGGTCATATTGCAGAAAGCACAACAGGATCTGGACACGTTGGACGACCTGCGCGCCAACGTCCGCGCGGTGGAAAGTATTCAAGACGACCACCAGGATCTCACCTCAGCTCAGGCGAATCTTAGCGCAGCGCTTGCGCTGTTTGACGATGCAGCCCGTGACCTGTCGCGCTACTCTGACCAGGTTATCATAGACCCTAACGCGCTGCAGAAGACCGAACATCGTTTGAACATGGCCCAAGACCTGGCCCGTAAACACAACGTAGAGGCGGGCGCGTTACCCAACCATACCGAGGAACTGCGTCAGGAGCTGGATGCCATCGATCATTCCGAGGCAAATCTGGAGTCTTTGGAAGCCGCAATGCATGCGGCCCAGGAAAGATTTGCCAAACGGGCCCAGACCCTGTCTAACAAGCGCAAGAAAGCCGCACCTATTTTTGCCAGCTTGGTCAGCCACTATATGCAGGAACTGGGCATTTCCCAGGGCCGTTTCGATATGGCCTTCAGTGAAACCCAGGGAGAGCATGGCATTGATCGCATCGAATTTATGGTCACCACCAACAAGGAATTTGAGCCAGGCCCTCTCACCCAGATTGCCTCGGGAGGCGAACAGACCAGAATCAGCCTTTCAATCCAGATAGTAGCGGCCCAACACAGCCAACTCCCCTGCCTGGTTCTGGACGAGGCAGATGTGGGAGTGGGGGGCACCACTGCAGATACGGTGGGCCGGATCCTTCGTGATCTGGGTCAGCATACGCAGGTTTTATGTGTTACCCATGCGCCTCAAGTCGCTGCCCTTGGCAATCGCCATTACCGGGTTTTGAAACAGGGCAACCAGACTGAAATTGAAGCGCTGGATGACAGCATGCGTGTGGATGAGTTGGCACGGATGCTGGCCGGAGCTGATATCACGGACAAGACCAAGGACTATGCTCGGAGCTTGCTGGCGCAAGCCGTGGCCTGAGCATTTGTGTAGATCGCATTCCCCTGAAATTTTCCGTATGATCGCGCGCTGACATCGAGCTTCGACTATGCACAGAACAACCTTCAAGTACATCGCAACCTTGAGCATCCTGGCCCTTTTGACCAGCGGTTGCAGCATTGGCTTACCAAAGCTCAAAATTCCACGTGTGCACAAAGTGACTGTCCAACAAGGCAACGTTCTGACCCAGGAAATGATTGATCGGCTGAAGCCGGGCATGACACGCAATCAGGTCGCTTACATCATGGGTGAGCCGGTCATCCAGAGTACCTTTGACGAAAATCGCTGGGACTATATCTATAATCTGGAGATACCAGGTTATGTCTCTCAAAATATTCATGTCACGCTTTATTTTGAGAATGAAGTACTGGCCTACTTCACCGGAGATCTCGCCCCTTCGGCCGCAGAACCTTCTGCGGGTGAACCTTCCGTGGGGGAAAATGAGGGCTCAGCCGCAACTGCGAACACAGCAGAAAAAGCCAGCTAACGCGGTTCTGTTCCGCGCGGTCAGTTCTGCGCCGCAACGCTTTCGATGCGTTGACTGAAGGCATCCACTAATCTGCTGGCCATAGGATCGACCAGCGCAGACAACAGCCTTGCCAAGACCCCTCTGGGGACGTATTCGATTGTCACTTCTATCTTGCAACCCACCTCACCCAGTTGCTTGAAGACCCAGCGCCCTTCCAGCTTCTCAAACGGACCATCACTTAGCGTCATATCAATTTGCTGATTCGGAATGTGTACATTCCGAGTCACAAACCTCTCTTCCAGGGTCTTACCGCCAACGCGGCCACCCACCGTGACCGATGCTGTTAAGCCAGATTCCTCTTGTTCAATGATTTGTGTTGCGTGACACGCTGGCAAAAATTCTGGGTAACTGGCCACATCAACCACAACCCTGTAAGCAACTTCAACCGGCACCATCAACAACGCTGACCGCGATACTTGCGACATCTGATGCTTAAGACATCAAGCCCTGAAAGAGCGGCAGAATGGTGTAGACAAAGACCGCCAGCACGCCCACAGGCGCGATCACGCCACCCACGATGTACCAAAGCCACAACGGAGCGCCCGAAGCAAATCCCAGTTGCTCCTGCAAAATATCTTTGGGTAACGCCCAGACCGCAAAGACCGCGATCAACAATCCACCTAGCGGTAGCATGATATTTTGCGAGATGTAATCCACCAGACCAAAGAAGTTCAAATCTCCGATCAGGCTATCGGGCCAGATGTTGAACGAGAACACCGTGCCCAGGCCGATGATCCAGCACATCACACCTAAACTGATCGCAACTCGCTTGCGTTTTGCGTTGTATTCCTCCACCAGGTAGGACAGTGCGGGTTCGGTCAGTGAGATTGCAGAGGTAATCGCGGCAAAGCTGACCAGCACAAAAAAGACGGTGCCAAACACGGCGCCCAGAGGAAGCTGCCCAAACGCCAGTGGAATGGTCACGAACATCAAACCAGGACCTTGCCCGGCTTCTAACCCATTGGCGAAAACAATTGGGAATATGGCGAGGCCAGCTGACAAGGCAACCACAGTATCCAGCACGGCGATCGTCAGCACCGTGCTGCCAATGCCCGCATCTGAGGGGACATAGCTGCCATAGGCCATCATGGTTCCCATACCCAGACTCAGAGTGAAAAACGCCTGGCCCATGGCGATCAGCCATGTTTCCGGCGTCACCTGATCAAACTTGAGATCGAACATGAACGCAACGCCACGCTCAAATCCGCCAGAGGTCACCGCGTAACCCAACAGCACAATCAACAAAACAAACAATAGCGGCATAAACAAGCGGATCGCTGTTTCCAGTCCTTTACTGACGCCACGCCCAACAATCCAAACGGTCAACACCATAAACAGGGTCTGCCAAATAACCAGCTGCACCGGGTCGGCGAGAAAGTTGTTAAACGTGGTGCTGGCAACATCCGCCGAAGCGCCCTCAAAGGTACCGCTGGCCGTCAACCAGATATAGTTCAGCGCCCATCCTGCGATGACCGCGTAATAGGATAGGATCAGAAACCCCGCTGCGACACCCATCCACCCAATAAACACCCAGCCATTGCCTTTGCTGGCCTTTTTGGCGAGCTTACGCATGGCGTTGATGGGACTGGCACGGCCTGCACGACCTAACAAGACTTCCGACATCATAATCGGTATGCCTACCAGGGCGACGCAGGCCAGGTAGATCAAGACAAATGCACCACCGCCATTCTCACCTGTGATATAGGGGAACTTCCAGATGTTTCCCAAGCCGACTGCCGAGCCGGCAGCGGCTAATACAAACAACCAGCGACTGGACCACATGTTCTTCGATTGCGTAGAGTCAGATCCCAAGGCCATATCAATTTCTTCTTATTAAACCGTCCAACCAATTGTATTGCATTGTACGCCCCACTGCTGCACCGCAACACCTTGTGCAGCCCGCACGGCAGCGGTTTCGCAACCAACCCAAAGCGGGTAAAGTCCGCTCCCCAAATCGGTTGTAACGCATCGGGTTATCTACGAGTCATTTTATGGCCAGCAAGAAAAAAGCAGCACCAGGCAGCATCGCTCAGAATCGCAGAGCGCGCCGAGACTACTTTATCGAAACCACGTTTGAAGCAGGTCTTGCCTTGCAGGGGTGGGAGGTGAAAAGTATCAGAGACGGCCGTGTGCAGCTGACTGACGCCTACATTAATCTGCACCAGGGTGAAGCGTATCTCTCCAGCGCTAACATCACCCCTTTGACGAGCGCTTCAACCCATGTGGTGGCGGAACCGCAACGCATGCGCAAGCTGCTCCTGCACGCCAGGGAAATCGCCCAAATATTTGTTGCCACCCAACAAAAAGGTTACACCTGTGTACCTTTAGCGTTGTATTGGAAAGGCAACAAAGTGAAGTGCGAAATCGCCCTGGCCAAGGGTAAACAACAGCATGACAAACGGGCCTCGGTGAAAGAAAAAGATTGGCAGCGCGACAAAGCGCGCTTGATGAAATCCAGCAATCGCTGATCAAGCGCCGAGCGCTTGACGAAAAGCCACCATCTCGATTGCCGCGGCGGCTGCCTCATACCCTTTATTATATTTGTCATCCGAGGCTCGATCGATGGCTTGTTGCATCTCGAAGACGGGAATGACCTCAACCACGATAGGGCGGCGAAATTCGTGCATCACTTCTCCAAGGCCACGCATACACTCATTACTTATCATCTCAAAATGCAGCGTGTCACCTTTTACAATGATGCCAAAGCAGACAATGGCATCCAGTGAGTTGTCCTTGTCCGTCGCCAACAGATCACGCGCTGCCAGCGGTAACTCCAGAGAACCTGGGAGGGTGTATTCTTCAATCTGCTGGTAGCCGTACTCTGCCAGGGTCTGGTGACAAGCGCTGGCCATATTCCCCACCAGATCCGGGTACCATTTGGACTTGAGAATGGCAATTCGGCCCTTATTGGGAATATCCGGCAGGGCACTTAGGTCTACGGTAGTTTGCATTGCATTCAGGCCGTCTTCTCTGCCTTTTCGTCCTGCTGAGCAGACTGTTCAGCAACATCTCCCAGATGCCAATCACCGGTTTCTTCATCACATACCAGGCGACCATCTGCCTCCAGAAGGCTGAACTCTGCGCGCACCTGCCAGGATCCTATTGGGGCGTTTTGCTCTCGCAGCACCTCGCTGACGTCCCCCGGACGAATGCTGTCTCTACCATCTGCAAACAGATCGGTAACAATGGCGAAGACCGCCTCAGTCCGCCTATGTTCAATACTCAATGCTCACTCCGACTTCTTCCACCCCAGTTATGCGGCGGCTGTTTTACCAGAAAGCTGTTACTCTCGCCAGGGTTGGCTCTCTTGATAGAGCCGCAGGCGAGACTGAAATTCTTCCATCAAATCCATTTGGTTCGTCGAAATCGCTTCGATCGCCCGCTGTTGGGTTTCGACGGCCTTTTCAAAATTTCCGGCTTCTGCATAAGCAGCAGCCAGCGTGTCTAGATAGGCTGCGATTGGTTCCTGGGCGACCGCCTGCAAGGCTGTGTTAACCGCCAGCACGCCGTTGCGAAGCTCCGAATATTTGGAGGTGGCCAACAGCCAGGCGTAGTCATTTTGTGCTTGGGCGTCTCCGGACCCCGCAGCTTTCGCAGACCATTGTAAGGCCTGCCCTCGATCCTTCAGCGAGGGCTGGCTGAGGTAGTGGGTCACCAGCCGTCGTTGTGCGTTTCGATCGCCTCGATTCGCGGCCTCAATATACAAAGACCTGGCTCGATCGATATTCTCTTTTATCCCAATACCGTGCTCATACATGTGCCCAAGCCCAACCTGTCCAGAAGACAGGCCAGCCGCTGCAGCTTGTTCGTATAGTGCAAACGCTCGCGCTTCATCAACCGCCACACCGGTGCCGGTCAAGTAGGCATAGGCCAGACTGACGCCTGCTACCGCCACGCCTTGGTCTAAAGCTTCAAGATAATATTCCACCGCTCGGGCAGGGTCAGGTTCGCCCAACTCACCCTTTTCGTGCATGCGCCCTAAAAACCAAAGCGCTCTGGAAACCCCAGCTTCCCAGGCTCGCTCATACCATTGTTGCGCCAACGCCGCCTGGGGTTCAGCCACATGAGGTTCTCTGTAGCTAGATGCCAATGTGAGCATGGCATAGTTGTGACCACCGGCAGCCGCCTTGGACAATGCTTCACGGGCATCGGGTACATTCTTCTTAACGCCCGCGCCATTAAGCAGCGCATGGCCTTTTTGGAAATGGCCTTCTGCGCTGTTGCGTGTGGCGGCTTGGTCAAAGTAGCCATAGGCCAACGATTTATCCTGGGTGACACCACGACCATAAGCATAGGCAAAACCGACTTCGTTCAGCACGGTGGCGTTATCCGGGTCAAATTCCAGGGCCCGATTAAAGTCGCGCAGCGCCGAGACATCGAGTCCTTGAGCTCTGAATGAATAGCCGCGCAGGTAATAGGCATGCGCACGCTCACCGCTGCTGATAAACGGGGCGATCACCGCAGGGTCAAGATAACGGCGGGCAAAACTGTACTGCCCATCTTGAATCAATGCTTTTGCCCGGGCGATATATTCCCGTGCATCCAACGCGGATGCCACACTTGCACTGAAGCAGACCCAGACACCCAGAGCCAACTTGGCAAGCAACAGAGACTTAGTGCGATGTATCATCGGGCCTCCCCTGCTCCAGGTTGGCTTGGGCTATATCTAACCAACGTTGTTGTGCCTTTTTGTAGTGTTTGGGTCCACGTCTGACTTTGGCCACGGTTTCAGAAAACAATTTATCAGCTCTTTCCATTTCACCCTGGTTCTTAAGGTATAGACCATAACGGACTCGAGCCTCTTCACCAGGGTAGGACAACAATAATACTTCATATTCCTCTGCCACCGATTTGTCCTGCAATGCCTCCAAGGTTTTGGCATAGAGCAGGTGTCCGTCAGCAGACTGAAACTCTGGATTATGTTCAATGAGATCTTCCAACACACTACGCGCTCGAGCATAAAGTTCCTGCTCGAACAGAGATTGAGCTAACTTGAGGAGGAGGTGCGGGTCGTACTCATCAGGACCGGTCAGGGCAGCCTCGTAAAGCTCTTGCGCCTCCGAGAAGAGCCCACCGCGCATACATTCATCCGCAAGCTCCAAGCGGTTGGATGCACTGTCGTTTTCTGCAAGCGCCTCCAGCTTCTGGCGCATCTGTTTTTGTGGATCAATGGCATCACTGACGGTTTTCATGGCGCGACGCGCAGTTGGATCCTGACGCAATTCCGGCAGCATCTGGGTAAAAAAGTACAGCAGGCTCCCGACCAGGGGCACGAACAGGATAATTGAAAGCCACGGGTTAGTCCGGCCGGTTTTCAAGCAGTGAAACCCCAGCCCGAGCTGCACAATAAATGACAAAATGGCGATGATGGTCATAGCCTGAGCATGTCAAAAAGTGGCCTACGCAGCAAATTGTTGTGCGTAAATTCCGGTACATTGGGTTTGCGGAAGTGGTAAGATCCCCAGCCCTTTTTTTATGTTTAGGAGGAAAGTCCTTTACCCAATTTTTAGCCTGAAAGGACCATATATCCTTCAATGCTGAGATAGGTTTCTGGATGCGTCGTCTTTTGGCTTTGCTAAAAGCCATCCAGTTTGCAAGGCAAACTGGGCGCGTCGAAACAAATCTTGCAATTTTCTAAAGCCTTCCAATTCTGGAAGACGTTTAGAACTGAGGGGGCGACTTGGTTTGACAGACGTGTGGTCTTTTGGCTTTGTCAAAAGACATCCAGTTTGCTTCGCAAACTGACGCGCCGAAACCAAGTACTAACCCGGATTGATTCACCATTGTGTGAAGCAGTTCAGTGTGAAGCAGTTCAGTTTTGAGGGGGCGACTTGGTTTCGACGCGGGTGCTGAAACTTGCGGTGCATGCCGAGAGGGTTGTGACTCTCGTAAAACAATCGCAGTAACTTTTATAGTTGCCAACGACGAAAACTACGCACTAGCGGCCTAAAAAACCCGCTTACGTTCTCGATTCGTTTCCTGCTAGGAGAAGAGAACGGCAAAGCAGCAGGATCGCCTGGATGCCTCGCCCGGGGTTGAAGGGTAAAAATTAATCGGGCTCGCGGACGACACCCTGACCGTCTGGTAGTCTGACGCTAAATTAATAGACGGACTCTAAGCATGTAGAGCCAATAGCGGATGACCAGCGGACGCGGGTTCAACTCCCGCCGCCTCCACCATTTCGCGCCCAGTGCGATCTCTGTCGAGCTTTGCTGTGCGTACAAAAAGCACGAAAAAACTACTCGACCAATAAAACCTCAATATCTTCGTCGCTGTAGAAATCGACACACCATCGCTCAATCTCCATATTGGTCTCTCGAGTCGAGGGGTGAATGTCATCACCTATCAGGCAGACCCGCTGACGCTCTCCTTCAACCCATTCCCAACGCCAGCTTTCCGGGGCAGGTCTGGCTGGAGGGCCAGGGGAAACAGCACCGCTGTATATGTCAGCGAGTGCGGCGAATAGATGCATTCGAAAGTTCACGTTACGCTCCGCCGTCACGTATTGGTTATAGGCTGACGCACCGATCGCCAACAAGGATAAGGACTCATGTCCTAGCTGAATCTGCGGCAAACCATTTAACCAGTACTCTGGCCAGGGTATTGTGGAATTCGGGATCACCTGTAGGGCCAGATTATCGTAATCGTTCTTCAGGAAGTGTTTCTTATCTGCATATAACAACTCCAAGCTCCGAGCTTGGGATTCAAGCGGCACATTCACTAGCGCCTGCTGTAATTCCTCCTCCGTGAGCGGCGCGTCAGAATCAAAGCGCTCTAGATTGTCTAAAGCCGCCTCCCTTTCCATCCAGACCACCGGACCCCAGGCCATCGAGGCAAGCGAAAGGGGTCGGCTTGCCGCAGATAGCGCGCGCAACAGCTCCGAATTCCGCGACCGGCCAGCTTGCGCCATCGCATGGCTCAATTGGTTGAAGGCAATTCCTTGAATCGCCCAAGCGTACATCCGGTGGATCAGCGTTTGATGGCCAGAACGCCAACGATTCAATGCCGCTTGCATCGATAGCAACTTATCCGTATCCACCTCGCCGTTCATCGCAAGGGTTCGGTAGTACCACCAGTTGGCATTTTGAATCAGCCGCCGCATACCGTTGGTCAAATCATCATTTTCGTGCGACAGATGACTGAAGTTAGGCAGCTCAACGACCTGCCAAAACTTAGACCAGTACATTGGATTTGTCGGGAGCGCTTGCAGGATTGCGAAACGATTGGTCTTTATGTGCATCAGGCAAGAAGCCAGCAGCTGCATCTCGCAGGCGACCTCTAGAGCCTTAGCAACAGCCCGGTCCTCCTCGGAAAAAGCCCTGTTGAGGTGCTCGGGCGTCTGGCCCATCTCAATGACCAGGTGGTAGTTGTCTATCCACTGAGCCAAATCTTCCGCTTGAGGCGCATAACGATCCAGCTCAAATTCGAGTTGTTCTGCCCTTGTATCGAAGCAACAGACAGTCGCGAACAGCACAAAATAAAACTTCACGTAGTCTATGTTCATCGGTCAACTGAACTGCAACCATAAGTGATGATAACCGCGCAGCATCGAAGAATGGGTGGGCTCGTTTTCCGCTTCGGGCACGTGTGCAACGTTCGTAAACCTTTCCAGCAACCCACGCATCGCATATCGTGCTTCCATCCTCGCCAACGGCGCACCTATGCAAAAGTGAATGCCATGACCAAACGTATGGTGATCGCTACGCGGTCGATCAAGTCGAAAGTTGTTGGGGTCTTCATAATGTGCTTCATCTCGGTTGGCTGAGGCAAGTAACGTGTAAACAGACTCACCAGCGGCAACTTTTTGGCCGTGGAACTCTGTGTCCTTCAGCACCGTGCGATTGATCCAATGGACTGGGGGAGAAAAACGCAGACATTCTTCCACCGCCACATCAATCTTATCCGGATCTGAACGCAAGGCGCCCCACACGTTCGGGTGATCCGCCAGGTAGTACAACAGATTACTTAAGAGATTAGTCGTGGTTTCGTTGCCAGCGATCAGTAAGAGTTGGCAGTATCCAACGATGACGTTCTCCGTCAGCGTCTCCCCTTCTACCTCGGCTGCCACAACCTTGCTGATCAGATCATCCCCGGGCTGGGCTCGACGTTTGGGAATTTCCTGTCGGAAGAACTCCATCATCTCGAGAATATCCGGCATGCGCTCTTCCATGGTTTTGGCCGTGCCGGTTGCCGTCAAGCTATCCGACCATCTCTTAAAATCGTCTTTGCGTTCAAATGGGATGCCCATAAAATGGGCGATCAACGCCACCGGAAGAGGTATTGTGAGCACTTCCGCAATATCGACTGGTTTGCCCGCATTCACCTCTTTCAACAAGTCTGCAACCACGATTTCCACATCGCTTTCGATCTCGCGCATCACTTTGGAGGTGAAGGACCGATTGACGATGGCCCGCAGCCCTGTATGCCGCGGAGGATCATCGTGTAACAAAGGCAAAGACATCGTGTTCTGTGCACGAGAGGCAGGTAGTTCAGAGGAGAAACTTGACGGCTCCTTCAACACCGTACGCACATCCTCGTAGCGCGAAAGCACCCAGCCCTGCACATCTTCAGCCCACCAGATGGGTTTGTGGGTACGCCAATCCGCATACAAGGAATAAGGATCTGCTGTGAATTCCAAGTCTTGAAAATTCATGATCACCCCTTGAACTTAGTTCTATACATTGCCGCCAGGACCGGTTTGAGAAATACGCAACTCACCGTCCACATGAACATCCCTTTGCGGAAAGGCGATGACAATATCGTGCTGCGCAAACAAGTCTTCTATCGCAAATCGGATATTGCTGCGCACCACACGCAAATCTGTATCACCACGGGCATGAATCCAAAAGTAGACCTCAAACATGAGCGCGTTGTCGCCAAAGTCATCAAAGATCACCACCGGGGATGGATCATCAATGACCTGGGGCTGCGACTCGGTCGCCTCCTGTATCAGTTGAGCTACTCGCCTGGTTTCAGAACCGTATGCAACACCAACTCGCACAGTTGAACGCGCCAGCTCATCTACTAAGGTCCAATTCACGACCACGTTTTCAAGCAGAAAACTGTTTGGTAGCAGCATGTGGACACCGTCAATCCTGCGAATCCGTGTTGAGCGGGTGTTTATCTGTTCCACTGTGCCTCGTGTCCCACTCACCTCTAGAACATCACCAATACGTATGGGTCGCTCCCACATCAAGATCCAGCCGCTGATGAAATTGTTAATGATGTTCTGGGCACCAAAACCGACGCCGATGGCCACCGCACCTGAAACAAAGGCAAACGCCGTCAGCGGCACATTGATGAGTTCCAAGGTGGTAATGAACAGCACTGCAATGCCCACAATATAGAACGCTCGAGAGACCAGCTGTACCGCGTCTGCGTTGACATTGCGCGCCATCAAACGAGCACGGATGACGCGGCCCAACCAACGCAAAGTAAAGAAACCCACCAGCAGCAGAGCGGGAACCGCAAGCACTTGCCCCGCCGTAACCGTGTGATCGGATAACGTGATAAGCGGTGTGTTTAAAAAATCCTGCACCTGATCAAGCATGTTGTTTCCTGCTATCGACTGCCATCAACTGTGTCATACGCTATTTTCGACCAACACCACGCAACAACGCGATTTGTTCCGGGGAGTAGCCTAACTCCAACAAAATTTCTTCTGTATGCTCTCCGAGATCTGGTGCGGGTTTCACTGGACTATGCGGTACGCTGGATACTTGAACGGGGTGGGTGATCAGACGATTAACACTTGATGCCGGGTGTCCGGGAATGATCATCCGGTTTTGCCGCATCTGCTCATCACTGACCGCTTCTTCTACCAGTCCGATACGATTTACCGGCACTTCAAACTGTGCAAATCGTACCAGCCACTCATCCGAGGATTTTTCTATGATGATACGCTGAATCTCATCACCCAACGCCTCACGGTGCTCCCACATCAGTTCAAGGCTTGCGAACCGGGCGTCCGTGAGTAGATCCAACCCATCCATTGCCGCCAACATCAAGGACAGGAGTTCTTCATTACGCACCATGTTGAATTGCAACCAGCGACCATCGGAGGCTTGATAGACCCTGAATGTGGCGCCATTCACTTTGTTGACGTCGCGGTAATTACCCATGTCACCACCCGCAACAGCACCTTGGGCTATTCCCGCAGCTGACCATAGGCCGTTGGCTAACAAGGAAGTCTGCACAAAGCTTCCCTCACCCGTGCGCTCCCTTTGCAATAACGCGGTGACAATCCCTGCGTACAGCGCAACCCCGGTTGGATGATCACCCATGCCGGGCAATCCTTGAGTAGGGACCGTACCGGGTTCTCGCATCAGATCCATTAAGCCGCTGCGCGCCCAGTATGCAAGCTGATCAAAACCTTTCCGATGCCGTTCCTCACCTTGCTCCCCATAGGCGGTTAACGACGCATAGATCATGCGGTCATTCAGCGGTTTCAGATCTTCGTAACACAGGCTCAGCGCTTCGCGGACAGAATAAGGTTGGTTTGTTATGAATACATCACATCCACGAACAAGCTCCTGCAGCACCGCAAGCGCATCGGGCTCTTTTAAATTGAGGGTAATACCACGCTTGTTTCGACCGTCCATCTGCCAGAACCAGTCAGACCCTGCATCTGGGGTGCTGGGGATGTCCGACAGCATCCGCAACATATCCCCTTCACGAGGCTCTTCTATTTTGATGACGTCTGCCCCGAAGTCCGCAAGCATCATCGCAGCCGCAGGCGCCGCGATCACGGTGGCACAATCAATGACCTTCAGGCCGGCCAGAGGTGAGGGAGTCTCACTCATCGTCGAATCCGCGCTTCAGCCCAAGGTCTCTTCGTCACGCAACAACACACCCTGGTCGATTAGAGACTCAACCTTATCTGCGGTGTAGCCCAACCAATCCTGCAGTACCTCTGCGTTGTGCTCACCACGGTGCGGCGCAACGCCCCGCACACCACTGGCCGCCGCTGAAAATCTGTATGGGGATTGGGGGATGGGTCGGGTACCACCCTGGCGATCATCTACCTCAACCACCGATTGCCGGTGCGCAAGGGTCGCCTGGTCGCGGATGTCGGAAGGATTTCTGACCTTACCCCAGGCCAGGTTCAGTAGAGCCATGGCTGACTCAACTGCCTCCCAGTCTGGCAGATCTGCCAGATATTGAGTCACCAGCTCCCGTCGGAGTCTGATTTTGGTCACAAGGTCCGTCTCTTTATCAGCAGGATCCACCAGCACACCGTGTGTCGACAGTTGATACCAAAGGAACTTAAAGTCCGTGGATATCAACACGTCACCCGCGCCGGTATGCCAGATTTCATTTGGCATGGGACCCGTATGCTCCGAGTCTTCCAGGGCATAGTGTATCTGATCATCCGTGCACAACGTCGCGTCCACCATGGCAATATCAATATGCTGGCCCTCACCCGTACGTTCACGTTGAATCACAGCGCTGAGCAATCCAACCAGCCCATGCAGTGAGGCATTGGTGTCAGCGACCGACAGCGGTAGATCGGTCGGCTTGATCTGGCCCCGCTCCGCTTGACGAAAGATCAAACCAGCTTCTGCATGCACGATGGGCGCATAGGCCGGGCGGTGAGATTCCGGCCCATTGTGCCCAAATCCACTGATGGACAGGAAAATCAGTTTTGGGTTGTGGACACGCAGATCTTCATAACCCAGACCCAGGCGCGGCATGACATCCGGGCGATAGTTTTCCATGACGATATCTACCCCGGCGACAAGCTCATAAATCAGTTCTTTGGCGCCTGGTGCACGCAGATCTACGCAGATATCGCGTTTACCTACATTCTGTTGATGGTAATAACCCGGCACGCCACCTTTTACCGCGCCCCAGATTCTGGTGACATCTCCCTCGGGCGGTTCCACCTTGACCACATCCGCGCCAAGATCGCTCAATATCCGACTGGCAAATGGACCCGCCAGAACCCGCGTAAAGTCCAACACCTTCATCCCGGCCAACGGATAATCCTGTGCCATCTAAGCCCCCAAGCTGCACCAAAACCGACAATATTCGCCACTCCCGGATCAGGCTAACCATATTGAACCGCATTTTCGAGTATTCGCGCTTTTTTGGACCAGAAGCACCCTAAATAACTCACAAAAATGGGTAAAATGGTAACGTTTTGCTGTTTTTCCACTGGAGTTTTGGTATTTTGGGGGGTCAGAGGGACTTTTCCAATACCAACAATTTCGTAGGAGCACCTATGAGACTACCGAACAAGACAGAGTTAACTCAGACTCTATCAGCCTTGGCGAGCGCATTTGTGCTGTTTGCCTTTGCCATACCGGCCAACGCAATCAGCGTGGATGACCGGGTAGAAAACTTCCGCCTGTTTGACCATCAAGGCGGATCACACGAGTTGTACTACCACGACGATGCAAAGGCCATCGCATTTCTGGTCCAGGGCAACGGTTGCCCGATCGTGCGCAACGCCGCACCGCGATTTGCGGAATTACGGGATGAGTTTGCCGCCCAGGGCGTTCATTTCTTCATGCTCAACAGCAACCTGCAAGATAACCGCGCCACCATTGCAAAAGAGGCGAAAAAGTTTGGCTACGACATGCCAATCCTGGTGGACGACACCCAAATCATCGGTGAATCTCTCGACCTGGTCCGCACCGGCGGGGTATTCGTGGTAGATCCAAAAACTTGGAAAGTGACCTACACAGGCGCCATCGACGATCGTTTGACCTACGAAAACCAGAAGAAAGAGGCCTCTGAGCACTACCTGCGCGACGCGCTGGCCAGCATGGTGGCTGGCGAAGCTATTCAAGTCGCCAGCACCGACACGCTGGGGTGCCTGATCAATTTCCCAGAAAAAACTGCGCGAGCAGAGCACGCAAAAATTTCATACAGCGAAGACATCGCACCGATCTTGATGGACAACTGCGTCAGCTGTCACCGTGAAGGCGGTATCGGCCCATGGGCCATGAACGATTACAACATGGTGCGTGGCTTCTCTCTGATGATTCGAGAAGTGGTACGCACCAAGCGCATGCCACCCTGGCACGCTGACCCCGCGGTTGGCCACTGGGGCAACGATCGCTCTCTCAGCGATCAGCAAATTAAAACCCTGGTGCACTGGATTGAGGCTGGTGCGCCACGCGGCGAAGGTGAAGATTTCCTAGCAACCGACGACACGGTTTATCCAGAATGGGACGTCGAAGCCATCCTGGGCGCGCCTGACTATGTCGTAGACATTCCAGCTACAGAAGTACCCGCCACTGGCGTTGTGGACTACAAGTACTACTACGTCGACAACCCGATCGACAAAGACGTATGGGTAAGAGCTGCTGAAATTCTGCCTGGTGATCGCGCAGTACTTCACCACACCATTACGGCATTTGGTGATCGCATTACCGAAGGGCGACGTAAAGGTCGTTTGGACTACAAAGGCGGTCTACGCGGATATGCACCAGGGATGACCAACCAGGGATTCCCAACGAATACCGGTGTCTACCTGCCCGCCGGCTCTACCTTTGAGTTCCAGATGCACTACACAACCGCGGGTAAAGCCACGGTTGATGAGTCAAAAATGGGCTTGTGGTTTTATGACGAACCACCGGAGCACAGCTACGTATCCATGTTTGTGGCCAACCCACGCATCAAGATTCCTGCACATGCGGACAACCACAAAGAAACGGTTGAAAAAGTCATTCCTAAGGATGCGCTGCTGTACAACCTGATGCCACACGCACACTTCCGCGGCAAGGCAGCTGAGTTCCGCGCGGTTTACCCCGATGGCACTGAAGAGCTTTTGCTATCGGTACCCAACTACGACTTCAACTGGCAAAGCACCTATGAGCTGGCTGAGCCAAAATTTCTACCAGCCGGCACCAAACTGATTCAAGCTAACTGGTGGGACAACTCAGCGAAGAACGCAGCCAACCCCGATCCATCTATCGATGTGACCTGGGGTGAACAGTCTTGGGAAGAGATGTTGTTTGGCGCTATCAGCTTACGTTTCCTGGGTGAAGAAGAAGCCGCAGCAATGCGCGAAGCCGCTGAGAAAAAAGTTCAGCCTTCAGTCGCCGCGGCCCAGTAAACACACGTTTATGGACCAAACCGGCCAAGGCAACTTGGCCGGTTTTTTTTCGTCCCAATTTTGGCAACACATCAGACTAGGATTTCAGCTGACGTCAGACAGCCCTCGCAATGGCAAACCAGCAGCGGTATACGCCTGATCAATAACGCGCATCTGCGCCACACCGTCCCAAGCATCGGTGGGTAAGGACTCGCCATGATTCACCGCCGCCAGGAAGGCATCCAGCTGGTAACCATAGGTGCTGCGCCGATCCAGAGATTCTTCACGCAGGTTGTTGCCAATACTCACCCGCAGCGTATGTCCAATCTGTGGCACCAGCGGATTGATCAGGTGCATATACCCGAGCGTACCCTCCACCCTCAGATAGGCTTGGAACTTCGCGTCGCCACGCATATCCCCTGAAGTTGTCGCCTTTATTCCGCCTGGCAAGTCCAACTCGGTGCGCAACATAACATCCACGTTAGGCGGGCCCACTTCAGCTGTTGCCGCGACCGCCGTTGGTTCCAAACCGGTGATGTGCCTAACCCAGGAAATGGGGTAACAACCAATATCCATGGTCACCCCGCCGCCCAGCCTATAGTTCATTCGAATGCCATCGGGATCGGTCACCGGAATGTGGAACGCAGCCGCAATCGTGTGTATCTCGCCAAGTTCGCCAGAATCGTAAATCTCTTTTGCACGGGCAAAAATTGGATGGTAGCGATAGTGAAAGGCATCCATCAGCACGAGTCCCGCATCTTGCGCAGCTTGGGCCATGGTCTGGGCCTCTTGCGCATTGCAGGCCAGTGACTTTTCACACAACACATGTTTTCCATTTGACAGCGCTGCTAAGGTCCACTCCATATGTGCAGGGATATGCAAGGGGTTGTAGACCAGATCCACTTTGGGGTGGCTAACCACCTGCTGATAGTCATCAAGCACCTGAGGAATGTGATGGGCAGATGCAAACGCAGCCGCTCTCACTCTGTCGCGGGCCGCTATCGCATATACCGTAACTCCGGGTTCATCCACACACGGGTAGATCAGCGCTCGAGGAGTAATGTTAGCTGCTCCGAGGGTGCCAAAACGCAACATGAGTGTTGTTCCTTATTTGAACTATTTTTATTCGCATCTGCTCCATTCCATTGTGTAGTAAAGCATTGAATAAGTTAAATGGTAGGACCGATCCTCACCGCCAACTTTTTGACGCTCTGCGCACGTTGTCCAGCGTTCACTTTGTCTGATCAGAGCTGCGGAACTATTGGAAAGGTTAGATAGTCGTAAATTCTGTAAACACTAAGTAACGTTTACTATCAACATTGGTGTAGGCCTGTATAATCAGTCGCCGTAGAAAGGTGAAACCCCTCAGGACGTTGATCCATGCATTCACGCGAATGCAAAGAATTTGTCCTGTCACCGGTTGAAACGAATACTAAGCCTGAACGCGTTCGGGCGATGAACTCAAAGGAGGCCACATGCTGATCTTGACCAGAAGAGTTGGCGAAACGATCAAAATTGGCGACGACATTACCGTGACCGTTCTGGGTGTCAAAGGAAACCAGGTTCGTGTGGGTGTAGGCGCACCGCGCGACGTGGCTGTGCATCGTGAGGAAATTTACGAACGCATTCAGAGCGAACAGGTTACTGCCAAAGTGAGCGCAACAGGCAAGTAGCTTTTTCTG
>JBCCIU010000030.1:0-66033 GCA_039028095.1 Pseudomonadota bacterium
CTGGCCTACAACATCAAGAGGGCGATCAATCTAGTTGGGGTACACAAGCTGATCGAGGCGATCTAACAAGTTCGCTCGTCTGAAGAAAATCTAGGACCCGCTTACCGAAATCCAAAGCCGGTTTTTACACAGCCTCGGCCGTTAACCGACTCTCAGGGTTTCTAATCGAACGACTGCTTCCGACCCATACCGGACCTTCATGGCACAAACCAAATCCGGTACTCTGTTGCGGCTCCGTCAAACCAATTTTGCGTAACCAAAACTAAATTCCTGAGAAATGACGTATTTTGAATTTGTCTCAATAGCGATCTCTCTAATTTTTGCCTTTTCTGTCACGGAAATACTTCGATCGCTAATTCCTGCTTTGGCTTCAACGCGGCGATACTATCCTCATTACGTTTGGCTCTCGTCGATTTTTGTCTTGATCGTTTACGCCTGGATTTCACTATGGAGAGTTAAAGAGGTTGACTGGACTGGAGCGATCTTCCTCTACTCAATGTCAAACCCCGCTATAACAACGGTCCTTGTACGGTTGCTAGCAACCGCAATGCCAGAAGATGTTCAGTCATTCCGTGAGCACTTCTATCGGATCAAAATGCCTTTCTTCTTAGCGTTCATGCTCTTCTGCTTCAACGGACTACTGTACGCTTGGATTGTCGATGCCATACCATGGGGAACTTTTGGGGCAGCTCAAATTGGCTCGTTGTTCGGAGTTGCCATGGGAGTCGCGGGACTACTCGTAAAGAACGATCTTTTTCATAAAGTATTGTCGACGCTAGCATTACTAGTTTTGGTAGGTTTAGTCGTCTCTCTTCCCGCATACACTTAGCAAAGGCGTGAGGTGGTCAGCCGATCCAGATCCGAAAGCGGGCGAATTGGATTTGAGTGAATGTCTCTTGTTGGCCGAACTCTGCCATTTGGCAGCCCATATTTGAATGTCTGCTTAAGATTTAGTTAAAGTAGAATCGAGGATATCGCAAAAGCGGACACTCAGGAATGAATAGTGAAGGTCAAAATTCGACCCACAACGGTCATTCGGAACGCGATGGCACGATATACTGTATCTAACGATTTCAATCGAATAGCTTTGTGAAGACCTGCCTAACGCTGCTGTTTCTTGTTTGCTCGACATTCGATGCGCTGGCTGACACCAACACCAACACCAACACCGACGGGACACTTAATGGGAGGATAGAGGTTCTCATCGACCGAGAACGCCCAGAATCTGGGACGCTCGAAGTCGAGTACGTCTATGTACCCCCAAAAAATAATTCGTCAGGTGGCTCCCGCGCGCTAGTAGTCATACCCAGTTTAGGCGCAAGTATAGCCATGCGTGAATTATTCGAGGCGCAGTACACTGCATCGCTCCGAAACGCGGGATTGTTGTTGATGGACATGCGGGGATTTGGTCGATCTTCGCCCGTCACCTGCCCGCGTAGCGAAATACAACTCGACTATCACAAAGCAATCGATCTGTGCACTGAACACCTCGGTAAGACGGTTAACGCTTTCAATATCCGAGACGCCGCACTTGATCTGGAGCAGGTTAGAGCAGAGCTCAGAATTCAAAAGTTGGATTTGGTGGCTTCGTCATACGGTGGGGTCTTGGCGCAATACTATGCTTTGCGGTTCCAAGATCGAGTCCGCTCGCTCGTTTTAGATAGCACGCCAACCCTCTGGGAAGATCCGCTAGCTTTTGATCATATTTCATTTCAAGAAAGGCGGCGAATACTCAAAAGCTCCTGTCCGGATTGTCTCGCGGCGCTGCATCAAGTCGCTGCGCGGGCGCGGACATCCCAATTGGATGTGTCCATCGACGATCTTTCAGCTATCTGGCGTTGGTTCCCTAGTGGAGTCAGCTATCGCGAGTTTGGTCCGGCTCTCCTGGCGGGTTTGAACGGTGACGTCTTACCACTCAAGCGACTAGCTCACCAATATGGTCAAATCCAGAGCGTTATAGAGCCTCACGTGAGCGTTGTAGATGCCTACGTTTGCAATGACTTTGACTTGCCTTTTGATCGAAGCGATTCGATTAACGTACGAACTAAGAAGATTGAAGCTGTGGTTGGGGAATTGCCATGGAGCGCATTCGCTCCCTTCGCACTCGAAGAGCTATTTCAGTTGGAGAGAGTCACACTTGACGGAACGAGGTTTCGGTTCAACAGGGAGTCTTGTGAGAGATGGCCCTACCAATTCGACGGCCCCAGTCGAAACGTTTATCCGCCGCATCCGCTGGGTGTCAATGCCCTGATCGTTAGTGGCGAATTGGATGTAACGGTACCTACTCACCTCGGAAGCAAAGTCGCAGAGAAATTCCAGAATAGTCAAAGCATTGAGATCCCGTTTGGAGATCACTCAGCCACTTTCTTTAACGAGTGTATTAGGGAGCTTGCAATCAGCTTCATCAAACATCCAACGGAGACTGTCGAAAGTGAATGCGTTGGCGAGACGTTACATACGGTAGCTGGCTTTCCGACACAGTTGAGTCAATTAGGGGAAGAGAACGATTTAGCTACGGTTCACCATGCAGTGAGGCTCACTGTTGAGGACGTTTTGGCCCGAAAGCACCGAAATCCTCTCTATTCAACAAACCTTACCTCCCAACCGGGTTTACGCGGAGGTGATGTTTCCTATCAATCAGTGAACAAGTCAGAGGGAGTGGAAGACCAGATTATGGTTGTGCTAGACGGAGTGCGGTATTTGGAAGATTTAGAAGTAAGTGGTGAGGCTCAACTGAATGTCTACACAGGAGAAATCTCAGCGAAGGTTCACGCCACCCTTGAAGAGGCTGAATTTCAGTTAGAACTTGAGTGGATTCGTTAGCGAACGAATGACCGTTCGTGGCCGGACAGCGACCGTTGGTGAACGGCCGCTTACAGGGCTAGCTTTTAGTTTGCTCAGCGAGTTCTAACGCATCATCCACTTCGAAGCCTAGATACCGCACCGTGCTCTCAAGTTTGGTGTGGCCGAGTAGAAGCTGAACAGCCCGGAGATTCTTCGTCCGTCGATAAATCAAAGTCGCCTTGGTTCTACGCATGGAATGAGTTCCATAAGGTGACGGATCAAGTTCAATGCTCTCGAACCAGCTTTGAGCAATCCGCGAATACTGCGGAGTGGAGAGGTGGGGTGAACTTCGTACACGGCTTGGAAACAGATAACCGGATGCGCTTAGACCGGCATGCTTAATCCAGGCCGAGATTGATTCTTGAGTTTCTTCAGTGATCTCATATTGGACAGGCTGGCCTGTCTTACGTTGCATAACATTGGCTCGGGACATCACTCTCCCAGAGTGCGTTACGTCTGCAACACGAAGCCGGACTAAATCACAGCCCCGCAACTTGCTGGAATTATAGTGAGCCAGCGAATGTCTCTAGTTAGCCGATAGCTGCCGGTTAAAAACTATAGCCAACCGTCTCCTAACGACCCAGAACCCACATTTGCGCGGGGTAAGTTAATTTGAATTACTAGACTGTTTCTTGTAGGCTTTTTTCCTTAGTGTCCTGGCATGTTTTTGAAGTTTGGACACGCCGCATGAACCCACCCCGCACACTCTGTCACTTCGTATGGCAAGACTACTTAACCCCTAATATCGACAAAGCTCTAAGCTACTTTGACCAGCTTGTTAACTGGAAAGTCTTCGACAAAACGTGGCCGAACATTGGGCGCTACCCAACGATTCTAAGTGAGGCTGGCGCTATCGCGGGTATTCTGGAGCAGCCGAAGTTCTTACAAGATACTGGCGTCCCACCGTATTGGACCGGCTACGTTGAAACGAACATCGCTTCCGCCGAGGAACAGATACCTAAGCTCGGCGGGCAGTTATTCACGATGCCGGTCGATTCACCTATGGGAAAGACTTTTGTCTTCACTGACCCTGGCGGGGCTGTTCTCGCGGCGTATGAACTTTCCCACGCTTTCGTCATTCCATCATCGTCGAAGCCCAATGAGTTTGTATGGCAACGTCTGTATTCGGGAGACAACGGAAAGTCCCGTCATTTCTACGACGCATTGTTTGGGTGGGAATTTTCTAGCGATGGCGCAAACACATTCCTTGATCGAGCCGGTGCAGTAGTCGCTGACATGACCGGACAACCGTCATGGATCGACCAAGATACGTGGGTGTATTTTTTAGGCGTCGAAAGCTTGGCGGAAACCGTGTCAGCTATGGAAAGCCACGGCGGTTCAATATTGGATACTACGAAAATTCAAGATCGTGATGCTGTGGTATCGAGAGACTCTCAAGGCGGGGTTATAGGTTTCGTTCAATGGGAGTGAAGGGCCGCTTGTGGCCGTTCTCTGCCTATCAGCAAATGAGGCTGAACGCCCGCTTTTTTAATTTCTTAAAAGGGTCGGGAAACGAACTTACTGAACGACTACTTTCGTTCCCAAGCGGAAGGTTCTGCATCTGAGCTTCACTGGTTCAAGAATAGCGCCAGCCTTTCCGCTTGGTTTGTAATGATGTGGCCAGTATCAGGTAACAAAACAACAGTCACATTAGGTGCGATTCCGCTCAATCTGCTGAGTGTCGGCTGTGCTGGAATCAGCGCGTCCTTTTCACCCGCAATCGCGAGTACTGGCATCGTTAGCTTTGTAAGTACTGCATCCGCAAAAATTGGGAGCTTTCCTGTCCGTGGGCGAAAGTGTTCACCAACAAGCCCAAAAAATTCGAAGGCATCTGCCATGCCTTGAGAATCGGGTTCCTTACCACCATTAACCATGGCCAAAATACGGCGCTTGCCCCATTCACCTAACAACATATAAAACACTGCTTTAAAAACAAATGTTCGACTCTCGCGCACAATTCCGCTCGTGCAAATTAGGCCCAGCCGAGTCACACGTTCAGGGTGCCGAGTTGCAAAATCAAGCGCCATCCAACCGCCTAAAGACATGCCAACAACAGCGAGCTCTGAATAACCAAGACTTGTTGATAATTCGCCGAGCCAATCTGCGTAAGCACCCCGCTCATACGCAGGCCGACTAGGATCCGAAAATCCTGCTTCTCCTATGATATCTACCGCAAATACTCGATGCGTTTTGCAAAGCCATTCAACATCCCCCATCCAGCTCAGAGAATTGGACACCGACCCATGAAGTAGCAATAGAGGGGGGTTGTCTTCCAACCCAGATTCGATGACAAAAGTTGAACCATACTCTGTACTAATATGCTTTGACTTATAGGGAACTGGCCAAGTATCTAGTAACGCTCGATATTCTTTGAGAACTTGATCCTCGCCCAATTGCGAACGATAGAGACTACTCATCATCAGGTCTCAGCAGAGTCGCAACTAGGGCTAAAATCTCTTGAGTGTTGTGAAGATCGCCGTGCACAACGATTTTCAGTTTTCCTGACTCTTCGTAATAGAGGCAGTCCACTCTCGCGCCACCGTTGTGACGTCCAGCTAAGACCGCCATGGCGCTATTAGTGATCCTGGTGCTTTCGTCCGGGGATATCGCATCAACATCGATAACAGTGGAAGCTAGGATTTTTCTAGTTTTCGTCGCTGGTTTTGCTTCGGGGAATGTAATCGTGCCGCCGCTATATTCTTCCAGTGCGGCTCTCGAAATTCGGTACTGCTTGCCGATCTTAGTTGCAGGAAGCTCACCATCTCGGACTTTGCGAAGTACGGTTTTAGGGTGAAGCTGAAGAAGTTGAGCAGCTTCTCTAACGGTGTGTGAAGGAGCGTTCATGACTGATATTCCCTATAATTCCCAAATAATATACCCGAAATAGAATATATAGGGAATTATAAGTAATATTAACGGACAAGTGCTTCGATTTTGCAGGAGTATTTGGGAGCGAGGTTACTGATGAATTGCCATTGGGCATTCGTGAACAGCTTTGAGCAACGCCGGTAATACGTAAATGCCTCTTGTTGGCCGAAAGCTGTCCTTGAGATTCTCGTTGGATAGGGTCTCCTTCCGACCCACAGCGGCCTGTGAGGGCCGAAGGCTGCCTGTCAAATCTCATCACCTGAACGTCGATTGTGGAATCACAATAGACGTTCAAGATAGGCGTATCAGCGTGCCATACGACGTTGGGCCTCGGTTGACACTTCGGCGTTTCCAGAACTGAACTTGAAGTTGAAGCGCATGCTGGAGATTTTCCAACCATCCGCTTGTTTGGCTAAGTTGAAGTCGTAGGTGCCAACAACCAATTCAAGATTCCCCGCTGGCAAGCCTTCAATGACATGAGACGCCATGCCGTGAGCCCTAACTTTGGCTTTATTGCCATCGACCTCAACAATCTGATTGCCCACTTGATGATGCACATGGTCTAAGTGCGGCATAAACGCACCCCATTGGGCGGTTATATCTTTGGCGAGCATATCGCCGGGTTCTTGACCGCTATATGAGGAATAGTCCACGTAGATTGTTTCAGTCATACAATCGTGCACTTCGGCCCAATCCTGGCGATCCACAGCGGCAAACATCAGGGACACCAAGTTAATGATGCTTATGTAGTCGTTCATTTCATTACTCTTGTCTGAAGAAATCAGCTACGGCATCGCATGCAGCGGTCACCGCGTCGCTTCTGTCGTAGAAATCAAATTGCGTGACATCATCGCTGAGCCACAACTTTTCCAGTGGTGCGTTGGTACGCTTTTCATATGCCTCCGCTCCTGCTGGCAGCGCGATTGATGCCGACCCCACCATCATGGTTGGCTTGTTAAGGCGGTCAGCCGACGCTTGTGCGTCGTAGGTGAGCCATGGCTTCCAGCTCAGTACGCTGAATTTGTTGTCATACTCAGGGATCAGACCGCGATCCGCCTCGGTGTAGTAAGGCGCTTGATACATCGGCGCTGTCTCATCGTCGGTGCTGGCGGCTGTGAGTACGTCTTCGTTCGCGTCACTCATTGCTATGAGGTCCGATACCGCAACATCACCACCGTAGATATCTTTGGCCATCTTCGGGTCATGTAGCCAGGGAGCCACTAGCGCTAGCCTTGAAAGTTTCGGATTGTCAGCAACCGCTGCCGCCATGTATCCAGAAGAGGCGCACACCCCTAGACCTGATAGATGCTCTGCGTCCACGTCTGCTCGACTGCCTAAGTAAGCTACGGCTGCATGGATATCAGCAGTCTTGGTTGCTGGGTCTTCAACGTATCTCGGAGACCCGTCACTCTCGCCCCATCCTGTGAAGTCGAATGCGAGCGCGAGATAACCACGAGATGCGAGTTCTTGAGCGTAGGTGCCAGGCATCTGCTCTTTAACCGTCGTCCATGCACCCGTTATGACAACGGCGCGTAGCGGCTCTCGGGCGTCCTTCGACTTGTATACAGTGCCTTGCAATTCGACACCGTTGCTCTTGAAGCTCACGGATTCGGTCACGACATATGGCCTAGGCGAGTTCTGTAGATTCAGAATTGCCATGCTTCTTTCCTCCTGTTTGATTCGGCTTTCAGTGAGGAAAAGCGTACAAAGATAGATTATATTTGATAATATCATTTTTATCGTATTTATTAATGTATTAAATCGAATTATGCGCTTACCATTAGCTACTTTGCAGATCTTTACTGCGATTGCGCAGGAGGGCTCAATGCGCAAGGCGGCGGAGCGCTTGAATCTCAAACCTTCCACCGTGAGTCACCAGCTTAAAACGCTCGAAGAACAGATCGGGGTAACACTCTTTCACCGCACCACTCGAACGGTGACGCTTACTGAGGCAGGGCAATTGCTCTTTCGTGGCTCAAGCCCGGCATTCAGTGAATTAGAGGCTGCAGTTCAGTCAGCGCGGGATGCAGGACGGAGCCATCGGGGCAGTCTACGTGTCACGATGCCAGGATTTGTTTATGACCTGGTTGTAGCCAACCAGATCAAGAGCTTTAGAGACGCACACCCCGATATTGAACTTGAGATCAGCGTTAACGAGACCTTCGTTGACTTGTTTGAAAGCGAGTTCCATGCAGGCATCAGGCTAGGGGATCGGGTCGATCCCGACATGATTGCCGTTCGACTCAGCCCTCCGATGCGGATGGCGGTACTTGCAAGTGAGGAGTATTTAAAAGAACGAGGTGTTCCGGAAACTCCCGAAAAACTTGTTGAGCACGAATGTATACGATACCGCTTTGCGACAACTGGACAGTTTGCGCCGTGGGAATTCGCTGATGGAGACGGTAGTCCGTACTCAGTAACAGTTGGGGGCAACCTGATAGTCAATACACTACCGTCGCTATACGCTGCTGTAGCTCAGGGACTAGGGCTAGGATATTCCTTCTCGGAGTACAGACCTAATGGAGTGAGAGTGGTTTCGATTTTGGAAGAACATATCAACCCGCTTAGTGGAATGTACTTCTACTACCCGAGGGAGTATCGAACGAGGCATCTGATTAGGCTATTCGTCGATCACCTCAGAACCACAACGATTACGCAGTAATCGTCTGCTGATGGCCCATCAGAGCCAGTTGGCTCTGTGGACACGTCGTTGTGCCAACGCGAGATGGAGCTGCCACATCTGTTGGAATGCGATTAGTGAATCCTCCTGCGGGAGATGAGCACCAATTTCGATGCTCGTGAAAGGCGTCGCGGACAGCAGCTTGCGATGTTTAGTTTTTCAGTAATGTGGTCCGAGAACCATTGCCTAGTCTAGGGTGAAAGTTACCCCAGCATTTGCGGGTAGTCGCTCCAGCAGTGCATCTCCCATGGCGCTGGCCGGCGTCCAGAAGCCGCCTTTGACAGGTAAGTCATCCTGAGCAAGGCAAACGGCGGATTCAGCCAACATTTTTGCTGTTGATCCATAGCCGGGATCTTTATCGCCTTTCACGGTAGCCCGCAGATTCAGGCTTTCATCGTCTGGGTGACGCGCATGTAGAGCGATTTCGAAAAACCCTGTTTCGATAGTTTTTTCATCAGGACCCTCACCGGGTTTCGGTAGGAAATTCTGCATCAGCTTGCGGGTGGGTTCGAAGGCCGACATGGCGTTCATTGAGGCGGTTCCGAAGCCAAGGGCCGCTGCGCTGAATTGCCCACTCAAACCGACGCCGGTTATGGTGCCCTCGCCGTATTGAAAATCAGAGCCGTAGCGCAGTCCAAGCAGTTCGTTAGATCGCCGCACAACCCGCGTGTTGATGCCGGCCATAACAAAAGGACCCACCCAGGCATCAAAGTCTTTATCATAGTAGTGCGCGTTGCTGTCTAAACCGTCGCTACCGCGATACTCGGAGTTCAGGGCATAGGGGTCCTGAATAATCTTCATGATAGATGGATCGTCTTTTGCTGCTTCCATCATCGCCATCATGCTGTCGATGGTGCCGCCAGAAAAACCGCCTTTGAAGGCTTTGGTGCGATACTTAATCTCTTTGGCGGGTACCCCATGTTGGTTGCGCATCTCTCGCTGCAGGAAATAAACCCCCAGATCTGATGGGATGCTGTCAAAGCCACAGGTGTGCACAATTTTCGCGCCGCTGGCTTCTGCGGCCTGGGAATGGGCGCTGATCATTTTCTGCATCCAATGGACTTCGCCTGTCAGGTCGCAGTAGTGGGTGCCGTGTTGTGCACACGCTTCAACCAGTTCGGATCCGTATCGAGCGTAAGGTCCGACAGTTGTCAGAATGACGCGAGTACGCTGTACCAGGGCCGCTAACTCTTCGGGGTTGTGTGCATCAGCAATAATGACCTGGGTGGAATCAGCGCCAGCTGACGATTTAACCGCATCGAGCTTAGCCTGTGATCGTCCTGCGATGGCCCAGGTTAAGTTGCTTTTGCCGTAGGCCTGGGCCATGTATTGGGTGACCAGTTTGCCGGTAAAACCGCTGGCACCCCATATGATGATGTCAAATTCTCTTTGCATAGCGGTTCTTATCTTGCGCCGGCGGATTCGTTTGCTTGCTCTCGCTCGCGCTCTCGACGTCGGGCTTCAGACATGCGCTGGGTCAGTACCGTCATTTCTTCAATGTTCAGTCCGCCATCTGAATCTGTGTCAACAGCCTGGAAACCCTGAACCAGGCGTTTTTTGATCTGCTTAGGTAATTCGCGCCAACTCAACTTGCCGTCCAGATTCTTATCCAGGAAACCAACCCACTGGGCCGTTTGTGCGCGATTGGCATCGTGAATGGGTGATTCGCTTGTTTCAGAAACATAGGTGTAGCTGAACGCGCCGTACAACATTTCATCCCAGCTTTGCAGACCCCAAGGCACTTCACGTTCAGGATTTGGGTTGCCGGGGTTGTTTGGTGAATTGTCGTACCAGGTGGTGTGCACCAGACGCGAACCTTTTGGGATCCGCTTGGGCTCGACAAATTCATAGGTGCGTTGCCAATTGAAATCATAGTTCGGGACGGATAGAACGGTTTCTTTGTGACCATCCGGGTGCCACAACTCAAATTTGGAGGCCACGCCACGGTAGTGTGCGTGGGGCACCAGGTCGTGTAGGACTGCTTCCTCATTAAACTCGTAGTAAGCGACTTCCGCGTGCCGTGCCTCTTGAGGTGGAATGGTAATTGTGGGGTTGATCACGACACCTTGACGGAAGAAATTCTCTGGCGTTTCTTTGTGGAAATACAAGCCGATTTTTGAACGGTCCACGGTCGCCCGACCCACCGGCGTGTAATGCAGCTGGAAGAGAAAGTCGCCGCCAGGCGGAATGAATACGCCAGTGCCTTCGGGAAATTGATGAGATTCGTTGCCTGGCGCGTAGCCGATTAAATAGTTATCAAAAACACCGCTGTCACGCCTCAAGTCGGATGTATCTTCATCGACGGTGCCTGCCAGTATGTGGTGTACAACTTCGCGATCGCCGGGGACAACGGTCGCCGCGCTGACCCAGACACCTTTGTCCAGCGGATTGGTTACTGTTGGAAACTGATAGTCGACCACACCGCTGGCTGGCACCGCGTGTTCAGGGATATCAATAATGAGATCGGGCTCACCCAGCGGCCACTCAACAAAGGCGGTCTTGTTGAGCGCTAAGGGGTCTGGACCTTCTCCACGAGGAGATCCTGCGTCTATCCAGCTGACCAGGGTTTGTAGCTGTTCATTGCTCAGGGAGATGTCGTTTTTCCAAACCCCGATATGTGGATCTGCGTGCCAGGGAGGCATGCGCTTGGTTCGCAGAACTTCTTTAATCATCGGGGAAAATCCCATCACCATGGTGTGGCTGCTCATAGCCCACGGACCTAGACCACCTTCCGTATGACACACAACGCATTTGTCCGCCAGGATAGGTGCTACGTCTTTCGCATAGCTGGGGACTTCCTTGGTGGTGTGATAGCTCACCGCGCAGCCATTGGTGTTTGCAGCAGGTGTTGTCTGGGGGTTGTCTATTGCGCTGGCCAGCGTCTCCACACCGCCGCGGTAGGTTATTTGCCAGCTTGAAGGGTCAACCAGTAATACGTCACCCGACTTTTTTAGACCTAGCGATGAGCCAATGATCTGGGCTTCGTCCTGGAGTACCGGAAGATCAGATCCCAGTTGGTTTACATGAGTGGCTATAGATGCCCGGTCATCTGCGATATTGCTGTTGATTAAGAAGAACGCCACACCTTTATCCCGCAGCTGCTCACTCAACGCGGCAAATTTTTTGTAGTCCGAATCGCTGGCGCTGCAGGCCGTGTTGTGAGCCATCAGAGCGACCAACTTTGCTGACTTGTTGTAATGCAGCTCGTGTGCATCCCCCTTGTGGTCCAACAGGACAAAGTTGTCGACTTTGGCCGAGAAGGCAATGCCTGGACCCACGCAAGCGAGGCATAGGAGGGTAGTAGAAATTCTGCGTAAAACTGTAAACATAGGTATTTCCGGCGGGCGCTAATTTAAAGACTTTTCCCAAGTCTAGCGCCTCTGGGAAAAGGGTTACAGTGCTTTTAGAAACTTAAAAATACGCAGGTACGCCTCGTTATATTGAGCATCGGTGAAGCCGCTGTGATTACCTTGGGCCAGGGTCACCAGTTCGTTGGGTGTATTCAAGGAGGAGTGGAACGACTCAGCTTGATCGTATGGGACCACAGTGTCATCGGTCCCGTGTATGGTGATAATGGGTGGTGCCGCGTCCGAGATGAGGTAAATCGGCGAATACTGATCCGATACCTCTTGAACAGCTTCAACCGACCCGGCCCAGGTTCGTGCGTAGTTTGTGTTAGGGCGGTTTTCCTGCAGGAATTCATCCACCAGGGAAATGTCTGTAATGCCAAACCAGTTTACAACGGCGACGGGCGGGTGTGCCGAGCGGCAAGGGTGATCACCCTTTACATTCAACAAACCAACCGCGAGCGAAAGGTGTCCACCAGCGCTCGCTCCGGAAACCACAATGTTGTCTGGATCTTGTCCGGCAGCCTTGACCTGGTCAACGATAAAGCGATAGGCACACATCACATCATCAACCGCCTGTGGCGCGGTGTTTGGACCTTGGCGGTAGTTGACGTTGTATACATTCCACCCTGCTTCCACATAAGGCATCACATTGGCCAGATTGTCCGCCTTGTCGCCAACCACCCAGCCGCCGCCATGAATCCACATCAATGTAGGCCGCGGGTCCTGCGCGGGTTTGAAATAGTCGGGCTCTCCCACGCGCTCACCTTGGATGTATCGATCCAGAGTCTGTAATGGTTCACCTCCGTATGCGATATCGATTTCGGTGGCAAATCGATGGGCCCAAAAATCCTGGGCAGTCACTTTTGCGGCGAAGCCCATCGCCAGGATGGTTGTAAGGGTCAGAGTCAGGTGAGATGTGGTTTTTTTCATCAGTATGTTCTCGTTTTTATTTTAAACGGGCGTAGATCCCTGGTTACATCGTGCCAACTGGTTTGTTGTTGCGAAGTTTTATCATGAGGAGCGTACCACCTGCGGCAGCCACCGGCCCAACGACGAAGTTCAGCAGCGGTATAGACAGAGCAAGTGTGGTGCATGCGCCAAACCCTAAAGCTGCGATGCGATGACCGCGCAGAATCTCAAGCGTGTCCTCGAATGCCAGTTGATTGTTCTCGTTGCTGAAATCACAAAACTGTACCGCCATGAGCCAGGCGCCAAACAGCAGCCACAAGAAAGGTGCAATCGCGTTGACAACAGGCACAAAACCCAACAGCAACAGGGCCAGCAATCGAGGCAGGTGATAGCGCAGTTTGCGCAGCTCCCGGCCAATTGCATTGCCAATACCACCGGCGAAGCCCTGTTTGTTGATCACCGATGGATTTTCAATGGCGCGGGCGAGGTCGCCTAGGAAGGGTGAACCGATGATGGTTGCGAGAAATCCAAACAACCACGTGCCGAGCAGGATACTGATGACATACAGGATTGGGGCGATGATGACCTCAAGGAAGCTGAGCCATTCGGGTAGAGTGGTACCAAGATCTTCGGTGATCTGGGTGATGTAGCTGAGACCAAAGTACATTCCTGACCCAATTACGACAAAGCTAACCGCCGCTGGTATCAGGATAAACGGGCGAACCTCTTTTGATTGGGCCCGCGAGATACCTTGGGAAAAACACTCTATGCCAAGGAGAAGACTCATGAAGCTAAGGTACGCTCGACAACGCGATCGATACTTTCCTGGAGCACAGACACCACAGTATCAATTTCCTGCTCCCGTATGACAAATGGTGGACCCATACAAACAATATCCCTGACCTCGCCGGTGCCCCCGCCATAAAAGAACACGCCATGATCCAGCGCATCTGCTACCACGCGTCCTGATAGACCCGCTGCCTTATCAAATTTCTCCAGCGTTTCTTTGTTGGCCACCAGCTCCAGGCCGGCGAACAAACCCTTACCTCTGATTTCCGCAACGTTTGGATGCCCATCAAATACGGCATGTAGCTGGGCGTGCAGGTAAGCGCCAAGCTGCCTCGATCTGTCGACAAGGTCGTCGTCCCGCATGATGTGAAGCACCTTGGCCGCCGCAGCGCATGCAATAGGATGGGCGCCGAATGTGTTGAACATCACTTGGAACCCGGCTTCCTGGATTGCGCTGCCGATCTGGTCTTTGGCAAATACACCACCCAAGGGGGCATAACCGCCAGCCAGACCTTTCCCACTGACCAGGATGTCAGGCTGGATATTCCAGTGCTGGTGGCCAAAATCTCTGCCGGTTCTACCAAAGCCGGTCATTACCTCATCCATGATCAGCAGGATGCCGTTGTCTGAACACAACTTTGCCACTTTAGGCCAATAGTCGTCTGGCGGGACAATCGCGCCGCCAGATGAACCGGTGATCGGTTCTGCCAACAGGGCAGCGATGGTGTCTGATCCCTCCCGCTCGATCAAATCCCGAAACAGATCGACATAGTAGTCGCCGCAATCCTGATGAAAACTTCCCAGCGGGCAGCGCAGTGGATAGGGTGCTGCCACTTCTGGGAACGTCGGTAAAGCACCTTCCAGGCCTGCTTTTCTGGCTGGATGCCCGCTGATCGAGGCGGTGGCCAGGGTGGTGCCGTGATAGCTGATAGACCGACCGACAATCTTCGTGCGTTGGCTTTGGCCGATCGCCTGTTGATAGTGCAAGGCAATCTTCATTGCCGCTTCGTTTGCCTCGGTACCGCCGGATGTGGCGTGAACACGGACGAGATCTTCAGGAAGCCAGTCGGTCAGTTGTTCCAACATGTCTTCGCGGGCCGGTGTAATCCAGGGCGGTACCACATAACTGGTATCCGTTGCAGCCTTGGCCATCGCCTCGATGACTTCGGTTCGACCATGTCCCACATTCGCCACGATTGCACCACCAGCTGCATCAATGATGGGTTCACCGCTGTCTTTGTAGAGGTAAACACCCTGGGCGCGACTGATCTTCAGATCACGGCCCTTGATAAAAGGCCAACTCAACTTCGGCATGGCTGACTCCTGTTGTTGTGCGCTTGGTTAGTGTGCATCCGGCTATCTACCCTGCCAGTCAGGTGCCCTTTTTTCGGCAAAAGCTCGAGGTCCTTCGATGGCGTCCTCACTGGCCTGGCGTCTGCTTTCGGCTGGGTATTCCTTATGAAATGCTTGATCCAGGGTGGTGTCCAAGCCCTGCATGGCAGCCTGTTTCGTTGCTCGAACAGCAAGGGGTGCGCAACGCAATATGTCTGCGACCCAACCGGCCACGCAGTGGTCCAGTTCGGCGCGGGGCACAACTTCGTTGACCAACCCAAGTTCATAAGCGCGTTTTGCGCTCATGTGGCGACCTGTCAACAGATAGCCCATGGCAGGTTTCAGCCCAATTTGACGCGGCAATCTATGCACGCCAACGCCGCCGGCGATCAGACCCCGCCTTGGTTCCGGCAGGCCAAACTCTGCATCTTCGCAGGCCACAATGATGTCGCAGGCTAAAGCGAGTTCCAGCCCGCCCCCCAGGGCAAAGCCGTTTACCTTGGCGATTACGGGTTTTGAATAGTGCCAACGCAAATTCAGGGGCGTAGTTGCTGCGGCCAGCGCTTCCCACTCAGCTTTCTGCTCGGCTGACGCCTCACGTTCCAGGGCTCGATGTTTGAGATCGGCACCTGCGCAGAAGGCTCGATCGCCAGCGCCGGTGATCACCGCCAACCAGATGTCAGGTCTAGCCTCAATGTCATCGAAGATTTGTGACAGTTCATATCGTAGTTGAGGGTTGAGTGCATTCATGGCCTCAGGGCGGTTCAGGGTGATGTGAGCCACATGTTCGTCAACTTCGAAAGTGGCGACGGACATTAGAAAAATCTCCAGATGGCCCAGACAGACATAACGACGGTCAGCAGGGTTGTGCCGCCTGCACCAATGCCTCGCAGTACCGAATTTACCGTATCACTCTTTAGACCCAGGGCGTGACAAACTCTGGCGGTAACAAGAATCCCTCCAAATACATGGATGGTAACGTCTGATAACCCACTTATTTCAAGCAGCGCCATCAAGATCAGTGCCAGAGGAACAAATTCGACAAAGTTTCCATGTCGCCGCATGGCCAGCAGGAGATCAGGGTTACCTCCATCACCTAAAGAGACGCCAGTCTTGCCGCGCAGAGACCCTGCGGAAAAGGCAAGTGCGATAGACATGATTCCTAAAACTCCGGCCCACAACAACGTGACATCAGGCATTTTGATCCCCTTTCAGCTTCCTTTAGCGGGTATCTTGCCTTCGGGGTCTAGCATAGGCAATGAGGCGTGGATGAAAGGCCGCTAGTATTCAATGGCTCGTTGGTAGGCAGGTCGGGCTTTCAAGCGCGCCCAGTATGGGGAGAGATGTTTGGGCAGCCGTGAGGGGATCAAGGCTTCTGCCAGTTGGATTGAATAACCCATCATGATATCTGCCGCTGTAAAGTGTGCACCCACCAGATGGTCTCGGTCCCGCATCTGGTCAGCGACCGCCTGAAGTGATAATGCCGCTCGGTTCTCCATTTCTGCCACCACGGATGGAATTGATTGGTCGCCTGGGAACTCACGACCATGATTCACTATTTCTCCAAGTGGGCGCGCCAATGTCGCCTCGGCAAACCACATCCATTGCAGGTAGGCAGAATATTCTTGACTGTCATTTGAGGGTTGCAGTTGACCATCAGCGTATCGTGTCAGGATGTACTCCATCATCGCACCGGACTCAAACATCGTCATATCGCCATCTTGAAGTACAGGTACTTTGCCCACCGGGTTCATCGCTCGCCACTCAGGGGTTGCCCGGTATTGTGCAGAAAAATCGACTTTCTCTACCGCATAATCCAACCCCAGCTCTTCACACAGCCAGATTGCTCGGGTGCCTCTTGTCCCTGTGACGTGGTAGATTTTGAGCATGTGGGGACCTTAGTCTTTCAGGAGGGGGATACTATGCCGCGTCGAACACAGGCGAACAACAAGACTCAGCCGACAAATGCTGCTGTAGAAGATTATCTGGCCAACATCGATCATGTCGGGCGCCGTGAAGACGCTTGGATATTGCTTAAAATGCTAAGTGAGGTTTCGGGAGAGCCTGCAAAGATGTGGGGTCCCAGCATCATTGGTTTTGGCCAATATCATTATGTCTACGAAAGCGGTCGTGAGGGAGACTCGTTCCTGGTCGGCTTTGCGCCGCGCAAAGCCAATATGGTGGTTTATGTCATGCCGGGCTTTGGGGACTATCAAAACCTGCTGGCCAAGCTTGGGAAATATAAGACCGGCAGCTCATGCTTGTATCTAGGGCGGTTAGACAAGGTAGACTTGAAAGTGCTGCGCAGCCTGGTGGACAAGTCGGTCAAACACATGCGGAAGAAGTATAAGGTTTGACCCAGGGACACCATTCCAGCTCGGGCCAAGAATCTCTTTCTCAAGCGAGACGAGACACCTATACCCAACCGGAAGGGGCGGTCGAGGATCCGCCAACTACCTTTCGAGGTGCGCTGAAGTATCTGGGTCCGAGCGTGATTATCTCCGCCACCATCGTCGGATCCGGTGAGATTATTCTTACGGCGAGCTTGGGTGCGGTGGTTGGATACACTATGTTGTGGTGGGTGCTGTTCTCGTGCTGGAGTAAATCCATCCTGCAAGCAGAACTGGCCCGCTACATTGTGCTTTCTGGTGATACGTATCTGCGTATGATCAACCGGGTCCCAGGCAAAATCCCCGGCCCAAAAGGACCCTTTTCCTGGCCGATCTTGTTGGGACTGTTGGCCTATATTCCGGGGCTGACCGGCCTTGGGGGTTTGATCGGCGGGGCGGGGCAGGCGGTGGTGTTGTTTTTCCCGCAAGTCGACCCTGTGGTGATGGTGGCAGTGCTGGCATTGGTGATTGCATTATTGCTGGGTAGCGGTAGTTATCGTCGGCTGGAAAAACTGATGCTGATCTTTGTCATCGGCTTCACCGTTTTGACGCTGATCAGCGCAGCCCTCATGCAGGATACTCAATACGCGACCAGCTGGAGCGATCTTAGATCTGGGTTTAATTTTGAATTCTCCACCGAACATGCTGTGTTAGCTTTGGCGGCGTATGGGTATACGGGCGTCAACGCCAGCGAGATTTCCGCTTATTCATATTGGTGTGTAGAAAAAGGCTACCCAGCTCGCATCGGTCCCTATGAGGATACGCCAGCATGGCGTGCAAGAGCACATGGCTGGTTGCGGGTGCTGCGCACAGATGTCTGGGTAACGCTTGCTATCTTGACCCTGGCCACAATCCCCTTTTACATTCTTGGCGCTGGTGTGCTGAATGCCACGGGACAAACACCCAGTGGCAACCAGACCATTATCGCGCTGAGTGATATGTTTACTCAGACCCTCGGAGAATGGTCACTCTACCTGTTTGCGGTTGGTGCATTCTTCATATTTTTCTCCTCCAGCCTGGCTTCGGTTGCCGCTGGTGGACGCTACATCCCCGACTATCTGATGGAACTTGGCTTTCTCAGTCGAGACAGAGTGGATGTACGTTACGGTGTGATCAAGTGGTATGGCATTGGGGTGCCTTTCATCGGTTTGCTCCTCTACGCAGGATTTCAAAGGCCTGTTCTGATGGTGACTATCGCGGCGTCTGTGGCGGCCATTATGTTGCCAGTGCAATCTGGTATTACCCTGTATCTGCAAGCCAAGCGCTTACCGGTCGAGGTACAACCGGGATTGCTGGCCCGGACGTTTTTGCAGATCACCTTTGTTTTTCAACTTTTTCTCGCTTTGGCGGTCATCTACTTCGTGGTGCTGTAGTACAATGCGCGCCCTTTCGCGCGATGTATTAAAGACCTGCGGTGACCATGTTCAGCAACATTCGATTTTATCGTCTCCACAGTGACTGGCCCGATGACGAGGCCGCTCTGTCAGACAAACTTTTATCCTCTGCGGCCTTCACGCCTTGTGGTGCTCTGACAGAGCGCAGTATGGGTTTTGAACCGCCTATCGAGGGTGCCGGGGATCTACTGTCGCGGACTGTGGCGGGATGTGACCTGTTGCAGCTGCGGATTCAAAGTCGAGTTCTCCCAACTGCTGCGATCAATGAAAGTCTGGAGGAGCGGATTGCCTCTTTTACCCGACGTACAGGGTTGGCACCCAATCGCAAAGAAAAACGCGACTTGAAAGATGAAGTGTTTGTGCAACTGTTACCTCAGGCGCTGTTGAAGTCTGATCGCATCAGGGCGTTTTATATTAAACGTGAAAACGTTCTTGCGGTTGGTTCTGCTTCCGCCACGGTTGCTGAGGACTTTCTGAGCGTATTACGAGACGCCTTGGGATCAGTCCAAGCAATCCCGCTTGAGTTTAAACGCAGTACCGGTGGGTTACTGGCCAGCATATTTCTGGGTCAGGGACCGGAAGGCTTCGGCTTAGGACGCGAATGTCGAATGAAAGATACAAGTGATCCCAAGGCCAGTGTGAACTGGTTGGATATGGACCTTGGTGTGACCTCCGTTCGTAACCACGTTAAGAACGGTTTAGTGATCGATCGGCTTGGGATGCAATTTGATACCGTGTTGCGATTGACACTGGATGAAGAGCTGATTGTTCGAAAACTTAGGGTTGAAGGGGTTGAAGCGCTGGAAGAGATTGAGGATGAAGAGGATCCACTGGCACGCTTTGATGCTGAATTTGCCATGGAGAGTGGCTTGGTCACCCGTTTGATCCAGGCGTTGAAAAAGGAGCTGGGTGGATTCAACAGCTGAAATCGGATATCAGCGTTTTACCAGCACAACAGCCAGGCCGCCGACGGTGAGTAGGCAGGCCAGGATCAGCTGGCCACTCAGACTCTCACCCAGCAAGATGATGCCTGCCAGTGCGGCGATGACCGGCACGCTGAGTTGTACGGTAGACGCGCTGATAGCTCGCAAATGGGGTAGTGCTGCGTACCAAACCGCATAACCCAGCGCTGACGCCATGACGCCGGAAACACCTGCCAGTATGAGGCCGTTCAATTCCAGGTGTTGTGCCTCAGTGTTTAGAAAGCTGAGTGCTACAACAATCGGAGCACAGAATATGAAACTTCCGCAAGTTGATTCGATTGGATCGATCATCCCGCGACCCAGCAGCGAGTAGATCCCCCATCCAATACCCGCAATCATCATCAAGACCGCATACAGGGGTTGAGTTGCGGTAGCGTTTTCGTTGGGTAACAGCAGTAAACCCAGGCCAACCACTGCGGCAAGTAAGCCCGCCCAAGCCATCCGCGAGAGCCGCTCTCCCTGCCAGAATCCAACCAGCAGCATGGTGAACTGGACAGACCCAAACAGCAGCAATGCCCCCACACCGGTATCCAGGAATTGGTAGGCCAGGGAAAAAAAGACCATATAAGTCGTCAAACTCAAACCCGTTTGCCAATTTCGAACCGGCGATGTAATACGCTTTTGGGAAATGCAGTAAATGATCCACAAGGTAAATGCGCCAGATACAACTCTGATGGAGGTGAAAGAGTAGGCATCGATATAGCCTGAACCGATCGCCATTCGACACAACACCGAGTTGGCCGCAAAGGCGACCATGGCGGCTGCGACCAACCCGATAAGATTAGGCTGGGTCATACATCTGACCAGTCGATCGCTTCGATTGTGTGCGACGCTGAGCTGAAAGCGCAGATCCCTCGCGCTGAGAATGATTCACAGCCTTTTCTGGCTTTCGTTCTTCTGGCTTTCCTTTCGTCTGGCCTTCTTCTCGCCTTGCTCGATCTTATAGCGTGCCCAGATTTTAATGGCTTGGCTGATCTCACCATTCATTACGGCGATTAAGACCTCTAATACGTGGAATGATAACTTGCCCCTTGAAAACATTGCGATGCCGCGCAGAGGCATATTGTTGACCATTTCAGCCATCATCTTATTTAAGGTTTTGTCCTCGGAGTTACCACCCATGTTGGATAGAAACTGGTTCATCATCCGCTGTCTAACCTTGCGACCTAACCAGGTTGTGGTCAATTCTCGAACCGACGTATTCAGATGATATGGAAATTCCGGATCCGGTTCTGGAATAGTCCGTCCCAGAGCGTTTTCGAAGGTAGCCTTGGGTAGCTGATTGAGTTGGTCCAGATAATCTGGCGGTGTATTGTGCCGTGCCGTCTCGGTGATATCGCCGGTGCCGTCCAGCTCAATCTCCAGTACATGCCGGATGTCCTGGCTGGACGCGCCAATGCGAATCTCGAAGGTGCCGCCCTCCACAACCCAATCCTGGTTGCCCACGTCGTAGATGGCAAAAGATCGCATATCCAGTAGCAGCTCAACGCTGTGAGACTGCCCAGGAGTCAGTTCAACTTTTGTGAATGCTGCAAGCTCCGCTGCCGGCCGAAAAACGGAGGCTTCTTTGTCGTGGACATACAGCTGTATGGCTTCGGAGCCGTCCATAGCCCCGGTATTGGTGATATCCAGACTGACCTTAACCTGTATGGGTGATTGGCTGAGCACCTCAATCGCAGGATTGGTGTAGTCAAAGTTGGTGTAGCTCAATCCGTGACCAAAGGGATACATGACTGGCGTCTGAGCGGTGAGGTGATGCCGGTAGCCAACGGCCAATCCCTCTCGATATTGAACCTGGCGCGGCTGTCCCGGAAACCATTGATCGGCCAGGATGTCGCTGGCGGACCATGGGAAGGATTCGGCCAGCTTGCCGCTGGGATTGGCGGCACCAAACAAGATATCGGCAATGGCAGTGCCACCCGCCTGTCCGAGCAGATAGCTTTCAACAATAGACTTCGGCGCATCTACCCAGGGCATGGTCACCGGGGCACCGTTACTTAACACGACAACGGTGTTCGGATTTACGGCGCACACGGCCTGTATCAGGCGATTGTGCTGATCCGGCAGATTCATATGGGTTCGATCGAACGCTTCAGATTCGTAGAGGCTTGGTAAGCCTGCAAAAACGATGGCAACGTCTGCTTGTTTGGCTGCTTTAACGGCGTCAGAAATCAAATCAGGTTCATGTTGCGGGTTTTTGGCGTCATAGCCCGGCGCGAACAGGAGGCTATCGGTGTATTCCGTCATCGCAGTCCAGGCGTTTTCGAGCTCGGTGGGGTTAACCTGTGAGCTGCCAGCGCCTTGGAATCGGGGGTGTTTTGCGAATTCTCCTATAACGGCAACCGAGTTAGACGATGCCAGTGGCAGTAGATTGTCGTCGTTTTTTAGCAGTACGGTGCCTTCAATCGCTGCTCGACGAGCCAGATTATGATGTGCCTGGAAGTCAACGGCGACTTCGTTTTGTTGTACATCCTGCCCTAACAAGCTGACTGCAACATTGCGGACCATGGTCTTGTCTAGCGTCTGCTCGTCGAGTTCACCGTTTTCAAGCGCGGTAAGCACCTTTTCATCGTTGATTCCTCCGCTGCCGGGCATTTCCAGGTCCAACCCCGACTTTACCCCTTGGACGCGGTCATTCGCCGCACCCCAATCGGTCACGACCAGCCCTTCAAAACCCCACTCCTCACGCAATACTTGGTTTAACAACCAGTCGTGTTCGCTACAGTACGGTCCATTGACCCGATTGTAGGCACACATGACCGTCCAGGGTTGAGCTTCTTTTACTGCAATCTCGAAGCCGCGCAGGTAGATTTCTCGCAGTGTTCTTTCGTCAACCACGGCATCCAGGATCATGCGACCGTTTTCCTGATTGTTTACCGCAAAGTGCTTGATGCTGGTGCCGACACCCTGAGATTGAACCCCCCGCACCATGGCCGCTGCACAATGTCCGCTCAGGTAAGGATCTTCTGAGAAATACTCAAAATTTCGGCCGCAATAGGGGTGGCGTTTGATGTTGAGCCCCGGGCCGAGCAGTACCGCAACGTTTTCTTCGATACATTGCTGCCCCAGTGCCTGGCCAATCTCCTCAAGCAGCGCAACATTCCAACTAGCGGCCAAGGTGACAGCGGTTGGGAAACAGGTGGCAGGCACGCTCCGGTTTAACCCCACGTGGTCTGCAGACTTTGCCTGTTTGCGTAGCCCATGTGGTCCATCGGTGACCATCACTTCGGGCAATTTGACGCGTTCTATACCTTTCAGATGCCAGAAGTTTTGCCCAGAACACAACGAGGCTTTTTCCGTCGGAGTGAGCGCTTGGACAATCGCTGTCGCTTCATTGTGTTTGCTGGAAAGGCCTGGATAGGGATTGTTCATATTTTGGTTACTTCTAGAGCTGTTTCTTATTTTTAGGACTTGCAGAGTGTTGCCAGCAGTTCCCAATCCGGGGCGCCGCCTTGATTGGCACCGATGGGAATGACCACCACCCGGGTTGCACCTGCGTCGAACTGGTTGTTAATGCGTTCGTTGATCTGGTCGATGTCCCCCCACGCCACTATGGCATCAATCAGTTTGTCGCTGCCCCCGTCTGTGAAATCGTCGTCATTGAACCCCAGGTCACGCCAGGCGCGATGGTAGTAATCAAGACCCGTGTAATAAGCCAAGGCTTTTCTGGCGGTTTGGCGGGCGGCTTCGGGGTTGGTCTCGAGCTGACAGAACAGCATCGTATTGAGCTCTTTCTCGGAGCCCAGTGCTGCGGCTGCGCGGGATGCGTGTTCGGTAGGCATCAAATAGGTATTGGCGCCATCAGCATGTTCTGCCGCGCACGCTAACATCTTTGGGCCATGCGCAGCCACGTGTGTTTCGAATCTTGGTTTTGGACTGGTCATTTTAACTTCGGCCATGGCTTCAAGATAGCTGCGCAACTTTGTAACAGGGGCTTGCCAGGAATGGCCTCGGGCTTTGTTTAATGACCGATTGGAAACACCCAGGCCGAGCATGAAACGCCCCTGGGAAAGTTCTTGTAGTGCGGCGCTTGCGGTGACGGTTGCTACCGGGTCGCGGCCATAAATGTTAGCGATTCCCGTGGCCAACTTCAGATGGCTGGTTCTTGCCAACAGAAATCCGGCACTGGCAAATGGGTCTCGGGTGAATAGCTCTGGTAACCACAGAGATTCGAAGCCCAATGCTTCGATCTGCAATGCATAATCGATAAAGCCGTTGTGGTCTAACCGGTCGGTGTTAAACAACACCCCCAAGTTGTTGTTTGTGTTGGTCTCGCCCAAGTTGATCCCCCTTACGTTGAGGGGATCATACCAAGCTGTGCCGGTCTGAGTCAGATTTCATTGGGGTAAATGCGCTTTCTTATGTGGCGGATGACGTGCTAGTTTGTGGTTGTCAATCAGTGAAAGAAAAGCGGGGTTCCAAGAATGGGTAAAGCCACAGATCATGAAGTTGTTTCGATCTATGCACACAGCGAAGACCAACGAGAACAAATGCTGATTCGTGCACCGGAGTGTGTGCTGATGTGGGGTACTCAGGATCATTGGCCTGTGGGTGTCGTGCATTCTTTTGTCTGGCATGACAACAAGATCTGGGTGACCTTTGCCGCGCACAGACATCGCGCAGCAGCGATTGAGCGTGACCCGAGAGTATCTGTGTGTATCAGCGGTCGTACTAGTGATGATCCCGAGTGTCCCTTGGGTGCGCTGACCGTTAAAGGTCGTGGGGAATATATTGAGGACGAAGAGATCAAAAAGCAGTTCTATCGCAACCTGGCCAAAAAGATAAATCCACAAGATACGGCTGCGGAGCAAGGATTTTACGACCTGCTGGATTCGCCACTGCGTAAGGTGTTAGCGATCACGCCAGAGAAATGGATTTCTTTTGACGCGGACAAGTCTGCGCGTCATCGTGCAGGCACTTTGGAGGAGCATGAAATGTCCCCCATGCAATCAGCTGACCTGCAGCGCCGATCGGCTGAACTGGAAAAGCGTGGCTTGAACGATTAACAGGAGAGGTTTTTCATGAGTGATGTATTAGAAATAGAAAACCTGCGTAGGCTGTACGCCAAAGCCACAGATCTGATCGCCTTGGGCGGGCACGAGCGGGTGGAGGGTGCGCGCGCGATATATCACCAGATCTTTACCCCGGATGTGGATATAAAAACCAGCCCCGGACCAGATGCTTTAACCGCTAACAGCCCGGATCAGTGGGTTGATGTGGTGGCTGATGCGCTGGAACAATATCAATCCACGCAACATATGATCGGGTCCCAGTTAGTCCAATTAAACGGTGACCAAGCTCATATGGAGAGCTATTTGTCTGCCTGGCATCAGCGTGGTGATGGCAGCGTAATGGTGTTTCTAGGCACGTATGTGGACAGCGTTCGAAAAGACAGGTCGGGCTGGCAGATCCATGCCATGGATCTGCAAAGAACTATGGTCTACGAGCTGCCCGCACAGTAGTTTAGACTCGATCGGGGTTCTAGCTTAGACATACAAAGCCTTGGCTGATGGCGGTATCGCCACCCTCGGTGATTACCTGAAAACTCACGACATTGTCCGCTAAGACAGCCTGCAGACGGATGGTGGATGGCATCAATACCATCGAGGCGAAACGTCCACCAAGGCGTACCACTCGTCGCGGATCACCTTCGGCAAATCTGTTCACGATCTCGGTGACTGCCAGGGCGAGGGTTGCGGTGCCATGCAGGATGATGTCGGGGAGTCCCGCGGCCAAAGCCACGGCGCGATCTGTATGGATCGGATTCCAGATCCGTGCACACTCGGTATAGGTGTGTGCCGCGCCTTCGGGAACCTGGATGGCGGATTCGTATTGCCCTGCGGGGTTTTGCCACAGAGGTAGTTCTGGAACCGCCTCGCATTGATGCGGTTCCCCTTCGATATCTACCCCGCGATAGATGCCCACCTGGTAAGTGCGCGCCACAAGTTCACCGGTCTCTACATTTTTTGTATCCAGCCGCATGGTATACGCTGCCCCCGGCCGAATTTTATCGACGCTGACCATGGTGCAGGTGGTTGAGATGCGATCGCCCGCCTGGATGGGGGAAAAGATATGCAGATCGTGGGCTGCGTGAACACCCCGGGCACCTTCTTGAGGGGTCAGGCTGGACTGAGCGGCAAGGTTGCGTGTATCCAGAATCACCGGCCATTCGGGACATACCGGAAACACCGGATGGGCAAGCACTTTGTGCGCTTCGGTGTCCATGTATGCGGGGTTATAGTCTGCCAGACTGGCCGCGTATGCCATGATCCAGCGTTCATCCACCAGGTGTTCCATGGCCGGTGTTGAGGCCCCTACAATTGATGAATCCAAAGGCATGGTTGCTCCAGATCTACTCTATTTATGATCTTTCTTTGCTCTGTTGCTGGATCTATCCTAACCAAAGCGGCTGTAGATTGAAAAAGTTTGGTGTCGAAGATTGGGGGATTGGCAATCTGGGTGCGAAGCTGGCAACCTGAATTCTTATTCAGGTGCGGGCTGATCGCATCTTGCGTGTATATGCGCCGGGTGGTCACCTTATACTTTGTTTGGGAGGTTAAATGCAGGTTCAACGAATGGCGGCGCCACTCGGGGGCATTGTTGAGGGCTGTGACGTACGTGACATCAATGAAGATCAGCTGACCCAGTTGAAACGCTGGTTTGGTAAATATCACGTCCTAGTTTTTCCTGGACAAACCCTCACGCCGGAAGATCAAACCGCTTTTGCCGCTCAATGGGGAGAGCTGGTTGCCCATCCCTATGCGGCAATGCCCGATTATCCCAATATCATTGAATTACGAAATCAGGGTAAGCGTAAAGATGTGAACCAACACTGGCATTCGGATATGACGTTTCATCCAACACCGCCAAAGCTCACCATGTTGTATGCCTTGGAAGCTCCGGAATTTGGCGGTGATACCGCATTTTCGAATCAGATCCTGGCGTGTGAAGAATTGTCACCAGGTTTGAGGAGGCTGGTGGACGATTTGAACGCGCATCATTCTGCCAAGGGGCTGGCCAAGCTCTATAAAGCGGATCAGGCTGCTGCTTTAGAAGCCTTACATCCCGTGATTCGTACTCATGATGAAACCGGCGCCAAGGCACTCTACGTGTGTCGCGCATTTACCACGCGATTCGAAGATTGGACGCGAGCGGAGAGCAAGCCGCTTTTGGAATATTTGTTTGAACATAGTATTCGACCGGAATACCAGGCTCGCCACAAGTGGTTTGCGGGAGATCTGGTCATGTGGGATAACCGTAGTGTTCTGCACTACGCGGTGCATGACCATGGTGATGATGCTCGTTTGATACATCGTTGCCAGGTTCTGGGTGAGATGCCAGCATGAGTTTGTTTGATAAGCCCGATTGGTTGTCTGCTGCACCGGTCAATCTCGATGAGCCCGGCTATTTTGAACTCTGGTCTGAGTACGTCAGCGACGATATGACCGCATTTGAAAAGGCCCTGATCGGGGGGTTCTGCGCCGATGAGCCCGGTTGGATATTTGTTGCAGGTTATCAGGGCGCTATAGCGCACACCTTCGCGGATGAGCAGTTTAATGGCTGGACAGCCTTTGCCGTTTCTGAAGATCGTTCACCGACAAACCCTAGCCCTGGCTTAACCGGGCGTAGGCAAGCTGATGCGTTTGAACTAAAGGGATTTAAAACCTGGGTGGCAACCAGCCGACACGTGCGTACGCTGATTGTAAGCTTCCGTTGTGCAGATGAGACGTTGTTCGCGCGCCTTGCGGCGAGCACACCTCGTTTGAGTTTGAATCACCGTGAGCGACCAACCATGTTGCCAGACCTCAGTCAGGGCATCGCTGAATTTGATGGGGTAGAGGTGACAGGTGATGCCCTGGTATCGACAAGGCTTGTCTCTGAGTTTGCAAGTATTGAGAGTTTTTATGTGTTGGTTTCCTTGTTGGCTTGCGTGTGGCGATTTCAACACGAGGCTGACATTTCGGAGCAGGAATTGGTATCGCTTCTGCAGACTGCGCGTGAATTACAAGATAACCTCAGTGACGTTCAGGCCATCAACGCATTCAAAAATGATTGTCGAGAGTTACTCAGACAGGTTCGTCAGCGCGATCTGGGGCAACGCCCAAAATGGCAGCGAGATGGGAAACTGCTGGCTGGATATGCTCGGCCAAAACCAAACTAGCCTGAGGAGAAGATGGTGTACGATCTTGCAGACTTACCCCAGACGTTAGTCGGTCCAGTCTCAGCCGGGTTGGACTGGGTGAATACCCGGGAAGATCGAGATTATGAACTGACCGGCCTCGCGGATCTGGAATTGGACATTGACGTTGCAGAACCTTTCGAACTGAGCCTTATCCTGTGCGATGGTGAAACTTGTGCAGCGCGTAGAATCGCCTTTACACCTTCTCAACCAGGGTATTCGAAATCCGGATTCAGCATGACCCAGGTGCCGGACACGGAACCAGATATCCCTGCACTGCTGGATCCGCCTGAAGGTTTAAGAAGTGGCTGGGTAGATGAGCAGTTGGCAAAGTTCGAGTTTATATTGCTGCTGTACTATCGCGGCCGCTGGTGACCGCCTTGCCGCTTCGAGTTGCGAAGCTATGAAAAGTCAGGCGTCTTAGAAGAAATCCGGGCATTGGGTGGCGAAGTGTTTGCGATTACCAGCGAACCCCAAAGTCTGGCGAGTGAAGCTGCTACGGATTGGGAGATCGGTTTTCCAGCCGTTGGCGATCCGCATCATGAGATCAGATCCACTTGCAAAGGGCGAGGATGGGTCGATGTGTTTTACAATGAGGACTGCGGACACTTGCGCAACCGACCCTGGGCTTCCCATCCCAAAGGATACTACCAACCCGCGGTAGTGGCTTTGCATAAGAGCGGAAGGGTTTTGTATCGATGGCGATGTGTCCCCAAGTACAGCAACATGAGTGGCGCAGGCGCACGTCCTGAGGCGCGCTACACGTGGGATCATATCCAAAGCTCACTGCATAAAGATTCACAGGTTGATGCAGCCTTGGATCGCGAACCCCAGCTTGGTGCAAAAGATCTCTCATGGCCAAGATTTCTTCTCATCCTGGTGGCCCATGGTTGGTTTTTGCGACCCAAGGCTTTTCCTCTCGCGCGTCGCTCGGATCCCGATCGAGTCAGTCCTGGGGCCATGATGCCGCGTGTTTACGGGTTTGTGGGGCTGTGGCTTGTCTTACTTTTATTACTGCCTGGATTATGGGTTGGTGGGCTGCTGCTCTTGTGGGTCGCACTCCTACTCCCCGGGCTGATAGAGATACACCGGCAGTTTCAGAACGAGCCGGACTTGTTTTAGGGGTACCTTTGAGCCGATGACCGAATCCCCTCAGATTGCCTTAGTCCCTGGATCTTCGGCGTTGCAGCTGCTGTTTAATCTGGTACGTGACGCTCAGGCGAAATTTCCCGCCAGTTTGGGTCAACTTGCACTACCGGAAGACGTCAAGATTTTCCGTAAATCTTACCCACAAGTCTTGCCTGAGTTTGAGCACTTGAGAATTTCTGCACCTGATTCGGCCGAAATTGCTCACTTTATGTGCCAGAAGATGCGTGCACAGCTGGTATGGGATGAGGGTGACCAACAACAATCGCTACACGAATACTTGCAGCGTGAGTTTGAACCCTTGGCGCTGAAAAGACATGAGTTTCTGGGGCAACCTGGGTGGAAGCCAGAACCTGTTTACCGCGGACGAAGGTATACAGGTGATGCAATCCCAGAGATGGGGCAACTTCTAACTGGTGAAGGCATGATCTCGCCCCAAGCGGGCGCACGATTGCAGGATCATGACCTGCTTATTAACGGAGAGATTAACCTCAGCAATCGCAAAGTGGTCGTGATGGGTGCGGGAGCAGAAATGGCGTCCACCTACTATTGGTTGTCAGCGGGTGCTGAAGTTTTATGGTTGGATACCGCTGCGCCTCCAGCGCACTGGTGGGAAGATGATGAACTTGCCGGATATCTGGTCTGGCCTGAACACCATGCGGACCTGTTAGGCCAACCGGGTGAGATTCTGGCCACCATCAAGTCCTTTGCGCAAGGGCAGCCGGTGGATCTGGCGCTTTATGCCTACGCACCAGGACAGGCCCGAGAAATGCGTCTGACCGGGGCGATGAACGGTATCGTTGATGCGCTGCCCTCGGACCTGATTGCAAGCGTGACCATGTTGGTTTCGCCCACAACCCCAAGCAGAATTAGTGACCAGGAGATTGCGGTGCAGGCGAAGAATCTTGATCAGCGCAAGCTGTGGGAGAGAGCTTGCGCGACGCTTGGTTTGCTGGGTCGTCGTCCGGGGTGGTCTGGCACCGGCGACGCCGCGGTCAGCAATACCGTTGTGTCTATTCAGGGGGCCAGCTATCAGGTGGCACAGTATATTGGCAAGGTGATCATGGCCGAAGTCTGGTCGCGTATCGGTCAGATGGGTCATGCTGACCCAACGCCGCTGCGGGTCTCTGCCAATACAGCGGCGATTACCCGAACCCGATCTTTGGACCATCCCGTGTTTGCGGCCGCGTTTGGAGGGGCGGCAGCCTTTGGTGTTGAAACGTTAACGCCCAGACAGTCCAGAGTGCTGAACGGATTATTGGCTGTTGCAGATTGGACGAGCGAGGATTCACCGACGCCAGGACAGGTACGCGTACACGGTGGGATTCATACGCTGGCCTATGAACTGGAGTCAGCCCTGTGGGTTGCTGCGGTGATCGGTTTTGTCCGATCACCGCGCCTGATCAAAGGTTTGTTTCGTTAACCTTCAACTCTATGTAAGGCACAGATTTTGTTACCTGAAGGGTCTCTCAAATAGGCGAGATATAAACCGCTACCCTCTCGCACTCCGGGCGGATCTTCACAAGTGGTCCCACCGTTCTCAACACCAGCCGCATGCCAGGCGTCAGCCTGTTCCGGTGTTTGCGCAATAAAGCCGATGGTACTGCCGTTGCCACCGCTCGCTGGACTGCCATCAATAGGGGGCGTGATCGCGAACACGCCACTCTCGGTGAAATAGAAGCAACGTCCTTTGTCATCCATATTTCCAGGTGCGTGTCCTAACGCGCCTAAAGTGGCATCGTAAAATTTTTTCGAGGCGTCTATATCGTCGGCGCCGAGCATGATGTGGCTAAACATAATTTTTGTTTTCCAAGTGGTTCAAACGGGCACACTAACCTTTAGTTGGCACAAGGTCGAGTGGTAGGCTGAGATATTTGAATAACCGATAATCGCGGGAGATCCTTATGTCTAACGAAGCGCCAGAAGCAGCACAGCACTTTGAATCCCTGGTAATGACCCGACACAGTATGCGGGGTTTCCTGGACAAGCGTGTACCGGAACCGATTCTGCACAAGGTGTTTGACCTTGCGCGCTGGGCGCCATCCGGGACCAATGTGCAACCATGGCATGTGTGTGTTGCGTCAGGGGAGGTGCTTGATGGTATTCGTACTGGCTTTCTGGAACGCTTTGATAACGGTGTGCCCATCAAAACCGACCACGCTCCGGATGGTCGTACGCCCGCCCCATGGCAGGACCGAAAGCGAGCCTGTGCAAGGGCACTCTATGGGTCGATGGGGATTGAGTGGGAAGACCGAGCCGGACGAGCCCGGGCAGCACGACGAAATTACGAATTTTTCGACGCGCCCCACGCGGTGTTTTTAGGTATGCACGAGGTATTTGGCACGCAGACGGCTTCTGACGTAGGCATGTTTGCCCAGACGTTGATGTTGGCGATGCATGCTTATGGCATAGATTCGTGTCCCCAGGGCACCTTGCGGAATTATCCAGACTTTGTCAGGGAAGTTTTTGGCTTGGAAGGAGGGGTGAAGATTTTGTTTGGTATCAGTTTCGGTTACGCAGACCCAGAAGTGCCTGCCAACGCTACCCGAACTGAGCGAGCATCCTTAGAGGAAACCGTTCAGTTTTTGGGTTGAGTGTAGGAATCGTCGAGCACTCAGTCTTCGGTCGCGTTTGATTGAACGTTTGATGCTTCAAAAAGATAGGCTACCGCGCTGGAAGAAATCAAGTTGATGGGGTTGCCTGTCATTGAGGCTCACGACGCAAGCTGGGTGGAAGGTCCGTACGTCGATATTACTCGACGCACGGAAATCTATGGTCCCTGGCGGTCTGCGGTTTATGAAACAACCGTACCGCCATCGCAGGTAATAACGTCGCCTACCGTGAAGCCAGACGCTTTGGAGCTTAAGAAGATAGCAAGCCCTGCAATGTCTTCAGCCTTGCCAACCCTTCCCCGCGGGTTACCTCTGCCTATTGCATCCCAATCGGTGGTTTCCGTGTCGCCACCGCCGCCTACTCCGGTGGAGAGCATATAGGTTGGAAATGGCCCGGGCGCAATTCCGTTTACGATTATGTTGCGTTTGATCAGATGTGCCGCCAGGACTCGGGTTAAGTGATGGATCGCAGCTTTTGATGGCCCGTAGGAAAAGTTCTCGAAAACGGGCGTCTTAATACCGTCGATGGAACCCACATTAACGATGCGGGCGGGTTCGTCAAAGGTGGCTGCAGCTTCCAGCATGGGGAGTAGTTTTTGCGCCAGGAAAAACGGGCCTTTAACGTTTGTATTCATGACCTTGTCCCAGCCGACCTCCGGGAACTCTTCTAACGGGGCACCCCACGCTACGCCTGCGTTGTTGATCAGCACATCCAGCTTTGTTTCGTTGGCGCTAAACTGGCTGACAAACCCTTCGATGCCTTGCAGTGTGGACATATCTGCCGGTATGGAGATGCACTCTCCTCCAAATTCAGCCTGCAGGCGAGATGCGGTTGCATCACAGGCCTCTTGTTTGCGGCTGGAGATATAAACTTTGGCGCCATTGGCCAAAAAGCCGGCTGCGATCATTTCTCCAATACCGCGCGATCCCCCCGTGACCACAACCACTTTATCTTTGACGGAAAATAGGTCTTGCATTTTGCTCTCCCAAATTCTGCTATCTTAGCGCTTTTGTAAGGTAGGAGGGGAGCAGTATGACGGACTTGATCTACAGTGAGTTTCGCCATCCGCGCCAGATGTTGGCGGATCAGGAATACGACGGGCACGTGTCCATACATGACGATCAAATGGCGGCGGACTTGGGATTTGCAGGCGCTCCCATCGAGGGGCCAACACATTTTTCCCAGTTTGTGCATCTCCTGCACGAGCAATTTTCAGACGCCTGGTTTGAACGCGGGTGCATCAGTGCGCACTACCAGAACATGGTGGTGGAAGGTGAGGAGGTTCGCGCCTTTATGGAGCCCGCAGACGGCAATCTAGTTCGAATCGGGGCTGAGAAAAGGGATGGGACACCGGTTCTCACGGGGACCGCATCTATTGGTCCTGACCATCCGGAGACGGAGATTGATCGTCGGATCGGTAGGCTCACTCCCTCAGATCAACTGGTGATTCTTTCCGAGTTATCGGTAGGACAGAAAGGTGCGGGAAATCCTGAGGTGGTGTTGATGGATTTTGATCAACACATGGGCGATTTATACCCCTTCTCTCTGGGTCAGAAGCTTGGCGCAATCACAGAGTCTCATCCTTGGTACACCGAGGCAGGGGCCGCCTCTTCTCCCTGGGGCAGGCCGGTGATTCCATTGGAGATGATCAGTGTGCTTACTCAGTACTCGAGTCGATTATCCGGTTTTAAAACCAGAGGACCTGCGGTTGGCTTGTTTGCTGGCCAGGAAATTCGCATGATCAAAGGTCCCTTGTTTGTCGGTCAGACCTATCATTTAGAGCGCGAGATCATCGCCCTGTCAGAGAGTCGGAGAACCGAATCCAATTGGATCAGGACAACGGTTAAAGACGTAGACTCGGGTGAAGTTCTGGCCCAGGTGATCTTGAATTCAGCAACCATGAAGAATTCTTATGCAAACTACGAAGTTGATGCGAAAGCACTGGGCAAAGTGCTGGAGTAAAATCGTGATTAAGCGGAGGCGACCTTGCGATGCTGGGTCGTGTCTCCCGGGGTCATAAACAGTAATTCACTTTCGGCGTGTACAATCTGACGGTGCCACACATTACTTGGGACGATTGCACTTGATCCAGGCTCAAGCTCAATCAGCTCCTGGTGTCCATTGTGGTCCAGTACAACATCGATTCGCCCGGATAAAAGTGTCAGGGTTTCATCTCCATCTGGATGCATTTCCCAATCAGTGTCGGCGTGCATGGTGAGACCGCCACAATAGACGCCCCCCTCAATGCCAAACAGATGTACCAGCGGCTGACGGGGCAGGCCCGCCTGCCGCAAACCTAGCCGCAGCGATAGCTTTGTCGCAGCTGAAATCAGGTGCATCAGGACTCGTTTGAACGTCTTCATGTGTGGCGCTCCCCTTTGGCGACTCCGTGATTCCAAGTCACCACAGTGGCTGCCAGGAATAGGAGACTGAAAAGAACGGTTCCCCACGGCGGTCTGATGATCCCGCCGAAGGGTGCTGGCAACATCTCAATAAAGGGTTGTGTGAGGGGCACAATCAAAGGCGTCAACAGCACGATCCACCTTGAAAACAGGGTGCGTCCGCTCAGTACCGCTGCGGCAAACAAGATGCTGCCGCTGACGCTGAAAACGCCGATCAGCGCCATCATCATATCGTGGTAGCTGTGCAGGCGTTCGCTGAGGGTGGTGAGAACGCTGCTGGGTTGCGCGCCGATAGTGCTGCTTGCTTGAAAGCCCGCTGCATATAAAGCGTAAGAGCCGTGATAGCCAGGAAACAACGTAAAGACATAACCCAGGCAGGCGATTGGTGGCATTGCAAACCAGCGACCGGCTGGGGCCAGGGCAATGTAGAGAGGCAGAAAACCAAGCAGCCAAAAAGGCAGCGCGGCATTGCCAACGATGCTGCCCCATGCCACCAGTTCATACGGCGCGTTCGCCAGATCTGCGTAGGTGTTAACCGCTGCTCGGGTGACAAAGCCGCCCTGCAGCAAATAGTCACTGAACGCATTGACCACACCGCCAGCTACTGCCAGGAGTCCTGCCCCGCGCACGACATTCTGCGAGATGCCATTGCTGCTGAAAATGGATGTGGTGTCCATGTCGGTTTTACCTGTGTTGCATTGACCGAAACGGCAACTTAGCTTAGATTGAATATAAATTCAATCTAAGGGGTGAGCAGATTCCACGCCAGAGACTCGATGGGGAGCGCACGCGTTCCCTCGTTCTAAAAGGCGCGCAAAGCGTCTTTGCCGAACGCGGATATGACGGTGCATCCATTAAGGTGATCGCCGAGCGATCAGGGGTATCCCAGTCATTGATCCTGCACCACTTCAAGGATGGAAAGTTGCAGCTGTGGGATGAAATCAAGCTGGGTGCCGTGCAGATATTCAGCTCAGCATTCGACGTCCTTAAGCGCGACACGATGATCAACGAAGCACTGGTCAAGGAAGGGTTTTACGCGTACTTCCAATTTTGCGTGACAAACCCTGAGCTAATGAAGATTGGTCTGTGGGTCCGAGTGACGGAAGGTACCAGCGAGGACTGGGGTGGAGAAGGAGAGATCTTTTCGCACCTGATTGAGTTTGCGCAGCGGGCGCAATCTTTGGGAATTTTGCGCGACGATATTCCGGCTTTTGATCTGCTTATGATCTATAGCGGTGCTGTGAAATCCTGGATCTTTGATGGTCAGCATTTTCTTGACGTGACTGCAGCGCAGGTCGATCGCCAAGACAAAGATGAAGTTTTTTTTAACAGCGCGTATCAGTTGGTTGCTTCAACGTGAGCAAGGTTTGGGAGAGATGAGGGTATTGACTTTGTTGCTGGCCCTCTAATCGCCGCTAATGAACTCACGCAGTATTGTCGTGTGCGCTTGGGGATAGAGAAAAATGGTGTGGTGACCGGATGGCAAGTCAAATATGTGGGACGCGCAATCCGGGTACAGCGCGCAGAGCTCTGCAAAATACGCAAACGTGTCCCCATCGGTTTTGGTGCCCAGCACGACAGTGTTTCCGGTCCAAGAAACCCTGCCAATCGGTAAATGCTCGATATCTTCATAAAACTGTCGATTCTGTTCGAGCATTTTTATCAGTGCGGATTTGTCGATTTGACCCCCCATCCAGCGAAGCAATCCGTTGCGAAAGGCCCACCACGCCGAGGCTTTCCCGCCTCGGGATCTAACAAACCGCAGCAAAGGGGTGATATCTGGCAGCGGGCGCAGCAGATCAAGACGCTTTTGTGTGATCTTTGCTGCATCGGGACGACGTATCGTAGCGGTATGACTCAGTATCAGTTTATCCAATCGATCAGGCGCTTTTTCCGCAAGATATTGGGCGATCCCACCGCCGTAGGAGTAGCCAACCACATGTGTCTTGGCGATTCCCTCAGCGTCCAGCAGGTGGATAATCTGAGCAATAATCTGGTCTGCCGTGAGACCGGTTGGAGGAAGATTTGGTGCCAAGACCCGATGGCTGCGCTCGAATTCAGAGATGGCGTGAAACCACATATAGGGGGTTGCCATCGCACCGGATAAAAACAATATGGTCTCGTCACCCCTGCCGCTCGAGAGGTATTCGATGGTTTGCTCACCAGCCTGAGACCGCTTGCATGGATGATTGGCGACAAACCGCTGTAGCAGCTCAAGCTGATGGGCGGGTACGCCCTTAAAGAGGTCGGGGTTAATAGTTTTTTCCACAAGCTGGACTCTGCGCCGAGAAGTTCAAGCTCGGATCATTTGCCGCCACCTAGCCACCACGGACTGTGTAACCACGACGCGACAGTTCTGCCATGTAGCCGTCGGCCTTTAACAGCTCTGAGATCGGTAAGGTGGTGAACGTTACCGAGTTGTTTTCCAGTGCAGTTTCGACCGCCTGGAGCCAGTTTTGCTGCAGCGTTGCCTGTATGTCGACCAGGTCCATCTGTCTCGCCAGGTCTTCGGCGAACGAAGACTGCAGCACTTCTTCGAAACACGCCTGATTTTGGTCTTCATACGGCAGTGCGCGCATCGCGCTGATGTCTCCTTCCGCCCAGGCTGCAGCTCTGGCTTTCATCACCGGCAGATCATGTTCAATGCGATTCAGAGTCTTTTCGAAACAGTTCACGCCAGAAATTTGAGATTTCTTAAATTTTTTGATGGCTTGGCGGGGTTTTTCAAGTTTACGGCGGATACCGGTTTGAGTGGTTGGGATATTGTGTTTCTTCACGGCCTGATTGATGGCTTTGTACACGTTTGACCGTTGCGTAAGGTCTGAGGCCTCAATTGCCCGTCGAAAAAGTTCATCTGCCACCAGCATGGGTCGCTTGCGCTCAACGCCTTTATCTTGTCCGATATATTGTGCTTTCTGGACCAGCCAACGCTCGTAGATCGATGCTGGAAGCACATCGATGAGCTTTTTTTTGTCGGGATTTTTCTGTACGCCCCACAGGGATGGCAGCATGAACACTGCCCGGACCGGATTGACCGACACGCTGACCCCTGGTGATTGGATATATTCATCGGCATCCGCTAGGACAGCCTCAACCGCCGAGGCATCCCATTGCATATCTTTTGGGAGCGGATTTAGGACGCCCAGAATCCACAGCTCGTTTTGCTTGTGATGCACTCGCCATAGCTTCGGGCCTGGCTGCTTGCCCAGGGCAACAACCTCCTCCATCGGCTTGGTGCTGGTGTGCGCACTTGGCACTGCTAACAAACAGATCAAGACCAGACTGACAAAAACTCTCATGAAAACCTCCGGCTTCGACATACCCCGCGAAGTGTAGACCCAGAGCAAATCGATTAGTTCTGGTTCTGTCGGGTTTATACTAGAGCATCTGCGTTTTTGGATCAGCCGGATGACACCTGGCAAAACAGAATTAGTACCTTACCGATTTCACACCCACGAGGCCTTGCACATCAAAGGTTTGTCCCGATTCCACCCCTTCGATGAGGTCGATCAGATTGCGGATCAGTGGGGTGAGTTTGCCGCGACCCTTAAGCAGCGCAGCGCTGCTGTGCCAGCGGTCACGTTTGGCATCATTTACGATACCAACAAACGGGGGTTCCACTATCTGAGTGGGATCGAAACGCTGAAAACGGAAAGGGAAACCAAGTTGACTTTGCTGTCGCTACCCCCTCAGACGTATGCAGTTTTCGCTCACGCCGATCATGTCGCAACGCTGCGAGACACCTGTGATGCGATATGGGCGGATTGGGTCCCGCACTCGAAGCGGAAGGTGGTGGAAGGCCCCTGGTTTGAGCGGTATGGCTCTGCATTTGATCCAGCCACCGGCACCGGTGGGGTGGAGATCTGGATTCCGTTACTCGAATAGTTTCGTTTACTCCGGGGGCAGGTGTTGCTTCAGCCAAGCGCTCTGCCAGGCCAGTGCCTGGTTGTACCCTGAGTCGCGGTACACATCGTAATGTGCACCGGGGATGGTTTCGTAGCGAACTGGGACTTGATCTTTTAGCCGCTGATACAGATCCGCGCCATTTTGTTGGATGTCGAATAACTCTTCTTTTGCGGCATCGATGATCAAGGTTGCGGCTGTCAGCGTCTCCAGGCCTTGATAGGGGTTGTACCGGACATAGTCAGCCCAGTCTGGATATCCCTGGAGCCCCGGTGTCGCAGTGTCGGGAAAAGAGGGCTGCTGGCCACGCGCAATCATCCCGCGCAAAACCATCATGGATTTGGCCGACAAAGGGTTCTCATCAGGTAAATCAACAAAGCCCGCTTGAGGATTAACAGCACCAACCTGGCTCATCAGAACCCTTACCTGGGGAAATTCAATGGCGGTAGCTAGTGCCAGGCCACCGCCCAGGCTGGTACCCCAAACTGCAATTCGATCGCTATCCACCCGTGGGTCGGTCGCCAGATAAGCGAAGGCGGCACGGATATCGTCCAGTTGTTCCAGCGGGTTAACAATTCGTCGGATTTCGCGAAGTTCCGAAGCGTAGGTTTGATGAGTTTCCGCACCTTGGGCGCTGGATGGCCTGGGACCCGTGCGCACGACGACGCCTTCACTTTCCCCCCAACCTGTGTAGTCAAAAGTGAGAACAACATAGCCAAGTGAGGCAAACTGAGGTGCATAGGCCTGGTTTAGGTGTGCTTTGACACCCCCCCAGCCGTGGATCATCAACACTGCGGGCCGTTTCTGACCTTTGGCAGCGTTATCGGGTATCCAGATATTACCTGCCAGGCGAATGCCATCGCTGTAGATGGTGATGGCCTCTGAGTTTGGGCCACCTATTTTCTCTTCACCTGAGACAACGGCGCTGTTCAGTAACAACATGCTGGTAAAAAGGATGCTAAGAATTGAGTGCTTCAACATAGCTGATCTCCGCGGATCCCTATTTGTCCTGAAGCCATTATATCTCACTGGAGCAGGCAAAGTTTAAACCACTGGCCACCCGAGGTGGCCAGTGGCTTTTGGGGGAGAAGTGTTTGGCTCACTGAAGAGAGCGCAACATCCAAGCGGTTTTTTCGTGAATCCGCATCCGGTCAGAGATCAACGCTGCGGAAGACTCGTCGTCTCCGGCTTGCGCCAGTTTGATCACTTCTCTGCAAGTCCGCACAATCTGCTCATGTGACCCAGTGAGAATTTTGATCATGTCCTGGGAGGAGGGAATGTCCTCGACCTCCGCGATGCTCGAAAGCTCCGCGAATTGCTTGTAAGTGCCCGGTGCAGCCATACCCAAGGTTCGAATGCGCTCGGCGATATCGTCTACAGCCACCGCGAGTTCATTGTAATGCTCCTCGAACAGCAAGTGCAGATCGCGAAACTGCGGCCCCGTGACGTTCCAGTGAAAGTTATGAGTTTGCAAGTAGACGGTGTAGCTGTCTGCCAGCAGACGCTTCAGACCATCAGCAATTGAAATGCGGTCTTCTGTATTAATGCCTATGTCAATCTGTTCCATCTCGAGTTCCATCGTTAGTGAATCGAGCTCATATTAGCGCCCATCGAATAATTTATAAATTCGATTATTTGAATAAATATAATAGATTTTATTGATTAATTTATTAATTGATCCGGCCTTCTTGTAGCTGCCCCAGTTTTCCCTTACGTGCTGTTAACTTCGCGCATCGCCCCTAGACCTAAGGGGCGAAAAAAGGCCTGGATGAAGCATCGGATATACTGACGTTGATCTGCCTTTCTGCAAAAAGGAGTTTTGATGTTTCAAGAAGCAATGATTTACGGCTTTGGCTACAGCGTCTGGCTCAGCGTTTTAATTTTGTTGTCTTATAAACACGAGCCACGAATTTGGCTGCATGATTATCCTCAAGAGATGCAAGATCTTGTGCCTCCCAAATCAGATGCCGAACTTCGTTTGATGAAATTGTGGTCTATACCCATTACCGGCAGCATGATCCTGCTGCCTCTGGTGATCGCTCTGTTGCGGCACGAGGTCTATCACTTCACCTTTTTCTCAGCATATTTATTCATCGGTGCCATCATGCTCGTTTTTTGCTTGATTGATCTGATCATCCTGGATTGGCTGATCACGGTCTGGTGGCGGCCTGCCTGGATGCATTTGAAAGGCGCTGAAGAAATGATGCATCTCGACAACTATCAGCATCATCTGGTGCGCTCCTGCAAAGGCCTGGTTTTCCCAGCGGTCGGTGCTGGTGTGCTATCTCTGCCCTTTATCTGGCTCTAAACGGTTCGTTGCTGATCTGGATGAGCGTTGACTTAGCTTTTGACGGCGATTCACTAATAGTGGCGTATTTGCCAGGTTACGTTATGATCATTGAGGATCTGGGGGCCAGCTAACCAAGACCAAGAACACAAATACAAGAATGGAGGAATCCTGTTAATGATCAAGGAATACCAAAACCTAGTCGATGGTGAACTCATCACCAACGGCCAGTGGATGGATGTTGTCAATCCAGCGAATGAAGAAGTGATCGGCAAAGTGCCGGCTTGTGGTGAAGAAGAACTTAATCGTGCAGTTGCCGGTTCCCGTCGTGCATTTAAGACCTGGTCAAAAACCAGTATGGAAGAGCGCCGTGCGGCACTTCATGCCATTGCCGATGCAATCGAGGCAAACTTCGACGAACTGTTTCGCCTTCTGACCAGCGAGCAAGGCAAACCCCATGCTCAGGCTCAGGCCGAAATTGGTGGCGCGCCTATGATGATCCGTGCTCAGGCTACACTTGAGTTTGATGACGTCATCAACGAAGACAGCGAAGATCGACTGTCCCGCACGAGACGTGTTCCAGTTGGCGTTGTGGGCGGGATTGTTCCATGGAACTTCCCAGTGCTGATGGCGATTCAGAAAATTGCGCCTGCGCTGCTTTCCGGCTGCACCATCGTATTGAAGCCATCTCCGTTCACGCCGTTGACGACTCTGCGTATTGCAGAGTTAGTCGCCGACAAACTCCCAGCGGGGACCTTGAGTGTGATCACAGGTGAAGATTCACTTGGACCCATGATTACGTCTCATCCCGACATCGACAAGGTTACCTTCACAGGTTCGACCGCAACCGGTAAGAAGATCATGGAAGGTGCCTCGAAAGATCTTAAGCGCATCACGCTGGAACTCGGTGGCAACGATGCCTCGATTGTTCTGCCCGATGCGGATGTTGAAAAAGTGGCAGAACAGCTTTTCTGGTCCAGCTTTTCAAACGCAGGACAGATCTGTGTTGCAGCGAAACGTATTTACATCCATGAGGATATTTACGACGAACTGAGCGCTGCAATTGCCGAGTACGCGAAGCAGGTAAAAGTTGGTGACGGGTCCGAACAAGGTACCGGGGTAGGTCCGATTCAGAACAAGAAACAGTTTGATCGCGTTTGCGAGCTGATTCAGGACGCAAAAGACAATGGCTATGACTTCCTGGTGGGTGGCGATGTTGATCCATCGGGTACGGGCTACTATGTGCCGATTTCAATTCTGGATAATCCTCCAGAAGATGCGCGCATTGTTGCGGAAGAACAGTTTGGTCCGGTGATGCCGCTGATGAAGTTCTCTTCAGAAGAGGAGGTCATCGAGCGGGCCAACAACTCTGACTATGGGCTTGCCGGCGCGGTATGGACCAATGACCCTGACAAGGGTGTTGAGATTGCCGAGCAGTTAGAAACCGGTACGGTCTGGGTAAATGAATTCCTGCACCTGTCACCACTCGCCCCATTTGGCGGACACAAGCAGTCCGGCTTTGGTGTTGAATACGGTATAGAAGGTCTGAAGGAGTTCACCTACGCGCAGGTAATCACCGTTAAGCGTGAGGCTGCTCAAGCGTAATTTACGCCGACTCTAGACTCGTTAAGAAGTTGAGGGAGCGATTGGTATTAGCAATACCAACCGCTCCCTTTCTTTTATGCGACAAAAAGTTAGATCTCCGGTACGCCCCGTTGGCACTGAGGTGATGATTTAAAACTGCGACCAAGCCTTCAGCTCTTTGATAACTCGACGCAGTTGTTCACAATAAGCCCTGTTTTTATATCCGGACCCGCAATGACAGAACTACAAGTTGGTGCAATCACTATCGGCAATACCCAACCGCTGGTGTTGATTGGCGGAATTAACGTGATTGAATCTCGAGATCTGGCGTTAACTGCAGCAGAGCACTATGTGCAGACCACGCAAGAGCTTGCGATGCCATACATCTTCAAAGCCTCATACGACAAAGCCAATCGATCATCCATTGACTCGTTTCGTGGACCCGGGCTGGAGGAAGGCTTGCGGATACTTGAAGAAGTGAAAGCCACTTTTGATGTGCCGGTACTTACCGACGTTCACGAACCTGAGCAGTCGCAGGCGGTGGCAGAGGTCTGTGACGTTATCCAACTGCCTGCGTTCCTGGCTAGACAGACCGATCTGGTTCGTTCCATCGCACAGACCGGCGCAATCGTTCATATCAAAAAGCCGCAGTTTATGAGTCCACCTCAGATCCGCCACGTTGTACAGAAATTCCATGAGTGTGGGAATGACAAACTGATGGTGTGTGAGCGGGGTAGCTGTTTTGGTTATGACAACCTTGTGGTGGATATGCTGGGATTTCGTACATTGAAAGAACAAAGTCAGGATGCACCTGTGACATTTGACGTGACCCACTCGTTGCAGATGCGCGAGAGTGGCGCCGCTGCATCAGGTGGGCGGCGTGATCAAGTGGCTGAACTGGCAAGAGCTGGCATTGCTGTAGGCATAGCCGGATTGTTTCTCGAAGCACATCCAGACCCTGACAACGCGCTGTGTGATGGCCCAAGCGCTTTACGACTCGACCATCTGGAGCCTTTTCTTGCTCAAGTAAAAGCGGTAGATGATCTGGTTAAATCTTTGGATCGCGATTCCAACTTCTAGCGCACATCGGTTTCAATTGAGAATAATTCTCATTAGTATGATTCCACGAAGTGGTGTTGCTCCATTGAAAATAGGATCGGAGATCGATTATGGAATCAGAAGCTAAAATCAGTGTCAGTCAGGGTGGTGTTCAGGAAACATTGCTATTGCCTTTGTGGGGCAGGGCTTTTGAAACCAAACAATCGCGGCCGCGATTGATTGACGATAAGGCGGTCGAAATAATTGATTCTCTTGACTATGATTTTTCAACCATAGAACAGACTCAGTCGTTGGGACAACACAGTTGGGTTGCGCGCAGTATCCGCACGGACATCGTCGCCAAGGCGTTTATAGAAAAACACCCCAAAGCCACCATCGTAAACCTTGGATGCGGAATGGACACAACGTTCAGCCGTATCGACAACGGGCAGATCACGTTTTACGAGTTGGATTTTCCTGACGTTATCGAGCTGCGGAAAAAATTCTATGCTGGCAATGATCGGCATCTGAGCATCGCTGCGTCGCTGCACGACACAGAATGGTTTGATCAGATCAACCCTACTGATGGTTTGCTGTTCTTGGCGGGCGGCGTCTTCATGTATTCAAGTGAATCGCAGATGAAGTCATTTTTCGCAGGCATTGCCAATCATTTTGGTGCATGCGAGTTTTGCTTTGATGCAATGTCGCCGCTAGGTGTGAAGATTGGCAAGAAGATGGTCCTGAAAAAAGGGGGTATGGATGTATTTCAGGGCTCAGAAGGATGGGCGTTGAAATCGCCCAAAACGTTGGAGCAGTGGGATAAGCGGTTTCGCGTCGTGAGCGCGGTGCCCATGCACCAAGACGTGAAAGCCGGTGTGCCGTTCAAAACCCGGGTGGTCCTGTCTATTCCGGACGCGCTGGGGGTTGCATCCATGGTTCATTTGCGGATTGAGGCGAACGCGACACCTGCATAAGGTCCTAAACCTCTTGGAGCTTGGTGACACGCTGCATCATGTCATCACGCGACAGCCCGCGCTGTACCCTGGCTGTCCCATTTCGCTTTCGACCGCGCAACATGTAGCGGAATACGGTTCTTCTTACCTTGGGGTCTTTCAGGAATTCGCCTGGTTTTTCAATGAGGTTCACCGTGCGCATCATGCCTCGAAAGACGTGCATTTCATCGCGAACTGCGGCAGCCAGCGCATCACCAAATGCTAACCCAAACCATTTTTTCAGGCTGTCTGCCTGGTCCCTGGGTTGATTGTTCATCACCGCTTCAGCGCGTTTGATACCGTTTTTGTCTTCCTGCAGGCTGGCGTCAAAGATTGGCCTTAAGCGTTCGTCAGTTTGTTTCTGAAATTCGATGGCGCGTGCTTCCGGCGAATCATTCTCGGCCAGCACTTCAGCCAGTAAATGGCCGTGTAAAATTCCGGTAGAACACCCTCGACCATAGAGTGGGTTAGTTCTCACGGAGCTGTCCCCGACGGCAAAGAAGTTGAGTATCTGGGGTTGTCCTTCGGCCAGATAGTTGCGCCACACCGCATGAATCTGTCCGATACCAAAGGATGGGGTGGTAGCCTCGGCCCGACCCTCGGCAATCCATGGCACCAGACCGGGAATAGTGCGGCAGATCTCATCGAATTTGTCGCCATCCTTCACCGCCTCTCGCAGTGCAGTTTCTGCATTGGGTAAGCAGATGATCAAAGCAAAGTGCCCGCCGTCGCCCGGGAATACACCATACTTCATGTAGCCCAGGTCCCCGGCTGAGGGGTCTTTGCTGTGCCTGGGGGGTTCTTCCACCCCGGGTTTCAATTTGTAATGTCGGGTGTAGTAGACGATCTGCGCATCGTCGACTTGCTCGTCGACGACCAAGTCTGGATGTGCCGTAGTCAGCCAGTTCGGAAACTTGCTGGTACGACCTGTAGCGTCAACAACCGCATCGCAGGGCCAGTGCTCGGTTTGGTTATCCTCGGAGCGATGGGTGATCTCAAGACCGCTCAGGCGAAGTTTGCCATGCTCCATCTCACCAATGACATTGGTGACGTAGGTCCGATTCATGATGGTGATGTTTGATTCTGCTGATACGTAATCGCGCAGCACGGTTTCCATGGTGGCGCGCCTCGACATAAGAACCCAGAGCTTTTTGTCCTCCTCCTGTGGGACGTACTCGTCGAGCAGATGAGGTGGCACCATATCCTTAAAGCCCACTCGACGTGCGCCGGCTGCAAAAAAAGCGTCCAACAGATCGGGGTAATGTTCTTCCAGTAAACTGCACATGAGCCCAAGGAAGGCGTGTGGGTGGCGAAACTGTGCAGCGCCACGTCGTTCCCACTCGAAAAATGCTTGATCAGGGGTCCCAGGGGGCGGGGCTTGGTCGCGTTCGAACAGTGTGACTTGGAAACCACGACGAGACAGTGCCAGGGCACTACATAATCCGGCAATGCCAGCACCAACGACGGCAATCTGTTGATTCACGTTTGACTCACTACTTCTAAAAAGAACGCAGTCACTAGTTTAGCATTTCTAGAGCGTCAGCACCTCGTGGGCTTTGCTGGTGCCGCTGCCACCGGGTTCAGTGGCCCCACCAATCACATGGATGTTGTTGTCGATCAGTCCCGCGCCAAGACCATGACGAGGAATGGGCAGATCGGGAAGGGCGTGCCAGCGGTCGCCGCTTGGATCGTATCGCCAACACTGGGCAAAAACGCCTGCACGCGGTGTGAATATCTCGCCGCCAAACACATACAAAGATCTGCCGTCAGATACCCCTGCCGTGCCAGCCTGGGGCAGTGGGAGCGGTGCAGCAACTCGCCATCGATCCTCTCTTGAGTCGTAAATTTCGGTGGCGTCCAGATTCCCAGCCGCCGTTCGACCACCAGCGATAATCAGTTCATTGTGCACCCAACCACCCGTCGCGCTGTTACGGGGCGTTGGAATAGGTGCCCCGCTGTCCCATTGGCCTCTATCGAGGACCCAGTGTAAGTTGCCTTCTGTATGGTCAGAGCGGCTACGATTCTGCCGGCCTTTGGGTTGTTGCCCGGTCACGATATGCACCACGTCTTGGTGGCTGGTCACAACACCCTCTGCCTGTGGCGTGGGTAGATTGGAGTGGGCTATCCATTCATCACCGGCCAGTTCGTAAACTCTGTCCCGCATGCGCCAGACATGCGTATAAGCACCGTTAAAACCCCCAATCGCCAGCAGTTTGCCTTGGTGGCTGATCAGCGCAACGTGGTGCAGATCCTCAGGCAGGTCGGGCAGCGAGTGCCATGTATTAGAGCCGGGATCATATTCGTGGACCGTTGACGTGAAATATGGGACCGAAAGTCTTGCTGCAATGCCGCCCGCCACCACCAGTTTGTTTTCAAAGACTGTGGGATAGATCTCTTGTATGGCGATGGGCAGCGCTTGTGCCGTATGCCAGGATGGTGTGTTGGCCTGAGCCTTGCCCAACAGCAGGCTCCCTGCGGAAATTACGCCCAGATGTTGCAGCGCTTCACGTCGATTCATCTTGGTCCCCAATCTGGCTTATGTGACGGCGCAATTTTCTCAAGAGATTCTCAAGTCAGCGTCAATGTTTCCCAGTGCAAGAAACTCTTCTTCGTGGGCGGGCTCTCGCCAGGGTTCTGTCAGCGCCTCGTTGGTCCAGCTCTGCATGGCTGGAAGTTCCAACAGCCGTTGGCTGTAGTTGTGTAACACCGGGTGTGTGTCCAAAGCGTACGTCTGGATACGGTAGGCGACAGGGCAGAAGAATGCATCAACCGCGCTAAACTGCGAGCCCGCCAGATATGGACCACCAAAACGCTCCAGTCCTTGTTGCCAAAGTTCGGCCAGACGATCCAAATCTCGGCTCAGATCGGTATCGATTTTGTGCAGGGTGATACGCAATCCGACGGACATGGGGCATTGATTGCGCAGGGCGGAAAAACCCGCGTGCATCTCTGCGGTGGCACTGCGAGCCCAAGCTTTGGCGGCGGTGTCGCTGGGCCAGACTTGCTCATGCCTGTCGGCTATGTATTCCACGATGCTCAAAGACTCCCACACCCACATATCATCATCGTGCAGGCAAGGCACCAGACCGGTAGGAGAGAATTCGCGGAACCGTTCATAGCTGCTGCCGAGTTCGCCGTCATCAAATGGCACCAGCTGCTCCTCGAATGGGATGTTCAGTTGAGTGAGCAGGACCCATGGTCGCAGAGACCAGGATGAGTAATTTTTGTTTCCGATGTAGAGGGTATAGGGCATCAATTTTCTTAAGCAGTAAATGTCCGTTGTTGGAACCGTGAATCGTCAAGCATATACAACCAAACAACAATTAGTAATCGATAAGGAAAACATCATGAGCAATGTATCAATTGAATGGTTTGAAATCCCCGCGGTGGATGTAGCCCGCGCGACAGAATTTTATGGCGCGGTGCTCAACACTCCCCTTGGCAAGCTGGACGGACCAGATGGGGAAATGAATGTATTTATGGGCCCGGAGGGTCCTGCTGGTGCCCTGTTACCCGTAGATGAAGCGCCAGCGAGCGGTGGCGTTACCATCTACCTGGGCTGTGACGATATTGACGCCGCATTAATTCGCGCTGAACAAGCCGGTGGACAGATCGAACAGGTCCGAACCTCAATCGGTCCCCACGGATTTATTGGACGTTTCACCGACACCGAAGGCAACAGTGTGGCCTTGCATACTGGGATTTGATCTATTTAGGCGGGACCGCGGCGTTGAGCGCGGAGCTTGGTTGCCCTAAGGCGTTTTTTACCAGACTCCGCAATTGCGAAGCTGAGATTTCTTCAGCGTCCAGCAGCTGTCGGGTGATGGTATCCAGACTGATGCCGCGGTCTTCAAGTTCCAACGCTAAATCGTGCATGACGGTAACCGCGTAAGCGGTATGAGCACCGCTTGAAGGGCTCTTAAGCGGTGCATTCTCGCGTTCCGCCCAGGCCTTCTGAAATGAGATTGCATCGTTAAAACGCTTGTCGGAGATGCCGCCGCTGCGACGCAAAATTTCTAGGGCGTAATACTCTGCAAGTCCTTCGACGAGCCAATCGCTGCCGGGGGCTGCGGAGTGCACACCTGCCACATGAACCAACTCATGGATCATTGGAGAAGTCGCGTTTTCGCTGACGATTGGCCTGTCCTGGTGGAGGTAAAGACTCTGGAATCCGGACAGCCCTCCGCGCCATAACTCATTCGGCGCGCCAATAATCAACGTACGTTCCGGGAATTCTGGAAAAATATTGATCAGGTCCGGGACGATCCAGTTGAGGTAAGCAATTACGTCCATGCGAGCCATGCCAGAACCTTTTGGGGCCGCTACTGAGAAGCGTCGCCCAGCGATCTGTGTTCGACGAATGCCCAGGTCACCCGCTAACATCCAGCCTTTGGGGCGATTAAAGTTTCGTTCGGTTTGTACCGCGACAGGTCCGGAATTTACTGGACCATAGGCTGTTTCAAAGCGCCAATCTTTAGGGCCTGACAGGACCAAGGTAGAAACACTGCTGGCCCCCTTTAGCGTTCTGGTCGTGGCGGCGGGGAATATGTCATCCAACTTAACCAGAGCCCAGGCTGGGGTGATGGTTGCATCAGCTGGTGACCTGGTGCTGAGCGCGCTAGTGGGTACCTTCCATGAAAGCTGCCCACCACGATTGCCAACCTGCCACAGCACCCTGTCACCTTCGCGGGTTGTCTGGGGATGGTTGTCCATTGCGTAGCGATCCGGTGGCATATTCAGGTTCAGCTGGCGCAGCAAGTGATTGCGCTGATCAACGTCCAGGGTCACCGAAACCTGTTGGTTCTCAGGTTCAAAGCTAGCGGTGAACCTCAAGTGGTAGCGAGATTGGGACTGATGAGGATTGTCTTCGGTTGTCTCGCCCGCAGGGGCGCTGGATGCATCGGGACTGCAGGCTGTGGAAAAACACAGGATCCCTGACAGAAGTGTGATGGAGCTCAGTCTGCGCATGTCAGCGAACGCGCAAACGCTCGATGTCGTAAGACGCGTCTTCCAGTCGCGCACCGCGCAACGATTGCGGAGTAGCGTTGAAGTATCCGTCTGTTGCTGGATCGTTTCTTGACCAGTCGTTTACTTCACTGCGAAATGCTATTTTCCACTCGTCATCACGACGTTCGTATCGATCCACATAGCGACCTGAAATAAACAAGTCTCGCTCCTCGCCATCGCTGATAATGCGATGGAACGCCTGGAAGTAGACCTCCCCAAAGGCGATATCTCCCTCTAACTGGATATTGACCTGTCCGATCATGTGGTGATTGGCAAGATGATCTTTCAGCGCGCCGTGAGCCATCTCGCAGAAAGCATCTGGTCCCCCCTGGAAGAAACCATAGTCAGTTGTTGCGTCATCATGAAATGTACTTCTTAACAGATGTACATCGAGGCGGTCGAGTCCGCGCATGTAGCGCCCTACCAGATCTGTTATTTCCTGCTTTGCGATAACGTCTTCAACGGTTAGTTTGCTCATAACGATTCAAGTTACATAACGAATTGAAGTACCCTTATACCATTGAACTTGAATAAATTGGGGAACGCAAAATGCTGCAACCGGTACAGCTAGGAAAAAGTGGACTTAGAGCATCGCAGTTGTGTCTTGGTACGATGAACTTTGGTGTGCCGGGTCGAGGGCACCAGGGTGACTGGACCCTGGGTCCGGATGATGCGCGACCAATTTTTTCTGCCGCCATGGACCATGGTCTGTTTTATTTTGATTGTGCAGATATATATGGGATTGGGGCATCGGAGGAAGTAGTAGGTGCACTGCTGCGTGAACTGTTTACCCGAGATCAATATGTTTTGGCGACCAAGATTTCCATGCCGATGGGGCGGGGTGCAAACATGGGTGGGCTCAGCCGTAAGCATGTGATTGAAGGTGTGGATGCCTGTCTGAACCGTTTGGGATTGGATTACATTGACCACCTGGTCATTCACAGGCACCCCCATGGAATCCCGGGGTCAGTGGCGGCCCCCATTGAGGAAGCCTTGCAGGCGCTGGATGATGTGGTGAGAGCTGGCAAGGTCTTGTACTTAGGCGCCTCATCTATGTTTGCCTGGCAGTTCACCGAACTTCAGCTCACCGCCAAAATGAACGGTTGGACTCAGTTCATCTCCATGCAAAACCACTACAACCTGGTGTACCGGGAAGAAGAGCGAGAAATGATTCCCTATTGCGCGGCGAATGATGTTGCGTTGATGCCCTGGTCACCCCTGGCTCGAGGTATTCTCACCGGAGCTTATCAAGGTGGCTTTGCCGGAGGCAGCACCAACCGCTCTCAAGGCGCGGACAGGGCCCGTACGGAGAGCCTGTATCATGGCGATCATGTATTTCCCGTCGCTGAGAGAGTTGTTGAGGTGGCGGCCAAATATGAAGTGACCCCTGCCCAAGTGGCCCTGGCATGGATGTTGGGTAAGTCCTATGTACACGCGCCGATAGTTGGTGTGTCGAAAATTTCGCAGTTGGATCAGTTAGTTGGGGCGACCAAGATATCTCTGGCGGAAGATGACGTTGCCTATCTGGAAGCACTGTATCAACCGGTGCAGAACCTATTGAGTATCGGCACTTCTTAAGCAGAGACTCGAAGCGCTTGCACGCTGGAGTACGTTGAGACACCGTAAGGTACACAATACGTAAGCAGGATCTGGAGCAGATTTCCCAAATCGGCGGCACCGGCCGCCAGTGCGGGCCCATGATTGATCGCGGTCAAGAGAGTGCCAACAATAAGGCCAATCTTCGTCGCTCGAGAAACAACATCGGGGCGTATTGCAATGGTCAAAAACGAATCAGGGCTTGGCTTTTGCATATTTGATGAGCACCTCCTTCTGCAAAAGTCTTTCAGGTCACGTATTATGTGTCCAGGGGGCTTACATGGTAGCAAACAACATAAAAATCTGGTGTACCTTGTGAGAGAAATTGCCGCGCAGACACACGCTGGCAAGGTTAGAGAACACAACGAAGATGCCATCGCCGTGGTCGCGGAACAGGGTGTCTGTGTGGTTGCAGATGGTGTGGGTGGGCATCAGCGGGGCGAAGTTGCCAGCCAAATTGTTTGTGACACCATTCGTGAGGATTTGATCCAAGGCTGTTCGCTCGTGGACGCTGTAGCGCATGCGCACAACGAAATCCTGAGCGCTATTCAACATTCCAGTCAGGGTGAGATCAGCAAAGCAGGAATGGGATCGACCGTGGTAGTGGTACGAATAGACCAGGCATCTAGATATGAGCTCGCCTGGGTTGGCGATAGTCGCGTTTATCTATGGAACGGGGCCTTGACGCAACTGAATCGAGATCATTCAGTCGTTGAAGAATTGCTGGCTAAGGAGTTGATCACACCTGAACAGGCAAGGACGCATCCTGAGCGAAATGTCATCACCCAGTCATTGGGCGTTTCCAAGCAGATGCAACTCGATGTTGGATACCAAGAGGGTTCCCTTGGACCTGACGAACAGCTGTTGTTGTGCTCTGATGGGCTGACCGATGAGCTGCGAGATACTGAAATCGCATCTGTGCTAGCGGATCATCAAGGTGCCCAGGCTCAATTAGACGCCTTGATGGAAAATGTGCTGGCATCGCCTGCCAGAGACAACGTGTCCATCGCTGTAGTCGCCCCGCAGATTTCAGAACAACAGCGCGAGCCGGATAAGGGTTTAGGAAAGATGCTGAACGTGGGTGCTTTTGTGCTTGTGTGTCTCGCATCTGCGATCGCAATTTGGCATTTAATCTAGGGAATAGGCTTTAAACGATGGATTTTGTGGGCAAGGCCGTAGGTCGATATCAGGTTAACGAATATGTTGGTGCTGGTGCCATGGCGCATGTGTACAAGGCCTATGATCCTGATATTGACCGTAGCGTAGCGCTAAAAGTACTCAAACAAGAACACTGTGTGGAAGAAGAGCACACCAACCGCTTTATCCGTGAGGGGCAAGCGGCAGGTGCTTTGACCCACCCCAACATCGTGACGATCCATGATGTGGGCCGGCTCGACGATTCGCCTTACATCATGATGGAATTTCTCGAAGGCCGCCCGTTGAACGAAATGTTACAAGAACGGAGTCGACTATCTGTTAAAGAAACCATCAAGATTGTGCTGCAGATCGCTGATGCGCTCGACTACGCTCATAAGCGCGGTATCGTGCACAGAGACGTCAAACCCGATAATGTAGTAGTCGATGATCAGCTTGGTGTGAAGATAGCGGATTTTGGCATAGCCCGATTCAGCTCGACTCTCTCCGAAACTACCCAAGCCGGTATGATTCTTGGCACGCCGCGCTATATGTCCCCTGAACAAGCTGCTGGTGAAAGCGTTGATGGTCGATCAGATCTGTTTTCATTAGGGGTCATACTCTACGAGATGTTAACCGGCCATAAGGCCTTTGATGCGGAATCAATGGCCACATTGATCATGCAGATCATGCAAAAGGACCCGCCGGCGATCAAACGTGTGGTGAGCGACGTGCCTGCTGGTATGCAGAACATTGTGGCTAAGCTGCTCGCAAAAAATCCCAAACGTCGTTTTCAAAGTGGACAGGAATTGCAAGATGCCCTGCGTCGGGAATTGGAGTTGCTGGAAGAGGATGAGGCAGATCGAGCTCAGTATGTGCCTCTGCAGGTTAAATGGACCGCGATTATGGCGGGTGTGGTTGCCATCTTTATGGCGGTAAGTGCGTTTTTTGTCGTGCGCGCTCAATCTGATGCGCTGCAACAACAAGCAATAGACTCAGGGATTTCGTTGGCAAAATTTACCGCGGTGCAGACAGCAATCCCTGTCCTGGGTGAGGACTGGATCACGCTGGAGACCTTTGTAGAAGATGCCTCCTCTCGTGAGACCTTTCTTTACCTGATCGTTTCTGATCACGAAGGGCAGGTTCGCAGCGCCTCTGACTCAGCATTGATCAACAGTCCCCGCGGCCAGTGGGTGGAAACTTCGCTTACAGGGGATGGGACTGTTGAAAGTTCAGTGGTCCGTCAGGTGGACGATGTTTTGGTACACAGCGTAAGCGCAGACGATATTGAATTCTTTAACATCAACTTACCAATTTTGTTTCGGGATACCAAAGTTGGCGAAATTGACGTAGGGATCACACAAGCTGGCCTTAACGAAGCCTTGTCCACCACCTCAAACTTGCTCATTTTATTGGCGGTGGCCATGGTGGTTGCGGTCGGGGTTGCGGTTTTTGTCTTTAACCAGCTGATTGCACGCAATTTAAGCTTGGCGAAAAAAGCCGTGGTGTTGCTTGCCCAGGGTAGCCTTGAAACAAGAATCTCCAAACAGCGTAACGATGAATTTGGTGATTTGTTCAACAGTATCAATAACTTCGCCGATCAGGTCCAACGCAGTGTAGAAAGTGAAGGGGTAGAGTTTCAGCCCGGTGCAATCCATGGAAACCCCGATGCTACGGATGTGAGCGGGATTGAGCAGGTCAGAATAGAAGATCAGACCATCGTACAGAAGAAGGAAAGCTAAACTGCGCGGCATGGCTTTTATACGTTGTGATTTCAGGTTGCTGCTGGCTGCACTAGGGCTGGGACTAGCCGGATGTACCTCGGCACCCACTGACCCAGGTAACTCCAGACCACAAGTGATTGCCGATCGAGACGGATTGGTATTGATGCGCCTTGCGTCCGGGCATACCTACGCGGATGCGATTCGCGCAAGCAATGGTTACGCCAGTCGCGAGGAAGTTGAACGGCTCAACGGCGCCAGGCAAGCGGGTACCCAGATCGTTGCCGTTCCCAAGCTGGCATTAAATCCTACCGGGTTTCAACAAAACGGGTATCGAACCATTGGTATCCTGTGCTACCACCAGTTTACCCAGGCAGACGCAGTGTCCCAGCGACTGGAGGTGACTGCAAAGGCGTTCAGGACACAGCTTCAGTATCTGCGCGATAACCAATTTAATGTGTTATCCATGACTCAGGTCGAAGAAATTTTACAGGGTAAACGGGAGTTACCGCCAAAGGCGATTGTCCTTACGATCGATGATGGCTATGCCTCGGTTTACGATGTCGCGTTGCCCATCGTGCGAGAGTTTGGATTTCCAGTTACCTTGTACGTCTACACCGACTTTGTCGGAGGAGGCGCTGCCCTGAGCTGGTCCCAGATCAAAGAACTGCAGGCTACCGGGTTGTTTGATATTCAATCCCACAGTAAGAGCCATTCAAGTTTGTCTCGTCTAGAGCAAGATAAGAGTGAGGTTGACTATCACCAGCGCGTGCTCGATGAACTGGTTCAATCCAAGCGGGCTTTAGAGCGTCGACTTGGTAACGACACCTGGCAAATCTCCTATCCCTATGGGAACACCAGTGATGCGTTGCCACAACTGATGCAAGAAACTGGCTATCGATTGGGCTTTACGGTCACCAGAGGGGACAATACGGTTTATACCGATCCTGCGTTCCTTTATCGCACGATGATCTACGGTGATCACAATCTGGAAGATTTTAAGCAGATCACCCGCACTTTCAGGCAGAAAAAGTGGTGATGAGGGTTTACCGTGTCGCGGCTTGTCTGAGTCTGATGTGGTTGATGGGGTGTGCTCAGGTAGTGACGTCGCCAGCCGAGGGTGAAGACACTAATGTACAAGCTAAATTCCTAGACGATCAACTTAGCCGAGCGCAAACCTATCTAAAACAAGGCGACCTGCACAATGCTCGTATGGTTTTGCGCAGTATCCTGGTGCTGAACAGATCGCATGCCCAAGCCAAAGCAAAATTGCGGCAGCTGGAGACCGAGATCGCAGAAGCTTCTAATGTGTTGTTGGCCCAGGGTGAAAGACAGTTAAAACGTGGCGAGCGCAGACAGGCTCAGACGAGTTTTCAGAAAGTATTGGCCATGGACCCCGGGAATAGTGCTGCTAGAGAGGCGTTGCAATCTATAGCTGCGGCTAAGGTACGGCAGCAGGCGGATGACAAATCGACCAACGAGATTGAGGTGCGGCGTCAGCGCAGCACAGGGGTGACTCAGGATGTGTTAGCCAGCCTACGTGAAAAGTTCGAATCCGGGGCATATCTGGGCGTGGTTGAGGAAAGTAGCCAATACCCTCAGGGTGGTGAAAACGGTGAATTCAGTCATTTGGTGGCGAGCGCCTTAGTTATCTTGGGCGATCAGGCGATGCAAGGTGGCAACTTTGAAGAGGCCTTGGCCTATTTTGAGATGGGACGGAGTCTGTCCCTTGAGGAAGGTGAGGAAGGTGAGCAAGGTGAGCTCAGTGCATCGCTTGCTGCCGGGTTCGCAAAAGCTCAAACATCCATAGGTCGTCGCTATTTCGCTCAGGGCTTGAGATTGATTCGAACCAACCCTGCAGAGGCCGTGGTTGCGTTTAAAGCAAGTCTTGAACATGACCCCGGCAACGCCGCGGCTAAAGGCCAATTGGCCAGGGCTAAGAAGATGCAGGAAAAACTAGAACGCCTGGCCAAGCCTTAAGCTTGTTCTTCCCCGGGTTTAACCACCATCGTTTGATTCATCGCTGAGGACTCGGTGGAAGATCGGGAATAGCTTTGACTTACTCGGAAACTCACGTCTTGTAAGCTGATTTCATCGTCGTGGGTTACCTCGGTGATTCCTTCGATAAGTTTTCCATTGACCTGAGTCCCATTTGCGCTACCTAGATCCTCGACCATAAGACGCGTGTTATCCACCTTTAATCGTGCGTGTTGTCGAGACACTAGGTTGGTCAGAATGGTGATGTCACATTCCAGAGCCCGACCCAGGACCACGGTTTCTGAAACCCCATAGGTAAGACCTTCTAAAGGACCGTTATCAAACAGAATCAACCACGGATAGTCTTCCGGTGCGGATTGTCCGCCAAAATACTGCCCCACCTTTTCTTTACGGCGCTCGTTGATTGGAGAGATGTTGTTTAGCACCCGGCGCTCTTCAAATGATTGGGTGCGGACGATGCCACTTTTGGTAATTTGAAAGAACCAGGCTATAGCGATACAGACTGGGGTGCCGGCAATTGCGAGGAAAAGCAGAATCCGCAATGGTCCTTCCGGTTCGACACCCAGCACGGGCAGCAGCACTTCGCCAATCTGAATGACGGCCCAACAAATCACGATATACGCCAGCAGGCTGCGCGGCACTTTGCGCCGCTTCAGCTCGCTGGCGAAACTTGATTTGTTGGCGGTTGTCATCGTGCCGTTACTTCTTAAGGTTTGATAGTCGTTCTTGCAGTTCTTGAGCTTGAGCGCGATAAACCAACGCGTTGCTGTGTTCCGGATCCAGGGCAAGCACCTCGTCCCAAAGAGAGATGGCTTTTTCCAACTCCTGTGCTCTGAAGGCAGCGGATGCCTCCCGATGATAACGATCGGTTAAGCCTTCCTTGGCGCCGTTCAAGGCGTCTTGAGCTGAGTCATTGTCTGGATCCAAGCTGACGGATTTCTGCAGCCATTCGATGGCGGAAGGAAGTTGATCGCGAGCGATGGCTAGGCTTGCCGCAGAGGCGAACTGGATCGAGCCTTGAATTGGGTTGAGTGCTGCTATGGCATCACCACTACTGAGATAAGCGTCGCGCAACAACTCCCAATCTTGGGATTCAATCGCGTCGCTGTGGTCGTTGGTGATCGTAACAACGTCAGTATAATCGCCGGTTTCAGAAGCAGCCGAGAAGGCCTGAAGCAGCATCGTGACCGGATCGGGGGTTTCGATGATTTCGGCAACTTCGACAACTTCAGGAAGCGAGGTGCCGTTCTGATCTTGTGGATCGGCAGAGGGCATCGCAGTCTGTGTTGCGGTATCCGCAACGTCAACAACAACGTCGGCGACCTTTTCCTGAGCCCGGTAGGCGAGCGCGTTTTCGGTAGCGGGGATATTGATCACCTGTCCGATTCGAATACTTCGCGGTACAACGATGTTGTTGTACTTCGCTAATCCGTAGAACAAATAAAGGTCGCCCAGATAGTCCCGCGCCAATGTGGATAGAGACTCACCAGAAGCGAGCTGTACCGGAAATGAATCCGTTGGGAACATTTCAGTTGCGTCTGTGTTGATTTGAGATAACAGCGTTTTGGCGATGCGGCTATTGGGGCGTTGGGCAAGATAGGCACCTAATTCTGCACCGGCCTGGGCCGAATCACCTCGCTCCAACAATTGCAGAATCAGTCGAAAACGGGCTTGAGGGTCTAGTCCTTCCGTCGCCGTAACGGCTCGGGCTGCCGCGGCTATGCCGGCGGAATCACCTTGCTCAGCCTCACTTGCGTTATCCGATGCAGGTTCCACCGTGGCGCATCCAACCGACACCAGAAGGCTGCTTGCAATAACCAGCATCCGTAGCATTGACCACTGTTCTAACTTTAACACTATGCTTTCCAATTCCCTGCTCCCTGTATTTCTCATCCATTTTATTTTTTTGTTGCCAGCCTTTCATGGCTTGTCTTTTTGCGTGGATCGTTTTCTTTTGTTCACGGCACCAGAGGATCCTTGGAACAACCCCGCCTCGACAGTCGGATTATGGGGTCGTGTGTTGTTATACCCGTCAACCAGACTGCGCTTCTCGCGCAGGCAGTCGAAAATTATCCTATGAAGGTTTTGGTCTGTCCACAGGGGTGTCTCTAGTCTGTTTGTACCAGATTTGTAGTGATTTGGTCATGTGCAGCGTTTGATGCGGTAACGGTGGTCCACATACCGATGGAATGTGACTCAGACTAACGCTGCAATGGCAGTAATCCTTTCGTAAGACCAAACGCGATTGCTACAGGAGCTACGATAAATCAGACCAATTTGTAGCTGCACCGCTCAACTATTCGTCCAGACCTTTGTTACCTGCCTCTCTGAACATCGGTTGATATTCTGCAAATGCGATCGGGTTTGTACTTGCGCCAGTGGTGGTGCCAGCATCCGTGGTCAAGCAATGACCTGTTGTATATCCTGCTTCATCGCTGGCGAGCCACAGTGCGGCGTTTACAACATCTTCGGCCAATCCCGGCCGACCTTTTAGCGGCGAATTTTGCGCCAGGATTTTTTTTGTTTCTTCTAAAGCTGTGTGATCACCAGTAGAGACTTCAGCAACCATGGCCGTTGCCATACCGGCGGGCGCGATACAGTTAACTCGAATATTGTAATGGCACAGTTCAGCGGCTACACCCTTGGTCAATCCAACCACAGCGTGTTTGCATGCGGTGTAACAGTGGGGACCCAAGCCGCCCATGATCCCAGCGGTACTTGCCATGGAGACGATTGATCCAGATCCTTGGGGTGTCATGACGCGAGCCGCGTGTTTGCATCCATAAAAGACACCGTTAAGCAGCACATCAACGGTAAAGCGCCATTCATCTCCCGGCGTCGTGCTGATCGGTCCCACCGCACCGACTATGCCGGCATTGTTGTACATGATATCCAGTTGACCAAAATGACTCACAGCGGTGTCGACCAGGTTTGCGATGTCGTCTTCACTGGTTACGTTGCAATGTACAAATGTGGCCACATCGCCCAATTCAGCGGCGATGGCCGCACCTCGTTCATTCTGAATGTCGCCAAGCACCACCCGAGCGCCCTCGGCAACAAAGCGGCGTGCTGCACCTTCTCCGAAACCGCTGGCCGCGCCCGTTATTGCTGCAACTTTACCGTCCAATCTTCCGCTCATTGTTCTCCCCCGTCTTGCTGTGTTTCAAGATTTTGTTGTTCTGTTCTGTTCTGTTCTGTTCTGTTCTGATCATACCCTTTTCGACCTGACAAAAAGAAGCTTATGCCAAGGTGACGGAAACGCTGCCAACACCCTGATCGAACTGTCCTGTATATGTTCCGGCAGCAAAGGATGTTTTTCCGTACGCGCCAGTGATGACGTATTGGCCCGGTTTCAGGGCGTGACCAAATTTGTGTAGGCGATTGGACAGGATGGCCAATGAGTCGAAGTGATCGTCGATATGACCCTGACTTTGCACAGATTCTATCACCTGAAGGGGCTGACTTTGGGTTGCCTGCTGTTCCAGGGTGACCTGCATATTGGACAAATCATCCACGGGCGGAGTGGAGCCGCCCACGACGATCCCGTAATTAGATAAGTTGTCGGCAACACGCAGTCCAGAGCCCGCGCCTGGCGGTAGACGCTTCTGGTTGATTTCGAAGGCAGGGATAATGGCCTCAACTGACGCAACTGCATCGCGGCGTGTTGCACCGGGTGCCAGTTCTTTACCGATTAGCAGTGCCAGTTCATTTTCTACCTGGCCCTTGTGAAGGTCGCTCAGAGAAAGCTCGCTACCGGACTCGAAAATCCTGCTTTGCAGGATAAAGCCAAAGGGGCGGATGCCATCACCCATGGCATTTCGATTTGCTCCGGAAGTCATACCGATTTTCCAGCCACCAATGGATTCACCTTGCTCGAGCCATCGCGCAAGCAATGCCAATTGCAGCGCTTGACCTGCATCAAACTCCAGATCGATGTTTGCGAGCTGTTCGTTCAGGTCTGTGCCGGGATCCTGGTGCAGGGCCCAGATGATGTCGACAATATCCAATGTTTACTCCTTTGGTTTAGATATAAGATTTACTACAGGTGTCGTGGTAGATGTCGCGCTGATTGTCCCCGATCTATGTGCCTTACAGCCCGCCGTTTACATAAATACACTGCCCGGTGATCCAACTCGCAGCATCAGAGGCTAAGAACACCACCGCGTTACCTATGTCGTCGGGTGTGCCCAGCCGCCCCAAGGGAACGCGGATGATTTTCTCAACAGGCGTATCTTCTGGAAAGTTGGTCGATGCATTGAAGTTTTCTGTCGGTATGGGCCCCGGACCAACCGCGTTCACCCGAATATTTGGCGCGAGCTCCAGAGCATACGTCGCTGTTAGACTGTTTACCGCCGCCTTGGATGCAGCGTAGGGCCCATTCTTCAAATTACCCATGCCGCGACCTGCCTGAGAGCTGATGTTAATAATACTGCCCCCGTCCGCCAGGTGTTCAGCAGCCACCTGACAGGCGTTGAAAACCGCCTTCAGATTCAAATCCATCTGAGCATCCCAACGATCTTCGGGCGTTTTGGTCAAATAGCGTGGGGTCGCATCGGGTAAACCTCCGGCGTTGTTTACCCATATGTCAATCCGCCCATTGCCGTGTTCAGATGCCTGGCTGGCAACTAATTCCAGCTGTTCACGAATGGTAACGTCGGCAACAACCGCCATGGCATGGCCACCTTGAGACTCGATCTGAGCAACCAGGGATTCCAGATCTTCCCTAGTACGTGCACTGACCGTCACGGTAGCGCCTGCTCGCGCCAATTGGTGGGCGATGCCTCGTCCGATACCTTTGCCAGCGCCTGTGACAACGGCATGCTTTCCGTCTAAACGAAAAGGATCATTCTGAGCTTGGCTAGCGGTCATGGTGCTTCCCTCGGTATGCGTGGCGCCATGGTACCCGTACCTGGGGCGCAAAATCGAGACGGCTGACGCTGCATGTTTGCGACATCAAGGAGGTGTTATCCAGTGGTTAAAAGCGTTAACGTTAGCAGTCAGCCTGAGAAAAATAGGGAAACAGGAGCGAGAAGATGGCCTATGCACCTAGTAACCGAGCCTTCTATGATGCGGATAGCCACATCATGGAGTTGCCAGATTTTTTGACCTCGTATGCCGATCCAAGCATCCGAGCCCAGATTCCGGAAGTTAGCTACAGTGCCTCCATTGTCACTGATGAAGAAGTTGAAGTGATTATGTCCCAGGGCGGACGGCATAGTGAGGAGCATGTTCAGGCCCAGATTGATCTGGGTGATGGGTTGATTGAAAAGTCAAAAGAGATACAAGCCCTAGGCGCTTTTAATCGCGATGACCGAAAAATCGCGATGGATCTGTTGGGTTTTAAGAAACAGTTGGTCTTTGCTACTCACAGCGTTGCGTTTCCTTTTCATCCCAGCAGTTCAAAACCCATGAATCTGCGATATGGGGCCACCCGAGCCCATAACAGACATATGGTCGACTTTTGTGCGGATGACGATCGCTTGATGGGCGTGGGGATTGTCCCGTTGGATGATGCGGAACTGGCCATCTCGGAAGCAAAATGGGCAATTGAGCAAGGTCTGGAAGCTCTGTGGATTCCGCATCGTGCACCGCTGACGCATGCGCCGGGTCACGTCGATTTAGAGCCATTCTGGGCGCAATTAGCCGAAGCTGGCGTGCCATTTGTGTTGCATGTTGGGGGTGCGCCCATCCAGGTTGAAAAGGCCTTCGGCAACAATGGACGCAAAGACGTTGCAGATTGGGTAGGCGGTGGTGAGAACGTTCGCACCAAGGACGCCACGATTTTGCATCAAGCCCCGGAGAAATTTATCAGCATGATGGTGATTGACGGTGTATTTGATCGACATCCAGCGTTAAAAGGAGCGGCGATCGAGTTAGGCGCGGGGTGGGTGCCGCAGATGCTGACGCGGCTGGATGATGTTTGCCGGATATTTGGACGACATGATGAGACTGTACGTTTTGAGCGATCACCCAGCCAACAGCTGACGCAGCAGATGGGATTTACCCCGATGGCGAATGAAGACGTGGCTGAAATGGTGGCTCAATCGACCCCGGATCTGTATCTCTTCTCGAGCGATTACCCCCATATTGAAGGTACCCGCGACCCGATCGGTCGGTTTGAACGCACCTTGGGGGATGCGCCTGAAGCAGTGAAAGCAAAATTCTACGCCGAGAATTTCCTGCGACTGTGGCCGGAAGCCAGGGTTGCTTGAAGGGTAGCATCGAGACTCAGCGGTATGCGGTACCCCGCGAGAGCTTTTCTCGTCTAAGGAATAATTCGCCGATTTCGCAAATCTGCCATCCAATGACAAAAACTCTCCTCGGTGTTGCAGGTCTGATGAAAACCCGCCTGTTTGATCTTCACGGTGCTGACCAGGGCGGGTGCCGGTGGCTGATCAGCTCCCCAGGCGAAACAAAGGTCCGCATAATGATGAGATTCACCAGCGATTTGCTGAAGACTTAATGGTCGCAGCCCATGTCCGGCCACGATCGAGTCCCATTCTGATGATCTTTCGCTCAGGTATTGGGCGACACTCAGCGGTTCATCCGGTCCCAATTCCACATCCAAAGCCTGTGCCATAGCGGGCCACAGATCACGCCAACTGAACACCTCTCCGTTCGTCAGATTGAAGGTTTCACCTGCAGCAGCATGGCTGGTTGCAGCCCACAGACAGGCATCGGCAACCAATCGAACATCAACCGCTTCCCAGACCCAATCGGCGCCACCGGGGAAGCTGAATGCTTTCCCTTCGGCCTGTCGAAGGGCTGCATATAAACCAATCACTGGTGGTAGATTCATGGCAACTCCATGATTGGGGCCGACGATAAGCTGGGGGCGCAAAATGGTGAAGCTAAATCCGAACCGCTCTGCTGCCGCCCGAACAAAATCTTCGTGCAGCCAGTAGAAGTTTGGATGATCAACCCTCGCTTGGGACTCTCGGGCCGGGATGCGCATAGGCTGGACCGCTGCACCATAAGCCTTGGTGCCCTGCAATATCGTCACGTGTTGTATTTGAGCCTGAGTCAGCAGCGGTTCCAGAAGGTTCTGCAGCATCTGCCCATTGGTCTTGATCTGATGTGGATCAGACCACCCAGGCATCAATCCAGGTAACTCGTATACGGCCGTGTAGATCACATGTGTTACGTTTCCCAGAGACCGGCTCGCGGCGCGGCATGCGTCGGCGTTTTGCAGATCCAGGCTTTGATGAGCGATGCTTGGGTGATCACACAGATCAGGAAAGCTTCTGGATAACGCGGTGACCTGCCAGCCGGCTCGGGCGAAGCTCAAACATGCGGCCGTACCAACCAGACCGCTGGCGCCCGCAACAAGTACGTGTCCTGACACTTTTTCTCCCTGTCGGTTTTAAAGGTCTCCAGGACATTTTATCCGGCCTGTTGGCGATTCGTCTCATAGTTTCGTGATCCGGAATCTAATCGTGTTATAAGACCAGCATGCCTGAACGTTTAAAAAGCCCGGGATATCTCACGCCACTGTTTCTTGGTTCGGCTGCGTTTGTCTTCTTAAATTTTGGATTACCCATCCGGGCTGATGACCTTGGTTTTTCGGCTACCGCCATAGGCGGTATGTATGCGGTATTTACCCTGACCATGTTGATCGTTCGACCCATTGTTGGTGTGTGTCTGGATCGGTTTGGTAGACGCTGGTTTTTCTGCGCCGCATTTGTATTTTATACCTTGTCAATGTTCACATTTTCCCAGGGCACTGGCCTGATCGATTTTTATGTCGCCCGATTTGTCCAGGGAATTGGGGCTTCGTTAATGTGGGTCAGCGTGCGTACGATTGTTGCCGATCTATACGCGGCGGAGCATCGCGGTGAAGCCATGGGGCGGGTCACCGTCGTCTCAGTTCGCGGCAGCATGATCGGGGCGGTTTATGGCTTCACTTTGCTCGGCTTCATGCCAATGCAGGAAGCCTGGGTTTACGCGTTTTGGGGATATGCGGGGTTGGCATTTCTCGGGCTGATCTGGTCTTTGTTTTTTGTCCAGGAGAGTATTGTTGAAACGGTCGATGATTCGGCGTTGCCGCCATACCGACGCCACCCGAAACTCAAAGAGGTTTTTTTAATCATCCTGCTGGCGGCCTTTGCCAGCGCGTTGATCGAGCCCATCTACCTGATATTCCTGAAGCAGAAGTTTGATGTTGGCGTGCATTTGTTGGCTTTTGCTTTTCTCCCTGCCGGTATTGTCTTTGCCGTGATCCCGCAGATGGCTGGTCGGTGGTCAGACCGATTCGGCCGCGGCAAAACCATCGCCCTGGGTGTTCTGTTTGCTGGCGTTGTCAGCGCAGCCCTGCCGTTCTGGTCGAACCTGTGGATGGTTGCTGCTTCTTATATATTGTTCGCGGTGGGCTGGGCCATGGCAGACCCTGCCATTGATGCACTGGTTGCAGATCTGGCCCAACCCGAGCACCGCGGAAGGGTCATTGGAGAATTGGAACTCGTCTCCGCGGTGGGGGCTGCCACTGGTCCAGTGGTTGGTGGTTGGCTTTATGACCATGTCGCGCCCGAGTGGGCGTTTATCGGTAACGGACTCATACTGCTGTGTGCGTGCGGTTTGGCTGTGCTGTGGTTTACTGGATCTGGCAGTCAGTTAGGAAGAGAAAAAACCCGCTGAGTATTGCACTCTTGTTACGGGTTAATGACAATGTCTCCAACTGGATTCATTTCTCTCTGTGCCTGGAGGGCTTATCTCAAACCGATTGCTGACCTTTGTTATCGGTGCTGAAAGAGCTGAGCGTCTGTCTGTCGAAGATGCTGCTGTCACCTCCCTGGCTATCACGACAACCGGTCTGGGCTTCTTTGTCGGTTGTTGCACCCTGGTATTTGCGTGGGATTTGTTCCCACCACCGCTGCGGGTGGTTACTTTTTTGTCCATTGTGCTGTTTGCCTTGGTGGGGCCCATCTATCGGTGGCTTGTACCTCTCTGGGATGGCTTTACTTCCCTGGCCCATCACTCAATTCCTGCGGCTTTGGTCATGTCATGCGGTTTCGCGGCTGTATATGCGGGAGGATTATGGCCGCTGGCCGCCATATATGCCCCGGTGGTTCCGCTGTTGTCGGTGATGATTTGCGGTGCGAGGGCTGCGGTGGGCTGGACGCTCGTCATGGGAAGCTTCTTGTTTTCGGCCATTGCTTTCGGACCGGTAGGTCTGGATTTAGCACCCCCTCCACCCAGGATGGCATTGCTGGGTAGCCTGACCTTGATCGTGCCCGTTTTATTGAGCATGTTGTTGCATCGCAGCGTATGGGTTGGAGCGGTTGCCAATGAACGTGAACTCCGGGCGCAAGTGACGCGACAGATCGGTACGCAAAGAGATCTGGACAAGCGTTTATCAGAACACGAACGCACCGAGAGTCTGTCGCTGATGGCGGGAAGAATCGCTCATGATTTGAATAATTTTCTCACCTCGGTGAGTGGCAATGCGTCGCTTGCAAAAGACCAACTCAGTGCTGGACAACTTGAATCAGTTACTGCGTCCCTGATAGGCATTGAACAGGCGGCCTTAGAAGCGGGCGAGTTGTCTCGACAGCTGTTGGATTATTCTGGTAAGCGCCATCTTACGATGGCCGGTATTCACGTGAATAAGAGGATGGAGACTGCTCTGGTTCTCGCCCGCGCGGCGATTCCCGGCGCCGTGATTGTAAATGTTGAGTACCGTAGCGAGGCCTGGATTCAAGGAGATCCAACTCAGTTCGACCAGATCGTGGTGAATTTGATTCGTAACGCCGCTCAGTCTTATCCAGAAGAAGCCGATGAAAAACCGATCAATGTTTGTGTAGAGATTACTAATCTCAAAGAAGCACGAGCCTGTGCAGGTGATGTGCTCTTGCAGCCGGGCAGCTACGTACGATTGAGTGTTGAGGATCACGGTCTGGGCATACCTGCGGATATCCGAGCGCGAATATTTGAACCTTTTGTCTCGACCAAACCAAATGGTAAGGGGCTTGGTCTGGCTTCAGTCAGCGGCATCGTTCAGGCGCATGGTGGTGGAATCGAGGTTGAAAGCACGCCGGGACGAGGCACGATTTTCAAGATCTACGTTCCTCTAAGCGAGGCCGAGCACAAAGCTGTTGAACCGATAATAACCACAGACCTGGTGCCGGTTGTTGAAGTGCCCCTGGGCGCCGTGTTGATTGCAGATGATCAGGCTGAAGTCCGGCAGGTTTTGGGGCGATTTGTAGAACGCCTGGGATTCACCCCGATATTCGAAAACAATGGTGCGGATGCGCTGCAGGTTATTCTCGAGGCGCAACATCGGCTCGCGGCCGCTGTGCTGGACATCTCTATGCCCAGATTAGATGGCGGTACCGTGCTTAAGGAAATTCGCCGACAGGGTTTGACGTTACCTGTGGTGCTGGTGTCGGGTTATGCCAATTCCGAGAGTTCCGCTGGTATTTTTTCCGACCCGAATGCCACGTTCCTGCAGAAACCATTTTCAGCGCGAGCGTTGTCCGAAGTATTTGCGGCGTTTGGGGTTGGCGTCGGTGAAGTGGAAAAAGCGGGGTAAACTCGAGTGGTCAGCGGGTAATTACCTGGCTGATTTCGTCGATTAGTTTGTCGCGATTAATGGGTTTAGACGCATAACCATCCATGCCAAGATCCAGTAGTTTCTTGCGATCGTCGCGCATGGCGTCAGCTGTTAGAGCGATCACCGGCACGGCGGACCAGGATTGAGTCGATTTGCGAATGTGTTGAATGGTTTCGATACCATCCATCACCGGCATATGGATATCCAGCAAAACCAGGTCGTAGGCTTTCTGTGCTAACTGCGCAAGACATGCCTGACCGTTATCTACCTCATCCAGACTAACGTTAAGTTTTTTCAGATGCCCCTTTGCGACTAGGCGGTTCACAGGATTGTCTTCGACCAACA
>JBCCIU010000031.1:0-59318 GCA_039028095.1 Pseudomonadota bacterium
CCAGCAAAACCAGGTCGTAGGCTTTCTGTGCTAACTGCGCAAGACATGCCTGACCGTTATCTACCTCATCCAGACTAACGTTAAGTTTTTTCAGATGCCCCTTTGCGACTAGGCGGTTCACAGGATTGTCTTCGACCAACAGGACGCGCAAGCCTTGTAGGTGGGTGATTGCGGTTTGCGTGTGGGATGCAGCCGCGTGTTTCGGCTGGCAGGGTCGCGCCGGTAACTGGATTTCGAAGCGACTACCTTCTCCAACTGCGCTGCTGGCCTGTATGGTGCCTCCCATCAGTTCAAGCAACTTTTTGGTGATCGCCAGACCTAGTCCCGTGCCCCCAAATTCGCGCGTGATTGATTTATCGAGCTGTTCGAAAGGTTGGAACAGTTTGGCGATGTTGTCCGGGCTCATCCCGAGGCCAGTATCGCTGACGCGTATGCTTAGAAATTGACCGGACTCTGCGATTTCCAAACTGACACAACCACGCTTCGTGAACTTTACGCCGTTGGACAATAGATTGGATAAACACTGGCGAAGGCGGTGTGCGTCCAGCAGGTAAGCAGGATGAGATAATTCCCCCACCAGGGTGTTGAACACAAGACCTTTTGACTCGGCTTTTGATCGCCACAGCACTGTCAGTTCCTCAGTGAGCTGTTTTAGATCTGTAGGCTCGTTGTCGATTTCCAGTTGACCCGCTTCAACTTTGGATAGATCGATCACATCGTTCAACAACGCCATAAGCCCTTTGCCGGAAGCGATGATGGTGCTCACCTGACTTTTTTGTTCCGGGTTCAACTCACTTTCAGAGAGAAATTCAGCCATACCCAGTATTGCGTTGAGTGGCGTGCGCACCTCGTGGCTGGTGTTGGCGATGAACTCAGTTTTTGCCTGATCTGCCTCTTCTGCTCGTTGTTTAGCTGCCAGCAATTCCTCCGTGCGTTTTTCTACCGCGAGTTCCAACTCTTCTTTGTGATTTTGAAGCGTATAGTTTTGTACCGCTAGCTGTCTGACGAGCTCATGGAGCAGGAACGCCCCGGTTAAGAAGATCAGGGTGAATAATTGCGTTTGTAACAATTCCTGATTGTTATCGCTGAGACTCTGCGCGCCCAAGGTTAGCGAAACCATACCGATGATCGATAACGCAACCAGAGCTTTGGTACGGTTGTCTTGCAGGATTACCCAAGCCGCCGCAGGCATGGAGATCAACAATATAATTGCGCTTGCAGATAACTCTCCAGTTGGGGTTTGGGTTGCGAGAATCAGCACAACACTCGTCGCAACGGCCACAGTGGTTTCTAAACCTATCCAATCTGGAAGCCTTTTAATTGACACGTCTGACCAGGCGAATAGCAGCGGGGCAGTCACCAATACACCCGCAATGTCTGACAGAAACCACCGCAGCGAGAGAATAAAACTGTTCCACGCGTCCAGACTCAAGGTAAAGGCAAGGTGTGATGCTCCGATAACCGCAGAGATGGCTGAAAGCGTCCCGCCGCCAATAATCACCAGATATGCCAATTGACCCACGTCAGATCTGTCGGTTTTGGTTTGAGAACGGCGCACGAGATGAGCGCCAATCATGGCAGCAAACGCGTTGCCTACCGATGGAATGAAGTTATTCCAATTTTCCTCAATGTGCAGAATGCCGTAGAGGTGGAAGCCGATAAAAGAAGCAATGGCGGCCGGGAATCCATATCTCCAGCAACCCCAGAGCGAAATACCCGCGGCGGGCCAGAGTGCAACCACACCGGTATGGGACATACCAAACTCTGATGCGTAAAAGCTACCTGCGTAAACCAATACGCCGACGAATAACCACCCGGTCCAGTCTTCCAGGGAGAGGAAATTTTGATCATGTTTGTCGGGAGTTATCCCTAGTGACATCTGTCACCCTCCGCAGCTTACGGTTGTTTGGTCTTGGCGAACACCTATCGGTTCGATGTATCTAAAAGTTTAGGCGGGAAACGGCCGGTGGCGTGGGATGAATGTTTGCGCTAGATCACAATTAACGTTGCGCGAACCCGTATCACAACGGCAATATGCCGGGAATACACAGCTTCTGGGATAGGAACTTGAAACGAAAAGTGACGTTGGTCACCGGTGCTGGGCGGGGCATTGGTCAGGCCGCATGTTTGGAGCTTGGGCGGGCGGGACATGATCTGGCAATGATTTACCATCAGGACCGTAGGTCTGCTGAGCAAACTGCCAGCCAGGTGCGTAAATACGGTGTTCAGGTAATGACTATCCAGGCGGACGTGCGTGAGCGTGCGGCGATTAGCGAGGCTTTCAGGCTTGCCGATGCTGATCTGGGTCCGCTCACAGGTTTGGTCAATAATGCAGGCATTGTGGGGGACAAAGCGCGGCTAGAGGATATGTCCGAAAGTCGACTGGAAAAAATGTTTGCCACCAATGTGTTGGGTGCAATCTACTGCTGTCAGGAAGCAATCCGCTTGATGTCACCACACCATGGTGGTCATGGAGGGTCGATTGTAAATGTTTCTTCCGCCGCGGCTCGAATTGGTGCTCCCGGGGAGTACGTTGACTATGCAGCGTCTAAAGGTGCGGTAGATACCCTGACCTTGGGTTTATCCAAAGAGCTGGCTGAAGAAGGGATTCGAGTAAACTGTGTGCGTCCGGGTGTTATCGATACGGACATTCACGCATCTGGAGGGCAGCCCGATCGCGCCCTGCGACTTTCGGATCAGATTCCTATGCGCCGTCCGGGACAAGCATCCGAAGTTGCAAACGCGATTTGCTGGTTGCTATCTGACGCGGCTTCGTATTGCACAGGTACGATTATCGATGTCAGCGGTGGACGTTAGGGAACTTTAAGCGCTCATTGGCCTGGTCGCACGCAGCACGCTATTCGTTGGGTTCGTAAAACATTGATGTTCGACCGGCATCTACCACCAGGTCGTGACAGTTCACAAATCGCCCTGCGTCACTGGCAAGATACAGAGCTGCTTCCGCGATATCATCCGCCAACCCGGCAGTTTTCAGAGGGACGGCTTTGGCCAGATTGTCAGTTAATTTCGCCATTTTGCGCTGGTTTTCTTCTGCACTGAGCGTGTTTGCGCGGCCAGACCCGCCGTAGAAAATAGGCGTGGCAATCGCCCCAGGTGATATCGAATTGACCCGAATGTTATGCGGGGCCAGCTCGATGCCGGCCATTTTGGTGTAGTGGGTCACCGCAGCCTTGAGCGCTGAATAGAGTATGTCACCCTGTCTGTAACGTAATGCCGCAACACTTGAGTTGTTGATCACAACACCGCCGCCTGCGCGTTGCATGGGTTCTATGGCATAGCGTGTACCCAAAATGACGCTGGAGAGCAGCAGCTTTACGCCATAATCTATATGTTCTTGGCCCAGCTGCTCGATTGGTGCGCCCACCGGTCCGCCGGCGTTGTTAAACAGAATATCCAAGCGTCCAAATTTTGACTCGGTGGCCGCAACGGTCTGTGCGATGTCCGACTCACTCGTTACATCCATTTGCAGATAGATAGCGTTTTCACCAAGAGATTCGGCCAGCTGCTGACCTTTTTCTTCAGAACGCCCCGCGATGGCAATTTTTGCACCTTGTGATACAAATAGCGCGGCTGTGGCGGCTCCGATGCCGCTGGTTCCGCCAGTGATCAGTGCGACCTTGTTCGCCAGTCGGTTACTCATACTAGATTCCACCTATTGTTTTTTTCAATCGTCGTTATTCGGCAAGTAGTTCTGGGTAGTCTGGTTGCCACATGACCTGATCAATCGATGTATTGATCGAGGATTCGTCGATATTTGACAGACCTTCGGCGCTTGCTTGCAGCGCGACCGCTTTTGCAACATTAGCGGATACGTCCCGCAGCCTTTCAATGGCTGGATACAACATGCCTTGATCCAGTTCGTCCTGGGTGACGGACTCGGCGCAGGCAGCTGCTGCAGCCGTCACCATGTTGTCGGTGACCTCGGTACTTTTTGCTAACAATGCACCCAGGCCGAGCCCTGGGAATATAAATACATTGTTGCCCTGGCCGATCACGTGAGTTTTGCCTTCATATTCCACCGGCTTGAATGGACTGCCGGTGGCTACCAGCGCTTTGCCGTCACTCCAACGAAGCAGGTCAGCGGGCGTGGCCTCGGACAATGAGGTGGGGTTGGAAAAAGGCAGAATGATGGGTCGCTCGCAGTACCCCGACATGGTAGCCGTTATGGATTGCGTAAACGCTCCTGCCTGACCGGACGTGCCGATGAGTATGGTCGGCTTGAAGGTGTTCACCACTTGTTCAAGCGTGCGGTTGGCAAGGTCAGCAAATCCAGCCTCGCGCGCCCTGTCGGCATCCCAGGCAAGTGCTTTTTTGTATTCGTCTGCAATGGGCTGATCGTTGACAAGTAAACCACGGCTGTCCAGCACCGCCATCTGGTGCCGAGCTTCATCTGCAGTCTGCCCCAGACCTTGCAGAGTTGCTCTGATCTGATTGGCGATTCCCATACCCGCGGCACCCGCCCCGTGAATCAGGATCCGATGTTCGTTCATCTCGGATTGTGTGATCCGCAGCGCAGAGAAGAGTCCGGCCAGAGCAACCGCACCCGTACCTTGAATGTCGTCGTTAAACGACAGGACTCCATTTCTATGCCGGTTCAAGATCGACAGCGCATTATCTTTGCGAAAGTCTTCCCACTGCAGCAGAGCGTTCGGACAAACATTGACGACGGCTGTGACAAACTCGTCCACAAAAGACTGGTATTCTTCTCCGGTCAAACGCGCTGCCTTAAATCCAAGATACAGGTCATCATCCAACAGCGTCTGATTGTTTGTACCCACGTCTATTGAGATAGGCAGTGTTTTTTCGGGGTTAATACCTGCGCCTGCTACATACAAAGCCAGTTTTCCAACAGAAATGGCCATGCCACCTGCACCTTGATCGCCAATGCCCAGGATAGACTCGTTGTCAGTGGCGACAATTAGTTCAATATCTCGGCCGTGTGTGGCTGCCCTGAGTACCGCCTCGATGCGACCGCGCATATCTGGCGTGATCCATAATCCGCGCGCGCGTTGGAAAACATGGCTGAAATGCTGACAGGCGAGCCCCACCGTGGGGGTATACACAATCGGCATAAACTCACCCATGTAAGTCATCAATAACGAATAGAACAGATGTTCGTTGCGATCCTGCAGGGCGAGCAAAGCAACGTATCGATCAAGAGGTTCAGCGTGGGCGGTAACCGTCTGATACGCTCGCTGCAGCTGTTCTTCGTGGGTGCTGATGTGAGCAGGCAAAAGACCGTTGAGTTGCAGCTGGTCTCGTTCTGTTTGGTTGAAGGCCGTACCCTTGTTCAGCAACGGGTCCTGAATAACCTGCACGCCGCGTTTCTTTGTGGTGATTGTATGTTGCGAACCCATGTTCGTCTGTTCCTCAAGACCGCTAAGGTCAATCTAATATAAGTGTGAAGACCAAGTTTCTTCGAACTAGTCTGCGCGCAATTCGGGTGGATAAATCTTCTCCGGAATTCGATCCAGATAAGACTTCAGCGCAGGTAACCCGGCCTTAAGTTGGACAAAGTCCTCTTTGCCGAGTAACAAAACCGTGCAATCCTCAACGGCTGTGAGCCAGCCGATGGTCTGATTGTCATCACTCAAGGCGCGCTCGCCCCAATGGTCACCTGGTCCGAGAAGCCTGACAAAGTCGGCCTCGTCTGTTTCTCCAGTTGCTCCGGATCCAGGTGCTTCTGCGCTCCCTCCAGCGCCAGCAGGCACCCTGGATTCCAAGGAGCCGCTGATGATTGTATAAAAACCATCAACCTTCTGTGCGGGCGCAAACAGGATGTCCCCGGCTGCATAGTGTACTACTTGAGTCGCCCTGGGTTCAGTTGTTTTCACTTGTACAATGCTGCGCGGGAGTACGTAATCAAAAGCCCAGTTCAGAGCAACACGCAGGCGGGTCGGGAAGCCGGGTAGCATGCCGATGTAAAATCCTCGCCAAATCAGCCAGGCCAGTAACCCCGATACACGTACTCCAAAAACGTCCGCTACCGCTTGATAGTTACCGATCGACGCCATGGTACCCCTCGGTTTGAAACTGAATGGTTTTGGTGGTTCTTGCCTCAGGCAACCTAGAAGATTGCTGGCGCATTGCTTGGCTTCGCCAATAGCAAACTGGGCCGTGCCCGGAGAGGCGGTCTGATCGGGCATGGGAATATGTGCAACATCTCCAATCGCCCAGACGTTTTCGAATCCAGCAACTTGAAGACTGGGGTTGGTTGCTACTCTCCCACCTGTGAGGGGCAGGCCAAGCTTTTCGACCAGTGTGCTGGGCCCGTTGCCGATGGTGCAGATCAGGGTATGAGTTTCTATCCGCTCTCTTTTATCGGTAAAAACTGCGTCACGAGTTGCCCTGGCTAGACTGCTACCGTATAGAATTTTTACCCCTCTGGCTTTCAGGCGCTCGGCTGCATAGTCACCGAGAGAAGGCGATAGTTCAGGCAGAATTCGTTGTCCTCGCTGCACGACGATGGTTTGAACATCGTCCATGTTGATGTTTGGATACATGGGCAAAGCACGATCGAGCATCTCATGCAGTTCACCTGCTGCTTCTACCCCGGAAAAGCCTGCACCGGCGATGACGAAGGTCAGTAAGCTGTGTTTCAAGGCCTTGTTCTGAGTCACATCAGCGTGTTCAAGGCACTGCAAAACGTGGTTACGCAGTTGGTGAGCATGGGCTAAGTCGCGCAGACAAAACGCATGCTCGGCAAAACCTTCGAAGCGTTCCAGGGTGGTTCTTTGACCCATGGCAAGAATCACATGATCGTAATTAATGAATTGCGGGATCCTGCGGCTACCCTGGGCTATTTCGATGGTCTGGGAAGAGAAATCGATATTTGTCACCTCGCCCATCCGAATATTGGTTTGTTTTAACAACAGGCGCAGTGGGGTTACAGCATCTTGTGCGTTGATGGTGCCAGCGGCCACCTCGGGAAGCAGAGGTTGGAAAACGAAGTAGTTGCGTTCGCTGATCAGGTCAATTTCTGTATCGAATCCCAATTTCTGTTTTTCTTTTTGCAACGCCTTTGCGGCAAAGACTCCCGCAAAACCACCTCCTACAATCACAATTCGGATCTTACGCCCCTGATCGTTCATAACACTTTCCAGACAATGAATGAGAAAACTCCACATTCGACTTAATAACACAGCCCAGGTTCCATCGTGTTTTCAGCAGAGATTGTGTTGTCAGCAGAATTGTCAGGAGACAGGCCCCCAGTGCCGTGCCAAGATTAAATCTGATTGATCGTCAGGAGCGGATATGAACTCAACAGGACAGTGTTTGTGTGGCGCGGTGACTTTTGCAGCCGAGGGTGTAGAGGCTCATATACACGCCTGTCATTGCAGCATATGCCGAGGCTGGTCGGGTGGACCTATGCTTGCCGCAAACGTTGCCAGCGTAACCTTTACCGGTGGGGACAAAGTTAAACGTTATCAATCCTCTGAGTGGGCCGAGCGGGGCTTTTGTACAGACTGTGGCGGGAACTTGTTTTATCGCCTGCTTGAACAGGATATGTACATCATGTGTGTGGGTTGTTTTGATGATGCTGATCAGTTTCAACTGGACGGCGAGATTTATATCGATGAAAAACCCGACACTTACAGTTTTGCCGGTGAACATCCGCGTCTCACGGGGGAAGAATTCCTCGCTTCCATGAATTCAGATTGAGCAATTCCTGTGGCCCTTTGGGCTGATTCCAAAGATCTGCAGACAGTGGTTTAATTTTGCAGACTTGGAATTGGTTGAGAGGGTGCCATGTCACAAGATAACTTCCCGCCTGAACCTTTAAGTGGTTTTAGGGTGGTGGAAATGACCATAGCGGTTCAGGGGCCCGCAGCTGGTGCTTACCTGGCGGATATGGGCGCTGAAGTGATCAAAGTTGAGCCGCCGCTGGGTGACGCAAGCCGTTATGGTAGAGGCCGCAATAATCATCTTCCTGAAGAGACCATCGGTCCTCAGTATGTTGCGGTGAATCGGGGGAAGCGTTCGGTTTGCATGGATGTACGGACCGACCTGGGACAGAAGGCTTTGCACGGGCTGTTGAGCAGCGCCGATGTCTACCTGACCAATTACCGTGAGCCCGCGCTTGGATTGTTGGGGCTCGACTATCATAGCTTGGCCCCGCGTTATCCAAATCTGATCTATGCAAGCGTAAATGGATTTGGTCCCAACGGGCCAGATGCGGACAAGGCCATGTTGGATGGTGCTGCGGTGGCGCGAGGTGGCATTCTTGCCGCGACGGGTGACCCTCGGGGTGAGCATAGTCTTCCAGGTGCCATCATCGCTGATACGACCGGTGCTATGCAGCTTGCCTTGGGCGTGGTAACGGCGCTTCTGGCGCGGGAGCGAGGTGCGCCGGGTCAGCGGGTACAGACCAGCGGCCTTGGATCCCAGTTATGGTTAGGCCAGTGGGAGCTGACCCATGTCTCCATGACCGGTGAGGATTTGTCACGCCGAAGTAATCATCATCCTAATATTCGTGGTCCTTATGGGGTGTATCGAACATCGGATGACGGTGCGATATTACTTGCGACCACCATGCAGTTGGATAACTGGGATGCGTTTTGTACCTTCGCAGATATCCCGGAACTAGCGATTGATCCTCGGCTGCAGACCCCCGGTCAACGATTGGGTGAGGGACTTACAGATTCAGACTCAGATGAGTTTCAAGCGCGTATGGCTTGGGCGTTTGCGCAGAAGACGGCCATGCAATGGGACGATTTTCTGCGCACGCAGCCGGAGATAATTTGGGAGCGCGTACGCTCCTGGTCGCAGGTGTTGGAAGACCCTCAGAACATAGCGAACAGCTACGTAACAGAAGTGAATATACCCGGACTGGGTCAGCGTAAAACCGTGGGTAACCTCATTCATTTGAGTGAAACACCGGGTAGTGTGAAGGGAGATCCGCCTGATTTGGGCGAGGCAAACGCGGATTTTCTCAAAGAAATGTTAAGCGACGCGGAGATTGCAGAGGTGGATGCCCACGCGGAGCAGGAGCGACAAGCCGCTCTGCTTGCTTTGCTTGCAGCACAAGGGGACAGTTAGGCGAACAAACTGAAGGCGTCTAGCTCTTCCAGCGATGCCATGGCGTTGCCAAACAGCGTACGGCCCAACAGTAGGCCACGTTCATTGGCAAGGTCCAAAGTGCCAGCAATGATCGTGGCGTAGCACAGCAGATACGCGGCGCATAATCGATATCGCTCGCGGCATTGCTCCAAGGAGTAGTTGGTAACGCCGCGATCCAACAACGCCTGGTGGTACAGGGCTACCCAGTCCGCCGATTGGCGCACTTCTTGGCTGAGACTCTGAGTGACAAAATACGCGACGTCCTGTTCAGGGGCCGAAGTGCACACCGACTGCCAGTCCACCAAAGCGATTTCACCTTCCTTAAAGAAGACGTTGTCCAGTCGCACATCGGCATGGGCAATAGAAACTGGTGGTTGGGTAATCTGATCCAGCAGCCACTGGACTTTACCGGGCACCTGGTCGCCGACGTTGCGTGCTGCTGCAGGGATAAGGTCCGCAAACTGTTGGGATACGACAGGCCAGCCGACACCAAAGCCAGCCGACATCCCGCCTGCCTGTGCGGGGTTATTGTGTGACACCAAATTTGCGTTGGTATCCCAACTGCTGGCATGTAAGCCGGCGACCCCTTCAATGACGCAGGCTGCGTCTGCTGAGCTGCACCCTTGGACCTGGTCTCCGATACGCCAGCCGACCATGTCTTCCATCAGGATTACAAAATCCTGGGGTTCAGGGGCAAATTGAGTGTGGTAACAAGCAGGAACACGGATGTCTACCGAGGCAGCAATCCCTTGGTAGAAGTTATGCTCGCGCCCGTACATGTCATAGGTTGCGGCGACTGCTCTATTCTCTGGTGAAGGTGATGGGAATTTGGCAATGATGGTGTCGGGTACGTTCTCCCCCTTCAGGTGCAAGCGGGTAACCATACCGATGATGCCTGCGCCCTCCCCAAAAAACTCTACTTCAAAGTCACTTACAGTGCCATTGAGGGTGGTGGATAACCAGGAGCTGGTCAGTTCTTCAGGTTGGGTTGGAAAGGTCATAGATGTCTCAGTGGTCTGAATGATTAACGTTTGTCGATGATCGTATGTTCTTTACCGAACCAGATGGTGGAACGGTTCATGTCGATAAAATTGTGTTCGTCTGCAATGAAGGTGGCATTTGCAACACGAGCTTCCTCGGTTGGAACGTTACCTCTATCTACCCAGGCTTCTGCATGACCCAGGTAGGAAGGCACCTGGGTGCCGCGTGCCTGTTGAATTGCCTCATCCATCGGAGAATTGGCTCGATGCACCTGGCGGTAGCATAGCGTCCCGGCAGCTTCACTATGGGACCGTACAATCGGGCCGTGCTGGGTGAGCCAGTAATGCCGGGCCTGCTCTTCGGTCAAATGCGCTTGATGCCGCAACGGGAAAAATACTCGAATGACTCCTGATTTCACCCTGGCGCTAATGTTTTCCGGGCTTGGGTTGATCTGTGGATATTCGTAGGCGAACCACAGCGGTGAATTGGGTAAATCGATGAACTTCGCTTCATCTTCGAGCAGTGCCGCGCCTGCAGCAGCGCCGGCCTCAGAGGTATTGGCGCTTTCAAGCTCAGCTTCGGTGGACCACCATAGCTCTGCTACCCCGTCATGGGGTTTCTCCATATTGCCTCGCGCGACGCGTGCGGGCTCACTTTGCTCGTCGTCCAGAGCATGGGTCTGAACGTAGCGCAATATCCTCAGATCACTGGCAAAACTTGCTACCAGTGGTGCATGTTGGTTCAACCAGTAGTCAGAAAACTCTGCTCTGGACATGCCTTCTTTGCGATGCAGCGCAAAAACTAACCGAATCATAGATACCCCTGCCCGTTATGTCAGGGTGCCAGGGTAGCCAAAAAAGATGGTAGAGTGAATTGGCTTATCAGCCTTTTGCGGAGCGTGTGTGAGCCGTCCTGAAGTGCAAGAAAAATTCAGCAAGCTGTATCTGGGGTATGTGGTCTTCGTCCTGACCCTGGCATCTACATTTTCGATCATCGATCGACAGATCCTTAATGTGATGATTGGGCCGGTGAAACGAGATCTTGGAGGCATCTCAGATTTTCAAGTTTCTTTAATCATGGGGTTTGCCTTCACCTTCATGTACAGCATCCTTTCCTATCCCGCAGGTTGGCTGGCCGATCGATACAATCGCCGAAATCTGATGGCCGTTGGCATTGCCAGTTGGAGCTTCCTGACCATGGTGTGTGGGGCGGTTAATCAGTATTGGCATTTGTTCCTGGCCCGGATGGGGGTTGGAGTCGGGGAAGCCACGCTTGGTCCCGCTTCGAATTCCGCTCTGGCCGATTACTTTGACGCCGCTCGCCTACCGCTTGCGATAGGGGTTGTGTCCTCTGCGCCATTTATTGGTCAGGGTCTGGCCAATCTTGCAGGAGGGCCTTTGATCGACTACCTCGAAGCTACGCCAAACTTTGTACTGCCTATACTGGGAGAGGTTTACTCCTGGCAGATGGTGTTTATTGTGGTTGGCGCCCCGGGTCTCTTGATCGCTCTGGCCATGTGGGGGCTGAGAGAACCCGGCCGTCGGGACAAGATGAATTCGCAAAGTAATGGCTTACCGTTTTCAGAAGTTTGGGCGTTTGTTAAGACACGGCGCAAGTTCTTTTTCTTTATTTTCTTAGCTTACCTGTGCCTGGCTACGCAGGGTTGGTCTTTGTTCTCGTGGCTGGTTGAGTATTACGTGCGCAACCACGAGTGGACCCGCACTGAGATCGGTGTGGTTTATGGCAGCATCGCCATGATCGTTGGCATCGGTGGTTCGGTGACGGGAGGTGTCTTGGCGGGTGTGATGATCGCCAGGAAAATTACCGATGCCACGATGCGTATTGTTATGTATGGGACTTTTATACTGCTGCCCACGGCCACCGCGTTAACCATCGTCCCGGACCCCTGGGTAGGGATTGTGTTGTTGGTGCCGGTGACATTTTGCATGGCCATGCCCCCTGGGCTCATCATGGCCACTCTGCAGGCCATTTCACCGAATGAACTACGCGGCCAGATGGTTGCGTTTTACCTGATCGCGGTAAATTTCTTGAGCTACACCTTTGCGCCTTCGCTGCCAGCCTTGCTCAGTGATTTTGTTTTTGCCAGTGAGCTTGCCCTGGGTAAATCCATCTCAATACTGGCGGTTGTCAATTACAGTGTTGCGGGAATTTGTTTCTGGTTTGGACTGAAGTATTACCGCGACGCCCTGGATGCGACCAGGGTTTGGCGCGATCAATAACTTACATTTTCGCGGAAAAAAAGGAAGAGTACATGTGCGACGAGAATACGGTTACGGAATCTGAGGGATATCTGAAGACGCTTGGAATGTCCCGTCGACAGTTTGGAACGGCTGTTGGCAGCGCTGCGTTACTTGCAACGCTACCGCGGGTGGCAAACGCGTTGGCAGTTACGGAACAGGATGTTTCAGTTTCAACACCCGATGGCGAAGCGGACTGCTACTTTGTTCATCCATCAAGTGGAAAATATCCTGGCGTGATCGTTTGGCCGGATGTCTTAAGTTTGCGGCCGGCGTTTCGGCAAATGGGTAAACGCCTGGCAGAATCCGGCTATAGTGTGCTGGTTGTAAACCCCTACTATCGCGCCGCAAGGGCACCGGTGGTTGGACCCGGCGCCAGTTTTCAGGATCAGGAAACGCGAGATCTTGTGTTGCCACTGGCGCGTCAGCTGAGTCCTGAAACTAATGTCACAGACGCCAGGGCCTTCGTTCAATTTCTGGACTCGCAGGTGTCTGTTGATACCGGTCGTAAGATTGGCACCACCGGATATTGCATGGGTGGACCCATCACTATGCGCACGGCGGCGGCCATTCCTGGGCGGATTGGTGCCGGTGCTTCCTTTCACGGTGGCGGACTTGTCACTGACGCGCCGGATAGCCCGCATCGATTGGTTTCCCAGATGGATGCTGCGTTTTTAATCGCTATTGCCATTAATGATGATGAGCGACAGCCCGAAGCAAAAGACGAACTGCGTAAATCATTTGATGCCGCAGGACTTCGTGCTGAGATTGAGGTTTATGAAGGAGCGCTACACGGTTGGTGTCCGCCGGACTCACGCGTCTATAACGAACCGCAAGCCGAGCGCGCTTGGTCACGATTGTTGGCGCTGTTTGAAGAGAATTTAAAGGTTTCAGCTTAAGAGGGTGTCGCTGCCAACCGACCAGACGGCGTTAGCTTTGATCGCAATGTCTGTTTGAGATCGCGCATCCATTTTGGTTCGTATCCGCGTAAGTTGGGTCCGTACGGTATTTCGCGCGATGTCGAGTTTTTGCATGATTTCAGGGGTGTTAAAGCCGCAGGCAATCAGCATTGCCACCTGGCTTTCTGCTTGGGTAAGGCCGTAGATTTGCGCCAGTTGAGCTGCTTTTGCTGAGGTGGGAACGCTTGTCGAACTCAGGATGACCAGGCAGGAGATGTCTGATTGGTGTGACAGTCGAGCATTCGTTTCGGATGAATGCATGGGAACCACTCGATATGCGATGGAAGATTCGCCATTGCTGGAGACTCCAGACTTTACGGTGCCATCCGACAGACAGGCGAGAATGTCGCTCGATAGCGGTTTGGGGTTGCTGATGCGCTTTGAAGCTTCAAGCCCAATAACACCCAGCGAAAGGCAGGCTTCGAATGATTGATTGTGACTGATCAGACATCCTGTCAAATCAAAACACGCTGCAGGACCTGGGAATGCACCGAGAAAATCACGCTGCCGGTCTGCTGCCCGAGTTTGTTGATCTCTTAGCGCGAGAAGTGTTTTAACATCTGGCAGTAGTTGTTTGAGTAAATCTAAATCATGTGTGTCTAACTCTCCGGCGTCCTCAGATCGCTGCAGGGTCAGAAATTCATATCCATCCGTCCAGGTTCTAATTTTGCATCCGGCAAAGAAGCGCAGATCTTGCGGCGCTAAAAAGTCGTTGTAAAACTCATGCCGTTCCAGCTCTCTAGGTCTATTTACTGCTTGGTCATTGATCAGCACGCCTTCGCGTTGGACTGAACCTACCTCTGCACGCGGATTTATCTCTGCAAAATGTGCCTCATAGGTTGCCAGCAGGGCACCGGGAGGTGGCTCTCCGGTGAAAAGTTGCAGTTGGCTGGCAAAGCTATGGTTGGTCACGCGTTCGACAATCAAATTTTGCCCATGAAAGGCGTCTCTGATCAGATCAAATGCTGGGGTGACTTCCGGGCTTGAGTTGGCCCATGTAGACGCGACGAAGCGGTCGTAAAGCCGACTCCTGAGCTGGGGGATGTTCAACTTAAGCCCCATCCTCGTCCTGCATTTGACCATACCCAAATTGCTGTTTTTGCATCGCAACATCGTTGCCGTAGCCGGTTGTCTAAATGCTAACACACGGAAATTCGCTAGATGTAATGCATTTGCGTGATGCGATTGTCAGCAAGATTGCTAACTTGCCGCCAATAAGATTACTGAAATGGGGTTAAGTGGTATGAAAACTCGATTATTGGTTCTGTGTGTTTTGGGGATGGTTGCCAGCAGTGCCTTTGCAAATCAGATTGTGGTGCTCAGCACAGGTACCGGTTCTCAAGGTGAAGCGTCGAATCTGACCTTTCTTGCTGGGCCTTCAGATGGACCCTTCGCAAGCCCGTTTTCCTCCGCAGATTTTGCCTCGGCCAGGTCTGGTGATGCTGGTTTGTTTACGAATCGAAACGGATTTTGGGCAACCGGGTCGAGCCTTGGCGCAGACTGGATCAGCACTAAAGCTTTTCAAAATGTTCTTGATGGCGGAGGATCTGCTCTCTTTGCACTAGATTTTCAGTTAACGGATAACTCGTTTACCTCTGCCACCCTGACGCTGAACGGAGGCGTAGACAATTCGATCGGCGTGGACGCTACTGTTGCTGCGAATTTTGGGTTAGCTGGCCCCGTTCAGGGTGTCTATCTAAATGGGTCTCCGTTGTCTGGTGATTCTATTCTGACGGGTGGCATATTTAGTGCACCGGCATTTAGTCTGCAACGAACGGATGTGGCCTCACTTTTGGTTCATGGCACCAACACCCTATACGTCTACATGGCAGATACGGGTGGTCCTTCAGGATTAGCGTTCACTGGGACTTTGGATGTGATTGGTACAACCGTTGTGCCTTTACCCGCCGGGGTGTGGCTGTTTGGCACGGCGCTCGCTTTGCTTGGTGGTTCGAAGATGCGAAACAGTCGCTTCCGGCGGACCTAGTCCGTCGACAGTCTGGCGTACACAGCCTGATCTACGTAGCGGTCATACAACCATTCGGACTGTCGTAAAATACCCTCGCGTTTGAAACCCAACCGTTCGGGGATGGCTCGACTGCGACGGTTTTCCGTTGCGGCACATATGCTCACGCGGTGCAGGTTCAGTTGTGCAAACCCGAACTCTACCTGTGCTGCTACGCTCCGGGAGATGATTCCTCGTCCCTGATGTGACTCGCTTAACCAATAGCCAATTTCGCCCCAACGATTTGTTTGATCGATGAAGTTAAAGCCACAGACGCCACATAATTTTTCGTTGGTGACTATCGCCTGGACAAAAGACTTGCCAGATTGGTTAGTCTCCATGGTATGTTCGGTAAACGCTTCAAAGTCCGTGATGGATGTATTGGCGTCGAGCCAGGGTAGCCAGGTTCGCAGGTAACGTCTGTTTTTTTCAACCAGCCCGTGCAGGGCGTGGGCAAAAGAATTATCCAGTGGATAAAGTGAAAGATCCGAATCCACATCTAGTGACTGCATTTGGCTCCAAATTTTTTAGTTGAGGGTGCGCCTGAGTTCAGAACAGGCTACAGGGCGGAGCCTCCGTCCAGCGCGAAATTGGCACCCGTAAAACCGCTACCTTGTTCCGATACTATCAGTAAAGCCAACGCTGCGATTTCGTCCACCGTTACCATACGTTTTAGTGCAGAATCCGCCGCATAAGTTGCCTTGAGCTCCTCATAGGTGATCCCCATGGTCTCGGCCGCCTTCGGTCCCTGTTCCAGCATCATGTCTGTTTCGACGCCGCCCGGGCTGATGGCGTTGCAGGTAATGCCCTGTTCGCCATATTCGAAGGCGCAGGCCTTGGTGAATCCGTTGAGCGCATGTTTGAAAGTGATGTAGTGCGACACCGTCGCCTTGTTTGCCTGACGCCCTTCGACCGAAGAGATGTTAATGATGCGCCCCCAATTGCGGCTCAGCATGTCCGGCAGTGTTTTGCGTGTCGCCCAGAAAGCCGAATTCAGAATCCAGTTATTTGCTTCGTGCCAGGCTTCATCAGACAGCTGGTCGATCGGCGCATATCCAGAAGATCCCCCGGCATTGTTCACTAAGATGTCAATTCGGCCGTAGTGCTCAATGACCGCATCGATGAATCCTTCCACGTCGGCCTGGCGGGTAACATCGCTGGATTGGAAAAATATGGGGGTCTTGTCGCCATGTGCAGCTTTCATTTCGGCGATGGCTTGCTGGCCTTTTTGTTCCGAACGTCCATTAATGGCCAGGCTGGCTCCAGCGCCTGCCAATGCTTCGGCAATGGCTCGCCCAATTCCCCTCGAGCCTCCGGTGACCACCGCCACTTTGCCAGATAGATCGGTCATCATCATTCCCCTGGTTCCGTTTGCCTCGACTTTAACCTACTCTACTCGCTGGACAAAGATTTGAGGAGGGAGCGATGGCTCAAAACGACGGACGAGTAGCTGGGAAGGTCGCCTTGGTGACGGGTGCTGCATCAAACCCGGGTCTTGGGAATGAGACGGCCAAATTGCTGGCCGCGCAGGGTGCCACGGTTGTGGTCACAGATGTTGATGAGGTTGGCGCAAAAGCCTGCGCGGAGGAAATCGTCGCTGCGGGTGGGCAGGCGTTGGGATTGCATCAAGACGTCTGCAGTGAAGACCGCTGGGCTGAAATTATGGCCACGATTGAGGAAGATTATGATCAGTTGGATATTTGTGTAAACAACGCCGGGATTGCGGTGCTGGTACCCATGGAAGAGATGACCTTGGATCAGTGGAATCGACAGATTGAAGTGAACTTGACTTCAGTCTTCCTGGGTTGTCGAGCAGCAATTGCCAGTATGAAAAAAAGTGGCGGTGGCAGTATTGTTAATCTTTCTTCTGTCGCGGGCTTGATTGGCTTACAGACCTGTACGGCTTATGGGGCAGCCAAAGGTGGGGTTAAGGTGATGTCTAAATCTGTGGCCGTCGAAGCGGCTCAGTACAATATTCGCTGCAACAGCGTGCACCCTGGCGTGATCTGGACCAACATGCAGGCCCAGGCGACAGGATTAAATGATCCAACAGCGCTGGACGGGGATGCGAGCAGAATTCCGTTAGCTCGCCATGGTGTACCCATGGACATCGCAAACTGCATTCTTTATTTAGCCAGCGAAGAATCCAACTATGTCACGGGTGCCGAGTTTGTCGTTGACGCAGGCATGACGGCCCAATAGTGGGCTTGGTTGTTAGCTTAGGAGTAATTAGTGAGTAAGATTCGCGGCATCTTTTTTGATCTGGGTGGAACGTTGTTTCGTTACCCACCACGGCGCAGTGGTGGTGGGGGCATCGGTTACGTGATGTCGCGTTTTAACATAGAAGCGACGGGCGAAGAGATCGGGGCCGCCTGGCGCCGCGCCAGCGGAAAAGCGGGAACGCATTACAATGCGCAACCCTACTTTTTGCACAAAGACCTGTTCCGCGCCAGCGTAACCCACTTTCTGAATGAGTTTGGCCATACCCCGGACGAAGACCTTCTTCAGATGTTTCACACCACACAACTGCAAGGCATGGTAGATCACCTGCCAATTCGAGATGAATGTACCCGTGCCTTGACCGCCCTGCGCGAACGAGGTCTTTATCTATCCATCGTGTCGAATATTGATGACGACTATCTGGATCCTTTGATTGAAAAGCATGCGTTGCACGATTACCTGGATCATTGGACCAGTTCGGAAGAAGCAAAGTCATGTAAACCCGATGCAGGTATTTATCACTACTGTCTCGATAAAGCAGGTCTGCCAAAAGAAGAGGTGTTGTTTGTGGGCGACAGTTTGCATCATGATGTTGCAGGCGCGGCTGCGGTGGGTATGCGTAGCGCGCGCATTGTCGAAGAGGGGGTGAACACTCCTTTGACCGATGGCCTGGAGGCGACTGCTGAGCCGACCTACGTCATCTCGAGCCTGGATGAACTGATCCCAATTGTTGAGCAAGCCAATGGCTGAACGCGTTGCCTTTCTGCCCGAAACACCCGAGGAGCTGACACCGGAGTGGTTAAGCGAGGTGTTGGGTGGCGAGGTAACCGACCTGTCCTATAGCGCCCTGGGTGATGGCATAGGATTTATGGGTGATGTGTTGTTGCTCAATCTGATCAGCAAAGATGCCGCTATCCCCTCGCAGATCGTTGCAAAACTGCCCAAAAAGGCGAACCGGGTGATGGGTGAACTATTGGGGGTCTATGAACGGGAGATCATGTTTTTTCGCGAGGTGGGTGAACAGGTCCCACTGCGAATACCCATTACTTACTACAGTGAGTTCGACCGCGACGCGGGTTCCGAGAAGCAGGGTGAAATACTAGAGCAAATAGACAAAATGCCACTGTTCCTTAATAAAGTGATCAGTGTCCTGGGCAATTTTATTGCGGCCCGTAAGAAACGCCGCTACATGCTGCTGATCGAATATCTCGACGGCTATCAACCGGGAGACCAACTTGCCGGTCTGGGTGTTGACGGATGTCAGCAGGTGTTGCGGGAAATTGCCCAACTGCACTCGAAGTTCTGGGAAACCAACGAAATAAAAGGGTATTTCTGGCTGGTCGATATGGCTGTTGATGCTCGCATCAGACACGGCATGTTCAACCAGCATTCCGCAGACTACAAATTCAAAATGCCCGAACGTGTCACACCGCTGATTGAATGGCTGGAGGAGCACGGTGCGCGGTTTCTGAAAGAGTACCCGACCCTGACCCCAACGACGTTGTTGCATTGTGATTTACGCTTGGACAATGTGTTATTCAGCGATTCTGGATGTGCGTTTATAGACTGGCAGCTAACAAGGGCTGGTCCCGCCGCGTTTGACGTGGCCTATTTTGTTACCAGCGCGTTGGATGTTCAGGCCACCGACGAAGAGGTGATGCAGCTGTTGCACGTATATCATGAAGCATTGCGACAGGATGGTTACACGTTCGATACTTTCTTTGACGACTACTGTCGAGGATTGATGCAGGTGTTGTCGAATCTTTCCTCCGTTGATGATGTTGACTTGGGCGACGGACGGGGCTCGAAGATGATGCAAGCGTGGCTGGACCGCTTGGCTGCACGCCTGTCGATGGTTGATACAGAGCGGTTGTTGCGTAATCCTGACCTTATGGCTCAAAAATAAGTGATTACAGGACAATCCAAAGTTAAATCAGCCTCAGGAGCGGCATGGGTAAGTTAGATAACAAAGTAGCCTTGGTCACTGCGGCGGGACGCGGCATAGGTCAAGGTATTGCCCTCAGCCTGGGCCAGGCAGGTGCCACCGTTGTAGTGAACTCATTCTCCCCGGACACCACGGCAACAACGGTGACGGCGGTTCAAGCCACGGGTGCCAAAGCGATTGGCGTGCCAGGTGACATTACGGACCCGGAAATGATGCTGCAGATGCGCGATCGGGCGATTGATGAATTTGGTCAAATTGACATTCTGGTAAACAACGTAGGTGCGGGGCCAAAATCAGGATTTGAGCCAGCAAGTCATGAGCTGGGTTTGGCTGAGGCGATTTGGGACGGTCTTTATAATCAGAATCTCAAACCCGTTGCGTTAATGACCGAAGCGGTGGTACCACACATGCGAGCACGTAAGAGCGGCAAGATTATTCAGATTTCGTCGATCGCCGGGCGCGCGTCGCTGTCGGATAAGATGCTGGACTACTTTGTGCACCCTTCTTATGGAGCGATGAAAGCGGCTTTGATTAACTTCACCCAAACACAGGCAGAACTGCTGGGACCAGATAACATAAATGTGAACGCGATTTGTCCGGGTATCGTCTATACCGATGCATGGAAGGGTAATGCGGAAAACGCGGTAAAAAATATTCCCGAGTTTCAGGGGCAGGAGGCACGAAATTGGTTTGAAGGGATCGCTCGCGGCGATTATCCCCATATTTTCGATCGTACCCCATTGCGTCGTGAACAGACGGTGGAAGATATTGGTAACGCGTGTGTCTTTTTAGTATCCGACGATTCCGTCAATATCACCGGCCAGTCGTTGATGGTGGATGGTGGTATGGTGAAAGTTTGATAAGCACAGTACTCAAGTGGGTTCAGTAAGAGGGCAGGAAATATGAGTGAAGCTGCAGAATTGAGCGTCTTTAACTTTGAAACTTTGGTAGACCCCTATCAAACTTATAAAACACTGCGAGATGCGGATCCGGTGCATTTTGAACCGGCCTTGAATGTGCATGTCATCCTCCGATATGACCTGGTTCGAGAAGCGATTCGAGATACCGAGACCTTCTCTTCGGAATTTGGTGCTTTTCTACAAACGGGTCAGAAAATGCTGTTTGACGCGGCCAGCTCCGAGATACAGCACAAGCTCATAGAATTGAACAGCCAAATGATCGAACTGCCACCTACCATGCTGACTCTGGATGAGCCCGACCATACTCGATATCGCTCTTTGGTCAGTAAGCTCTTTACTGCAGGGCAAATAAAACTTGCGCAAGACGGGGTTGAAGAGGTCATCGATCGTACCATTGCGAAGATGGGTGAGGATCAGGATGGGCTTGTCCACGCGGAGTTCATTTCCGCCTTTGCCGATCCAGTCCCGTTACGCATCATCGGCGACCGTTTAGGCATTCCTGAAGAAAGTCGGGATTTTTTTAATCTGGCAGCCACCCATGCCGCCGGTGGGCTGCGCCTGACACCGCTTACTGGAGAGCAGATGGTTGAGCGGGCACAGGTGGCTTTGGATCTGCAGAATCTGTTGGTTGATATCGTCGAAGCGCGCCGGTCCGAGCCTAAAGACGACATGATCACGATACTTGCCAACAGTAAGCTTGAGGGAGAGGATCGGTTGCTGACCCACGGTGAGTGCTTGAGTATTCTTAATCAGTTTCTGGTGGCAGGTCACGAAACCACATCATCGACATTTGGTTGGGGGATGTTGCTGTTATGCCAGAACCCTCATATTCAAGATGAACTGCGCGGTAACGACAAGCTCATCAAAGTGTTCTGTGAAGAAGTACTTCGAATGGAAGCGCCGGTTCAGGGTTTGCCTCGTCTGGTTGCCCGGGATACGGAGCTGGGAGGTTATCCACTTAAGGCTGGTGATATGGTGATGTTGCGTTACGGTGCTGCGAACCGAGATGAACGGCAATTTGAGAACCCGGACGTGCTTGATATTCATCGCTCAAAAGCGGGTTCGCAGCTCGCATTTGGTGCCGGTGTTCATTTCTGTATCGGCGCGCCACTGGCTCGTCAGGAGCTGAATCTGGGCTTTAAAGCGCTGTTAGATATAGGACAGAATTTTACCTTGGCATCGGATAGGCCAACCCCGCAATCAGAGGTCAGTTTTATTTTGCGCAACCTTCCCGAGCTACATCTGACGTACACCAGGCGTTGAGCATCGCCGAAAAAAATTGAGTATCGTAGACCAGCTTAAAGCTTCCGGAGTGAAAGCTCTGTGTCTGGATATGAACGGAACGTTTATCTTCGAGCATGATCGCTTCGATTCAGGCGCTGATCTAGCCGTATGCTATCGAGGTCTTGGTGGTCGGGGTGGTCAAGACGAAGTTGAAGCAGCCTGCCTTGGATTGATCACACAACTGGAATTGCTCTATCGCGAGCCAGAACATAATCTTGATTTTCCATCTGTGCAGGATGTGGCAGCGTCCATAGTGCCGGATCATCTTGACGTTGATGCGCTGGTACAAACCATCTCGATCCATGAAATGGGGCGGTTGAGTGAAGACAACCATCGTGCCCTCACGCGATTGAAAGATGACTTTGAACTGATTGTGATCAGCAATCTATGGTCAGATGCCGCGATGATCCGGGACTATCTGGCAACCGAGCTGTCGCCAGACTTTTTTCGTGTGATGGTTTTCAGCTCAGATATGGGCGTGAACAAGCCTGCAGTGGAGATATTTCTGCATGCATTGAAGTTGGCGGATGTTGGGGTTTCCGAATCTGCGATGGTAGGGGATGACCTTTATCGGGATATTGATCCCGCACATAGCCTGGGTATGCAAACGATCCATCTTGGCGCTGGTTCATCAACGCTTGGGAATGCGGATTACGCGGCGGTTGATCTAAGCGGTCTGTTTTGACGCTGATCTAATGAGGCTGAATGACGGCGCTTCCGGGTGTGATGACGTCACCGTCCTGATTCTTTATAAAAAGCTCCACTGTGATGGCGCCAGTGGTTGGGTCGATACTGACAACCTGGCCGCCGCTGATCAGCGTCTCTCCCAGGTAAGCTGCGCGCCGATTGCTGTATTCAAAGCTGACCATGGTGCCTTGGTCGCCGGCCCAGTTTATGGCCACCTGACTTAACCAGTCTCCCTGCAGCGGACCATCGATGACGATATCAGGGTGTTTCTCCACGTCGATGGTGTATTCGCGATCGTAGTGAATTCGATGGTGATTCCAAACCGCTGCGTTGTACATAAAGAGGCTGACGTTGGTCGCGGTATGTTCACGCTCGGGAAGCGGGGTGCCTGGCGTTGCATTTTGGAGATGATTTTTCATGTTTACCCTGAGCTACCTTGCAATGCTGGTCTGAGTTTCGGTAAGGACAACTTCTCCTGCAGGGTTTGTCACCACAAGTTTTCGCACGGTAAAAATCAGTGGTCCGGAACTGCCTTCTTTTTCGAACATGTCAACGACCAAACGTTTCCCGGTCAGTTTATCTCCCGGAAGTATGGGCAGCTGTTGTTCAATTCTGGTGCCTCCTGCCATCACTCTCTTCAGGGGTAGGCGTGGACCCTTAACGCCTCGTGCTAAACCGTCACTGCGTAAATTCTCAAGCTGGGGAATCTCACTGAAAAGGTTAAAAATGAACATGGGTGGTGCTTCGTCACCGTTGAGGTATTTGATCTGTTGTTGTTCTGTGGCTGCGGCATATTTCTGGATGTCGCGCCGACTGACTTCCACCATAACTTCAGCTTCCACTGTACCGATATAGTCGAGGTGATCCGATGTGAGTAAAGACATGGTGGACAATCCACATTAACGTCCACGGATCTTAGCTGAATAAGTGAGTGAAGAGGAAATGGTGAGCGCCGACAAACGACATAGAGGTGTCGTTGTCGGGAAGCTTGAACGTGCATTATCTCTTGGAGAGGGGAGAGATGTGAGTCGTAATGACATAATGCAAACGTGCAAAGGCTATGCGCTCGTTGAAGTCGTTTGTGTTTTGTCTGGTGGGCTCCTTCTTTGGTACTCGCATTTTATAGAGCAAAAGGCATGCCAACGTTGTTTTAGTAAAATGCGCCGATATCAGGCGAAAAAGCTTAAAAATCTGGCAATACACGTGGTTCTTTTGCGGTGGATGCGCCAAGTTGGTGCGCTAATGCCCACGATTGGCGCAAACACGGGTTTTAGGTTTGGATCGAGAGCAGCCGCTTAGAACGAATCCACCGGATAGATGCCATCAGCAAACTGCTGTTCGTGATATCCCTTAACGCCAATCTGACTTGCCAGTGAGCTTTTGAAACTGTCGCCCCGAGATAACGCAGCTAAAGCCTGCTCGAATCCAAATTTAGGCTCCCATTCGAGTCGCTCTTTTGCCCGACTATTGTCGTAGACGCGCTCTATACTGGGAAACATCCGCCAGTCGAGTTTGTCGTATAGTGATTGATAGCTGGGAAAGTACCGGGCGACCACCGCTGGCGCATCATCGATCAGCTCCTCCAGGTCTGCTTTTGCGAAAGGGGGTGTGGCGGTGATGATCAGTCGGTCAAAGCCTAATTCTGGTGCTTTCTCCAAGGCACAAATGTGTGCATCTGCCATATCTGCAATATCTGCGCGGCGATAGAGGAGCTCGTTCACTTTGATGTTGTTGTCGTCAAAGCGTTCAGCCATGGCGTTGTTATCATCTTTTTCCAGGAAAAATCTGGAGGTTTTTAACACCACACAAGGCATGCCGGTGTTTCGATGGAACATCTGGCACAGGTCCTCTGCCGCTGTTTTGGTGACACCGTAGATATTCTTTGGTTGTGGTGGCAGCTGTTCGTCGACCCAGATTGCTCGGTTATCCGAACCAGGTTGCATGGCATCACCAAAAGTACTGGTAGTGCTGGTGTATACAAACGCGCCAATCGTTTGTTCGATCGCGCACTCGAGTAAGTTCAGCGTGCCGGATATGTTGGTATCAATAAAATCCTGGCGCGTGTGGGTACCTACGTGTGGCTTGTGCAGGGTAGCGCAATGCACTATCGCATCAGCACCGGCCATACTCTGAGAGACCAGGTCTCGGTCCGTGATGGATCCTACCCGATCGGTATGAGGGGATGGTTTTATATCCAACCCGATTGTGGTGGCGCCAGCCTGATTCAACATAATGCAGAGTGCTTCACCCAGATGACCAGCGCTGCCTGTCACTAACACTTTCATGATGCCACCTTAAGTTGTAATGCCGGGTTCATCAATCGCTATTCGTCTTTTAACCTTCGATGTGTTCATCAGTGGATCAAAACCCTGGACAGGCGTAAGCTTCTCCCGTCTAAGTAGTAAAAGAGATGAAGTGATGCGTCAAATATTGATAGTAGGCATTGTCAGCGTATTGGCTGTGTTGGGTCTGCAAAACGTGGCTGCTCAGGCGCCATTGTTGGTAGCTCAGGTCGATCAGAAAGCAGCTAAAGATGCAAAAAAAGCAAAAAACAAAAGGGTATGCCGCTACGTTCGAGAAACCGGCAGCCGTATCCGTGAGCGAGTGTGTCGCAAGCAGAAAGACTGGGATCGAATGGAAGAGCGTGCCAAAGAAAATGTTCGCGACGCCTATGACGGCAGCAATCGAAACACCACTGGGGCAGGGCAAACCTAGGGATTTCGCTGGCCCGAACAATATGAGGAGGGAGCAGCGCAGTGTGTCGAAATATCAAACCACTGTTTAATTTTGAACCACCCGCGACGCCGGATGAGATTCATGCAGCGTCCCTGCAGTTTGTGCGCAAGATTTCTGGATCGACAAAGCCGTCTCGGTTAAACGAGCCTGCCTTTGATAAGGCAGTCGAAGACGTTTCGACAATAGTTAAGACGCTACTGGGCGAATTGCAAACTAGCGCGCCTGCAAAAGATCGAGAGTTGGAAGCTGCTAAAGCTAAAGCGCGTGCGCAAAAACGATTTGGGTAGACAACCATGAACACATCAAACGCAGCTTTGGTTCAGGAACCGCTTGTTGATCATACAAAGCCCATTTCTTTGACATCAAAGAATTTCCATCAGAACAAATTTGAAACTTATGCCTATTTGCGCGAGCACCTGCCGGTACACCGTGCAAGCATTTTTGGCCTGAAGATTTTTGTGACCGCTCGCTACGATGACTGTTTGACTGTGGTGAAAGATCCACGGTTTCTGCGCAATCGCAGCACGGTCACCGGGGGTAGCCGAATGCCTTTCCCAGTGCCAGGATCGATCAAGGCATTGGCAGAATCTATGATTACCTCGGACGATCCCGAACATCGCCGACTGCGAAGTATTGTCCAAAAAGCATTTGTTCCGAAGAATCTTCATGGCATGTCTGATGTTGTAGAGGACATGGCCCATGATTTGCTGGATAAACTGGATCATGGTCAGCCGATCAACTTGCAATCCGAATACGCTTTGACCATACCTACCGCTGTCATCGCTCAGTTGATGGGCGTTAAAGATCAGGAAATGGACGAACTGCGAAGTTCCATCAGAGTCCTTTCCGAAGGGTTAAGTGGTTGGAACGTGATCCGGACGTTAGCCTGGGATCTGAGAAAGACCGTGAATTTTGTCAGGGAACTTATTGCTCGCAAGCGCTCTCAACCCGAAGACGACATTCTGAGCGCCCTTATTGCAGCTGAGGAAGAGGGATCGCGTCTGTCGGAAGAGGAATTGATCAGCTTTACTTTCTTACTCATCGTTGCTGGCTTTGAGACGACTGTTCATCTGATCACCAATGGCACTGTGGCGCTCTTACAACATCCTGACCAACTGCAGCGCCTGATAAAAGACCCAGAGCTGTATGGCACGGCAGTAGAAGAAATTTTGCGCTATGCCGGTCCTATTCATGGAACAAAAATGAACTACGCCAGCGAAGACCTTGAAATTAGCGGTGTCCAGATTCCCAAAGCGTCTATGGTGATGCCTTTGCTCGGTTCGGCCAATCGGGATGAAGAAGTGTTTGAAGATGCAGAGTCATTCAACATAACCCGTGACCCGAACAAACACCTTGCCTTCTCACAGGGTAATCATTTTTGCCTGGGGGCATTTCTGGCTCGAATGGAAACCAAGATAGCATTAAAAGTATTGTTTGAGCGTTGTCCCGATCTGCACCTTGCAGTCCCAGAGGGTTCGCTGACAATCCAACGCCTGCCCGGGTGGCATCGTTACGATGAGCTGCCTGTCGCGTTAAAATAAGATACCTGCAAAAGGAGAATTTCATGAGCCGAATACGACATTGGCTGTTCGTCAGCGTATTGCTTCTGTCACCGCCAGTTGGGTGGGGCCAATCTTCGGCCCCGGGCCAATCTTCGGCCCCGGGCCAATCTTCGGCCCCGGGCCAATCTTCGGTGGCCACCGCGCAAGCTGTCGAGTCTGCGGCGCAAGCTGTCGAGTCCGTCGCGGAAGCGCTACCTTATAGTCGCGATCAGGCCATGACAGTCAAGAAATTGAATGGGATTGATATCGCGTATACACAAGCGGGTTCCTCGGACGGTACGCCCGTGTTGCTGGTTATGGGGTTGACCGGGTCGCACCGGCTGTGGGGCGAGGATTTTGTGAATGGTCTTGTCAGCCAGGGCTTTCGTGTGATTTTGTTTGATAATCGTGATACCGGTGAATCTGCCCGTCTGGATCATCTGGGTACGCCAACGTTGTGGTGGGAAATTGTCAAGAACATGATCGGGTTGGATGTGAATGCCCCCTACAGTCTGGCGGATATGGCGGCAGATGGCATTGCGGTGTTGGATGAACTTGATGTCGGGCAAGCGCACATCGTTGGCGCTTCGATGGGCGGCATGATCGCCCAGATCATTGCGGCTCAATATCCGGAACGGACCGCTTCACTCGTATCGATTATGTCTACGACAGGCGCCCCCCACTTGCCTGAAGCCACTGATGAAGCCCAACAAGGCTTGATGGATGTAGGCTCGGCTGATGAAGAAGAAATGACCCGGCAGCTGCACGACATGGGCATGTATCCTGAAGCTATGCCTCGTCAGCTGATGGCGATCGTTTCAGCCGGGGATCGTTCTGAACAGGTTAAGTCCATTGGTGTACGTACGCTGGTTCAACATGGTGCAGATGATCCACTGCTGCCGCCAGAACATGGACGTCACACCGCAGAATTGATTCAAGGGTCCAGGTATGTGGAATACCCGAATATGGCGCACGACATGCCGGCAGAGGTTGTTCCAGCATTGGTGAGTGATATGGTGAACCACTTTCGGCCGCAGTAGCCGGAAGTTGAGGTAGGTATTTAAAGCCGGTACTTGAATCAGCACCGGCCTCAACCTCAAGCGCTGCGAATGAGATCCATGGCGCGCTCCAAAGCAGCGGTACGCTCCGGCCAAGTGTTACCAGCGGTGCTGATTCGCAATGTGTTGACCCCGGCGCCCTTAAAGGCTGCCAGACGCTCCTTAACCATATCTTGCGTACCGGCCAAGTTAGCCCGGAGTACCATTTCATCCGGCACGGCCGCAATGGCCTGGTCCCGCTTCCCGTCAATCCACAAAGACTGAACTTCCTTGGCGGTATCTTCATAACCCGCGCGGCAATAGGCGTCGTTATAGAAATTCGTTTTCGCTGAGCCCATTGCCCCCAGGGTAAAAGCCATGCCGGGCTTTAACTTGGCGACAATACCCTCCACGTCTTCGCTGACTTCAAAATAACCACCTGCACCAATATCGATATCTGCGAGGCCGCGACCCGCTTTCCTTGCACCTGTCAGCAAATCATCCAGGAACACCTCTTTGTGCTCTGGGAGGAAGCAGGTTCCCAGCCATCCATCCGCGAGTTCGCCGGTCATCTGCAGAGACTTAGGGCCCAAGGTTGCCAGGTAGATGGGCAGTTGCGGGCGCGGAGGTTGGGACAGACGTATGGGCTTGCCCTCGCCGCCGGGTCTGGGCAACAGATAGTGTTCGCCTTCATAAGCCAGCTTATCGCCTTTGAGACCAATGCGCAGAATTTCAACACATTCCCTCAAGCGAGAGAGTGGCTTGGCGAAGGCTGCGCCGTGTAACCCTTCAACAACTTGAGGTCCACTGACCCCCAGACCAAGAATGAACCTGCCCTTGGACACGGTATCCAGGCTTTGTGCGGTCATGGCAATCATGGAAGGCACGCGCGACGAGATTTGCAAAATACCCGTGCCGAGTTTGATGTTCTGAGTTTTTGCTGCCAGGTATGCCAGTGGCACAATCGCATCCATTCCCCAGGCTTCTGCTGACCAGGCTTGATCGACCCCCATTTTGTCTGCCGCCATGGTGTAGTCCACCAGCTGATCCCAGTCGTCACCGTTGTAATAAGCAGACCCAATGGAAATAGATACTTTCATAGTGCTCCCCAATTGTTAGCGTTCTTAAAAATTAGTGCCTCTTGTATAAGCCATATGCCAGAAGAAAGGAAGCAAAACAGAGCAGGCGTTGGCGTGGAGCGGAAAAGAAAGAAAAAACAAGGATTTGCAGTTGCGGCACGGGTGTTAATAGAATGCGCCTTCGGGAGAAGTACTAGGGGGAGATTCCCACATGAATATTATGATGTTGCTAGAAATGGCCAGCGGCGCGTTTCCTGACCGGCCGGCATTCACCGACGGCTCTACCGGTCAATCATTTACCTACGCTGAGCTGTTTGAGGCGGCCCGTATGCGCGCGGGCTCTATCCAGGCGACCGGTTCCAGTCGACTCGCGAAACTGGATGTATCCAATCTGGGTACACCCCTGTCACTCTTCTCCAGCGCCTGGGCAGGCATACCTTATGTGCCGCTGAACTATCGATTAACCAACGAAGAGATCGAAGCTCTGTTGGCTCGAGTTACGCCAGCCTATCTGGTGACCGAAGAGGCTCGAGTAGGACCGTTGGGTGCGCTTAACGATGTGAACGCAACATCCACCGGATCGTTTGTCGATAGCGCTAACCATCAAACCGCTGTTGAAGGCGAGTGGTCCATGGATCCAGAAGAAATTGCGGTGTTGTTGTTTACCAGCGGGACCACAGGTGTTCCCAAGGCTGCCGTTTTGCGTCACAAGCACTTGGTTTCCTATATCCTCGGGTCCGTAGAGTTTGCTGGCGCTGAGGAGGGGGATGCGGCTCTGGTTTGCGTGCCTCCGTATCATATCGCTGGGATTGCAGCGGTATTGAGTTCGGTTTACTCAGGCAGACACGTGGTGCAGTTACCCAACTTTACGGCTGAAGCCTGGATTGAGCTTGCCCGAAAACACAAGATCACCACCGCATTTGTGGTGCCCACCATGCTCGCTCGAATCGTTGAGACGCTGGAAGGGGAAACTTCAGCAAATCTGCCAGATCTGAAGGCGCTCAGTTATGGCGGCGGGAAAATGCCACTCAGTGTGATTGAAAAAGCCATGCAGCTTTTTCCTGATACGAACTTCACCAATGCTTATGGTTTGACAGAAACGAGTTCCACGATTGCCGTGTTGGGTCCAGATGACCACAGGGCGGCCGCGTCCAGTAGTGAGGAAGCTATACGCCGTCGGCTGGTGTCTGTAGGTCAGGCATTACCGGGCGTTGAGATCGAAATCCGCGATGATGAGGGTCGTGCACTGGGTCCTGGCGAGCGGGGCGAGATCTACGTTCGAGGCGAGCAGGTGTCAGGAGAATACGAAGACCGTGGCTCTGTCATTGATAATGATGGTTGGTTCCCGACTCGAGATGCGGGTAGCCTGGATGGTGAAGGTTACCTGTTCTTAGAAGGGCGTGCTGACGATGTCATTGTGCGGGGTGGTGAAAATCTCTCCCCGGGAGAGATCGAGGATTGCCTGCTGTTGCATCCGACGGTCAAAGATGCGGCCGTCGTTGGTATACCGGATGAGCAATGGGGTGAAGGCGTGGCAGCGGCTGTGGTGGCCAAAACTGACGAAACTATCGATATCGAGGCACTCCAGAAGCATGTGTTGGAACACATGCGCAGTTCTCGGGTGCCGCAGCTTATCCAGATCTGGGAGGAGTTACCCTATAACGAAACCGGTAAACTCCTGCGTCGCGTCGTGAAGGCGGAACTTTCAGGTTAACTGATATCGAACCCCAGAGATAAAGTCGGTCTTAACCTTCGAAGTCATCCATCTTCTGCTGCAGACGACGCATTCCGGTTAGCCATCTTTCCAGGTCCGTGTTTTTGCGGTCCATCCAGGTTTGAGCGATTGGGTCGGTGAGAACTAGAAACCGTTCTTCATGAATGGCGTCAATCACCTGTTGAGCAACTTCTTCGGGCTCTTTTATTGGTCCTGCGGCCTGACTTGCAAAAGCTGAATCGGTATCTCCCAGCATCGGGGTCCTGACACCTAGTGGGGCCAGCAATGACGTGTGAACCCCCTTGTCGTGATAGGTGATCGACATCCATTCTGCGATGCCGACCACTGCGTGCTTGGTTGCGGCGTAGGTAAGATTGCCATGCGTGGTTAAGATGCCAGCCATTGAGGCAGTGTGCAGGATATAACCCGATTCGCGTTCCAGCATGGAGGGTAGTACGGCGCGAATGGCGTATACGTGTGACATAACATTGATATCCCACTGGGTTTGCCAGATAGCGGGCTCTGTTTCTAGCGGATTGCCTCCGGTGGCTACTCCTGCATTGTTGAATAGTATGTCGATCTCACCAAAATGATTGCGGACGGTGTCGACCATGCTGTTTACTTGGCCCTCTTGTGCAATGTCGCAGCCTATCGCCAGCCCATCGATTTCCTCGGCCACGTTTTCAGCCGCTGCCTCATTGATGTCTACGACGGCGACATTAGCGCCCAAGCGTGCCATGGCTTGGGCGGTTGCCTTGCCGATGCCGCTGGCCGCACCGGTGATGATGGTGGTTTTGTCTTTGATATCCATAGTCTGATTCTTCTTTTTTCTCTTTGATACGTTAGTCAGCTTGTTTGATACGATCGATCAAACCCCAATCTAAAGCCTGGTCTGCGGAAATGCGCTGGTTGGTCAGCGCCATCCAGGCGGTACGATGGCGTCCAATTCTTTTTGTAAGTGAGACGGTGCCGCCAGCGCCCGGCACCAAACCGAAAGAGACTTCTGGCAGGGAAAACAGTGTATCTTCTGTCGCCTCGATAAGATCTGCGAAACAAGGTACTTCGATGCCCGCGCCAATACAGGCACCATGTACATGAACTTCTGTTCGACAGTTCAGACCGGCCAGTAGAGCCCCGGCACTGCGAGTTGTGCGACTGACGTGGGCAACTCCGGCATCCGTCACGCTGCCGAATTCGCTCAGATCACCCCCGGCACAATAAGAGGGACCGTTGCCGCAGATGCGTATTTCTTTGATGCTGGAGTCGACGTCAGCCAGCATCAGTGCCTCGCAAAGACCGTCTCTCATCGCCGTGCTATAGGCGTTGTGAACCTGCGGGCGATTCAAAATAATTTCCAGAGTTGCTTTCTCCCGGGAGACCAGGACCGGTGACTCGTCCGCTTGAGACGGTTTTGGTGCGCGCCGAGTGGCCAGCCATTTTTTGAAGACAGCGCTTTGTTGCAGGGTTGAATAGGCCAAGGATTCTGCAAACAATCCATCAATCACATTGGCGCGTTCGTTGTGGCGCAGCAGCTGGACCAGCGTTGTGGCGGCGGTTGGGCATAGATCGATTGCCTGAGTCAGCAGATCCAGTTGGTCAGGATTTTGTGCAAATACGTCGATACACGGATGATCTTCTTTGCCGTTGATACCAATCACCGGAAGCATGGGGAGGGGCATGCTGGAGACTTTTATCTGCTCAAGATCGACAATCAAGTAGTGTTGACCTGAAAACAGATTGTGGTCTTCCCGAGACTGAGCGCGCTGAAGAATTTGCGCGTACTCCGCTGAAGTAATAACGTGCGCCATATGTGCAGTATGCTAATCAAACGTGCAGAAATAAATGGCAATGAATTGGTTGACGTGTGGGTCAAAGACGGTCGTATTGCCGATGTCCGACCTGCAGAACTGTCCGCTGCCTCAAAAACAACAGTCGATGTCACGATTGATGCGTCTGGATGTTGTGTGCTGCCGGGACTGCACGATCATCATTTCCACTTCTTTGCCTTGTTGGCGCATCGAAGCAGCATAGATTGCTCTGGAGACCTTTCTCAGATTGAACGGGCCTGTGCGCAAGCGCCGGGTAACGGTTGGCTTAGAGGGGTGGGGTATCATGAACATGCCGCTGGAGAGCTCGATCGTGCGTCGCTGTCTGCGGTCTGTCCCGATCGTCCGCTACGGCTTCAGCATAGCTCGGGTAAATTGTGGGTACTGAATGATCTTGGTATTGAGTTACTTAACTTGATGCAGGTTGAAAACCCAGGCGTTGAGAGAGATTACGCAGGAGAGCCCACTGGACGATTATTTCGCATGGACGATTGGCTGCGAGTGCATGTCCCATCAACCTCTGCCGGTCTAAAAGATCGGAATGCCCTGGTGAATGAGCTTTACGCTTACGGCATCACAGGCTTTACAGATACCTCATACAGTAACGATCAGGCTCAGGTGGATGAGCTGATGCGACTGGACCTTGATGTTTACTGTATGGGAAATGATTCTTTGGCTGACGGCCACTTGAAGATTATGTTGGATGAAGATCGACTACCTGACATCGATTTTGTAATCCAACGTGTTTGTCAGGCTCACGACAAATCAAGAAACGTCGCCTTCCATTGTGTGAGCCATGTTGAATTGCTTTACTTGCTTGAGGTGATGGAGCAAGCGGGTTCATCACCAGGCGATCGGATTGAACATGGCGGAGTTATCCCAGCGGAATTGGTATCGCGTATTGGTGACCTGGGCATGACGGTGGTGACTCAGCCCGGGTTCCTTGCAGACCGAGGCGGGCGCTTTCTAGACCGGCTACCGGCTGATCAGCATTGCGATCTGTACCCCTACCGGCGGCTGCTTGAAGCGGGGATCCCTGTGGTCGCAAGCTCGGATGCACCATACGGTCCGTTATCCCCATGGGAGGTTACCAATGCTGCTATGACCCGCCGCACCGAAGATGGCAGGATTGCGAATGGTGATGAGTGTGTTGATTTCTTCGATGTCATTCGTGGGTATCTTACATATGCCCGGTCGCCCGGCAGACTATCTCGTCAGATTGCGCAAGGCGTACCCGCAAATTTGTGTATTTTAGATTGCCGCTCAAGCGAGCTTGCAAATCGCGCTGGAGACAACCCGGTACGCCATACCGTGTTTAATGGGGAATTGGTCTACTCCAGGGATGACAGAATCTCTTGAGTATGCTCTCCTAATTCAGGAGCTGGATGCCTTAGCGACCAAGGGCTTGCGGGAAGTTTGTATGGGGCCCCAGGGTAGCGAACCGGCTCACTTCGGCCAGGATGCTGCAGGCTGGCCTGAAACCCTCGCGCCTTAAAATGTTCGTCTTCATACACTTCTTCAGGGCTATAGATGATCCCCACTGCAAGTCCTGCTTCCTGGCAGCCGACAAAAAATTCGTAGGCGCTTACGGTTTGCGCGATCAACTTAAGGCCGTCCCTGCCGGCGCTGAAAATGGCTGTGATCGTATCATCTTCGCCTATTTTTGATAGATCAAACTGACCCTCCCACGCCGCGCCCATTTCCAGGAATACGGTTTCCGGAAATTCCTTGTCCAGGTTCAGGGATTTCATCCAGGTCAGAAGGTTTTGAAATTCTCTGGGGAAACGCGGTGGCACTCCGGTGTTTACATGTTTGCCATCCGCGCAGAGCATTTGAGTTTCCCCGGTTGGCACAACGGCTGCGTGGCGTCCGGTCTGGCGCTGTACCGTCGCTTCGCACACATGCCAGGCATAACTCGCAGCTTCGGTGGTGACGTTTAACGCAGCAGTGATCGACACGTCGATAAATTGGCCAGCGCCGGATTCTCCACGGTACAACAAGGCTGTCAACGCACTCATGTAAGCGAAGTGGCTACCGGTGTGAAATGCCTGGTTACCCCAACCTCGAACCGGTGGTAATGAATGATCATCATAACCGCAACTCCAGGGAGGCCCACCTGCAGCCATCAAGGTCAAATCGGTTTGTGGAAGGTCGCTCTCCGGCGCATCGCGCCCGTAAGGTGTCACGGCAATATGAATGAGGCCGGGGTTTTCAGGTGACGTATCTTGATAATCCAGACCAAGTTGCGCTAGACGCTGGATCGGCTCCGTTTCCAATAACACGTCCGCTTGGGAGATCAGCTTGCGCAGGTGATCCAGATCCTCTGCCTTGTCCAGATCCAGGATCATGCTGCGTTTGTTGGTGTGGTAATGCCAGAAGTATAAACTCTTGTTGCCAGTCTGGCCGTCAAACGGTGGATAGCCGCGGGTGGGATCTCCTTGCGGTGGTTCCACCAGTACGACGTCGGCACCCATGTCAGCCATCAGCTTTCCCGCAAACGCGATCCGTTCGTTGGCCAGTTCAATAACGCGGATACCCTGCAAGACACTCATAGCACGCCTTCCTCAGCCAGTTGAGCCACTTCTTCAGAACTGTAACCAAGCAGCCTGGTCAGCACATCTTCGTTATGTTCGCCCAGACACGGTGCCCCCCGAGCCTGGTGCCAATTAGTTTCTGAAAATTGCACAGGCTGTCCATCTACCTGCACCTTGCCCATGGCGGAATGCTCAACGGTTGGCCACAGACCGAAATTGCGCGTTGTTGAATCCTGGTCAATTCTCTCCTGAGGTTTCCGTACGGCGCTGGCTGGGATAGGTAGTGCGCGTAACATCGCCTCTAGTTCGAATTTATCGAATCCGCTGGTCCATGAACTGACCAGACTGTCCAGTTCATCCTGTTGGGATAGTCTGGTGGATTCTTTTGGGTAGGCTCCTGTCCAATCATCCTTGATCAGGGTTACCAACTTCTCCCAATCGTCGTTGTTGCGTACGGATAGGGCGATCCAATCATCATCACCTCGACAGGGATATATTCCATGGGGTGCCATAGGCTGAAACTGGCTGCGATTTGAATGCGGTTGATCCTCCTTGCGCAGTTTTGTGCCGTTGACCGTCCAATCCAGGACGGCAGGACCGTTCAGGGTGACAGCCGCTTCGGTGCAAGCCAGGTCCACCCACTGACCTTCTCCAGTGTTTTGCTTATGGCGCAGCGCAAGCATGATTGCCATGGCCATGTAGTAGCCGCCGGTGTGGTCCATGTAGCTGTATCCCCAACCGGCGGGGGGTTGATCGGGCAGACCGGAGGTGAACGTAAGCCCTGAGATGGCTTGCACGATAGGTCCCCAGGTTTTGAATCTGTGGTATGGACCCTCATGTCCAAAGCCACAGTTCGAGACATACACAATATCGGGCTTGATGGCTTTTAGGGCTTCATAACCAAAACCCCAACGATCCAATACGCCGGCAGCAAAGTTTTCGGTGACGGCGTCCGAGACCTTGATCAGTTCTGTCAAAATCTCCTTACCTTTCTGGGTTCTCAAATTCAGGGTGATGCCGAGTTTGTCGGTATTGTGATTGTTAAAGCCGCCGCCGTGCTCAAGGCCCTTCTGTCCTGGCTTGAAAGGCGCGTTACCGCGCAAGATGTCCCATCGTCCGTCCCGCACAGGATCTTCAATCCGAATCACCTCGGCACCAAATGCGGATAGCCACTTGGTAGCGCCCGCCCCCGCAAGCTGACCCGTGAAGTCGCAAATTCGAAAGTTCTCGAGTGCTTTTTGCATTGTGTGCCTCCCGTACAGGTAGGATACCCGGAAAAACCGTGCTTGTTATACTGGGACCATAAATTATGGGGAGAATAAACATGAGCGTTACAGAATACGAAACTTTAAGAATCGAACACGACGGGGCTGTGGATTGGCTGGTGTTGAATCGCCCCGAAGCCCTCAATTCCATCAACACCCAAATGGTCACAGATCTGCGCGACTACTTCGGTAGCATGATGGAGAATACCGACACGCGTGTGATTGTGATGCGTGGTGAAGGGCGAGCGTTCTGCGCCGGATTGGATATCAAGCAAGCGGGTAATCCAGTGGATAGCTCTGGGCACAAGGCGGTGGGTCAAGGCTGGGGTTTTCAGGGATATCTGGCCGAGGTGTATATCCGTATGCGCCGTTGTCCCCAGCCGATCATCTCCCTGGTCCAAGGTCCTGCCTGTGGGGGTGGTTTTGCCTTTGTGCTGGCATCAGATATTCGCGTGGCGGCAGAAAGTGCCAGGATGAATGCAGCGTTTATTCGCATCGGTCTATCCGCTTGCGATATGGGGACTTCCTACTTTTTGCCCAGACTGGTCGGTACGTCGCTGGCTTCTGAACTGATGCTCACAGGCCGCTTCATCAATTCAGAGCGCGCATTAAGCACTGGTCTTGTGAGTCAGGTGGTGCCTGATGCTCAATTGCAGGAGGCTGCGCAACCTTACCTTAAAGAAATGTTGACCACGTCGCCGATGGGTCTGCGTCTGACCAAGGAAGGACTGAACATGGCCATAGATGCCGGCAGTCTTGAGGCGGCCATGGCCATCGAGAATCGCAATCAGATTCTTTGTTCCAGAACGGAAGATGCGAAAGAGGGTATGCGCGCCTTTGTCGAGAAGCGCGACCCGGTTTATACAGGCACCTAGCCTACCGTGTGCGAATGTTGGGGCTAATCTGGTAGCCCCAATACCCTTTTGGCAATGATGTTCATCTGGACTTCATTGGTTCCGCCATAAATTGTGACTGCCCGATCTCGTAACCAGGAGCGTGTGGATTCCAACTCCTCTTCGGTGAACGTGTCCCCGTCCCAGGCGAGCCCAGCGGTCCCTCTTAATGTCGACTTCAGTTCCGAGCCGTCTTTCGCCAAAGTAGACCCGACCAGTTTGAAGATCGAAGTGGCTGCGCCCGGCGCCCCGGCCTGTTTGGATTCTTCGATGACCCTGCGGGTGGTTAAACCCAAGGCCTTCTCTTTCATGATGTGATCCAGCACGGTGGTGCGCGTACTTGGGTCGGCGATATGACCAGCATCGTCTTGACCCACGTACTCCAAGGCAATGGCGGCCAGAGGGTTGATGGCCTTTTTCTTCTTTCGCGCACCGCCGCCAATCCCGTTGCGCTCAAATTGCAGCAGGCGTTTGCCCACGGTCCAACCTTTGTTCAGCTCGCCGACAAGATCCTCTCGCTTGGCGATGGCGTTGTCGAAAAAGGTCTCGCAAAAAGGTGAAGATCCGGAAATCAGCTTGATGGGTTTAACCGTTACACCCGGTTGGTCCATGGGCAGCAGGACAAAACTGATTCCATCGTGTTTGGCCGCTTCAGGGTCTGTTCGAACCAGGGCAAACATCCAGTTGGCATGTTGCGCTCCAGAGGTCCAGATTTTCTGGCCGTTGATGACAAAATTATCACCATCCATCACTGCCTTGGTTTGTAATCCTGCTAGATCAGAACCTGCGCCGGGCTCGCTATATCCCTGACACCATTGAGCTTCACCACTTACAATGCGTGGAATATGGCGCTGCTTCTGCTCTTCGGTACCAAACTCCAAGAGCGTGGGTCCAATCATGGCTAAACCCATCCCGGTTTCTGGCGGCAGTGCTTTTACCTTACTCAGCTCTTCCTGCAGCACTGCTGCCCGAGCCCTATCCAGGCCACCACCCCCATATTCAGCCGGCCACATTGGAGCGGTCCAACCGCGCTCGGCAGCCGCTGCACGCCAGGCGGATGCTGCATCGGTACGATAGATGTCATAAGCGTCTTCAAAATGTACAGCGCCCAGACGCATCTCCTTAGGGCAGTTTGACCGAACCCAGTCGCGGGCTTCTTCTCTGAAGGCTTCTAACGTCATGCCATGCTCCACTTAACACAAAGCGAATCATTATCCACAACACGCAATGGCGGGTAAATATGCGGGTTTTTGGAATCCCACAGATTAATCGCGGCCTCATGGCAAGTGCTCTTCTTGGAGTGACAAAAAAAATAGGTACCATGGTCCTAGACGTGGAATAAAAAGCTGACGATGGGTTAGTCAAATGGAAAAAATCTAAAGTTATGCGGCTAAGCAAATATCTATCGCTCTGTGTGGCAATGAGCCGAAATCAGCTCAATTTTGTGATTCGAAAAGGCCGTGTCTGTGTCAACGGGGCAGTAGTTACAGATCCGTATTTTGAAATCGGCGATAGCGATAAAGTGACGTTTGATGGAAATCTGGTTTCGATCGCCCAGTATAAATACGTTGTCCTGCATAAACCTGCAGCGTATTCCTGTGCCACAACCGACACTGAATATCCTTTTGTGCTGGAACTGTTGGGTCAAGACACACAGGACAGGTATTTCTATTTTGCGAACACGCTGTCGCCTGAAATGACCGGATTAGTGTTGCTGAGTGATGACGCCCGCTGGGCGAACAGAATGAAGCGCAGGCTATTGAACAAGCCGCGCGTTTTTCTCTTCGATATACAAAACATCGCAGATCAAGATCGCCTTCAAAGCGCAATAGAAGCCTGTCTGGCGTCGTCAGAAAATAGCGAAGACAGGCTGATTGATTTATCGATGTGTGATGACAGCACGTTGCGCTTGCAGATCGACAATGTGGCAGTGCGGGAAATCGTGGAGGTGTTTTCTGGTTTGAATATCCAGATCGAATCACTGCATTTACAGCAGATTGGCAGACTGAGTTTGGGTGATTTGAGCGAAGGCGAATATCTGGAATTGCCAGAGGATGCAGTTAAGGTTTAGCCCCTTCTGGTGCTCGCACGAACAGCGCGTGTTCACGCCTAGCCATTGGGGGAATGTGGAATGCGGTGGGTCTAATCGAAAGCGCCGGTCAATATTTTGATTCAATACTGTAAACTCTAATCCAGGAATAAGGGATAAATACAAGGGGAATCACCATGGCTCAGGTCCAACAACTTGAATCGCCTCAATACGACGGCATCGTGATAGGTGCTGGTTTTGCGGGTTTGTATCAACTGCATTGCCTGCGCGAGATGGGGCTTAGCGCGACGGTCTTGGAAGCCGGCAGCGACGTGGGCGGCACGTGGTACTGGAATCGTTACCCTGGTGCGCGCACTGATTCACCGTCAAATGTCTACCAGTTTTTGTTCTCCGATGATCTGGTCAATGGTTGGCAATGGTCGGAACGTTTTCCGTCACAACCGGAAACAGAACGTTATCTGCGATGGGTGACGGACCGGTTGGATCTCAGGCGTGACATTCAATTCAATCAGCGGGTGACCCAAGCGGTCTGGTCTGCAGAAGAGGCATGTTGGTTAATCGAAACCGAAGCGGGCAGCCAGCTGTCAGCGCGTTTTGTAATCAGCTGTATGGGCCCTCTCAGCAAGCCTGTTCTACCGAATTTCGATGGACAGGAACAGTTTAAAGGCACCATGGTACACACCTCCCAGTGGCCCAAAGAGGGCATATCACTGGGCGGAAAACGCGTCGCGGTAATTGGCACAGGTGCCACCGGAATTCAGGTGATTCAAACCATCGCCGCTGAGGTGGAAGAGCTTACCGTTTTTCAGCGGACGGCAAATTACAGCATCCCAATGAAGAACTACCGCTATACGGAATCGGAGCCGCTGACTGTACAGCGGGAAACGTTACGGGGTCGGACGCGCGAGACATTTGGTGGGTTTGATTTTGATATTGAACACCGTTTGTGGGCGGATGTTGATCCGGCGGAAAGGCTGGCCAATATGGAACGCCTCTATGCGGAGGGTAACCTGGCATTGTGGGTTGGGTCCTTTGCGGAGCAATTGATGGAAGCTGAGGCAAACGAGGAGGTCTCCGAGTTTGTTAAGGACAAGATTCGTGCGCGTATAGATGACCCTGCGCTGCGTGAAAAGTTGATTCCCAACGATCACGGCTTTGGAACCCATCGAGTGCCCCTTGAGAACGGATACTACGAAGCTTTTGCTCAGGATAACGTACAGCTGATCGATGTTCACAAAGAGCCCATCGTCGCCTTTACGGAAAACTCGATCAAAACCTCTCAGCAGGAGATTCGCGTGGACGTGGTCATCTGCGCAACTGGCTTCGACGCCGTTACAGGTGCTTTGACTAATATTGATGTGCGCGGCCGTGACAATCGATCGTTGGCAGAGGTTTGGGACCGGGACATTCGTTCCTCTATGGGTATGCAACTGCATGGCTTCCCGAATCTGTTTCTAACATCAACCCCACTTTCGCCTGCAGGGGCTTTCTGTAACGCACCAACTTGTGTGCAACACTCTGTTGAATGGATCAGTGAGTGTATTGGCTACGTGCTTAACCGCGGTGCCGCAATCGAGCCTACAGCCGAGTTTGAAGAGTCTTGGGTGGCGCACCATGATGAAACCGCTGCAGCGACACTGATTGCTAAAACCGCCAGCTGGTATACCGGTGCGAATATCGAAGGCAAGTCCAATCGATTAATTGGATATCCTGGCGGTATTCCGGCTTACGTAGAGGCTTGTGATCGCGTCAGGGATAACGGCTATGAAGGTTTTAAGATTTACTAGGCCAGGAATCAAATATGCTGAGTAACACACAAATCGTTCGTGATGCCTGTCAGGTGGTTTGGAGTGAAGGTCGAGCGGACAAGGTGGCTGATTATTATGCCGAAGACTTTGTTGCGGACTATCCCATGACCGATTGGGGTGTGGGTCTGGATGGGGTTCGCCAGCTGGTGGCTGATGTCAGAGTTCGTTTACCGGACTATCGCGAAGAGATAAAACTCTTAATCGACGGCGGTGAATACATTGTTGTCGAATTGCTTATCCATGGTACTCACACCGGACCCTTTGGCCCGCTAGAACCAACCGGGAAAGTTGTATCGTTCAGGGACGTGACCATCTTACGTTTACGTGATGGCAAGATTATCGAACAGCGCGGATTGACAGATCACTTGTCTCTATTCCAACAGCTGGGTATCAAGCAAATTCCCAGCGCTTAGTACAAAAGAGGCGTTAGCGCAAAAGTTAGATACCGAACTAGCCAGAGGATGCCGAAGGAAGAATCAGAGAGACCGTTGTACCTTTACCTATCGTACTGCTCAGCGATACTTCTCCACCACTTTGTCTGACAAACCCGTGTACCATGGACAAGCCAAGCCCGGAACCTTTTCCGATAGGCTTGGTTGTGAAGAAGGGGTCAAACGCATGGGCAATGATCTCATCATCCATTCCCACCCCGTTATCTGATATTTCGAGCACCACACTGTTTCGTGGGCTGTCTGTGGCAGAAAATTTGTGTTCCTTTTCACTTATTTCGAAATTGACTCTACCTCCATCAGGTAGCGCGTCCCGTGCGTTGATAGCCAGGTTGAGTATGGCTGTCTCCAATTGATTCAAATCGCTCATGACGATCCATGAACCTTTACTCTCGGGCAATACCAATCGAATACGATCGCCTAAGGTGCTTTGCAGCAGATCCTCCATGTTGGTGAGTAATTCGCCAAGATCTACGTTTTGTGTCTGGAATGGATGTTTTTGTACATAGGCTAGGAGGTATTGGATTAGCTTTGATGCTTTGTTGGACGCAGTCAGCGCGCGATCGAGATATTGCGTAAATTGCTCAGGTGTGGCCGCTTGTTGGGCTAGCTCAATATTGCCGTTAACCACCAGGAGCAGATTGTTAAAGTCATGTGCGATACCACCAGTCAGTTGACCCAGAGCATTTAATTTTTCACTTTGACGTAGCTGTTGGTTTGTTTCTGTGTTCAGCACCTGGTACTCATGTAACCGTTCGATCATGGCATCAAAACTTCGTTCAAGATCGCCAATCTCGTCGGGACGCTCAGAGTGGGTCAGGTTAGACTTCAGATCATTCTCAGTGGTTGCTTTCATGCGTCGGTCCAGCTTCAACAACCCGGTGGCAACATATCTGATAAACAACAAGCGACTGGCCCAGGTAATTATGATGAACACCGCCGCCATGGCTGTGATGAAGCCGTAAAAAGTCCGGTCTCCTTGTTCTTTGATGGTGCGCGCTGTGGTGAACTGGATAAAATGCAGCGGCGGAGAACCCAGCGGCTGTATGGGGATCCGGTATTGGGTTGTTGTGCCACTGCGATTGAGAACGGGCGTTGTTTTTGCGTCAGATTCATCAATATTGACGATTTCTATCTGGTGACGTGTGAGCTCAGACATTTGTTTGATCACGTCCCCCATCAAAAGCCTGCCAAAGATCACAAAACCGCGCGGTGGACCATTTGATTGCGAGTCCAGTATTTGGTGGGCGGCGATCAGCAAGGGCCCGTGCCGAGTTGTGAGCACACCGGCTATCTCATCAGAGCTTTGAGGAAGTAGTTTGGCCCGTTGCTCAGGGATCTCAAGCGCCTCTATTTCTAGTACTTCCTTGGTTTGATAGCTACGTTTCAGTGTGAAAAAAGGTTGATTGTTGGTGTCCAGGAATAGGATGACGTCTATTTTAATGAATTCTGTCTCGCCGCTGCTGAGATTAGCTTCCAGATAGTCAGCCGCTCGAGTTTGCGCGAATTCGTAGGTTAAATCCCAGTGACCAAAATCCTCGGCGATATAGAGGACGCTGGCCAGTTCCATACCCAATGCAGCTTGGATGCGGTCGATTTCAACCTGTTCCTGTTGACGCTCTAGGTGGTCGAAAGTTTGCCCGACAGTGAGCAGATACAGCGCGCCACTGCCAACCAGCATGATGAGGAAGAGTATGGTTAGAGCAAGCGCGTTACGTTGACTTAAAGACAAGAGCAGAACGAACTCAATTGAACCTGCCGGTACGCTATCACAATTGGACGACAACACCTAAGTAATTGACGCACCAAAACGGAAGACGTGTGCTCACCCGTAGTGCGCAGACGAATGATGATCATCTAGTTTTTAACGTTTTCTGCCCTAGTTGCGCAGTATGAGGTGATTTTTCGGCAAAACTACGGCGAGAAAGAGTTGGCATGAGAAGTGCATTCTCGGAAGTGCACTATGTGGGCTGAACTTACATCTAACACGGAGACATTTCTAATGACCACGGTAATTCGCGAATCAGAATTTCGACTGAAAGCGGAACTTAAAGCCAAACGCAAAAAGGTACCTACGCTGTATGAGGCCGACGAAGCACAGTACGCGGGCCCGCACAAATGGCAGGTACATCGTTGGGCGAAGATCGTTAGAAAGCTCTGGCATGAAAAAGCTTATGCACGTTGGACGCGCGACGCCTTTGACTCGATAGAAGTTCGTGGCTTGGAACACTTGGCCAACTTGGATGGTCCCTGCGTGATCGTGGGTAATCATCAGAGCCACCTGGACACGTTGTTGGTCGATGCGATCTTGCCTCAGGAATGGCGAAGCAATCTGTTTTTTGGCGCCGCCCAGGACCGATGGTTTGTCAAAGGGAAAAAGAAATTGGTTTTGAAACCTTGGTACCAATCATTGGCGCTGGGAAATTTTCCCATTATGCGCGGCGGCGGAAAGAAAGCGCTTGCCTATGCATCCTGGTTGCTGACACGCGGACAGAAAGTATTCCTGTTTCCTGAAGGCACAAGGGCAACCGGTTCCGATTTAGGTCAATTCAAACACGGAGCAACTTTACTTGCCCTAGAAAACGAGGTACCCGTCGTTCCAGTTTACCTTGGCGGTCTGAAAAAAATCAGGCCGAAAGGACAGCGGGGTGTGGCCAAAGGGCATGCCTATGTAGAAATTCTCCCACCCCTGGATTTTCCATCCGGAACCGAAGTAAATGCCGCGACGCAAGAGCTGTGGCAGCGTTTGAATAAAGTTCACCTGCGATGCTCAGCAAATGCAGAGGCGGAAACCCAGAATCAAGCGGCTTAGTTTTCGTACCCGACAAAGCTGACCACGTCGTCAACATCCCTTCGGGTGGAGACGACGTTGTTGGCTGGGAAGTCATCAAGAGGAAACCCCATGGCAACACAGGACATGATGATCTGATCGTCGGGTATCTGGGCGTGCTCCCGTACGACAGGGGATTGAGCGATACCCTGGCCGTTGATCACAGCGCCCAGTCCTCGGGACCAGGCCGCGTTTACCAAGCAGTTAGTCACAGCGCCACAATCGAAGATGGCGATATCGTTGTTCGCAAGCTCTCGGTCAAACGTCACGACAATGGAAGCTGGCGCATCAAATTGTCGAAAACCTCGTAACACCCAATCTTTTCTCCGCGCTTTGTCCGTCCATTCGATCCCCATGGCTTCAAACAGTTGCACCGCGATTGACTTTTGACGTTGCCGGTGTGCGCCCTCATAGGGTCCATGCATGCGAATCTCTCGTGATGCGGGGACCCCGGCCAGATTTCTCTCGGTGTTACCCTGGCGAATTCTGTTTAATGCGTCGCCGGATACGCAGTGAAAGTACCAGGGCTGGGTGTTCATTGAAGACGGCGCCCGTGTTGCAAGATGAACGATTTCTCGAATCAAATCCGGCGGTACAGGATCGGGCTTAAAGCCCCTGATGCTTCTGCGTCCTAATACGACATCATCAAATTCCATAGCTGTCCTTTAAACCAGAGTGTAGCCCGCGTCGGTTAGAGGCATGGTCCTGATGCGATCGCCGTTTACCGCGTAAATCGCGTTGGTGACGGCCGGTGCCAGCGGGGGTAGGGCGGGTTCTCCAAGACCTGTGGAAGGATTGTTGCTTTGAATAAAGTGGACATCAATTTCAGGCGTTGCCGAGATTCGCATGATCTGATATTGGTGGAAATTATCCTGTTGGATAACGCCGCCTTCCATAGTGATCTTCTGTAGAGCCATAGTGCTCAGTCCGTCGACGATTGAACCTTGTACCTGGCTGATCGCCCCGCTCATATTAATGATCGGCCCTACGTCAATGGCAACTGTTACCTTGTCCACCGAGTAGTTTTTGCTTTCATCTACCGTGACCTCCGCAACTTCCGCAATATGGGCTGCATGGCAGAAGTAGAAGGCCAAGCCTAAGCCTTTCCCTGGGGGCATCTGTCTACCCCAGCCTGCCTTTTCCGCGGCGAGCTTGATCACGTCAATCGCGCGTCCTGTATTCAACGCATTGACGTCTCCCTCTTTGATCCAGCGGGGTTCTCCCATAAGCTCTAACAGGAATTCTAAGTGATCTCGCCCGGCCAGTTCTGCCAATTCATGAATGAATCCCTGCTCAACAAATGCGTTGGTATTAGAGCCAGGGGCTCGCCATGCGCCGCAGGCGGTTTTTAGATCCATCATCGTCTGAGTCACCCGTGCGTTCTCTAACGCGACCATAGAGAATTCGTTGCCGCGCAGGCCAGAGCCAATGACAAAACGATCCGGGTACTTGTAGCCGATGTAGTGCTGATCCCAGGCGGCAAGTTTGCCGTCTGCGCTGACCGCACCTTTCATGTTTTCAAAGCCGCCCACGCGAAAGAAGTCGTTATGAATATCATCGGTCCGAGTCCAGGTCAGTTTGACGGGCACGCCGCCGCGGTAAGATATGGCCATGGCTTCCGCTGCAAAATCGTGGATGGCGCGGCGACCAAATCCGCCGCCCAGGCGTTGGGGGTGTACGGTCACGTTTTCTGGTGCCAGGCCCAGCATATTCGCTGCGATTTCTTTTACCTGTCCTGGAAACTGGCTGCCCATCCATATTTCCAGCGTATCGGGCGCTCCATTTGCTCCTTTGCGATAGTCTGCGGTGCAGTTCATGGGCTCCATGCAGATATGCGCAACGTAGGGGAACTCGTAAAAGGATTCGATACTTTTGTTGTCGGGTGATGCCAGGGCGGGTCCTACGACATCATTCTCCAGGCGCACAGTCGCACCACCTTTGGCGGCCGCAGCTTTCGCTTGTGCCACCATGTCAGACCAGCTGTCTTGCGATGCTTCACTTTCGTCCCACTCTACTTGGAGCTTGTTTTTGGCATCAAACACAGACCAGGTGTCATTCCCAATGATTGCCACACCCCCGTGAAGTACCGCCAAACCATCCATAAATGCCATCTGAGCTTTACCCGCTCGCTCATCCGGTTGGAGTATGAAGGCATCTGTGATGCCTGGGAGTTGCTTGATTTCACGTTCGTTAAATTGCTTGGCGACTCCACCGATCCGGGGGCAGCGAGTGTATGTGGCGTACTTCATGCCAGGTATATCCACATCGATGCCAAAGTTAGATTTACCCGTGGCTATAACCAGATTGTCTACGCCGCCGACCGAAGTCCCAATGATTGTGTAAGCCCGTGGGTCTTTATAACTTAGAAACTCCGGATCAGGCACCGGCTGTTCGGCAGCAAGAGACGCCAGCTCACCAAAAGAACGGCGGCGACCTGAAGAGTGGATCACCTGACTATCACGGGCTTGCAGATCTTCGCGCTCTACCTCCATCAATAACGCGGCTGCGCCGATCAGCATCTCTCTTGCCGATGCACCCATGCGCCGCATTTCGTTAAAATTGCGTGGAATGGAGGTCGAGCCTCCTGCGCCTTGCATGCCGTATTTGGGGTCCAGCGGTGCATCAAGTACGCGTACGTCCTCCCAGCGTGCACCCATTTCTTCGGCGATGATCATAGGCAGGGATGTTTTAATGCCCTGGCCCATCTCAGGTGTTGCACTATAGATCGTGATCTGTCCGTCAGAGCTGATTTCCACGTAGACATTGAGTTCCTTGGAGCGGACCAGCCCTTTTTGTTCCTCGGCGTGCACCGGAATAGTCATCTGCAGCATGAACCCGCCCGAGACAAGACCGGAAGCTTTCAGCAGGGTACGCCTATTCATTTTGGAGATACTCACGTTATGCACCTCCTTTCGCTGCGTCGTAGGCCAACGCGGCGGTATGTACTGCTTCACGAATTCTGACGTAGGTACCACAGCGGCAGTAATTCCCCGCCAGCGCTGTATCGATATCCTCATCGGTGGGTTTGGAATTATTGGCCAGCAACGCGGCGGCACTCATAATTTGACCTGATTGACAATAACCGCACTGTGGGACGTCGTGTTCGATCCAGGCCATCTGCAAAGGGTGCAGGTTACCTCCTTCGGCTAATCCCTCAATGGTGGTCACTGCCCCACTTACGGCGGAAATAGGCAACACGCAAGAGCGCATGGGGGTGCCATTGATGTGCACAGTGCAAGCCCCGCATTGTGCGATACCGCAGCCGTATTTGCTGCCGGTGAGTTTTAACTTGTCACGTAATACCCACAGTAGTGGCATATCGGGACTGGCATCCACTTCGTGTGTCTCATTATTAACGGTAATCTCAAATTTGTTCATCTGTACTTCAATCTCCTGAGATGCTGGCTGGCATTAGACCCCTGATACTGCCCAATTCGTCGCATGACGACAACTGACCGTGACTTTTTTGTGGTGTACTATCAAAGAGGTTGCCGATCACGACTGGATCTTGGATGAGTTATTTTCAATTCAACAGCGCCCCTTTCCCGATACGAGAGGATCTGGGAGAAGCCTATCGAAACTACTGGCAACAGCTTGCTGCGCCTGGTACCTGGTGGACCGGGCCGGAACGGGTAGCGATTGCCGAGGAAAGCCGCAACGCATTAGTGTGCAATTTCTGCGTCGAGAGGAAACAGGCGCTTTCTCCGTATGCCTTGGCAGGTGAGCATCGGTCAGATGAAATATTGTCAAAGACCGCGGTGGACGTTGTGCATCGCGTGGTGACGGATCAAAATCGAATCACCCAATCTTATGTTGAGTCAATCGAGGCGGATGGCTTGAGTAAGGGCGCCTATGTCGAACTGGTCGGCATTGTGGTCGCGATGGTCAGCATCGATGAATTTCATCGCGCGCTGGGTTTACCTCTGGAGGCATTACCTGTTGGGCAACCTGGTGAGCCCACCTGTTACGTCCCCCAGCACCTCAGCGAAGATATTGGTTTTGTCCCCACTATCCCACCCGAGGGTGCAGTTGGTGCAGAGTCTGACTTGTGGGCCAGAGGTTTTTCGGCAAATGTCATTCGTGCGCTGACTCTGGTACCTAACGCGTTGCGCGAATGGCGAGACATATCAGCTGCCCAGTACATCCCGCTGGAAAAAATGGGCAATTTCGCCAAGGAAGACAATCGCTCGATCAACCGAACTCAAATAGAGCTGGTGGCGGGTCGGGTCTCTGCGGTCAACGAGTGTTTTTACTGAACCAACGCACATGCCTCGATGCTCCGTGTGAGCGCACAGAAAAATGATAACCAGGTTGATATCCAAGGGATTGGCGGTGATGCGGCGAGTGCCGCTGAAGGCATAGAGTTTGGATCAGAATTGATGCGTTTTGCGGAAGCAATCGGGCGAAGGGACCCGGTTGAGATTGCTGGTGCACGCCAAGTATTGCTGGAAACCGCAGGATCAGCCGTGCTGGTTGATGCAGCTGGCGTAGCGGCGAATTTTCAGCGCATGGTTCGGATCGCTGATTCCATTGGTATCCCCTATGATGATCCTGATTCCCCCATGAGTCAGGCAATACAGCAGGAGCTGGGGCTGGACAAATTTGCATCGGCTAAGCAAGCGCTTGCAAATTCTGTACGTTATTGAAACGCCTGAACTCTCGCCATAAATTGAGTGACCGCGTTTTGTAGCCGGTTGGCCTTGCGCATTAAGTCTATGGTCTCGGGCATGTAGGTTGGTGGATCACTCGTGAGGTTGCGGATCCGCAAGCTGCAATCGAGGTTGCGACAGATGTAGTTGCCCACCATACGCCGGCCCTCCGAGCCGGACACTTCAGCGGTGAACATGGCGGTCCCCTTGGCTCGGTAGACGTGATTGCACCAGGAGCACATATGTACCCTTGGTTTGCTGCCATGATTAACATGGCGACGCAATACCATCCCCTGCAGGTTCGTATGTATTGCCATGACCACATAACCTTGATGCCCTGCGGGGTGGATCCATCCGAGGTAGTCCAGGACGCCCCAATCGACGGTTTCCAGATCAGGTAGGTGCAACTCTCCCCGATAATTGAGAGCTTTTCTAATTTGACTGGCGCTGATGGGTTCCAGAATGCGATCCTTTGGTGCTTAATGGGAGTGTACTAAATTATTGGAGTTAAATATGAGCGATTTGCCCAGCAGCGGATTGCAGCTGCGATCCATGGTGACCAGTGCCGGCAAGCTTGAACTGTCCCTGGAAGACGTTGAGGTTCAACCACCTGGTCCCGACCAGGTGGTTGTTCAGGTCGAAGCATCACCGATCAACCCTTCGGATCTGGGGATGCTGCTTGGGATGGCAGATGTGAGTACGGCTGTGCAAGATGGCAGTGCTGATCGACCGACGATCACTGCCGATGTGCCTCAGGGGTTGTTAAAGGCTTTGTCCGGTCGTTTGGACCAATCCATGCCTCCCGGCAACGAAGGCGGTGGTGTAGTCATTGCTGCTGGTGAATCAGAGGGGGCTCAGGCGCTATTGGGCAAAACTGTAGGCGCGCTGGGTGGGGGTGGAATGTATGGCCAATACCGAACGCTGAACGTACATCAGTGCCTGGTGATGAACGAAGGCGTGGGGAGCCGAGAGGCGGCATCCTGCTTTGTGAATCCTCTGACGGCGCTGGGCATGACCGAGACCATGCGAATGGAAGGATTCAGCGCTCTGGTGCATACGGCTGCCGCATCGAATCTGGGACAAATGCTACAGAAAATATGTCTGGCTGATGACATACCCTTAGTAAACGTGGTGCGCAAACCGGAACAGGCTGAGCTGTTACGTGGTGTTGGCGCAGCTCACGTCTGTGACTCTAGCCAGGACAGTTTTGTGGAAGATCTGACCACAGCCATCGCGGAAACCGGCGCATACATTGCATTTGACGCCACAGGTGGCGGTGAGCTGGCCAATCATCTGCTCGCCAGTATGGAGGCGGCAGCTGTGCGAACCGCAACAGATTACAGTCGTTATGGGTCAACTCAGTACAAACAGGTCTACATCTACGGTGGACTGGAACGCAGTCCAACGGTGCTGAAACGTAACTTTGGAATGGCATGGGGCCTCGGGGGTTGGCTGTTAACGCCTTTCTTACAAAAAGTGGGGAGAGAAAGAGACGCGCAACTCCGCCAGCGTGTGGCTGATGAAATCAATACAACATTTGCCAGCAGCTACGTGGCCGAAGTATCACTTGCCGAAGCATTACAGGTGGAAAATCTGCAAACCTATGCCGCCCAAGCGACTGGGCAGAAATATCTGATCAACCCCAGCAAGTAGGAGCCCGATATGATCGAACGAATTGCCTTTGGCAGCACAGGACATATCAGTTCGCGATTGATTTTTGGTGCCGCCGCATTGGGTGCGATGCGCCAGGACCGTGCTGATCAAACCTTAGCCAAGCTGGATGTTTACGGAATTAACCATATCGATGCAGCGGCCAGCTATGGCGAAGCAGAGCTTCGCCTGGCGCCGTTTTTGAAGACCCGTCGCAGTGATTTTTTTCTCGCCACGAAAACGGGGTTGCGCACGCGTGACAAGGCTAAAGCTCAGATTGAGGCTTCGCTGGAACGTATGCAAGTCGATCAGATCGACCTGATTCAAATGCATAATCTCACCAAGGCTGATGAATGGGATGTTGCGATGGGACCGGGTGGTGCATTGGAAGCCTTGATCGAAGCCAAGGAGCAGGGTCTGGTTCGTTTTTTAGGCGTCACCGGGCATGGCACCTACTGTCCGGCCATGCACATACAGAGCCTGAACGCCTTTGACTTTGATTCGGTGCTTGTCCCGTACAACTACACCATGATGTCCAACCCGGACTACGCGGCGGACTTCAACGCATTGTATGATCTGTGTCAGAGTAAAGGCGTTGCCATGCAGACCATCAAATCAATTGCGATGCGACGCTGGCGTGATGACGATCCAGAGAAACACTTCAGCTGGTACAAGCCCATCACCGACCCCGAGGCCATGAAACGAGCGGTCGACTTTGTCTTAAGCCGCAGCAATCTGTTCCTCAATACCAGTAGCGATGCCTCACTATTGGACAATTTATTTATGGCAGGTGGAGCCCCGGTTGAAGAGCCTGATAACTTGGCGCTCGATGCAGACGTTGCAGCACTTGGGCAGGAGCCGCTATTTGTACGGGGCGTTTCGGATGATGTGATGTTAAGTGGTTGATCCGCTTAATCGCGTAATCCCGGTTGACAACCGAGCGCTAACGTAACTCTTTGATATCAACTTTCTGTATCAGGTTGTCTGGGATAGCCGCATTCAGTGAGCCAGACTTAAACCCGGCAAGATCCAGGGCCACGAAGCTGTATCCTGCTGCTCGGATGCGCTGGTTCAGGGTCTCGTTTAAGTCGATTGCGCGTTGTAATTCGGATGTTTCCACCTCCAGGCGGGCCACTTCACCGTGATGCCTGACGCGATACTGGCGGAATCCCATGTCGCTCATAATGTCTTCAGCCGCTTCAACTTTCTCTAACAACTCCAACGTGATTTCGGTCCCGTATGGAAAGCGGCTGGAAAGACAGGCAGCTTGTGGTTTGTCGGCGTTAGACAACCCCAGTTCATGGGCCAGATCGCGGATATCTTGCTTATTAAAATCACACTCCACCAGCGGCGAACGCACGGCGAAGTTATCTGCAGCAATAAGACCAGGGCGGTGATCGCCAAGGTCGTCTGTATTGGTCCCGTTCAGCACGACTTCGATGGATTCGGTTTGGGCAATTTCATCCAGGTAGCTGTACAGTGAAGTCTTACAGTGAAAGCACCGATTGGTTGGATTGGCGCGGTATTCTGCTTTGGACAGCTCATCCGTAACAATCACCTTGTGTTGAATCCCCCAGACCTCTGCAAGTTGTTTGGCCAACGCAAGGTCCGCACGCTTCAGGCTGGCGCTGGCGGAAGTAATTGCGGTAGCCCTTTGTCCTAGTACTTGTCCGGCGACAAAGGCCACCAAGGAGCTATCGATACCTCCAGAAAACGCAACTATGGCGTCTTTATACTGAGACAAATTGTCTTTCAGCCGGGTGTACTTTTGGTCTAAGAGGGCGTCCATAGCGAAGGTTTTACAGGCGATTGATGCGGTTGGCAAGGAATCCTGCCCCAAAACCGTTATCGATATTGACGACGCTGACACCTGATGCGCAGCTGGTCAGCATGCCTAACATCGCAGCGACGCCGTCGAAAGCAGCACCGTAGCCAACGCTTGTAGGCACGGCGATGACGGGCTTATCCACCAATCCGCCAACGACGCTGGGCAGGGCACCCTCCATCCCCGCGACAACGACCAGCACCCGCGCCTTGCGTAAATCATCAAGGCGACCGAGCAATCGATGTAAACCGGCCACTCCAACGTCGTAGATTCGAGTCACCTGGTTGCCAAAAAACTCGGCGGTGATGGCGGCTTCTTCTGCGACATCGATATCCGATGTGCCTGCCGTGACCACGGCGATTGTGGTTTCCATGGCTGCCTGCGGCGTGTTAACGATTGATAGTATTCTTGATGCGCCAGTGTAACTGGCGTTGTCTGGTAGACCGGTCAATTGAGCGTGTTTTTCCGGTTCGATACGGGTCACCAGCACATTGCTGTTGTTTCCCAGCATGGCGGCAATGATGTCGCTGATCTGCTGTGCTGATTTACCTTCTCCAAATACAACCTCAGCGCTTCCCGTTCGCAGTGCACGATTGTGATCAAGTACTGTGTGGCCAAGATCCTCCATGTAGTTGGTCTGTAATGACTCAAGGGCATCCCCCAAGGACAGATCGCCCGCCTTGTAGGCATTCAGTATGTCTTCTACTGCCACGTTGTTCTCTCAGGTCGTTTTGATGTCAGGCAATACGCTCGCCGCTACCTAACATTTTGTGGGTGGGTGCGCAGAGTTTGGCGATATCAATTCCGTTGGGACAGGCGCCTGCGCAAGGCTCGCCGGAACAGCTCAAGCAAGGACTGGCGTTCGTGGTCAGCAGGCTGTATTCAGAGCGGGCAAAAGCCACGTCCTGGTAGTCTGTTGCATACATTCTGGTACGCAAGACATCGGAGATTGGCACGCCGTATGGGCAGCTGCCCGTACACATGTTACAGGCATGCTTACAGTAATTTGCGCCGTTAAGCGCTGCGTAGGTGTCCAGCAAACGACGATCTTGAGCGGTGACGGCACTGCGACCCGAAGCGCCCAGAAATTCATCAATCTTGTCGATTGAAGTCATGGAGATTACAAGTGCGTCAACGTTCGGGTTAGACAACACCCAACTGAACGCCGCCTGGGCATAGGTTGCACCAGCGTTTTCATAAGGTCGCATATCATTCAGGCGTGCGCCCATCAGAGTCTTCATAGCGACCACGCCAACATCCTGTTGTTTAGCTTTGCTGAGCACTCTTGGTAGATCAGGTTGCTTTGCAATGCGATCAAAGCCGCTCATCAAGCCCTCATAGAAAGCGGGATCCTGCCCAAAGTTGTAGCCCACTAACATCACGTCGATCAGGTCTTCGTCCAATGCGTAGTCCAAACAATCGATCAAATACCCCGCATGGCCGGAAATACCGGTAAAACGGATTTTCCCTTGAGCAATCGCTTTCTCGGTGAATGCCCTCCACTCTGGATTGCCAACAACCGCGATATCGTTCACCGCATGGTTCATATAGACATCGACATAGTCGGTTTGCAGACGACGCAGAGAACCTTCCAGATCGCGCATCATACTGTCGGCTGACGTGTTGGCGCGGGTGATGGTTTTTGAAACCAGGTAAACCTGATCGCGTTTTTCCTTCAGCACGTTGCCCAAAACAGTTTCGGATTGGCCTCGGGTATAGCCTTCAGCTGAGTCGAAATAGTTGATACCGCGATCCAAGGCATGTCTGACCAGATCTTCTTCTCCGGAGCGCAAACGACTGGTACCCATGGAGATATCTGAGATTTCGATGCCCGTTCGACCCAGGCGTCGATAATGTTTAACTTCGCTGCCAGAATAGTTTGTTTCAGTCGTTGGATTTGCGACCGAGCGCCCGGCGATCAGTCCACCAGTGCCGGCCAGCAAGCTGGATTGCAGAAATTCTCGTCGATTATTTGCCATGCTCCTGCTCCCGTCAGTTAGCTGATTCAGATCGCCTCAAACAATCCGGCGGCCCCCATGCCTTTTCCAATGCACATGGACACAATACCGTATTTCTGATCGCGACGTTTCAATTCGCGCAGCAAAGACCCCGTCAGGCGCGCCCCGGTCATACCAAAGGGATGACCAATAGCTATTGAGCCGCCATTTACATTGTACTTTTCGTTGTCGATGTCCAGACGGTCACGACAGTAGAGACACTGGCTGGCGAAGGCTTCATTAAGCTCTACCAGGTCGATATCGGCAAGGGACAAGCCGGTATAATCTAACAATTTTGGAATGGCAAAAACCGGACCGATGCCCATTTCATCCGGTTCGCATCCCGCTACGGTGAAGCCGCGAAAAAATCCCATGGGTTCCAAGCCCAGCTGTTGGGCCTTCTTTTCCGTCATCAATAAGGCCATTGCCGCACCGTCGGAAAGCTGAGATGCGTTACCCGCTGTGACCGAGCCATCGTCCTCGAATGCGGGACCCAGACTTGAGAGCCCGTCCAGCGTGGTGTTCGGTCGATTACACTCATCTCGGTCGACAGTACCCTCGACAATGGCGGTTTCCCGGGTTTCTTTGTTAACAATCTGTTCCCACTGCACAGTCATGGGCGCGATTTCGTCTGCGATGTAGCCCGCTTCTTGTGCCGCGGCATAGCGCTGCTGACTCTGCAGTGCGTATTCATCTTGAGCTTCGCGGGTGACTTGATAGCGACGCGCTACAACCTCCGCGGTATTGCCCATCGCCATAAAGATGTCGGGCATTTCCGCGAGCAGGCGTGAGTTTTCTGCAAACTCTGCATCTTTTCCTCGACTTAGTCCGGTGATGGACTCAACGCCGCCCGCCATAATGATCTCTGCACACCCGCTGTTGAGTTGGGTGGCGGCAAATGCAATAGAGTTCAAGCCCGACGAGCACGCTCTGCTGATCGTCGTAGCCGGCACCGTAATAGGAAGATTGGACAGCGCCACGGCGTGTCGTGCGACATTTGCAGATTGCTCTCCGACCTGACGTCCACAGCCCAAAATCACATCTTCAATGGCTGCTGGATCTACGCCTGGATTGCGCGCCAGGAGGGCGTTGATGCAGTGAGCGACCAGGTCGTCTGAGCGGGTGAGGTTAAATGTGCCTCGATGCGCTTTGGCCAGACCCGTGCGAATACAATCCACAATAACAATATTTTCCATGCTTTCCCCTCGAGTCTTAGTACCTGCTTGTACTATTCGTTAATGGTGCCTTGCTTACGCAAGGTGGCGATCTCCTGCTGACTGAGTCCAGCCTGAGTGAGAATGCTCTCTGTGTGTTCTCCCACTGCTGGTGCCGGGCCACGCGGTTTGACATCCGCTGTAGCAAAGCGCATGGGAATGTTGACAGTGTTGTAGCTACCAACTTCCGGGTGTTCAATTTTAGGAAACATGCCAAGCGCAATGGCGTGCGGGTCTTGCGGGACTTCATGTAACCCCAGCACCTTGCCCCAAATTAACCCCGCCTTGTCGAAAATCTCGCCCCATTCGTCCCGGGTACGCTTGCTTAGAGCTTCATCCATGATGTCGATTAACTCAGCCATGTTGCGATAGCGGGACGATGAGTCGACAAAACGTTCGTCATCAATCAAATGTTCTACCTCGATGGCCTGACACATACGTGGCCAATAAGCTGCGTCTGGCAACATGTTGAAAACCACCCACTTGTCATCGCCGCATGGAAATCTGTTTGCGGTGATGGCCAGCAATTCTTTCCGGGCGCGACGGCGAACCGGGGCCTGGTCTACCGCGGTGACCGCATAGTCTGATGCCTGGGTCCATACTGCGGTTTCGTACAGCGAGGTCTCTACGATTTGACCTTCGCCAGATTTTTCGGCCAATCGCAGAGCTGCCAGAATAGCGCCAACTAGGGCAAGGCCGGTGGTGTGGTCACCCTGCGCCGGTCGAGCCATTGGAACGATCCCGTCAGCACCCTCACGTTGTGCGTCGTACAGACCCGAACGCCCAAAAAATGCGGTGACATCATAGCCGGGGCGCCATGCGTCTGGCCCGGTTGTGCCATAGCCTGTCAGCGTCGCATGAACCAGATCAGGTTTGACCTCGAATAGAGATTGAGGATCCAGCCCAAACTTCTCCTGACGTTTAACCAGCAGGTTACACATGAAAATATCCGCATTGGAAACCAGCTTCCTGACAAGATCTGCACCCTCCGGCTGATCCAGGGCAACGGCGATTGATTGTTTACCACGATTGTCCACGTCAAACTGAAAATCGTGGTTGCGCAGATTTTCCGCGATCTCCTCGTTTTTAATCGGCCTGGACATGCCCCGCATCGGGTCGCCGGTCAGCGGCTCAACCTTGATCACGGTGGCACCCATGTCGGCTAGGATCGCGCCCGCACTGGGCGCTGCCATCCAATTATCAATCTCCACCACGACGACATCTGCTAATGGTGCTGTCATATCCTTCCCTAAGTGCTTGTCTTCATCAGTACGAAGGCAAAATCATACCAGTAATCAGACTGAATCGAGGGCTTTGATCATGCGCTTCAAAGCGAAATGGCGGTAGCTGGTTTCGATCAGAGGCCTCGCCTCATTCATCATCAGATCGCTCTGGATATCAAGACTCAGCCAACCGTTGCGACCGGTATAGGCTGGAATTGAGTAGCGCTTATCGAAGGTTAACGTCGCCTGGCCGTCAGATCCGGCCCAAACGGAAAGCTGTAGTTGTTTATTGTGGAAGTACAGCGTACAAAAATTTTTCTTACCGGCCTTGAAGCAAGGATTGCCGAACTGGGTATCTTCGACCACTTCCGGAAGACCCAGCGCATACTCTGCGATCTGCTCCAACTTGGTTTGCGCATGAGGTGCGTTAAATGGATCGAACTCCTCCGGGTCCATGGTTTTTGTGGGTGGGTCTATTTCGACAGTGGGTCCCAGATCTTTCGTCAAGGATTTTGGTGCGACCTCAACAAACGCCTCTCGAACCAGATCCGCGATGCGTAACCAACTCAACCCGCGATCCAGATCAACGCCTAGCCATCCCGCCGGACCCACGTAGGGTGGCATATAAAAATGGTCTGGCTCAGCTTCCACATAGAGAGTTTGAGCACCTGCTGGAGAGCGTAACCATAGGGCCAGATGTCCGTCTCCGTGATGATTGACGGCAAAAGTGGCAAAGGTTTTGCCACCAATAACCCTGAAGTCGGGTGATCCATGGCTCATGACCTCTTCCGTATTCGGAAAAGAAAGGCAAATCTCCCGTACCGCCATCGGAATGTCTTTGGCAGCTTTCAACTGGGCCTTTTTTTTCGCCATTTTCCCTGTCTCCCATCAATGAGATGGGTTAGATGATAGAATGAATGGTTTCCCCCGTGCCAATCGAAATTTGGAGCATCTGATAATGTGGATCAAATACTTCCCGGGCGTCGTAGTTTTCTGGGTGAGCCTGGCTGTCGCTCAGCCGGTGCCCGAGCCAACAGCAGATGCCGAAAATCCGCCATCGCCAATGCAGGTGTTGGATCACCCCGAGGTGCAAGGTGCGTGGGCGGCGGTTGATGCCTGGATTGATGGCGTACGAGATTATGAGGAGGTCCCCGGCATCTCTGTGGGTTTGGTGGTTGATCAGGATCTGGTGCTCAGTAAGGGTTACGGATACAGCAACCTGCGCAAGCAGTTACCAGCAGATGCGGACACAATTTACAGTATTTGCAGCATCAGCAAGCTGTTTACCGCCGTAGGCGTAATGCAGCAGCGGGACGCAGGCAAACTGTCCCTGCGAGATCCGGTGCAAGATCATCTACCCTGGTTGCCGCTCAAGGCCGCCCACGGTGAATTTGGCCCCGCCCGTCTGATGGGACTCCTGACCCATTCGTCAGGTTTGCCTCGAGAGGTTGACCTGTCCTATTGGGTGGATAAAGGGCATCCATTCCCGGACCGCGATACCATGCTCGAGCGTCTGCAAACTCAGGAAACTCTCTACCCTGCGGATGAGCGATTTCAGTACTCCAATTTAGGATTAACGCTAGCCGGGGAAGTGATTACTGAGGTAACTGGCCAGCCCTACAACGAATATGTTCGTGAACATATCATTGATCCTCTTGGCTTGACCGATACACGTCCGGAGTTTCCCAAAAAGTTGCACGGTAAACAGATGGCAATCGGATACACGGGGTTTGGGCGCGATCGCAAACGCAACAAAATCCCGCCTTTTGATGCCAAAGCGCTCTCGCCGGCTTTTGGATTTACCAGCACCGTCAATGATCTGGCCAGGTTCGCCAGCTGGCAGTTTCGTGCTCTCGAGGGACAGGATGAAAGTGTCCTGGCACGCAATACTCTGCGTGAGATGCAGCGAGTACATTGGGTAGATCCAGATGGCAAGATCAGCTGGGGTATTGGCTTTTCGTTGACCCATATTGATGGCGTCAGAATGGTGGGACATGGGGGTGGGTGTCCGGGCTACATCACATCGTTTCAGATGGCACCTTCTAAAAAAGTTGCCGCCATCGCGCTGACCAACGCGGGAGATGGCCCCGCCTTTCAAATTGCACAGACTATGATGCAGACCCTGGGGCCGGCGTTTACCACCGCCTTGCAGTCGAACGAAGCGGATGTGAGCGACAACAACAAAACCGAATCTGAAATAGATCTGGATGACTATGTCGGTAACTACGGAGGTTCTGTCTGGGGTGGCGAAACCGCTGTCCGCATCTGGGGAGACCAGTTGGTCTTGCTCAGCTTACCTGCGGACAATTTAAAGGAGATGGCCAAGCTGAAACATCACGAAGCGGATGTGTTTGTACGCCAGACAGATGAGGGTGAGCCCCGAGAGTCCTGGCGCTTTGTTCGTGACGAAGCGGGGCAAGTGGTTGCGGTGACCGCCCATAGCCAGACTTATCAACGTTTATAGGCGACGGCTTTAGCAGGTGGCAAAACGCTTTCTTGGGTGGCGGATGGTCACCGTTGCCTTCTTCGTGGATTTTATTGCCGTAGGTTTTTTCTTTTATTCTTACGGCGTTTTCTTCAAAGCCATCGCTGCGGAGTTTGGTGATTCCCGTCTGGGGGTGGCACTCGGCCTGACGGTGACCAGTTTTGTGGGCGCAC
>JBCCIU010000032.1:0-54411 GCA_039028095.1 Pseudomonadota bacterium
CACAACAGCCGGCGTCTGTTCCAGTGCCGGCGAGATCAACGAAAGTTGCAGCAGGTGAGCTGAGAGGCTCATCAGAGCACTGTATTCATGTACATTATTTTGTACTTACATGTACATGTACATTGTATGGAAGAAAGCAACGGGGTAAATTGCGATCGTCACTCAGACTCACATCCAGCACCACCAGCAATATATCTGCCGTGGAGGCTTCAGCGCGACTGCGTTCCATCCCTATTATTTCCACCGGATCTTCGCTGATTCGAAGTCCCGCAGTGTCTACTATTTTAATTGGGATGCCATCTAGGATGAGATCAACCTTCAGGGCATCCCGAGTAGTTCCTGGCACAGCGGTCACGATTGCTCGATCTTCACCACTGAGTGAGTTGAGCAGGCTGGATTTACCTGCATTGGGAGGACCTATGAGCGCTACCGTGGCCCCAGTGTTAACCAGCTGACCTTGCCGTGCATCAGCGAGCAACGTATTCAAGCCTTCCAGGAGTCCATCTATCTTTTTGCGGATCTGACCCTGTTCAAGATGTTCAACTTCCTCTTCTGGAAAATCGATCACCGCCTCAACAAACACACGCAAAACTTCCAGCTCTTCACTGAGGCTGAACACGCGTCGAGAAAATTCTCCAGTCAGCGACCGGGCCGCCGCCCTTGCCGCGGCTTTAGATCCGCTGGCAATCAAATCAGCGATGGCTTCGGCTTGGGCCAGATCCAGTTTTTGATTACTGAAAGCCCGCTCGCTGAATTCTCCGGGGCGGGCGATTCGGGCACCAAGAAAACAACAGGCTTCAACCAGCTGTTTTAACACCACAGGGCTGCCATGGGCGTGCAGCTCTACCACTTCCTCTCCAGTAAAGGACTGACCATGTGCAAAAGCGATGGCTAAACCCTGATCAAGCAACTCTTTGGTTGCAGGATCGATAAAATCTGCGCGGACCGCCTGTCTGAAGGGAAGCGTTCGCTTGGTGATCTGTTCGCCGACCGAGACTGCATCTGGTCCAGACAGCCTAACCATTCCAACACCGCCCATGCCCGGTGCGGTAGCAACTGCGACGATAAGATCAGCAGATAGAGCTGAAGTTAACTGTGACATACCGAGGGATCACACAGGTCAAGTTCATCCGGCCTTAGCAGCGTGTGCCTTGTCTGCCTGTTTGTATACATACTGTTGTTGGGCAACCGAGAGGATATTGTTGACCAGCCAGTAGAGTACGAGACCCGCTGGGAAGAACAGAAACAACACCGTAAACATAATCGGCATCATTTTCATCATTTTTACCTGCATGGGATCCCCCACCTGAGGGTTGAGGGTCTGCATCCAGTACATACTCGCGCCCATCAGCAGCGGCAATATGAAAAAGGGGTCCATTACCGCAAGATCTTCTATCCACCCAAAAAATGGCGCCTGGCGCAGTTCAACCGATTCGAACAACACCCAGTACAGGGCAATAAATATGGGCATGGGTAACAACATGGGCAAGCAACCACCCAATGGGTTTGCACCCTCCTTTTGGTAAAGTGCCATCATCTCTTTTGACAGTTTTTCTCGGTCGTTCCCATATCGCTCTTGCAACTTTTTCATTGCAGGCGCTACCCGACGCATGTTGGCCATAGACTTGTAACCCGCAGCAGACAACGGGTACAACAACGCCTTCACCACAAAGGTGAGCAAGATGATCGCAACGCCCCAATTGCCCACCAACTCATAAAGCCAATCGAGCAGATAAAAAAGCGGTACAGCCACCCACCACAGGAAGCCATAATCCACCGTTAAATTGAGATTTTCAGAAATCTGCTCCAAGCGCTTTTGATCTTTTGGCCCCGCATAAAATTGTGCCGACCAACGCCCCTCCTGACCTGGAGCTACCTCCATCGCCGGACCCGTAAAACCGAATAGATAGGTCCCATCTCTGCTGCGTCGACCGTAATAACGATTGGCTTGTTCAGCCGGTGCCACCCAGGCAGACAGGAAATAATGTTGCAAAAATGCTACCCAACCCCCAACTTCTGCCGACTTAAACTCCCCGTCATCATCAATGTCGTCAAAATCGATTTTAAGATACCGCTCTTCTGATGTGGTAAAGGCTGCACCCAAATAAGGTTGAGGTGCTAACGCAAAAGACTCATCGGTGGAAGGCGGCCGACTGTCTCGTTTTATCTGACTGAACATCCCTGCCCGCTTGGGTGCAGCGCTGTTGTTGTACATGACATATTCAACGTCAACCAGGTAGTCTGCATCTCTGAACGTGAAGATCTTTTCTACCCGGCCTCCATCAATAGGCGTGGTGAGCACAAGCTGTTTGGTTTCGCCGCTGGCCACGCGCAGCTGGGAGGTAGATGCAGAGTATTTAGCCCTGCCGCTGGAATCCGGTCCATCCGCACCGATTAAGCCACTTTGCGCGACATAGGTAGATGTCGCCCCCCTGTCCAGAAGCAGAAACGGAATATCAGGCCGGTCGAGACTTACCGGAAATTCAGGCAATTGCACTCGCACAATGTCACCGCCTACCAGATCCACCCAAAGCCTTAGCGCCGACGTCTCCACCGTTACAAGTTGGTTAGTGTTCACTACCTCTACAGGAACTAACTCCTCAACCTCCTGATTGGGTACGTCCGAATTTTCAACCAGCAGGCTGTTTTGCGGAACGTCATCGTCCGTTGGAACATTTAATGCTTCAGTAACTGCCAATGTCTGGGGCGTATCAGTGGCTAACTGCCCTGACGCCAGAGGTGCATCACTGTAACCCACGGGCGTACGGGCTGCTTCCATATCATCGTTCCATGCCAGGATCATGAGATAGCCAGTGGCTGCCAGCGCGATTAACAAAACCACTCGGGTAATTTCAGGAGGTAACATCTATTGGATCCTAATTATCTATGGGTGCCGGCCGGGCAGCGGAACAAGTTGATGAAGAGTTTTTTGAAGCATAATCCGGCACAAAATCGACACCGCCGGGGTTAAAGGGATGGCACTTACTGAGCCGACGTACCGTTAACCACGCGCCTTTCCAAGGACCATGTTGGATGATGGCTTCACGACTGTAATCTGAACAGGTTGGGTAAAAACGACATTGGCGCCCAATCCAGGGGCTCAACGTAATTTGATAAGCGCGGATAGCAATCAACAAAAACCTGCTCACGCCGGCAGACACGTATCCGTTGGGTGACCTGGTGTTTGATATGGACTGGTCCGCTCTATTCATCTCATCACTTTTCCTTCTTGCTGATCCTTCTTGCTGACCTATCAGCTTAACGGGCCACCTATCTCAGCCAACCTATATTTCTCGTTCTTTGCGTTCGCATGCTCAATTGGTCGGTGTTGCGTGGGAAGATATTTCACCTCAGTCACAGTTTCTTAGTCACTCTTTAGTCGACCGAACAGCTTTTCCAATTCTCGCCTTAGCCGTCTATCGTCTACAGCATGAAACACTTGCACGACGATATCCATGTCAGGCAGTTGTGGCTGCGACAATCGAAACTGTTCTCGTATGATGCGTTTTATCCGATTACGGCGCACGGCAAGCTGATTTCCGCGTTTGGGCACAACAATACCAATGCGAGCCGCCGACAGTTTATTCCTTCTGGCACGAATACGTAACGGTCCAGATGATAGATTCACTTCAGTCTGCCGGAAAACCTGCTCGAATTCTTTTGAATGAGTTAGACGCTGGGCGCGGGAAAAGGTATGCAAAACAAACCTCGACAGCATATTTCAGCATCTTCGTGCACATTTATCCTGGGCGAGACCAAGAGTGCACGCAGCGTGCTAAACCGCCAGGCGCTTGCGACCTTTGGCTCGTCGTGCGCTAAGCACTTTTCGGCCACCTTTGGTCGCCATGCGTGCACGAAAGCCGTGAGTTCTTTTTCGCTTTAGATTGCTAGGTTGAAATGTACGTTTCATGATCGCTTTTCTGGCAACACCCGAATGAGGGCCGCGCATTCTATGAACAGTGCCATGCCCTGTCAAATAGTAGATTTATATATTTATAAGTTTGTGATTGTTGTTTATTGAAGGACCAATTTTCTGTGCACAAGCAAGCTAAATGGCTAATTTGGTTGAATTTTTATAATCCTTTAAGTTGTGGAAAATGCGGGGAGTAGTTCTGATTATTTAATGAGTAGTTTGTGGGTAAAGTGCTGCACGAAAGTTATCCACAGGTTCTCCCGAATATTGCACACAACTTGCGGTTTTTATCTGACAAGCCAAACAAACAAATTGCTCTACTTAAGTTGCTGAATTTCATACAACTGTAAAAAAAAGTCGATTTTTTCGCATTCGGGAATAGCTATTTTGGAAGGCTTGAGCTTAAATAATCGCCCGTTTCTGACGGGGCTGAGAATCTCTCTAATCACCCGTTGACCATCTTGTCAGCAGCAAATTGGCAGCAGTAAATAGTTTAGGTAAACGCTAATGTGCGTTATTACCACGGGTGAACGACCGTCAGCGGAATTAGTTTAAGTCGTCCCGTGCGGCGCAAATCAAAAGATAATTAAATAACTACTGAAAGAAAAATATAGCTGCAATTTATCGGAATAAGTGATCCGTACAAGCTATCCGTAAAGTAAAAAGGATAAGCAATCCGTAAAAACCGTAAAGTCTGTAAAGTCCGAAAAGTCTCAAAAAAGAGTGACTACCAGCAACTGTCGGGGAAGGGGTATCTAGCTGAGTGGTATCAAATCGGCAACTGGCAATCGGTAATTAGATCATTTAATGAATTGCATAGAATTTTGTGGGGGCAGAATTAGTGGGCAAGAGCATTTGGCAACAATGCTTATTAACATTGGCGGAAGAAGTTTCATCTGAGCATTATGAAACTTACCTCAAACCATTGCAGGCAAGGGTGGACGACGGTGAAGTACGGCTGTTTGCACCGAATATTTATGTCGAAGAGCAGGTGCGGATGGCGTACCTGCATCGAATATCGGAGCTTTTGGCGACTGCGACAGGTCTTGACGATGCGGTTAACGTCTCTCTGAGCGTTGGAGAAAAAGGGCTACCCGAACCGTTACGAGCTGAAGCGCATGTTGGAGCAGGACAGGCGGTAGACCATAATCTAAATACCGAATTCACTTTTAATACTTTTGTTGAAGGTAAATCCAACGAGCTGGCAAAAGCGGCGGCGCTGCATGCGTCCAGTTCACCAGGAAATTCTTACAACCCCTTGCTTTTGTACGGTGGAGTAGGGCTCGGTAAGACGCACTTAATGCAGGCGGTCGGTAATGAAATACTGACCAGAAATCCTAACGCGCGCGTCGTTTACCTGCATTCCCAACGTTTTGTGCAGGATATGGTCAAGGCGCTTCAGCAGGGGACGATGCAGGATTTCATGCAGTACTACCGCAGTGTGGACGCGCTGCTGATTGATGATATTCAATTTTTTGCGAAGAAATTGCGCTCTCAGGAAGAGTTTTTCCATGTCTTTAATGCGTTACTGGAGCGCAATCATCAGATCGTTTTGACCTGTGATCGTTATCCTCGAGAAATAGATGGGTTGGAAGAGCGTCTGAAATCCCGATTCGTCTGGGGACTGACCGTTGAGGTGGAGCCGCCAGAGTTGGAGACCCGGGTCGCTATTTTGATGAAAAAGGCAGAGGCAGAACAAGTGCGCCTGGATCCCGCAGTCGCTTTCTTCATGGCCGAACGAATCAGGTCAAATATCCGTGAATTAGAAGGTGCATTGCGCAGAGTGATCGCCAATGCCAGATTTACAGGAAGTCCTATCAGCGTCGATCAGGTTAAGCGTGCGCTTCGAGACTTATTTGCTATCCAAGACAGGCAGATTTCCATCGACAACATCCAACGCACCGTGGCGGAGTATTACAACATTAAGCTTGCGGACTTGTTGTCTAAGCGCCGGAACCGCACAATAGCTCGACCGCGGCAGATGGCTATGGCGCTTTCCAAAGAGTTAACCAACCATTCTTTACCGGAAATTGGTGACGCTTTTGGCGGGCGGGACCACACGACGGTGTTGCACGCTTGCCGCAAAGTTGCTGAGCTGTGTGAGTCCAGTGCAGATTTGGCAGAAGATCACAAGAATCTGAGCCGTCTCCTGTCCGGGTAGCACTGCTTGTTGGCTGTTTGTTAAAAGCGGGTCTGAACCCACTTTTCAAAACGATAATCTAGATAGCGGATACGTCATGAAATTTACCGTACACCGAGACCAATTGTTGAAACCTTTGCAGTTGGTTACTGGCGTGGTCGAACGTCGCCAAACCCTTCCTGTGTTGGCAAACTTGTTAGTAAAAGCGACCGAAGATGGTTTAGAGATCACCGGTACAGATCTTGAGGTGGAGCTGGTGGCACGATGTGAAGCCGATGTCACGCAGCCCGGAGAAGCCACCTTGCCCGCCCGTAAACTGGCAGATATCTGGCGCGCTCTGGGTGACGACGCCCAGGTTTCCGTGGGTGTAGAAGGTGACCGTGCGGTGGTTCGCAGCGGCAGGAGTAGGTTTACTCTGGCCACTTTACCTGCGGCGGATTTCCCAAAGGTGCCCGGTGGTGATGCGCAGGTTGCTGTAGACCTGAATCAAGTTGAATTGGGCAACATTATCGATGACGTCGCCTTTGCGATGGCCCAACAGGACGTTCGGTATTTTTTAAATGGTATGTTGTTGGAGGTGGACGCCGACCATACCCGAGCAGTTGCTACTGACGGTCACCGCCTTGCCATGAGTACATTGCCAAAAAGCAACTCGGACGTTGCAAATAGGGTCCAGGTTATTGTCCCGCGTAAGGGCGTTATTGAGTTAAATCGACTGCTGGACGGTGCCGAAGAAACTGTTCAGTTGCAGATTGGTGGAAATCATCTTCGCGCCCAGGCTGGTCCATTTACGATGACGACCAAATTAGTGGATGGCCAATTTCCTGACTACGAAAAAGTGATTCCCAGAGATGGGTCTAGATCATTTGAAGGTGATCGAGATTCCTTAAAGCTGGCTTTTCAGCGCGCATCTATTCTTTCGAATGAAAAATATAGGGGTGTAAGACTCATGGTGGCGGCTGAGCAACTTACAATTCAGGCAAACAACCCGGAACAAGAGGAGGCGGAAGAGTTGGTGCCGGTGGCCTTTGAGGGGGATGAGTTTGAGATAGGCTTCAATGTCAGCTACCTCTTAGATGTGTTCAACGTTTTGGAAACCGAATCAATCAAGCTCAGTGTATCTGATGCCAACTCTTCAGCACTGATAGAGGGCGTAGGTAACGAAACCGCGGTGTACGTTGTGATGCCGATGCGGCTCTAATGCTGCCTTGATAGGGATCCTATCGAGCTGGCCGGCTCCCTGATACTGCCTTGGCATAACTTTTGGCCATGTTTCTGCAAAGCCTTTCCATACAAGGTTTACGCAATCTCGAAACCGCGACTATCGATTGGTCGCCTGGTTTCAATTACCTCTATGGACCTAACGGTGCCGGCAAAACAGCTATTTTGGAGGCTGTGCACGCCCTGTCGTTAGGCCGCTCTTTCCGCACTCGCAAAACCGATTCACTGATTACCCATGGGGCGGATGGTTTTTTCATCAGAGGCGCGGTCGCTGGGCCCCGGTTGTCTGAAAGCGCGGGTGGTGCTGGGGCAGGCCTTGTGTATCAGCTGGGGATTGCTCGAAACCACAGCGGGCAGACTCAGTTGAGATTAAATGGGGAGAATAAACAGCGGGTCTCAGATCTGGCGCGCCATCTACCAGTTCAAGTGATGTTGCCCGACACCTCCGAAATTGTTTTTGGCGCGCCAAAAAGGCGGCGCAGCTTCTTAGATTGGGGTTTGTTCCACGTGGAACATGAGTTTTTGTCCATAGCGACGAGCTACAACCGAGCGCTAGCTCAGCGAAACGCCTGGCTCAAATCCTTGGACAAAACGGCTGGAGCAGCATTTGACCCCTGGGCAGAAGCGCTTTTGGGGGCTGGGATCAAAATGTTGAGCATGCGCAGCGCGTTCTTGGGACAGTGGGCGCCTAGATTAGAAGTTCTGCTGCAAGAATTTGATCTGCCGGGAGAAGTAACGGTTTCCCTGAATCGCGGTGGATACGAAGAAAACATGTCTTCAGCAGAGAAAAAGATGAGCGAAAATTGGTCGCGCGATGTAAAATTCGGGCAGACACATAGCGGCCCTCATCGTGCGGATTTGGTCATTCAAGTCGATGGGCAGGCCGCAGCAGAAGTGTTGTCCAGGGGCCAGGCTAAGCTGGTGTCATGCGCACTGATTCTTGCTCAGATAGAGACGCTGCGCGAAGACTTTAGCCAACCCACGGTTGTCCTGATAGATGATTATGGGGCAGAGCTAGATCAATCGCACTGGGTCAAGTTCAGTCAAACACTGCGAGGGTTGGGGTGCCAGGTCATTGCCACCAGTAATGAGCTTCCGGGGAGATCGATCTCTGAATGGGCTGATCCAGAAACGTTCAGGTTGTTTCACGTGGAACACGGTCGGCTGGTCGCCGTTGAGTTCGCGGACAACGTAACGGAACAAGAAAATTGATGCGACGTGGCGTCAATCAAGCATAGGAACGATACATGTCTGATATAGAAGACGATAATGATAATTACGACTCTGGCAGCATTACTGTTCTGCGGGGGTTGGATGCAGTACGCAAGCGTCCGGGCATGTACATCGGTGATACCGAGGATGGCACAGGTCTACACCATATGGTGCAAGAGCTAGTGGACAACGCGATCGACGAATCACTGGCCGGCCATTGTGATGATATTCATGTCATTGTGCACCCTGAAGAAGCCATTACGGTCAGAGATAATGGCCGCGGGATTCCGGTTGATATTCACCCCGAGGAAAATGTCAGTGCCGCCGAGGTGATCATGACTACTCTGCATGCCGGCGGCAAGTTCGACGATAACAGCTATAAGGTCTCCGGTGGGTTGCATGGTGTGGGCGTTTCGGTCGTAAATGCGCTTTCCGAAACGTTGCGCTTGACGGTCAGGCGCGACGACAAGGTGTATACCCAGGAATATAAGGATGGTGTGCCTGTCGCGCCGCTCGCGGCAGTAGGAGAGACGAACGAGCGTGGAACGGAGTGTTACTTCAAACCGAGCTCAGAAACCTTTGCCAATGCGCACTTTCAGTACGAAGTTCTGGCCAAACGCCTCCGCGAACTCGCGTTCCTGAACAGTGGTGTGAAGATTAACCTGATTGATGAACGCTCGGGTAAAGAAGAGACATTTGTTTATGAAGGTGGGCTGAGTGCTTTTGTAGAATTTCTCAATAGCAACAAGACCGCCCTGAACGATGTGTTCCACTTCAGTGTTGAGCGCGAAGATGGCATTGGAGTGGAAATTGCAATGCAATGGAATGACGGATTCCAGGAACAGGTGCTGACCTACACAAATAATATTCCGCAGGGCGATGGGGGCACCCATTTAGCTGGCTTTCGAGCTGCGCTGACCCGCACTCTGAATACGTATATCGAGCGCGAAGGTTTAGGAAAAAAGGCACAGGTAGCAACCACTGGCGATGATGCGCGCGAAGGCCTTATTTCTGTGGTTTCGGTGAAAGTACCAGACCCGAAATTTTCTTCTCAAACAAAAGATAAGTTGGTATCCAGCGAGGTTAAATCGGCAGTAGAGCAAGAACTCAACAAGTTCTTTGGGGAATTCTTAGACGAAAACCCCCAGGATGCTAAGGCGTTGGTCGGCAAGATGATTGACGCTGCTCGGGCACGGGAGGCAGCCAGAAAAGCTCGAGAAATGACACGCCGCAAAGGCGCTTTGGACATTGCGGGTCTACCAGGAAAACTTGCAGATTGTCAGGAAAAAGACCCAGCGCAGTCTGAACTATTTCTTGTAGAGGGAGACTCAGCAGGTGGGTCAGCCAAGCAGGGACGGGACCGTCGAACCCAGGCCATTCTGCCCCTGCGGGGTAAGATTCTAAACGTAGAGAAGGCTCGTTTTGACAAGATGTTGTCTTCTCAGGAAGTAGGGACTTTGGTTACGGCATTAGGCTGCGGCATCGGGCGTGATGAATTTGATCCTGAGAAGCTTCGCTACCATAGCGTTGTGATTATGACCGACGCCGATGTGGATGGATCTCACATTAGAACGCTGCTGCTGACATTTTTCTTCCGGCAGATGCCCGAGTTGTTAGAGCGAGGTCATGTTTATATCGCGCAGCCGCCGCTTTACAAGGTTAAGAAAGGTAAACAGGAGCGTTACGTAAAGGATGATGATGAGCTTAGCCGATACTTCATAGAATTGGCCCTTCAGGATGCCGGGGTTTTCGTAAATGAGGCCGCGCCAGCGATTGAGGGGGATGCCTTGGAGACGCAGGTTTTTCGGGTACAAGACGCGTTGACGCGCCTGCGTCGGCTGCAGAGGAGGTATCCTGAAGCAGTATCCAACAATCTGATCCGATTGCCTCAGGTAACCGAAGAAAGGCTGGCTGATGAAACAGCTATGCAAGCATGGGCCGATGTGTTTGTTGACTTGTTAGTTGCGGCCGACTCAAACGGGGGCACGCCTCCTACTGTGGTATTGCGTCATGACGCAGAACATCAGGCGTATCTGCCTGTGGTTCAGATTATGCTCAAAGGTGTTACCGAGACAATCGAGTTTACCTACAACTTTTTTCAATCCGATGACTATCAGAAAATCGGCTCGCTGGCACATGAGCTCTATGATCTCTTGGAGTCTGATGCGTACGTTAAACGCGGTGATAAAACGCAAGCGATTGAGCATTTCATGGATGCGTTCGATTGGTTGTTAGCAGAAGCGAGAAGGGGCGTTGATATTCAGCGCTATAAGGGACTTGGCGAAATGAACCCCGATCAGCTGTGGGAGACTACGATGGACCCTGATGTTCGGCGCATGCTGCAAGTCACCGTTGAAGACGCAATTGGAGCTGATCAGATGTTTACCACGCTAATGGGAGATCAGGTGGAGCCCCGGCGTGAGTTCATAGAAAGTAATGCGCTTTCAGTAGTTAATCTGGACGTCTAGACTCTGACTGCTCAGCTCTTGACCAGGTAGCCGGCAAGCTCTGCCAGGTCTTGCCATACGCTGCACTGCAGTCGGATCTGTTTGCTCATCGCTAGGACAGAAGACTGACCATTCCCCGTAAGGACCAAGGCGACGTGACATCCTGCCGCTAACCCGGCCTCTAGATCCCGAATTGAATCACCAACAAAAAGAGTTTTGTCAGGGTTTGCGTCGAATCTACCCATTGCGGCATGTAGGAGTCCGGGCAGGGGTTTTCTGCATAGACAGTTGTCATCAGGTCCGTGAGGACAATAGAAGATGTCGATCGGCTTGGCCCCACGATCAGAAAGGGTTTGTTGAAGCTTTTTGTGGATGGCTTCTAAGTCGGTAGGTGAAAACAGGCCGCGAGCGATACCGGATTGGTTGGTGCACACGGCGACGTCTACTTTAGACTGGAGTTGCGCCACGGCGCCAGCTGCTCCAGATATGGCCGTCCACTCACTGGGTGATTTGATAAATTCTTCCGACTCCGCGTTCAGGACGCCGTCACGATCCAACAAAATCAGATCCAGATCTGGAAGGGTACTTGCGAGCGCTTGGCGTTGTGGTGATGATGGCTCATTCATTTGTAGGGCACAGTGCAATATCTAACGGGCCGAGGTCAAGGCGCTTAAAGACCAGATGCCACTAAAGGTCGCGCAACTGAAAACACAATTCGAACAAGTGCCAAAAAGAAAAGAGCCAAAAGAAAAGAACGTGAACCTGCGCAATCAGCCAAAACGCTGTCGGTGGTGTACAGATGATCCTCTGTATCAACAGTATCATGACCAAGAATGGGGCGTACCTGTGTATGAGGATCAGGCTTTGTTTGAGCGCTTAGCGCTGGAGGGAATGCAGGCGGGACTGTCGTGGCTTACCGTTCTTAAGAAGCGCCAGGCCATGCGTGAACGATTTCATAATTTCGATATCGTGTGGCTTGCCGAATTTGGCGGTACCCGAATGGAGAGCTGGCTTCAGGACCCGGCACTCATCAGACATCGTGGCAAACTTGAGGCATTAGTACACAATGCCGGTCTGGTCTTGGAACTTCAGCACGCTGCTGATGAAGGGGACGCGTTTGCCAGATTGTTATGGGGGTTTGCGCCAGAAGTGCACGTCCCTCGCCAAACTGGCGATGTCCCCACTTATACAGAAGATGCTCTTCGCATGGCTAAATTCTTGAAGCGCCGGATGTTTAAGTTTGTGGGCCCAACAACCTGCTACGCGTTTATGCAGAGTGTCGGTATGGTGAATGGTCACACCCGGGACTGTTTCGCCTATGCATTACATAAGCATGCATGGGAAAATAGCTATCGCAAAATTCCAGCAGTAGATTAGGCATGCGAATACGACTCCGGAGTGTTCTCTAACCAATGGCAGCGCTATTGAGAATCAGTTTGTGGATGGCGCATTTTGTGAGCCCGCTGTGGGCTCGCCGGATTGCGGGCTTTTTGGGTCGAATAAACTATCGCTTGGACCTGGAGGCCACCAAGGTCACTCGCATCAATCTGCGCACCTGTTTTCCAAATATGGAACCTGCTGAAATCGAAACGATGGTCCGCAGACGCATGCACCTGGTTCCACTGTTGTTCTTTGAATTTTCTCAACTTGCACACTGGCCTCTGGATCGCCTGTTAGGCCAAATCCTAGAGGTGAACGCAGAGGAACTGTTGACGGATGCGTACCAAGATTCGCGTGGTGTACTGTTGCTTGTGCCCCATTTCGGCAACTGGGAGATCCTTTGTGCCTTTCTAGGTGCGCATTATTCGGTCGCGGCACTTTACGATCGACCTAAGGTTACCGGTTTGGAGTCGGTTATCGTGGCTGCCCGGGAGCGCTATGATGGTGAGATGTATCCTATTGATACAGGCGGTATGCGGAGTATTTTCAAAACGCTGAAAGCTGGACGCCTGGTTGCGATTCTGCCAGATCAAGTGCCTGATCGAAATGGTGGAATTCATGTGGACTTTTTTGGTCAGCCGGCGTTGACCATGACGTTGAGTCACAAATTGATCCAGCGGAGTCGCCCTAGAGTGTTAATGGGGTCGGTACGTAGGGTTTTCCATCGCAGTAACGGATATGGCTACGCGCTGGATTTTTTTGAGCTGCCCGATGAGGTCCAGAGCGAGGATGCTGAGACCTCCCTGCGAGTAATGAATACTGCCATTGAGCAGGTTGTGAAGACTGATCCGGTGCAGTACCAGTGGGAATACAAACGCTTTAAAAGGCCGCCGGAACTGGGCCAGACAAGTATCTACCGCCGCCAGTAAGCCGGGGTAAGCAACACCAATACAGTAAAGATCTCGAGCCGTCCCAGCATCATGGTGAACATCAAGCACCATTTTACCGGAGCGTTCAGCTCGGCATAATTTTTCGCCACATCACCCAGCCCGGGACCCAGGTTGTTCAAGCAGGCGCCCACGGCTGAAAAAGCGGTGGTGAAGTCCATGTCTCCCAGAATCATGATCAAGGTCACCATCATCAGAAATACGATCACGTAGACGCTGAAGAAACTCCACACCGCTTCCACCAGTCGATCGCGGACGGGCGCGTTGCCTAATTTGATGGGGAATACACCATTAGGGTGGATCAAGCGCTTCACCTCTCGCATCCCCTGCAGGTAGATCATCAAAACACGAATGATTTTGATGCCCCCGGCGGTGGAGCCGGCACAACCCCCAGCAAAGGCGGCCAGCAGCAACAGGACCGGTGCGACGCCGGGCCACAGGCTGAAATCTTGAGTTGTAAATCCTGTGGTCGTTGCTACAGAGACGGTTTGGAATATTCCGTCCCGAATGGGTTGGTCAGTTGCGCCGGGTTGCAATAGCAGCGTGGTGCAGATGATGACCGAGAGCAGTCCAAGCACAAGAAGGTAGGTGCGAAGCTCAACGTCGGCAAAGTAGAGTAATGGGTTGCGACGGCGCCAAACTAAAAAGTGTAAGCCGAAGTTGATTCCAGACAGAATCATGAAGACGATTGCCACGCTTTCAATAGCCGGGCTGGCAAAATAGCCCATGCTGGCATCGTGAGTTGAAAAGCCCCCGATTGCTACCGTGGAAAAGCTATGGCTGATGGCGTCAAATGGATTCATCCCGGCCACCCAATAGGCCAGACCGCAGGCCAGGGTAAGGCTCAAATAAATGTACCAGAGCGCCTTAGCAGTTTCCGTGATTCTAGGTGTCAGTTTGTTGTCTTTTGCGGGCCCGGGAGATTCTGTGCGATACAGCTGCATTCCGCCGATTCCCAGCATTGGGAAAATAGCCACCGCCAGTACGATGATTCCCATCCCTCCAAACCACTGTAGGAGTTGTCGATAGAACAGCAGGCTTTTTGGTAGGGAATCTAGGCCGGTAATGACGGTAGCGCCCGTGGTGGTTAAACCCGACATGGATTCAAAAGCAGCATCTGTAAAAGACAGATTGGTAGCCTCTGCCATATACAGTGGGATTGCCCCGAACATGCCCAATCCGATATAGAACAGCGCGGTGATCAAGAAACCATCTCCGCCGCGTAGTTCTCGATTGCCGCGTAATGGGAGCCACATTGCCAGGCCACAGATCAGCGTGATCAAAAAAGCGTAACCAAACGTTGTTATGGTTGGTTCGTCATAAATCAGAGCGACCAGCACGGGAATCAGGAAAGTAAGGCTGAAGAAAGTTAGTAGTGTACCGGTGACGCGGAAGATGACGGCAAGATGCATGTCTAACCTGAGGGTCCGACTAGAAGAAGGCTAAACCGACTTGGAAGAGTCGCTCTACCGCTCGTACTTCTTTTTTGTCGATTAGAAATAAAATAACGTGGTCATCGGATTCCACAACCACATCGTCGTGGGCGATAAGTACTTGTGAGCCGCGCACGATGGCGCCAATGGTGGTTCCCCTGGGCAGATCTATTTCGCTGATCCGGCGCCCGACAACTTTTGAGCTGCGCTGGTCTCCGTGAGCGATCGCCTCAATAGCCTCAGCTGCACCTCTGCGCAAACTATGTACCCTCGCCACGTCAGCTCGTCTGACATGAGAAAGCAAAGAGCTTGTGGTCGCTTGTTGTGGTGAAACGGCGATGTCGATGTCGCCACCTTGGACCAGATCCACATAGGCAGGTTTCGATATCAAGGTGAGGACCTGGCGAACGCCCAGCCTTTTAGCCATTAGGGATGACATGATGTTGACTTCATCGTCATTGGTGACAGCACAAAATGCATCACACTGCTCTATGTTTTCTTCCAGCAGTAATTCCCGGTCCGTCGCGTCTCCCTGCAAGACGACGGTTTTTGACAAAGAATCAGCCAGAAACTTGGCTCGATTGCCATTAAATTCGAGTAGCTTTACCGCATAACTTGCTTCCAGCGCTTCGGCCAGGCTTGAGCCGACATTTCCACCACCAGCAATCATGATGCGCTTGAACGGCCGCTCAACTTTACGCAGTTCGGCCATGACCGAATCGATATGTTCAGATGCAGCGATAAAAAACACTTCATCATCCGCTTCGATGACGGTGTCTCCTTTGGGGATAATTGCCCTGCCGCGTCTGAAGATTGCCGCCACTCGAGTGTCGGCGTTTGGCATGTGTTCAGCCAGGAAACTTAATGCCTGTCCTACCAGAGGGCCGCCGTAGTAGGCGCGCATGGCCACCAGCTGTACGCGGCCATCTGCAAAGTCCAGCACCTGAAGTGCCCCGGGGTGTTTCAAAAGTTCGTGGATGTGGCGGGTGACAACTTGTTCGGGGTTGATCAGAACGTCGATGGGCATGTGTTCTTTGCTGAAGAAGCCTTCCCTGCTCATATAGGAAGCTGAGCGGATGCGGGCGATCTTGGTGGGCGTTCTGAAAAGGCTGTAACAGACCTGGCATGCCACCATGTTGACTTCATCACTGGAAGTTACGGCAACCAGAATATCAGCATCGTCAGCGCCGGCTTGCCTCAGAACGTCGGGGTTGCTGGCCCATCCAGTAACAGTTTGGATGTCCAGGCGATCCGCCAGTTCCTGCAGTCGCGGCGCATCGTGGTCAACTAACGTTATGTCGAAGGCCTCTTTGGCCAGGTTTTCAGCAAGGGTTCCGCCAACCTGGCCCGCACCCAAAATAAGTATCTTCATAGCTAAGTTAAGCTTAAACCTTCGCTCCGGTTCTGCACAGCGATGCTGGTGGAGGCAACACGCTTCTTCAGTCTCGCATAATAAAAACCGTCGCTGTTATCCAGCGGGGTGGTTTGCCAACCTAATCTGGTTTTGTGTCCGAGGGGCAGCTGCGCAGGCTCCGTCTCTACACCTTCGTTTTGTGTGACAAAACACTCAACAACGTTATCGTTTTCCGCTTCGAGAAGAGAGCAGGTTGAATAAAGCAGGGTGCCACCCGGGCTTAACATGCGCCACAAATTATTGAGTAGTGCCAGCTGCTGGCGGGTGTGATCAGTCACATGTTCAGGGCGCAACAGTAACTGCAGATCTGGGTGGCGCCTGGTGGTGCCGGTGCCGCTGCAAGGCGCGTCGATCAGTATCAGATCATAGGTCCGCCCATCCCACCAACTGTCTGTTGTAGCGTCTACTGCCAGCACATTGATCGTGTGTCCCAGCCGTGCCGATTCAGTCTGCAGGTGGTTGGCACGAGAAGAGCTGATTTCCAAAGCATCTGCCTGGCTAACGCTACCGGTCGATCGGCCCCGGTTCTGGTGTGTTTTTCTGTCCAGGAGATGAAACAGCTTACCTCCAGGCGCCGCACAGGCGTCGAGTATTTTGGTGATGTCGCCAGATTCGATCAGCAGAGCCGCCAGTTGAGCACCAACGTCTTGAACACAAACCCACCCCCGTTCCCAGCCCGGTAGTTGCCGTGTCGCAACCGCTTTATGCAATTGTATGGTTTCAGGTAAGACCTCGGGAAAAGGTTGGGTATATTCGATGCCTGCCTGGTTCAGCTGTTCCAAGTATTCTTTTATCGGAACCTGGCCTTGCGCAATTCGTATCCACATGGGCGCTCGTTGCATGCAAGCGGCCCCCAGTTCCTGCAGGCAGTCTTTTGTACTGTTTTGCTGGCGCAATAGCATTTCAAGCACGGGACTTAAGGGAGAAGGCGCACCAAACGATTGTTCGGTTGAATCCAGTTGTCGCAGCACAGCATTGATCAATTTCTTTGACCAGGGCTTGCGAAGTTTGCTTGCGGCGGCGACCGTCTCGTTCAGCACGGCATGTGACGGAATGCTGTGATGCATGAGTTGGTAAGCGCCCACTAACAAAAGACAATAGACGTCTAAGTCCTTGGTCCTGAGCGGTTTGTGCACATAGCTGTCCACGGCGGTCTGGAGTTCGAAGTAGTGTCTTAGCACACCGTAGACATATTCTTGGGTGAGTGGGTGCGCCATCCAATCCGGGCGGTGTTCCAGTACCCAATCAATCGTTCGTTTGTCCCGCGTTACGGCAGCAAGCGCTCGTGCAGCACGGCTTCGGATCACGGGGCTTGTAATATCGTCAGGATAAGCTTGTGACAAGGTGGGTGATTACTCGGGTGGTGCCAGCACATGTCCAGGGACAAAAGCGGCCTGATGTCCGTTGATTGCATCGGCGGCAGAAAGGATGGTTCCTTTACCCTTCTCCATACGCAGCTGCGTGATTCGCAATAAATCGGTTGCACATTGCACTGTAATACCAGATTTATTTGCATCAACCAGTGTGCCGGGCTGGGTAGTTGAGTCCAGTTCGTTCTGCTCTACTGGATGTGCGGACAGGATCTGAACCCCGGCTCCAGTGATTTGAGCCCTAACGGGCAAACGATCTCGCAAAGCCCAGATGTGTTTTGCCACTAACTCGGCGCTGCTGTGCCAATTCGGAATGCGATCCTGGGGCGTTAGCTTGTTGGCGTAGGTGACCCCGGCTTCAGGCTGAGGCTGGGGAGGCGCCAGATTGCCGCTTTCGAGTTCACCTAAAACCTGGATTAGATCTTCGGCCCCAAGTGAAGCAAGGTTTTGCTCGAGATTGGCGCAAGTGTCGTCTGGTTTGGTCTCTATGGGTGTTCGACTCATTCGGTACACCGGGCCGGTATCTAGTCCCGCCTCCATCTGCATTATGGCAACGCCGGTCTCATGATCTCCTGCCATTACCGCCCGCTCTATGGGTGCGGCGCCGCGCCATCGCGGTAGGAGGGATGCGTGTACGTTGATGCAACCGAACTTGGGAATATCTAATACTGACTGGGGTAGTATCTGACCGTACGCCACAACCACCAGGACATCAGGTAATAGCGCAGCCAATTCTGCTTGTGCTTCCTCGTCTCTTAGTGAGTCAGGTTGATAGATCGGGATTTCGAGCTCGCTAGCTCTTAACTTCACAGGGTTTGGTGACAGCTTGCGCCCGCGCCCTTTTGGTTTATCGGGCTGCGTGTAAACAGCGATGGGTCGAATGGCTGCATCGACCAATGCGCAAAATATGGTATCGGCAAATTGGGGACTGCCCGCAAAAATGACCCGCAGCACTAGGCTCTTCGCTTTTGCTGCTTGGCCATCTTCTTGCGGATGCGGTTACGTTTTAAAGGAGACAAGTAGTCTACAAAAAGTTTGCCGATCAGATGGTCACACTCGTGTTGGATGCATACGGACAATAAACCATCAGCTTCCAGCTCAATCACCTCGCCTTTGGTCGAAAATGCATTCACTGTAATTGTCTCTGCTCGATAGACCCCCTCGTAGAAGCCGGGCACACTCAGGCAGCCCTCCTCGGTCTCAACCTCATCACCATGCAGTGTCAATTCTGGATTAACCAGTACAAAAGGGTTGCTGTGATCTTCTGAAACATCAACCGCAATCACGCGCTGATGCACATCAACCTGCGTTGCTGCGAGCCCTATTCCAGGCGCTGCGTACATGGTTTCGAGCAGGTCTTCACCAAATTTTTCCAGGGCTTTGTCAAATTTGCTGACAGGTTTAGCCTTGGTGCGAAGACGAGGATCCGGGTAGTGGAGAATGTTAAGAAGCGTCATTGATTTGAAGTCACCCAGAGCCTGTGAACTGTCTCTAGTATTAGCCTAATTTGTGCTGCTAAGATGTGGAAGATTATAACTTTTTAGCCCGACCAGGTCAGCGACAATTGCGTCTGCATTAGACTCAAAAGCGGACGCTGGGCGGTGAGATGCTGGGCGGTTATGCTGGGCGGTTATGCTGGGCGGTTATAAGGGCGAGTAAGTTCGAGTACGTTCGAGTAAGTTCGAAAATAAGTTCGAAAGAGAAGGATCTGAACCCCGTGAAAATTTCGTACAAAGTATTGTCTGGCAAATTAATGCCTGGATTGGTACTCATCTTTGGACTGATGAGTGCGCAGATCTCGGTGGCAGACAACCTGGCTGATCATCTGAAGCCTGGGCATCCCGATGTATACACCGTGGTGCGCGGAGATACTTTGTGGGATATCAGTGGGGAGTTTCTGTCAAAACCATGGCTTTGGCCCGAGATCTGGCAGATCAATCCGCAAATCGACAACCCTCACTTGATTTATCCGGGTGATGAGATTGCGCTGGTCTATGTGGATGGCCAACCCCGTTTGCAATTGCGTCGCGGTGACGCTGGGCGAACGATTCGCCTGACGCCTTCCGACACTGTCAGTCTGCAGCCAAAGATCAGAGCGACGCCTTTGGAGTCAGCGATCCCGGCAATCAGTCTGGATGCCATTCAAGGCTTTCTGGTACAAAACCGTGTTGTCGAACGTGAAATTCTGGATGCGGCACCCTACGTTGTGCAGGGTGAAAGTGAGCGTCTGGTGTTGGGCGCTGGCGATAAGATATATGTTCGCGGGAACTTACCCGATAGTGAATCGTTCAGCTTCGTACGGCACGGTCCTGTATATCTGGATCCAGAAACTAACGAGCTGCTTGGCCAGGAAGCCACGTATATCGGTTTGGGTAAGGTCATTTCCGTCGAGGAAGACATTGCGACATTGAGAGTGGCAAGCACCCGCGAAGAAATACAAATTGGGGATCGGGTGATGCCAACTGAAGAGCGTCGTGTCGATTCTACGTTTTTCCCAAGCGCGCCTGAGGGCGAAGTGCGTGGACAGATTATTTCTGTGTTCAGCGGTGTTTCCCAGGTCGGTCAATATGACGTGGTGGTCCTGAACAGGGGCGAACGAGAGGGTATGGAAGTCGGCAATGTTCTGGCCATCTATAAAAGAGGTGCGCTGGCACGGGATAGAATCGCCAATCAGACAATTCGTCTGCCGTCAGAACGTGCGGGGTTGCTGATGGTGTTCCGAACCTTCGAAAAACTCTCTTATGGGCTTGTTTTGCGGGCTGAGCGCCCACTGGCTGTGAATGATGAGGTAAGAAACCCGTAGCCCACCGGAACGGTATCTTACAGATCGGGTTAACCTAATCTCACATTCGGGATTGGTCATCCTGTTGCATGCTAGCTGCATAAAAAGCAACGGGGGGGCCTCACGGCCGAAAAGTCACAATGCAACACGTCCCGACGAATGTGTCGCGAGAATGGCTGCCAAGAGAACGGTCGCTAAGAGAATGGTCGCCAAAGTGAATGTATCCGCGACCACTGCCAAGCTTCTTGTTCTGCAACACTGTTACCCAAGACGCGCGATCTCATCTAGCTTGTTAGAAGCCGACGATGGTTATTCGGTGCTGATGAATGGGACGTTGGAAAACCAATTGCGAGAAGCGTACGAGAAAAAAGGCCACTCAGATACACGGCCTAGGGTCACCTCTGAACAGCTGTTGGACCAGGCGGGTGCTTGCTCTGCGCCGCTTGTGGGTTGGTTTGATGCAGACTTTCCAGAGGTCTGGCGCCATATCCCGGACCCACCCCTGACAGTTTATGTACGCGGCAGATCGCTTGCCGAGATCTCTGCCAATCATACAACCATCGCCATGGTCGGGGCACGTAAGGCCACACATTACGGCCGCAATGTCGCAACTGAACTGGCGCAGTACCTTGTACGCCACGGTGCTGCGGTTGTCAGCGGGTTGGCCTACGGTATCGATGCCAATGCCCATGGCGGCGCTGTGCAGAATGGTGGTGTAACAGTGGCAATTCTTGGAGGTGGAATAGATCGAGTTTACCCAGTGGCGCATAAACGTTTAGCTGCGACAATTGTTGAGCGGGGTGGTTGTGTCGCGTCGGAGTATGCACCAGATGCCCGTCCTCGCCCCCATCACTTCTTAGAGCGTAATCGCCTGATCAGTGGATTAAGCCGTGCGGTGGTGGTGATTGAAGCCGCCGCCCGTAGCGGGGCCTTAAATACGGCACAGTGGGCAGCTGAACAAGGTCGGGATCTGTGGGCGGTTCCGGGTTCCGTTCATAGTCTTGTTTCAAAAGGGTGTCATAACCTGATCGCTCAGGGAGCCAATATTTTGACCGAATGGAAAGATATCTTCGGATCTGTCCCGGATGCCTGCATTGACAGCGCCCTGCCTCAGACCAATGCGCAAAAGGCGCTGAGTGACATTGAACAACAGATCTACCTGGCATGCTGCGGGGGACCTCGAACCCTTGATCATCTTCGTGTTGATTTGCTGGCTAAAACGTCATCGGACGCCCTGGAGCAAGCGCTGATGCAACTTGAGGTGCGGGGATTTGTTCGTGCTACAACCCTTGGGTATATTGCGACACGGTCCTGATACCTCAAACCGAACGCTTGGAACGTATTTCGTGAAAACCCTGATCACCAGTGATGTGCTGGAGGCTGCCAGAGTGCTGCGTGAGGACGGTGTGTTGTTGCAAGCAACAGAAGGCGTGTGGGGGTTTGCTTGTAACCCCCTGTCTCGCGTAGCGCTGGACCGAGTGATCAGCTTGAAGCGCAGAGATGAGCGTAAGGGCTTTATACTGATCAGCCATGATTTACAAAACTTTGTCTCCCATATGCAAGGGGTCAGCCACCGCCGCGATATTGAAATGTCCTGGCCAGGTCCCCACACGTGGATACTCCCCAACAACAATAGGTTTGATATGCAAATCACTGGCGGGCGCGACACTGTTGCTTGTAGAGTGCCTGGCCACCTCCAGACACGAGAAGTCTGCGCAGCTTTTGGGGGTATTGTCATTTCCACCTCTGCAAACATCAGTGGCTTGGAGCCGGTCACTACAGAAGAGGAAGCGATTGCGAAATTTTCCGGTTCGGTTGATTGCATCCTGAAAGGCAGAGTCGATATGCCAGGTCAGGCCAGCACAATCCATGGCCTCGATCTAAATATATTGCGTGACTCTGCCCAAGGTCCAGGGAAAGATGCCAATGGATGATTCAGGAACCCCGGGGTTTGTTGTGGTGGGGGATCCCATCGAACACAGTCTTTCCCCGCAAATCCATCATGCTTTTGCAGACCAGTTTGGCATCGAGTTGGAATATGCAAAAGTTCGGGTAACTCCGGCTCAATTTGATGAATTCTTCGATACATTCTGGACGGGTGGAGGCGTCGGGGCCAATGTCACCGTGCCGCTTAAATCTCATGCTCATCGATATGCGGACACACTGGATGATTTCGCCATAAAAGCAGGTGCAGTGAATACACTTGCGCGTCGAGGAGATCAGATTTTGGGGTTTAACACAGATGGGATCGGTTTGTGTCGGGATCTGACCAATCGTCAGGGTGTGCCGATTAAAGACGCCATAGTCCTTGTGCTTGGGGCCGGTGGCGCAGCCCGTGGCATTGTTTCGCCGCTGCTTGAGGGAGGTGTGTCGCAGATTGTGATCGCCAATCGAACAGTAGAAAGAGCCCAAGCTCTGAGTGGTGACCATGGTCCTGGAGACCGTGTTGTGGGTTGTGGTTTTGACGATATTGGCGGTCATATCGACCACCCAACGTTAATTATCAATGCAACTTCGTTTGCCTTGGACGCTAACACACAAGACGTTCCCATTGGCGTCCAGTGGCTGGAACGCGCGTTCTGTTACGATATGAGTTATGGCGACAAAGCGGTGTTTGCGCAATGGTCACGAGAAAATGGCGCGATAGGCTCGGTTGATGGCTTGGGTATGCTGGTTGAGCAGGCTGCCATCGCATTTGAGATCTGGCATGGGGTAGCACCTGCAACAAGCCCCGTAATGGATGATTTGCATCAGCAGATTGGGATAATCTAATGAACAAGCTCTAAAGTTGTGCGGTATGAGTGATCCAACACAAAATCCAAGAAAGTTCATCGCCGGAGCTGTTTGTCCGAACTGTCAGGCGGTAGATCGGATTGTGATCGAGATGAGACCGTCAAATGACAACGATTTAACGCCCGCAGAGCAGGGTGAAAATCAAACCTGGCGCGTTTGTGTGGCTTGTGATTTCAGTGAACAAATGACTGAAACGCCTCAATTTTCCTTGCCCAACACCATCAAAGACCGCCCGCCCCGTGACAAGGCGGTTGTGGCACAGACCGTAACGATATTGGACCCTGATCAGTTCCCCTCCCGTCGATAGTTGCTGCAGGCCCGCGCCTGCAGATAATGAACGAATAAATCGGCCTAAATGCCTATATTTTCTCGAAATTGCGTTAAGTTCGAGTTGCTGTAAGGCTGCCGGTTGATATAATTGCGCCGCGTTTTCCGGGGTGTGATTGCGTATCGTAGATTGCTCATTCAATTTCCGTGAACGTCAATCAGATTCGATATCGCTGTAGCTACTCCTGCCATATCTGAAGACAATGTGGGCAAACGATCCTCACCGGTGTCCGGGGCTTGGCGCAAAATTGCGGCGATTGGAGCTGGAATGGATGGGCAGCACTCCACCCATTCTGCGACGACTCTAACATCCAGCCGAATTCAACAAGATTCGACAGATCAGTTAGATACGGTCGAATACGGGCGTGGACCGGCATGGATAGGCGCGGATAGGCGCGGATAGGCACGGATAGACGACGTAGATAGACGACTTAGATAGACGTAAACGGACGAACGTAAACGGACGAGCGTAAACGGAAAAGACAGACTTAAGACAGACTAAAAAGTCGATAGTCTGAGATACCGGCCCATGCCGGTTGCTCCTGGTTGAACTGGCAAAAAGCCGGTTTGACGACTATCACTTACTATGGCGTGAACGAATTTGGCAGTCGTCAAAGACATGCATACACACATGTCCACGCATAGTTAACATATAGTTGCAAAGCAAGGCGAAAACGCCGGATATATACGATGAAGGTGGAATTGACGCGATGATCAACGCGAAGAAGCAAGCTTGGATTTCCTGCAGAAGCATGAGTAGGGCGACTCAAGGCAGGCAAGAGCGATTTACCGGAGGCCTTACCCGGTTTGTGGCCGCAGGGGCGACCGTGCTGTTTAGTGGGTTAGCACATGCCGATGAGCTGAACATGACGGTTGGTGTTACCGATATATCCAAACAGGTCTATGACCTGCATATGCAGATTTTTATCATCTGCTGCCTGATCGGGGCAGTTGTTTTTGGTGTGATGTTCTGGTCGATCATTCACCACCGACGAGCAGCCGGTCATGAGGCGGCTAATTTCCACGAAAACACCCGCTTGGAACTGGCCTGGACCATCGTGCCTACTCTGATTCTCATCGGCATGGCTTGGCCTGCCACCAACGTGCTTATTGCGATGTATGATACCGGTGGTGAAGATATGACCGTCGAGGTGCGCGGTTATCAATGGAAGTGGGAATACAAATATCTGGATGAAGACTATAACCGGACGTTTTCATTCTTCTCTAATATGTCGACCTCCCAGGACGAGATACAAAACCGATCCAACAAGGGTGAATATTACCTGTTGGAGGTAGATAAGCCTTTGAGAATCCCAACCAATCGGAAAGTTCGATTCCTGGTGACCGCAGAAGACGTGATACACGCCTGGTGGGTACCAGATTTTGGGATCAAGCGCGATGCCGTCCCGGGTATTTTGAACGAGCTGTGGACCATCGTAGACAAACCCGGTGTTTATCGCGGTCAGTGTACGGAACTGTGTGGTAAGGATCATGGCTTTATGCCTGTGGTCGTAGAAGTGTTGGAAGAAGAGGAATTTGATTCCTGGTATGCACAGGAGCTAGAAAAAGAAACCGTGCGCGTAGCTAGTTTGTCCAAGACCTTCACCGAGGAAGAGCTGATGGCTGAAGGCGAGGCTGTCTACACCACATTTTGCGCTTCATGCCACCAGGCTAACGGTCAGGGTGTGCCACCCGTGTTTCCATCCCTGGTGGGCACACCTGTGGCAACGGGTGATCGTGACGAGCACATTCGATTGGTGCTGGATGGAGTGCCTGGTACTTCGATGCAGGCATTTGGAAAACAGCTTGATGCTGCACAAATGGCCGCCGTTGTGCACTATGAAAGAAATTCGTGGGGTAACAATATGGGTGATGTCACTCAACCACGAGATGTTATTGCAGTTCAAGAAGAGCAATAAGGGGATATCATGAGCGAAGTCATACATGCAGACAATCACGATCACGACGATCATCATGATCACGGCCCAGATAAGGGTCTTGCTCGCTGGCTGTTTACCACCAACCACAAAGACATCGGTACGCTGTACCTGTGGTTTAGTTTTCTGATGTTTCTGATCGGCGGTGTGATGGCGCTGATCATCCGAACGGAGCTATTTGAGCCCGGGTTACAATTTGTAAACCCTGAGTTCTTTAACCAGATGACCACAAATCACGGGCTGATTATGGTCTTCGGCGCGATCATGCCAGCGTTTGTTGGCCTGGCTAACTGGTTAATCCCGATGCAGGTGGGCGCGCCGGATATGGCGTTGCCCAGGATGAACAATCTGTCGTTCTGGATCCTGCCTTTTGCCTTTGGCATCATGATTTCCACCCTGTTTATGGAAGGTGGCGGTCCTAACTTCGGCTGGACATTCTACGCCCCACTCTCGACCACCTATGCGCCTGATTCGGTAACCTACTTTATTTTTGCGGTGCATATGATGGGTGCATCGTCAATTATGGGTTCGATCAATATTATCGCCACCATTCTCAATATGCGGGCCCCGGGCATGACATTGATGAAGATGCCGATGTTTGTCTGGACCTGGTTGATTACAGCCTATCTGCTGCTTGCAGTGATGCCCGTGCTAGCCGGTGCGGTGACGATGATGTTGTTTGATATTCATTTTGATACCAGCTTCTTCAACGCGGCTGGCGGGGGTGATCCAGTGATGTTCCAGCACATTTTCTGGTTCTTTGGACACCCGGAGGTCTACATCATGATCCTGCCTGCGTTTGGGATTGTGTCGCACATTATCCCGGCTTTCGCCAGGAAACGCCTGTTTGGCTACGACTCTATGGTCTACGCCGTTGCGTCGATTGCCTTCCTGTCATTTATAGTCTGGGCTCACCACATGTTTACCGTGGGGATGCCACTGGCAGGTCAGTTGTTCTTTATGTACACAACCATGCTCATTGCAGTGCCGACCGGGGTGAAAGTATTCAACTGGATCGCAACCATGTGGCAAGGGTCGATGACTTTTGAGACACCGATGTTGTTTGCAATTGCGTTTGTGGTTTTGTTTACGATCGGTGGCTTCTCCGGCCTGATGCTCGCGATAACCCCAGCGGATTATCAGTATCACGATACTTATTTTGTGGTTGCTCATTTCCATTACGTACTGGTACCGGGCGCGTTATTTTCGATTATCGCAGCGGTCTACTTCTGGTTCCCCAAATGGACTGGCAATATGTACAGCGAAAGCTTGGGTAAGCTGCATTTTTGGCTGTCATTTATCGGCGTGAACGTCACGTTCTTCCCACAACACTTTTCTGGCCTGGCCGGTATGCCGCGCCGTATTCCCGATTACGCTCTGCAGTTCGCGGACTTCAATATGATTTCCAGTATTGGCGCGTTTATCTTCGGCTTTTCGCAAGTGTTCTTCATTTACGTGATTATCCACGGTATCCGCAAAGGCCAAGCTGCCAAAGGGCGGCAGTGGGAAGGAGCTCGCGGGCTTGAATGGGCGCTACCATCGCCTGCCCCATATCACTCTTTCACCTATCCGCCAGAGGTGACGGACGAAGAAGCGCACGCTTAGCGGGTAGATGCAAAATAGACAGCGGCAAATAAACAGCGGAACAATAAGCAAATAATGGACTCTCAGGCACAGCACTCTCCAGCGCAGCAGGGCATCAAGAAAACGATCAGACAGACGGTGTTGATTGTTTTTGGTATGGGTTTGTTTGCCTGGGCCTTAATTCCGCTATATGACCTGTTTTGCGAGATTACCGGACTCGGCGGAAAAACCGGCGGTCCTTATGTCTACGATGAAGCTACGGTTGCTCCAGACACGTCTAGATTGGTGAAAGTGAACTTCATAACCAATACCAATCAGGGCATGGTGTGGGACTTCTGGCCAGGCAAAGGGGGTGTTCGAGTGCATCCCGGCGAGCTGAAGGAAGTGAGCTTCTTTGTCAAAAACACGACCAATCGACCAATGGTTGGGCAAGCCATTCCATCGTTGGTTCCGGTTTCAGCGACCCAATACTTTCACAAAACCGAATGTTTCTGTTTTGCTCAGCAGGTCCTACAGCCTGGTGAAGAAATGGAAATGCCAATGCGTTTTATCGTAGACCGTGATCTGCCGAAAAACGTTCAATCGATTAACCTAAGCTATGCGCTGTTTGATGTGACTGAAAGTTTCAGTGATCTTGTCAGTGTAGGTGGAAACTAAGCTCTGGAGTAGCGCTCATGGCCAACGCCGCAGAAGATTCATCGATATATTACGTGCCACACAGTGGCTGGTATCCAGTGGTATTGGCGTTTGGTGTCATGCTCATGTTGACTGGGTTTGCCTCATGGCTGAATGCGACAAGCGCTGGGGAAGAAGGTAGCTGGCTGCAGACCATTGTAGGTTTTGGCATTACCTCGGTCGTACTTTATTTCTGGTTTGCCAAAGTCATTGCAGAAAACCAACAGGGTTTAGCGAACGAATCTTTGAAGAAAAGCTATGTCTGGGGAATGGGATGGTTCATTTTCTCGGAAGTGATGTTTTTTGCCGCGTTCTTTGGCGCACTGTTCTACTCGCGTGTGTTAGCGGTAGCCTGGTTAGGAGGGGAAGGTGCTAAAGGATTTACTGGGGACTACCTGTGGCCAGAATTTGAGTCAACCTGGCCGGTCGTTAACAACCCCAACTCGGATGTTTTCCCAAATCCCGGGCAAAGCATGGCAGCGCCTGCTGTTACAAGTTGGTTTACCTACCTACCTTTCATCAATACGGTCATCCTGTTGGCGTCCAGTGTGACAGTGCACATAGCCCACAACGCAATTAAGGAGCAGGCGCGGGGTAAACTGATCGGATGGTTGGGTGGCACCGTCGCCCTGGGGATTATTTTCCTGGGCCTTCAGGCTTACGAATACTACGAAGCATACGTGCACATGGGCCTGACCATGGGTAGCGGAATTTACGGCTCCACGTTCTTTATTCTTACAGGTTTTCACGGCTTTCATGTCACATTGGGCACCGTGATCCTGTTGGTCCAGTTCCTCAGGGCGCTGAAAGGACATTTTTCACCCAAAGACTGTTTTGGGTTTGAAGCCGCAAGTTGGTATTGGCACTTTGTAGATGTGGTGTGGGTCGGATTATTTATTTTCGTCTACGTGATATAGCCGGCCGCACTAATAAGAAAGAAAAGGCCGGTTTCAACCGGCCTTTTTTATGAGCTAACTTTTAGTTATCGAATCAGGGTTGGCTGGGCGCTTGTTCGGGTTGTTGTAGTTGCTCCAGCTTGCGTCGCTCTTCATGCCACGGCGCGTTGGTGCCGATACGCAGCTCACCCGTATAGAAGCCGTAGAAGATGGTCAACAGTAGCAAAGATGCAAGGATGACCCTGATGCCCAGTGAGTACAGAGTACGTTTGGAGTCGGTTCGATCAGTATCTTTAAACAGGAATACCAGCCCGGAAAAGAGACTGATCACAACCCCGATAAGTAATATAACAATGACAATTTTCAGCATGGACAGCACTCTACCCGAACAGCCAGCCGATGTATTGGAAATCAGCGACGAAGGTGGCAGTTGAAGTTTAAACCGGGCTGGAAAATGTCCGTTTTTGTCCTGGTTATGCTACCTGTGCTTATTTCCTTGGGCAGCTGGCAGTTATCCAGAGCTGCTGAAAAGAGAATGTTGATCGAAGCTTTTATGGAGAAGGTTGGAGGTTTGGCCATAACCTTTGTCGGCGATCAAATTGAAGACTTCCAGCGAGTTCGTTTGACGGGCAGATTTGTCGAGGAAATATTTTTGTTGGACAACCAGGTTTATCAGGGTGATGTTGGCTATTGGACGTTACAGGTGTTCGAAACTGAAGGTGGAAAGCGATTGATTGTAAATCGTGGCTTTATTTCTGCGCCGGATATGAGAGAAAAACTACCGCAGATACCCGAGGTCATGCAGAATAGCGCCGGCGTTGTCACCACCGTCGGTGTGGCGTGGCCATTCACAGGGCTTCTACCTATTTGGGCGGACGAATCGTGGTCAGGAGACTGGCCCTTGCGCATTCAGCGACTGGATATTGCCAAGATGGCGGCGCTTGTGAATGCCTACGACAAGGAAATACGTTTAGAGCAGGGGCAACCTGGTACTTTGCAAGCAGCACCAATGAACAATACTTTCGATGAGGCAAAACATCTCGGCTATGCTGCTGCCTGGTTTGGGCTGGCTATTACGCTTGCGCTTGGCTACATCATCCTGGGTATACGCTCCGGACAGGAGTTGGATAAACAGGGAAAAATATAGAAATAGATATAAAACACACATTTGGGGGCAAGCTGCTTAAGGAACAGCACAAACGAATTGCGGGGTGAGGGTTTGGCGTCAGTCTTCATGGACTGTACTCAACCACAACAAAATTAGAGGCAAAAGCCCAAAAATGACAAAGAGTCAAATACAACTGATCGTAATTATGAGCGTTTCTCTGGTCTCCCTTGGGGGGTCGTACTTGCTCTACTATCTTGCGCAGGATGGAGACGGCTGGGGTACGACAAATCACGGGGAATTCGTCAGACCGAACCTCAACGTCAACGATATCGGCTGGCGGGTTGCGGTGCCAGACGACACGCAGCAAGCCCGCTGGTGGCTGTGGGTTGTTGCAAAAAGCTGCAACCGTGAGTGTGAGCAAAAAATGAAAGACATTCGCGCAGCCCATATCCTGCTGAATAAAGAGGCCAGCCGAGTGCGCCGGGGGTATACAGACCTGGGCGGGTCAATTGGTCAGGAAGATCTGGCGGAACCCGATTCTCTGGCAGGCCTGGTGGTGTCGGTCACCGTGGAAAACACACAGCGCCTGAAAGAAGGTGTCTACATCGTGGATCCTATTGGAAATCTGGTTTTCCATTACACCATGGACCATTCCCCGAAAGAGATTCTTACCGATCTGAAGAAGCTGCTGAAGGTTTCGCAAATTGGCTAGTCGATTACAGTATTTGAATTTGAAATGGGCGGTCGCTGGGAGTCTGGCCCTGGTTTTGGTTGTGGTTGTGCTGGGTGCATTTACCCGGTTGGTTGACGCAGGATTGGGGTGCCCCGACTGGCCGGGTTGTTATGGTCATCTCTTGTGGCCAAACGATGAGCAGGAGATTGCAGTGGCGGAAGTTCTTTTCCCCGACACACCGGTAGATCTCGACAAAACTTGGCCAGAAATGGTCCATCGCTATTTTGCCGGCGGCCTGTTGCTGGTGGTATTTGCTGTCGCTTTGGTGAGTTGGCGCACAGAAGAATATGCCAGCCAAAGAACTTTGACCACATCTTTACTGGTGTTAATCATCTGTCAGGCGGCATTTGGTGCCTGGACGGTTACCTTAAAGCTCTGGCCCCAGGTTGTGACCGCACATTTGTTGGGTGGATTTGCCACCTTCAGCTTGTTGTGGGTGCTCTACATGCGTCTGGGTGGTGCTCAGTGGCTGGATTTGCCGCGCGTTAGAACGTTGTTAAACGAAGTTTCGTTAGTTCGCCATATGCGAATTGCGCTGATTTTGGTGATCATTCAGATTGCGCTCGGAGGGTGGGTGTCCTCAAACTACGCTGCACTCGCCTGTGCAGATTTTCCTACCTGCTATGCTTCTTATTGGCCGCCGATGGATATGGCCGCCGGGTTTAACATTTTGCAAAGCGTCGGACCAAACTATCTGGGTGGGCTTTTAGATAACGAAGCCCGGATCGCCATTCACTGGGCACACCGAATCGGCGCACTGGTTGTCACTTTTATGGTTGGCTGGCTGATTATTCGCCTTTGGTCGAGGCATCTAATGGTAGCCGGGTTGCTGCTGGCGATTCTGTTGGTGCAAGTCACTCTGGGCATTCTGAATGTGGTTTGGAGTCTGCCGTTGGCCATTGCAACCGCGCACAATGCGTGTGGTGCGCTCTTGCTGTTAGCTTTGGTTACAGTAAACTTTGCGCCGCCGAATGGCTCGAACCTGGCAGTAAAAGGGATGTGAAGACAGATCGCTGCAGGTTGAATTGAGGGTGAACTGGAAATGAATGAACTAACAAGCGAAGCGGTAAGCTGGCGTGACTATCTGGAGATGTGCAAACCTCGTGTTGTGCTGCTGATGTTGCTGTGTGCGCTGGTAGGTATGTTTCTGGCAACGCCCGGGATGGTTGCCTTGGATACATTGGTCCTGGGTTTAACGGGTATTGGTCTGGTTGCGGGCTCTGCTGCGGTTGTGAATCACCTGGCGGATGCGCACATTGATTCGCGTATGGCGCGTACTCAAGAGCGACCGGTTGCAACCGGCCGGGTATCTCAGGCCCAGGGTATGGTGTTTTCTGGCGTGATCGGCATCCTGGGGATGTTAATCCTGTGGTTTGGCGTTAATCCATTGACCGCCTGGCTTAATCTCGCATCCTGGGTGGGGTACGGACTGGTTTATACCTATTTTCTGAAACGTGCGACGCCCCAGAACATTGTGATCGGTGGACTCTTTGGCGCTGCCCCCCCACTCTTTGGTTGGACGGCAGTGACCAATTCGGTGGATCCTGGAGGACTACTCCTGGTGTTAATCATTTTTGCCTGGACCCCACCCCACTTCTGGGCTTTGGCCCTGGAGCGCAAAGAAGAGTATGCAGAGGTGGGAGTACCGATGTTACCGGTCACCCATGGCGAAAAATTTACTCGATTGCACATTCTGCTTTATACCGTGATTCTGGTTATCGCAACGTTGATGCCTTTCCTGATCGGCATGTCTGGTCTCATTTATCTGGCAGGTGCAATAGGGCTGGGTGCTGGCTTTCTGTATTGGGCGGGGGTTTTGGTGCGAAATGAGAATCCTCGAGCGCCGATGGAAACTTTTCGCTATTCCATCGTCTACCTCGGTGCGTTATTCCTGGTACTGCTGATCGATCACTATTTTTTCCTTGGCCTGGCGCCATCCGCGCCGGCGAGTCCGGTTTATGAATGGCAGCAACTGACACAGGTGCAGGTCCTATGACGGCGATAGGGCGCACAGTTGCCTTGTGTGCGGTATTCATTACCGCAGTGGTTGGAATGTTTGTGTATAGCACGTTGCGCACCCCGGTCTTGAGTGAAGAGGAGATGCGCGAAAGAGGCGTGTTTCTTCTACCTCGACCACGGGCGATTGCCGAGATAGATTTGCAAGACCACACCGGCGCTAGATTTACCAAAGCTACCCTGGAAGGTAAGTGGTCGTTCATTTTTTTCGGATTTACCCATTGTCCGGATATCTGTCCCACCAGTATGTCGGTATTGGGTCAGGTGGCCTTGGGACTTGAACGTAACAATAATCCCAATGCCAATCAGTTCCAGGGCATTCTGGTTACCGTTGATCCTGAGCGCGACACAGCTGAAAAGCTGGGCACTTACGCCACCGCGTTTTCGCCTTCATTTCTGGGCGTACGCGGGACGCGGGCAAAAACTGCGGAATTTGCGACTCAGCTGAACGTCGCGTTCGCGAAGGTTCCTGATGGTGACGGATACACGATGGATCACACAGGAAACATCGTGATTGTTAATCCGATGGGCCACTATCATGGCTTTGTTAAGTTGCCCCACGACCCGGAGACCATTAGTCTATCGTTTCAGTCTCTGGTGGCCGGATTCTAAATTAGCCTGATCAACCCCAAGAAGAGTTTCCTGCGCAACTCGCCCAGTTCCAACGAACGGTCCGATACAGGGTCCGATCCTTCCGTCGCGAAAGAAGGAATGGTGGATCTCTTTGTTCGCGTGCGAGAATTGTCTGTAGCCTTGTGCGCACCCTTGGAGATCGAGGACTATGGGGTGCAGCCTATGGCTGATGCCAGTCCGCCCAAGTGGCATTTGGCCCACACCACCTGGTTCTTCGAAACATTCATCCTGAAAGAATTTGTGCCTGGATATCAGCCGGTGCATGAGCAGTATGAATATCTCTTTAACTCCTATTACAACGGGGTTGGTACGCCTTTCCCCAGAGTGTCCAGGGGTTTCCTATCGCGCCCCACTGTGGCGCAGGTGCTGGATTATCGTGTGCAAATCGATGAGGCGATGCATGAGCTGCTGGAGGGTTGTGATAATGAGGAAATTTGGCGGCGGCTGGTATTGGGGTGCCATCACGAACAACAACACCAGGAGTTGTTGATTACCGATCTGAAATACAATTTCGGGCACAACCCACTTTACCCAGCCTACGTGTCTGCCCCGGTGTTACCTGCGGCACGGACACCAGCAGATATGAGGTTTGTCGAACAATCTGGCGGAATCACTTACGTCGGGGTCAACGCAACGTCAGATAGTTTCTTTTTCGACAATGAAGGACCCGACCATCAGGTCCTTCTTCAGCCCTATGCCGTTGGCGATCGTCTGGTTACCAATGGCGAGTACCTGGAATTTATCAACGATGGGGGTTACGCAAACCCACAAATCTGGCTGGCAGAGGGCTGGGCTCATCAACTTCAACAGGGTTGGCAATGCCCTGAATACTGGGTGCAGAGAGACGGCCAGTGGTTTGAATATCGATTGGATGGTTTACATCCATTGCGCCTGGATTTACCCGTGGTTCATGTCAGTGGACATGAAGCCTTTGCTTACGCAAATTGGGCTGGTGCGCGATTGATGACGGAATTTGAATTTGAAGCCAGCGTGCCGCTTCAGACAGAGGGTGGTTATTTAGAACAGGGTTTCTTCCATCCCATGGCTTGTCCGGAGGCATCAGCGGGATCCGGCGGTTGGATCAAGCAGGGGTTTGGACAGACCTGGCAGTGGACAGCAAGCGCATACGGTCCATATCCCGGATATGAACCGATGGCGGGAACCCTGGGAGAATACAACGGCAAGTTTATGAGCAGCCAGTTGGTGTTGCGCGGAGCATCTTGTGTAACGCCCCAAACCCATGCTCGGCGAACTTATCGAAATTTCTTTTACCCGCCGGATCGGTGGCAGTTTACCGGGATCAGGCTGGCAAAAAATGTTTAGTAAGCATGTCTAAGTTTGTAAGGCCGCCTGAAGCGGCAGGAGAGTATCAGTTCTTTGATGAGACGCCGCCGGCAGCGGATATCGTGGCAGAGGTTATGGCGGGGCTGACCCGTGGCACTAAATCCATCTCTCCCAAATATTTCTACGATGCCACTGGAGCAGAGCTTTTTGAGGCGATTACCCGCCTGCCAGAATACTATCTGACTCGAACCGAGTTGGGTTTGTTCGATCAACACCTCTCAGAGATAGCGGAAAACCTAAGCGCAGACCTGTGCGTCATTGAATATGGTTCGGGAAGCTCGCTGAAAATCCGGCGTGTGCTGGAAACCCTGATGCCAAAAGCTTATGTTCCTGTCGATATTTCCTCTGAGCATCTCCAATCCAATGCAATTGCGCTGCACGCCGATTTCCCCGGGCTGGATGTCTATCCTGTGTGTGCAGACATTACGCGTGAGTTTTCTCTGCCGCCGCAAGTTAAACAGCTCACACCGGTGGCATTCTATCCTGGCTCCAGCATCGGCAATTTTGAACCAGAGACAGCGGTTGCATTTCTGCGAAGCGTACATCGGACGATTGGGCCGGGTGGATATTTATTGTTGGGAGTAGATCGCAAAAAGGACCCGGCTGTCCTTGAGTCAGCTTACGACGATGCCTCGGGTGTGACCGCAGCGTTTAACTTGAATATTTTGAAACATCTCAACGAGACCCTGCAGGCGGATTTTAATTTAGATCTGTTTAAGCACGTCGCACGGTACAATGCACAAGCAGGTTGTATTCAAATGTTTCTACAAAGTCGTGTGACTCAAACCATCACCCTTCCAGACCGAAAGTTAAAGTTGATGGATGGTGAGCTCATCCATACTGAGAACTCCTACAAATATCATCCGGAAGAGTTTACGGCGTTAGCGGCGCAAGCAGATTTTCTTGCTCAAGCCCATTACACGGATGCTAACGACTGGTTTTCGTTCTTCGTCCTATCTGCCCAATAGCCGTGTATCAATGTAACACTGGTGGCGCAAGTGATGCTCAACTATGTTGCGAAATTCTCTAGGGTTTTTTGTGCGGCTTTGCTTATTACCTGGTAACAGCACCCAGAGTCGTGATTGCCAGAATGACAGTGCCGCATAAAGGCAAAATATGGGGAAAAGCCAGGCCTCTGCCTGGGTTAACTGCCTTACCTGGTGGTAGGAACCCAATAAACTCATAAGACGGTTTGTATCGAACGCGCCGGAACTATCGTTGCACCAATCGTTAGCTGCTACCGCAAGGTCATAGATAAAGTAACCCTGTGCTGCATGGTGAAAGTCCAATACGCCGGAAAGCCCATGTTCTGTGTAGAGTACATTGTCACGGAAAAGATCAGCATGAATGATGCCTCTCGGCAGGGCTTTTGCATCGGCTCTATTCAGCAGGTCGATTACCCGCTGCAGAGCGTCCTGCATAAGCTGCTCGTCGGTATACCCAATATGCCCCCGAATCTGCGACCATCTTGATTGCAACCACTGTTCATCGCGGGGATACGAGGGTAATTCAAAATCCACAGCGTAAGTCTGTCTATGCATTCGGGCTAGAAAACGACCCAGCGCTTCTAGCTCCTGGGTGGTGGGGTTATGGATGTGTTTGCCAGGCAAGCGCGGCTGCAGATAAAAGGGCTTGCTGGTATGACCATCAACGTAGGTTCCGGCAAACTGTCCCGCTCTATCGGGCAACGGTGCGGCAACGGGAAGCCCTGCCCGATCCAGTGCTGCCATCAGCGGTTGATAAAGATCACCGGAATACGGTGCCTGCTCCAGTATGGTCAGCACATACTCTGTACGTGAACCTCGCTGGTCGGGCTTGTGGGTGTGTACAAAGTAGTTTGAGTTTTCGATTCCGTGCGCCACGGGTTGGCACCGAGTAATAACGCCAAGTTCAAACTGATCCAGCGTTGTTGTCAGAGTGTCCTGTGGAATCTGCCTGGCGGCGTTCATAGTCAAGTTCAAAATTCTGCGATGACCCACTGGGGTACCAGCATGCCTGCCTTTTCCAGGTCGCCAAATCCTTTGGTGGGATCTGCGGGGACTAAGAAGTAGGGCCGGCCCCAGTTGGGTACCACGCGTACCATGCGCAGGATGCCATTCTGGCGATACTCATATACAACTTTATCTTCACCCGCGATGATGACCACATCCGGACCTCCCAAGTCGGCCTCGTTGGCCAACCCTAAGGCTGGGGTGAGCAATGTACAAAATGCGCATAGCATGGCACCCGAAGTGATGTGGAAAAGCGTTTGCCTACCGATGTTGTTTAAGTATCCGAACACGACGTGTAGTAAAGTGGGTAGAGGGCTGCATGGTGAACTAAAAGCTGGGGAAAGCAAAGTCCAGTTGGGTCCCATCCATTGGTCTCAATAAAAATTAGGAGCAAGGTCCCATGGCCAAAAAGAAATCTGTCGCACCAATTGTTTTGGTGGACGGCTCTTCTTATTTGTTTCGTGCTTATTATGCACTCCCCGATCTAAGTACATCTGATGGACGCCCCACTGGCGCTGTGCGCGGTGTGATTGCGATGATTCGCAAGCTCGCTAAAGACTATCCAGGCAGCCAGGTTGTGGTGATCTTTGACGCGCCAGGCAAAACCTTTCGAGACGATCTCTATACCGAATATAAGGCGAATAGAGAATCCATGCCCGATGATTTGCGTGATCAGATTCAACCGATCCACGACATTATCAAAGCGATGGGCCTGCCGCTCCTGGTCGTTCCTGGCGTTGAGGCGGATGATGTGATCGGCACCCTGGCACATCAGGCAACACAAGCCCAGTTAAACACCGTGGTCTCTACTGGCGACAAGGACATGGCCCAACTGGTGACGGATCATGTGACATTGGTAAATACCATGACCGATACCACCATGGATGCAGATGGGGTTGTGGAAAAATTTGGCGTCGCCCCAGCTCAGATCATTGATTACCTGGCGCTAATGGGAGATACGGTAGACAACATTCCCGGTGTCCCGAAGGTGGGTCCTAAAACAGCGGCAAAATGGCTGAATCAGTTTGGCTCACTGGATGAAATTATTGCTCGGGCCGATGAGGTAAAAGGCAAAGTGGGTGAGAATCTGCGCGACAGCCTTGAGCAGTTGCCGCTATCCAGGGAATTAACCACGATCAAGTGTGATGTAGCATTGGAACAAGACATCACCGCGCTTTCGCAGCACGTCGCTGAGGAGCATGTGGATGCAAAAACCTTGGGAGGCTTGTTCAAATCGCTGGAATTCAAGTCGTGGTTGGAAGAACTGGAAGAGGGCGTGTCGTCTGATGGCGAGGACGCCAAAACACAGGACTTACCCCAAGCGCCTACGGAAACTCGCTACAGTTGTGTCACCACGGTTGACGAGCTGCGCTCATGGGCCACCCGGTTAGAGAAAGCTGGTCTGTTTGCTGTGGATACAGAAACCACCAGTTTGAACTATATGGAAGCGCAACTGGTTGGATTTTCGTTCTGTTGTGAACCGGGCGAGGCGATCTACGTGCCGGTAGCTCATGACTATGTGGGCGTGCCTGAACAGCTGAGCCTGGATGCAGCCCTGGAGATCATTCGCCCCCTCCTCGAAAACGAAGGGTTGGTCAAGGTTGGGCAGAATCTCAAATATGACATCAGCGTGTTGGCTCGCCACGGCGTTGAGATCAAAGGGCGTATCCATGACACCATGCTGCAATCCTATGTCCTCAATAGTGTGGGTTCTCGGCATAACATGGATGAGTTGGCGAAAAGGCACCTTGGCCGCGAAACCATCCATTATGAAGACATAGCCGGTAAGGGGGCCAAGCAACTCACCTTCAACGAGATTGATCTGGCCCAGGCCACCGAGTACGCCGCTGAAGATGCGGATGTCACCCTGCAATTACACAACGTGTTGTGGCCACAGGTGGAGAGCCAGTCCGGTATCGCAGAGGTTTATGGCCAGATTGAAATTCCACTGGTGAATATTCTAAGCCAGGTTGAGCGCAACGGTACTCTTGTGGACGGTCGCTTGTTAGCCCAGCACAGTGCTGAAATCACCGACCGCTTGGGTGAACTGACAGAACAGGCCTGGTCCCTTGCAGGCGAAGAATTCAATTTAGACAGCACAAAACAGCTGCAAAGTATCTTCTATGACAAACTGGGACTGCCGGTATTGAAGAAAACACCCAAGGGAGCCCCCTCCACGGCTGAACCGGTACTTGTAGATCTGGCTCGAGATTACCCTTTGCCACAGACGATTCTGGAATATCGTGGGCTCGCAAAACTGAAGTCTACCTATACGGATAAGTTGCCTTTACAGATCAATGGGGCCACAGGGCGCATTCACACCTCCTACCACCAGGCCGTCGCCGCCACGGGACGTTTGTCGTCTGCGGATCCCAATCTGCAGAATATTCCAATTCGCAATGCGCAAGGTCGGCGGATTCGGCAGGCTTTTGTCGCAAGCCCCGGTAACACCATCGTCGCGGCAGATTATTCTCAGATTGAGTTGCGTATCATGGCCCACTTATCAGGCGATGAGAACCTCCAGCGCGCCTTTGCGGAAGGACAGGACATTCATCGTGCCACTGCGGCGGAGGTGTTCAACGCGACGTTAGATACAGTCAGTGAGGAAGAGCGTCGTAACGCAAAAGCTATTAATTTTGGGTTGATCTACGGCATGAGTGCCTTCGGGTTGGGCCGTAATCTGAATATTTCCCGGACTTTAGCTGCTGACTACATTGAACGCTATTTCACTCGTTATCCCGGTGTGAGGCAGTATATGGACGAGACCCGCGCTTTAGCTCGAGAACAGGGCTTCGTGGAAACACTGTTTGGTCGGCGCCTGTATCTACCGGATATCAATGCCAAACATGTGCCCCGTCGACAGGGAGCGGAACGTACAGCGATTAACGCCCCCATGCAGGGGACCGCTGCAGACATTATTAAACGCGCCATGATTACAACTCAGGCATGGCTGGACGATCACGATATCGATGCGCTGATGATCATGCAGGTCCATGATGAGCTGGTGTTTGAAGTCGCAGACGATCAGGTTGAAGATCTGGTAAGTAACGTCACGGCGCTGATGCAGGGAGCGGCTGCGCTCACCGTACCTTTGACGGTAGAAGCTGGCATTGGCCAGAACTGGGACGAGGCTCACTAATCAACTCAATCACCTGAACGACGTTCGTCGATTGAGCGGGATACGTTCTCTAGCGCGCACAAAACTGCTCTAGCGCATAGTCAATCAATTCTGCTCGCCCCGTGGTTTTCAGGGCGGAAAATATTTGCGCGGTGAACAGGGGGTGGGACCGATACTCGGCAGTCAGTTGACGCAGTGCGTTCTGTGCTTTCCCAAAACCCAGTTTGTCCATCTTGTTGAGTAAAATTCGAATGGGTAGTTCACTGTCATTGGCCCATTGAATAAGTTCCTTGTCAAACGCCTGATTCGGGTGACGAATATCCATCACCAGGACCACAGCCGTGAGGTTGTCACGGCGGTTTAGATAATCGTTTACAGCGCGCTGCCATTGGGCCTGGGCCTGCTTGCCAGCCTTGGCGTAGCCGTAACCGGGCAGGTCGACAATTCGCCCGTGTGTGGTGTCCTCTCCCGGCACAACAACGTCAAAGAAATTCAGTAGTTGGGTCCGACCAGGGGTTTTTGAGACCTTCGCCATGCGTTTGTTACCGCTGATACAGTTCAGAACGGAAGATTTTCCGGCGTTTGATCGGCCTGCAAAGGCGATTTCTGCCACCTCATCACGTGGTGCCTGGCGCAAGCCCGGAGCACTGGTTAAAAAGGTTGTTTGTAAGCGGTCCAAAGAGGGCACTTTTTTGATCCTTTTGTTATATAATCCGCGCGCTTCGAGACCCTCCCAGGATGCACGCAACACCCTGGGTCAGGTCAACATTCTGTAAGCCGACTATACTAAAGGAGGTTTACTGAATATCTCATAGGATTCCTAAATTAAGAGATATAAAGAGAGAGTAAAAAGACGGAAAACGCACTCTATGAAACTAGCCAGCCTAAATATTTTTACCTTACTCAAGAGAATACTTGTGGTGACACTGGCCACAGGTACCTGCTCAGGATTTGTATATGCCGCGGGAGACCCAAGTGCGGGTGAAGCGCAAGCGGCACCTTGTGGTGCGTGTCACGGTCAGGATGGGGCAACGCCGCTAGACCCTTCCTACCCAAATCTGGCTGGTCAAAACGAAAAGTATCTGACCCGTCAGTTGGAGTTGATCGCCAGTGGAGAGCGGTCCATTCCACTGATGGCTGGTCAATTGGATGGCAAGTCGCCGGAAGAAATTGCTGATCTGGCAGCGTATTACGCGTCGTTACCGAATAAGATCAGTCAGGCTGAAGGGGATGATGAGCAAATTGCCAAGGCACAAAAGATTTATCGAGGTGGGATAGCGCGCAAAGGTGTCGCAGCGTGTTCTGCGTGTCATAGTCCCCGAGGACTTGGCAATGATCAAGCGGGGTTCCCGCGCCTGGGAGGCCAACCTAAGGCTTATACCATCGCTCAGCTTACCGCCTATCGTGAGGGCCAGAGGGCCACTGATGAAGGGTACGGCCGTATGATGCGCGATATTGCTGAAGGCCTCACCGATACTGAGATTGCGGCGCTAGCCGATTATTTACAGGGTCTGAATTAGGCTAGATTCAGCCTCTATTCATCAATAAATGGGTAGATTGAGCCCATTCAAATTCGTTGTGGGTACATGTGATGGGCGCTGCAGACAGTGCGTGAACCGTTAAGTACCGTTGGTGACGTACCAGAATTCATAAAAGGAGCTTTCATGCGTCAAATCCTGGCAGTTTTTCTAGTATTTGTGGGGTTTACCAATTTTGCGTTAGCGGAGTCAGCGGAGGAATCTGCGCCGAAGAATTTTGTAGCCGGTCAGCACTATAAAGTACTGGATGTACCTGTGAAGACCCCAGATCCCTCCAAAGTTGAGGTTGTGGAAAGCTTTTCTTACATGTGTGTGCATTGCTTCAATTTTGACCCCTATGTCGAGGCCTGGAAGCGGATGCAGGAGGGTGATGTAGATTTCAAGAGAATGCCCGCGTCGTTTAACCCGGATTGGGAATTGATGGCGCATGCGTTCTATACCGCCGAAACCTTGGGAATTACGGCTCAAGTACATGAGCATATTTTTGATGGGCTGCACAATAAGCGGCAGGACCTGCGCAAACCAGAGAATCTTCGGGTGCTGTTTAGCGAGATTGCGGGTGTTTCCGAGGAAGATTTTGCCGCGGCTTACAACTCATTTTCTGTGCAGGGACGTGTACGCCAGTCCAACGCCAAAACGCGTGCCTACAGGGTTACTGGGGTACCCACCATGATTGTGAACGGGAAATACCTGGTCGACGGCACCAGTGCTGGTGGCAATATCGCAATGTTGCACGTCGTGGATTTTCTGATTGACTTAGAAAGGCAGGGTCTCACGTCCGCGGAATAACCCATCAGGGTTAGGTCCAGCAGGTTCAAACCCGCCCAACAACACCCCCAACAACACTAAGGTTTTTAAAAAAATGCTAGGTAGTCCTCAGTCTCGAGGTGCATCAAACTTTAGACTGCAGCTTCCAGGATGGGAGCAAAGCATGTTTTCCAGGACAAGACGTATGGAGAGAGCGTCTGTAGTTGATCCGGTTGCTAGTTGGCCTGCGGAAGAAGGACACCGCCATGATCTATCCGACAGCGATTTTCAAACTCGACAATCTTTAAGATTTCTTACCTTTAATATTCAGGTGGGAATAAAAACTACGGCCTACACCCAATATTTGACCAAGGGCTGGAAACATTTGTTTCCCCACTTGGATAGAGCCAAGAATCTGCAGGAAATTGCGCGAATCATTCGTGATTACGATGTGGTCAGTCTGCAGGAGATTGATGCCGGTAGTATTCGTAGTGGATTTATCAATCAAGTGGAATTTCTTGCACAGGTGGCGGGCTTTCCATATTGGTACACCCAGCTGAACCGTGACCTCGGACCCATCGCTCAGCATGGGAATGGACTGTTGTCGCGCGTCTCACCCAGGAATCTCGAGGATCATAAACTTCCCGGTGTAATTCCTGGGCGTGGTGCCATGTTTTTGAGATTGCCATTAGGCCAGCGTGATGTGGTGGTGGTGATGATGCATCTTTCCCTCGGGGAACGTTCGCGCAGGCATCAGCTGGACTATATTGCGCAGCGTCTGGATGGAGAAGAGAGCGTGGTGATCATGGGAGACATGAATACACCTGCTTCAACTTTGCTTGAAACAACAGCACTTCGAGAGCTCAATTTGATGGGAGGGCAGGTTGGACCTACCTATCCCGCCTGGGAGCCAAAAGCCGCACTGGATCATATTCTTGTTTCTCCAGATCTGAGCCTGAGAGACTACCGCGTTCTGGACTGTCAGATCTCTGACCATCTGCCGATTGCGGTTGAAGTCGCGGCTGAACCTCTGGTTTTGCAGTAGCGCCCGTCTGGACACTGCCCAGACGGGGTCTTCCTAGAAGGACGAGCTATTTCTCAGCTACTCATTACCCCCCAGTGACGTAACCTGGGGGACCTCACAGGCGGAATCAAGCAGCTCAGGATATTGTTCCCGATAGACGCTTTCGCAAAATGCGATCACCCCTTTAGCGCGTTCGATTACATAGGCCCTGACGGCTTGAGAATCCTCAGGTGTAAATGCATGAGCAAAATTTGGCATCCCTTTCTGCGTGTAAGCACCTCCAATCACGATAGCGTCCCAGAAATCATGGGTTTCGGCAGTCGCATACATCAGGTTAACGATGGGTCCGGATGTACCTACGCCTGGTCCATGACAAACTGCGCAATACTCGTGAAAGAGATCCTGGCCTTTGAGCTGTTGGTCGTTCGTGTAGTCCATTTCAGGTGGTGTTGGCACCGCCAGATAGGTGACCTCGGGGGTTGGCAACGCGTCTTTGCCACCCAGTTTGTAGGTCAGAATCCTGCCGTCAGAAAGCACGTTGTTACGATGCCGGGGAGCCCCTGACGCCACGCCATATGCGCCACCCCAACCGGCGACGACGCTGATGTACTGTTCACCGTCGATGCTGTAGCTTACCGGAGCCGCGATGATACCCACGTGCACCGGGCTTTCCCAAACCAGCTCACCCGATTCCGCGTTGTATGCGGCAAATTGACCATCAGCACGACCCTGAAATATGAGCCCCCCTGCTGTGGAGAGGAGACCGCCGTTCCAGGCGGTGGCGTGTTGTACCCGCCATACCTCTCGTTGACTAACCGGGTCCCACGCCGCCAGATAACCTTTAATGGCCTGTAGGTTGTCGATATTTTCTTCTGCCGTTGGCGGCGGCGCCTGTTCTTTAAAGTCGACGCCCAGATTCCAATCTTCAGGGGAATGTCGAAACGCGTTTTCCTGGGCGTAGTCAAAACGCAGGTCCAGCGCGGGTATATAAACCAGTCCCGTGCCCGGGTGATACGTCATGGGGTGCCAGTTGTGACCTCCCAAAGGGCCGGGCTTTATGCGCTTCTTTTCGTTTGCATAGTGCGCCTCAGGGTTTTCCACGGGTCGCCCGGTTTCAGGATCTACGTGGGTCGCCCAGGTCACTGGAACGTAAGCTTCCGCAGATATGAAGTCGCCATTAGTTCGATCGAGCACGTAGAAGAAACCGTTTTTTGGGGCCTGCATGATGACCTGGCGCATTTCCCCATCGATTTCAATATCTGCCAGAATCATATGTTGTGTCGCAGTGTAGTCCCAGGTATCTCCGGGGGTTGTCTGATAGTGCCAGACCTTCATGCCGGTATCTGGGTTCAATGCGACCATAGAAGAGATAAAGAGATTGTCCCCGCCCCCCGGACTGCGAATGTAACGGTTCCAGGGAGAACCGTTCCCGGTGCCGATGTAAAGTAAGTTAAGCTCCGGGTCAAACGCCATGGAGTCCCACGCGGTGCCACCGCCACCAACTTCCCACCATTTGCCGCCTCGCCAGGTGGCTGCCGCTTCCTCCATGTCTTTGGTTTCGAATCCATCATCCGGATTACCCGGTACGGTATAAAAGCGCCATTCCTCTTCACCGGTGGCCGCATCGTAGGCTGTAACATAGCCTCTAACGCCATATTCAGCACCGCCGTTACCGATGATCACTTTATCCTTAACAATGCGTGGGGCGCCGGTGATGGTATAGGGGCGGTTAGGCAGTATGGTGTTCACCTGCCATTCTGGTTCACCGGTACCCGCATCTAGCGCGACCAGTCGACCATCTATAGTGCCGACGTAGATTTTACCCTTCCACGCGGCGACACCCCGGTTGACCACATCGCAACATGCGTAGCGCGCCCAGGCCCTAGAAACCTCTGGGTCGTATTCCCACAGCAGCTCGCCGGTTTTGGCATCGTGTGCCCAAACCACCGACCACGACCCCGAGGTAAACATCACACCATCAACAACTATAGGGGTCGCTGATAGCCCACGTTTGGTGCCAGTATCCCAGTACCACTCAAGCCCCAGCTGATCCACATTTTCGATGTTGATCTGGTCAAGTGGGCTGTGCCGTTGTTCGTCGTACGTCCTGCCGGTGGACAACCAGTTGCCCGCTTCGCCGCTGACAATTCTTGCGCCATCAATGGTTGCGGTGGATTTTTGGATTTGCGTCGTCCGATCGGGTGCTCCGATCGTATCGCTGGTTGGCGTGACTGCGTCTTGTGTTGGTGTCGATTCTGAGCAGGCCACACTCATCGCTGCCAATAGCACAATAAAAACACCGCGACCCACGGTGGTGGTGATTACTTGCATGGGATCCCCCTCCTTCAAAGCAAGGGCAAAGTGTACCCCTCGAAACTCACTAAGAACATCCCCGGGGCTGGTTGGTGTCGCCTGATTACATTTGGGGCTTGCGAATAAGTAATGGAGGTGCTAAAAACATAGCATAGTGCTAAAAAATTAGCAGAAACTGGGCGTAGACCCACCCACTGTGAGGAAAATTTTATGGTCCACGGCAAACACGTACACCTGACCCGTCGAGAGCGGCAGATCATGGACGTACTCTACGCCCGAGGAGAGGCGAGTGTGGGCGAAATTCAGGATCAGATTCCAGACTCACCCAGCTATTCGGCCGTGCGCGCACTGGTTCGAAAACTGATGGACAAGGGCCACGTGGCTTACCGTCAGTCCGGTTCCAAATATGTTTATCACCCCCTGGTGCCTAAGGACGATGCTCAGGACAGTGCCATGCGACGTCTGCTTAATACGTTTTTTGACGGCTCGGCAGCTCATGCTGTGGTGAACCTGCTAGGCAGCCAGGCTGAACAGCTGAGTCAGGACGATATCGCCAAGATTGAAGCTCAGTTGAAAAAGATCAAAGACCAATAGGATCACTTGTGCTGGAGCAGATAGGACAATGGGTAGGGACCTCGGATTGGATGAGCTGGCGAGAACTCATCCGCATAGTCTTACTGTCAGGGCTGTTCACACTGGTATGTGTTTTAGCATTCCCCCGAAATGCGCCATCAAGGCGTATCCTGTTAATGATCAGTGTGACAGCCCTGGCGGTTCTGCCGTGGATGCTATGGGGAAGTTGGGCAACCTGGTATCTGCCTGTGGATGTGGTTCCCAAATTCAGTCTCAGTGAAGGTTTACCTGACGTGCTGATTTGGACTTGGGGTGTAGTGGCTTTTCTTGGGTTGGTGAACTACGCGTATGGTGTGGCCATCGAATTGCGCCGAATCCATCACTTGAGGTGTATCGAAGACGAACAGCTGCATGCGACCGTGGATGAACTGGCCCGAGCGCTAGGTGTAGATTCCCCTAAACTCCGGCTTGGTGGAATGGCTTGTTCAACCAGTCTGGTTACGCCGACTATCGTACTGCCTGCCAGGTACATCGGCTGGAACGAGCAGGTGTTGCGCAGTGTCCTGGCGCATGAATTAGTGCATATATCTAGACGTGATGATCTGTGGCTACTGTTGTGTCGCGCGTTGTTGCTGGTGTATTGGTGGATGCCTTGGATTTCTTATCTTTACGCAGGATTTGTGCGAAGTATTGAAGAAAGCTGCGATGACAAGGCGTCCGAACAGATTGGGCATCCGGTAGTTTATCTCGAAGCCTTGGCTGGCGTAGCCGGTGAAGAAATTGTTGCGCGGAAACATACGCCCCCACTTTCTGTCACCAGCATGCATGAACACCATCTGGTAGGACGTATCGGTCGGTTTTCGCAACTGCGAGAGCTGGAATTAGATACCTCCGGCGTCTACTGGTGTGTGGTTGGTGTTCTTTGCGTCGTGGTTTTGCTCGCTGGTATCGAACCGGTGGCTCGGGGAGTCGATTCGGTTCAAGGAATCCCGGACGCCCATGTGCGCAGTGAGGCACTGCGGCTCGCATCCAACGCTCCTCTGTTTCCGGAAATTTATCACTACAACCAATTCTCTGCCGAGGTATCTGCCCCTCAACAAAACAGGTTGCGAACCCCCGCATATGAGCCGCCGGTGATTTATCCGGGTCAGGCATTGCGTCAAGAGTTAGAAGGCAGTGTAACGGTTGGATTTTACGTCAGCTCTGATGGTGGCGTGACACAACCGCAGATTGTTTCGAGCAGTCATTATGTGTTCGAAGCAGTGGCCCTTAGAGCGGTGATCGATTCGAGATATCCAGCGGAGGTCTTAGCGGTTGGGCGCCGCAATTGGGATTTGGATTTGGCTCTAGGTTTCCCTTCTCATGATGCTTCAGTTCCTAGTTCGTTGGGTAGTGTGATGGTTCATAGACACTTCAGGTTCAGTTTGCACAAAGACCTGTAGTCAATCAGGGAGTTGTTATGTCCACATTAAGTTACAACCACAAAACAATAATTGCGCAGATGCCGCTGAAGAGGCTGTTCCCCATACCGATGGGCGCGGCCATGACTGCGGTGTTGTTTTTGATCATGCAGAGTGTGGTCGCGGAGAAAGACATAGAAATTCCGCAAACGTTTATCCTTGGGCCGGTGGAATTGGTCCTGATCCCTCCGGAGGAGGAAGTCCCGCCAATTCCACCGATCCCAGAGCCGATCAAACCCGAGGCCGAGCCGCCCACCATCCGTGAGCCCGTAATTGGTCGTGGAACAGAAATCGTTGGGTCGACGAAGTGGCCCGTGCCAGGTAGCGCCGAGCATGTATTTGATTTGGCCCCGGCAGATGGCGAACTGACACCCATTGTGACTGTAGCCCCCGATTATCCGCGCCGCCAGCTCGCCCAAGGTATCGAAGGCTGGGTGTTGATTGAGTTTGCGGTGGATAAGCTGGGTCGGGTAGTAGACCCCTTTGTGGTAGATGCTCAACCAGGGTCTGCATTCAACCAAGCGGCCTTGAAGGCCGTGTTGCGCTACAAATATCGCCCGAAAATTGTCCATGGCAAAGCGGTCGAAGTCGCCGGCGTGCGCCAGCGAATACATTTTCAACTGAACTGAGAATTTCCCCGAGCGGCTTGCCGGTGCTTGCCCTGGCGCAAGCATCGGCCTTTTTTTCACCATAGCCGCCCAGCTTCTTACTCTGGCTGGTTATCTGCGCCTGAAAAAGTGTGACTTTGCTCCCATTTCCTGAAAGGCAAGCTTGGGACAATATGAGCTGGATCCAGGCACCCGACATCACCGCTAGAAAAGAAATGGATTTTCGATTTTCACAGTTTGAAATCTTAACCGCAGCTGGGACGCTGCTGATCTGCCTTTACTTTATCTGCGTCTTTACCGAAATTTCTGCCATTGAAGGAGAGCTGGCGGAAGAGATTGGTGGCGCCTTGGAAAAGGAGGACTTGTACTGGTCCGGAATTGAGATAGACGGGCAACACATCGTCGTGACCGGCGCGGTCCCTGATGTGCCCGCCCAGCGCAGCGTGATGAACAGATTAGAATCCGTATTTGGCATTGTTGAGATTGACAACCAACTTCAAATAATTGGCCAAGAGGGAACCTGTCAGAAAAACGTTGATGAGTACTTGAGCCAGGAGCGTGTCACGTTTAAATCGGGCAGCACCAAGCTCACTGCCGGCAGTCACGATCTGATGGGCATGTTGGCCATGATCATTCGCCAATGCAGCAACAGTATCGGGGGCTTGGAGGTTGCTGGCCACACCGACAGTAAAGGTGATGCCAAGGTCAACTTGACCTTAAGTCAGCGCAGAGCAGACGTAGTGGCCCGACACCTTGTGCAGCTGGGTGTCCCGTCCGGTCTGGTGGTGGCGGTCGGTTATGGCGAGAGCCAACCCGTTGCCGACAACAGCACTGCCGAGGGGCGGAACAAAAATCGGCGTATTGAATTTCGCGTGCTTGGAGGCCAGGTATGATTTTCCTTTTAATGAAGATGTTCTTCTATATCGTCGTTGCCGCGGGAATTGGCGGCGCCGCAGGGTGGTTCCTGCGTAATCTGCAAGCGCAGCAGACAGACGAGGCTGCACACAGATCGGTTAACGACGCCAAATCCAAGCTGCCACAACTGGAGTCTCTACTGCGTGGTAGAGATGAGCAGATCGAAAAGCTGAAGTCGAAGTTAGATCAGTATAAGGAGGCCCGACAGCTGGCTCAAAACGAAGTGGAATCGTTAAAGAAGCAGTTGAGAAAAGGCGAGCAAGAACTGCGACGTAGCCAGGAAGCCTTACAAGCCCTGAAATTTGCCGAAGAGAATCGTCTGAGTGATGATGATTTTTGCGCAGAGCCGATGGATGCTGAGGTTCGGCAGTCCCCTGCTGGTGAGCAAAATGATCAAGAATTTCAGCAGCTCCAGTCACGTTGTACAACGTTGGAAACAGCCTTGAAGCGCACCAAGCAAGAATGTGCTGAGGAAGTCAAAACTCTGGAGCAACAACTGTTGCGCAAATCCGAAGCGTTGGATTATGAACAGGAAAAGGTCGCCGAGCTCACCCGAGAACAGCGTCTTCACAACAAGAGTCTCCAAGTTCTGCATCAACAGTTGGAGCAGGCGCGCAATCAACGCATGGGGGCCCGCAACTCTGCCTGAGGTTGCCTGGCCTCAGTGCCCCTAGTAGGCAATTCAATTTGCTCCCGATTCTGCTCGCCTTGAGTGGGTGATGCGATTAATCTGAGCGGATGTTCAGTTTTAGCTTCTTCAAGAGGCGTTGTGTTGCGTGGGTCAGCAGAGCGTTGTTGGGATCTGGGCTTGCTCTAATAAGCTCGACCAGCATTAGTGCAACGGCAACTTCGGGGGATGTGATGCCGCAGATACTTGAACGCAGTGTGATTGAGCTGCAAGCGCTGCTTGGTAGTGGTGAGTTGAGTAGCCAACAGCTGACACAGTTCTACCTGGATAGAATCAATGAGCTCGATGGAACAAGTGGTCTGAATGCCATCCAGACTGTCAATCCAGAGGCCTTGAAAGAAGCACAATCCTTGGACCGCGAACGTTCAGCGGGCCGTGTGCGTTCGCGATTGCATGGTCTGCCGGTTATTGTGAAGGATAACTATCTTACTAAAGGCATGGCGACCACTGCGGGTTCTGCCTTGTTTTCCGGACACGACCCGGGTTATGACGCACACTCTGTTGCTCGGCTGAAAGAAGCTGGTGCGATTATTCTCGCCAAGGCCAACATGCACGAGTTTGCCTATGGGATCACCACCGTGGGCTCGTCTTTTGGCGAAACCAAAAATCCTTATGGCCAGTCGCGCAATCCTGGGGGGTCAAGTGGTGGGACTGGAGCAGCCGTCGCTGCGAACTTCGCGGTACTGGGCATGGGTAGTGATACCTGCGGGTCGATTCGCATCCCTTCTGCTCACAACAATCTTGTGGGACTGCGTGGAACTCAGGGCTTAAGTAGCCGTTTTGGAATTATACCTTTGTCGCATACCCAGGACATTGGTGGACCATTGGCTAAATCTGTTGAAGATCTTGCCATCGCGTTGGATGTGACCGTTGGGCCGGATGTTAAAGATGAACAGACCAAACAATCTGCCGGGCGCATTCCTGCCAGCTTTTTTGATGCCCTGCAAATCCGGCGTGAGTTGAAAGTTGGTGTCATGTCAGATTATTTGGAAATAGATGAAGCGGACGCGCCAGTGGCAAAGGTTTTTCAGCAAGCGTTGGCCGATATATCTCTGAAAGCACAATGGGATGTTGTGCAGTTGAGTAGCCCAGGGGTCAAGGAATCTTTAGCCAGACCGTTTGATGGACACTATGTGCTGATCGCAGACTTTGCCGAGGATATCAATCGTTATCTTATGCAACACCCTCAGCTCAATCTGAAAGATCTAGCGGAAATTGTGTCGAGCGATCAGCCACATCGACAAGTTTTACCCTCGTTGCATGCGTCGTTGAATCTGCACGATGCGCCAATTGAAGATTATCAGCGCGAAATGGAGCAGCGACAAAAAGTTCGTGACGCACTGGTCCGGCTGATGGATGAGCATAATCTGGATGTATTGGCCTATCCGACCATTCGTCAGATTGCCGCGCCAAGGGGTGAACCTCAAGGTGGCACCAATTGTCGTCTGGCGGCCAATAGTGGCTTACCTGCGATATCGTTCCCTGCTGGATTTTCGGTCGAGGGCATGCCGGTAGGCTTAGAATTGCTTGGTCGAGCCTGGCAGGAGCAATTGCTTTTGGATGCTGCGTATACCAGCGAGCAACTTTTGCCCAGGCGACAACTTCCTCATATAGCTCGTTAGCTTGACAAGCATGCGCATCGCTCCGGCTGCCGAGCGTAACAAAACGCCTATCCTCAATGTCATTGCAGACTATCTGAAGCCGGGCCACAGAGCCCTCGAACTGGCGAGCGGCACCGGTCAACACATATTATATTTCGCTAAGGCGATGCCGCAGGTAACGTGGCAACCTTCTGAGGTGAGTAGTGAACTGGTCAGCGAGCTGCAAAGCGTTCTTGAGGGATATCATAATATCGAGCGAGCTTACGTATTGGATGTCCTGCAAACGCCCCGTCAAACGGCACGCTTGTTTGATGCCGTTTTGGTATCAAACTTATTGCATATCAGTCCGATCGAGGCGGTTGCGGGGGTATTTGATGTTTGTGACGTGTGTTTGTTGGACAGCGGTGTGATCCATATCTATGGGCCGTTTCATCGTGATGGCCACTTCACAAGCCCAGGCAACAGGCGTTTTGATCAAAGCTTACGTGAACGGGATGCGAGTTGGGGGATAAGGGATCTGGAACAGGTGCTTGAGTGTGGGTCCCGGCGAGATTTTGGATTGTTGGAAATCGTACAGCAGCCGGCAAACAATTTTTCCCTGATTTTTCGTCGCGATCGGTCTTAACCTTTGGTCCAGGCGTTAGAGCACTAATAGTGGGGTGGAGGAGGCTCAGATTCGGGATCGTGATCCAGAGTGTCTTTTTCCGGCAGCCGTTTCAGCACCAGTGCCAATTGCTTCTGCAGCGTCAGTATGATCTTTTGATGCGCGACAAGTTCGTCGTTTAAGGTACTGATCGTACTATCCTGAAACTCCAGCCTGCTCTCAAGCTCAGCCACGGAAGATTCCAGTCTCTGCAAGCTTGATGATGGTTGTTCCGTAGTGGACATAGTTTGCGTCCAGTTTGTTGGGTATACGTCAGGTTGGATTTTAATGATATGTTGCACGCATGACAGGCATTTCTAAACATTCTTAAGATGGCACTCTTCCAGGGGGTAGTTCTTCAGGCAACCTACCGCGTTCAACAAAGCCAGCCCGTCGTCTACTTATTTGGCCGCCTGGAAGATGGTCGGACTTTTTCGGTCCGAGACAACCAGCAACAGCCGCATTTTTACGTACATCAAGCTGACGCGAAACATGTACTTCGCGCTCAGGTTTCAACCACGGATCTTGTCAGCTTCTCGGGCGTACCGCTGGCTCGTGTCGACACCCAGGTTCCGGCTGATGTGCCAGGGGTACGCGATGGCCTGCATCAGCTGGGGTTGAAGACCTTCGAAGCAGATGTGAGATTTGCCATGCGGTATCTCATTGATCGTGGGATCAAGGGCGGGATCGCCATAGAGGGTGAGGCACTACCTGGCACTGGTACAGATCTGGTGTTTCATAACCCAGAGACCGGACCGAGTAATGCTCGAATATTACCTCGTGTCCTTTCGTTTGATATCGAAACCAACCCCCAGACAGACAGGCTGTTGGCGATAGCCTGTTACTGCAATGCGCAGGAACGTCACATTGATGAGGTCGTGATTGTAGATCCATTGCATCGGCCGATGCCCTCCGGCGCGGTGGGTGTACCGGATGAACGTGCTGCACTTTTACACTTCCAAAAGCTGGTCCAGCAGGTAGATCCGGATGTGTTAACCGGATGGAATGTGATTGATTTTGATCTCTCGCAGCTGGTGCGATTTGCCACTCGTTTACGCCTCGTCATTAGCCTACACCTAAGCCTGCCACTCCCGCTGGAGCTCCTCTACCTCGAGTAACTTGGCAATCTGCTCCTCAATGTTGGCCACCTCCGCCTCAGGCACCTGCATGTCCAACTCTACTTCCACCTCGATCATGTTCACCACCCGCGCAAACTGCTCAATCAGCTCCAGCTGTTGCGCCAGCTTCTCCCCCAGCTTCACACGTGCCACCTCAACGCGCTCCAACCGTGCAGCGTACAGCTCCTCCCCAGAACCCCCCAGCACTTGCATCTTGCGCGTCAGCTGCCACAGCCTAGCCAGCAGGCGCACATCCGTAGATGCTTCCTCCACGAGCGTCTGTAGCTTCTGTACGAGGCTGTCGTGCCGCGCGAGCAGCGCCTGCTGCACCGACTCCTTAGCTACCTTCTCCACTGGAAGCATCTTTAGCCGCGGGATCACCACCTAATCCACCATGACCGCATTGCCCACCAGCAGTGCCATAGCCCCAACCCCCACCAACGGCAGGGCTGGGTCAATCATCCCTGCGGCGGCATCGCTACCCGCCAAAATGATCGCCATGGGACCCACCCAGCCAGGCAGTCCCTGACGGACTTGGTCGGGTGGGGGCTTGACCAGGGGTTTGTTTAGCCCCGTGAAGTGGTTTGTGACGCTGAGGGCCTACCCAGGGGAGGTGTTGGGAGGTGAAGGGGGTAGCACACTGCCCATGCCTTTAAGGGGGTCGGTGGGAACCGACACTACGGTAATGCGCTCGCCCTCTTGGCATGGCACCTCGTTGGTGGGCGTCCCGCACCGAAACGTGCGGGCTTGGCCATCGGGGCCCTGGAGCAGGATTTCGTGCACGGCCGCGGCAGGTGTGCGCTGGAGGTAGGACTGCAGGGTGCGGGTGAACCAGTTGGACTATTACCCCGCTTCCTGTGACGTCACGCTGCTCACCTTACCCGCGGTGAGGTCGTACACGTAGCGCGTGCTGGCGCACCGCACCTGCTGCACCGCGGTCTGCGGCTGCATCACGCACAGCGGGTCATAGGGTGGGAAGGGGCAGTACACGGTGCTGCCAAATGGAACCTCCTCGGAATTGGCCAGACCCCGGAACTACAGGCCTTGGATCACGTTAATGGCGTCCTACACTCGCAGGGAAGCTACCAGGCTGTTGACTACATGTTGCACCACGCGGGTGTCCGCGGGTGGCCACCTAGGGTCGGGGGACAGCTACTGGGGCCCCGCCTCGGGCTCGTCCCTCCCAACCTCGCTGCTGGTGTCACGGGTCATAGCCCGATAAATGTCAAGAGCAAGCGAAAGGTTGCCTTTGGCAAGGCACGCGTCGAAGAGGCTACAGCACGTCTCCGGGTCCAGCAGTGTGCTCAGAGGTAGCTAGGGTGTTACCAGGGAGGGCAGGGCTTCCAGGACGTCGTCGGTAGACTCCTGGGAAGCCAACTTGCGCAGGATGGCGCTCAAATCTGCAGGGGCCATGTCGACAGTTGCCCCCGCACTGGGCTCGGTTGAGGAGATAGACGCCGCGTTGCCATTTGAAGCCCGCTCCTAAGTCACAGGCTTGGGTGGGGCCTAAGCAGAGGGCTCAGCTGACGCAGTAGCAGGAGTGGCTGCATCGGCGGTTGTGGCGCGAGGTGCATCCAACTTCGTAGCATCCCACTTCGCTCGCGCATCATCCCACTTGGCTCGCGCAGCATCCCACTTGGCTCGCCCCTCCCAGTCAAATATTTCCCCCTACGACGCATGCGCAACCAGGCTTCACGTTCATTGGGCGTTGCATGAGAAACAGACCAAAAAACTAGTTTGGGCGTTTGTCTAGAGGCCAACTACGGCGG
>JBCCIU010000033.1:0-51897 GCA_039028095.1 Pseudomonadota bacterium
ATCACATCAAAGCCTGCGCGCCCGACAATCGCAGAAAGAACCTTTCTATCTACTGCATTGTCATCCGCAACAAGGACCTTAGGGGTACTTCGAACATCCATAATTTACTGTGCGTGGAGTGACGTCTAGTGAATCACGAACAGTTGATCGAAATTCGAGATTGTCAGTATTTTCTTAACATCTGAATTGCAATTGACGATCTCAACTTCCGCATTATCGCCACCTGCATGATCACGCAACAACAACAACATCCCAAGTGCTGAGCTATCAATGTAATTTGCGTCACTCATATCTATTGAATAAGCAGTAGCAGTTTCGATAGTTTCGTAAGAATCACGGAATTCCTTGTGTGCGCTGAAATCAAACCGCCCTTCCACGCAAATCGTTAACTTCTGTGCTGATTCATCAAACGATGCGCTCACAGCCATATCTTACTCCCAATAAATTAGTCAACGGGTTCCATCTAAGCTTAGACGAAGGATGCAGGGTTGGTGGTTTGCGCGCGTCGCGCCTTCCGGTTCTGCGCCGTTCTGTGCTGTTGGTCACGTTTAGCGACAACCTTTTCTACACCGCGCCGCTCATACATATGGGCCGTTAGATGATTTCTGACAGTTTGCTCAGCCAATTGCGCTTGCTCGACCTGAGCTTGTTGGATGCTTTTGGCCTGAGCAAGCTGGCCGTAAAACTGCCGAAACTGTTTCAGCATCAGGGGGCTGATTCGAGGCACGTCTAGATGTTTCGCCTTATATTCGCAACTCATGTTCTGCGAATTTTCCAGTTCGCCCTTTGCGGCTTCGGTCGCTTGTTGAGCGCGAGCCAGCGCTTGCATGGATTGCTTTTCCTTAATGCGTTTTACCGACAGGAGCCTGCGCAATCTATCTTTCACCTGCGCCACCTGGTATTCCCGGTTCGGTCAAAGGTGTTCCAACGGATGAAACACCAAATTCCTGATCTAAGGTTAACCCTTGCCCGACCTGACCAGTCACGGATTGAAACAAATTGTCCAAACGAGTCAACGCGTCGTTCATAACGACTTTGTCCATCAATCCCTGACTAATAAAGTCACACATGGCGGGGAAACGATCGATCGCTTCATCAATTTCCCCATCGGTGCCCTTACGATAGGCCCCTACATTGATGAGGTCTTGTTGTTCATCGTAGACATGCCATAGCTGCCGAAAACGCCTCGCTTTGTCTAGCTGATCGGGCTGAGCAAGCTTGTTCATCAGGCGGCTTACCGACGCGGATACATCGATCGCTGGATATATGCCCCGCTCAGCAATATCTCTGCTCAGAACAAAATGCCCATCGAGAATTGCTCTGGCTGTATCTACAACCGGATCCTGTAAATCATCCTCTTCCATTAATACGGTATAAAACCCTGTCACAGAGCCGCCGTTTTCACTAAATCTGCCCGCTCGTTCCACCAGACGTGGTAACCATGCAAAAGACGACGGCGTATATCCTTTAGTTGCGGCAGGTTCGCCCATAGCCAGCCCGATTTCTCGTTGAGCTTGAGCAACCCGCGTCAGCGAGTCCATAAGCAGTAAAACCTGCTTACCTTGTCTGGCTAATTGCTCCGCGAGTTCTGTTGCGATCCGCGCTCCCCGTAGCCGCATCGCTGGTGAATCATCGGCAGGACTTGCCACCACGATAGATCGTGACAAACCATCACCAAGTACCTCGTCAACAAATTCAGCAACTTCTCGCCCCCTCTCCCCAACCAAACCAACAACCACAGCGTCTGCCTGAACATGACGGGCCAGCATGCCAAGAAATACACTTTTTCCGACCCCGCTTCCTGCGAACAAGCCAACACGTTGACCCACGCCCATCGTCAACAAACTGTTGACCACACCAACTCCCGTATCCAAAATGGAATCAATCGGGGGACGATCCATTGGGTTGATGGCGTGAACCACGGATACTGTTCGAGGTCCGGGGATAGCACCCTTACCGTCCAACGGCTCACCAAGACCGCTGATCACTCGACCTATCAAGGCCTCGGGTGCAGCCATCCCAATCTCGCCGGCGCGTCCAGAAGGCACCTTTAACCATGCTCCGGATTGCACGCCACTGATAGAATCAAGCGCCATTAAGAAGCATCGCTCCTGAGTGAAGCCAACAATTTCACAGGGAATTTGTCTCGCCTCATGTTCCAAATAACAAACAGAGCCGATGGGTGCATCGATTAAGCTGGTTTCGATGAGCATACCAATCGCTCGTTCTACCTTTGCAAATCGATCCAGCGTGAACAATTCGTCCTTATGTGCCAGTACCATAGCAACATGGCGATTAAGATCACTCATCTGAGTCCACCTGGCGCTCTTGCCCTGTCGCCTGCAGAGATTCCTCGCGAAGACTATCCAAAGGTTCCTGTTGGTGCTGTTCCGGGTCGGCAACAGAAATTCGATTCAGTAGTTGATCAAGATTTCCGGGCACATCGATCAACCCCGCGAAATCACTGTTTGATAAGCGTATCGACCCTGGCGCTACATTCGCATTAGCAACCAATTCGACAGGACAAGAAAATGCGAGCTGCACACAGCGATCGTACACCACAGGTGAAACCTCAACCCGGACTGGAACAGATATATCCACACCGGCTCGGTCAATCACCGCTTCCAGGAGCTCTGGACACAGCGATATCTCATGATCAAAGACACCGCGAAAAAGCGCACCCATGTCTTGTGCAAGTTGTGCTGCATGACTTTTCACAAGGTCTTGGCGAAGGTCGACGAGCAGCTGAATTGCACCCTGAAAATCAAGCGTGAGCTGTGCAGTCTTTTCCTGAAGCTCACTTAATCCCGCGAGCCGGCCTTGCTCCAGACCTTCTTCATAACCTCTTTTAAAATCATCCTGAGCAGCCGCACCCGGATCTGTATCGTCTTCTAGGCCAGCTGCCCCTGATCCATCTACGCTTTGACCGGACGCCAACAAAACTGCCGGTATCACACGCTCGCTCGAATCACCTTCAACAAGTTTTCGCCATTGGTATCTACTCATCTTGCAGAGCCGTACAGGTACCTGGAACGGAAAATTGCTGGCCTTCTCGAAGAATGCATCGGCCTACACCATTTCATCGCCACCACCACCGAGCATGATTTCACCATCTTCGGCCAGGCGTCTGGCGACAACAAGAATTTCCTTCTGAGAGGTTTCAACATCAGAAAGACGTACCGGGCCCTTGGCCTCCATATCATCCTGCAAGAGCTCTGCTGCCCGCTTTGACATATTGGAAAACACTTTCTGTTGCAATGCCGGATCCGCACCTTTTAGTGCAACAGTCAGGACATCGGTAGAAATCTCTTTAAGCAATGTTTGAATTCCTCGATCGTCCACCATCAACAAGTTATCAAAGACAAACATCAGTTCATTGATGGCTTCACCCATTTCTTCATTCGCTTCGCGGATTGCTTCCATAACTGGCTCGTTTGTACCCTTAACCATGTTATTGAGTATGTCCGCAGCTGCACGCATTCCACCCAGTTGCGCAAAGCGCGCCGGTCCGGCTTGGCTTGCTTGTTCTTCAAGAACCTGAGCCAGTTCGGCGATCGCGGCAGGTGGAATCGATTCCAGATTTGCCACTCGCATGATCAAGTCCCGTCGCAATTCGCCTTCTGGCAGATGATCGATCACAGCAGCTGCCTGTTCAGGTTCAAGGAAGGACATCACAATCGCTTGAATTTGAGGATGTTCATTCACAATAAAGTCTGCAATGGTTCTTGCATCCATCCAGCGAAGACGATCCAGGGCCGCGGTGCTACCTCCACTGATTTTTTCTATGACAGAATTTGCCTTGTTTTCACCCAGGGCATGGGTCAACGTGTCCTTAAGATACCGATTGGTTTGCATCGTCAGCCCAGATTCCTCGCTGACCGTTTTCAAAAACTCATCTACGACGGTTTCAATTTGTGTCGAACTTACGGAACCAAGGCCCGTCATAGACTCACTGATTCTCTGTATCTCTCGCTGATCCAGATGCTTAAGAACTTTCGCCGCTTCCTGCTCGCCAATGGTGAGCAACAACACAGCCGCCTGATCAACCGATTCCAGTTCCATCTACACGCCCTCTTCTTCACTCACCCAATGCTTGACCACCTGGGCGACCCGCGCAGGATCATCCTCAATCAGATTTCTTACGGTTTCCATTTTCTCGACTGCAGAATCATTCGGGTCTGTGGATATTGCAGCCGGGATTCCTGTAACCGCCTCTTCCAAGGCGGCTTCCCGAGCCTGGGTCATATCTGCAATCGCCATGCTTTGCTGTTCCCGCACAAGCTCACCCGCCTGACTGAGATTTTTAAACATGGGCCTGATCAGCCCGAATACAATGACGATGAGGGCAATACCACCCAGTACCTGCTTTAACAGGTCTGCAAACCAGGCTTCAGACCAAAACGGCTCAGGCTCCACTTCTTCGACTGGCGCCCGGAAAAAAGTCCGATTAACTACGCTGACAAGGTCACCTCGGTCTGCTCGGAAACCAACTGCGCTTTGTACCGCTTGAACAATCTGATCTATTTCTTCCTGTGTCCATGGCTCCAGCGCTGTCTCTCCGGTTTCCGCATCAACTACTGGCTTGTCGTCAACTACCACCGCTACGCTTACCCGTCGAATCTGTCCCACCTGATGTTGGGTATAACTGAGCGTCCGATCAACCTCATAGTTGCGCACCGCTTGCACACTGGATGTTCTATTAGGTGCGGGCTGTCCATCTGGTGTTTCTTCGTTGAATTCTGGTGGTTGGTTCGTCAGCGTGCCCGGGACCCCACCAAGAACCTCAGCCCCTCCAACTCGCTGCTCTTCAGTTGTTTGCTCGCTACGCAGGGCAACCAGATCGGGGTTGTACAATTCCTCAGCTTCAGTGGATCGTGTGAAATCCAACGTTGCAGAGACCTCCGCCGTAAATCGCTCAGACCCAACCCAAGGGGACAAGATATTGGCCACCTTTTCATGCAACGAATCTTCGACTCGTCGGGTTAAGGCAAGGTCTTTTTCACTCTGCTTTAGCGAAGGATCCGCCTGATTATCTGACAATAATGCCCCGGATTGATCTACAACCACTACATCGTTTGGATGCAGTTCCGGTACAGCCGCTGCAACCAGATTTGCCACACCAGTAACCTGATCACTCGTCAGACGTCGATTGGGTTTGAGGGTTACAGTAACAGAGGCGCTGGGTTTGCGTCGGTCACGAAGAAAACTCGTAGTTTTCGGCATCGCCAACAGCACTCGTGCCTGTAATACCGCAGTGATGGTCTGAATGCTCTTAGCTAATTCTCCTTCTACACTGCGCCTGTGTTTTGCAGATTCCATGAATTGGCTGACGCCAAAACCTTGCTCTTCATCTAGAAGTTCATAACCCAGCTGTTGTCCATCTAGTACATCTGCACCCGCCAAACGCATTCTGGCAGCGTACAAATCTTGCGCCGGTACCAGCACCATACCGCTCTTGGGGTCTATCTTATGCTCTATCGACGCCCCCTCCAGCACGCCTACTATTTCGTTGGTCTGCATGGCCGACGTTGCGCCACCGATGGGTTTAAACTCACCGGTCTGCATCCAAAATATTATGTAAACCGCGGCTGCCACACTGGCTGCCATGGCGATCAGCAGGGTAACCTGGCGTACTACGGGCATGCCCAAAGCACCCTTCAGGAAGTCACTACCCGGGACCGCGGGTCCTTCAAGCGTCGTTGTCATTGGAAGTTCTGCCATACCCTAAATTCCTAAATAGGCATGTTCATGATGTCTTGGTAAGCGGTAACAAATCGATTTCTGACCTGCACCATGGCTTGGAACCCAAGACTCGATTTTTGCGAGTCGATCATGACTTTAACCAGATCATTTTCCCGCCCTGTTACAAAATCATTTGCGCTCCGTCCCGACGTTTTTTGCAGCTGGTTAACACTCTGAATGGCCGACTCAAGCATACCGCCGAACTCACTAGGTACAGTGTTGCTAACATTTGTCGACTCCGAAGGTCTATCTATCTGGGGGAGCTGTCTGATTTCACCTGTCTGGTCGCGCAGCGCTCGCATTTGTTGCAAAAGCGCGTTCATGTCGGCTTGCGTCTGATTAACTTGCATAATCTAATCCTGACAATTCAATTATCCGTTGTTGATTAGTCGATAACACCACGCGCCCTCATCTTGCTCAGTTTGTAGCGCAAGGTTCGCTCAGAAATTCCCAGCTGAGCTGCAGTGCGTTTGCGCACTCCGTTGTTTGCCGCCAGACTTTGCAGCAATATTTCTTCCTCTCTGCTCTCCACCTGGTTCGCCAGATCAGACTTGGTGATTTCTAAGGCTTGAGGGTTAGATACCGGCAGGGCCAAGTGTTCAACTTGAATCTCTGCTTCGTCACAAAGCACAAGCGCTCGTTGTACGCAATTTTCCAATTCACGAACATTGCCAGGCCAGTTGTGGCTGATCAGGGAATGCTGCGCTTCTGGGCTGAAAACCAAATCGGTTCCGCCGTATTTGAGTAGGAATGTCTGTGCGAGCGGTAATATGTCTTCTGCACGTTCGATCAGGCGCGGTACAACCAGCGGGAACACACTTAACCTGTAATAAAGATCCTCGCGCAACAAACCTTCGGCCACAGCCTGCTGCGGATCCCTGTTAGTCGCAGCAATGACTCGAACATCCACTTCTGTTGGCATATTACTGCCAATTCGTTCTACTTCCCGTTCCTGCAACACTCGCAACAGTTTTGATTGCAAGGCAATCGGCATTTCGGTGATCTCATCCAGTAACAATGTACCACCCGCCGCAAGCTCGAACTTTCCCTGCCGAGCTTCACTCGCGCCTGTGTATGCACCCTTGGTGTGACCAAACAGTGTGGCTTCTAAGATTGTTTCGGGTATGGCAGCACAGTTGATTGCAACATAGGGTCCATTAGCTCGCCCGGAACAAGCGTGAATATGCTTGGCAATCACTTCTTTACCCGCACCGCTTGGACCACTGATCAATACCGCAATGTCAGCTTTCGCCACCCTCTCAGACATGGCGTAGACACGTTGCATCTGAGGGTTTAACGATTCTCCTGCACGCGCAGGTGTTAACGTTCTGGATTTCTCTTGAGGTTGCGGATCATCACTCAGCGAGGCCAAAACCCGTTCTACGCTTGCACCTTCTGGGAAATAGTCGGTTGCACCCAAGGCGAGTGCCTCTTTTGCCGCCTCGGCGGTATCTTCACCACCAAAAACCACAACCGAACCGAGACCAGGTAACTCAGGATGACTGCGCAAATGTTCGACTTTGGTAAGTACACACTCATATTCATCCGAATGAGACGCAACGAGTTCAGCGCTGAATCCTTGAGCGATCAACCCTTGATGCAGTCGTTGTCCCTCGACTGACTCACAATCAGCAATAACCTCTATCATTGCAGGGAATCCAATCGCCCGAGGCCATGTTTACGCATTTTTTCGACCAGTGTGGTTCGCCTGATATGTAGGCGATCAGCGGCCCTAGCAACCACCGCGTTGGTATCCTCCAGAGCCTGTTCTATCAAACTGCGTTCCAGCCGAGTCAAATAGTCTTTCAAATCAATACCGTTGACCGGCAGCAAAACTTCGGTCGGGTCAGATGATTGTGAAGCCTGGCTGGGTAGACTCGTATGGTGATTTGCTGCGCCCTCAACATATTTTCTTGGCAGATCATCTATCTTTACTAACCCATGCGGATGTTGGATTGACATTCTTTGTAACAGGTTGTCCAACTCACGTACGTTGCCCGGCCAGGGATAAGCCGCCAACATATGCTGTGCTTCAACTGAAAATCTGACCATTAATCCCTGTTGCTCGCGAATCTTGTCCACCAGCACCGAAATCAACAACGGCAGATCATCTACGCGCTCTCGCAGCGGCGGAATTTCAATAGGAAAGACATTAAGCCGGTAGAAGAGATCCTCGCGGAACTCACCGGCGCTGATCTTTTCCTCCAGGTTGTTGTGCGTCGCAGCGACAATACGGACATCGGCTACCCGTGTTTGAGTGCTGCCAACTCGCTCAAAACTCTTCTGCTCAATCGCCCTTAACAACTTAACCTGCATGGCAAACGGCAGATCGCCTATCTCGTCCAAAAATAGTGTGCCACCATGCGCAAGCTCCAGACGGCCGGTCTTATGCGTAATCGCCCCCGTGAAAGCACCCTTCTCATGACCAAACAGCTCACTCTCCAAAAGCTCGGCAGGAATTGCGCCACAATTGATCGGCACAAAAGGTCCGGTTGCTCTTGCTGATCCCAGGTGCAAAGCACGGGCAACCACTTCTTTGCCTGTACCAGACTCACCTGTTACTAATACCGTCACGTCCGCAGCAGCAGCTTTGCTGACGCTTGTCCGCACTGAAATGGCCGCATCACTGCTACCAACAAAAGCGCTGGTGACGACATCAGCATCGCCGGTCGTTCGGAATTGCTGTACAACGCTGTAAGCCTGGCTGAACGCACTCATCAGGCTGCTTAAATTGCATCGCGCGCAAATTACATGATCTGCAACACCGGCCAGGTCGTCATTCGAATCAACCAGGGTGACATACCCTTTGTGTTGCCCTCGGTTATTACCATCGCCGAGCACAATATCCGCTTGGGCTATATCACTCAGTTCAAAATTGGCAAATTTGAGTAGCTGAGTAATTTGTGTTGCTCGACTTGAATTTTCGTTGGAAAAATCGAGGCCGATAGAAAAGGCAGCGCCGACGCTGACGTCCTCGGTGGGCAATGCATCCATATCTAAAGTGTCCTGCTCTATAAGAACTTAGTTGCTTACCAGGAAGTAAAGTATGGATTTGAAATTGGTCAAATTTTCGACACCACCCCCGTAACCGGTGTCAGAAAACAAGCGTGTAAATATCTGTCAGCTCAAGCGTTGATGCAACGTTACTCTTGATCACCCTGGATAGATTGGTAGGTGCCACAACCTTGACGCTTACGAGCAGCGCCTACGAGCGTTCCGGCAAGTTTGGATCGAGAGGACTGAACGGAGGCTTTGAGCGCATCTACTTTGGCCCTGAGAGTGACCGCATCCTCGAACTGATCGACACGCAGCAATGGCAGCAGATTTCGCGCTTGCTGCGACGCGCCAATCAGATCACCTTGTACCACCGCGTGCTCTATGGCTCGCAGCTGCTCCAGCGCCTGTTGATAATTTGACTCCGCCTCAAGCATCGTCAGCCGGGGTTATGGCAAGCCAGGCTTCGCGCAGTGTCTGCAGAAGGTCGGTCACTTCTACCAATGCGTTGGGGTCATTGTCTGCGTTCGCACGAAACAGACGTCGTTGCATATATTCGTACAATGCATCCAAATTGGCAGCTATATCACCGCCTTGATTATGGTCCAATGAGGCCTGCAGACCTTCAACAATGTCTATACAAGCATTTACGCTGCGGGCCTTACCCGCCATGTCACCATGTGACATGAACCCTTTGGCCTGAGCAACTCGATCAATGGCTCCCTGAAAGAGCATATCGATCAATTGATGCGGAGATGCGGCGTCAATGGCTGTTTGAACATCGACCTGTTTGTATTGATTTGCTTGAGCCTTCACTGATATTCCTTGTTCGAGTCGCGCTTGTTGTTTTTTGTCATCAACTAATATGTCGGTAGATACGCCCACAACTTTAGCGATTTATTCATTTGATCTTGTATAACCTGGCAAGGTAGCTAACTGCTGATCTAAGAAAGATGATGTGTTGTTGAGCGTGGATATCAACGCATCAGCAGCTGCAAATTGAAGCCGCAAGCGCTCTTCTAACAAATCCATGCGCGTTGCAAACTCACTCGCCTCTTCCTCCAGATCCGCTACGCTCGTTTCTAATCCACTGACGCGATTGCTGATGGTGCCGTCAAACTGTGTGACTTGGGATAGATAGCTCGTCAATCGATCCATCACACCGCGAACTAGCGTGACAGTACCCCGTTCACCAATGGTGCTGCCCTGAACCTGGATTTGAAAGCCTGCTGCTGGATTAGCAATGTTGGTTGCGTTAACGCCATCAACCCCTTGGGCAACTACCAACCCCAGATCCGAAACAACACCAGCTTCCGCAAAGGTCACGTCTACAGAGGAACTGGTTCCGGTGCTTGCGGAGGTGATTTCAAACCGGTTATTTGCGTCATCAAATACAACACCTACGGTAATTTCAGCCGCTAACAGCGTCGCGTCTGCATTAATCTGAGTTTGAATTTCGGTCGCAAGCTCATCTGCAGTGTTGTAGCTTGAATTGGTCAGGACGATGTCTTCTGATAACAGTCCATCCACACTGACTCGAAATGTATCGTTATCAGCGTCAATCGTTACAGGCAGGGAATCAAAAGTTGTGACGCCGCTACCACTGTATTGCCCGGATGTTGCCGCCTGCTCTCCGGAGGGAATGCTCAAAAACTGACCCACCCCAGTTCCTTCTATTCCATTAATCGTCCCGGCAACATCGGTCCCGACATTGCCCGAGGCCGCAACGACGCTCAGACCAAAATCTGTTTCTGTATCGACATCTACCGAAACGATACCGATATTGGATTCCGAGCCAAACGTTGTTGAGCTCAACACCAGTTGCTGGTTCGTTGAGTCATAATTCACCTCAACGCTGGCCCCTGCGGCCAAAAGCGTTGCGTCTGCATTTATCTGGCTCTCAAGTTCCTGAGCAAGTTCCGTACCATCGGTGTAGCTCCCCTGCGCCAGGGTAATGGATGAGGACGTCACACCATCTACCTCTATACTGAGCGTATCGTTGTCATCATCAATGGTAATGGTTGAAGCAAGTCCAGCAGTTACCGCTCCCGAAAGGGAACCTTGGGTCGCGGCCTGAGTGATGTCCACCGTGTAAGACCCTGCCTGGGTTTCACTGGTGTATCCGTTGACGCTGATCTGACTATCACTAGCCCTGGACTGAGAGGCCAGCAAAGCCAAAACGTCATCTGGATTCGCTGCAAGCGCTGATTGAAACTTTGTGCTATCCAGCTGAAGTTGGAAGCCGAGATCCTGGTTGGTAGAAATACCGATGTCGATTAGCGCTCTGATACTACTCGATGAAACGTCTGGGATACTCTCACCAATAAACCTTCGCATCTGGCTGAGTACACTACGGATGGTTGAATCACCTGTCAAAAGACCCGCAATGTTATTTTCAGTATCGTATGCTGAAAGCTCATCCGCCAATGACTTAACGCTGTTATACGCATCTATAAAGCTCTGGAGATTCGAGGTAATCGCCTCGGTATCCTGTTGCACACTGACGGTCACTTCTGAACCGTCACTATCCGCCAACAGATTGAACGTCAGCCCTTCTATTACACCGCTGACAGTATTTGTCTCTCGCGTGATTGGGATACCATCAACCGTGAGGACCGCGTCAGATGCAGCCACTGATTGGGTGAAATTAGTGCCCTCAACTGCTGCTCCTGCATTAAACGCAAGTGCTGACAAACCTGCAGTACCCCCTTCGGTGACTGTGATTTCCATCGAGTAATCTGCACCCGTTTGGTCTGACTTCAAAACCAGTAGAAAGCCTTGGCCGTCGTCAACAACCGATGCGGTAACACCAACGTTTGCTGCGTTAATCGCATCGCGGACACCGTCTAATGTATTGTTTGAACTGTCTATTGTAATTGAGGCAGTAGCGAGCGCTTCGTTTTCAGAAAACGTATCGTATGCACCGCCGCTGAAAGTAGTTGTGCCAAAACGAAAATCAAGTGTGCCGTCACCAACAACCGAGTCAGCGGAATCAAAGCGAATGGAAGTCAGCGTGTGAGCTCTTGCCGTGCTGGTGATATCAACGGTGTGGATACCAGGTGTCGCAGTGCTGTTGACCGTGGCCGTGACAACGCTTTCGTCGGTAGACGTCACGGAGTTCAGCAACAAGGACCCGCTGCTTGCTAGTTGAGAGCTGGCGCTATCCAATGTCGCCAGCTGACTCTGAAGGGAGCCGAAAGCAGAAATTTTTGCTTCAAATTCTGCGCGTTTAGCACCTAACCGAAGGTCCGTCGCTTCGCGTTCCGCTGCGATGATATCCTCGACCAGATCCGAGGTGAGTAAGCCCGAACCTACTCCTAGAGATTGTATTGAAGCCATATACGTGTATGCAGTACAGCCTTACACGCTGCTACTGCTTAGACCCTTGTGTTGATTAAACCTAGTCGCGCATCAACGCCACCGGCGGCAACCGGATCAGCATTTTGCACACGCAGCTCAGAAGCTGCACGATCTACCCGACCTGTTTCTAAATCAGCTTTCAAGTTTCGTGCCAACTGAAGGGCGGTTTCGTTAGGGATCTGTCGTATCACTTCTTGTGTACTACTATCGATGACACGTACCACCGCGCGGCCCAGTTCTTCATCAAGGGAGAACTGCAGATCGCGTTGTAAAGACTGAACGTACTCGTTGAGCTGTTCTACTGCTTGCTCTACACGTGCAGACCGTCGTTGTTGCGTTTCTGGCTGAGAAGCTTGTTGGGGTGGCGTAGCCTGTTTCTCTTGAACCGGCAAGCCTTTGCCACCATCACGACCTGAGTTTGCCTGCTCCACAGCAGGGTTTGCAGATCGAGTTCTCGCCTCAACGGCGACTGAGCGTGTGTTTTCAAATGAATTTATATCGCTCATGGTATTTCTCAATATTTCTTAAAGGGCTAAGCGGGTTGGAGAGATTCTCCAACCCGCCTTCGCACTTCTAGTCGCTTAAGATTACTGGAGCAGCGACAATACCAACTGAGGCTGGGCGTTCGCCTGAGCCAGAATTGATACACCCGCCTGCTGCAGTACCTGAGTCCTGGACAGTTCCGCAGTCTCTGTTGCGAAGTCTGCATCCAGGATACGTGATCGCGCTGCGGTCAGGTTTTCAACGTTGATCGCAAGACTGGTTACCGTTGAATCCAAGCGGTTCTGGATCGCACCCAGATTCGCTCGCTCGCGGTTAACCGAGTCTAGTGCATTATCGATCGCGCTCAGCGCTTTCTCTGCACCTTCAACTGTGCTGATATCCAGGTCTGATAAGAACTGTCCCGCAGTTGCGCCACCAAAGGTACCCTGATCAAAACCTGCACCCTGTACAAGTACATCACCGTTCGCACCTTCAACTTCAATGGCAGAACCAGAAGTTAGGGTAACAGTACCAGTGGTTGTTGCTGCAACATCTGCGTAGCTGACAAAGTCAGCTGTAACACCAAGAGAAATCTCGCCAGCACCAATGCCTGATACCGACTGGTCGTCCAAACCGATACTTGAACCGAAGTCCAGATCCGTAGCACGAGCACGGTCTAAAGCAACACTGATGTTACGACCATCGTCAGCCGTCAAGGTGATCGACTTACCGTTGTCGGTCGCGACAACACCAGTCTGTCCAGAGATCGCATTGATCGCATCAATCGCACTAGTACGGTTAGTTTCTGCATCCGCGACTGTGGTGAGCTGCGCTGTAGCGACATTGTTTATTTGGATGATACCGGTCAGACCAGCAGTTACCGTACCCGTGCCATCACCACCGGTCAGCGTAGTTGCATTAACAGTCGCCTTAACATCTGTTTGATCTGACGCCTTGTTAATCGCTGCTGCAATGGAAATTGCTGACGCATTACCTGCGCTAGACACTGCAGTTACGTCAGAGGCAGTGTCATCATCAGCAACGCTTGCACCAATAGATACACCGTTGATGACCAAATCACCGGCAGCAAGTCCTACCTGACTACCCGCACCTGTATCACCAGAGGTGAAGTTTAGGTTGGCAAGAGCACTGTTTGCTGCGGCATCAGTAATGGTGACGCTTGAATCCGTACCTGTTGAGGTTGAACGTATACTAATCGCGCCTGTATCGTCTGCCGTTACAGATACTGTACCTGCACCTAAATCAGCGTTGATCTGCGTTTCGATCTCCGTAGCCAGAGCGTCAACACTCGTGTAAGTGGCGTTGGTAATCGTTAGGGTGCTGCTGGTTGACCCATCGACCGTCACAACGAAGTCATCGTTTGTTGCACCAATGACCAGAGAGGTTGGCGTGGCCGAACCAGTTACTGAACCAGTATATGTCAGAGCAGTTTCAGTTTGGGTTTCTGAAACAACCGAGGCGGCGGTTCCGCCAAATGTTCCGGCACTCAAACCTGAGTTAGACAAGTCACCAAACCCGGTACCGTCACCACCAGAGATAGCGATATCAGAACCGTTATTTGATACGAGTGTGTATCCACCCGTGTAAGTTCCGTCAGCTGCGATACCAGTTAATCCAGCTGTTAGACCGCCTGACAACGCAACTTCAACGTTACGACCATCGGCAGCTTCAAGAACAACACCACCTTCATCTGTACCTGTATCAACGGCAACGACACCAGTTTGATCTGATCGACTGTTAATTGCAGATACAACTGCAGCTCTGTTTGCAGTCGTTGAAGCTGTGCTCACACCAACTGAGATTGCCACATCGTTGATAGTAATCGTACCGGATTGGGCTGAGAGCGTGGTTGAAGACTGGTCAGTACCCGCAACAACGTTAGTGATGACCTCCGCAGTCACACCAGTTTGATCCGATACGCGATTGATCGCAGCAGACTTAGCAATGGCGCTCGCAGCCGCGCTATCGGTTGAAGCTTGGTCATCAGCCGCGGCAGATGGGCCAACAGCTACACCATTGATGATTAGGTCGCCATTACCCAGTGAGTTACTGTTACCAACCGCGCTGATCCCCTGGCCTATACCTCCACCAAGTACGTCAGCCGTTACTTCGTTAATACCAAAGCTCACGACTTCACCAACGTTGGTACCAATCTGAACGCTAGAGGTGAAGCTACCATCAAGCAGTTTACGGCCGTTAAAGTTGGTCTGATCAGATACACGAGAAATCTCATTGATCAGCTGATTGGCTTCCGCACTGAGCGCCTGACGGTCAGAATCGCTGTTGGTTGCGTTAGCTGATTGCAAAGCCAGTTCACGAAGTCGTTGTAGACTTTCTGTCATGGCTCCAAGGGCACCTTCTGCGGTTTGTGCAAGCGAAATACCGTCGTTGGCATTTCGAATTGCGACACCCAAACCACGCACTTGTGCAGTAAAACGTGTGCTGATGGCGAGGCCAGCAGCGTCGTCCCTGGCACTATTGATTCGCAAACCGGAAGAAAGACGGTTAAGTGCGGTCAATCCTGCGGATTGCGTGCGGTCCAGATTCCGCTGCGCTGTCAGGGAGCTGATGTTGGTATTAATTACCTGAGGCATGAGTTGCTACTCCATTTGCTTTTTCAGTCATCCCTTCCGCGACAAAAGCCTTGAAAGGGGTTCTCAAAAGCAAATAGCGGCAACTATCAGTGAAACTTTAGAGACTTTGTTCACAAATTAGCCTCTTAGATGAGAAATCGATCCAAGCAATCAGATCGTTTAGTGAAGACTGCTCCTAAAGACGATTAAACAGAGAAAGCTGGTTGATGCGCACGAAACTTTGTTGCGCAGCCTCCAACAAGAACGATTCAAAGGCCAGGTTACTCACTGCCTCCGCAAAATCGAGATCTTCTATACCTGATCGCACTTCTTGTAATTGTAGGCGAATATCCTCGTGCAGGTCGCTCACTGCCGCGAGGGTATTAAACCTGGACCCTACATCTGCTCGAGCGCCTAAAAGGCTTTCTGAAGCCGCGTTGAGACCATCGATGGTGCGCTCGATAAGCAGCTCAAACTCTTCGGGATTGTTCGCAGGGTCGATTTCTTTTAATCCTGTAGTGACTTCGGCTACGGTATCAAAAAGAGACTGTTGCTTGGTACTCGCGATGGTAAAGCTATCGCCTGATTGCGGACTCCCATCAATCCGAAAGGATATACCACTTGCGACGATTGGACTTGGTCCAGAAAAGACCACGTTCTCCAAACCTTCTACTACGCGTAAATCACTACCTCTACGGACGGTATAGTTTGTTTGACCACCCGCTTCAGCAGGATCGTTGAACTGAATAACTAGCTTCTCGGGAAAAAACCCATCCAAGGCATCCTGATCTACAATCGTCAGTTCCCTTAAGGCTGAACTGTCAGCGCTTTCATCCTGTACCAGGACGTTGGTGAATTGAGACGGTAGATCCACAAACACGTCCTGACCTGAGACATTTGTCGCTACAAACTGCCCACGATCAATCTGGGACAAACGTCGACCGTTATCTCCGGTAAATTCGATCACACCATCACGTTGTTCAAACGGTGGCGTTTCACCATCAAATCCGCTGAACAAATATTGCCCACTGGCATTGGCGCTGTTCGCAAGACCGATCAGCTCTTCCAAACGCGCCTCCAGCTCGACCGCGATTAGGGCCCGGTCATCTTGTGATTGCACACCAGAACCGGCCTGCAGAGTGAGTTCCTGCACTCTCTGAACAACCTCAACCACCTCGTTGAGTACGGTGTCTGTAAGTCCCAGTTGGACGTCCGCGTTATCTGTATTAACCAGATATTGAGCCCGTTCACTGAGTTCTTGATTGATACTGATCAGCCGGGCCGCTCCCACCGGATCATCGCCGGGCGCTACCAATCGTTTACCACTGGCGATTTGCTGCTGAGTCTGCGCAGCTTGGGCACCCAACTGTTGTAATTGTTCGGTCGCTTGTCTGTGTATCTGGGCAGAAGAGATTCTCATGACTTAGCTCACTGAATTCAGAAGAATGTCAAATATGTCTCTGGCGACGGCGATCACCTGCGCTGAAGCGTTGTAGGCTTGTTCGTGCTCGATCAGATTGGCCGCCTCTTCATCCAGGTTAACGCCAGATACGGATTCACGAAAAGCTTCGGACTGATCTAAGAGAACCCCAGCTGCGTCACGATTGATACTCGACTGTGACGACTGCACGCCAACCTGCTGAATCACCGAGCCAAACATCTCGGCAAACGGGCGGGCCGGAATGCCAATCAGGCTTTGATCACTGATTGCAGCCATGGCCAGAGCATTTCGATTGTCGCCCGTGCCGTCCTTGTTGAAACCAATCCTAAATTCGTCACCCGCGCGTGCTGCACCCGACATCACAATGCTCATGCCCAGATCTGCCCTTTCATGCTCTGGGTTAGCGGCAAATATCCCAACATATTGAGCACCCAGTGATATCCCGGGGTCAAGAATGACGGATAGTTCACCGCCGACGGTAATGGAACGATAAACCCCGGAGACGTTGCCGTTCAGCATTGTGCTGACACCTTTGTTGTTGGCAACTGTAATAGACTCATTGGGATCACCCTGAAAATGCAGCGTCAGGTCATCGCCATAACGGGACTCCAAAGAGAGCGTGGTACCATCAGATTTTGCGGTGATTCCTTGCTCGCTCAGGCTTGCATTGGTAGAAATCGCATCTGCCAAATCGTTTAGGGTCGCAAATCCGCTGATCAGCTCTCCATTGATGGCCAGTTCCACAGCAGTACCCGAATCAAAATTCACCAAATCAGTGATACTTAGTGACGTCTTGGCCGACGCAACTACTCCTGGCAGGTTGCTCAGTTGCTGTGCGATCTCCTGCGCCGTCGTATTTGCCGGTAATGCAATGCTACGTAGGTCTTCGTCATAATCAGACTGGGAATAGTCTAATGACAATAAACCGCTCGGGTAGCCATTAGTACCGGCCATAAAATCGGTGACCAACGTGGGGGTGCCCAGCAAGGAAAGAGCTGGCCCAGAAGTTTGGACGATGGAACTGCCCGGCGTGGCAGGTAGCATCTGATTTTCCGCGTTCGCAAGATACCGCTGCAAACCAGGATCCGGTTCTAGAGGCACAGGTTGGGAAGGATCGGTATTGTCCAAAAGAACAAATTCGTCATCGGTAACAAAGCGAATCAAGATTGGTGGTGAGAAGTTCCCCTCACTGTCTTGTCCCAGGTTTGCGAATATGGGGTGTGTGGCGTCTGTCGTGCCGGTACTAATTAGTTGCGTACCGCCCGAGTTGTTTGGCGCTTCATTAATCTGAATCGGCGAACCAAGAGCCAGTGAAGAAGGATCACTCAATACCATTTCAAGGCGGGTTCCAAAATCGGCATAAGGTCGAACTAAGAACGTATCGCCCGGCGCGAATGTGCCGCTGGCAAATTCCACTGTAATACCATCAAACGAAATCTCATGAGGCGGCACAAACGATGTACCCCGAAACACCGTCTCGCCATCCGATCGGCGCTTGACCGTAAAGCTGCCTTCCGCAGCCCCATCGAAGTAGACTTCATAGTCAGTAGCAGCACCTTTAAATGGGTCATCGATATAAACGTTAACCCGTCCAATATCTACATTATTAGAGGCTCCAGAGCCGCTGGCGCCAGCCAGATAGTCAACTCTTTGGCCAATCAAATCCGGATCATTGACGTCTCTGAATAAATCACCGCCAAACTCGCCTTGGGTATCAATGCCGAGTTGATGTTGTTCGTTCACCGCTAAAGCGATACCAGCGGCAAGCCTGCCCAGTTCGTTCTGGGTAGGCCACAAAACTTCCTCCCGATAGCGAATAACACCACCAATTTCTCCGCCCGATAAAGCCGACGTGACAATCTGAAAAGAATCAGTACCCACCGGACGAAGCGCAATATCACCGTCTCCCGTCACTTCCATCAACGCCACATCTGCACCTAGAACTAGCGGTTGGCCTTTGCCTACAAAAACATTGACCTGACCGTCGTCTTGCTCAACAGTATTTATATTCACCAGCCCAGAAAGTTCCTTCAACAAACCCTCTCGTTGATCGATCATCAGATTGAGCGCACCCGTTGAACTTTGGTCCTGCAAACCGGCAATTCGCTCGTTGATCTGCACTACTAGCTGGGCCAGCTCATTAACCCTAACCACGGAGGATTCTAACGAACCCACAATGTCCTGGGCCTGAAGCCAGGATCGATCCGTCACACCACGAAAGCGTGTTGCAAGCGCCTCCCCTGCACTAATCACAAACTCACGCATGGCCAGATCAGTAGGCTCATTTGATGAATTTTGTACTGCATCAAAAAAGTCACGCATCGCACTATCGATACCAAACTGACTATCAAACAGCGATGCTTCAAGCTGTTGAACATTTTGTGTAAATGAAGCCAGTTCAGCATGACGTGCTTTATCACTACGAATCTGTTCATCGACAAAGGCGTCGGCGATTCGCGTCACTGAACCCACTGTTACGCCGGAGCCCAAACCCGCACTTAAACCACCAATCTGGGTTTGTATATCAACTCTCTGGCGCGTGTATCCGGGCGTATTGGCGTTGGTGATATTTTGACCGACTATGTTAAGCGCAGACTGTTGTGCACGAAGCCCACTTACCCCAATGTCAAACAGGGACGCCATCTCTTACTCTCCTAACATGTTGGATATGCTTTCGACAACATCGATGATCTTGCGTGCATAGTTTGGGTCGGTTGCATAACCTGCCCGTTGCAGAGCCTGAGCATAAGCCGCGACATCATCGTCTGTTTCGCGCACAGGCGCATACCGCGGTTGTGAAGTTATCTTTTCCAGGTAGTCCTGAACGCTGGCATCCCAGGAGCCGTAGGCCTTAAATCGATCCACCTTATCTAACCAGCGACCATGCTCATACTCCCGGGTAGGAACAGAAACCGCTCTTTCTTCGCCAGCGGGCGCTTTGATGCCAAACAAGTTGTGAGAAGGTGTACCCTGAACATCAGCAATGATTTGAGAACCCCAACCCGTTTCCAGCGCTGCCTGCCCCAATACCGCCAACACGGGCAGACCAGAGCCGGCCAGGGTGCGACGTATCACCGGCAGTATTTCTGCGACAAAAGAATCGGGATCCGTAAAGAGACTGGTTTTTTGCCCCACAGCCGTTGGGGTCTCCAAGTTTGCCGCTTCCATTTGCGCCAGCTGCGTCACACCTCTTGGAAAGTGATGCCGATCAATCTCAGCAACCTCGGTCAAACTGTTTGACTTAGGCGTCGTCTCTGGGGGCATCGCTTGGTGCTCACCGCTATCTACAATGTAGGGCGACATTTGGCGAACAATGACGTCTGCAAGACCAACCCCACCATTGTCAGAGAGATGCACAGCCATTTCGTGATCGAGCATCTGCTGTGACATTTCCATATATGCGCCACTCATGAAGTTTCCTTCCGCCATCACCTTGTTGGCTTCCCGTGCGCTTTTTAACCACATATCTATAAACACACTTTCAAAGTGCTTTGCCGCTTTGGTAATGTTTGCGACATTATTTTCTGCTCCAGCAAACTTATTCTGCAGCTTTGTATAGTCTGTATAGGCAAGATTGGCGCTGTTGCTCGCCAATGGGTTAACGCCGTCCACCTAGATCACCACCAGTTCGGCTCTGAGCGCACCAGCTTGTTGCAACGCTTCCAGGATCGCCATCAGATCGCCAGGGGCAGCACCAACTTCGTTAACCGCGGTCACAATATCCTGCAAAGAGACGCCTGGATCGAAGTAAAACATCCGATTGTTTTCTTCGACAATTTCGATTTCGGAATTGGGCACAACCACCGTCTGACCTTCGGATAGCGCATTCGGTTGGCTCGCCTGGGCAGATTCGGAAATCGTTACGCTCAGACTGCCATGGGTGACAGCTGCCGGGGATACCTCCACTTTGTCACCGATCACAATCGTTCCCGTGCGCGAGTTGATCACAACCTTGGCACTTGCAACATCAGGTTCCACTTCCAGATTTTCGATCACCGACAGAAACGAAACGCGCTGACCCGGGTGAAGCGGGGAACGTACAGCGATAGATCCCGCATCCATAGTCTGCGCTACCTCTGGACCAAAAGTGAGATTAATCTTCTCAGCAACCCTTCGCGCAGTGGTGAAATCCGCACGATGTAAATTTAAAACGATACGATCACCTTGACTGAACCCATCTGGGGCAGGCCTTTCGATTAATCCGCCAGAAGGAATTCTGCCTACGCTCGGTACATTAACCGTAACCGACGACCCATCGTTACCTTGAGCACCAAACCCGCCAACGACTAGCGAACCTTGCGCCACGGCGTACACCTGACCATCTAGTCCTTTTAGAGGTGTCATCAACAAAGTGCCACCGCGTAAACTCTTTGCGTTACCGGTAGATGAAACGGTTACGTCTACGGCTTGACCGGGTTTTGCAAACGCCGGCAGCTCTGCGTGGACGGTGACAGCCGCCACATTCTTGGTTTGAAACGTAGAGCCAGGCGGCAGCTGCAACCCTAGCTGTTGTAACATGTTTTTAAACGTCTGAATCGTAAATGGCGTCTGGCTTGTTTGGTCTCCGGTTCCGTCCAGACCCACCACAAGACCATATCCAATCAGTTGATTTGGTCGCACGCCAGACACGTCCGCCAAATCTTTGAGTCGTTGAGCATGACTTGTTTGCATAACCAGCACGCCGATCACAACCAAACCAAAACGCATAAAGCGTCCAGTATTTATAGATTGTTTCATGGATTCCCTCCCTTGAATTAGAACGGATTAAGCGTCCCAACAAAAAATTTAGACAACCACCCCGCTTCGTTCGACTGTGCCAAGGTCCCAGTGCCGCTATAGGCGATGCGCGCATCAGCTAATCGTTGCGAAGAGATGGCATTATCCGAACCGATGTCTTCGGGTCTAACCAGACCGCTGACGCGAACGTATTCTTCGCCCCGGTTTAGCTGTAGCCATTTCTCACCCTGCACAAGCAGTAAGCCGTTGGGCAACACTTTGGCAACCACCGCCGTGATCGTTCCGCTCAGGCTATTACTTTGATCACTAGCGCCAGAACCGGTGAAACCCGTAGAGCTGTCCATCCCGTTAAAAACCCCATTTGTGGCGCCGGCACCTCGCACCAGACTACCGAATATGGTGGGATTTAAGAGTTCGTTGTCGGTTTCCTTGCTGAAACTTGTTTCCGCACTTTTGCTGGAGCGAGTTTGCTCCTGCAGCATGATAGTAATCACATCCCCCACGCCGTTAGCGCGACGATCCTCATACAGAGATAACTGATGGCTCGTTTGAAACAAAGAGCCAGCACTTGCACTTGCAGGTACGGGCATGTCCGGCCAGGCAGGTCGATACTGCGGCTCAACCCGCGCGGGTGCCGGTTGAACAACACATCCGCTGTTCACCAGAAGAATACATAAAAATACGCTTACTCTGATCATGTTATGTCCTTATAGATTCTGAGCGATGTACTGCAGCATCTGGTCCGCTGTGGACACAACTCGCGCATTCATCTCATAAGCTCTTTGCGTCGCAACCATGTTGACCATTTCTTCAACCACGGATACGTTAGAGGCTTCCAGCCGACCCTGGCCAATTTGTCCCAAGCCGTTCTGACCAGGCGCAGACTGCAATGCAGCGCCGCTAGCAACAGTCTCGCGGAATAGATTCCCACCAATTGCTTCAAGGCCGGTGGCATTTACAAAGTCAGCTAATTGAATATTGCCAACCTGAGTCGTCGTGCCTGCGTTCGTCACGCTCACTGTGCCATCGGAGCCCACTGTGATATCAGTACTGCCTTGCGGTACGGTGATCGCGGGTTCCAGAACATATCCTTGAGCAGTTACAATCTGACCATCCTGGTCTAACGTAAACCCACCAGCGCGTGTATAACCAACGGTGCCATCCGGTAATGTCACTTGAAAGAAGCCGCGGCCTTCAATGGCCATGTCCAAACTACGCTCCGTGGTCTGGATAGATCCTATTGAAAATTCTTTTTGGGTGCTTGCCACACGCACACCGGTACCCAGCTGGACACCGGAGGGCAGCGTTGCGTCTTGAGTCGCCTGAGCGCCTGGCTGTTGGTTGATTTGATAGACCAGATCTTCAAAGACCGTTTTGTCTTTCTTAAAGCCTACCGTACCTACGTTAGCCAGATTGTTTGAGATCGCCCTTAGCGCCGTATCCTGTGCGCTTAATCCTGTCTTACTCACCCATAGCGCTGAGTTCATTTTTATCCCCTTACTCGTTTAATATTCACAAAGTCAATTACCCGATGCGCAGCAATGTGCTTGCCGCCTCGTCATTGGTTTCTGCGGTTTTCATCATGCGCACCTCCAACTCAAACTGGCGCGCGAGTGACATAATCTCTGTGAGTTCGTGAATCGCATTCACGTTACTCGACTCAACAAATCCTGATACCACCGTGACGGCTTCATCTGGCGGTAGTTGAGTGACGCCCTCTTCTGCTGCCACCAGTGCGCCCGTACTGTCTTTTCTCACCTGATCAGCTGTAGGGTTCACCAAGCGCAATCGGTCTATCTGCACTAAAGCATCCGGACCCTGCCCCTGAGGTCGAACCGTAATGGAACCGTCCGCTCCGAAGAGAATTGACTCAAACGGCGGCAGCGCGATGGGACCACCCGTACCCAATACGGGGAAACCTTCTTGAGTTAACAACATACCCGCATTGTCGATTTGGAAACTCCCATCGCGAGAGTAGCCTTCACGACCGTCGGGCAAGGCAACCGCAAACAAACCGTCACCGTTTATCGCGACATCCAAATCGTTGCCCGTAGCGATTCGCGATCCATAAGATAGATCTACACCAGCGGTATCGTTAACGCCGTAGACCCGACCACGATATCCATCACCTTGTACTTCTGTGGACATCACCCGCGCCAAATCAGCGCGAAATCCATTGGTGGATGCATTGGCCAAATTGTTTGCGCGTATGGCCTGAGCCTGTTCAATATTGTTCAGACCAACGCTGCTGACATAAAGTAGTCTATCCATTAGATGTTGATGATCGTCTGAGTAATCTCATCTGCGGTCGAAATGGTTCGCGAATTCGCCTGGAAATTTCGCTGCGCAATAATGAGCTGGACCAGCTGTTCAGAAAGCTCGACATTTGAGTCTTCCAGCGCGCCGGAGGTAATCGAACCCAGGGAGCCCGATCCGGGAGCAGCAACAACCGGTGGTCCTGAACGATTGGTTTCAATCCAGGAAGAGTCACCAACTGAGCTCAAACCCTGAGTATTGGTAAAGTCTGCAACCGCGATTTGACCGAGTGTTGAGTTCTGTCCATTTGTGAATCGCGCGACCACAACACCTTCGTCATCAATGGCCAAACCCGACAGTCTGCCCGTAGCAAAACCATTCTGTTCAATCGAACCCAGTGCAAACTCTCGTCCAAACTGGGTTGATTCGGTCAGCCGAATCTCAAAATTCGAACTGGTTGGAGGCTGGGGAATCGGCAGCCCGCCACCACCGAGTACGTTGGTCGGACCCACCGCTCCGTTGGGATTTCCCTCATCGTTCAAAGGCACCCAATTTGAGACCAGGATGGAGTCTGTCCCTGCCGGATTAAGAGTGCCGTCAGGATTAAATTGCACATCAAAATTAGCTCTTGTCGGCACTTGATTTTGGGGGGGTGGCAAATTCGGGTCTGGATCACCCACATCGACACCGTCAATCAGGGCATACACCGTCCAGCGGTTCTCTTCTTCACCCGCTACGCCCGGAGTGAATCGTTCTTTCACAAAGTAGAGACTGAGCGCGTGCGGGTTACCCAAACTATCGAAGATCGTCAGCGAGGTTGCAGCGTTGTAGGTGTCCTGGTTTGCTGGATCGAACGTATTCAGCGCGAACTGGGTAAACGCATTATCATCAAGTACACCAAAAATGTTGGTGACCGCCGGATTGGCATTGCTCATGGTGAGACCTTCACTCAAGGTGATGTTGACTTCACCACCCACGGCCGCCACTGAGGTCCCGGAAGTATCCAGGGTGACGCCTAACCCTTGACTGCCTCGCACATCCAGAGAGTCCGCAGGATCACCTGTGACCGCAAACACCAGGTCATTACCAACCTGGTCGGTCACAATAAGATCGCCGCTGCCGTCGATTTGGGCGCTGACCGTTCCCAAGCCGGGCAATCCGATATTCAGCGAGTCAGCCAATTCCTGCAGCGTAGAACCTGCAACAGATACACCATTAATGGTTACAGCCAGTGTACCGCTGGTATTGTTGTAACCTGCCGTACCAATGGTAGCCCGCGTAGTGGCCGTCGCATTCACGTTTGGCACCGTAGCACTGGCAAACTGGGACGCGATCTGAGCAGCCGTAGATCCTTCGGGTATGTTCACGGTGACCGAAGTGCCATCGTCATAGTCGACGTCAACCGACTGGGCTAAATACCCATTGCTGGCCGCAGCAATACCTGGCACAGAGACACCAGTCGCCAGATTTAATACGTTAGATAGGTCGGCCTGCGAAACTCCAATATTTGAGGTATTCAAATTACCTATCGAAATCGTGGATGATTCACCGGGAACCGTGCTGACAAACTGGATTCGACTGGTATCTGCTGGATCAAGCTGCACCGAAACACTGATACCCGAAGCTAACAATTCATTCTCGATATCACTGATCAGCTCATCTGCAGTCGTGATATTGGTATCCAGAGTGATTGTTGCAGTACCGTTGTTACCGCTGGAACCGGCCAGTGAAATATCAAAGGATGCAGCAGAGATGTTGCCAACGACACCGGTGGTCAAGGTTCCACCGTATGGATCAGGCGTTGTATTGCTGGCACCAGCGCCGCCAGCTTGGCCTAAGGCAATTCCACCTAGCACACCCTCAATGTCTGCTTGAACGACACCAGTACCAAATGTTGCGTTGTCCGATGGATCTATGGTGATCGTGCTGTTTTCGCCGGAGTTAACGGCAAAAAATTGCAAACGACCCAGGTTAGCAGGGTCTTCCTGAACGTCGATCCCGATACCGGAACCGGCAAGATCATCGCGAATATCGTTGATCAGATCCTGCAGCGTGGCGATATTCGTATCCAATGTAATGGAGACCGTCGTATTTTCAGTCGGAATACTCGACCCCGACAGAGAAACTTCGAAAGTCGACGCCGCTACGCCCTGAAAATCAAAGGGGGTTAATGTCGCGTCAGCGGAAATGCTGGATACCGTATTGACACTGAAATCAAACGCCGTGGGGGCTGCCGAAGTATCCAGACTTGTCTCGGTAGGATCTGGCAGTCCAAGCTGCGCCGTCCCAATTGACGATCCCGTGGTTTGTAGTGAACTACCCAGCTCAGACAGCACGTTAGACCGTGCATCCAAGTTCACGTTCGCTTCGATCGCGGTGGTTTGCAGGGGTGGTAGATTTGAGGTGTTGATTTGCAAATCACCTAAGATTCCAGACAATGTGCCTGCGTCGTTAGCCGTGAAGCCTTGCACTCTTGCGCCCGTGTTCGAGGTGATGAACCCTTCGTTATCCACCGCAAAGGTTCCCGCCCGGGTATAGCTTCGAGAGCCACCGTCGCTCAAGACGAAGAAACCGTTACCATCAATCGCTAAATCCAAGCTGTTGTTGGTAAAGCTGATGGTCCCCTGATCAAATCGCTGGGCTACGTTAGCCAATTGTACGCCCGCACCAATCTGATTGGATCCTGTGCCCAATAAGCTCGATGCGTAGACATCCGAAAACTCAGCCCGGCTGGCTTTAAAGCCAACCGTACTGGCGTTCGCAATGTTGTTGCCTGTAATTCTTAAGTCACTGGAAGCGGCACTCATGCCACTAAGCGCGGTATTAAATGACATTTGCAGAAATCTCCTTGTCTGTCACTTTTTTCGTTTGCAAACCCAAATTCGTCTCGGGTGTCCCTTTCAACTTCAGTTATTGAATCTCTTTAATCTGGATCGCCGGCACGGAACTACCACCTGCCAGGTTGGCGACCAGTCCTTGATCGGTCAGCGATACGCTCGTTATTTGGTCTGGCAAATTGACCGCAAAATCGCGACGTGTGCCATCGATCGCGGTATAGGCTTGGACCCGGTAATAATCTTGGGGCAACTGCTCACCTGCTTCGCTCAACCCATCCCAGTTGAACCGCACCTCGCCACGTTCAACCGCGCCCATCTCAAGGCGTTTTACCACCTGACCTTGTGAGTTGAAGATGTCCACCACTAAGTTCGGTGATGCGCTGTCTACCTCAATGGTGCCACCCAGCCCCCCACTGGTGTTCAGTGCCGTCTGGCTGGTTTGGATTAGAACATTACGCCCAACCAACCCGGCAGCACCCATCGCCATACCTGAGCGCAAAGATGCAACCAATGTGTCCATAGACTCGTTGAGGTTTTGAATACCCTCGACGCTTGAAAACTGAGCCAATTGGGCGATGAAAGCTTCGTTCTTGGCAGGCTCCAACGGATCCTGATTCGACACCTGAGCGATCATCAGCTCTAAAAAAGCCGTCCTGCCCAATTCCTCTTCAGGATCTCTGGTTGGCGCAGCACTCTGCGACAGGCTGTTCAAGGCACGAATATCTGATGGGATGTCTATTTGCATTCGATTAATCTCTTACCAATTAAATTACTGACCAAGGGTCAACACCCGCTCAGCGAGTGACTTTGCAGTGTTCATAACCTCAACATTGATCTGAAATGAACGGCTGGCTGAGATCATATTTGCCATCTCTTCCACCACGCTGACATTGGGATAGGTCACATACCCCTCTTCATTGGCGTAGGGATGGTCTGGCTCGTAACGCACCACGAGGTCCCGCTGACTTTCAACGATTCCTGGCACCTGAACACCCGCGTTCGCGGGCGTATTCAGATTCCCATCCATCTGCGAGACCAGCGCGGCTTGGAAAACCGGATATCTGGCCCGATAGGTGTCCTCAGGATTTTCTGCCACGCTTTGTGCGTTTGCGATATTGCTTGCGGTGGTATTGAGGCGCAGCGTTTGAGCAGCCATCCCAGTTCCAGATACGTCAAATACGTTTAGCAATCCCATGTCTCAATCACTCTCCCTTAATTGCACTCATCATTCCCTGGATGCGCCCGTTCAAGAATCTTAGGCTGGCCAGGTACTGAATACTGTTCTGAGCAAACGCGGTTTGCTCCATCTGGACATCAACACTGTTACCGTCCAAGGAAGGCATCAACGCGGTTCTATATAAGGTGGCGTGAGTACCATTTGTACTTTGCAGGTTTTGTAATGACATATGCTGCTCATCGGTCCGCCTTACCCCAGATGTGCTGAAACGGTCACCCGTACGGCTGGCGAGAACCGATTGGAAATCAATATCCCGCGCCTTGAACCCTGGGGTATCAGCGTTTGCAATGTTGTTGGCAATTAACTCCGCCCGTTTCGCCCGTAAACGAAGGGCTTCTGGGTGGATACCAAGGGCATTGTCGATACCTATTTTGATAGGTCCTCCTAAACGCTCTAAATAGTGAGCCGCAACCAACCTTCCCACTGATCTTTCACCAAACCCATTCACTGGCGTCACCGATGCAGTAGTCTTCAATGCTCTGCTCTACAGCAAGACCCGTGCCAAAAACGATTAAATCGATGCGACCCACCTCAAAACGGCGATGTGTAAGGGGAATGGCGACAGTGAACTTGATTGGCCAAGCGGAGAGCGGCAACAGGCAGTCGGGTTGGGCGGCAACACCTTGCCGATGGAGAGATCTATCAGGTCTGCTATGACTTATCCATGTTCAGGATAAGATTCGGTTCCATCAGCATGTCCAAACCTGTCCCAATGCAATGGCTGTACGTTCTATTCATCAGCTGGGTCGCGTGCCATCCAGCCCTCGTCTGGGCGCTGGACAGGGACCTGCTGGAGGAAAGAATCCATCAATCCCTTGCCACAGAATTGGCCAAAGCCTACCCCACCAGCACGGCCACCTTTGGAACCATCAATTTGCACCCTGCCATCGCTGGTAAAAAATGTGGCGACTTTTTGATCGAAAACAAAGTCAAACGGTGGACTGCGCTGGTTTCTGTGAACGTTCGTTGCCTAAACCCTCAATGGTCTTTTTATGTGCGGGTGAAGGCGGACATCGCTGTCCCCGTCGCGGTCCCCACTCGCCTGATTCAGCGAGGAGAAAAATTACGTCCAGAGCTGCTTCGAATTGAATCTCAGTCGATCTCAAACCTACGCCCCCATTTTATGACCAGTCGTGATCACGTGACCCAATATTTTGCAAAGCTCGCGCTACATCCCGGTAAACCCATCTACAGCCATCAGATAAGCCTTCGCAATGCTGTGGAGGAAGGTGCCAAAGTGATGGTACGAGCGCTCATTGGTGCGGCCGGGGTCACCGGCTACGGCACCGCGTTGTCTGGCGGTAAAATTGGCGATCAGATCTCAGTCCAAAACTCGAGTTCCGGGCGAATCATCAAGGCTTGGATTTGGGGGCCTGGCCTGGTTGGTAACTCTCCCGAGCGACCTTCGCCTGCTGTTGGAAACATCGTCGCAGGCGCCTCACAATAGGCGCCTTGTCGGCTTAAGTTTCACAAATCGCCAAATTATGTGCACAAAATCACAAAAATCCTGAATTTTGGCTAAAGTTAACCCGATAGCAGTCGATATCGACTATGAGAAAGTACGTACGCGGTGACTAACATGTCCATCGAAATTTCGAACAACGGTATAAACCCCCGGCGTCAGGCGGATGCGGCTAACGCGTCAAAAGATATCGCTAACGAGGCGGCTAAAAAAGACGCAACGAATGCGGACCGGGCGGCAAGAGCAAATGCTGAGCAGGATGCTCAGCAGGTAAGGCTGAGCGATGAAGCACAGTCTTTGCAGCGCGTGCAGGAAGCACTGGAGAGAGAAGACAGCTTTGACCAGCAGCGCGTGGAAGAGATTAAACGCGCAATTGGTGAAGGACAGTACCCAATTGACAACGACCGGCTGGCGCGAAGGTTTCTTGATCTCGAAGCACAACTGACCCGCTAAGGCACCAACTGGAACCCGGGGGTAGAGGTAAGATGACAGATGTGCAACAAGCTCTCGAGGCGTTAGATGACCTGCTGGATCGCTTGTCGGCATGTCTTGAAGCCGAGAGAATGGCATTAAAGATTCGGAAAAACAAAGAGTTAGGCGATCTAAGTGAGAAAAAACTTGATCTTGTCAACGCCATCGCCAAGTTCGACCTGGCGGCACTCAAAGCGTCGGTTGAGGCCTTGCCGAGTGATCGGCATCAAATCCGAAAATCTTGTGAACAACACCACACTTTGGTCGTGCAAAAGGCCAAATCAATCCGAGACTACAACCTGGTTAACGGATTAATCGTTCGGCGAACGCAACAATCAACCGTTGAGCTACTAAGGATTCTGAGTGGAAAGCCCAGAAACGGATTGTATGGGACATCGGGGACCACGGTTGATACCCAAGCGCTGTCCGGCGGGACGATCGCTAAAGCGTAACTCTTTCCACCATATGAATCCCACTGGCATGTTCGAAACGCCTACCTTCGGGGGATACGATGGCGCACGCTGCAGTTAATACAGTACAACCAAACGACTCTGCAAAAACCGGAAGCAGGTACCTGACCGACTATCAGGAAATTGTTGATCTGCTGAAGCAATTGCGTGATCTTCGCTGCACCTTAACGTTAAGTTTTGACAAGAAGTCTCCGGGCTATACGGCAAAGTTGCTGGACATTCATGATGGTCACTTCCTGATTGAGGATATTTCGCCAAGAGACGGAAATGCCAGGCTTAAGGCGGGGGAGCCGTTTACGATTTCCGCGCGAGCGCACGGCATCTTCGCGTTTTTCAACGAGACTACGATTTACCAGGCTGATGCAGAGCGGGGACTACCCTTTTTTCTTGTAGAACTGCCGCAGAGCCTACTGGTACAGCAGCGTCGCAGGGACCCTCGCTACCAGATCCCTGTTACAGTTGCGACCCGGCGATCAGTCATCGCACTGCACAGAAACGGCGAACCCGAACCTCTGTTAGGAAGTATCCTGGATATCAGCGCTGGAGGATGCAGAGCAGAGTTTGCCAACTCCACGCTGCCGCAACTCCAAAAAGATGAATCTTTCGAACATTGTACGCTCAATATATCTGACATGTTGGAACTCAGCAGTGAGGCCACAATCAGACATACAACCACCGATCAGGTCAGCCGAAATCTTGTTTGCGGTTTGGAACTGACAAAAATGCATGTCACGGACCGACGCAGGCTGGAACATTTTATTCAGATCATCGCAAAAAACGCCTAATCTGATTCACTTGTCCTGCCGGGCATCTCCAAGCGCCTGCAGTCTCTCCCAATCCTTGTGGGTATCCACATCCCAGATGGTAGAAAGCTCGGCCCACTTCAAGCCCTGGTCACGCAATACCTCTCGCGTGCGCTGCATCACTTGATTGCTCCCCCAGGGGATGTCCTGAAAAACACCCTGAGCTTGGGTAAAAGCATCTAGTCTCATACCGATCAATCCATACCCCCCATCCTCAGCCGGACCAACAACAACCTCTTCGTGCGCAAGTTTGCCCAAGGCCGTGTGCAGATATTTTGCAGTGATATCAGGACAATCTGTCCCCATCAGTACTGCCCGTTCGATACCTCCACCTGAAGCAAATTCGGATTCAAACAAATCCCTGAACACCGTTCTCATTCGCTCGCCTAGGCCATCACCCCGTTGAAGTCGCACATCTAAATCAAATCGTTGAGCCCAGTCCCGGACTTCGGGATGATCTACCGAGACATATAAATATCGGTTATTCAAGCCGGTCTCGGTCACAGAATTAAGCGCGCTCCCCACCAGCCGAACGTGCACACCCAGCGCCGCCTCTTCACCAATGGTCTGGGCAAGCCTAGTCTTGACCTGACCTAAGATGGGCGCCCGGGTAAAAACCACTACCGCACAGTCGTTAAACGGGTCAGTCATTTCGAGCTATCGATAGTAGTCTTGATAAAGGGACTGACTTGAAGCACCAAAAAAGTAGCGTAATCTCAACCACCACATATGCAAAACCGTCCTCACTACACCCTGGGCAAACCAGCGACGAGAGCTACTCATCACCGTGATTCGCGGTGATACAAACGCGTTCGCGGCGGCCCGCTTGAGTCGCCGGCACAACTCAATGTCCTCCATCAGCGGTTGTTGGGGAAATCCACCGGCACCGACCAGAAGCGATTTGGTGAAAAATATGCCTTGGTCACCAGTGCAGACTTTGGTCAGACGAGAACGCAGGTTCATCATTAGCGCGACCAGGTTCAAGCCAGGCAGCTGCACATCAAATCGACCCCAAACCTGGCGCGTTGCGAGCGTTCTAAGATATATGACCGCATGATCTAGGTGACTACTGTCAGCATGCAAGACCCAGATCAGCTCATGCTCACACCGTTCAACGCCACGCGCGATCTGCCCCCCTCGCCCTTTCGGGCCACGCACAATGCAAACCCCTGAAGCCACGCCATTAGGTACCTGGGTCGCTTGATCCATGCTTAGTATGACCTGATCCACCTCGCCCGCCAGCCAGCGGATCAGAGCGCTGATACCGGCGTCCCCTTGATGGTTCAAGTGGCGGTTCAATTCTACGCTTGAGACATAAGGAACAACTACGCTGATGCCCACAATCCGGCTTAACTAAGGCTGAAAGGGGTATTGTGCCGAGAGTTAGGGGTAAAGCACAATATCAAGGGCAAAGCCCGATTACTGGTCCTATATCGTTTCGATCTCAGGTCATCACGAGCCCACAAACCTCCAACGCCCACCAACCAACAGCCTGATTTAGGCAGTAGATGTCATGTGAGAGGCTCTCATCTATCAAAACTGCACCGCTATCTATCCACTGCAGCCAGTCCATTGCTTGAGTGAGATTTTCTGACAGGTATAAATACATGGGGGAATTCTCAGTCCTTCGTCCACTGCAGCAAAGCGGTGCATTACCCAAACGGCTGTAAGCTTTTCCCGGTACCGGAAACTGTGTAAAGTTCGCCGTTTTTGAGACAAACTCCAGGGGAGAAAGGGAGCATGTACGACCTGTACAAATCTGCCTGGCAAGCATTGACAGCGCCAGGCGCAGACTTCGAAATTGACGTGATCGATATTCGCGGAAACCCAACCCGCATTTATAAAAACGCACCCAATAGTCTGCGCGATGTATGGCTGAGTTCAGCACAGTTTGCCGAGCGTGATTACCTTGTGTATGGCGATGAACGATTAACCTATGCCGACGTCCACAGCAATGTTGCAAGCATTATCAGCTGGCTTACCGAACAAGGTGTGCAACCTGGCGATAGAATTGCCATCAGTATGCGCAACTATCCCGAATGGCTACAGGCGTATTGGGCGACGCTGACGATGGGCGCCGTCGTTGTCGGTATGAACGCCTGGTGGACCGGACCAGAAATGGTTTACGGCCTGGAGGACGCCACGCCAAAAATCCTGTTTTTGGACGACGAACGACTTAGTCGGTTACAGGAACACCCCGAGAGTGCGCAAAACACAAAAGTAGTGGGCATACGGCTGGCCCAAGATGAAGCCTCTATCGGTGAAACAGCCATTACTCCGTGGTCGGATCTGTTAGGTCGTGAGACGACCATACCAGAGGTTTCAATCGACCCGGATTCAGACGCGTGCATTTTTTACACTTCCGGCACAACCGGTCGGCCCAAGGGCGCTCAGCTTACCCATCGGGGCTGCGTGAGTAACATATTCTCCATGATGTTTGCCGCTGGTTTACTGCGGTCAATCGGCATTCAAACCGGACAAATACCCGCAGACGCAGAGCCACCTGTGGGTTCGGCCCTGGTCACCACACCCTTGTTTCACGTGACTGCAAACAACTGTGTTGCCCATGGAACGACCTTGGGCGGTGGAAAATTGGTCCATATGTATCGCTGGGATGCGGGCGATGCCCTAAAGCTCATCGAGGCCGAAAAAATAACCGCCATGACTGGTGTTCCGGTTATGGCCAGAGAAGTGATGGCACATCCGGACTTTGCCAGCACCGACACTTCCAGCTTGTTGAGCCTTGGCGGCGGCGGTGCCCAATTGCAGCCCGACCTGGTCGGAAAAATCGACTCGGAGGTCGCCACAGCAAAACCGAGCACCGGCTATGGTATGACCGAGACCTGTGGAATCATCACGTCAATTGGCGCTGAATTTTTCGTCGATAAGCCCGAAAGCTGCGGTCCTGCCATGCCCTGCTACGAAACCAGAATCGTAGACAGTGCTGGCCAGCAAGTCCCCGATGGCCAGGCGGGAGAGCTTCAAGTGCGTGGCGCCCAGGTTATCCGTGGGTACTTAAATCGCCAGGAGGCGACCGCCGATTCTATAAGTGAAGGCTGGCTCTCTACCGGAGACGTGGCCAGGATAGACGACGATGGGTTTTTGTATATTGTCGATCGGATTAAGGACATGGTGCTGCGTGGTGGTGAAAACATCTACTGTGCGGAGGTAGAGAGTGCCCTGTTTGAGCACCACGCCGTGGCGGAATGTTCCGTATTTGGCGTCGAAAATGATCGCCTGGGAGAAGAAGTTGGTGTGGGAATTTATCTGAAGCCCCAGGCCGCAACGACAACGGCGGACGATCTACGTGAGCATTGTCGTGCCTTGATTGCGGCACACAAAGTGCCCCGATACATCTGGTTTATGGACAGTCCACTCCCCAGGAACGCATCAGGCAAGTTCTTAAAGCGCGAGTTGCGGGAATCGTTGGATATCGCTAAGGCGAGTTAAGCGTAACGGCTTACCAGCATAGAATTGCGCCTCAACCTTCGGCGAACAGTGCAGCATAGGTTTCTCTGAGCAGGTTTTTCTGTACCTTACCCATGGTATTGCGCGGAAGCGCCTCAACGTTCACAACTTGTTTTGGCTGCTTAAATCTAGCCAGCTGGCCGTCCAAAGCAGCGTCCACCTGTTCGATTCTGACGGCGTCGCCTGCCGGGACAATCACGGCCACCACGGCCTCACCAAAGTCGTCGTGCGGTACGCCGATCACTGCGCTTTCGGCAACACCCGGCATCTCGTCAATAATTTTCTCGACCTCTTTAGGATATACGTTGTAGCCCCCCGTGATGACCAGGTCTTTGCCGCGACCCACAATCGACACACGTCCCTCTTCATCCTGCGTACCCAAGTCACCGGTAATAAAGTACCCATCCCCGCGTATTTCCTGCGCCGTTTTTTCCGGCATCCGCCAATAGCCTGAAAATACATTGGGACCTCGCACTTCAATATTACCGACGTCTCCTCGCGGCAACTCCTGTCCTGTATCATCGGCAATGCGCAGATCAAGATTCGGTAACCCAAATCCCACTGTACCTGGCACCCGTTCACCATCGAGGGGGTTACTGGTATTGATGATGGTTTCACTCATCCCGTAGCGTTCGAGAATTCGGTGACCAGTACGCGCTTCCCACGCAGCAAACACCTGCTCAGTAAGGGGAGCGGACCCGCAAATGAATACGCGTATGTGGCTCAGCGAGATGCGTGGGAATTTTTCGTCCGCCAACAGCCGGGTATAGAAGGTAGGCACCCCCATCATCACTGTGCACTGAGCTAACACCTGTTGAACCTCTGCGGCATCAAATTTGGGCAGCCAAACCATTGGCGTTCCATTCAACAAGGCACAGTGACTTGCTATGAACAATCCATGCACGTGGAATATCGGTAATGCATGCAGCAGCACGTCATTGTTCTGCCAACCCCAGGCAGCCGTCAGGTCGTGGGCGTTTGACGACAGGTTTTGATGAGAAAGCTGTGCACCTTTGCTGCGACCCGTGGTACCAGAGGTGTAAAGGATAGCTGCCAGATCCTTTGCACCGCGAGCAGCGATGGCTGAATCTGCAGGGATAGAAAGCGCGTCAGATAAGGTACCCGTTCCATCAGGAAGAAGCGTTAAGCTGTTGATATCACTACGCTCTTCACTGCCGACATAAAGACTCGGCTCTGCATCTTTAACAAAATAATCAAGCTCAACGGGCGTATAGGCTGTGTTAAGCGGGACGTAAACTGCGCCAATACGCAGCACGGCGAGGTAAAGACACAGATTTTCAGCAGACTTTTCAACCTGTACCACGACCCGATCTCCAGTCCCAACGCCCTGCGCCAAAAGCACCTGTGCAATCTTTGCGACTTTTTCCTGCAGATCTGCATAGGTCAAGGTGCCCCGACCAGGGAGGATCACAGCGTCACGTTCAGCATTGGCCGAGAACACTTCATCTAGCTCTTGGTAAAAATTGGTCACCGGTTTCCCCCTCGGTTATCGTGTGCATGTTCTTGCTATAGAGATTTCAGATAAACGCATTAACTATTTGATTTTTTTGTTGTTAACCGTTGCCATTATTTTTTCAATTTGATAACTTCCACTACGAATTATCCCTGCCGGGGCAATAAAAGCCAGCTGAATCACTTAGAATGAGCCAGCAAAACGCGAGAAGAACTGGCAATCTCCTCAAACCTACGAGAAAATTTTAGACGAACAACTAGCAATCAATAACAACGCACTGCATCTAAGTAAGATCAGGACTGCACGAATTCTAAGCGGAGGGAGGGGATGCCAACGTTTAGACTCCCAAAAATAAAAATAATCAACGGGAGATTTTATAAGCCGCCGCTTGGCGGCTTTTTGTTTTGTGCACCGCCAACAGACTCCGTATCCTTGCAGCCCTACCCAGAACCCTCTGAAGCAGCCACGACATATGTCCCAATACGTTATTCCCACCCTTCCCAATCCCTTCAATGTGCGCATGGCGTTGCCTGGCAGTAAGTCTATCGCGTTGCGGCAACTGGCAATTGCAGCACTCTGTCAGGGTAAAACTCGGATAAAAGGACTGCCACCATGTGATGACATTGATGCGATGTTGGACTGCCTCAGTAAACTTGGGGTCGCGATAGACGGTGATTATGCCGAAATGACAGTCTCCGGTCCGATGAACTTCCATGGTGATATAAAGCTGGATGCGCGTATGAGTGGTGCATCTACACGACTACTCATTGGGCTTGCATCCCTGCGGCACGGACGAACCACGATCGACGGCCATCCGTCCTTGCGCGTGCGCACGAACACACCTCTATTCGACGTGTTACGCACCCATGGCTGCCGGGTTGATTCCAATGATGGCACTCTGCCCGCGGTCATCCATGGTAATCTGAACGCTCCCGACACAATCCAAATTGATGGCTCGCTTTCCAGTCAATACATCACCGCGCTTATGGTCATTGCGCCGCTGTCAGGGTCAGACTCCCTGAGAATAGAAATTACCGGCGAGCTCGTGTCACGACCCTATCTCAATATCACCGCCAACGAGATGAAAAAAAGAGGCTGCCCTGTCACTTGGGCAAACCCAACCACCCTGTTGATCCACGCAGGACAGTACAGCGGCGGCGAGATCACCGTTGAAGGGGACGCCACAGCGGCCACTTATTTTGCTGGACTGGCAACGCTTCACAACAGTCACATCGAGGTTTCCAATTTGGGGAACGCTTCCGAACAAGGCGATTACGAATTTTTCTCAATTATGGAAGCGCTTGGTGCCAAAGTGACAAGAAGTACGACACAAACCAAAATCCAGGGACCAAAAACTCTGTCAGCGTTGCCAGAAATTGACATGACAGCAATGCCTGATGCAGCTCTGACATTGTTGGCGATGGGTCCACTGCTGGCAGGCGGCATCAAGATTACCGGCCTGAGTTCCCTGCATCACAAGGAGTGCGATCGTCTGGAATGCCCAGCACGTGAGTTTGCGGCACTGGGTGTAGATTGCGAAACAACATACGAAAGTATTTCCTTTCAGCCGCATCGCGGCGAGCTCAAGGACCACATTTTAAATACCTACCACGATCACCGTATGGCCATGGCCTTTTCTTTGTTTGCAAGCTGCACCCAACCCCTGCCTATTGATGACAAAGCGGTGGTCGCAAAGACATTTCCAAACTACTGGGATACGTACTCAAGTCTGCAGCAGGGTTAACGCGTGGCCTTGGATACCAAAATCATTAAACCAAAAGCCGCCACCATGGCGTACAAGGCAGGATAGCCGGAAGGAAAAACTGGTGCTGCATTACCCAGCACGCCCACCCAGACTGCGGGTCCTAGAATCAACAGAGTGATGGTGATAACCAATCCGGCCAAAGCACCAACAATTGCTCCCTGGGTCGTCAGCCCCGGCCAATACATGGTGAGAATGAGTAGTGGAAAATTTGTACTGGCCGCAACCGCAAGCGCCAATGAAACCAGATAAGCCACATTCTGCCCTTCAAAAGCCCACCCAAGAAGAACAACAATCCCACCCAGCACGACGGTTGAGATTCGAGAGACTCTAACCTCCTCGCTTTCGGTCGCCTGACCCTTGCGTATGACGCTGGCAAACAGGTCGTGTGAAATAGCGGACACTGACGCAATCGTCAGTCCGGCAACAACAGCCAGAATGGTCGCAAACGCCACCGCTGCCATAATGCCATAAAACACCTCACCTCCTACCGTTCGCGCCAGATGTACCGCGACCATGTTGGCACCACCCTGTACGGCACCCGATTCATCAACATAGGCACCGTTGCCCTTGATCAACGCAACCGTCGCAAAGCCAATAACAAAGAAGATCACCAGATTAACGAAGCTCACGGCAGACATTGCCACAGCGGCCGACTTGCGCGCGGCACGCGCATCTGGAACGGTAAAAAAACGCATCAAGAGATGGGGTGAACCAAGTAATCCGAATACCAGACCCAGACCAAGTGACAGGCTTGCCCACACATCCAGGCCCAGGCCACCCGGTCGCAACAATCGATCGATATCGCCGGCTTCAAATTTGGCGTTATTTGCCTCCGCAACGGCGTATAGTTGGCCAAAATCGAAGTCAAAATGGGCCGTTGTCATGACCCCTAAGATGGTGATGCCGCCTAACAGGAGGATGGCCTTGATGATCTGGACCCAGGTTGTGGCCAACATCCCGCCCACAGAGACATAAAAAACCATCAGAAAGCTGACCAGCACCACAGCAACTTTGTAGTCGATATTGAAGAGGATCTGAATTAATGCACCCGCACCAACCACCTGCACCATCAGGTACATTAGCGCGGAGATTAACGCGGTTGTTGCCGCCAAGATTCGGATGGGGCGTTCTTCCAATCGTGTGACCAGGATGTCCACAAAGGTGAAGTTCCCCAGTTGACGCAGCTTATCTGTCATTAAGAACAGGAAAAACACAAAGGCGATCATCGAAGCACCGATATAAATCGCCGCATCGAAGCCTGCTGAGTAGATCATGGCGGTCGTCCCCAACAGGGTTGCTGCACTGACAAAATCACCGGCGATGGCCAAGCCATTTTGAGTGCCTGAGATTCGTCCACCGGCGACGTAAAAGTCCGCAGCGCTTTTAGTCTGACGCGCAGCAAAGTAAGTGATAACCAGCGTAATCCCGATGATTAAAAAAAAGCAGGTGATGGCAATCCAGCTCACAATGCATCTCCTTCGCTGGCTGACTCATCCTCCAGACCATCCCCTCTGCTGATGTATATCCAGGCCATGATTACGGGTCCCACGTGCAGGATGAGCACAAGCCATTGCCCCATACTCAACCCTAACGCCAGGTGTGCAGCCAGCGCATCACTGAAAAGCGCTACACCTAACAACAAGACAAGATACAAAGTAAAAAAGACGGAAACCGTCCATCGTGACAGTGCACTCAATCGCTTGGTAATCAACTGGTTTCTCCCCAAAACTCAGTGGCTATCGAGGTAGAGTGTATCAGTGTGATAAATAGAATTTTTCAGGATGGGGGGCCGTAATCTTCGCGAAGACATATCCCCCGATCGCACCGGCCACGCATTGGCTCAGAAGTCCTACCATCGAACGTGTCACTGCGAGTGGATGCATACCAAAAACCAAACCCAACAGCGCATCGATAGCAAAAATTGCCACAAACCCCGCGGTGATATATCCCAGAGTACGCAGCTGCGGCACCCAGCGCAGAATCAGTTTGGCAATCAGAAAGCCGATCAGAAACGCAACGACCAACACAGGTAGATAGATTGCGGTCATGCCAGCAAGATCATGCAGCAAGGTTTGTATTCGCAGTCCCATATCGACTTCTATGCCAAATTCCACCAGGTTGGCGAGGTTAATCTGGGAATAAAACAAGACGGCAAAGAGGTACGCAACAACGACCGCCGCAACAAAACCTAAAACTACTTTCATGAACCTCTTACCTGTCTATTTCTTGTGTAATCGATGGATGCTCGCCGGCGCTAACCCGCAGTAGAACGATGCTATCTATTGATACTATTTATTAATGCTGCTTATTAATGCTGCTTATTGATGCTGCTTATTGATGCTGCTTATTGGTGCTGCTTATTGGTGTTGAACTAACGCCACCCAGATCGTACATTGGCACGGCATAATTTCAGCTAGATTAGACCATGTCCAGATCAGAATTTACAAACCGCATCAGACACATTTTCGCAACCCTGCTTTTGCTCTGCGCCGGCAGCGCCACCTCATTGAGCTTTGCAGCAGACCAAACATACGACATCGAGACTGTGGCGTCTGGACTGGACTTTCCCTGGAGCATTGCCTTTTTACCAAACGGGGATTACCTGGTTGCAGAGCTGGTGGGCAACGTGCGACGAATCTCCGCCGATGGCACGGTGCACCCTCCAATCGAAGGTGTCCCACCCGTCTTCCGCATGAGTCAGGGCGGATTGTTTGATGTGCTCTTGGCTCCTGACTTCGCCAGCACCGGTATCCTGTACCTGTCGTATGCAGCAGGACCACCGGAGAACAACGCAACGACAATTGCTAGAGCAAGATTAGTCGACAATCGCTTGGAGAATGTAGAAGAGATCTTTGCCGCGTCCCCTCGCAAACCCACTCCCGTGCACTACGGCGGCCGGATGTTGTGGCTGCAGGATGGGACTTTATTGCTGGCAACCGGTGACGGCTTCGACTATCGCGAGGAAGCCCAGAACATTGGCAGTCACTTTGGCAAGACGTTGCGTATGAATCCCGACGGAAGCCCCGCTAACGGCAACCCATTTCCACAAAACCCATACGTGTGGACGTATGGGCACCGCAACCCCCAGGGCCTCATCATCAGTTCAAAGGGCACCGTCTATCTGCATGAACACGGTCCACAAGGTGGGGATGAGATCAATATAATCGAGCAAGGAAAGAACTACGGCTGGCCTGCGATTACTTATGGTCTGGACTACAACGGGGCTTACGTATCCCCCCTGACCGAATACCCAGGTATGGCACAACCCGAGCACGTCTGGACCCCTTCAATCGCGCCTTCAGGGTTTATGATTTATGAAGGCGATCAGTTCCCTGATTGGAAGGGCGATTTGTTTATTGGTGCGTTGGTCGATCAGGAGGTACGCCATATCAACCTCGATGGAGGTGCATTAGGCGAAGAATCTGTCGTATTTGCGGAGATAACAGATCGCGTTCGAGACATTCGGCAATCCCCAAGCGGTGACATCTTTGTCTTAACAGACGGCAATCAAGGAGAGGTATTCCGAATAAGGGCGACACACGACAGCTCAACGACGACTCAGGCAGAAGCTTCTAACGCCCGTTGATGATCTAACCAGTGCGGGTCAACGGTCAGTTTCTTAGCGATCTTCTCCTGAGAATCCAACAAGCGCCAGAACGGCGTAACCTCACTGACTGTTGCTCCCTCAGCCATCTCATCCACCGCTGCTTGCGCCACAATCCGGATAAAGATGGCCGTGGACACAGGACAGGTCGCATCACAACCTTGAGAAGCTGCTAACGCTTCGCGCAGCTCCACGATCGTCATGGTCTGCCCGGGCGGAATGCCCGCAATAAATTGATCCACCATCTGAGGGGTTGCTACAAGCATTCTCTGTCCGGCCTTTATGCCGGCGAAGTCTTTGTCGAGGACAACTTTTTTACTCGCCTTCTCCTGCGCCAGTTGTTCACGTGCTGACTTAGGCATTTACAAAAACCTCGACCGCATCCGGAAACACAACTTCATCACAGTTCTCTTCCGGTCCCAATCGATCGACGACGATAAACTCCCCAGATCCCGAAAGCACGAGATGGGGATGATGCCAAACACCTCGGAAGTAGTTGATACCCTGCGACCCGTTACCAATAAAAGCCTGTAAACGATCAATTTCAAATTCCCCGGCGGGGGCAACCACCACTAAATAAGATGCCGGTTGCAGCGGTATAAAGGCCTGACTGGCTAATGGATGCCGCTCCATCAACGAAAGCCTGACCGGCAACTGTGCCAGCTCCGTCTTAAATAAGCTGATGATCGGCTCACCGCCGTGTTCAGTCGCATCTACGTGTGCCAACGCTTGATGCCTTTGAGTTCGCCCATCATTGATAGACAGAATTTCGTTACGATCTGAAAGCTCGATTACTTCCCCGTATGGTTTAAAGCTCACAGCATTTAGCGGTTCAGGTTGCAGAAGGATTTCGGTCATCGCAGCGTCATCGAAGTTTAACTTCCTCTATTGGGGCCGGTTTAGACGCCAGTATAACGACAAGACCGCCGAGTCATAGGACCCTTCATCGGTCGCTGTGGGCGACTTTGATATTTCATCGTGATCGCAGTGCGCCTATTTGCGATAGAACAAAATCGTGAGTTAAGGCTCGCTAATGTTTCGGTCCAAGGCGGCACGTACCTGGGCATCCCATTGTTCAGCGACAGTTTTGCCTGCTGGAAGATCAGTCCACCCACGACGGTAGATGATTTCACCGTCTCCATCCACAACCATCAGTCCAGGTATGAAATCGACGGTGTAAGCTTCCGCTATGTCGTCGGCATCGGCTATCGAAATCATTGGAAAGTCCAGGGTCGCCAAATAGGCCTTGGGGTCGCCACGCCCACGCTCTTTAGCGTTGAAACTCACGATCTGAATGCCATGATCCGCATAGTCCGCTTGAATCGCCTTTGCATAAGGCATAAAGGCTTTACAGTACGGACACCAGGTTGCCCAAAAAACCAATACCGCAGGTTTTTGTTTTAAGACCGAAGGAAAAGAGTACGTCTCGTTCGTCAACAGGTCGGTTCCTGTCCAGGCGGGCGCGATTTGTCCCGGCATCAATCTGTTTTGTGCTTCTGCACTAGCGCCGTTTGCGGTCAGAAAAAGCAAAATTGCCGCTGCACAACTGGGTATTAAATGGCTGCTCGTCATCGTTTCTTCTCCAAATATTTTTCTCCATAAAAGGGGCAGCTGACTGACTTAGGGTTGATTCGTCTGCCCGAACGGATCCTCGGATCATACAACAACTCAATCTGAGAAGGCGGCAAGTGTCCAACGAGGATCATTCTGCAGCGAAGACCATTCGCATCGTTTCTAAGGATCGGCCAAGCCATCAAAATCCCTAGAACCTGCTTAGTTTTGGCGCGTATTTGTCGCAATTTAGCCCCGCCCCTAATAAGCGAGACGTTGCTCTCAGACAAGTTTGTCTAGTCGACCTAAGGTCAGGGTCCGATTATGACGTCCGATCAAGGAGCGATTGTGTTTATATTAGGTTACAAAAGGCGGGTGGCCGCACTCACCCTTGTTGTTAGTGGCCTGCTAATGACAGCTTGCAGTGATGATTCATCCTCACGGGACTCGGCCAATTCCGTGACGATATCCGGTTTGGTTACGGACATGCCCATCGCAGACGCGCAGGTTACCGCCACAGTTGATGGTGTGACCTACGAAGCAGCGGCGAGAACCGATGCAACAGGTGCATTTGAGATAGAAATTAGTAGCGCAACACCCGACGCACTGGTGCAACTGGAGGCGATCACTGACGACGGCATCGTAGAATTTATTGCCTTGGAGCGCACCTTTCAGGCCTATTTTGACGAGGCCAACAACGGTACAACTCCAGAAACAAATATCACCAACGTGACCACCGCCCAGTTCTTGTTGGCCGTCGAACAAACCGTTGATGGCACTATTGATGACCTTGCAGAGCTGACCGAAGCCTCAGCAGCGGTCGATCCGAACGAGTTACTTGACGTTGCGACGGCGATAAAAGTCGTCGTTGACAGCGTAGACGGCGTCATCCTGCCCGCCGAACATGACAGCGTTTTAGACCTGGCGCAGGGTATGGTCGACGGCACCTCAAATTTTATCGCCGAATTAGAGACCAATTCACCCACCACGATGGATACAGCTCAACAAGCACTGCTTGATGACACCGCGCTAACCCTTGCGTTTGAAGCCGATGCGGTCGTGGGTGTCTTACACGCGGACGAAGGCCAAATGATGGTGATATTCGGTGACGGCGTGGGCCTCAGCTCATTTGGTACCGAATCACCACAGGCCATTAGCTGGCAGATCGATAGCGAAGGCAAACTACAGATCGAGGGTGAAACTCAAAGCCTCACGGTTACCCTGTTCTCCAGCACCGGCGACACCAACTACGTCCACGTCGACGGTGTGGATGTTGAGGGTCTCACCGAACTGCAGCATGAAGCCATTACTACGCTGCCTCAAAGTGAGGCGATTGGCAGCTACCTAACCACCACGTCTGCGCCGGTATATCGACTGGTCCTAGAGTCAGGCGACGGCATGAATCGCAATACCGAAGACGGAACTGAAGACGATCTATTCACCTGGCAGATCAATAGCAACGGTGGTTTGTTAATGACTGACGATGGCGCCTTCAATGAAGACCAATCGACAGATCAGATTGTTGCCGAGTACGTGCTCTCCAACACGGCTGAAGGTGAGCGTCGAGTATTGCAGGTAACTTCGGGACTGGAGTCTGAAAACTTATTGAGCTTGAATATCACAACGCTCACCTATCTGTCTGAAATCGTCGAAGGCCCGGACGTTGCCGCAATCAACACCGCAAACCTGACAGGCAAGACCTATTTTGTAAGTTTGCCGTTTGACTACCGAGTGGTCACCTTTGGCCCAAACGGGACAGCGGAACTGATCTATCAGACATCGGAAAACGGTGACAATCTGACCCAAGGTCAAGCCCAAGGTACTTGGTCGGTAGATGGCGATGGTATGCTGACTATGTCTTTCACAGAGACTTCGGTTCCCGCTAAGTTTAGTGACAATCTGGAAATCACATCCGGGCTGGGTGACGCACAAATGACATTGCTGGATTCGGAGGGCATTGCGCTTGAATATGCGCAAAGCTCCGCCTTTGACGGCAATGAGTTGATGGGTGCCTGGTTCTTCTATGACAATTTAGATCAAACATCTCCCGAATTTGTCGTATTTAATGAAGATGGCACTGGACAACGCACCCCATCTGGCCAGGAAGCCCTCAACTTAAACTGGGTGGTCGAAGAAGGTGGTGACCTGGTTGTTACCTGGCAGGATGCAGCGTCGGTTCAACACACCGAGCGTTTCATGATTGTTAACCAAGAAAGCGGCACCGTCGGAAACTGGGAGGCACTGCGCTACACAACAGTTGCCGGCGAGGTAGTAGATACGGCCACGGAAAGTCACTTCTATCCGCGCGTGTTAACGCCAATTCTGATTACGCCTGCTGCTTAAAACATTCAGCAAATCGTAATCCTTAAGCCTGGGTCGCGCTTTCGCCACCCAGGCTTTCTTTTTCAGGCTGATCACTTTTGGTAGCCCCGGCAGGAATCGAACCTGCATCTACCGCTTAGGAGGCGGTCGCGCCACGCCTAGACTGCGGATTTATTATTTTATTTTTCAAGTAGTTACTCAATAAATCAGCAGATGGGGGTCAGGAACGGGTCAATTTCCCTCGACCCAAAGAACATCTACCGAATCGCGCGACTTCATTCAAGTGTTAGTTTCTCAAGCGCCTTAATGTGCTGTTCGTCTAGCGCGGTTTCAATTTCTTGAAGCTTAGCGTCAAAATCATTTCGCATCTTAAACAACGCGTTTGCACCTTTCTCTTCGCCAGCCTTTCTCGTGCTCTCATCGCCTGATTTAGCTGCAGCAACAACCGGACCAATATCGTTGGTATGCCGATTCACTATTGCATCATACGCTCTAGCAAGCGCCTTGGTCGCAGTGGTTACCGCAATTAGTCGTACATGATTGGAGAAAATCTGATCGAGTGCCGTCGCCAAAGAAATGGCAGCGCCTAAGACCTTATCCAATGTGGAGGGTGCCTGCATCGCGATAACCAAGCCAGCCAATATGACAATGATCTTCAATCCGTAGGCAAAGAACTTCCGATAGTTTGCCTCCCTAGCTGTCTCTTTTTGGCGTTGCTCAAGTTTTTCAACCAATGATTCGAACTGTTCCTGCTCGAAAGCAAAATCTCTAGCAGCCATAGGTTACGCACTCGCCATAGATTGCGGTTCACTGTCATTTCGATTAGCGACATCGAAGACGTAGGTATAAGTTTCTCCTGTATGTTTGCTCGTAAACTCTACGTGCATCTCTCCCTGACCCGAGCGAAATAGCTTCGGATCGGCATATATCGGAAAGGTATCTCCCGCAGCCACGTAAAAAGATCCACAGTTTGCACAAGGTTTAAAACCTGGCGGTGGCGGCTTCCTGAGGAAGCACTTAATTTGAGTGGTCCCAGGTTGTTTGGAACGCATTTGGTGTTCAACACCTGGGCTCAATGTTGTAAAATCGAACTCGAAGTGCTCGTTAGACATCCTTGCCAATCCTCTTTTTGTTTGACCCTGAATATACAAGAATATCTATTGCCGATCATCCTACGGCCAACGCGTTCGATCAGTTCCCACCCCACGGATATGGTCGCAAAGATCCAGCTCAATCTCCTTGAGTGCAGAATCGCACAACGGATAGTTGGGACTCGTACGCAATACGTCCAGCACGACCCCTGCACCATAGTGAAAGGCGTCCCGCACCAGCTTTTCCTCTCGCTCTGTTAGCGAGCCTTGAGCGCGGAGCCACTTATCTAACTCAACTGGTAGCTCCACGCATCATTTCCTTAAGCCGTTTTTGATCCTGCCTGCTCCGCGTATGCGGCTTGATGCGCAGACCGTTCTCAGCGCCGGAACATCAGCACGACAGGGTCATCACTGGGCTCGGTTTTGGGATTGCCCACGGCTTACGCACAGAGCCAGTCGAACAGTGCATCGCCGTTGACGCTGGGATCGCCGTAAAGTCGCACTTGCTTGCAGAATTCCTCGTTCTGTTCGCTACCCTCGCACCAGTACTTAGCGTACTCGGCTAGTGCGGTGGGTTTTTGGCTCTCGTCGCTGATGGCCGCTTGCAGCGCCTTAACGAACTCATGATCCGTGCCCAGCGCACCTGCCCAGTAGGTCAGCTCCGTCTGCAACCCTTCCTTGGTCATGGCCTCGATAATCCTAGGTTCGGAATCAAACACACCTGAATCCAACGCATCGCGCAGTTCGTTGACTTCGCGGCGTAGACGGCGGCGGATACCTTGGTCCACTGCGGGCCCTGCTTCCTCAGCAATAGACAGCTCCGCTATACCTTGGCGTCCAGCATCTTTTGGATACTCCGTTGCGCGCCGTTGCTGCCGCCGTTCACTGCGGCTTGGCATCAGAAATTGGCTTGAAGATTCCTGCCACATTAGTTGCCAGCAATGCAGAAGATGCTGGCGCATTCTACGATGAACTGAAGTCCAAGGAGTTCCGTGTAATCTACAAACAAGTGAGGGATGTAGATGGTATTGGTCACTACACTAGAGAGTTCTTGGACGCTGATATAGAGAGGCTTGAACAGGTATCTAAGTCGCCTGTCATTTTTCAGCAGAAGATCGAAGGGGGTTGTGACGTTCGTGTTGTAGTTATCGGGAGAGAAGTTTTTGCCATGTCACAGACTCCAGATGAAAATGTAACCGTTCCCGATATAAGGTTGCATCATGAAGCAAAAAACCGATCGATCAGTATTCCAGAAGAGGTAAAAGGCCCACTCTTACGATTACAAAGAGCTTTAGATATAGAATGCTGCGCCTACGATTTTATGGTTGATTCAGAAGATACTTGGTTTTTCATCGAAGCCAACCCTTCAGGTCAATGGCTCTTTGTGGAAGAACAGACAGGCCAGCCGTTGTCTGAGTGTTTTGCCCATCTACTATTGCACGGGAACACCGACCTCTTCCAACCAAGTCAGAACCCGTACACGGTAGAAGATCTTGTTAGGATGGGGGAGTCCTTAGACAAAGGAGCATTCGACAGAGCGCTTTCTTTGCCGTCCTAATAAATGACGCATAATCTTTCTTAGGTAGAGACAAACTTCTGATGGTTCATTCGCACAACTAATGGTATCTATAGGGCTTTGTTGAGCCATTTATTCGCAAATAGAGATTGTGCGAATCAAAAAATGTTAGGTTGATGCTACCTCCTCCGTCGAGAAGGTTTGGATACCAAAAACCTAACTGAATGCTAGCGCCAGACAATTAGCAAGCGCCCATACCTAACGATATATTTATGTCTCATAATGTATGTTATTTTAAATTATCATGCTGATTACTAAATCGTCACCTGACACTTGGCAAGAGCTCGAGTCTGAGGTTGCTTCAGTGCTTTCTCAATGCGGATTCGATACGCGAAGAAAATACCTAGTGGAAGGTAGAGGAACGACTGAGTTAGATGTTTATGCCGAAGAAGTAATAGACGGCCGCAAAAATATTATTGTCTGCGAATGCAAACACTGGTCTTCACGTGTCCCTCAAGCTGTGGTTCACTCATTTAGAACGGTGATGCAGGAGGTAGGAGCCAACACCGGCTACATCATAAGTACTGGCGGTTTTCAATCTGGTGCTTACCAAGCAATTGAGCGCACGAATGTACACCTTGTAGATTGGGAGGAGTTTCAAGAGGTATTCCATAAAACGTGGTATCACCAATACCTCATTAAAGAAATAGTTTATCGTTACGATCGTCTTATAGGATTTTCCGAACCTTTCGCTCCGCGATGGTTGGATGACATCTCTGAAGAAGATGCAGAGTGGTTTGTTGGTTTCAGAAATCAAAATATGTTGCTATGGAGCTTGCTAATGTCATTCACCCCATGGCACCACACACTACCTAACCGTTCAATTCGTGATTTACCAATTCGGTCTTGGTCTAAAGAATCCTACGACGACAACAATCTACCAGATAATGTTCTTGATTCGCTTGCACATAGAGACTTGTTGGATGCTATTGAATCTCATTGTAGTCCTGCCATTAACAAGATAAATGAGATGTTTAGTAAGTACGACCTACCAACTATTCAGCGTGATGAAACTAGGCTTTAGTTTTAGTTCGCAAAATGGAGTTTGTACTAGGGCTATGTAGAGCCATTTATTCGCAAAAGAAACATTGTGCGAATGAGTGTCAGACAGTAAACAAGCATCATTTTTGGTGCCCTTCTCCTCTATTCAGTCATCGAAATAAGACAGTTTTGACCTAGAGGTAGTGACTTGTTGTTCTGCTTCAAAATTATCTCTACTGGCTCTTGTTTACACTTGAGACAAAGCACGTAGCTATCGTCCGTGATCTCTGTGCTGGCTTCAACATAATCCAGCCCCATATTTTTCAGCTCTTTCTTAATGTCTTCGATGAATACATCAACTGGGACTTCTTCATAAGATTCTTCCATGAGAACAATATACGTACCTAACGATATTTGTGTACTTCCCTGACATTATAAGTTGTGGTTTGGTTTATAGAGATTGTGCGAATGAACGAGAATGCCCTTCCCGCTCGACCGTCTTCCGACTGGAGTCGACAAAAAATCACAATTATGTAGTACCTTCCGGTGGGCTAGGCCTATGGAATACTCGGGCAGCAGTCCACAGCCCTCCTAGTACAACACCTAGGCTGGTTGCAATACCGGCCAATGAGGACAACCAATCAACGAAAAATTTCCAAGTTGTTTTAACTGCTTCTACTTTGTCCAAATATTTCAACAAGACCTTCTCAACAACTAGTTCACTTGAATCGCCGGAGATAACCTTAATGCGAACAACTAGTGGTAATTCAGCACCTTCAGCCTGAGGCTCAACAATCCAGTCCCAATTCATGGACTGCTCATTTCCTATGCGCTTTTTAGGCTCATCTAGGGCATCGATCAGGAATTTGCTCGCACCTTCAAGCTCCGCACTAAGGTAAGTTGGCTGATCTAGTGGAAAGTGACTCCTAACTAAACCGATGATTTCAGAATTTATACGCATTGATACATAAACTGCTTCTTCAACGTACATAGGCTTTGGGCGACGCTAGGAACGGTATTTGCGTTGTCAAAGGTTCTGGATATTGAACCAGACGAACTCATAAAGCTTGTCAAAGCTCAGCTATAACAATATATGTCATTTCAAACCATGCTAGAAACCCTGGCATCACCTCACTGCTAGAGCTTCACGCGCTTAATTTACGCTAGCGTAATCAGATTTACTTAACTTGTTGATAGCTTCCTTCGATATTTCTTGGCGCTGAAGTCTCGCTCTCGAGCCTGAATTGTTAGCGATTTAATTGTATTTTCGAATTCAATGATTCATGAAACTCTTGCTCTGTTTTTTCTATCTCCATGTTTCGAGATAAATATGGGAGGCCAAATTTGTATTTGTATTCTGTCAATTTATTTGTGTGAGATTCAAAGTGAGTTGAGCTTGCCATAACGCCCTGGTCATATTTGATCTCCGAATCAAATATCCAATTTGCATTCGTATCAATCAACACACGCGTAATGTTGTAGTTCTCATACGTAACCACTGAGTCTAGGCGTTCGTCAAAGTTGTTATCCAACCTTGCGAATATTGGTTTGTTTTGGCTATCGAAGAATACCGTCTGATCTACAGAACCATCAAAGTTACGATCACTGAGTTCGTAGTAGCCTGTACTACCGTCCTCTGCTGATTCATAAAAGACGTCATCCTTGCCGTCACTATTTAAATCCATATTCACGGCTTGAGAGGGTACTCCTTTTGAGCAACCTCCAAATATAGAGAGTAGAATGATCGCTACAAAAAGTTTGTTGTCCATGCTGGCACCCATATTTCACATTTACACCCAAAGCCCGCTAAGCGCGGAGGTGCGTCAGTCGAATCCGGTTGATCCATACACATATGTGGGTTGTTGTAAGGATATGTGTCATCTTCCGGGCATACTCGCAAAGCACATTTCAGCGGATATACGGGGTTGAATTCAAGATTGTTCTCGAATCGCTGAGCAGCTTCGCTCCACATGGTGAAGAGCTGCTACTTGCGGTGTAGAGTGAACGGACTCTGAAGCCGACAATCCTAAGCAGGTCGTGGGTGCGTCATGTGTCACTGGTGCGTATTTAGGTACTGCCGATTTTCGTAACGATCTCAAATACAAAGAATAAGCCAAGACCAACGAGAATAATTTCTAAGAAAAGAGCCCACCAAAGATGACGGCCGAATTGACCGAATTGAATAAACCAGAGGGGGTGTAGAAATATCCCCCTATCCTTCTTATCGAGGTGTTTGCCTATCCACAACATCATCAAAACGAAGATTGTTGATACCACTATGATGCCCCAGGTGGCAGCTTGGACGCTCATCAGATTCCAAAATCTTCACTAATATGAACAGGAGAGCCTATTCCTACCCCGATGTTCAGACACAATGAACCATCAGCTTTGACAGACACGCCCATAAATCTATTTCCGGCTCCTGTCTCATCTGGAAAAATGTCATCAACTCGGTCAGGAAGCCCATCAGAATCCGCGTCGATTTCGCACATCTGAGGTTGCTCTTCAGGGATACATATAGAAACAGCAACACCAACTTGGTATGTCACTAATGACACCTGACCTTGGCCATCTTCTATAGCGGCACAAGCAACAACCCCACACAAAGAGAACTCAAGGCTTACGTTTCTTTCGCCGCTTTGGTTATTCATGGTGCAGCCAGGACCTGCACAAGGAGGATGCCCTAACGGCCGCAAACCTAATGGATCTGAAAATCGCAGTGGATTGTTCAAAGAGTATGTAAAAGGATTCATCCCGCCAGCTAGTCCAATTGGATCGCTACTATCATATCGCCCCAACCCTGGTACGTAGGATCGCCAATAATTGTAGTGGGCACCAGATTCCTGATCATAAAATTGTCCCGGGAATCTGAGGTTTACCGTCGTGTTAGTGCCTGAACTGACTGGATCTTCGTCAGGATAGTCTTGACCAAAAGCATCCCCGGCCCAAGACCACGAAACAAGCTTTGATTGACCAGTACCAATACGAGGAGTACCAATATGGTCTGAGTGCAAATAGGTCGGAATCCCGTTAGTGAATTGTAGAACTGCGATTCCATTTAGGTATATGTATTCTGTATCAACACCGCCAGCACTATATTCTCCAATTATTAGTCCGTTTCTATCATAAACGTACTGATAAACTTCGGACGCTGTCTCTTTCTGAACACGCTGACCCG
>JBCCIU010000034.1:0-39437 GCA_039028095.1 Pseudomonadota bacterium
ATATAATTACTGTCTATGAGAAAATCAACTTGACCGAGCCCATTCGCCGCCGATTGTCTCCAGAAGCACGCCGCAACCAGCTGTTAGACTGCGCGCGCGACATTATCCTGCACCAAGGGTTGTCGACGCTGACCATGGAAATCCTGGCCCAGGAGGCCGGAGTGAGTAACCCACTCATCTACAAGTATTTCGATACCCGCCTTCAGGTACTGCAAGAACTTCTTGTCCGTGAATTCAACGCCTTCAGAGACTCAGTCATGCAAGATCTATCTGAAGCAAATACTTATCGAGATGCAGTCAGGGCCTACGTTGAAATCAACTTTCACCAATTCGCGGGAGGTGATGTGTTGAGCATTTTGTTTAATCAGCCGGACGTGCGACAAGGATTCACCGAAAAACGGCCCAGAGAGGCCCCGCGTTTGATCAAAGAGCTAGCTAAGGAATACAACATATCAACGAAGATCGCCGAAAAACTTGTTGTACTTGCATCAGGCGCCTCTCTTGCCGCGGCAGAGCATTATGGTAGATATGGAGGGGACCGGGAGCTTCAAATCGAGCAAACCGTGGACTTCATTTTCGGCGGCATCAACAACGTGTTAAACACCCTCGAATAGACTATTCGGCGGGAGTCAGCCCAAGTCCATCAACCGCACTACGCGCTTCGAAACGATTGATCGCGATAACAGCGTCGGCACAACGTCCTGGATGTTTTAAATAGAATATTTATTCGGTATTATTCTCAATATTCGAATATATATTCGGTTTATGATAAGAAAGAAGCATTCAAAGCGGTGGGCATCTGAAGCGCATTGGAGAATCGAAGGAAAGCAAGGTCGCAGTCAGCGCACGCAAACGGCCATTCTTGATGCCACCGAGCAGCTACTCATGGAGAAAGGTACAGATGGAACATCCGTGGCTGAGATTGCGGAGGTTGCCGGTTGTTCTGTAGGTTCGGTTTATCATCACTTTGCTGACAAAACAGCGATCTTCTATGCGTTGTTCGACAGAACCACCAGCGAGTTTGATTCTTTCATTGATTCCGCGCTCGCCTCAGAGCGCTGGGAAGGGGCAACGATCCGCGACATCTTAGGCGGGTTCATTTCACTTTCTCAAAAATCTCGCAAAGATCGACCAGAATTCAAGGCCGCTGTTTATCTGATCGCAAGCGAGCACCCGAACTTAAGAAAGCACTACTTCGAACTGCAGCAACGCCTATACAAGGGTCTATTGGATTTGATGCTTGAGCGCAGGGACACCATTGGCCATTCAAACCCGGAACGAGCCGCAAGCTTCGTGCTCGATCAACTGGGTGCGGTGCTTAGAGTAAATCGAGATCAGGCACAAAAATCCGCACAACTTTCGTCACTATCCAACAAGGATTTTAAAGAGGAAACACTGCGATCAGCGGCAGCCTATCTCGAACTAAAAGAATGAAAGGATCGAAGTACTAGCAAACCAGAACACCACCAGATAAGGAGTAAATGATGGCTAATGCCACAATTCAACAAGAGTTCGACATTCCTGCAGAACAGCTTTGGGAATTGATTGGAGATTTCGGGAACATGTCAAAGTGGACAGGTTTGCCGCCAGAAACATGCATTCAAGAGGGTGAAGGCATTGGATGCATTCGCACGCTCACCGTTCCCCGAGGCACGATCATAGATAGGCTTGATGCATTAACGGCAAACAGCTACTCCTATACAGTGATCAATGCGCCTGAATCACCGCTGCCTTATTCAGCATATAGCGCATCCATGACTGTCGACGCCGTGACGCCTATGTCTAGCCGACTCACTTGGGCCGGGAAATTCGCGCCTGACGGTATCTCGGAGGAAGAGGCGGTAACTAATGCAGAAAACATGTACAAAATGGGAATTGGCATGATGAAAGCGACCATAGCCGGAGTACAGTGACTGCTGCAAGACAAGAAATATACGTCTGAGGACCTGTTAAGTGGAATCAACGTCCATTTGTATCTTGAGGATTCTTCATTTCAACTCCCAACAACTTGCTGAATCGCGCGAGTGATTTTTTCAGAAAACTCTCTGATGTGCTGCGACTCAATGTTGAGCGGCGGTGAGACTGCGATGGTATCCCCTAGGCCCCGCACCACCAGACCCTGCTGCCAGGCGGCACGTACAACGTCGCCACCTACCTGGCCAGGCCTCTGTCCGGGCTGAAACTGGACCGCGCCCAGTAGACCCACGTTACGCACGTCAATCACCCCATTGAGCCCTCTCACCGTGTGTAGTGCATTCTCCAACTCATCAGCGATTGGACCTGTAGCGCGGGTAAACAGCGCCTCACCGGAGTATACGTCTAAGCATGCTAGCGCGGCCGCACATGCTAAAGGGTGGGCCGAGTAGGTGTATCCATGCCAGAACTCAATACCCGTACTGCTGGTCTGCATGAACACGTCGTAGACTTCATCGCTCACAAAAACGGCACCCATCGGCACCGCGCCGTTGGTCAGACCTTTTGCCGAGGTGAAGATATCAGGCGTGACGCCAAACACGTCACCGCCCGTAAAACCGCCGATACGCCCAAAGCCGCAGATGACCTCATCGAAAATCACAAGAATGTCATGGTCGCGACAGATCTTCGCCAACCTTTCAAGATAACCCTGTGGTGGCGGAATCATGCCACCGGCGCCAGCTACAGGCTCTACGATCACCGCAGCAATGGCATCTGCACCATGCACCTCGATGATATCGAGCAGTGCATCGGCTCGGTCCACTCCCTGTTCGGGCAGCCCACGGCTGAAGGCATTGCGTTCTATGTCCAGGGTATGTGGGAGAAACTGCACATTGCCCCAGCGCTCGAACATGGCCGTATTTGACGACACACCCCCCACGGCTGTGCCACCAAAATTGACCCCATGATAAGCCTTGCTTCGGGACACCAGGAGATTCTTACCAGGGTTGCCACGCAGCCGCTGATAAGCCAATGCGATCTTAAGTGCAGTATCGACAGCCTCCGAACCGGACGTGGTAAAAAACACATGGTTGATATCATCAGCCGCCTCGGCGACCAGGCGCTCTGCCAATATGAACGCGTCCGGGTGCCCAATATTAAACGACGGCGCATAATCGAGCTCTCTTGCACGAGCACCAATCGCCGCCGCGACTTCCTCCCGGCCGTGACCAAGATTTGAACACCACAAGCCAGCGGCCATGTCCAGAATCGGTTGTCCGTCCTCATCGTAGTAGTACATGCCGCTGCTTCGCTCCACAAGTCTTGGCGCGGCTTTGAAGTCACGGTTTGCCGAAAAAGGCATCCAGAATGCTTCGTTTTGCATGGTGTTACTCTTTGCTCTTATTACTTGACGCGACCTTCACTTTATAAAGGCGCAAACGGCGCGGGGAGATGCCAACGCCGTGGCCCGTGGTGCTCAATGGTCAACACCAGCCACCAGATAAACAACGGCAGTGGTGCGCTAAAAACCAATACAATGTAGGCATGAGCGAAGCGGTCGCCAAAGTCAAAATACCAGCAGATGTCGTCTGGGGTCATCCGCGCGGCATGATCTACATCATCTTTACTGAAGCCTGGGAAAGGTTCTCGTTTTACGGGATGCAGGCATTGCTGGTTCTGTACCTGGCCAACCACTTACTTGTGGACCAGCGATATCAAGCCGTATTCGGCATGCCAACCCTAATCGAAGCGACCGAAGCCGTGTTCGGCACCCTCGCGCAACAAGCATTAGCCACTCAGCTGTTCGGTCTGTACGTGGGGTTTATTTATCTGGCACCCATCATCGGCGGTTGGATCGGAGACCGTTGGGTGGGTCGCAAGCGCGCCGTGCTGGCGGGCGCTTTATCCATGAGTGCGGGTCATCTTTTAATGACGCAGGAAGCCCTGACCCTTGTGGCTATCATTTTTCTAATCATCGGTTCGGGGCTGCTGAAAGGTAATCTCGCCGCTCAAGTAGGTATGCTGTACGCCCCCGACGATTCACGCCGTGACCGTGCATACACACTGTATAACGTGTCTATTAACATCGGCGCTACCCTGGCGCCGCTTGCGTGCGGTACCTTAGGGGAACTGTATGGTTGGCACTACGGGTTTGGCGCGGCTGGCGTGGGCATGCTTGTCGGAGTCGTGGTATATCTGAAAGGCATGCCTTATCTGCCGGACGATCCCGCTGAGTCGTCAACGCGCGACGCCAATGATGGGCTGAAAACAGCATGGGCACCCCTGTTAAGCCTTTTTCTGCTCGCTTGTCTTTTCTGGTCCGCGCAGGCGCAGATATGGAACAGCTATCCCCTATGGATCTCCGCACGCGTCGATCGAGATGTGCTGGGGTTTGTGACACCCGTGACTTGGTTTCAATCACTCGATTCATTTGCTGTGCTGGTGTTCTCCCCTATCGTGCTAATTTTATGGCGCTGGCAGCAACAGCACGGGCGCGAGCCACTAGATGCAAGCAAGCTCGCGATCGGTTTTTTCATATACGCCTGCGGCTTTGCGTTGCTGTCTCTCGGCGAACTTTTGAGTGCCGGTAACTCTGTATTGCTTGTTTGGCCCATCTTGCTGCATTTTGTATTGGGTGCGGGCTTCGTCTACGTGGGTCCAATTTTCTTGAGTATGCTTTCACGAATCGCGCCGAATAACGCGGCGGGAACCATTATCGGCGCTTACTACGTTTCTCTTTTTGTGGGAGGAGTGACAAGTGGCTGGCTCGGCCGCTTCTATGAGGATCTTGGCCCGCTTGGATTCTGGCTCATCCACGCAGGCCTCCTGATCGCTGGCATGGTGATTATTCAAAGCACGCGCGACGTGCTCAACAGATCCACCGCACGCTGACCGCACGGCACGGACCTGGGATATACTGAGTACTCATATGGACACAAAGGCAGCCAAAGTGGCGGACGCAGGTCCTCAAGAACCCGATCATCCCCCATCCGCTGACGGCCCAAAAGAAGTACCCGCACCCTCTTCGCGGCATTTCCCACCTTTTGGCGCGCTGCGGGCCTTTGACGCCGTGGGCCGTCTGGGCAGCATACGCAAAGCGGCACGCGCCCTTGCCCGCGATCACGCCGTCATCTCACGACACATTCGAGGGCTGGAAGAATGGGCGGGTGTGCCTTTGCTGCGGAGGACCTCGCTGGGTATCGAACTGACCGACGCAGGCCATGCCTACCACCAGCAGATCATGGCAGCGATTGACTTGATTGCAGATGCGTCCCTGAAACTGACGGAACCCAGCAACAAAGAAACCCTTCGTCTGCGATGTATGCCTGCCTTCGCCCTGCACTGGCTGAGTGCCCGCTTGGGCGAATTTGAAGAAAAACACCCGCATCTTGCCCTGGATCTGCGCGCCACGGAGCGTGTGGCAGAGATCGAAGATAAAAATTGGGATGTCGACATCCGTCTTGTGCCTGAATTTGTCGAGCCTCCCAACTTCAACGGACTCCATTTTATTGAACTCGCGCGGGTACCAATCATCGCCGTTGCAAGTCCGGACTATCTTGATTCACTCGGCTGGAACAAACTTAACCAACTGACAGAAGCCACCCTTTTGCACGAAGAAGATACCCATTTCTGGCTGGCGTGGTTGAACGCACACGGATTCACGCCACATGAACCACTCGGGGGACCTATACTATGGCAAGGTCATCTTACGCTGGATGCTGCAAGGAACGGCCGGGGAGTTGCGTTAACCAATCCGCTGGTTGCTGACGCTGACCTAGAATCGTCCGTGCTAGTCGACGTATTAGCTGCTCTGGGCCTGCCCACCCAAACACAAGGGGTTTACGGCGTGACCGTAAGACCCGACCAACGCAATTCTCCGGTGGTCGTCGATTTTGCCGCTTGGCTGACTGATTCTCTTCAAGCCAATGCCCGCGGTGTCCTTTAAGCACCAGACACAGCACTTTAGGCAGTCAGGTGCGGCGGTACCAAACGCTATACTGGCTTACCCTTCAGCAAGAGCCACAGTTTTGTCGTCGATTCGAATCACCTTCAAGGCCGCAGTTCTATGCCTGGGATGCGTATGTCTGGTGCCAGGCGCAAGCGCTGCAGATCAGCGCGACCTGCAAATAGTCACCAATTCGAAAACCGTCTCGGGTGCACTTCGGTTTGACTGGCCCGCCGTACACGTGGGGACAGCGGAGTATCCATCAGGCCCAACAGGGGTAACCGTCTTTCATTTTCCAGATCGAGCACAAGTCGCTATTGACTACCGTGGCGGTGGCCCTGGCACGGTAAATGCCCCCTATGTCGATCTTGGCTATGGCTTGCAAGAATTAGACAGTCTGGTGTTCGCCGGGGGCTCATGGTACGGCTTGGAGGCGACCACCGCCGTCGCCTCGGCCATGAAAGACGATGGTTTGCGCGACGGTGACGCATTTTCCGCCGAGGCCAACATTGCAATGTCTATCGGTTCCATTATTTTTGATTTCGGTCCGCGGCGATTAAACGAGATTTACCCAGACAAACGCCTAGCCCAGGCGGCGTACCGAGCCAGTGAGCCGGGTGTTTTTCCGCTGGGTGCAACCGGCGCTGGCCGCCTGGCAAAATCCGGCGGCTTTTTTGGCTGCGACGCCCATTCGGGTCAAGGCGGTGCGTTCAGACAAATCGGTGATTTGAAGGTCGCTGCTTTTACCGTAGTGAACAGCGTCGGGGTCATCACAGATCGTTCAGGCAACGTGCAGGCTTGTTACTCAGATCCATCTTGGACGTTTGACGCGCCGCTCCGGGCGACTGACCTGATGAATAAAAAACCGGCAGCCACCGGCGCGTCATCCAACACCACCATAAGCGTTGTGATAATCAATCAGGCGATGAGTCATGCCGAACTCGATCGGCTGGCGGTCCAGGTCCATATGTCCATGGCTCGCGCCATTCAGCCTTTTGCCACCATCTACGACGGCGACGTCCTCTACGCCGTGACCACAAACGAACTCAAAAAACCGATAATGGCGCCCCCACAGTTGGGTGTTGTGGCGTCCGAGCTGATGTGGGATGCAGTGCTATCCTCTGTGCCAGATCAACCGAGACTCGACAGTCTGCCATCGAGGGCCCTACCCCAGCCGGACATCGCACACATGGATGGCCGTTACCGTTTCAGCGATGACGCCGAACTTGAGATCAGCACAAACGGGACGCGGGTCTTTGCCCAATCCACAGATATCCGCCGGGTTTATCAGTTTCCTGAGCAAGAACCCGTTGAATTAGAGGCTCTGTCAGACGGCGACTACCACCTGCCCGGCCGCTATCCATTGGTGCTTCGCTTTATCGATGAACGGACCATCGCCTTAAATCCTGGCCGCTGGGAACAGATCGGTCACCGCAACAAAGGAGCCAACCCTCAATGAGTACAATCACATCTGTCGCCCAAATGCGGGCAGCCGTGGGCGACGCCCATCCGGCCCTCGCCAAGAAAAACCGCCCCTTTATCGACGATTTTGCACGAGCGTTCATCGCCGCTTCGCCCTTTATCGTGATGTCGACGTCGGATGCTGAAGGCCGTCAGGATGCGTCGCCCAAGGGGGATGCCCCAGGGTTTGTGGAGGTGGTTGATGAGACCACGCTCCTTATCCCGGATCGGCCCGGTAACAAGCTGGCGTATGGCCACCAAAACATTCTGGCCAATCCGCACATCGGGATACTGTTTGTGATTCCTCAGACACCCGAAACCCTGCGCATTAACGGGCGTGCTGAACTTTCGAGCGACCCTGCGCTGTTGGAACAACTTGCCGCAAGAGGAAAACCGGCGATACTGGCCATCCGTGTGACCGTGAAAGAGTGCTTCTTTCACTGCGGTAAAGCCATGATCCGTTCAAACCTTTGGCAGCCAGATAAATGGGGCGAGCGACATGAGGTCTCGTTCGGCAAGATGTTCGCCACCCGCGAGAATGCGGATGAGTCCACCGCAAAAGCCTATGACCAGGCAATTGCAAAAGACTACGACGAAAACCTTTAACGGCGAGACCACCGAGTCAGCTTACTGCTGCCAGCTGGGATTCCAGTCTGACGAGTTCATACCCTTGCGCTCCCAGAAGAAGGGTTGTCGAGGGCGATCATAATTACCTATCTCGTTCATGGTATGGGCGTCATATAGCCGACCGTTGATCATCGTATAACGCACGCTCAGGGTATGACCAATGTCATCCAGAGGGTTGGCATCGAGCACAATCAAATCTGCCAGCTTGCCCACTTCAATCGTGCCGATCTGGTGATCTACGCCATACGTGCGCGCTGGGTTGATGGTCGCCGTCTTGAGTATCTGCATGGGTGACATACCACCCTCGGCAAGCAGCTGCATTTCCCAGTGCAGCGCCAGTCCAGCCACCTGCCCATGTGAACCAGCGTTGATGGTGACACCCGCATCGTCCAGGGTCTTTACGGTGCGGCTTACAGAGCGGAAGCCAATGTCATATATCTCATCTGCAACATGGATCGTGTGCATACCCCGGACCTGCAGTGGGGCCGAACCTTCGGTTGCAATTGGATTGTACGTGGCATTCACCGGCGGGTTGAAAGTACGCACCTTCTCGTGACGCCACGGCGTTTGCGTCTGATAGATATAGTTCTCACCAAAGAGCTCACCAAAGACAACGATGAGCGTCGGCGTCACCCCGACATCAGCCGCAGCAAAAAGCTGAATGAGATCGTCGTGGTAGGTTGGCACCGGCAGGTTGTGTTCGATGTTGGTATGCCCGTCCAGCACCATGCTGATGTTGTCGTAAAACGCCCCTGCCCCTTCACCATCCACCATATAGCCACCCTCACGCGCGGCTTGAACCAGCCAGCGTCGCTGATCACGAGTGGTGAGTTTGTAGCTTTTGAGAATGGAATGACCAAGCCGTTTGCGTCGTTCGATCGTCGCCACCGCATCGTCGAACGAGTAGAGAGGATGATACGTGCTGTCAGCGCGTCCAGAGCGTCCATAGATAACCTGGCCAGAACTCATCCACCGCGGACCAACCAAAATGCCGGTTTGAGTCATCTCACCGCTTTCGTAACTGGTCAGGTCGTTCGAATAAGGATCAAAATTAGTGGTAATGCCATAGGCTAGGGCTGCATGCCGAGTCGGCTGTTGGTTGGGCATTACCCCCGCCTGCCAGCAACAGTCGATGTGACCGTGCGCGTCGAAAAAACCAGGCATCAGAGTTTTGCCGTGGACATCCACCTGCAGCGCCTCTTCAGGTATGACCACCTGCCCTGCCTCTCCAACCGCGGTAATACGGTTTCCCTTCACCACCACCACCCCGTCGTCAATGGCGGCTGCGTGCATGGGCAACACACGTGCACCCACAAAAGCAATCTGGCCTGACGGCACATCCGGAGATTGGGGCACGCGAAGTGTGCGCAGCGGGACATCGGACGGCTTCTCTCCGGGGGCCACATCGAAGAGGTCTGCGCCCAACATCCACATGAGACGCGACCCATCAGCTGCCCAGGCGAGCTCATAGCCACCTATACCCGACAACCTCTGTGCGCGAGGATTGTCGCGTGCGGTAACTTTCACCGGCACCGCGGATGGAGAAAACGGCATCAGGTACGGGAGGTTATGTTCTTTAAAGCCCAACCACCGCAGATCAGGGCTCAGCGTCAGCGCCTCGGTGTCCGCTGTGACGGAAAAAGCGTGTTCACGCTCATCGGTGCCGTCCAGGCGAATACTGCGCAAACTCGCCGTTTTGCCGCCCACGTAGTCGGGCGGAGCAAAAAAGTATACGCGTGCGTCGTCCGACGCAAACAACGCAGTCCCCACAGCGTGGGTCAGCCAGACAGGGCGCAGGTCGGGCGACTCAAGATCCAGCACATATAATCCCGGCGTTATACCAAAAAGATTCATCGACGCATCCGGCGCCATGATCCAGAAGGCGAGATAACGACCGTCTCTTGAAAATACCGGTTGACGCACTACCCCTCGATCCTGAAACACCACTTGCTCCGATCCCTCTGCCCAGTCGCGCAAGACCAAGCTGCTGCCCATTCGGTCGTGCCACGAAACATAGGCAATGAGAGCACCATCCGGTGACCATGCCGGCGCATGCTCAGCCAGATCTGCAGTGGTCAGTCTTTGTGCAGGCGTTTCAGCCGGCAGGTCCTGTGTCCACACACGCCCGACGGCTCTGAACACTAATGTGCGGCCATCCGGGCTGAGATCTGGTTGTCGCAAAATACGAGCATCAAGCTTGTCCGGTGCCAGGTTGTGTTGAAACCGAATTGCCGGTTCGATCGTATGGCGTGAAGTCGCTGCAAAGGGAATCCCTGTAACGCCACCGTCTGCAGTATCGATCTTCAGCAGCTTGCCCTTTGACCAGATCGCCACGTGTCGATTGTCCGGGAACCAATCGAACGTGGGGTAGTAGTGCTCCTGGGCGATGTAATCGCCCTGCAGATCTCGAGTGAGATCGTCATACACCAACTGCTGCTCGCCGGTGCGCACATCGGCCAAAAACAGTGCGGTTTTGGCGCCTACTCGACGTATGAAGGCGAGCGTCTGCCCGTTGGGCGACACTTGCGGGGTTGTCGCGCCACCAAAACCGGTCACAAAAGATTCTGCTAATCCGGTACGCAGATCGAGTCGCTTGATCTCAAAATTCTTAAGTCCAGTATTAACGTAGACGTAGTGATTGCCACCGACGCGCTCCGTGTAATAGAGATACCGACCGTCTGGAGAAAACACGGGTTCCTGTACATCTTTACCGGACAAAGGCGGAGGCACCAGCATCTCAACCGGGCTGTTATCCAGTGCGTAACGATGTATCTGCGCAGCGCGCATGTTTCGAAACTCGGGCAAGCGCTTGACCGCAACCAGAGATTGTCCGTCGGGAGACCAGTGCGGCGCCCCGACCAGCGAATAGGTTTCCTGGGTAATACGGCGGACGTGTTTGCCATCGAGGGAGGAGACCCAGAGATTTTCCGCTCCGCTCTCATCACTGACATACACCAATTGATCGCCCTTTGGACTGAATCTCGGGTGGCGCTGAACAGCACTGCCGCCATGTATCAGCTGGGCTGTTCCGCCTTCAGCGGGCAACAGATAAATATCGTTCAACAGGTCGAAAGCGATCCACCGGCCATCCGGACTGATGTCCAGACTCATCCAGGTGCCCTCGTTCAGCTGAAACTCGACATCACGCGCCTCATCGGCAATCCCCATCCCGCCGGCAAACGCCAAACACGCCGCCAGCAGGAATTTATGCGCGGTCATTGACCTGGAGTATAGGTCAGTTCGATGCCTACGGTACGCGGTTTGGTGCGGTTGGCGTTGCGCCACGCGTGGTATGGATCCTGCCACTTATTCTCATTCGTCAAGTTGGTGCCATACAACTCTACCACCACCGCATCGTTCACCTGCATGCCTAGCCGAGCATTCACCAGCGACAGGTCGTCCGCATTTTGCGGTAACACCAGGAAGGATGTCCGGTCGATGTAGCTCACCGCATCGCGATAGTTGTAATCCACCCGCAGATACCCAGGTCTGTCGCCGGCCCACGCAAAGTCAAACACGGCACTGGCCGACGCACTGAATTCAGGCACGTAGTCTAGCGAATCTCCTGGCAGGCTGGTTGCATCCGTCGCGCTGACGCTCTGCACTTCGGCGTCAAGCCAGGCCGCAGTCAAGGACAATGTGACATTTTGCACAGGCCGGAAGGACATCCCGGCTTCGATGCCGTAAATGTCCACATCGCCGATATTGCTGAGTTGTGAGGTGAAATTGGTGCCATTGAACAACAGCCCGCGACGCAACATATCCGAGTAGTCATTGTAAAAACCCGCGACCTCAAAATTGAATCCCGACTCGAGCGCACCTTTGATGCCAACCTCATAAGACAGCACATCTTCAGAATCGTATGGCGGATCTCCAAATGAGTTGAATCCGCCGCTACGGAAGCCGCTGCCGATGGAGGCATAGAGATTTAACTGCTCAGCTATTGCAAAGCTTGCGTACACTCGAGGATCAAAGGAATCGAAGTCCGCCGATTGTTCATCAACGGGCACCCCAAGCAGCAGGCAACAGGAAGATTCTTCGTCGCGAGAATCTTCGAAGTACCGCCCACCCAAGCCAAATCGAAAGCGCTCGGTCACCTGGTAGGAGACGTCTGCAAACACAGAGTACGACTCCGATTCCTCCTTTGCGTAGAACTGATCTGTAAAGATGGAAACGAAAGGCGTCGCCGACGAGGCATCGAATGTTCGATAGTCTGCAATCAACTGATCTTCGATCTCCTGATAAAAAACGCCCACTGTCCATTGCAGTGAATCATCCGCAGATGAAGACAGGCGTAATTCCTGAGCGAAAAGCTTGCCTTCGTCATAACGGTCATCGTTACCCTCAAAAGGACCACAGTTTGTAGCCACGCCGCACTGATAGGCAAAAGGATATTCGTGATCGTTATCAATATAGGACGTTGAACTCGTTAAGATGCCGAACCCCAGTTCTGCGTTCACGGTCAGGTTTGCAATCATGTATTTCTGCACCTTGGGAATCAGACGCGTGGCCGGGTCACCTGCTACAAACACGGTCCGGTCACGATCTTCAAACCCTAGCCCGAGCTCAGATTCATTGCGGTGGTATACCAGCGTCAACCCCACATCCAGGCCATCGTTAACAAGCCAGAGTGCGTTAGCGCGCACGTTCACCAGATCCTGGTCGTTACCATCCTCGATGCCGGCTTCGGGCTGATCTTGCCATCCGCCATCCTGTTGGACCCGAGCAGCCAGCCGCACAGCAAAGCGGTCTTCCACCACGGGTACGTTGAGTACGCCGCTTAAAGCAAGCTCCTGATCGCCGTCGTCGATGACACCTGCGCCAAAACCGATTTCTCCTTCGTATTGATCGAGTACCGGCTTCTTGGTGATGTATCGCACCGTACCGGCCACTGATCCTTGACCATATAGGGTGCCTTGCGGCCCTTTCAGTACCTCGATCCTCTCCAGATCAAGTGTTCTGATATCCAGCTGATCGTATGCGGTCAGAGACACGGGTATCTCATCCAGATACTGCCCCACTACAGGTCCCGCGCCGTATTGATTAACTATGCCCCTAAGAAAGATGGTGTTGCTGCCCGGGCCGTCCTCACGCATCGTTAGTCCCGGCACCGCAAACTGCAAATCCGTAATGGCGTTGATACCCCGCTCCTTGAGTTCAACGTCAGACAGAGCGGACACCGCCATGGGAACCTTAAGGAGGGACTCTTCTCGCTTTTGCGCTGTGACTACCAGTTCCTCAAGATAGTTATCTGAAGGTGGGACGACGTCTTGAGCTGACGCCAAAGAAGCAATGAGACAATGGGTAAGCAGGACGGTCGCAACAAGACGTTTCATCAATCACATTCTCAGATTCAAGGTGCGTAAGAGCATAGCTTGCAGGTGCTGATCCATCAGAGTTGCCAATTTAGGCTGCCGCGGTGCACATACCGCACCCCCGCTCGGTGACCTGAATGCACCGCCGTGTGGTCAATAGGCAACACAGCAATCAGACCAGGATCGTTATTCTTCTGTTCATGAACACAGATTATTCTGCGCAAACGATTCGCCGCGCTTACGCGGGTCAGCTCTGGCCCGATGAACAAATAAGGCAGTTCGCTACGACGGAACGTTGGTTTCCAACCAGACGCGTTGCGAGGGGGCGCCATGTAAAAGAGCTACCGCTAGCCCTGCATGATTTTAGCGAGTTTACCTTCAGCGACGGCGAAAGACGGTTCGACCTGTACGACTATCTTTCTACAAACCGTATCGTGGGTTTACTTGTGATGCACCGCGGTGCGATCTGCCTGGAGCACTACGAGTTCAGTTTTACTCCCGATCAGCGCTGGATGTCGATGTCGATGGCCAAGTCGATCAGCGCCACTTTAGTGGGTGTTGCTTTGCATGAAGGCGCGATCACAAGTTTGGAAGATCCGCTCACGCGCTATCTCCCAGGTCTCGCCAAAGGCGCTTACAGAGATGTGAATGTGCGCCAGCTTCTCAGCATGACATCTGGCGTGGGCTGGAACGAAACCTACACGGATTCGGATTCCGAACGACGCCGAATGCTCGAACTACAGATCCAGCAGCAGCCAGGCTCCATTCTCGAAATGATGTCAGGTTTGCCAAAAACTGAACCCCCCGGGGGGGTGTGGAATTACAGTACAGGCGAGACCCATATCGTCGGTGCACTTCTGAAAGCCGCAACCGGTTCATGGCTGGCGGACTACCTGAGTGAGAAGTTGTGGCAACCTCTGGGCATGGAGCAGGACGCAGAATGGTGGTTAGAATCTCCAGGCGGATTGGAAGTCGCAGGCAGCGGAATCTCGGCAACCCTGCGTGATTATGCTCGCTTCGGCGCTTTGCTCTTGTGCGACGGTTTGATACAAGGAAAACGAGTTTTGCCGAACGGGTGGATCGAAGCAGCAGCTGGAAGCACAGATGCCATCCCATATGGTTATATGTGGTGGCCCCTTCCTAACGTCGAAAGCGCATTTTGTGCACGGGGTATCTTCGGACAACGTATCTATATAGCGCCTCGCAAAAACCTACTCACTGTCATTTTGAGTGCTCGATCTAAGCCGGTGCACGCGGAGGGCGTGAATGACGACCATTTCTTTAGGCAGCTATTGACCTGGCTAACCTAAGGCACAATCAGAAATCCATCAAACTCGACGCAACTAAAACGCTCGGAGAACGAATTGGGAAGCCCCAATTCCACTACGTAAGTTGCGACCGAGCTCTATAGAAATCCTTTCTCGCAAGCAACATGGCTAAAAAAGCGAAAGCCGCCATGCCGACATGTATCATGGTGGCTCCCAAATTCGGGGCAATAAGCGCGGAATTGAACGGCGCGCCAATCCAGAACGGAGCGTAATAGCCTAGGCACAAAATAATGCCAATCGTCCATGTCTCCGGCGATCTGAACCGCTGAGGGCCAAATAGTAGAAGGCACAGCAAAATGAGCGTTGCCACATCGGCCACACCTTCCCGGAAAAAGTGGAACCAACTATGTGTGTTGTTGAACCCGCCATCGGGTCCGAAACCCGCAAGCCGAAATTTATCGTCTCCGATGTGATCGAAGGTCGACCCTAAACTACCTTCTCCAATAATGATTGAAATCACTAACGACGCACGGGCTAGATTTAACTTAGTCAAGTATTCACGCACATTGGCCATAATTTTTTTCCACACTATGTTGAATTTTGTTCTATATAGTATTTCAACACTGCGTGGAATTAAAAGTACTTTTAGTCATCTGGGCTAACGTTCGCTAACGCAATATAATTGCAGCCTTATAACCAGAGCGTTTTCACTAAGTGGGACGAAGAAAACTACAAGAAGAACGGATGGCCGAGATTCTCGATTGCTGCCAAAACATTGTCGTAAACGAAGGTTTAGCAGCCGCGACAATCACCCGACTAGGCCGAGAATTGAGCATCGATCGCTCTACGATCTACCACTACATCGGCTCGCAATCTAGCTTATACGAGGCGCTGGTTGCACGAATTGTCGATTCCTTTCACGGGCAAGCGCAGGCAGAACTTTCGGAGCACCCGCCAGATGTAGACCGATACCTCGATACCGTATTTAGCCCGGACTTTTTGTTTCCCGATCTGGACAAAGTCATGGACGAGTTTGAGGCGCGAGGCTGGCACGATACTTCAATACGTAAGCATGTGGAGCGCTTCTATGCACAACAAGAGGAAAACTCAACTCAATATCTCATAGCTGCGCTCTCGGATTTGCCGCGACCGGTCGCACGAAAACTTGCCCAATCTATCCACGCACTACTTGAAGGTGCTTACCTTCTGCAGAACTGGGGCGCGCCCAAATCAAGAAGGAAGGCTGCAAAAGAAGCGGCTAAGTTGCTCGTTAAAGCAACACGCGACGCCCACACTTAGGGGATCCAGAAAAAAAGATCCTGCTCTAATTGACCTTTTCCTCAGGTCGCGAACTCATGTTCGACTTACTTGCTGGAGGCCCTCGCCATGGCTATTGCGATGAATCCGTCGCCCGAACCCATTCACCTTACCTACTCTGCATTCACGACAAACCCAGCCAAATCTGCACTATTTGTGCGCTGTTTCTGCACATTTGGAACGTTAGTGCGTAGGACAGCAAGCGTTTGCGAGCAACCAATCGATGAAAGTGTCGAACATTTCTCATATTCGGGAACACTTTTTCTAGAGAGTGTGAGGTTCCATGCCAAACACGATAGATGACAAGAAAGCAAACGCACACGTTGAGACATCATTGATTCACTAATTTGAGAGAGACAGAAATGAATTTAGATGAAGAGAGAGTTTTTGGACTGTGGAATCGCAGACACTTTGTTGCTGGTCTCACCACCGGCGCAAGCGCAGCGCTTGGCAGTTCCGTCGCGGCAGCAGCCCGCAGCCCTTCTGGCAACAGATCTTCTGAGCCCCCATCCCCTTCTCTGAGCGAACGCGCTCAAAATGCGCTGGAACAAAGGATTGCCGCAGCACAAGACCAGCACAGTTCAACACCCACACAGCGCTCCGTAGACAATAGCGATGAGGCAAAATTTGCCGAAGACTTCAGAGCCAGCTTCCACAAAACGCTTCCGCAGAACGATATTGGCATGGTTGATCGTGCGGCATACCTGCAGTTGCGTAGCGCGCTCATCAGAGCAGATTACAACGCGCTGGCAGCAGTTCCTTTGGACCCGCTTGCAGATCGAGGCTTGGCTAACCCCCTTGCCGCTTATACATACGAAATGCTGGGGGCAGACAGCTGGGCGCTGCGCATGCCTGCGCCACCGCAGTTCACAAGCGCAAATCAGGCCGGTGAGATGGTCGAAGTCTACTGGCAGGCGATCACCCGCGATGTACCCTTTCGAGCATACGATATTGATGCTGACATCTCGTCGGCGAGCCTCGATCTGGCACGTATGAGCGGATTTTCAAACGCGACACCAGGCACGCTCTTCCGCGGCGAAGCTCCCGGTTGTGACGTGGGGCCTTACGTCAGCCAGTTCCTTTATCAGACCGCGCCCTGGGGATCAGACGAAGTTGACCAACGATACTATGTACCTTTGGCAAATCAGGCGTTTGGCCAAACGGAAGCCAGTTGGCTGGCCATTCAACGCGGGCAATCACCTGGTGCCACGACCGCGTTTGAAGTGAATCAGCGCTTCCTGGCCAACGGGCGCGACTTGGCTGAATACGTTCACAATGATGCTTTGTACCAGGCCTACATGACAGCAGCCCTTGTCCTGTTATCTTATGGCGACGAGGCGTTTGATCAGGCCAACCCGTACCTGCTGGGTTCCAACCAGATAGGCTTCGTCACATTCGGCCTGGCTGAGGTGCTTAACCTCGTCGCAACCACTGCCCAGGCTGCGTTGAAGGCAGCCTGGCACCAAAAGTGGAACGTACACCGCCGCCTCAGACCAGAGGCATTTGCAGGGCGCGCGCACTTCCAAGCAGCTGGCAACTTCAATTACGGAGTTCATGCTGACCTGTTTGAAAGCGAGGCTGCCAACCGCCTGCTAACAGATCAGGGTAACCTGTTGCTGCCCCTTGCCTACCCAGAAGGTTCACCTACGCACCCATCCTACCCGGCGGGTCATGCCACCGTAGCCGGCGCTTGCGCCACAATGCTCAAAGCGTTCTTCAACGAAAGCTTCGAAATTACCGCCCCCGTACATGCGAATATGGATGGGTCCGGATTGGACGCGTGGACTGGTACGACCCTGACCGTTGGCGGAGAGTTAAACAAGCTCGCTGCAAACATCAGTCTCGGACGCGATACTGCAGGTGTGCACTATCGCTCAGATGGGATCGAAGGCATGAATCTTGGCGAACAGGTTGCGCTTGCAATTCTGGCTGATTATGCCGATACCCACGCCGAGGCATTTGACGGCTTCACATTAACCAGTTTCGCAGGTCAAACGCTAAACGTTGGCGCGAGCACGCGCACCGAGCGCAAAGAAACCACCACACACGAGCGCAACAGACGGCGCCGACCTCCTCGCGAGGGCAGTTAACAAAGCCCGGTGCAGCCGCCCTTTATGGGTGGCTGTCCACGCGGCGTTTACAACGATCGTTAACTCACACACTGGATATTTGCAGTGGTTACTTAAACAACTGTTGTAACCCGCTCAAGCTTGCCCGCTGCCGATCTAAGAACGAGCTTTCGTCAAATCGCGACCAAATTTCCAACCGCCAAACAGGTTTTGCGTCGGTTTTGAAAGAGGGGTCAGCATGGCATCATCAACCGTGTCTAGGGCGTTTAGTGAATACAGCGTATCCCCCGTTAAGTGGGTAGAGCCGCCAACTGTAACCTATGTGTCCGGCACAAAGTGTTACCGCAGCGGACGGGATTCGAATGTGCCCTACTGATCACGTACATGTTGTTCGTAATTCAACTTTTGCAAGGTGGAATGCTAGTTTGCTTTCATGTCTATCTTTTTGTCTGGCGCGATTGCCCTAATCGCAGCATCAAGAAAAGGGTCCGCGTCGTCTGCTCCGCTTTTATCTTTCTGCCTAGCAGAATCAAACGTTGAATGCGGGCTTCAGCATGACCTTGGGCATATGCAGTCCCGACGAACTTGATAGCCTCATCAAAACTCTGCTCGACTCCAAGACCATCCGCATACAAGACTCCCATTGCCATTTGGGCAGCAATAACACCACTGTTCGCGGCTTGCGGCACAGCTTGGGCATCATCTCAATGTGTTTTCGGAGCGTTACGCAAAGTGGATCGATAGATCCGAAGATCAAGCCAAGCTAGACGTAATGCTCTAACGCATTCCTAACCTTTGACGAATCCCAAACGCAATCATGAACACTAGCGTAAGTTGAAGAAACGTATGACCAACAGTCAGCAGCAGTAAGTCTAAGTCCGTTTCGCTGTTAAGTCCGAAAAATGGCCGAAACGCCGAGCTTATGGCCCAAAGAATACCTTCTCTAAACGTGTTTACACCGTCATCCATATGTTGCCTAAGTAGCGCGGCAGAAGGCATCAACAACAACATCCATAAGCAGGGTCGAATTAGGCTACGCCCAAAATCGCCCAACCATCCATACAGCACTAACAGAATTAAATGGGGAACCCTTGGTCTACCACTACTTGGCTGCCTCACGAACAACTCTCGCGCACTACCATAACGATTCAAAAGTGAGCGTTGTTCTAATGCAAAGAAAAAGCGTTCATCGTTTTTCGCGTGGATCGTAGCCATTTGAGCCTTTAACCACCGGTAAGCACTGGATGCATGATCAGATTTCGTATCTAGAAATTTCGTGCCATGAAGGTCCGTACTGGGGTGAAGGCTTGCGCCATCGAATATTGGAGCGACTTCAAAACGACAATTCTTGAACGAAGTTCGGTGCCGAAATATGCGATTTCGAAAACTAACGGGTCCTCGAAAGCTTACGTCTTCAAATGAGATGTTTTGAAAGGCATCAGGCTCCGGCCAATCCGCAAATCGTTCTTTCTGATAATTTCCGAAATACTCATCCCTACTACCCGTGTTGTCGAAATTCGAGTTTTCATTGAAGGTCGAACCATCAAAAACTATTGAACCAGCAACGTAGGCATCGAGAAAACGCGCCTCTCCGAATTGTGTGTGATTAAATCTTCCACCTCTGTCAAAACGAGCCCCCCGAAACATTCCATTTTTTAAGTACGTCTTCTGTTTTCCAAGCTTGCCGCCGAACAACGCACTGTCGAGAAACCAAGCTCGGTGAAAGTCTGCTACTTCACAAAATTGGGATTCGGAAAAAATTGCCTGATACGCGAATCGTGTGTCTTGAAAAACGCCATTTCCAAGAAACAGGGCTCGTTCAAAATTAGCGGTGTTTTCGAAATTAACGCTTTCAAAATCCACCCTCTTTCGAAATTCAGAGTCAGCGAAATTTATTGAATTTCCATTTAGGGTTGAACCTCTAAACGTTACTTCACCCGCAAATCTTGAACTTTGAAAGTTGATACCCGAGCCACGGTGACTTTGTATGTGAGATGCCTTCAGTCTGGAGTGAAAGCGACAATCCGAAAAATCTAATCCAGAAAACTGGGATCGTTCGATGTCTAGCTCCCCGTAGAAATGAGATCCTTTGAAGGAGACTGTTCGAGAAACTTCATTATGAAAGTCTTGTCCTTGCAATCTCAGATCTCCGGGAACGACTATGTTCCTAAGATTGAGATCACGAAGTTGGCCTACCAGATTCCGTCTATCTCTTGCATCAGCAAGTTCCAAACGAGTTTTTAGAACGGTAATGCTGTCCGAATACTCTGCTAAGACGTTCCATAACGCATCCTCAAGCTGGCTGGAGTCACTGTAGATTTCCTCCTTCGTTTTACCAGCTTCTTCGATAGAGCCCGCACAAAGTGGAGCATGGAATCGACAAAACCGGAGGCTTTTCAAATCATGTGGTTCCAAGAGAGTCTTTTCCCAAACATTGTAATAGGGAATATCTCCATCGTTGCCATCCGAATCACTATGGTGGGCTAAACGACTAATCCAGTTTTTCTCGCTAGGCGTTTCCGATTCGGTAGCAAGGATTTTCTGAGAAACTACTATTTCGAAGGCAACCTCTTCACCCGCAAACGTATGGGTGCAGTTCGGAACCTCGCAAATAGCATTCCCTCCCAAGTGATTTGACCCTCTTTCCATAATCTTATAATTCGCGTTCGTTCAATTTAATTGCCAGCACTAATAGGATAGTCACAACGCTATACAACGAGTACGCACCATAGTTTCACAAATAGACAAGATAAACGCTTCAAGTGTGCACAAAACGTGCACAGCTCTACTAGGCACTCGGTAAGGCATGGAATTTCAAGGAGGAAAATGGCGGAGCGGACGTCCGCAAATCTTATCCGCATTTCACCTTAGGACTGGGCGGTACAGATATGTCAGGTGGCTGGGGTTATCTCAAGAGTTGCGGCTATCTGCATAGGTAAGCCGGCAAAGCTTCAGATCGTGAGCTATGGCGAGGCGCCGTTCGACTGGGTGGATGTGCCTCCCGAAGGTCACATCCAAGGATGCCTTACTGAGTCAGGGGCTTACGGCACTGCCCGGTGCGAGTTGTCTAGCTTTCAGCTTTCTGACGCCAAACAATCCACCCAACGCTGAGACAAATAACCAGACTGCTGCTGGGAGTGGGACCGCAGCGACTTCAAAAATACCCCAGGTGGTATTTGCGAAATTACTAAAATTAACGTTTTCACCGAAACCATAACCAAGCAGTTGGAGTGTTACCCCTGTTACGTCGAGGAGTGCACCCGCAAGGGCAATCCTTGAACTGATTTCAACGGCATGCGTTGGGGTGAATATATAACAATTTGTCATATCTGAGCAGCCAGCTATCTCGTTAGCGACGAATCCCGAATCGAATGCGCTCTGAAGAACGGATGCTAGCGCATTTTGTGTCGCTGCGAAGTCAGATTCCGTCAGAGGGGCGAAATCCGAATCGTTGTTGCATCCAAAGTAGAGGTCCGCACATCCGCCATTGGCGGTCAGAGACAAGTTGTAGATAGTCCCATTTATGTTGACTCCCGTTGCCCCAGTGACTTTGCCCGATTCGACGGTGAGTGTTAGCGCAGCCGCATGTTCTGAGATTGCAAGAATCGCAATTATGACAAAGATCGACTTTTTCATGCCCTTGCGCCCTTAACTCTCCTCAGTCCAACCAATCCGCCAAGCGCTGCTAAAAACAGCCAAACCGCTGCTGGTAGTGGCACTGGAGTTAGTAGACCGAGCGAGGAGTTAACAAACGTTATGTTTGTTTTACCCACCGCTAATCCCAAAGCAGAGGGAGTAATCGTACCAACACCAGTCAGTCTTGCTGCGGCGAAAGAGATCGCCGAGTTGTCTTCAAATATTGGTACAATAACGACGCAATTGCTGGAAGTCGATGTACACCCCAATATGTCTGAAGCACCGAACCCTGCACTATTTACCTGATCTAAAAATGAGGTTAAGCCAGAAGTGACGTCACCCTGATCAGACTCGGTAAAGGGAAAAAAGTCGGAGTCTTCGTCACATCCCGAAAAGGTAACAGCACAGTCTTGATTTATGTTGAGACCAAGGCTGTATATCGTTCCCCCAATGTTCAGCCCGGTTGCCCCTGTAACGACACCCGAATCAACCGTTAGGGTAACCGCGTTAGTCAACGAAGCAGTTGTAAATGACAGCAGCAGCGCAAGAGCCGTGATCCAATGTCTCATGAATTCCTCCTAACTAACAAAGCAAGTATATGGACAGATATGGCCGATGTACACACCCGGCAAAGGAGCGGCCAAGGCCCTTTTCCATATTCACAAGAGGCAATTTCCTACGGGTTTAGAGGTCTAAAATCTAGTCTCACCAGGCCATGGGTGCCTGGTCGGTCCGTCCGAAATGGCATGGCTTGAACGATTCGGGTGTAAAACGAGGCTTGCTTACTTTGGTTCACATGAACATTAATCGCGATGAGACAGTTTTGAGTTGGGTCCAGGTCTGGGTTGTTAATCACAAGAGGGGATGGTGGCGAATCACTTCTCTTGCTAAGTCCTCAACGAACTAGGAAGTACAAACTGCTTTTAGTCGTATGGTCGGATCTCTTTCGCAACGGTCAAATTTCTGGGGGAAAGGTCTTCGGCTTTGGAGATATTCTAGAATCTACTCAAACTCTCCACAAAGCGGACGTTCGCAAACTGCACACCTAGATCCCAGTTCGGCCAATTTCGACCCTCTACAGAATTTGTTCCATGGAACGCCTGATCTCTTTTAGAGTTTCAATCGCATCGAAAACACGTTCCTTGTCGAGGCTACGCGGGAGTATGTCTCTTTCGATTCGGCGCATCGCCTGTATAACATCTAACCCGTATTGGGTAACCGATATCAGCTGTGATCGTTGAGTATCCGGGTTCTCTACCTTGCTCACTAGGCCTCTTTCTAAGAGTTTGTCAACGAGCGTTTGGACCCGTTGACGACTTACACGCCGGGCGCGGGCCATTTGAGGGACTGTCGTGTTCCCTTCCCGCGCTAAATACTCCAATACAGCCCTCATTCCCATCGACATCTTCCGATCAGCGTGAATCTCGTCTCCGATACGAACCATGGATTGATAGAGCAGGCGAACTTCGTTAAGCAAGTTTTCTGTGGGTGTTTGTTTCATACAGCAACATCGGTCCAAACATCTATAATAGCAATAGTTGTTGTCATTGTAGAATTACGTGATGAAAGATTTAATGCTTACTTCGGGGGGAGATCTTCAGTTCGCCTTGTTCTTCGGATTCCTAATACTTCTATTGGTCGCCGAGAGAATCTGGCAAAGGCGCTCCATGCCCCGATACTCAAAGCGTGTCGCCACAAATTATTTAGTGACTGCTACCAATGTGCTTGTGATTCCAATCATTCCGATCTCTATCGTTGGAGGAGCATTCTGGGCTGAATCGCAGAACGTTGGTTTGATGAATCAGATCAATCACTTGTTGCCGACGTGGCTCCTAGTCGTCGTTACTCTCCTCCTACGCGGTTTCATTTCTTTCTTCACACACTTTCTAAATCACAAGATACCGTTGTTGTGGCGGCTTCATCGAGTACATCACATGGACAACGAGCTCGACGTGTCAACGACAGTGCGCATCCATCCCCTGGAAATGTTTGTCAACGCCGGGATCAGCGTGCCTATAGCGATCGCCCTGGGATTGCCGCCTTGGATTCTGTTGTTTTACGAGCTTTTGGATGTTGCGGTAACGCTGTTTTCGCATTCCAACTTGCGCTTACCTCGGGGCCTTGAACGCTGGCTGCGCTATATCATTGCAACACCCGGGGTTCACACCGTGCATCATTCGGTTGAAAAGGAAGAGACAGACTCGAACTACTCTGCGGTATTCCCCATATGGGACATTGTTTTTCGGACCTTTAAACCAGGGGACCAACCACCTCGTAGGCTCGGTTTAAAGGAGTTTGATGTCGATGATGTCAGCCGCTTCGGATGGCTACTGGCCTCACCTTTCAGATCCGCGCGAGCCATCGATTCAATAACGCCGGAGCTTGGGGATTGAGTCTTCGAAAGTTTTTAGTCAAGCAGTTCCAAAAGCCCAAAGGTGCCATGGGACACATTGCTGGCGCGATCATGGCGACGCGTGAGTCAAACCTTAAGCGCAGCGAGCTAACACTCAGTCATATGAATATTGAACGGCACGATACCGTTTGCGAATTGGGACCCGGCCCCGGCGTATTGCTTGGTCGCATGTTGGAGCAATGCGACAACGTCATCGGGGTCGATCATTCACCTCTCATGATCGACATGTCCAAGAACCGGAACAAACGCGCATTCATGGAAGGACGACTTCGATTGTACACCGCTGACTATACAGACCTTCCGGATATCCGTGGGGTCGTTAAAATAGTAGCCGTTAACTCTCTACAGTTTGACGGTCTCAACCCAGATACTCTGAACAGGCTGCGCGACCATCTCTGTGAGTATGGAAAGCTCTTCGTTACTCAACAACCGAGAAAGCCTAGACAAAACAGCTCCGATGTAGAGCGAGCCGGTGAATGCATTTCAGCGGCACTCCGTGAAGCTGAATTTTCTATCGAAGCGGTACACCGTTTGCCGCTTGAACCGGTCGAAGGTGTCTGCGTTATTGGAGTCAAAAGCTAAGGGGCGGTTGTAAAGACAATGTCAGTTTAGATCAATTTCAGTTGGTCAATTCTCGCTTCTGAACGTCTACTTTCGAGGAACGCTAACTTCCACTTCTGACCGATGATGGAAATTACCGAACGTCGCCTGTGGGTCGGATTTTGCCCGTCGAAACTGAGGGCTGAATCGCGGCTTTTGAGGAATCCTAGAATTTACTAGAACTCTTCTCAAAAGCAGTCGCTCATTTCACCTTGATCGTACCGCCGAATTCGGCCATAAGCAGAAGTTTGTATTACTATTGTGTAGAGAGGGATGGGAGTTAAGTAGTATGACACTTGAGGTCATCGGAGCTGGGTTTGGGCGAACTGGCACATTGTCGCTCAAGACAGCGTTAGAGCACCTTGGTTTCGGGCCGTGCTATCACGGGTCAGAGGTTCTACGTGATCCGATTCGCTCTCTCCATTGGCAAAATTCGAATCTAGACTGGAACACGATCTTTGCGGGCTATCGCGCGACAGTTGACTGGCCAGCAGCTTCATACTGGTACGAACTTGCTCACCACTTCTCTGAAGCTAAGGTTGTGCTCTCAATAAGAGATGTAGATAAGTGGTACGAAAGTATGATGAGCACCCTGCATCCGTCTTTGATTCAAGGCCCTCCTAATTCGGCTGACCCAAACCTTCATGAATTCCATGAAATGCTCTCAAAACTGATACTCGAATCGACATTTGACGGTCGGCTAACAGACGAAGATCATGCGAAGAAGGTATTTGTTCAGCACACCCAATCTGTCCTGCAGGAAATCGATGATTCTAGACTCTTAGTCTTTCAACCAAGCGATGGGTGGACGTCTCTGTGTGATTTTTTAGAAGTAGATGTTCCTACGGAGGAGTTTCCTCACCTCAACGACACCGCTTGGTATCAGGCCCAAACAAGACACAGAAGGGGTCAATGATTGTTTCGTGTCGAACTGTCGCCATCAGCATAGCGAATTCGGCGACCGCTTTCGAAATAGCGATCCTTCAATAGACACAGTGAACAGGCTTCAGGCGGTCAAAAACGCACTCTCATTAGCTCACAATGCAGTTCTAGTTCTTACCCCTTCAAACATGAATCTACGGGTTGTGACGCAAGGTCCTGAACTTCGCTCATAACGCGCAGACTGTTTTCGCCTAGTATTTTCTTGATATCTTGGTCAGTAAATCCTCGATCGATCAGTTCTTGAACCAGACGAGGATATCCTGAAACATCCTTCAATCCCGCTGGTAAAAACAACGTCCCATCGAAATCTGAGCCCAGCCCGACATGTTCGCTACCGATAAGGTTGACGGCATACTCAATGTGATCAGCAACCTGCTTGATGGATGGATTGGAGAATTGCAGGTGACGTGCAGCGTCAAATGCCAGAGCCAAATTTGATCTTTTACGGGGATCGATAGCGATACCACCGAAGTTGATCATGACCACACCATTGTTCTCAGCAAGCGCGCGCAACATGTCATCCGTTAGGTTCCGCTCGGTATCTACCAACGCTCTGACAGACGAGTGAGAAGCAATAACAGGGGCTCGTGACTCGCCTAAAACATCCCAAAACGCAGGATCGGAAATATGAGATACATCAATGATTATTCCGGCGTCATTGAGTTCCTGTACAAGTTTACGTCCCGCGTCGGTTAAACCTTTTGACCTTCCGTGATCGCTAGATGAACCCGCCCAACGATTCGATACTGCCCAGGTGACTGTCACGTAACTGACACCTGCATCAAGATAGGTGCTAACGTCCCTGATGTCTGAGATGGCGTGTCCACCTTCTAGCCCATACATCCCAGCTAGAAGTCCCTTCGAAACGGCTATCCGAACATCTTCCGGTGTACACGCCAATACCATACGGTCATTGTATTTGGCGATCTGCTGATCCATTTTGTCAATGATCGATAACGCCTCATCGCGCATTACTTCGGGTGCAATGCCAACAAATGGGTGCACGAAAATGGAAAAGAACTGAGCATTCAGCGCCCCCTTCTTCATGCGTTCAAGATCTGTGTGCGTGCGAAGTGTCTCGGCGCTGGGGGAAGCGAATCGTTCCCCAAAAACCCAAATCCATTCTGCGTTTACTGTTCTGGAATCACTTAACGAGCTGCCGAGATCAAAACCATACTTGTGGACCCAATGTGGAATGTCATTGTGTCCATCCACGATGATGGAGGACTCCGAGATGTAGCGGGCGCGTTCGGCTGCATTGGAATGGTTGGCTCTGGGGAGGCGGTCAACCACAGAGAAACGATCAAAGTGACCAAACCGAAGTAGATAAAATTCCGCTTATTCACGAGATCAGATGTGATCTTGTGTGCTGGTTATTGGTGACAATCCAGACTCCGGCCACGGTACCAAAGGTGCTTCAGGAACGTCCTCTATTACCACTAAGCGAGCAGCAATCTGGAAACCGGACTTTAAGTAGTTTGGCAGTGCGGCAGGGGAATCTAGCGAACAGGTATCGAGCCAAACCAGCCTGGTATCTTCACGCCATGCTTGGGCAATAGCTAAGTTTAAGTGTACGCGACCCCATCCCCGACCGGTATATTCAGGCAGGAGCCCGAAAGAAGCGATTTCCGTTCGCTCAGGAACAGCCCGATCCAATTCGAAGTAGCCAATTGGCGTGCCTTGATGGTAGGTCACCCAGGTCTCGTAATCGTGTTTACCTGCGAGAGAAGCCCATTGTTCATATGACCAGGTCACTTTGGAGTACCACATCCAGTTGAAGCCGACCGAAATATAGAAGAACCGATTGAGTGAAGGATTGGGAATCTCCACCCGATGCGTAACTAACTGAGCAGGTTCCGGAAACTCAGGACGAGTTACCATCTCCAAGCGATGGTGTGTCACTGAAATTTCCATAAGTCCCCCACGGCTATGATTGGCTTGGCAAAGCACTGATCTAGAAAAACCAGTTTGATTCTGAGCGGATGTTGAGCTTGAGGTTCAACAATAGGTATCTCGTTCAATCGAATACCTCCCGTTCTTCAAACCGTTCCAGCATGAGTTCGACGACGAGAATTGCCGACTCTCTGTGTGATGCTGGAATCTCGCTGAGAACTGACCGGTATTCATCCGCCAATGTTCCGCGTGTTTTCTCGATTAAACCTTGCCCTTTGTGAGTAATTTCCACTCGACAAATGCGCCGATCGGCCGTGTCCGTGCGTCGTCGCACTAACCTCTTAGTAACCAGTGGATCAACGATTCGAGTCGCACCACTTAAAGTCTTAACCAATTTCTGAGCAAGTTCGCTCATCTTCAGCGGTCCGGATGTGTCCAAATATTCAAGTACATGGGTTTGAGACACCGAGAGCCCAAAATACTGAGCACGATTGGAATCTCTATGCTGATAACTGCGCGCAAGTTTGGCGAAGACGTCATAAAAGCGGCGAGATTGTGAAGCAAGTTTGTTTGACATTTGTTCAATACAATAATTGAATAGATCAATTATATATTCATAGAGCTACTAATTCAGCATCGTTCATTAGAACTGGAGAAGGTTGATGGTAATCAGGACCGCGGAGGCAAATGATGCCTCGGATATTGCAGAGATCTATGCGCCCTACGTGCTATCACATAGCTCCACCTTTGAGGTGACGCCTCCTGGTGTAGAAGTGATTAGACAACGCATCACAGAGGTCTTGGACAACAACCTGCCATACCTTGTGGCTGAAGATTCTGGTGTCGTTGTAGGTTTTTGTTATGCAGTGCCTTATCGGGCGCGACCCGCCTACGCCTCGACCATCGAGACTTCGATCTATGTTGGACGCGACCACCATAGAAAGGGCGCAGGCCAATCATTGATGGAAGCTCTAATGACCAAAGCCAGACAAATCGGTAAACAAGAGATCATTGCGGTTGTTGGAGATTCTGCAAATACCGCCTCGATAGAACTCCACAAACGCCTCGGTTTCAGAGTCGTAGGTACGCTAGAACGTGTGGGCTTTAAATTCGATCGCTACATTGACACGGTCATTCTGCAAAAAGGATTAGTGTGACCCGTGTCATCGTCACCGGGGGCAGCTCCGGCATCGGTGGCAGTGTTGTGCGCGCCCTGGCCGATCTGAAGGTTGAAACTTTAGCGATCGCTCGACAACAAAAACCACTCGATGCGGTGAGAGCGCACGCTCCCGAGCTTATTCAAACACAAGCCGTAGATTTCAGTTCACCGCAATCGATTACGTTTCAAGGAACACATATCGTGCATGCTGCTGGCGTAGCAACGCCATTCGGTCCTATCGACACTCTCACGCAAGAGGATCTCACACACTTTTGGACAACGCATGTGATGGTGTTACACAACTTATTGCACTCACTTGAGACCACCCGTCTAAAGAGAATTTTGGTGATCGACTCGGAATCGGCTTATCAGCCTCGCAACGGCTGGTCTGGATACAGTGTGAGTAAAGCTGCCCTCGCAATGTATGCGCGTTGTTTAGCGACGGAGTTACCCGTTTTAGTTCGACTAATCAAGCCTGGTGCTGTCAATACCTCACTCTTGCAGGCTGTCATCAATGCTCCAAAGGGGGAGTTTCCAGACAGTGATTTGTTTAGGGAATTGAAAAAGACCTCGCAACTTCGTGATTCAGATACGATTGGGGTAGCGCTCGTCAACATGCTATTGAACACAAATGAAACAGACTTCCTATTCCGCGAGTTTACGCTTTGATGGGCAGACCTCCGGTTGGTGAAAAGTCGTATCGTCAATTCAGGAAGAACGATCGCTTTGCAATTAGTCTGCATTTGGCGTTTTTTAGAAGCTGGAGTTTGATTAAAGATGTGCAGAGCTTGTTAATGCGCACCCAAAGGTTAGGACATTCCCATCTGGATCTTGGATGGCGAAATCTCTCTGGCCGTAAGGGCGATCGCTGGGTTCGACAAGGATTGTTACGCCCGCCGAAGCGCATCTGGTGAAGAGTTCGTCTACCTGGTCCGTTAAAAAGCTAAGATTGGAGGTTCCTGGCTTTTGACGTGCATTTGGGCTCGTTGAGACGATCAACAAGATCAAGACACCATCTTTCGCCATACCAAGTACGTCTCCGTAGTCGAAGTCTAGTGAGAATCCGAGTTCGCGTGTGTAAAAGCTTTTTGCTGCCGCTAGGTCGCTGACAGTGACGATGGGATTGCACTCAAGAAATCTAGTTGGCATAGGGTTATTCAAGAATAGTCGTGCAATATAGCTTACCAGTGACAGTCGGTTTTGGGTCGTTCGCGTCGATTTTAGCAGTTTTCGCACGAATTACGGCTCTGGCATGCCAAAGCGGAAGTGGCGGTTACCCGCCACCATGTTCAGATTTCTATCTTCTCTGACAACTCCAGCGCGTCATTGACTTCAATTCCTAGGTAACGGACGGTGCTCTCCAGCGCCGTATGGCCAAGCAAAAGCTGAACAGCTCTAAGATTTTTCGTTTGCTTGTAGATGATTGACACTTTTGTCCGGCGCAAAGTGTGGGTTCCGTAGTTGGCCGGATCAAGACCAATACTGGTAACCCATCGCTTCACAATTCGTGCGTACTGACGAGTCGATAAGTGGCGCGAATCGCCCGTAAGGCTTGGGAAAAGATATTGCCAAGGTTTAAGTGAAGCAGCGTCAATCCAGTCATTGATGACCTCACGGGTTGTGTTGGTGATTTCAAACTTAACTGGGCGTTGTGTTTTCTGTTGAAAAATCTGGGCACGTGTTTGCACCGCGCCGCCTTGGCTGATGTCACTCACTTTGAGTTTAACCAGATCGCACCCTCGCAGCTTGCTATCAATAGCGAGATTAAACAGCGCTAGGTCTCGGGTATTTTGTGCCATTTGAAGGTGAATGCGGATTCCCCAAATATGTTGGGGCTTTAACGGGGCCTTCTGACCAACAAGCTTTCCTTTATTCCAGGGCTCAGGCTTCGGTTTGTGTTCAATTAGCTCGTACATATGCTTCCTTAAGCAGTGATCGGGAGCTAATCTGTAGATCAATGGTTGTGAGAAATCTGATAGCGACTGCTCACAATGACAAAGCTGTCGTTTACACGGAAATGCCTAAAATCGACGTGAACGACCCGAAGGAGACATTAGGTAAGTTCCGACTTCGGCCAATTTAGGTAGTTCCAGCGCTAAGTCTTACTAGGATACTTATCTAACAAACTAACACTGCTTAGGACGACTGTTTCACCAACCTTAGATTGTTGGCGTGCACGGTTTCCCTATTTGAGGGGGCACCGAAAGGAATTTTCACTTCGCGCTCGATGTTCAAGACGTGGATATAGAATTGTGTCTACACATTCTAGCTGAGAACAGCAGGAGAGTGTGGTGATTTGGGACACCAAGAAATTGTTGAACGATGAACATTGGCATCGGCCCTAAGCGTCAGCAGTGGCGTTGGCTAATACAGCTGATTACTACCTGTGTACCCCTGCAGTCATGGCATTCGTTTGGCACCTATAATTATCTTGGTGACCATGTAAGTTGCACTGCATAGGTTCGCCCTGGACCAGCTTCCGAAAAGAAAGCCCCTGGCATAAAAAAGACCGGAGAACTTCCGCCTCTAATGATGTCATCCGTCACGTTCCTCACAAATGTGTTTACCTTCCATATTCCGTCATTACTACTCAGCGACAGGTGGGCATCGATCTGCTCGAAGGCTTCCTGCTCGTTGTGAGGGTCTAAAGTTCCGTTGGAGTTGCCAGAATAATTGTCCATAAAGTTCAAATGCGCACCGATCTTTAGTGTCCAGGGCATGGTTTCGAATGGGCGCTGATAACTTAAGCTTATGGTTACCTCATGGTCTGGTGACCGGTAGGATCGACGTCCGTCAAGGTCTTGAACACAAGCACCTCGTTGCGACGGAGGAAGTAATGCAAGCTGATCAGATGTGCAGCCTGCATTTGAAAACCGATCAAACGACGAGTTCGATACGGTGAGGCCGAAATCGACCATCCAAGACTGTGAGATGTCCCATAAGAGCGTCATTTCCAATCCTTCAATACTCAGCTCCGCGTCGTTCGTGAGCAGTGTTTGCTGTGAAACTCGCGCGTCCACTTGGCGGTCCTTAAATTCAGTTTGGAAAAGCGCAACCGAACCTCTAAGACGACTACCGAATGAATCGAACTTAACCCCCAACTCTATCCCTTCAGCACGTTCGGGCTCGATCATTCGATCGAACTGATAGGTGCCCGACTTGTAGGATTGGGACCAGGACAGATAGGTCTTAATAGAGTCGGTGATTTGCCATCGCAAACTAACATGTGGCGAAAACGTTCTGTCCGCAAAGGAGAGCCGATCTTGGCAGGGAGCACCGAGCCCTATCTGTTCGTAAAAGGCAAAACGCCTATCCGAGTAACATCCGCCGTTCGTACCGAACACCAGTACCGCGAACGTTTCAGGCGTAAATCCTGGTGGCACGGTATTACCGCTCGGGTTCAGTACAGCGCCTCCAAACGGGGCGTCATAAAAATCTTGCTCGTTATCTTGTTTAACCCAACGTCCCGATGCCACAAGATTGAGCTTGTCGCTGAGCGCAAAGTCCAATTCGGCAAAGGCTGAAAATATTTCTTTGGTTCGACGCCACTCATCTCGAATCATTGCGAAGTTACCAAAGCCCGCTGCGAAGGCTTCGAAACTGTCAGGACCGCCTGGCGGTAGCGTTAACGAAAAATCGCTAACCCGTTCATGAACAGAACGCGAGTAACTGAGACCCGCAAGCCACTCCAAGCGGGGGTTAGTCCCGCGGATACTGAACTCGTGGCTAAGCTGAGAGAAGTCAACGCGCTCATCGTCAAAGAAAAATGGGATTGGCGTACGGTCCTGATCCACACCAATGCGGTGATCGAGATCGCTATACCCACCCCGATAGTTAAGATGGAGCCTCGAACTAAAGTCGTGATCTACATTCACGCGGAAGTTGCGCATCGTGATATCGGAGAAGTTTGTTTCCAAAGCACTGGATTGATGATCATTCAGAGTGAACTCGATGCGCGGATCGAACAGTCTCAAGGCCTCCTGAGCACTCAAGCCGACAGCCGGATGAAATCCGGGAGCACCGCCTGATGGATGCGAAGGATCAAAGGCGAAAAAACCTAAACCGTCCACATTATTGATTTGTCCTAACGTGCCTTTGCCTTCACTGTGCAAGTACTCGCCTGTGAGTTTCACCAGCGTCGAATCCGAAAATTGATAGAACAACTTCAATCTCGCGTTATCTTCTTCGGTGCTAACGCCATCAGGACCGAGTGAGTTTGAAAAGAACCCATCCCGCTCGTCGTGCTGGACGGCTAAACGAGCGGTCAGCCGCGAGCTTATTGGTCCAGAGAGTACGCCTCCGGCAACCAGTTCGTCGAAGCGTCCATGACGGAGCGTGAATTTTGATTCCAACGTTTCGGACGGATCGTTCGTTCTGATGCGAATTGCGCCGGTTGTTGCGTTCTCGGAAAAGAGTGTCGCCTGCGGACCTTTTAGCACCTCAATTGTGTTGATGTCTAAAAGCGACGTTTTGTAAACCTCTGAACGCTGATAAGGCACGCCGTCGATCATCAATCCAACCGACTGCTGCGCTTCTCGCCGGAAATTAGGCGCCACACCACGGATACCTACGGATTCAGTTATGCCTGTTCTACTTTGAATGATCAACAGACCTGGCACGTATCTCGAGGCCGCGGTCAAATCGCCAACGCCAAACCGACTGAGCGTTTGACCTGAAAGGGTATTTGAGGAAACACCTCTTGTAGCTGCCCGATCACCGCCAACTTCGATGACGTCTTCTTTGAGCCTGCTGTCCTCCGCGAACACCAACTCAGCTAATAGGCTCAAGCAAAGTAAACCAGTCAGCGCTGTTGTCTTCTTCATAGCCGCCCCTCTATTCCCTGGTTGTTCATTCGCACTCCTTTGCTGGTCAAATTCATTGCAACGTACTCGCGACGATATCCCCTCGTTTTATAGTCTCAATGGGTAAGCCGCGTGCCCGCCAGCCAATAAATCCGTCGCGAAAATAGTAGACATCCGTATAGCCCCATTCGATTGCCTTGCGTACAGCAAGGCTCGCTCGCATTCAGCGCATACCTTCACAGTGAAATAGAACTTTCTGATCAGGTGTCGCGGCATTGGCAAGCGCTCGTTTACTCAGCATCGTTTGCAGATTGAGAAATAAAGAGTTGGGGATATAGCCGATGTTTCGATCTGACAGACCGCGCACATCCACGAATGTGACCCCTTTTTCATACAGCGAGAATGCTTCGTCCACAGAAACGGTTTGTGCGCCTTCGATGCTCACTGGAATGGCGTTGTCTTCTGGACCCATATCTTGCAGACCGGCGAGTGTTAGGCCTTCTCGAAGGTGTTCGCGATCACGGGTTTGTTTGAACGGCCACAGATCCACTTCCGTGAGGGTGTATCGGCCCTCAAGCTGAACGTCAACACCAACGATGATGTCGCCGGGTGCCTGAGTAGCCCGCTCTCGACTTCGAGCGTCCTGAAGAGCGTCCAGTCGAGCCAATATTGTCTGGGCGTTGTCAAAATTACCCAGGTACCCTTCAACCGACGCTAAGACAATAAGGATTCGATCATCCGACGGGTTGAGTTGTTGTGCTAGGGTCAGTTGTTCCGCTGCACGTTCATACTGTTTGAGTCCGAAGTGGGCGAACCCTTGCCAAAACAAGTATTCGCCAATTGCACCAGGGTCAAGCTTGATGGCTTGATCGATGTCCGCTAAACCCTGCTCGGGTTGACCGGCAAGCGAGTAGGCTGCACTGCGCGCTGCATATCCCAAAGGATCGTTAGGTGCGCTTGATATCGCATCACTTGCTTGTTCGATGGCCTCGGAGTAGTTGCCTCGCCAGAGACTCAGACGGGACTCGACCTGCTTACTGAGCGTTGAGCTTCGCTCGCCTGCTTTGTTGAGATTGTCTAGAACGCCACGCATGACGTCGTCCGGTTTGAGTGCTAGCGTGCGCGTCCACTCACCAATGCGCACCGTAAAATCTCTAACGAGCGTGGACTGCAACACCGCGGCTTTACCGGCATAAGCCTCCGCATAGTCACGGTCTAACTCGATTGCCCGATCAAAATGCACAAGTGCTTGGCGGTACGCTTCGGGCGTGTTTGCTCGATACAGCGCCCAGCCCCTCTGGAATTCACTGTGCGCCTGCACGTTTTGTGTGGGTAAGTAGTGAAGCGCGTCTTCCTCTCGAGGCGTGATCTCCAAAGCAAGTGCATTCACCACAGCAGTTGTCACAGTATCTTGTAAATACAATGAACGCTCGCTCGGCTCTTCATACCGTCGCGCCCACATGGATTCACCCGACAAACTGTCAATGAGCTGCGCGTTGATACGCAGATTGTCGCCCATTAGTCGAACACTGCCTTCCAGGATGAAGCGCACACCAAGGCGTTGCCCCAGTTCTTGCGGACTCAATCCTTCCTGCGCCACGGAAAAAACGGAGTTTCGAGCAACCACAAAGAGCTGAGACAGCTGGGACAAGTCGGTGATCAGATCATCGGTCATGCCATCGACAAAAAAGTCGTTTGGCAACTCACCTATGGTCCGAAAGGGCATGACGGCCAGCGTTGGGAAGTCACCCGCTATTGCGACGCGTTCGCGGTGACCCGCCTCTTGATCGGAGTTACTCCATACGTAGTAGATCGACACAGAAGCCACGCATAGGTAGACCAGAACGAGCATCGACTCCGCAGTCCGTCGAGGACGATTCGCAGGTTTGGCACGGCGAACACCTTCACTAAGTGAAAGGTCGTAAGTCCAGGCCACATACGCCACCATCGGAAAGCCTAGAATCGCAGCGGTGATTACACACCCGACGACCCAATCAGGTATACCCAAAGGTTCAAAGGTGGCATCGGCGATCTGCAAGATAACAAAGCATCCCACCGCGTATGCGCCCAAAGAAGTCGATACACCACGTTGATTGAGGTGATCGAGGAACGAAACTTCTTGAATGTGTTCTTCGCTACTCATATGGTCTTTGACGAGGCAAGAATGCCCAACACATTGGTTCCGTCGTGTAAAAACCTATAGAAGCTAACCGACCCGTTCTCGATATGCTTGAAAATTCATTGAAAATTTCTTGAAAAAAACTAGAGAGTGTTTTGTTGACCACACACGATCTACAATTCGGTGACCTGCTCATCAAGCCTGGCACACGCGAGATTGTTCGCGGGCACCAAGTCATACGCTTACCGAAGTTATCCTTTGAATTTCTTACGCTTTTAGCGGAGTGCGCGCCAAACGTCGTTACCTACGACATGCTTATAGAATCGGTATGGAATGGACGCTCCGTGTCGGCGGAAAACATCGGTCAGCGGGCACGTTTGCTAAGACGCGCCCTTAACGATAGCGCGGAGCAACCTAAGTATTTCGAAGTCGTGAGAGGCGTAGGTTATAAGGCACTCGTCCCTTGTTCAAAAACCAGCGATGAGACGAGGCCTGAACAAGAAACGGTTCCTTCGTTTGCCACCCATCGAGGCATCCAACCGTTGACCGTGATTAGCTGCAATTTAACTCGGGCGATAGAGGAGATTGGTGGCACTGTTGATCGCGCCGCCTTCCATCGAGAGTTTACGGGGGTCGTGGATGCAATATGTTCAGAATTTGGCGCGGCTACAACGGATAGCCAAGATTTTTCGAAGACACTTGTTTTCGGCATGGTTGATACACAGGAAGAAGACGCAATCCATGCCGTACATATGGCCCTCCACTTGCAGCAAGATGTCGAATCTCTACTTCATCGGTATACCGCGGACGCCGACTTAATAGATCTACAACCCATACAAATCGGTATCGATTTGGTTTCGGCGCAGATTGACGAAGCAGGCGTTGTCAACGATTTGAGTGCTTCAACTGCCACTGCACAAGCACTTTCGAGAATCTCGCACCCGAATGGCATTCGCGTAACCGAGCCTGTTGCGGGTGCTTTGCGAGGTTTGTTTCAGTTAGAGGAAATTGCGCTTCGCATCGATCAAGACGAATCGCATTACGCGGTTATCGGTATCGCAAACGTTGATCGACAAACAATCTATCAAGCCCCCTTGCTCGGGCGTGCTGATGAGCTCGCGTTGCTCATGTCCCGATGGGCACAAACACTTGACCGTAACGCACAGACGGTCCTCATCACAGCTGATCCCGGCATGGGGAAAACTCGACTCGCAGCGGAATTCGAAAAGAAGGTTCGTGAAAGTAGAATCACCTGGCACGACTGCATCTGCTCTCCCCTGAGATCACACAGTTCGCTCGCGCCATTCCTGCAAGTGATCCTATCGATCCTGCAAGCGAAACATGTGATCTCCGCAGACGGACTCGCGAGTTGGCTTGAAGATGCCGGTGTCACAGACGCACTCGCGCCAGCGGCCGTGGCACCCTACCTGGGGATCGTGGGGACCCAAAGCGATTTGCTCAAGCAACGTTCTCCCGGTGCAATCGAGGCCCTAGCCTTAACAGCGCTCGCACGGGCGATCATCTCTTCAATTACTCACGAAACAGAGGTAGGGGCCATCATATTTGTCGAGGATCTACATTGGGCTGATCCGATGAGTGTCAAAATGATCGCCCACCTCACTGAAGCGATCGCGGGTACTAACGTCATGCTCTTACTTACGTCTCGACCGGAACACGTGCCCACATGGAACACGCCCGCCCAGGAATCGCGCATCAATCTATTGCCCTTGAATGCTGAACAAACAATCGAGTTGATTCGCTATCTGGCGCCAAACGAGAGCAGCCAGGTGCAACAACAAGCAGCCGAACTGGCAAATGGCGTACCCTATTTTGTTGAACACTTGGCCGAATTGATTCGTGATGGCATCAGCCTTGAAAGTTCTGATGGGAAGGTGAAACCCATAGATTTGTTGCTAGCTGCCCGACTTAACAAGCTCGCGGAAACTCGCCACTTCGCTCAAGCTGCGGCGGTAATCGGACATCACTTTGATTGTGAAACGCTGGCTAACCTGATCAACCTCCCGACATCGATTGTTGAGCAAGCGATCGATCGTTTACTGAAAAGCCGCATCATCAAGCGCGCCGCGGATGGCGTGAATTTGTTTTTTAGTCACGTGTTCATCAGGAACGCGGCGTACGATAGTTTGGCGAAGAAAGTGAGGCATCGTCTTCATCTCCGATTGGCGAACTTGCATGTCAAGGCAAATCACGACTATGAATTGATCGGGCGACACTTTGAAGCGGCCCAACGGCCTGAAACTGCAGTTCAGTACTATGCCCGGGGTGGTGACAGCGCCTTTGACCAATATGCGTTCACAGAAGCCGATGGGTTGTACACCATGGCACTGAACCTCCTTGCCGCTCAACCTACCAAGTCTAGCCTCCAAACGCTTGAGCTGCGCCTTCGGTTGAAACGAGCACGCGCGCTCATTTACGTCAAAGGTGGTGGTCACCCGGATTATCTGCAAAACATGGAAGTTGCTGAAGAGATTGCTAACGCTCTCGGCGATTCCGAAGCCCAATGCGGCGCTCTGGCGGGAATCACGTATTTCCTAAGGAACCACAACCCGAGGTTGGCCATCGAAAAGTCAGAAGTCCTGTTGGAGATGGCATCTCAACACAACTATAAACGCTTTGTTGTGGCGGCTCATTCCACCATCGGCAACGGGCTATATTTCGTTGGCAAATTTGATGAGTCGCTCTCTCATCATCAAAAAGTACTCGATAGTTATAAGCATCAAGAAACGGTCAACAGCGATGATCTTGCATTCGACCCTCTCATGACCTCGATAGGTCGCTTATCACCACCTTTGTGGCACCTAGGTCGATTAGATGAAGTGTTGGCGCTCAAAGAAGAGGCCAAGGCGACACTGAAGCACTCGAGTAATCAAGAAGCCCGTGTCCTTGCTGAGACCACTATCGCTCAGATCAATCAGTACTTCGAAACAGTGGTGCAACCCGCGTCCGACGCAGAGAACCCCTTTTTAAGCAATAGAATCAAGGGGTATGACAATACAATGCGTCGCGTTGGACTATTGCGAAGGTGGATACTGGTCGGAAAGTTAGAGGAACCTAGGCGATATCTTGCGGAAGTGGTACAAGCGTACGAGGAACTCATCGCCAACAAAGTCCATCCGCCCGTTTTTGTCATGTCCTGTGGGTGGTTAGCAGAAACCGCACTGGCTGTCCAAGATTGGAAAACCATGGAAATCTGTCTTGCCTTGGCGCGACATGTCGAAAGTCTTAGTGAGGCGCCCTACTGGGGCCCCGAAATCTCAAGGTTGCAGGCGATGTTTAGGGCTGAAGGTCCACAAAACTCTCTGACAGCAGCCATTGAATTACTTGAGAATGGACTGGCTGAAGCGGGACGTCACAACGACTTAATGCTTGGCTTGCGCTGTGCTCAAAACTACTTTGAATTGGCGGAAGACTCTGACCCGCTTCGCAATCACTATGAAAGCCTTGCGGCAGTGAATAGTAGTAGTGCATTGGACCTTCCCGATCTTGTTCGCGCGCGTGAATCACTACAACATCTTTAGCTGTTAAGCGATCTCGTAGCGGCGTTTTAGTAAGGCATCACCAACCTAAGATTATTCGGTCGATTTGCCACCACCAATGCCAAAAGGGCTTGAGGCGTCCGACTTGAGATCGAGAAAAATCTGCCGACGGCCAAAAGCATAGGTAATCGGGCTAATTCGACCCAATAGGTGGCTGAGGAAACGTTTATCCTCAATCGGAATCGTTTTGGGGTAGAACTATCCCGCGAGACTCTAACGCATGAGTGGGTCGATTTAGGAGGTTAGCGAACGTCTCTTGTTGGCCGAGGCTGTGTAAAAACCGGCTTTGGATTTCGGTAAGCGGGTCCTAGATTTTCTTCAGACGAGCGAACTTGTTAGATCGCCTCGATCAGCTTGTGTACCCCAACTAGATTGATCGCCCTCTTGATGTTGTAGGCC
>JBCCIU010000035.1:0-37405 GCA_039028095.1 Pseudomonadota bacterium
CTCCGACCAAGAGTCGATAGGACAACCGGCTCCCCGGTTGGACAACTTCGGTAGCGGGGACATCGTCCATATTCATGAGCAAGCGCGGGCCCAGATCAAAGAACGATCCACCCCGGTCTGGTTCTGCGACCAGGACGCGGCCAACTTTCAGCTCGGCCAAGCCAACTTCCAACGTATCTCCCAGACCAACATCCAGCGCAGGAAACAGGCGGGAATCCAGCCAGACTTCTCCCGGCGCCGGTATTTCTTCGATCGGATAGCCTCTAACGAAGGGTTCATCAGAGACAATCAGTTTGCCGCGCAGCGGATAACTTCCGCCGACCGCCTTAACCGCGACCAATTGGTTAGCATCCCCGGCAAACACCATCGAAGGGAATACCAATGTCTCAGCCAGATCTAAGCCACGATCCGTGGCTTCGGTACGAAAGTGCTCTGGTATCGGCTGAGAGCTCGAGATCTGTCGATCAGCCGCTAGGAAATTTGCCGATTCCTGCAGCAGTGCCTGATGAAGACGATCCACAAACAAACTGATTGAGGTCACGGTCCCAACCGCGACCACCAGTGCCACCAACAGCAAGCCCATTTCGCCGGATCGCAGATCACGCAGCGCCATTCGGCGCACCAGTGCAAAACTGAAACTCAGGCGACCAACATTCATGACTGGGCTACCGCTGAAGGTTCATTCAGATCGGATTCGTCTGCATTGTTTGCCGAGGTGGATTCTATTTTTCCAGCAGCAATTCGGATCGTTCGATCACACTGTTCGGCCAGCTTATCGTCGTGCGTGACCATCACCAGCGTGGTCCCAAATTCCTGGTTCAATTCAAACAACAGCTTGGTGATCAGTTCACCCGTGTTGGTATCAAGATTTCCGGTGGGTTCGTCGGCAAATAGAACGCTGGGGTTTGAAGCAAATGCGCGCGCGATTGCTACACGTTGCTGCTCACCACCTGATAGTTGACGGGGGTAGTGGTCCAAGCGATCTGCGAGCCCAACTTTGGACAAAATCTGTAAAGCCTCATCTGAAGCAACACTCTCTCCACGGAGCTCCGCGGGTAGCATCACATTTTCTTGCGCGGTCAAACTTGCCAGCAACTGGAAGGACTGGAAAACAAAACCCACATGCTCACCACGAACAATTGCTCGTGCCTCTTCATCCATACTGGAAAGTTCTGCGCCAGCCAATTCAACTTTACCCGCACTGGCTGAATCCAGACCTGCTAGAATACCCAGCAACGTAGTTTTCCCGGATCCGGAAGCACCAACGATGGCAACGGTTTCACCGGCATTGATTTCAAGGTTAATGCCATCCAAGATCACCAATTCACCGGCGGCGGTTTCAACTACTTTTGCAACATCCTCAGCGCGAACAACACAACTGCTCATGAAGTATAAAATCTCTTTCTGTTTATCTTTTTGTTTGGCTATCTATTCAGCTTTTCGTTTAGCTTCACGTCTAGCGCTTCGATATTCCTGTTCACCGTTTCAGTCGCCGTTTAGATTCGTCTCTCAAACAGATCTATCATCCATCCTATCGATTCCATCCATCCCATCCATCCCATCAGGGTCATCACCCTCTCTGTCGGGAAAACGGCTCTGTGGCAATCCGATCAGGTCGGTGTTCGCCAGCCTCATTTTTGCGATGGTTTGTACCAGCGCCTTTGCCAATGATAGCCTAAGTTCCCAAGCAAGTGATACCAAAAGTAACACTGACAGCAGCGCACTGATTGTACTGGGTGACAGCATCAGTGCAGGTTACGGAATCCGTGCTGAAGAAGGCTGGGTGTCTCTGTTGGAGAAAACACTGGAACAGTCTGAAACCAATTGGCATGCGGTGAACGCCAGCATCTCCGGCGACACAACCAGTGGTGGATTAGCACGTCTGCCAGGTCTGCTCGCAACCCACAACCCCGGCATGGTGATTATCGAACTGGGTGGGAACGACGGCCTACGCGGATATCCGGTCCAAAAAATTGAACAGAACCTCACAAATATGGTCAGTCTGGTTAGGCAGAGTGGCGCGATCCCAGTGATCGCCGCAATGCGCATCCCACCCAACTATGGACCCCGCTATACACGTGCTTTTGACGGCGTTTTTGCCAAGGTAGCTACCGCGGAAGAGGTGACCCTAATCCCTTTCCTGTTAGAAAAGGTCGCGTTGGAGGACGGCATGATGCAAAGCGATGGCATTCACCCAACGGCACCGGCTCAACCACTCTTGCTGGAGGCGGTCTGGCCCGTCATCGAACCCCTCTTGGAATAAAAGCCAAGTGTGCTAAGACGCCTCAGGTGGTTTCTGGGTCTTTCCGATATGTTGTTCGCCTCTGGAAGCCGCCAGCTTGATCTGCTTGTTGCGCTGCCTGAAGCGAGCCACACGATCTTCATCATTCCGACCACTGCAGTAACCACAGCACACTCCTTCCTCATATTCCGGACTTGCCTGATCTTCCTTCGATAACGGGTGGCGACAGGCAAAACATTGTTTATAACCCCCCTGAGTTAACTGCTTATCGACGGAAACGCGTTGATCAAAAACAAAACACTCCCCTTCCCATCGATTTGCTTCCGGCGCGCTGTCTTCCAGGTATTTGAGAATCCCACCATCCAGCTGATACACCTCGTCAAATCCCTGAGCGAGCATGTATGCGGACGCTTTTTCACAACGTATTCCTCCGGTACAAAACATCGCAACTTTCGGGTGTTCATCCGGATCTAAGTTTTGCTCAACCCAATCGGGAAACTGCCGAAAGTTTGTCGTTTCTGGTGAAACTGCGCCTGGAAAGGTACCAATATCAATCTCATAGGTATTTCGAGTATCAATCACTATCACGTCGGGATCACTGATCAATTCATTCCAGCGATCGACGTCAACATGGGTTCCGGTGTTGGTGATATCCAACCCAGGCACACCAAAACTCACAATCTCTGGTTTAATTTTCACTTTCAGCCGATGAAATCCGGGGTTGGCTTCGTTGAGATCAGACCACTTAAAGGCAATCTCCTCGACCACGCCAGTCAAGGCCTTACACAAGATCTGCAATCCAGGGGTTGTTCCCACCACGGTGCCGTTCAACCCTTCTTCCGCAAGCAATATGGTGCCTTTGATACCTTGTTGCGCACAGATACCCTCTAACCGAGCTTGCAGTGCCGCAAGGTCAGGCATCGGGTGAAACTTGTAGAAAGCCAATACCCGCCGAGAATCAGCCATACCGCCCATCAAAGTTTGCTACCACCAGCACAGGGTGGACTCATAGGAGCTTCGCCAAAGCGTTTGCGCCACTCATCCTCGGTGTAGGCGTGAATGGCCAGCGCATGCATCCCTGCGTCAAATTCCCCCGCCAATAAAGTGTTAATTCTGCGATGCCTGTTGATGCGACTGACACCATTGAATTCAACCGCCACAGCCACCACCTTGAAGTGAGTTTGCGCCCCGTCAGGTACGCTGTGGTTATGACTTTCATCCAACACCTCCAGGTGCATCAGCTCAATGCTTGCATCCAGAACCTGTTCAATTCTTTGCGCTCTCTCAGATATCTTATTCACAGAAGATTTTGCCGACGATCAGTGTGGGCGACGATTATATTGCGCCGTCAGTTCAGATCAATCAGCGCCATAGAGATGTTGTCCGTGCCGCCCTCGTCCAAGGCATATCTGAGTAACTCACCGGCTGCTGTTGTCAGATCGCTTAACGCCAACAGCTCATTAAGACGGTGTTCACTGACCAAGTCGGATAGCCCATCCGAACAAATGAGTAACCGGCCATCTCCCGCTACTGATCCGGTCTGTGGTTGTAACATACCAGGCAATCCCAAAGCTTGGGTCAGCACATGTTTCTGGCGATGATATTTGGCCTTGCCGGGTCCGATGGCGCCAGTGTCTTCCAAGCGCTGGGCAACCGTTTGATCTCGACTTAACAAGGTCAGTAGACCCTGCGAGTAGTGATACAAACGGGAATCACCCACATGAGCAAAAAGCCCGGATGCTCCTTTTGACGTTGGTCCAACCCAAAACAGCAAGGTTGTCCCCATGCGACCAAAATAGTTGAGCTCTTTCGCATAATCACTGACCCTGGTATGGGCAAATGCCACAATACGATCAAGATCTTCCTCGGTTTTCGTAGCAAATCCGGCATCACAGATCGCATGGCGGACCGCCTCGACCGCGCTGTGGGCCGCATCTTCACCGCCCATCAAACCACCCATGCCATCGGCTAAAACCGCAAACGCGGGGTGCTCAGCACCTGCCTGCACTACACGCACACAGTCTTCATTGTTGACCCGCACCAAACCCTCATGGGAAAGGCTGACCATGGTGCAGAATTGCTCATAACGATCTGAAATGTCCCAAGTCCTTCATTAACCGATTCCACGAGATAGGGTAAACTTATTGTTTTAACTTTCACAACCGTTACCGTTGCGGATACAGAGGCAAACATGCTCGCTATCGTTTCACCAGCCAAAACCTTGGACTATGAATCACGTCTGGTTACAAAGAAGTATTCCGAGCCCAGATTCCTGGGCGAAACTTTTGAGCTCATTGAGCAACTGCGAACACTGGCCCCTGCGGACCTGAGCGCGCTGATGAATATCAGCGATAACCTGGCCGAGTTAAATCACCGACGCTATGCCGAATGGGATCGCTGCCTGGACAACACAGCCCGACAGGCCATTCTGGCGTTCAAAGGTGATGTGTATCTGGGTCTGGACGCACCAACCATGAGCGAGCGAGATTTCACTTGGGCACAGAAGCACCTGCGCATCTTATCCGGTTTACATGGGCTACTGCGGCCGCTGGATCGAATCAACCCCTATCGGCTGGAAATGGGAACCCAACTTACCAATTCACAGGGCAAGAACCTGTATGAGTTCTGGGGTAGTAAGGTCACCGATGCGTTAAACCAGGATCTTGCCGCACTTAAAAAACCGATTCTGATCAATCTCGCCTCCAACGAGTACTATGGTGTTTTACAAGCGGACGACATTCAGGCGCGCATCATCGATGTACAGTTTAAAGAATTGCGTGATGGTCAATATCGATTTTTGTCGTTTTTTGCCAAGAAGGCTCGCGGGTTGATGGCGCGCTATATGATCGATCAACGCATCAAAACACTTAAAGCATTAAAGCAGTTCGACTATGAAGGTTATGCGTACAACGATGAGTTATCTCACGGTGATCATTGGGTCTTCACCCGTACCCCTCAAGAATAAGGAAACAGGAGATTCAAATGACCGATAACCCTTCTCAATCGCAGCTAGATCAACAGACTCGGATCGAAGCAGCAACTTTCCGCAGATTGCTGGCTCACCTGGACGAACGCAAGGACGTCCAGAATATCGATCTGATGATCCTGGCTGGTTTTTGCCGCAACTGCTTATCCAAGTGGTATAAAGCCGCCGCCGATGAAAATGGCTTGCAGATAGACATGGAAGATGCCCGTGAGACCGTATACGGCATGACCTATGACGAGTGGAAGTCCAACCATCAACAAGAAGCCACCCCAGAGCAACTAAAGGCCCTGGAGCAGGCCAATGCGTCCTGATCCACAACCGCAATCAGGTTGGGTTCCCAGCGGCTGGACAAAGTTCTGGTCTGAATGGCGTGGATTCATTCTTTTTATCGTTGTCATGCTGCTGTTCAGATCCGCCATAGCCGACTGGAATCAGGTACCCACAGGGTCGATGATTCCATCCATTCTGGAAGGAGATCGAATTGTGGTGGATAAAACTGCCTACGATCTAAGAGTCCCTTTCACCATGACACGCATCGCACGATGGGGGCATCCTCAACGTAGCGACGTCATCACTTTCGAATCCCCCTTCGATGGCAAGCTGCTGGTCAAACGCGTGATCGGAGTTCCCGGGGATACCGTCGAATTGGACAATAATCGGCTGACTGTGAACGGCGAAACCGCCAGCTATCAGCCGGTTCCCATGGAGCAGCTCCCCGCACCCGTAGCGGCGGCTGCGGCGCATATCACCGTGGCCGCCGAATCCGTACAGGGGCGCGAGCGGACGATCATGGTTCACAATAAAAGACATCCCGCCATGAAAAGTTCTTTTGAGGCCGTCACCGTACCGGCAGAGCATTATCTGGTTATGGGTGATAATCGCGACAACAGCCAGGACTATCGACGCATCGGATTTGTTCATCGGGATCTGATTTTAGGTCGCGCAGAACGTATCGCTTTTTCTCTGGACTACGAAAACTACTATATCCCGCGCGGCGAAAGATTCTTGCAGGCACTCGACTAGAAACAGAGCACATACACGGCCATGGCCATCCCACAGACACGTGCTGATTTGCTTAACCAATTACAGCCAGCCTACGCCAAGCTGCATCATGAACTGCAGCGCTTCGATGAAAAAACGGCACAAAATTTTTGTGTTGAGTCCGGGACATCGGCGCCTGCTTGGCGCGTCAAAGACCTGATTGCTGTCCGTGCTTGGTGGTCAGAGTCGCTGGTGCAATGGATTGCGCGGGGGCGCTGTGACGACAGGACATTTGAGTTGCCAGCACCCGGCTACGGTTGGAACGAAACACCCCGATTGAACAACGACGTCGTCCAGGAACGTTATACACACACGTTTGCTGATTCACTCAGACGCCTGGATTTTGCTTATCAGGAAGTCATCGAACTCATTGATTTACTATCAGATCAACAGCTGAGCGCAAAACATCAGTTTTTTTGGGCAGGTAACTACCCTGTCTGTCGCTGGATTTCGATCAACACGACAAGGCAATACACCACCGCGCGGACGCTACTGCGTAAAGTCACTTTCTAGTTATTCGCTTAAACGCTGCCAATAGAAACGCACCGAGCACTCCAATGCCTGCTAGAAAAGCAACGAACAACAAACTCGACGTGAGATAGTCGAGCATCATTTCACGATCAATTCCGTATTGCTCACCCACCCAGAAGAACCCTGCAATCACAGCGACAGTTCCCAGAGCGATGGTGCGCATCAATTTAAAACTGTTGCGGCGTACCGTCGACGCTCTCTCTTCTGCAGTACCCATCCGACTTGAGTGATAACGAGCATGCTTTTCGAGCCGAGATTGAGTGGACTTTTTCATATCAGTATTAAGATTTCGGGGATGAACCGTTTTACCTGTTTTCTTGGTCATTGGAATTGACTTCGTTGTTTAGTCATACTCGAAGCGCAAAACCACCTTAGGAAACAGTGTTGCAGACCAGGTTCGGAATCTCTACCCCCTCAGATCTTTGGCAACTCAATCTGCCTGCCAAACAAGCTCGCATTCAACAAATTGTGGAACTGGGGTTCGACCATATTTTTATGGCGGATCACGTCTCCTTCAGAAACGGCTCAGGCACGGACGGGTTTATCGAAGTGGCAGGACTATCTCAACTGAATGACGACATTGGGGTGATGATCAGTATTTACCTGCTGCCGCTGCGGCACCCCTTGCCGGTCGCCAGGCAACTCGCGACCATGGCAGAGATTGCCCCAGGGCGGATGATCTTCGGCATAGGAGTGGGTGGAGAAGACCGACACGAGATTGAAATCTGCGGAGTAGATCCATCAACGCGGGGTAAAAGAACGAACGAATCACTGGCGATCATCAAAGCCCTACTGGCCGGGGAAACAGTTGACCACAATGGCGATATATTTACGATCGAAGCCGCCAAGATTCGCCCCACACCCGCCTCCCCAACCCCGATTATTGTTGGCGGCCGTTCGAACGCAGCCCTGGCTCGTGTTGGGCAATATGGTGATGGTTGGATCGGCGTCTGGTGTTCTACAAAGCGCTATCTTGAAGCCACAAGGATTATTGACGAAACCGCAGCAGCCGCGGGGCGGGACGCACCGAATTGGATACACGGCTACCAACCCTGGTTGGGTATTGCCGAAACGCGCGATCAGGCGCGCCGCGTTGTCAAAGAACAAATGGAAGCGTTCTACAAAATCCCATTTGAGCAGTTTGAAAGATATACACCGTTCGGTACTCCGGAAGAGGTGGCGGAACAGCTGTCGGAATATGCCGAAGTTGGCAGTCGCCTGTTTAATTTGAAAGTGTGCACGGCCGTACGATCCGAGGAGGTGTCTGCCGGCGGCGAGGTGATCGCCTGTATGCGCAAGCATGGCCTGTGAACGCACGTAAAAGCCATATCGATACCACTGGAGCCAGTCTGCTCATTGGTTTCAGCGTAATCCTTGGTTTGAACCAGGCGTTGGTCAAAATTGTAAACGCAGGACTCGCGCCGGTGTTTCAGTCTGGCTTGCGTTCCGTGGCGGCGTTCCTACCCGTACTGATCTTTGCCTGGTTCATGAAGCGCAAATTGAGCTTACGAGACGGGACCTTACCCTGGGGTATTCTGAACGGTTTACTCTTTTCACTGGAATTTTGTCTGCTGTTCCTGGCCCTGGACTACACAACGGTGGCAAGGGTCAGCTTGTTTTTCTATATCATGCCCGTGTGGGTCGCCATCGGTGCTCACTTTCTGATCCCTGAAGAACCACTTAACCGGTACAAGATCATAGGCTTATCCTGTGCCGTGCTTGGCGTCGCGGTCGCTCTGGTCGGAGACTTAGGCAGTGCAGGTCCAGACGCCTGGATCGGTGACCTGCTGGCCCTATGCGGCGGTGTATTCTGGGCGGGCATCGCCCTGGTCACGCGTGTCTCCAAACTGTCCCAAACCTCCTCTGAAATGAACCTGCTCTATCAACTGGGCGTTTCAGCCATCCTTCTTACCGCAATTGCACCATTATTTGGTGACATCATCCGCGAGCCTGACTGGCTCATCTGGAGTATTTTCGCTTTCCAGGTGGTGGCCGTAGTGTGTGTCGGCTTTCTAATGTGGTTCTGGATTTTGTCGGTCTATCCCGTGAGTAATATGGCTTCTTTTGGACTGCTGGCCCCAATTTTCGGAATCGGTTTTGGCTATCTGATCTTTGAAGACCCACTCACGCCAATATTTTTTATCGCCATGGGTCTGGCGGCCGTAGGTATTCTACTAGTTAACAAACGAATAGACGGAGTATAGAGATGCGTCATTTGCTTAAATCAGGCGCACTCCAACTTGCCCTGGCTGCACTTCTTATCACCCCGGCATATGCCCAGGGTCCAACATACGACCTGATTTTATCTCAAGGTACGGTTTACGACGGCAGCGGTAAATTGCCCGTGATCACAGATATCGGGATAACGGGACAACGCATCACTGGCATCGGTGACTTAAGTGAGGCCGATACGGACAATCGCGTCAGTGTACGAGGTTATGCGGTGAGCCCGGGGTTTATCAACATGCTTAGCTGGGCCTCAGAGGCGCTGCTCATCGACGGGCGAAGCCAAAGCGATATCCGTCAGGGAGTGACATTAGAAATTTTTGGTGAGGGTCGATCGATGGGTCCTCTTTCACCGTCCATGCGGGACGCGATGCGTGCCCGACAGACCGAAGCCAGATTTGACATACCATGGACTACCCTGGGTGAATACCTGGAGCATCTGGTTGCGAAAGGTGTGTCTCCAAACGTGGGTTCGTTTGTTGGAGCAACTACCGTTCGGATCCATGAGTTGGGTTATGCCAATCGCGAGCCGACCCCAACCGAGCTTTCCCGCATGCAGAAGTTGGTCTCCCACGCTATGCAGGAAGGCGCCTTCGGTGTTGGCTCGTCACTTATCTACGCACCCGCCTTTTATGCAGATACCGATGAACTGGTTGCACTCATGCAGGCGGCCGCTCGCCACAACGGCGCGTACATCTCCCATTTACGCAGCGAAGGCAATCAAATTGAAGCGTCGATTGACGAACTTATCGAAATTGCCAGACGCACTGATGCGCCAGCACAGATTTATCACTTGAAAATTGCCGGCAAGAAAAACTGGCCTAAATACGAGCGCGTCATCGCTAAAATCGAAAGCGCACGAAGCGCCGGTATAGATGTGTCGACCAACATGTACACCTATACCGCAGGCTCCACAGGCCTGGACGCAGCCATGCCACCCTGGAGCCAGGAGGGTGGATATGCAGCCTGGGCAGAACGGCTTCAAGATCCGGATTTGCGCCCCAAAATTGCCAAGGAAATGGCGGTCGATGCAAACGATTGGGAGAACCTGCTGTTGGCTGCAGGACCGGCAAACACGCTGCTGGTGGGGTTTCGTAACCCGGAACTGCGCGTATTCACCGGCAAAACACTGGCCGAGGTCGCACAATTCCTCGGTAAATCGCCCATCGAGACGGCAATAGATCTGGTGATTCAAGATGGCAGCCGAGTCCAGGTGGTGTACTTTCTTATGTCGGAGGATCACGTCAAGCGTAATATTGCATTACCCTGGATGAGTTTTGGATCAGACGCAGGCTCATACACCAATGCCGGGGTTTTTCTAAACCGCAGCACCCACCCCCGAGCCTATGGGAATTTTGCCCGACTATTGGGTAAGTACGTGCGGGACGAAAAAGTCATCCCGCTGACAGAAGCCATCCACAAACTGACCGAATTACCCGCAAAATTCTTACACCTGGCTGATCGAGGCAAGCTGGCCGTGGGACACTTCGCGGACATCGCCATTTTTGACCCCGCGAACATTCGCGATGTCGCCACCTATGAGGACCCACATCAATACGCCCAGGGCATGGTACACGTATTGGTTAATGGCGAGTGGGTGCTGCACAACGGCGCGCATACCGGCGCTTTACCGGGGCAAGTCGTACGAGGTCCGGGATGGGTAGTGGCACCCTGACAATTCACTGCACCAACCTCGATTGTTCGCTGTATCGATTCAGGTAGGAGGGATGCATAGACACCCGCCCACCGAGCACGATAGTCTATCAACTAATTCGCTGAGAACATTGAGCAACCAGATGACTCACCTTCGTCCATCGATCTCAATTCCGCTGGGCACCTGCTTGATCGCGTTAGGCATCACAATCCAGAGCGTCTACGCCCATGGTCCTGCCCGCGCAGAGACTGATACAGATCGCGCTATTCAATTTCCTGACATCGAGGGTCACCAGACTCTGGTGATCGACCTGCATACCCACACCTCGTTTTCCGACGGACACGTCTGGCCGAAAATACGTATGGAAGAAGCCCTACGAGACGGTCTGGATGCCATTGCCGTTACCGAGCATCTGGAGTACCAACCCCATCTTGGTGATATACCCCACGAAGACCGCAATCGGGCCTATGAAATATCTGTGGATGCCGCCAAGGAATCTGATCTCATCGTGATTCCGGGGTCCGAAATCACCCGCCAGGATGACGCCGGTCACATGAACGCCGTATTTATCTCCGATGCAAACAAGCTGATCCAGGTCGACAATCCTCCTCAAGACCCGCACGATACACTTGGCTACTACCAGGCCGCCGCAGCCTGGCCAGCCCAAAACGCCGTCGATGCAGCCCACGCACAGGGCGCATTTATATTCTGGAATCATCCATTCTGGTCCGCCCAATCGCCGGACGCGATCACGCGCATGAATGCATTCCACGAAGCGAATATTAAAGCTGGAAGACTCCACGGCATCGAGGTTGCAAACGGTCAGGTCTATTCGGAGGAAACCCACGCGATTGCGCTGAAGTATGACTTAGCACTCATAGGCGTATCCGATGTACACGACCTCATCGATTGGGATTACGAACCGCACAAAGGCGGGCACCGTCCGGTGAATCTGGTATTTACCGAAGAGCGCTCTGCCGCAGCGATTAAAGAGGCACTGTTTGCGAAGCGAACAGTGATCTGGTTCAGAAATCTGTTGATCGGTCGAGCACCAGAAATTAACGCGCTGCTCAAGGCGAGCTTGAGCATTACCCAGGCGAGCTATCGATTGGGTACAATGGTGGCAGATGTAACCATCACCAACCGCTCTGATGCTGATATGCAGCTGAAGAATACAAGTGAGCTCACGTTCATGGAATACGCTGATCACATCACTGTACCAGCCCATGGTGAACTCACTATTGGCGTAAAGCCTGGTAAGCTGCAGAAGTCTTTGAGTTTAAACTTTGAAGTGCACAATGCATTGGTTGCACCAAAACAAAGCGCCTCAATCACGCTCACCGCGTCCATTACACCACCCACACTCGAGACAGCTCAGTAGTCGATGGCTCTCCACATTCCAACCACTGCCGCGTCATTATGAAAGGCTGGCTCTTGATTGTCTGTGTTGCGTTTCTTCAAGCTGGTTGCGCTGACCGCGAAACAGTGCCCAGCGGCCCTGCATCTCAATTGCCCACCGGCACAATCCCTCAGGGAAGTACCGCAGACGCTAACACCACTTTTTTTGAGAGTCTGTCTTCTGCAGGTACAGCGGGTATGCAGGTGTATGCACTACCTGACGCCAGTGCGCCTGAAAGCATCGTTGTACTTATCCCACATGAAAACTTTGAAGCGCAAATTGTGGGGCACCCGCAGGTTGGCATATCTCCGCGCTCTGCCTATGCCAGCGCTGCTTTAAAACTATTGATCGGTAGCGGATACGTATCCCAAAGCCGTACCCTGGAACCGGTTGGGTTGTTGCAGGTGGAAGGCACCCAGCTAAGCCCTGTGCAGGTCCACGGCTACACCCGAATCCTGGGCATTAACGACACCAATATGGGTGTTGTACACCGCTCAGAATACGACCAGGGACTATTTCACAGCGCCATGCAAGCAGGACCCGGGATCGTTGAAGCCGGACTGCTGGATATTTCCGAACGAGATCTGAAACGCCCCATGTACTTCCGCAGTTTTGTCGGCTTATGTGAGCAGCATTGGCTCGCCGGCATCAGCCTGCAACCTGTGCACCTGAGGACTCTAGGCGAACAATTGGTGGACTTGTTTGAGCAACGCCAATTGGACTGCACAGAAGTGGTCAATCTGGCCGGGGATCGGCAAGCCGTCATGATGCTGACCCTTGATGACGGGCGGATTCTGTATCACGGAGATATCAACACCCACAAAGTCACGCTGCTCGGCTTTAAATAGTTTGCCGCCGATTTTCTGGTGCCGTGCCGTAGGTCAATAATCGCCACAGCCACTCGACGGGACCGAATCGATAGCGGGCCAACCACCAGGGAGAAGCCCACAACTGAAACACCCAGATACCCAAGACCACCCAATAAAGCTGGGCTCTGGAGAGTTCCCCTACCAAGCCGAGGCCCAGCCCGGTAAACACAATCAGACAGATTACAGAGTGCATCAAGTAGTTGGTTAAGGCCATGCGGCCAACCGCGGCCAGCCTGCCGGTTAGAGACCGCAAAAATCCTTTGTGCAAAACCAGCATTACCAGGCCAAGCCAACCAAGAGCGGTGCCCAGCCGACCGAAATGATAAGTCCATTGCATCTGAGCAAAGACGCTCAAAATGGCGAAGTCGTTCTGAATGGCTTTGTTGACTTCGTATCCATTAAACAAAAGGCCCACAACAAACCCGATCACAGCCATGCGCACGTAAAACGCGGTGGGCTTTTTACCTTGCAGAACACCTGATTTAAATAGCGCCATGCCGATCATCATCATGACCAAAGCATCCCAAAAAAGATATATGGGTACCACAAAGGTCAAAATCTCGACCCCTGCATCCAACGTCCATGCAAACGCTTGGGCATAGGAGCCCCTTCTGGCAGCTAACTCCTCCGCTGTAGCTTCCTCACTCTGCCGGAAATCCCGGATAAATTCGTCATAACCCGCCGCCATCTCGACCAAGCCACTATCCAGGTTCGATGGATCTGGGGTGGCGGCAACTTGCTCTGAAGCCTGCCTGGACATCTCCAGGCCAAAAGCGGTCAAGCCATACATCGCGGTAATCAGCGCAAGTAACAACCCGGCAGAGATCAACAACCGTTTGACAGACACATTTCGCACGGTAAACAGCAGAAATCCCGCTAGGGCGTAAACGATGAGAATGTCACCTGTCCATAAAAGGATGAACATATCTATCCCGCCAAATACCAACAGCCAAAAATTCCGCTTGTAGTGAAGGGCCCCTCCTTTGGCATTTTCACCGGTGGTGAACAAAACGACACCCGCACCAAATAGAATGGAAAACAGGCACCGCATGGCACCTTCTGCAAAGAGCTCACTCCCACTCCAGACAAATAGATCAGTGCTGCTTGAGATCCCCAACCCGGGATCTGAGTAATAGGTACTCACCATGCCAAACCCAACGATGTTGAGCAGAAGAATGCCGAGCAAGGCAAAACCGCGTAAAACGTCTAAAGACTCAATTCGTTCCTGTTCGCTTGTTGGCTTCATAGCGCGGCTCCGGTTCATTACCCTCAAACTCAAGATGACGTCTGGCGGTGTACACATCACACCCCGGTTCTTCGGCAAAGTCAAAGTCAAAGACTTTGGCATAGTTCACCGTTTCACGATAGGGACCGCTCATGTAGTCAGGATCAAAAATTTCGTATGACAAAGAAAGACGCATCCCCTCATCTTCCAAGCGATAACGCTCTATAACTGCCTTATCTGGACCGGAATCCACCCCACGCGTGCTACCCCAGCGGGTTTGTGTAAAACCATTCACACGTATGCGTAACGTACCATCCCGATCAATAGCATATTGCCCTATGCCAGTAGGGTTGGCTGCGGCTGTTTGCACAAACTCAGGGGGGATTCGACGCCCTTCAGTCGAGTGCTCCCGCTCCACAATCAACACATCTCCGTCCCATGTCCACCGCTGCGCATACGGCCAGTGCAACATACGAGGAATGCCTCGGGGCTCACAGTTCAGGCTGGGATCATCATGCATGGAGTAATCTGCCAAACCTGCCTGCACATGAGGAAGTAGTGGCCAGTGTGTTGGTGCGGCAAAGCCACCCACCAGGTTACTGCGCAGTGAGCGAATCAAACGCCAGGTACCACTGAAATCTGAGGAGGGAGAAACCGCAGTGGCTTGCGTTTTCATTTGACTCGGTCTCGGCCGGAACGAATAAAACACCTCACCGTCCGGGAGAATTATGTGATCTAACAGGCCAAAGGGCGTGTGCGCCGCCACATTCGGATGGGCGACAACCGTAACCTGCTGCCCAACCTGGACCGTGTCTTTTGACCAACCGTAGCGCACCAGACCCGGTATGGAATGACCTTCCAGAGTCCAGATCTTTGGTCCCTGCGGCCCCGGGACAAGCAACGACAGATAATAGTGCGGATTGGTCCAGGAAACTTCAGAGACCACACCGTTCAGGGTCACCTCTTGATCTAGACTAAACGCAGCTCGTGAGTGATGGGCAAGGCTTAACGGCGCGAAACAGAAGTTAATGCGGTTAGCGAAATGACAGCCCCGGTGAGCAGAACCCTCGGCAAAAAGTCTTGCCAGAAAGCGCTGATCCACCGCGCAAGCACATTAACCCCCTTCTATTCGAGCCATGAAAAATACTTCGCTGTCTACGTCAATCGGTTCCAGCAACGCATCCTGATAGATTTGACCGTCTATGGCGACCGCACTTTGTTCTAACAATTCGGCAAGTTCCGGCCACCTGTTTTTTAGCTCAAACACCAGGTCGCGGTAGCACTCGGCTCGAGTTTCAAGCTCTCTTACACCCTGTGTCGCCACAGCAAAGTTGTCGGGTAGTACAACCTTAGCCAATCTGTTCACTCCTGTTGTCCAGGTTCAACATTCGCAACCGGCTAGTCGTCAAGCTCGGCAAGAATATTGGGTGGCGATAGCGGCAGATTCGTCATTCTCTGGCCCAGCGAGCGGGATACGGCATTCGCGCAGGTTGCCAGAGGTGCCACTATTGGCGTCTCACCCACACCGCGTACACCATATGGATGGCTGGGGTTTGGAACTTCGACGATATGGGTATCAATCATGGGAAGATCCGACGCCACAGGGATCCGATAGTCCAGGAACCCTGGATTTTCTAATACTCCACGTTCATCAAATATGTATTCTTCGTTCAACGCCCAACCAATTCCCTGGGCCGCGCCACCCTGCATTTGACCCTCGACATAAGATGGATGAATCGCTTTACCGGCGTCTTGTATGGCTGTGTATCTCAATACATCAACCTTGCCCGTTTCCCGATCCACTGCTATGTCAGCAAAGTTAACCGAGAAACTTGCACCTGCGCCCTGGGCATTTACCGAGGCACGCCCTTGTATAGGGCCACCCGTTTTTGCTGCCGATCCTGCCAGGTCAGCAAGACTCAAAGGTTTCACATCCGCATTAACCCCCGGACCGGGTACCGCATGCCCGTCTTCCCATTCCACTTGTTCCGAGTCCAATCCCCAGGTCATGGCAGCCCTCTGTTTACATTCGGATATGACATCTTCGCAGGCCTGGGTTACCGCCATACCGGTGGCAAATGTGGTGCGACTTCCGCCAGTGACGTTGCAAAAGCCGGTGCTCTCCGTGTCTCCAACCTGCGCACGTACCTTTTCGTAATCCACGCCCAGGGTTTCTGCCGCCATCAAACACATGGAGGCTCGGGAGCCGCCAATGTCGGGGCTACCTTCGATGACCATGACGGTACCATTTTCGTTGATGTTAATTTCTGCGCTGGATTGCATGCCAATGTTAAACCAGAATCCTGCCGCCACACCTCTTCCTGCACCATCTGGCAGGGGCGCTGTATAGTTGGGGTGTTGCTTGGCCACTTCCAGGCAGGCTTTGAAACCAATCGGAGGAAACTTCGGACCATATGGTGCCTGAGTACCCTCATCAGCCGCATTGACCAGACGCAGGTCGATGGGATCCATATCCAGTGCTAAAGCTGCCTCATCTAACGCACATTCAAACGCGTGCATGGTTTGCGGCGCACCTGGTGCACGATATGCAGCCACTTTTGGTTTGTTCACCAGCACGTCAAAGGCTTCTACTTCGAAATTTTCGATCTCGTAAGGTGCATAAATCGACATGATCCCCGGCATATGAGGCGCGCCAGCAAAAGCACCTGCTTCAAAAGCTGCCCAGGCAGATGCCGCAGTTATGGTGCCGTCGTTCTGCAAACCGACCTTCACACGCGTCACGGTACCGGACGAAGGCCCGGTCGCCCTGAATACTTCTTCGCGCGACATTTGCATTTTCACCGGACGGCCGGATTTTTCTGACAGCAAGACCGCCAATGGCTCCAGATAAACAACAGTCTTGCCACCAAATCCACCACCTATCTCACTGGCGATAAACTTAAGATCAGCAATATCCTTGCCCAGAATAGTGGCGGTGGCATTACGAAATTCAAAATGACCTTGGGTACAACACCAAACCGATCCACGACCTGTTTCATCAATGCTGGCGACACACGCATGCGGTTCGATGTAACCCTGATGCGCCATCGGCACCCGGTATTCCCGCTCGATGATCACATCCGCCCGCTCAAAACCTTCTTCGACGTTGCCCCGAGCCAGTTTGCCAATGTTTGCAATATTACTTGGATGTTCTGGCTTTTCAGGTAGGTTGGTGTAGTTGTGTTCATCCACCAGCGGCGCATCAGACGCCATCGCGCGTACCACGTCCAGAATGGGTTCCAGCTCTTCGTACTCAACATGGATTGCATCCAACGCATCGTTGGCAAGATTGGGAGAGGCAGCGGCCACTGCTGCGACCGCATGGCCGTGATACAGCACTTTGTCTCGGGCCATGACGTTCTTGGAAACATCTCCCATCGAACCACCACCTTCTCCGCCAACTTCCCCACCCTCAACAGATGGAAAATCTGCACCCGTTACGACCGCGTGAACACCGGGAATTGCCAACGCTTGGGTAGTATCAATCTTGATAATTTTGGCGTGGGCATGAGGGCTGCGCAGGACTTTGCCATGGATCATGTTGGGCAAGATCAGGTCCGCCCCAAACTGCGCTCTGCCGGTCACCTTGTCCACACCATCAGGCCGAACCGGACGACTGCCAATCTGCTTAAACTCCTGTTCGTTTTGAATTGCCTCAGCCATCCTGTTTTCTCCCGCCAATCTGGTTCTTTACGCTTAAGAATCTAGCATACCCTTTTTTAAGGCTCCATTTTTTGCCAGGGTCGTCTTTTGGAATGTAACCCCTTTTGCAATTCGCTCTGCAAAACCTAAACACTCCGCCCGCCATCTACGTTGATTGCTGTTCCGGTTAGAAATTCTCCGTCTTCAGACGCAAGATAGGTGATCGCTGCCGCCACGTCTTTCGGCTGACACAGACGACCTCGCGGTATGCTTGAAACAAGCCGTTCTGTGGACTCATCGTCCAGACCGCCTTCTATGCCCATCGCCCCCACCATAAAGCCGGTGTCCGCTGCGACCGGATTAACCGCTGTCACGCGAATATTGTGGCGGGCAACTTCCATCGCAAGGCCCTTGGTCATAGTGAGTACCGCACCCTTGGTGCCGTTGTAAGGCGTTACTCCGGGCCTGGGTGACACGGCACCAATGGAGGCCACATTAACGATTGCGCCGCCGCCTCCCTCAATCATATGTGGAATCACGTGTTTACAACCTAGGAACACACCGCGAACATTCACCGCAAAGACCGCGTCGAATTCTTCAACCGTAATTTTCCACATCAATCTCTGATGGTGGGAGTATCCGGCATTGTTGACCAGTACATCCACGCCGCCCAGTTGCTCCACCGACTGCTCAACCAGCTGTTCCCATTGAGCTTCGTCCGCCACATTGGCCTGACATTGCAGCACGCAATCCGCTCCGTACTTGCCACTCAGAGCACCGTGCACGGATGCTAGGCCGTCCCCATTCACATCACTCAACATGACCTTGGCACCTTCACTGGCAAAACGCTCAGCTGTCGCTTCTCCAAAACCTGATCCTGCGCCTGTGACAATGACTCGTTTTCCTGCAAAACGCCCCATGTATACCTCCCAATTTTTTAATACCGCAAAGTCTACTTTAGTTGCCTATTCTTTTCTCCAGCAGGCACAATTCACGCCCTGGGGGGGAACCTGAAGAGCCACCCACAAATTTCGAACCATAACGAACAATAAAAACGCAGTTGCAAGAATAAGATGGCAAAACTGATTGGCTGGCGCGAATGGGTAAGCATCCCGGATTTGGGGATCGATCGGATCAAAGTGAAAGTAGATACCGGTGCACGAACTTCCGCGCTGCATGCCAGCAACCTGGTAGCCATCCAGGAAGAGGGTCAGGAATACGTCTCTTTCACCCTGCATCCATTACAGAACAACACCCAGGTCAGCACCGAATGTCGGGCACGCGTCAAGGAGCATCGAGTCGTCCGTGACTCTGGCGGGCACGAAGAAACTCGCGTGGTGATTGAAACCGAGATTAAGTTAGGTGATGACCGCTGGCCTATCGAGCTCACGCTGACCGATCGCGAGCAGATGGGCTTTCGCATGCTGCTGGGCAGGAACGCCATCAAGTCACACTTCTACGTCGATCCCAGCCAGGGTTTCCTGCTTACCGCACCGGAGTCCATCGATCGTGAATTCGAGGAGGAAGAGTAGTACCCATGCGCATCGCGATTCTATCCCGCAACAAGAACCTGTATTCCACCCGCAGACTTCTCGAAGCCGGGCTCCAGGCGGGACATGACGTGCGTGTTATAGATCACGTACGCTGTTTCATGGACATCACTTCCGACAAACCAACAGTACACTATCGAGACGAGGAATTTGGACCTCACGATTTTGATGCTGTCATTCCTCGTATTGGCGCATCTGTCACCTTTTACGGGTGCGCAGTGGTGCGCCAATTTGAAATGATGGGCGTGTACTGCGTTAACGAATCTGTAGCGATCACCCGGGCTCGTGACAAACTACGCTCACTGCAACTCCTTTCGCGCCGCGGCGTAGGTATACCTGTCACCTCCATGGCCAATTCCCCCGATGATGTGGCTGGGTTAATCAGGGAAGTCGGCGGTGCGCCCCTGGTCATCAAATTGTTGGAGGGTACTCAGGGGATCGGCGTCGTTCTAGCAGAAACACGTAAAGCTGCAGAAAGTGTAATACAGGCGTTTATGGGCATTAACTCTTCTATTCTGGTACAGGAATTTATCGGCGAAGCAGGCGGATCAGACGTTCGAGCTTTTGTGGTCGGTGGACGCGTTATCGCCGCCATGCAGCGTCAAGCACCAGAGGGCGAATTTCGCAGCAACCTGCACCGCGGCGGTAAAGCGTCGCTGGTGCGATTGACCAAGGAAGAGCGAGAGACGGCGGTGCGAGCAGCTCGCGTTATGGGACTGAATATTGCTGGGGTTGACATGCTGCGGGCCGAACGAGGTCCACTGGTGATGGAAGTTAACGCATCTCCAGGCCTACGCGGGATCGAAGAAGCAACCGGACGCGATATTGCCGGTCTGATCATCTCCTTCATGGAACGCAACGCCAGACCTAATGCCACCGCAACCCGCGGAAAAGGTTAGATCCAGGCGATAAAAGCCGGACAACTACTCCCAGTTGCTGCCACTTACCGACCAGATCGGCGATGACCAGGCGCGCTCTCGTATTTGACCCTTGCCATCCCAACGCATCGTAGGGGTTTGTAATACTCTGACATACCAGGCAGTTGGCAATTCTGCTGCAAATTCTGAGTCTGTCCAGGTGATGCACCAATCCGCTTGCCCAGGCCCGTCTGCCTGCCAGCTTTTGATACTTTGATTGATTTTCCCTTCGACAAACTGCAACTTGATCAAATCTATTTGCTGCAATGGCACCCGATCCTGCTGCACTTTGACAACAAAATTCGGTGGTTTATCTCCCCGGTACGTGCTCCCCATAGGATAGAACTCACCGGAACTACAGGTTAAATCATCACCACTAACCCCAAATACCAAGCCGATGCGAGGCCCACTGGTGGCATAGGTTTCCCGTCTTTTCAGCGCAGCAAAGACAGCCCCCCGCGTGTTTTCCTCTGCCCAGACCGCGGTTAACCCCCCTGGATTGTAATGCGTGTATTGAGACAACCGTTCCGGGCTCAGGTCGTAGCTGCCTATGGCTCCCCTCCAGTCCGCCTCATCAACGGCACCTGGGCGCCCGGAATGGGTGTCTGTCGCACCAACAAATCCATAAACAAACGGATTCACACCGGTACCTTCTTTCACCTCTAATCCCTTAGCCAAGGTATCGCGCACGTAACCTTTGGCCACTGCCTTGTTCTCCGCCTCACTGAGGTCTCGGGGGTTGTTCTGCAGTTCTCGGAGCAGCGGCACGGGCAACATTATCTCAAACCCGCAGTCTTCATCACTGAGCATGGAACCCGCAAAACACTCGCTGGCGCCCTTATGCTGATGAATCTCAACCAGTTTTTCGAATCGCGCTCGCAAAGTCAGATCTTCTTTGGTGTGACCCGCAAGATCAAAGGCCCCACCCATACCGATATTACTGTTGTGAGGTATGGCCAACACATCACAATCTTCAACTTGACCACAGCGCTCTTCCAACGCCTTCCACAAGGCAATCTGATCTGGTTCGTCAAAGGAATTGATGGCCCTTTTTGGAACTGTGGTATTCGCATAGATCAAATTTCTGTGCCAATGCAGATTGCCTGGTGATGCGGTCCATTCATTGGCAACAAATGTTGTGAATAGACACGGTTGGTTAGCTTGCTCGGCCGCCTCAATGGTTCTGCGCCACAAGCTTTGCGTCTGCTGCGAGCATTCGTCGGCATCCCCCTGGCACAGGCGATCTCCTTCCAACAAAGCAGGGAGGAACACTTCGTAGAACCCCCGGGTTGAGTCTTCCACAGCTGCTGCACGTAGATCTTTGCAATAGGGGGTATCAAAGTTGAGCACCTGACACGCTTCAATCACCCCAAAATATTCAGCGTGATCCGTCACCGCCATAAAGTCCAACGGGCGATCCAATCGTATTTTTGAGCCGTCTTTTGCGATCAACGGGACACCCTGGCCAAATCGATAGGCCTGCTTTGGCGTGACCTGGTTATCCCAAACGTAAGCATCCATGGAATAGCTTGTGTGGACATGCAAATCCCCCCACAAAAGCACTCGACCGTCGATATTGCATTGGTCAGCGGACGCCGAGCCTCCAGCGGCAGTGGAGGCAATTGTCAGCCCAATCAAGATCACCCAGGATACGCGGCACCTCAAGGCGCGATACTCAGGTAGATGGCACTCATACCGAGGATGGACATCAAGACAAACGTTCCCTGAGCGCCAATCAAGCGCGGGTAGTTTGCCCCTTCGTTGGTCGCTAAACCCCAGGCATGCAGGATCCGCAAGACAACCAATGATATTCCGCAACCATGCAGAAAGACGGTGGGCGCACCAGCAAGCTCGCTCAGCACTAGCAGCACCAACGCCAGCGGTACGTTTTCAACAAAGTTAGCCTGGACCCGCTCTGCCGCGTTCGGCTGCCATTTCGGCACGGTTTTAGTACGCAATCGGATGTACAGCACATAGTTCGCTAGCAGCACACTTAGCAAAGCCATTACGCCTGCATAAATGAGTGTCACATCCACCATCACAGCCACCCTGTCAGCAACAAAACCAGACCTAGAATCGCAAGCGATACGCCCATCCACGCATATTGATCCAGCCAGAACACTTGAAATGCCTGGGGGCTCCCCGGTTCAAGGGTCGGCTTTTCCTCCAAAAGTTGACTGGGGCGTGGAGCTACCCAGACCACCAACACCCCATGCCACAAGCAACCAGCACCCAAAACAAACCACAGAAAATCCAAACGCCCCTCCAAACAACACAGTTCTCGTGAAGGCTGGTAGCATAACGCCCAATAAACGTGACGAACAAATCTATATGAACAGCGGAAGTTGTTTGTGTGGGGCCATCTCATTTGTCTATGACGGCCCTTTAGAAACACCCAGGTACTGCCATTGCGCAAACTGCCGCAAGTTCTCAGGCACCTCCCCAGCCGCGTGGATTATGGCCTACAAAGCCTTTCTCGAAGCAAAGCAAAGCGCCAGGCTGATTCGGTTCAACTCCGGGCGAGGCATTCGATGTTCCTGCGCACGGTGCGCATCGCCGATCTGGTTTGAATCCATCGACTTTCCAGAGATTGTCGGCTTACCGCTTGGCGTGTTTGATAGCGGAGCGATTCCAGAACCTGAAATGCATCTGTGGTGGGATTCTCGACCACAATGGTGGTGCGGCACTGACAGTCTAGACAAATATAAAAATGGCCCTGACAGTATCAGGGCCCAGGGGGGCAACTAGTTCCGGCCAAGCACCTCAGTAGGCGCGGCGACGCAGCGAATCCGAATATCGTCGATACCTGCGTCTGGGTTTGATGGGTGCCAGGAGCATGTAGAATATCCAGGCGAACCAAGTGATGAAAATAACCGCCAGGATCCACGCAAATTTTTCCTTACCAGAGGTTCGGTCGGACCCTGCGATAAACAGGATAGGCAACAGCCAAATCACAAAGCAGACCAACATCGCAATTAGGGTAAAAATCGCACCAAGGAATTCCATCTCATTCTCCTGATCAACACAATTAACTATATCTTTCGCGCGAAGACCGGTAACAAGACGACGCTCAAAAGCTCCACCACTTAAACTGCAATTTGCGCGCCAACTAAATATATCCTTATAAATCATAGACTTGAAGAATTTTTCATGATGTTAAATAGCCCAATAAGCCAAAGAATGGCGAATTTAGCCGCGATGGTTCTATTCACCTTTTCCAGCCCTGTCGCCGCCGACGGGGACGTTCGACTTAGACACGCCGAGGCGTTCATCGATGCGTTTTATTCGTTTGAGCCAACACGACTGCAGCCATATCTGGCACAGGCGCCCCAGGCACACGCTAAAATTATGTACTACCAGGGTTGGGCCAGAGGCGGCGAATACAAAGTGGTCGACCGACAACCCTGTCAGCATGAAGCTGACCTTATAATCTGTCGCGTTACCGTCGCCGATAATTTGATCAAAGCGCTGCAAATCAACATGCATGTCACCGATGTATTCAGTATCACCATGGATAAAATGGTGATTACCAAGGTCGAGACGTCTTCAAATGATCCAGAGGCATTTGCGATCGCGAGTGAGTGGCTCATTACCCAGCAGCCCCAAATCATGCAGACCGTATGCAAGGGCTTAATGAATGGCGGACCCACCCCGGCGCAATGTGCCAGAGCATTCGTCGCGGGGTTCAAGGCCTACATACAGACGACCTCTGAATGAGTGAATACACTGACAAGCCGCTTCAAGGTGCACAACGGATCAACGTCATTGGCACCTCAGGCAGTGGCAAAAGTACGTTCGCCACCGCGTTAGCCGAGGCTCTGCAGTTTCCTTATCTGGAGATGGACGCGCTGTTCTGGTTACCCAACTGGACGACAAAAACGGATGAAGCGTTCAAAGAAACTTTGGCGCGTGAACTCGACGCACCAACCTGGGTGCTGCATGGCAACTATTCCAGAACCCAGCCGATTAAATGGACTCGGGCTGATACCGTTATCTGGCTGGATATGCCTAGATGGACGACTCACTATAGAGTGACTAAAAGATCTATCACCAGGGCAGTCAGCGGAGCAGAGCTTTGGTCCGGCAATCGAGAGTCTTTGAGAAAATCATTCTTCTCCAAAGATTCAGTTATTCTCTGGTCTATAACCTCCTACCGACGGGTCAAGGCGGCATATGCGAACATTGAAACAAATCCACCTGCGCAATATCAGCCACTCACGTTTATCCACCTTAGATCACCTGGTGAAGCAAGAGCATTCCTGGCTCAGGTGAAATGATCTTGGCAACCCTGCATCCGTCGCAGGAAATCTCCAATAAACGAGTGTTAGCTGAACGTTAACTCCTCGTGATACCAGCCAGCCCCCACAACTTCCATGGAATTGTTATTCGGCTGACGCTGGGGCCAGGCTTCTGGGTCCATCTGATATTCACCCAGCACTTTCTCCGCAACTTCAGCATCTTCACCCTCAAACTCGTAAATCGTGAGGTATTCACTGGGCGGGGCACCTAAAAATCCTTTTGCAGCCTTAAAACAACGAACGCTCTTTACCGCCGGACAGTTGTAGGTGTCTTCAACGTGGTTGCCTAAGTACCACTCATTGAACGCTTCAACCCTATCTTTTTCAGGCTGAACCAGACCGATCAAAACCAATTTTTTAGCCACTCCCCGTCTCCCCTTGTGTTGAACATGGCCGAGTCTAACAGCGGTGCTGCGGCCCGTCTCGTTGTCCCAATCAATCCCGGTTATGATGGTCGAGCGACTATTACGATCGAGCGACTGGGGAGAGGATTTTATGGACGCAACACACCGGCTACAGATACTCGAGGATATCGAAGCGATTCGCACGCTTAAAGCGCGTTACTGTCAGGCGTGCGATGATGAACATAACCCGGACAAGTTACGTGTGTTGTTCACTCAAGATGCCGTGTGGGAGGCGTCCGGCGTCGGCCGTGCCGAAGGCAGAGAGGAGATCGCTGCTTTTTTGGGGGCAATTGGCACATCTGGCACGATTCGTAACTCCGCGCACAATGTAATGAACCCGGTCATCGAGGTTAACGGGAACAGTGCTGAAGGGGATTGGCGATTAATCATGCTTTATACAGGCCGCTACCCGGATGACACCTTACATTTCTCTAGAATCATTGGCTGGTACAAAGAACAGTACGAGCGTGTCGGCGGCCAGTGGCTGATTGCAAATCTCTACTGTGAAGTCGAAGAATCAGCGCCTTATCAACTTGCCCCAGAGGCGGCCTTTGATTAGTGTCAACGGCGAACGGACTAGACGAAGTAAAACTTAGCAGCTGTTTGGATTGAGCAGCCATTTGAAAGAGGTACCAAGCATGGCCGAAGCAGTCATCCCTGGACAGAACGAACCGCCATCACACCACGGCGGTCTGGAAAATCTGGACGAAGAATACAGTTACTGGCTCGAAGACCTTGAAGGCGAGGTGCCCAGTGATTTGACTGGGACCTTCTTCCGCAACGGTCCAGGACGCCAACGTATTGGCGATACCAAATATGGACACTGGTTTGACGGCGACGGCATGCTCTGCGCCTTCACTTTCAACCAGGGAAAAGCGCACTTCAAAAACGCCTATGTCCGCACACCTAAGTACATCGAAGAAACCGCCGCCCAGGACATAAAATATCGTGGTTTTGGTACTCAGATCCCCGGCGGGTTCTTCTCAAATCTGGGCAAAATGCCGGCCAATCCAGCAAATACCAACACGGTTTACCACGGGGGCAAGCTTTTTGCGCTGAACGAGGGCGGTCATCCCTGGGAATTGGACCCGTCCGATCTATCCACGTTGGGTGAATACAACTACAGCGGACAACTCGCCAAAGGTCAGGTATTCAGTGCTCATGGGCGCGTACATCCGAAAACCGGGGACTATATAAACTTTGGCGCCGGGGTCGCTCGAATGACCATGAAAGGCCCTCAACCTTGCATCAATATTTATAAGATCAATCCTGCGGGAAACCTGTTTCAAAAGGCACAACTGGAGCTGGAAAATTTTCCTTTCGCCCACGACTTCGTCATCACAGAACGGTACGCCGTGTTTTTTGTCGGCTCAATCGTTTTCAGTGGCATGGGCAGCGTGATGTTAGGACGCAAGACCATTTCCGATGTGGTTAAGTACGATTCGAATATCAACATGAAGGTGCACGTGGTCGATCTGGACACGTTGAAGCCTGTGAAAACCTTCGAAACCGATGATGGAGCGATCGTCCACTTTGGTAACGCTTATGAAGCGGGTGATGAGATCATCATAGATGGTTGTTACCAACAAGGGTTCGAAGCCAACGAAACTCTGGAAAATGTGTTTAACCCTCACAGCAGATTCAACGGCGGTTGGTACAAGCGCTATGTTCTAAATATGCAGACCGGTCAGATGAGTGAAACCCTGATCTCTGAGACCGAATGTGAATTCCCAACCTTCAATACCAAGTTGGTGGGGAGTAAATCTACGGTATCCTACACCGCTTGTTCCATCGACAACGGGGCGAACGGATTTTTTAACGGTTTCCAACGGGTGGATGATCACGGCTGTACCCCGGTCGCTTTACGTCCGGGTTTATATGGTTCCGAGCCTTTGTTTGCAGCGGCAGACAATGCCACAGCGGAAGACGATGGCTATCTGCTGGAGGTGGTTTACGACGCCTACAAACACAAAAGTGAGCTGCAGATCTTTCGTGCCGACAACGTGCACGATCATGTTTGCAGCTTGAAGCTCACGCACCATCTCCCCCACCAGTTCCACGGGTTCTTTACCCCAGAGGTGTTTGGTCCTTCACTTTAGTTTGTAGCGGATCGGTAGACTTTTCAGCCCACCCACAAAAGTGGACTGCATATATTGAGGATCGCCGGCGAGTTCGATCTCGGTCGTACGAGCAAGTAGCTCCTTGAAGAGCGCCGAAATCTCCATGCGTGCTAAATGCTGACCGAGGCAAACATGCGCCCCAAAACCAAATGCCAGTTGTTTAGCATCTCGCCGATCCACTCGAAACTCATTGGGTTGATCAAAAATCGTCTCATCCCGATTTGCCGAGGGATACCATAAAATCACCGACTCACCCTCAGCGATAGGCTGCCCACCTATCTCCGTATCCTGGGTCGCCGTACGCATAAAATGTCGCACCGGTGAAACCCAACGGATCATTTCATCCACTGCGGTGCCCATCAATTCTTCAGGCATTTCGCGCAAGCGTTGCATTTGGGCCGGGTGGTTGAGTAGCGCAAGTAGTCCGCCCGAGGTAGACGAACTCGTCGTATCATGCCCAGCGGTTGCGATAATGATGTAGTAGCCGCTGGCTTCTAATTGGGGTAACGCTGCCCCGTCAATTTCGGCATTTGCGATAATCGTCGCCACATCATCCGCAGGGTTCTTTCTGCGTTTTTCTGTCAACCGATTAAAATACGCTTCAAAGTCATAGACCACGTTCATGAAATCACCCGGATCAAAAGAACGAGTGGCATCCGGATCGGTGCTACCAAAAAGTTCTTGTGTCAATTTCAACATGAAGGCTTCGTCTTCCTCCGGCACGCCCAGAATCGACATGATCACGCGCAATGGGTACCAGATCGCCACGTCTTTTACGAAGTCACATTCCCCTCCCATGTCTGCCAACCGATCTACATACGCACGGGCCAACTCATCCACCCGTCCCTGCAGATTGCGCAAGTTGGTCCCCATGAACCAACCCTGGGTCAGTCGTCGATACTTCATATGATCGGGATCGTCCATCTGCACCAAGGAACGTACCAGATGCTTGCGGCCAGACATCTGCTCAACAATCTGTTGCATCATTTCCATACCCAGAGTGGGCCGCGGATCATTAATAAAGATTCGTTTGTCCTGCTCCACGGCCTTGATGTCGGCATAGCGGGTGATGTTCCAGAATGGAACATAGCCGTCCGGGTGGAGTTGGCGTACGGGGTCATTTGCGCGCAGCCAGGCAAACTGATCCAGCATCCATTGTTCGTCGGCCCAATTGGCAGGATTGACCAAGCCATTATCCAGCTCCGGGGAGGTCGTAAATACGGGCATAGTCAGGCTCCTACGTTTGGGTCAAGCAGTATAGCTGGTATGATAGAACCCCTCGACAGCCTCCGCCTCGACAGGAAAGAAACTTCTTGGCAATTCCATACTTCGAAAAAGTCGCCACCATCGGCTCGGCACGATTTGGCCTCACCCATGATCTGGTCTTTGAAAACGATCAACCCTATCTTGAACGATGGATCATCTGGTTCGGGTTTACGCTGAGACTGCATAAGTTTCACAAAGGGGACGATGACCGAGCGTTCCATGATCATCCGTGGTGGTTTGTTACCATCCCTTTCTCGGACTATGCAGAAGATACGCCAGACTACGGCCAACGTATCGTTGGACGCTTCCGACCGCACTTCCGTCGCGCCAAACATCGGCATATCGTGCAATTGATCCATGACCGTCCGGTCTGGACATTTATTATCACGGGGCCAAAATCTAAAGAATGGGGGTTCTGGGACAAAGACAAATTTATCCCCCACGAGCTGTGGCTGTCCCAAGATAACGCGGACACCTAGGCGGGCAAGCAAGACAGGGGAGAACGGGGTGAAAATGAGGGTGGAGGAGGGAGAATTATGATGAAGTTTGACCCACACAACAGCTGGCTGGCGCTAAGAGATAAAGCGTCAAACACCAACAATACAGATCACAAAGCGTTACTTAACGAAGTCGCCAATCACATGGAAGCTGAAATCACAGGGCAGTTAGAGCCCCTGATGGCGACCTTGGATCCCGACCCGATCTATCACTTCTGGCGGGTGGGCGGTCAAAATATGATACTGCAGGGCTATGAGGCAGTGGCAGGCTTTTACAGCAACATGTTCACGACCGGCGGTCAGCAATTCCAAGTCGTCTGCGACCGCATATTTGTCGATAGCACCGGCGTCATCACCGAGGGTCAAGTGCGACAGGTCTACAAAGCTGACGCGCTGGCTGCCTTGGGTTTGACACATGCACAAGATAAACTGCTGAGCTGCTCAGAATTGTGGGTAAGCCGTGCGCAGCTCATTACGGTCTGGCCTCGAGCAGCAGGTAACAAGTTGGTTGGCGAGGACATTTACTTTGGCGAAGATCCAATGCAAACCCTAGAGCCTATTCAGGCAACCGAACTTCCAGACTACTACCAGTTAGCTTGAACCCGTAGCTTACAATTGCGTATCGCTCCGCCAATTGGAGACCATGGCGATGAGCACAATGATACCACCCACAATTCGGCTGTAAGTGTTGGGAAAAATAAGTAACGCAGCCGCAAGGGCCGTGCTGACCCGCCATACAGCGCCCAGGAGGTTGAATAAAAATCCTTGTACGGTCATGGCAATGGCGATGATCGCAACCATCGTCGTCATGCCCGCAACCAAAACATCGCCCCAGTCATTACCATCTACCAGAAGCAGAGGGCTGAATGCCATCATCAGGGGAATGACAAAAAAACCATTTGCCAATCGCAACGCTTCAAACGCACTGGCCATCGGTCGGCCGCCGGCCACGCCGGCGCCTGCAAACGCAGCTAACGCGATGGGTGGTGTTACATTCGATGTCTGAGCTAGCCAGAATATGATCATGTGAGCGACGATCAGGGTCAGCCCCAGTTCCTGCAAAGCCGGCCCGGTCATCACTGCCAGCACAATGTAGGCGGCTGTCGCTGGCAAACCCATACCCAAAATCAACGCCGCAAAGGCAACCAGTACCAGCGCCAGCCACAGCTGCCCGGAAGACAGCGCAACCACAGACTCGGTAAATTGTAGCCCCACGCCCGTCTGCCCTATTGTTCCAACCACAAGACCAGCAACCGCACACGCAACCGAGATGGGCACCGCCATGACCGCGCCTTGGCGGAGCGCAGTAACCAATCCGGTGAGCGTTATCCAACTGTCGCGCCGCATAAAGCTTGACGCCACAATCGCCAGACAACCCGATACACCAACCAGCACCGGAGAATAGTTGTTCAACAATAACAAAGTTATCAACACCAACGGCAGTAAGTAGTGAAATCCAGTGCGCAACACAGAACGAGCTTTTGCAACCTCCCTCATCCCCTCAAAGCCTGATCGGACTGCGATCAGATGGACGTACAATAAAACTGATGTGAAATACAAAAGCGCAGGCACCAGCGACATCCACACAATGTCTGAATAGGGCGTCTTGGTAAACTCAGCCATCACAAAAGCGCCAGCCCCCATAATGGGCGGCATGATCTGGCCTCCAGTTGATGCCCCCGCTTCTATTCCCGCCGCTTCTTCTGGACGATAGCCAAGTTTTTTCATCATCGGTATGGTGAGTGCGCCTGTGGTGACGGTGTTTGCGATGGCGCTGCCGGAAATTGAACCCATGGCGGCTGACGCGATGACACTGGCTTTTGCGGGACCACCGCGAAACCGCCCGGCGGCAGCAAAGGAGAGATCGATGAGAAATTTTCCAGCGCCAGTGACCTGCAGAAATGCGCCAAAAAGCACAAACGTAAACACCGCCCCAGCGGCAATCCCGATGGGTGCACCAAATACTCCTGCGCCGGTATATACCTGAAAGCGCACCAGGCGTTCGAAGGAAAATCCACGCGTCGCAACAACATCTGGCAGCACGTTGCCAAAAGCTCCATACAAGAGAAATATGACGCCGATCAACATCATCACCAGCCCGACACTACGCCGTGCCATTTCAAGCATTGCAACGACCAGGAAGCAACCCGCAACAAAATCTGCCCACTGAAGACCAAACAGCAGATGGTCCAGGCCCTGGTAGTCGAAGCTCAAAACCCGGTACCCTGCCCAAAGCACAACCGCAATCATCAAACCATCTGCAATCCTGTGCGCAGGTTTGTCGCCCAATGGAAATACCAGGTAGCCCAGGACAAGTATCCAGACCAGATGAATAGGACGAAAGTAGGTTGCGGGTTGCAACCCTAGAACGCTTTCCAGGGGTAACGTACCAGGCGGGAAAAACCCCACAATGGGCTGCCAGATCTGATAAGCCGACAATAGCACCGCCACCAACGTCACGATGACAGCAGTCCTGCCCTGGTGTTGGGACGCTTCCTGATTTGCGCTATCCACGACAGTCCTGTGTGGGCGCCTGGGCAAACCGCAAAGACCCAGCATGTAACGGTACGCTGGGTACTTTGGCGAGGTTAGCCAGGGTCATATCTTTGACCACAGGGGAAACCTTCAATAAGGTCTCACGATGTTTGTAAATAGTGCATGTGAGCTCAAAGGCTAATGACTCCGGCATGTCTTCGTGAACCACCACAGCACTCCATATGCCGAGTGCCTGTACATCTTCGTTAATTTTGGCATACGTACCGCCTGGAATCTGATAGCCCGTGTAGGCTGGATAAGACGCACTTAATCGTGACAAATCCTCATTAGATAAGGCAACCAGGCGCAAGTCGCGGGTTACGGCCAATTCCGTCACCGCAGCAATCCCAAGACCACCAACCACAAATCCGGCATCGATGGTGCCATCCTTGAGCGCCGCGGTGGTTTCACCAAAGCTCAAGTAGACCGGAGCAATATCCGCCAACGCCACACCCAATCCTGTCAGCACGTTGGTGGCGGCAACAGCCGTGCCGGAACCCGCAGCGCCTAAAGAGACACGTTTGCCGCGCAGATCGGTAACCCCCCCTACATCATTTCCCTGCAATGTAAGAATATGCACAATATTTGGATAAGCGGTAAAAAGAACACGCAGCGGCAGCGCTTGGGGAAACTTGCCCTGACCGATATAGGCATCGGTGACCACGTCAGCCATGGCAATGCCCAACTCACTTTCTTTTCGGGCCACCTGAATGACATTGGTTACAGACCCACCGGTCACTTCAGCTTTTGCATTTACATGCGGCAGCTGCTTCGACCAGATCGAAGCCATACCCCCACCAAACGGATAATAAAGCCCTGCGGGTCCTCCCGTCGCGATGGTAAATGTGGTCGGCGCTTGTTTATCGCTGCACCCTAAAACCGACAAGCCAATCAACAGAACAGCCCACCTCAAGCCAATCCGGACGACATTGATCAATGGATCAAAACGCAAAGTATCCGCCATCGATCAGAAAGGTTTCGGCAGTATGGTAACTGCTTGCGCAGCTCATGATGTAAATGGCGATAGCGGAGAAGTCCTCCGGAGCACCCCACCGGCGTGTGGGAATCCGTTTGGATACGTTACTGACAAATTTGTCATTGCTAAACGCACCCTCGGTCATCTCGGTTTCAATCCAACCTGGCAGGATGGTATGAGCTGTCACATTGTAGCGAGCATACTCCACCGCCAACGCCTTCATCATAGAAATCATGCCGCCCTTGGTTTGAGCATAGTGTTGGCCTCTAGCCTGACCTGAAATGGCAGCCAGACTTGCAGTGCCCACCAGACGACCAAAGGCATCCCCCTGCTCGGCACGCTCGCGCATGTGTTTTGCCGCTGCTCGGAAACAATAGAACACGCCAGACTGATTGACCGCGATGATGCGGTCCCACTCTTGTGTGGTCATATCTTCAAAGCCGGTGCCGCGGCCGCCAATACCAGCATTGGCGAAGCAACCATCAATACGACCATGAGCCACCAAAGCCTGGGCAAATCCTGCGTTGACCGCCTGCTCATCCGCCACGTCAACCACCTGGGTTGTGACTTTTGGGCCATATTGACTCAGGGTTTCACTGGCTATCGCGTTTTTGTCCGCGTTGGTACCCCATATGCAGACTTGCGCCCCACTCTGAACCAAGCCTGTTGCCATGCCTAGGCCAATGCCACCGTTTCCCCCTGTAATCAAGACCACTCGACCACTTAAATCGAATCCTGGAAACGCCATAGCTCTCCCCGCTTTAATGGATTGTGAAGCCCACTAGTGTAGCGAGTTGCGCAAGGTCCGTCTCAGCAAAAAAAAGAGTAGGCAGGCAGTTCTATCCATGCCGCGAGTTGGATACCTGACCGTCAGCTTGTTGGAATGAGTTCTACAACCACACGATTGTTGATCTTGGCGATGGCATTCCACTCGGCTGCGGAAACGCCAGCACCCGGGTAGTCCATAGATTCAACGGAATCATCGATATACAGCGCAACGGGGGTCACCTTGAGATTGGATTCGTTCAAACGGGATAATGCCAGCGCAAAATCAGGATCCATACGATCGTCAACGTAGTTCGAAAGGTCTAACACATGTCCAACATGAGCACATTGCGCCACCGGCATATCAGCGGGCGCCAGTTCATAAGATCCATTGTCGGAAACGGTCAAGCAAAAGCGGCCAAGATGGCTGGTCAAACGAATTTCTCCCTGGAACCCCAACTTTTCTAATCGCGGTACAACCGTTTCGATTTTGGAGGCAAGCTCAGCGTTAAATGCCGCACCAAACAGCCCAGTGTTGTTGTCTCGGTTCAAGGAGGATTGCAACAGCGTTAAAGTCTGTTCGTTTATCTGTACAAACTGCGGTTCAGATGCCGGTTCCAGAGGTATTTCTCGGTCACTCATTGATTTGTTTTGCGCGGTACTACTCTGCTCGGAATAGCGCGCCAAGGCATCCATCGCCGCATCACGCTGATTCTTAAACTGAAACGCAAAGAACGAGCTGATGACAATCGCAGTAACCGCCAGGCCCATGGCCCAGGTGCTCAATCCCGCACCTCGACCACGATCCGCGTTAGCGTCATCAACAAAGGCACCCTCCATGGCCTGATATTCTTTCAGAACCTCCCTGGCCACGTCTTTGGCAAAGGCTCTTTGACTGCGCAACACATCGGATCGAAGCGTAATGTGTTGATCTTCGAGAATTCTGCGCACCACGGATTGCAGTGCAATACCCTGAGCCTGATCCTCCAAAATGCGATCAATCGCACCTTCGCCATTACCACCGCCGGGGAGCGCATCGGCTGTTGGGGTCGCGGCGGCGGCTGGCGCTTCTCGAGGGACCAGACGTCGCTCCTGAACCAGGCCGAGTTTGCGCAACATTTCAAACAGTTCATGGGGTTCAACGTTTTTCGGCAGAACGCCGACTGCACCTAATGCTCGAGCTTGCCCAACGTAAACCTCACCCTCGCGAGTGGTGTACATCATGACCGGGATGGTGGCAGTGCGGGGGTTGGCTTTGATAGCAGAAACGGCTTCCAGGCCATCCATGCCCGGCATGGTGTGATCCATAAAAATCACATCAACACTTTCTCGCTTGAGAAGCTCCAGCGCCTCTTCACCAGAAGCAGCTAAAGATATCTCCAGTTCATATTCGCTGAGGAGTTTCTTCAGCGAAACTCGAGCAGCTTTGGAATCATCAACGACGAGTGCACGTTTTACGGCCATAACGCGTTTCTTACCTTTTCCTCTTTACCTCACGGATGTCACCACCTTGTGACACCGTATGCTGAATCCTTGCAACAGGCAGATTGGGCGCCAATCTTCGAGCGCTCCCGACAATTTAGGTCAGATCGATACAAATAACCGTGACTTGTGCCATAACCTCAACAAATACCGGCACCAGATGAAGCTTCGTTTAGGGTATTGCGAATTAACGCCCAACGCGTCAATTGTGTTGACAATAGATTAAGTCACTTCCTCAGGCGCTGCGCCCCTGCGCGAAGGGACGATTGCCCAGGCTCGTTCGTGCAGGTAATAAATGAGAAATTTCAGAACAAACTCGATACTACCAATGGCTACAGCAGTATCGATTTCTCCTGTTATAAAGTAAGCAATGATCGAAGTCGTTAACGTGGCAACAATTCGCCACGAGAACGCCTTCGCCAAGCTTCGCGCGTGTGAATCAGACATGCTTCAACACACGCTCAACACACTCTTCAAGACTGATATCAGAGGTTGGCAGAGTGATTTCTGCCGTTTCCGGTGCCTCATAAGGAGAATCTATGCCTGTAAAATGCGGCAGCTCACCACGTCGCGCCTTCTTGTAGAGACCTTTGGGGTCTCGCTCTTCGGCAACATCCAGCGGCACATCCAGGTAAACCTCAAGGAACTCCCCTTCTTCAAACATCGTCCGTGCCATATCTCTTTCCGATCTAAACGGTGAAATAAAGGCTGTAATGACGATGAGTCCTGCCTCTACCATCAATTTGGCGACTTCCGCAGTTCGACGAATGTTTTCCACACGGTCCGCATCCGTAAACCCGAGGTCTTTGTTCAACCCATGACGAATGTTGTCGCCGTCCAGTATGAAGGTGCGCTTACCCTCGGCGTGCAAGGCCTGTTCAACCGCATTCGCAACCGTAGATTTGCCAGAACCACTGAGGCCGGTCATCCACAATACTTTACCTTCGTGGCCGTTTAGGCGTGCACGTGCCTGCTTATCAACCAAGTGCGCATGCCGATGGATGTTCTTGGCGCGGCGCAGAGCAAAGTTGATCATCCCAGCACCTACCGTGGCGTGGGTGTATCGATCGATCAGCACAAATGAACCCAACCCACGACACTTATCATAAGCTTCAAAGGGCACACCGCGGTCGAAACTCAACGTCACTCGGCCAATGTCATTCAACTCAAAGGCTTCTGACGACAAGTGTTCCAACGTGTTGATGTTGTACTTAAATTTGATGTCGCTGATGGTCGCGTTGATCCGCGTAGTACCAATCATCAGCCAGTAGGAGCGACCGAGATAACCTTGTTCGGCGTCCATCCAGACTAACGACGCATCAAATTGATCAGAGACTTCACATGGCGACTCAGAGCTCACAATGACATCTCCCCGGGAGATATCCACTTCGCGATCCAAAGTTAGCGTCACAGCCTGATCCGTCAGCGCACAATCAAGAGAATCTTTGTACAAGACAATGTCTTCCACTTTGGCCACTTCCCCAGAGGGTAAGACGCGCACCTCGTCGCCTTTGGCGACGGAACCTGCGACTACCGTTCCCGCAAACCCTCTGAAGTCAGAGCTTGGACGATTCACCCATTGCACAGGAAAACGAAGCGACTCATCTACAGCAGTGGGCGCTACATCTACTGTTTCCAGATAACCCAACAAAGTTGGACCACTGTACCAGTGTGTCTTGGAGGATCGTTCGATCACGTTGTCACCTTTCAAAGCCGACAGTGGGATCGATGTGATGGAATCGAATGACAATTGTTTAGCAAATGCCTGATAGTCAGCCACAATTTCGTCAAAACGAGCTTGATCGTAATCGACCAGATCCATCTTGTTCACCGCCAGAACCACATGCTTAATCCCCAGCAATGACGTGATAAAGGAATGTCGTCGGGTCTGCGTCAAAAGGCCATTCACCGCATCAACCAGGATCACCGCAACGTCTGCGGTAGATGCACCGGTGACCATGTTGCGGGTGTACTGCTCATGTCCCGGCGTATCTGCAACAATAAACTTGCGATGATCAGTGGCAAAGAAACGGTAGGCCACGTCAATCGTGATACCTTGCTCACGCTCGGCGGACAACCCATCCACCAGCAGCGCAAAATCTATGTCACCACCCTGGGTACCCACCTTCTTACTGTCTTGCTGTAACGTGGCAACCTGGTCTTCAAAGACCAACTGCGCTTCGTAAAGCATGCGTCCGATCAGGGTGCTTTTGCCATCATCCACGCTGCCGCAAGTAATAAAACGCAGCAGGTCCAGGTTTGCCTGCGTGTCGATATACGTCTGAACTCTTGTTTCCAGATCTTCTTTAGTCATTGGTTGTGCCATTAGAAGTATCCCTCCTGCTTTTTCTTCTCCATGGATCCAGAGCTGTCCGAATCAATGGCTCGCCCCTGACGTTCACTGGTGCGGCTTTGCAACAGCTCAAGAACAATGGACGAAAGGTTGTCTGCCTCCGAATCAATTGCACCGGTTAGCGGGTAACAACCCAACGTTCTGAATCTGACCAGTCGGGTTTGGATCTCCTCACCCGGCAACAGTCGCATGCGATCATCATCAACCATGATCAACATACCATCTCGTTCCACAACCGGGCGTTCGGCAGCAAAGTACAGTGGTACTATGGGGATATGCTCCCGGTAGATGTACTGCCAGATATCCAATTCGGTCCAGTTTGACAGTGGGAACACACGAATCGATTCGCCCGGGCTTTTATGCCCGTTATAGAGATTCCAAAGCTCAGGTCGCTGATTTTTGGGATCCCAGCGATGGGTACTGGTGC
>JBCCIU010000036.1:0-28889 GCA_039028095.1 Pseudomonadota bacterium
CTGCAAATTATGACTTTGAATCAGTCCAATAACGGCTTCATTGGCACGATCAACAAAATAGGTTGCGGATATTCGATTCGAGTCAAATTGAAGCCGCGAGGTATCCAAATCGTAAATAGAATAAGGTTCGAGCATCTCGAAAGCCTCGATGAGTGTCGCGTTGCGTAACACCAATCTACCTTCGCGCCAGGTCGTCTGATTGATCAAGTTCGGTGTTGCGCTGATCTCAAGAGCCGCATTGGACCAATTTGCTACTTGGCCTGGCCCTAGCGCAACCACCTGCTCATTGGCGGTAACGTCAACTGAACCTTCTATGACCGAGACGTGCGACTTAAAAGTTTCCCTGGCATCCACAATAAACTCTGTGCCCGTCACTCTGGTGGTCAGCAACTTGGATTCAACAATAAAGGGGCGAGAAACATCAGACGAAACCTTAAATGCTGCGCGACCCGCTTTAAGCGCAACCTGTCTTTGGTCTTTTGAATAATGCACCAGTGCCGTCGAATGCCAATCAAGCCAAATGGTTGAACCGTCCTCGAGCACAATCTGGTTTGTATTGCGTGTGGTTGAGTGGGTGACCGGTCCAACATCCAGATCGAATTGAGGTGGCTCGAGAACATCATTTGTTGGCGCGAAACCACCGAGGATCAAAAAAGAGGCCAAAACAATCACGGCAACAGACCCACCTGCTGCGAGCCGACGAGGTTCAAGCATTCGAGCAACTTGTGCCTGGCGTTTGATCTGACGTTGTTCCAGGGCTGAGAACTCTCGCTTAGGCAGTTGTGCCAGTGCATCTTGATACAGCAACGCCTCCTCCACCGCCTGTGCGTGCGTGGCTGATCGCTTACGAAACTCGTCGAGCGCTTTGCCCCGCTCAGCTTCTGAAAGGTTGCCAAGGTCAGCCATGAGCGCTATGGCTTGTTCACGAATGCTTTTGTCCATTGTGATGATGGACCCTATCGCCTGAATGTTTTAAACAGACGTTACCATAGGGTTCAGGCCGTAACCTTAGAAATAATTTTATTAAAGTGCTTGTTCTAGACGGCGGCGGCAATGAGCACGTGCTTTGCGGAGGCGTTTTTCCACCGTAGATAGGTGAAGGCCATATTCACGGGAGAGATCGCGCTGAGAGCACCCAGATACATAGTGCGCGTAGAACAGAGCCTGAGTCAGCAGTGGCAATTCTTCAAGCGCCTGGCTAATTACTTCAACAACCTGTTCCAGTTGCACTCGCTCTTCGACAGATTCGCCGTGGCTGTGTGCAACGGCGTAGTCCGATTCTCGCTGATCGCGACGCTGCGCTGCGCGGCGTTCATCGATGGCTGCGTTGCGCAGAGCGGAAACAACCAGCCCTCGCGGGTTGTTGGCATCTGGAGGGTTGATCAGAAATCGCTCTGCAACGGTTTGAAAAACATCGTCAACCCGATCTGAAGCACCAAGGATTGCTTCGACATACCCGCGCATGCCGTGCTCTTCCATTATGCCAACAACTTGATTGTGTATATCCACCCTGTCGAATGATCGGAACTTAGGGCCGGCGATGGTATCGCGAATGATTCTCAAAAACAATTTGGGCTGATCGCGATACCTGTCAACATAATATCACGATGCCTAACTGGTCAATCCACCTTCCAATCACTAATGCCTCTCTGGCAATACCCATTGAAATCGCGGCAACCGCTAAAACTCAAACGCATCGCCCGTCAGACCTTTGCCAAATGTAGCCAACGTTTTAACCAACAATGTTCTTTCGCAGAAGTAATCAGGATCGTTAGCAATGGGCATAAAGTTCACCCCTTCAAGTTCTATAGCCTGGCGTAACAGCTCAAAGCGCTCTGCCAGCTCACCTTCAGGACAAGAGTCCCAGAAGGCATGGTATTCATCGTGCGAGTGAGCCGCACGAATGGCGGTCATGATATACAGCCGATAGACGGCCAAGGCACGTTCAAGCGGCAAACCCGATGCCATCACCGCCTCCACCACGCGCACAAACACGCGCATTTGTTCCAGGTTCGATATTCCGGCACCAAGAAAATAGCGTGCACGACCTGGTTTTTTGATTAACGCATCAAACAGGTTCAGCGAGTAATTGGTTAACACCGTTTGCCAATCGCCCTCTAGTGGGTCGAATTGGAACTGCATCGCAGATTGAGCCAGAACAGCTCGTATCAAATCGTCACGCGTTCGAAAGTAATAGTAGATGGCACCTTCACTCACTTCGAGCGCTCGAGCCAGCTGGACAATCGACAATTCTTCAAAATTCATGTCCATGGCAGCTTGAACTATTTTCTCGCGCGATAATAAAGGGGGGCGGCCTCGACTTCCCATAGTTTTTTCTCGATTAACCAGTTCTCCATCATATGCTCATCAGATATTTATTGAGACCCCTCAATAATAATTGCGTATGGTCGATGGGCCTGACAATATTTGGGTAACCATGTGGTACCCAAGCTGTGTTGGCATCAATTCGAAACACCCGGCGTTCGCCTGATTGGCGTCCCGCCTCATACTAGTCAAACCTCAAACACCGCTCGCCCAACCGATGATTAAACAGGACCTCTACAACGGAGCACAAACTTTGAACAACATCATCAGACAAAGCCATGGACATCAATTGGATCATATTGGCATCGGTGTCGCCGATACCGAGGCTGGCGTTGCGGAAATTGAGGCGTTGACTGGCGCCAAGATTGCACTGGACCCGCCCATAGAAGATCAGTGGTACTGGAGTGGCGCGCTACCGCTAGGTAGCGATAGCTATGCGGAAATCATTGGACCCAACCCAACTAACGACATATCAGCACCCCTGCGACCTTGGCTGTCGCAGCTTGACAAGCCATCGGTACATTTTTGGTACATTGCCGTAAAAAGTATGGCAGAGTTTTCACTTGCCGCAGAGGCTGCTGGTGCCTCTGTAATTTTTGAGACTCAAGTAAACGAAGAAGACGACCCCGCTAGCAGCCGGTATATCTACGCAGGACTTGGCCCCGATTTTGTATTGCAGAAACCCTCCCTAATCGAATGGGAACGCCACGTTCAAAGGGAGGGGTTTCACAATTTACCTGTTGTATGCGAACTCGTGTCACTTGAGCTGTTTCATCCGAATGCTGCGCAATACAACCCAGTATTAGAGCACTTGGGCTGTGATGCACGCATCGAAACGGGTGAGTCGCGCTTTCGGTTTGCGCTGGACACACCCAACGGGCGGGTTGTATTTGATAATCCCGGCGTGATGTGAAGCCTGCTAAACCGCCAATCGCCACTAGAAACTAAACTGGAAAGCTCTACCGGCTAACGACTGGTTTAGTTTTGACCGACGATCTCCAGCTCTAGCGCATTTGCCTCATCACGAGTGATACCGAGTTTTTCACTAAGCTGGTTGAGGATGACCCGGTCGACAGCTGTAAGTTCGCCGTGCTCTCTCAAGGTGGAACTAATGGCCTCCCCGTAAATCTGCATTTTTCGAAACGAAAGATACTCTGGCGATTCAGTGACACCTGGCATAGCAGAATCCGAAAGCTTTTCAGCCCATCGTTGTAATGGCGCGATGAAAAACAGCAATACTGCCGTAGCTGCCAGACCTATGAGTAAGCCGAACTGATCGGACAACAAGGCCGCAGAAGTCTCAGAAACGAGGAAAAAGAAAGCAATGTAGAGTGCGGTGACTGTACTTCGACTCAAAGTTACTTTCAGCTTCAAGTCGATATCAAACATGTGAACGGACAAAACACCATAAGCCGCAAGGAATATATAGAAAACCAGGCCGATGGCGATTAATGTCACTCCCGAGAAAGCCGCAAAATAGGCGGCTTCTATGCCGTATATATCACCCGTCGGGTCAACAATGGTCAAAGCAACACCACCGGCAAATGTCAGCACAAACGTGATATCCCTGACACCAAACGATGCGGTGAGAAATCCATTTTTTCGACGTTCCAGATCGCTTGCAGACCGACGCCAGGCCAAAATGGTTGCAATCAGTCCATAGGTATAACAAAAGGCGAGAAGTAGGAATGCCAAGCTCCATACCGGGCCGGGCGTCATCACTGAACCTGGGTAGCCTGGGCTGCGCTCTAAAACTTCCGCAAAATGCAGGTCCAGCGGTCCGAATATCAAGGCAAGTATACATACGGCGGCCACTGCACCGGGCACAAAGCGTAGAGCACTGGCTTTGAATGGTCTGAGCATTGGTGAATCGACAAAGGTCGCCAGAGTAGGGAGGTAGAGTGCAACGACGAGAAAATCATTAATTCCGTGAAGCAGAAAAATTGGGTAAAGGTCCTCGAATGAGGCACTAGGGAAAAAAGCACTAATGCCTGAATAGCTGGTCCAAACTAACGCTCCCTCACAAACCAGCAAAGCCGCGAGAAGATATCTGGACTTCGAGTCCGGCAAATATCGCAGAACAAAAAACGCGCCCAGCCAAGCGACCGAGCCACCAACAACCCCGGGGATTGCAAACCAAGAGAACTCGTAAGCGCCCATCTAGGTACCAAGAAATTTAAACGCGCTGTATCTTGATACAGGGACGGGAAAAAGACTACCGCTAAGCGCACCCAAAAGATCTGCTAGTATTCCCGAATCTCACCCAGGTCTAAACTGCTTTCCATGATCAAAGCTGTATCGCTGCTCGCAGCGTTTATCTTATTGATTTCCTGCGCGAACGGGCCTACTCCGTCTGAGAGAACGATAGGCGCAGATTTGGTTGTTCTAGGTGCCACGGCGATAACGATGACGAGCCGAGGTGTACTTGATTCTGTTGACATTGTCGTGCGCGATGGCCGCATCGCCAGTATCGTTGAGTCGGGCTCGATATTTCCATCCAGGGATGTGATGGTCATCGACGCGACTGGGCAGTTTGTCATACCTGGTCTTTCTGATATGCACGTGCATGTTCGTCACGAAGATATGCTCCCCGCACTTGCAGCGCATGGTGTGACGCTGATACGAGACATGTGGGGATCTAAAGAAACGTTGAATTTGCGAGAGTCCGTCGAAACGAAAGATCGATTCGCACCACAAATACTGGCAGGAAGCCCCGGCGTCGATGGTGAACCACCGACATTTCCGGGTAATCCTACGATCACATCATCAGCGTTGGCAGAAAACACCATTCGCCGATTGGTGGAGCAGGGCTACGACTTCGTCAAAATTTACGATAGATTATCTGCAGATAGCTTTCTGGCCGTCGCAGAGGCTTGTCGCGCCAACAACATAGGTTTTTCGGGACACCCACCCTTTGGCGTTCCTTTTGAGTCTGTACTGGTATCGGGTATCTCTTCGATCGAGCATCTGCAGGGATATATGTTTGCGACTGCCAGCGAAGACCTCGGTTTCTCCGCCACATCAATTGATCCAATGCGAGACTTCCCTCGATTAATGCGAGCCACAATGACGGCGGAACAGAGCGGCCGGGGTGTGGGCAGCGTATTCGATTCGGCCAAAAGAGCAATGATCGCACAGCGCACCGCAAGCAACGGTGTGTGGAACACACCCACATTGATCGCCATAGAGAAGACAAACACGCCAAGCGACGAACGGGATGCAGAATTTGCGCGCGAGGAGATGAAGTACGTCAGTCCACAGTTAAAAAACCAGTGGCGGCCAGCAAACAACGTCCGATTTCAGTTCATGACGGATGACATGCTGCGCGGTTTTCGAATGATGGGCAGAGAATCCCAACGTATGACCAAGGCATTACAAGACGCCGGAGCTGGCTTGTTAGTTGGGACAGATACGCCAGAGGCTTTCCTGATTCCAGGGGTTTCTGTACACGAAGAGCTAGAGCAGATGGTAAAGGCAGGTCTTACCCCGGATGCGGCGCTAGCCGCGGCCACCAGCAACGTTGGGGCATTTCTTGGTCAGCCAGGCAGTTTCGGCATTGTGGCAGAGGGGGCATATGCCAACTTGGTGTTGCTGCAGAATAATCCACTTGAGGATATTCGCCATTCCCGTTCCATTGCGGGCATCGTTCTACGCGGAAAGTACTTCGACCGCGATGCGTTGGATTCAAAGCTCCGGGAGATTTCGGACCGTTCGCAAGACACAAACTGACCCTCTATCGGCGCAGTTTGTGTCTTTTCCCGCTTCAACTTTCCGCCCTGCTCGAAAGCGAACGCGCAGTCGTCGTCTGAGCTTCTAACCTACGCAGCGTCTCCGGGACGCCAATTGCCGTGAAATCCGAAGGGCACTCGATGGTCAAGGTAGGCTTTAGCCAATGGACCTGCGTCTACATTCTGAGCATCCAGAATCACCAGATGTGTGGCCTGTCGATTAGCGTCATAAACGTTTGCTAACAAGAATCCTTCGCCTTCGTCAGCTTCATTGCTCGCGGGCACAAATATGGGTTCGTTGGTTGCACACGCCTCACCGACATCATATTTTTCAATGGCGCCGGTTTGATGATCCACCCGGGCGATCGCGTTAAAGCCGCCCACCTTAAACCGAGGGTTTGTATCACAAGCCATGTATCCATAACGATAGGACATTCCTGTTCGTCGCTCGTCCAGGCGTGGGAACTCACAGGCAATATCGTCCAGGCGTTCAACTTTGTAGTCGTCGCTGTTACGAGCCAGATCAAAAGTCCATCGAGTCAGTCGAGGGACCGCTTTCTCTGGATCTCCCGGCGTCCCGTCTGGGCTTGGGAACAAGGGCGCTTGTTCAAACTCACAGACGTCGCAGGTGACAACGTCCGCATCGGTGTGCGCATTCATGGGGTGAAAAACAAAGCTGGGATCTCCTTTAAACCAGCGCAGATCCTGCACTGAGCCATTGCGCGGCATGATGCCGATATGAACCCCTTTGTCTGGTTCCCATGCGTAGACGGGTGCTCCAGTCATCGCACGCTCCAAAGAGCCCGTTAGAGGCATAATTGGAAAGATCACATGTTCTTTGGTGACCATAAAATCATGCACCATGGCGGCATAGGGTGCCTTAAAGCTCTCAGATCTGACCAGATTGCCGTCCCTGTCAACAACCTGAAACGTCATATGCTCACTGATTAAGCCATCTGCGTTATAGCCGAAGAAAAGCATCTCACCCGTTTGGGCATCAATCTTGGGGTGTGCGGTCATCGGACCCGAGAGCTTGCCGTCGTAGTTATGGGATCCCACCGATTCCAGCGTGATTGGGTCTAATTCAAAGGGTGCATGCGCTTCCTCCAGAGCCAGGAGCTTCCCGCCATGCCAGACAATATTGGTGTTGGCCAGCCCATCTGTCTCCAGCCCCATTACACTCTCATCGTTCTCCAGAGGGTTAAACGCACCAAACAATGAGCGACCCGCTTCGCGTTCTTTATTGAACTTTACCGTGCGAACCCAACGGTTGCGGTAAGCTATTCGTCCGTTTTCAATATGGAAAGCGTGGATCATGCCGTCTCCACCAAACCAATGATAGTCGCCTCTTGGTGAATATTGCGGGTTGGGTCCATTGCGATAAAAAGAACCGAACAGCTCGCGCGGTACCTCTCCCTCGACAATGAGGTCCTCTACGTCGCATTCCATATGAATCGGGGCGAAACCGCCCTCAAGATTGGGGTGATTGGGAAATGGGGCTGCCATCGAGTATCTCCTGAAGTTCCTGGTTCGACTCTACAGTGCCCTGCCCTTGGTCAATTTTCAAGACGTCAGTGATAATCCTGATTGCAGCTGGATTAAACCGTGTCTACACCGACCGGACAGTGATCAGACGCGTCTATATGAGGCCAGATGAAGGCAGAAGTGACTTTCTTCGCGGCGCTTTTTGAGGCAAGTATGTAGTCAATGCGCCAACCCACATTGTTTTCTTTTGCTCCGCCAAATTGGCGCCACCAGGTGTAATGACCTTCCTCCCCCGGATATTGGTTTCTGAACGTATCTGTCCATCCAGCATCGATCCACCGAGTTATTTCATCTCGCTCCTCTTGCAGGAAACCGCTAGATTTCTTATTCGTTTTCGGGCGCGCTAGATCAATCTCTTCGTGGGCGGTGTTAAAGTCACCGGTGACAAATACCGGTCCGCTTTTTTTGAGTTGTTCTATGCGATCGAATACCGACTTGTAGAAGCCCAGCTTGTATGGCACACGGCTGTTATCCCGCTCTTTTCCGTTGCCCTTTGGAAAATAACCCGAGATCACGCTGGTACGTCCAAATTTGGCCAGGATATACCGACCTTCAGCGTCGTATTCTTCAATACCTAAGTGGGTTTCAATCTTCGATGGCTGCAACCGCGAGTAGATCGCAACGCCACTATAACCTGGTCTTTGGGCTGGAAAAAATGAGGCATACCACCCTGCCGGCGCCCGCACTTGATCGTCCAGCTGCTCTGGAAATGCACGAACTTCCTGCAAACAAACCACGTCAGCCTGGGACTCTTCGAGAATGTCTAGAAAGCCTTTTTTTGCACAGGCTCGCAAGCCGTTAACATTCCAACTCACAATTCTCATCTTAACCCCCGTAACAACATGGCCGCCCATCGGACCAGATTTAAAATATCGGCGAGCGCTGCGGCAAAATAAGTAAACGCTGCGGCCCTGAGAATCTTCCGCACAGCAGCTTCCTCGCCAGGTGCAATATATTGACCGTCGACCAACACCGGCAACGCCTTACCGAAGCTTGCATCCCATTCCGTCGGCAGGGTGACCAGATGCATCAACATGCGCGCCACTAATCCGCTCATACCTACCAAAACCAGATACCTAAGTGGGATGTGGGTTTGGGTTAAGATAGATACCACTGGACCAGCCCAGATTACCCCACTGCTCAAGCGCGCCAACCGTTCGGCCCAAGGGGCTAATGAAGTGCGCGCAGCAAGTTTTGCATCGCCCTGGTGATGCTGGATGGCATGGCCTACTTCATGTGCCGCAACCGCAACCGCGGTCAAAGATTTCTGATGGTAGTTATCTTCGCTCAGTCCGATTTTCCGTCCGGATGGGTCGTAGTGGTCACCCAGAGGGCTCACTTCAATCGTGACACCCTGCAATCCAAACCGTTCAACCAGATGTTTGGCAAGCTCTCCACCTGTGCCCGGCATACCGGCTATCTCGGTGCTGTAAGTCCTCATGACATAGCGTACCCACAGCATCGGGCCAAACACCAACGCCATGATCAGCAGTAAGACAATACCCCAGATCATAGCAACTGCACGCTAGTATCCGGTGCTTTCGCGTTGTTGAGCAGCCGTGCCTCGCGCTGCAGCCAGTTCTGTGGCCGCGTTTTTCATCATATGGCCGGATTCGGTACCCAGGGTGACGAAGTTCATACCTTCAGCAAGATACTTCTGGGTGTACTCCAGGCTAGAGGTATGTATGCCGCAGGCAATACCTGCATCGGTGCAGGCGCTCCGAATACGTCTGACCATCTCCAGATGTTCTTCCTCGGGTTGATCTCCCCGTACGGCTAAGCCCATGGCCAGGGCAAGATCTGCTGGCCCGATGTATACGCCGGACAGGCCAGGAGTGCTGACGATGTCTTGCAAGTTGTCGATCCCTTCTTTGGTTTCGATCATAGCCAGACAGGCTATCTCCCCGTTGGCCTCCTGGGCATATCCACGACCGCCGTAAAGTGCTGCGCGAATTGGCCCAAAGGAGCGATTCCCCTCCGGCGGATAGCGGCAGGCTGCAACGGCTTGCTCAGCCTCCTGGCGATTGTTGATCATCGGCACGATCACCCCGTACGCCCCCGCGTCCAGCACTTTCATGATTTCGTAGGGCTCATTCCAAGGCACCCGAACAATGGGTGTGGCTTCAGAGTTGGAGATCGCAGGCAACATGGCGGTCAGATCCGTGTAGTCGATCATACCGTGCTGCAGGTCAACGCAGACCCAATCAAACCCAAGCTTGCTGATCGCTTCCGCCGTATAGGCGTTGGCCAGCGACAGCCAGCACCCTATGGTTTGCTCATTCCTTCGCCATGCGGCCAATGCAGTATTTTCTCTCATCAAGTTTCCCCTTCGAACCAGAATGTGTTGCGTTATTAGAGCGAAGTTTGCCAGATTAATCTATTGATTCGCCTGTCTCGACCAATTCTGCATCTAGATTCTTACTCTGCTCCGATCGCCACTGGGCACATCTTGAACCTGCGTTCATCGCCCGTTTGGTCAAACCTTCCGCAACCAGCGAGACACCGCCCGTGGACACTGCAGCACCAATTGCCAGCCCACTCTGCAGTGCGCCTACCGTATCAAGTTGTGGTGCCGGCGCGGTTAGATGTCCACCCAGTTTTATAAATTTCACCAGGCTCCCCACGTTGACGCCTAAACCCTGACGCGCTGAAGGGGTTAACACAACATTCAATCTTTCCATGCCAAAATCCACCTTACCTGACGCTGCAATATTCATCTTTGGAGTCTGCAACCAAACACCGTCGTTTAATGCCATCACACCGTCGGCGATCGGGACATCAATCAATGCACACTTAATATTTGTGGTTTCAGAATCAGCATGAAATGGATTCAGCTTTTGGATCAGCTCGAGGATCAGATCAGAGCCAAACGAATCGATGTATTGATCTGCAATCTGCGCATCTTCCAACACCACCACGGCGGTTCCCACCAACCCTCCTGCCAGATCTCTGGGAGACGCCCCCTGACTGCGCAAACTGGCTTGAGCCAACAGAGATCCGCCCTGGATCTGCTTGATGCCTAGGGATTCCAGAACGACATCCTGGTAATCCATCGTTGTGTGAATGGTCACCCCGTCGTTTACCTCCATCTCCAGCTGGTGGGCCAGGGTCCCAGCTCCGATTTGCGCGGTCAGCGGCATCTGCAATGCCCCCCGGGCCAGATTTACTCGGGTCCGAAACTGCTCAAGCTGCACGGAACCCAACGCCAAGCGATCTATCTGTACCTTCAGATCGATCGTCATGGTGGTAAGAAGATCTAAGTTTAAGGGTTCGTCGCTGAACAAAACTGGCGTCTGCGACTCATCCACTACTTCACCGGCGACCGGTTCAATCGGATCAGACTCTGCCAGCTTAAAATTGATCGCGGATGACGACAGTTCCCCCGCAACCATCAAGGGCTGCAGCGAGACGTCAAGGTTTGTCTGGAAACTGTGGCCATCGACACCGATCACCGTGTCATTCACCTTTATGTTCTGCCCATCTAATACGACCATTCCACCACTGATAACAAAAGGCAGTTCATCAAAAGCGCCTTGAAAATCGGGTTGGCTAAGGGTCAGCGGGTTGGGTCCGGCTACCCCGGTACTACCCGAAAAGTTGACCTGGAATTGTGGCGTATCCGCTGTGAACTCAATTTGAATACGTTCCTCTCGACCCAGCACAACGTGATAGGTCGCATCCGCAAAGCTGAGTTGAGCAACCTCAACCTTCAAAAACTGCAAGGCGAGAGGCGGGATCTCAAGCTGGCCCGCACTTGATTCACTCTGGACAACTTTAGATTGGGGATCCTCTAACGTTGTTAACTCAATCGATTGTCCAAAAGCTGACCAGAAGGGTTGCTCGTTCATGGCCGCCCAAAGATCCACTTCAATTGAAACTTCGGTGGCCTCGATCGCCAACTCGGAGGTTTGTGCGCTGAGCTTGGGGGTTTGAATGGCCAGGGGGAATAAATCTACTCTCAAGCCCGGCGCCTGTATGGAGACTGCGGTGTTGTTGTTGACCAACCGCAGGGCTGACTCGGGCGCAAAACGAACCACCCCTAACGCCACGACAACTGCGAGCAAAACTAATCCCAGGAGGACCCAGATGAACTTGATCAGAACCAATCTCCAAACTACTTTCAGCTATTTATTAGACCATAGGATGGCCAAGTTACTGCATCTGCCGAGGCATAAAATGTAAAACATCGGCCAAATTCCAAGTTAGAATCCCCTGGTTACTGATTCGGATGATACCTATGAAACTCTGGACCGCGGCCACACCAAATGGTTGGAAAGTAAACATCATGATCGAGGAACTCATCGAGGCTGGGGTAGACCTGCCGGACGTAGAGGTACGCACGATCAATCTCAGCAAGGGCGAACAATTCAGCCCCGAATTTTCTTCACACAATCCGAATCAGAAAATTCCCGTGCTGATCGACGGAGATCGCAGCGTCATGGAAAGCTGTGCAATTCTTCAATATCTAGGTGAAAAATATCCCTCACCTCTCCTGCCCTTGGATGAGGATAAATGGGACGTCATACCTTGGGTATATTGGCAAGCAGCAAACGTCGGGCCAAATTTTGGCAACAAACTCAGCTATACAAGATATATGGATGACGTGCCGCCCGAAGCAAAGGCACACCCCCTGGAGCGGTTTGGCAAGGAAGCCCGGCGCCTGGTGAGCGTGTTGGATCAACAGTTGGAACGACACGACTTTGTTTGCGGCGATGAACTAACGATCGCGGACATCTCAATCTACCCTTGGATTCGCGGATGGAAGTGGAGCAAGGTGAATATCACCGAATTTGATCGAGTTGTGGCCTGGGTAGATCGGGTGAGGGCAAGACCTGGGGTTGCACGGGGTCTAGCTTACGGCGTACCCAAAGACGAGATTGACCAATGGAGTGAAGAGCGCAAAGCCCAGTATCGCAACGGTGGAGCGACCATTGCCGGAAATCAGAACCTGCCGGACGATGCCCGGCAGGCGACCCGGGACAATACTTAAATTCTAGAAAGTTGGTGCGACTAGCGCGGATCCAACCCGCGTCGTTCACGCTCTGCATTCATGCGAACCTCGTCGCTTTCCAAACGCTCACCCAACTCTTCTTCCGTGGCTGTCCCTGCCATGTGGCGGCTAGCAATACCACCGTTGTACATGATCTTTTTCACGGGTGTGACCGCCAAGATCGTACGCAGCGGGGAGTCTAGCAAACTATAAAATGCCTCTTCACCGGCTTGATCCGTCGGGCTCACCTTGTTTGCCAGGGCCCGATAAAACCACTCCTTGGTTTCATCGTCGTCGTAGAATTCTCCATGCCCTTTGAAGGTGATTGCGCCACTTGGCAGGTCTTCAGAGGGCACCGGATACCCTGCAGAACTGACATTGACTGAGACACGATTATCGCGACGAATTGCCGATGCACGGTGTCTATGTGATGAGAAGGTGATCCAGATTTTGCCGTCCCGCCAGACAAAGGCGTGGGTCACACCAACCGGCCAGCCATCCTTTGTCCCCCACATCAGCACACATTCCGCAGAATGCGTCATCATCTGATCCACTTCTTCATCGGTGAATGGATAAATCGAAACGATTTCATGATCTGTTGTTAGTGCCATTACTTGCCTCTCCCGTCGATTTGCGACCAGTATTCATTACAGATATTAAGAGCGACTATTATGCACAAAATTGCTGCAGTTAACTCACTAAGGATTTCTTATGCCAATGTCGCAGGAAGACTACCTTTCACTGGGCTTGGACCAGCCGGCACCCACACAGGTGAACGGACGTTCCAACCACGACATCTTAAACTCGCTGAACGTGCCCCAAGACCGGATTTATCACCCATGTCCTGAAGCCTACCCGGATCGCTCCCTCCCTACTGGCAGCATCTTCCCACACAGGGACTGGGCAGAGAGTAAACTCTATCCGGGCACGATCCGCGATCTGTTCGTCTATATCCCGACGCAATACACGCAGGGTTCTGAATCCTGTCGTCTCCTGATCTTTAACGACGGCGCAGGCTATCTAAGTCGTCGCGGTTCGGTGCGCGCAGGATTGGTCTTGGACAGCCTGCATGCCAACGACAACCTTCCCCCAACGGTGGCAATATTTGTCAATCCTGGACGGCCAATCGGCACAGATGCTGGACTGACGGCGGATTACGACGAAGCCGCCATTCAGCGCAGTATCGAATATGACACGATCTCCGACCGCTACTCAAAATTTCTGCTGCAAGAACTGCTACCATTTGTAGAAAAAGAACACCACTTGCAGATCAGTTCCGACCCTGAAGATAGAGCCGTCTTGGGCATCTCCAGTGGCGGTATTTGCGCCTTTTCCTGCGCCTGGTTTGCACCGGACAGTTTCTCTCGCGTGGTCAGTCACTGCGGTTCTTTTACCAATATTCGAGGGGGCCATAACTACCCTTACCTGATCAGATCCACCCCTCGCAAAAACATTCGTGTGTTTCTGCAGAGCGGCACTAACGACGGCGCGACCATTTTCGGTGATTGGCCTACGGCAAACCAATCCATGGCCAAGGCACTGGACTACGCAGGCTACGACTACCGATTCGAGTTTGGTCAGGGAGGACATACTCTTCGCCACGCTGGCGCGCTGTTTGCCGATACTTTGCGCTGGCTGTGGCGCGACTAGTCGATCAGAGCTTGATACACCCGAGTGCGCAGCTCCCGTCGAATCGGATAGGTCGAGGAGGGAATCAACTGGGTGTAAAACACGACGTACATATCCTCTTCTGGATCAATCCAGAAGAAAGTACTGGCAGCACCACCCCAGTGATGTTCACCCACGGACGTGACGATATGCGCTTTAACCGGGTCCAACACCACCGCAAATCCTAATCCAAATCCAATCCCGTCATAGGATGTTTCGCTCCATACCGGTTGGCCCATGGCGGCCATATCCTTATTGTCCGGCAGATGATTCAAACGCATGTATTCCACGGTTTTTCGGCTCAGCAAACGAGCCCCATCCAACTCACCTTTATTGAGGAGCATCTGGCAGAAACGAGCATAGTCACCAATGGTTGACGTTAGACCCCCACCGCCCGAAAAAGATGCGGGTGGCTCAAGGTACCGACTGCCTTCGGGGCCATCCTGCAAAGACAATCCGACCTCCACCGTATCCTGAGCGCTTTTGGATTTGTTTCCGACATTGCTCATGTCAGCACCGGTCAACGGTGCATACAGAGCAGCAAATCTCTCACGCAGCTCAGGGACCACATGGAACCCCGTTTCCTGCATGCCCAGAGGTTCAAATATTTCTGCAGCAAAAAATTGACCCAGAGAGCAACCGGACCAAATTTCCACCAGCCGCCCTAACACATCTGTCGACAAGCTATAGTTCCATTGGCTACCCGGTTGAGACAACAGCGGAACACCAGCCAGCAGATCAACAAATGCCTCAAGATTCGACGCAGCACCCGGCAGATCAATGCCTTTTGCACGATAGGCCTTATCCACCGGCGTTGACCGCATGAAAGCATAGGTCAATCCCGATGTGTGGGTCATCAAGTGGCGCACCGTCATAGGTGTTGCCTGAGGCACCGTATCCTCCAGGGAATGGTCACCGCCGCGCCATACCGGCGTATCTGCAAAGGCTGGAATATACATGGACACCGGGTCATCCAATTGAAATGACCCGCGCTCGTAGAGCATCATGGCCGCCACCGTGGTGATGGCCTTGGTCATAGAAAAGATGCGCACCACTGTGTCTGCGCTGAACGCCTGATCTGTGCCCTGGACCGCCAGTCCGGCTGTGCTCATATAAGCCACTTTGCCGCGCCTGCCGATCAGCACGCTGGCACCACTCAGGCGATTTGATGAAATCTGCTCATCAAGCCACGTGCTCAAACGGGCCAGGCGCTCGCTGCTTAACCCAACATCTTCTGGCGTAACATGTTCCATTGCTTAAGCCTCGTTAGGAATCCGTAATCTCCAAGATGGAATGACCATGATGGGTATTGCCGAATTCATCTACCGCGCGGACAGACAGGGTATATACACCCGGCTCAAGGCTATCTGGCAGCTCCGCCTCCCAAAGGTGTGACGATGGTGTGGCGTTCACCCAGGATTTTTTGGAGTCCGCGTGCCGCGTAAACATTTCCTGGATTTTCGGATCAACTCGATCAACCCGCTGCATGGACTGTTCGTCCATACCCGCTATCGTAAAATACACTTGGGAGCGTGGACCACCGTCAAACAGGTTAACCAACACGGATGCAGAAGGCACTTGACGCACGCCCATACGACCGTCAAATAACTCGCCCTCACGATAGTCTCGCAACCCATCCGCTCGAATGCCGTGATAGCCGACGTCATACATAATGCGCATCTGATAGCTGGCATCCCGGCCAACCCCCTTAAATCTGACCTGAACTTCGTTACCATCCACTTCCAACACATGATAGCCGTTGGGTGCGCCGTCACGCTGCCAGGACGATGGGATGCCTTGGTCATTAAAAGGACCACTCCACCAGGAACCACTGACCGCTGCCAAGACGTGATGATGAAACTCTCCCGGCCCCTTAAAGCCGTCCTCTTTACCAAAGTAAAGATGCTCGGTGGTATGAGTGTGTCCCGCTACCGCATAGAGATTTTTTCGACCAGAAAGTAATTTGAAGAGTTTTTTGCGGTCCTGGGTGGTCACACCAGGCGCATCTGAGATGTAAGTTTCCAGAGGCGAATGCATTCCCATAAAAATCAACGCATCGTCTGGAATATCTTCAAGGGCATTCTGCAGCCAGGTCAGTTGTCGTTCACCGAAGTTAGCAATGTAGCCGCCACTGCCACGCACATCGCCCGGATCGCTTTCCCCGTGACCTTTATACTCGATGTTATCCAGCACAAAAAAATGTGCGCCGCCGTATTCGAAGCTGTAGTACTCGGGTCCAAAATAGCTGATAAAAGTTTCCAAAGAATAACGATCATCCGCCGCAAAATGGTTCAGTTCGTGATTCCCTGGCACGTTGTACCAAGGCACACCAATCTGTCCGATCAAAGCGTTCAACCGCGGGAACATTGACATGTCGTCAAACAGGATGTCGCCCATGGTCATGCCAAACTTGGCATCGGTGCCCACCAGCTCTGCCACAACGGTATCCCGAATGTAGTCCAACTCCGCCTCGGTTTGAGGCTGCGTATCAGCAAACAAGATGGCTTCAAAGACGTTAGGTTCATCCTGTTTTGTGAGCCCGAAATCGATACTGTCTGGCAGCGGCCCCGTCGGCTTGATGCCTGGAAAACGCAGCCCTTCCGGTGAACCGTTTGGTCGGTGAATATAGTAAAACTGAGGAAGCTGGTACTCGTTAACGGGCGTAGCGTATCCAGTGGGTTTGATGACAAAAATCACCGCCTCATCGGCAATATCCATCTCCCACCGACCATCTTGGTTGGTTTTTGCAATCTGCAAGCCATCGGACACCCGCACACCCGGAATGCCGGGTTCATCTGCATCACGCAAACCATTTTCATTCAGATCTTCGTACACAACGCCTTGACCGGCTGTGGCCAACACCGCCAACAAGCTCAGCGCCATCCCTGCTATGAATCGCAACATGTCTCCCCCGGTGGAAAAAACTATCGAATATGGAGTGTATCCGAATTCCCCCGACAAATACCGTTGATCAGGCTCTGGCCGCTCAACTTTCCTGCCTTACCCAATCACTTCCCACCATTGCTTGCACCACGTCAGAGCTCAGGGCACACTCAAATGGAGGATAGATTTCACAGCAGACACATAAGAAGAAGATTTATGCAGGAGTCTGGAACCACATCCAAAAACAGCGATGCCAATCCGAGCCAGGATGGCGCCTTTTCGCCTGCATATCGCGCCTATGCGTTGGGCTTGCTGGTTGTCGTATATATCTTCAACTTTATCGACCGATCTATCCTGGGCATTTTGGTCGAACCTATAAAGCAGGACCTTGGCGTGTCTGACACGATGATGGGGTTTTTGGGTGGCATCGCATTCGCGACCTTCTATACGTTCCTGGGCATCCCAATCGCACGTCTGGCTGACAAGGGTTCACGACGAAATGTGCTGGCTGTTTGCTTAGGTCTGTGGAGTTTAGCCACCGCCCTATGTGGCCTCGCGGCAAACTTCTTTCATCTTCTGATGGCTCGCATCGGTGTTGCGGTAGGCGAGGCTGGCGGCAGCCCACCCTCCCATTCGATGATCTCAGATATGTTTCCTGCGGATAAACGAGCGACTGCACTCGGAATTTATGCACTTGGCATACCCATCGGAACGATGCTCGGCAATCTGGGAGGCGGCTGGATCAATGAAGCATTCGACTGGCGCACAGCATTTTTCGTGGTGGGCCTCCCCGGCGTTATGCTGGCATTTGTGGTGCGCTTCACTCTCAAGGAGCCACCTCGCGGTGCGGCTGAGGGCATTGCGATGCAGGAAGGTGACGCCCCGCCGGTGAGCGAGGTTTTCAAATACCTATGGAATCGTCGCAGTTTTCGTCTGTTGGCGCTTGCCGGATCACTGCATGCGTTCGTGGGGTATGGCGTCAGCTACTGGATCCCAGCGATGTTCAGTCGATCCCATGGTATGGGTACTGGCGAGATGGGCATCGCCCTATTTTATCTTGGATTTGCATCCATCGCGGGCACTTTTCTAGGGGGATATTTTGGTGACAAACTCGGCAAACGCGACGTGCGTTGGTATCTTTGGCTGCCCGGTCTGGCCACTATTATCTCGGTCCCCTTCAGCGCGATCGTATACCTGTACCATGAGGCTTATGCAGCACTGTGGGTGTTGTCTGTATCCTACTTCTTGGGCGCATATTATCTTGGACCCACATTCTCACTCACCCAGGGTATGGTTGGGTTGCGAATGCGGGCTTTGGCGTCGAGTATTCTGTTATTCATTTTGAACATCATCGGTCTGGGCTTGGGTCCACAATTTACCGGCATTGCTTCGGATGTGCTTAACGCCACCACGGACCTAGGTGCGGACTCGTTGAGGTGGGCCTTGGTGATCAGCCTGATCTTTAACGTTATCTCCGCAGGTTTGTATTGGGCAGCCAGCACAACGCTAAAAGAAGACCTGGACGCCAGCGCACAGATGTCTTAAGTCGCACAGATGTTTCTAAGTGAGGTTACGAGCCAAACCGATAACGAATCTTGAACACGAGAAAATCGGCTAGCGGATCCCTCCAAGCCGAATCGAAGATCTCAAAGAAGTCTTCATCCGAAAGTGCCAGCCCTAAGTTGGCCTGTCTGGTGTACACCACAAAAATGTCTGAGAGTGGTGCAATCTCCCAACGGTAGCGCAGTTGCAAACTGTATTGCGACACGGAGAAGTCGTAACTGTCGCGAACGCCAGGCCCGCTGGGCTTGGTTGTAGGAATCAGGTGACCTGGGCTTGCGGGTACCAGGAAAAACTCATCTTCCCGAGCACGAATGCCCACCCACTGCATAGCGATACGAAATTGCTGGCGGGCACTGAGAAAATACTCGATAGAGATGCGAGGGGCCCACAGTTCACTACGAAATGTTGCAAACAGATCATCCTGCTGGTGCAGCAACCAACCCTCGCTCTTGACGTAACGATTACTCAACTCTAGAGCAAACTGGTCTCCCGGACGCCAGGTGATGCCAAAAGAGCCTTCGTAAGACGGTGCTCCGAGGTTTTCCTCAGCATACACCGCGCCAAATTTGTAACTCCAGGTTTTTGCGGTATCGCTGGTCCAGCTCACATCCGCCATGATTTTGTCTTCAATACGATAAGTGCCATTGCCGAAGCTGTTGAGATCATCATAAACCGATGGAAAGAAACTCAACCGGGCCACAAGTTGAGAAAGATTGTTCAAGCGCAATCGATTGGAGACAAACAAACCGCCGCCGGTAAACAAATCTTCGGACACGTTGTTCTGCAGAAATCCTCTGACATCAAACTGATTGTCCCGCGCCCAACTCAGATCAGATTTGGTCCACTGTAGAGCAGACCGGATCCGATACTCGTCGTTGCGCTGCAAAAATCCCAAGTCATTTATATCGATTTGTTCATCAAAATACTCCAAACCCACGCGATGGGTCAGACCTTCTCGATAGGTAAACTCAAAATCTAAAAATCCCCCATACCCCCGCTCAACGCCATCGATATCAGAACTCATGGCTTGACCATCAATCTTCACTCCACCCCCGGGAGACAGATAATGCCAATCCACGCCATGCACTACTGCATCACGTTCGCGATTCAATACCGCCGTGGAAAGAACACCCAACGCTCGATATGCACCACCCTCATTGTCTTCGTATAAAAGCCGGGCAATACCATAGTCATTTCCATCCTGGTGCAGGTTCCTCGGTGTACCGTTGTCCACCACGTCAAATTTCACTTCTTCTTCAAAGGCACCCATCACGCCATAGCGAATGCGACCAATTTGCCCGGTCGTTTTGACCGCGCCTTTAAGTTCGCTGGGTTGGATTAACTCTCGCTGGGGAACATCTACGCCAGGATCAACCTGCGGCGCACGAGGACGTCCACCGATCCTTCGGGTATTTACCATAGTGTAGGGAAGCCCTTGGTTGCCAACGCCGTTGCTGCGCGTATCCGCCCGCGGTGAGGCCACAAATATCTCCTGACCTTCCAGGAAAAACAGTCTCTTTTCGGGGAAAAAGGTTTCCGTAGCAGTGAGATTGATGATGACGTCATCGGACTCGACGTTACCAAAATCAGGATTGATGGTGGCGTTCATCTGAAAATTGGTCGACGGACGCCAAAACATATCAGCCCCCGCACGATAGCGTGCCTCTTCGTCGACCCAGTCATAACCCGACGAGAGAAAAGGATAGATGTTGTACTGCTGTTTGGGCTGCACATCGGTCATTTCAAGCTTGGATAAAGCTGACATGAATTTGGGTTGCGTGCTTGGTAGTGCGGGCCACGCCCATCGCTCGTCCAGATAGGCCACCTTGCGCGAAACATACATGCCAACTTGACGAATTTCATCTGCCGCAGGCATAGATACGATTCCCCAGGGGATATACATCTCCATGGACCAACCCGTATCTGTTTTTTGCGACCGACCATACCAGGGACCGTCCCAGTCACTGGAAAATTTCCGCTCCGGAAGCACCGTCCCATCCATCAAGGAATCACCCAGGTTAATACCAAACCAGAATCCGTATCGTCCCTCACCAGAAGTGTCCAAGGTAACGCTGAAGCTATCCCGGTTATCCCGCACATCGCGTCCGGTTAAGCGGCGCAATAACGTCTCCTGGGGTTGTTCCAGGTCAGCACTGACATAGATACCTTTGTCCGAATAAGCCACACGCATGCGTGACTTATGACGGCCTTCTTTCAACGTGGCCGGTTCTATCAAGACAAAACGGTCAATCACCGGAATTGACTGCCAGATGGCTTCGTTGATATGCCCATCAACCTGAATGGCTCCGTGTTCTATCCGCGTTAAAGGAATCGTTTCCCCGGCGGAGACTTCCAGCGTGAGTGAATCGGCAAGGTCTGGTATCTCTTCAGGTGTTGCGGGTTGCGCTGGCACTTCTGGCAAACTTATCTGTGCTGCTGAAGCAGGCTCAAGCGTTGGAGATGCTGCCAGGTCATCGTGGATAGTGGGTATCGGATCGCTCGTCTGACGGAGCACAAGCCAAGCCGTGCCTCCATCAGACTTAACCTCGGAGATCTTCCTGCGTGCCTGACTCTCGTCGAGGTAAGGTCCGGAAACGACCCGAAAGAAAGTGCCCAGTGGCGTCTGCGCCCTGACAATTTTCAGATTTGGAACGTCCAGATGATCGCGCTGGGAGAGGTATTTTTCGGCGTTGGTTTCGCCCTGGAAGCTGGCAAGACCAACCCAGAATTCCTGCGCTTGAGCGAACGCAGCCGAGAAGACGGCGAGCGCAATAATCCCTGCTCGAACGACTCGACGGGTGGCTTGTTCAATTGATCTATGACAACTCAAAATGCCCTTGAATCTGACAGGTCCAGATTCCTTCTCCCCCCAACAACTAACCAAGTAGTTTAACTGATCAATCCATACACACCAATCAGTCAGATTCTTCGGCCTCATCGCCTACCTGCACAATCGTCTTGCCAAAGTTGCCGCCCACCAGCATGGCACGAAATGCTTCCAAAGCTTGCTCCAGGCCATGCCACCGATCCTCTTTATAGCGCATGTCTCCCGAGGTGACGTAGGCGGCCATCTCTTCTAGAAACTGAGCCTGGTAGTCGTCCACATAATTCCCTACAAAAAGATCATGGACCGTCACTCGCTGGCGTTCGAAGGTCGGCTGCCCCAACGCCTGCCATCGACGCCGTGGGTTGTCTTGGGCGCTATCACCTTTGCCATAGTAAGCATCCGAATATTGGGAAATCATGCCGCACAGAGAGATTCTCGAATCGGGATTCAGGGTCTTCAGCACCGCTTCAAAAACCTTGCCCCCGACATTTTCGAAGTAAACATCACACCCGTCGGGACAGGCTGATTGAAGCTGAGCCTCTAGATCTTCTGCTTGATGAGACACACACGCATCAAAACCCAATTCGTTCACTACAAAGTCACATTTTTCGGCTGCACCTGCGATCCCAACGACCCTCGCCCCTTTGATGCGGGCCAGCTGACCCACCACCTGTCCAACACCGCCAGAGGCTGCCGACACCACAACCGTTTCACCCGGTTGAGGGTCACATTGCACGATCAGGCCAGAATAGGCCGTCAGGCCTAGCATGCCCATAACCCCAATTGCGGTAGACAACGGTGCAAGATGAGGATCGAGCTTGCGCGGATACATGTATCCAAAATTGCCTACCCGTTCACCAATCAATCCGTGTGTCACCCAGCCATTGGTATTAAAGACATAGTCCCCCTCAGAAAAAAGTGAGGATCTGGAATGAACAATTTGCGACACGGTGCGTCCATGGCATACATCCCCTGGCGCTTCCAGACCGCTGCGACGTCGAACCCACTGATAGGGATCCATGGATAAATATATTGTCCGAGCAACCGCCTGCCCATCGTCCGGCTCGGGCATAGGTGCTTGCTCAAACCTAAAATCATCGTCCTGTGGTTGTCCACCCGAGGGCTGTCTTGCCAGAACCCATCGAGAAACAGAATTGGTACTTATGCTCACAGCTTTTATACTCCCCGCTCACTTCACAATCTTTTGCTCACCATCATACGAAATGAGGGTTAAGGGGAGAACAATTGCAGCAATCGCCGACAGACCTGGCTGAACAGCCAATCCCAGACGACCAGATTGGTTTGTTGGAAGGTTTAGCCTCCACTCGAGCCATCCGCCGCTATTTGGATGAACCCATCCCCGAAGAAGTTTTACGCAATATCTTGTGGGCCGCTACTCGAGCCCCAAGCGGATCCAACCGACAACCATTTCGATTTGTGGTGCTGAGTCAGAGCGAAACCGCAAAACAAGCCAAAGCGTTGATTGCAAAGTCGGCGCAACAGTTCTGGGCCGAAAAAAGAGCCAACGATCAATACGACAAAGGCAGCGGCGCCGACCCCAACTCTCCCAAATCGCGAATGGCACGAGTGATGCAAAGCTATGTTGATAATTTCGGCAACGTCCCATGTCTTATCCTTCCCTGTCTTGTGCGCTATCGACCACCAACGGAAACTGAAGGCGCATCGATGTACCCAGCCGTCCAGAATCTACTGCTGGGCGCTAGGGCTCAGGGCTACGGCGGGGTCATCACAGGATTTCATGGCGCTGTGGAACCACAACTAAAAGCGTTGCTGAATATTCCCGATGAGGTGCTGATCGCCTGCACAGTAACCCTGGGCAAACCACAGGGTAATCATGGTCCCGTACGACGCCGCCCACTATCTGAATTGGTGTTCGAAGACACCTGGGAGCGATCTGCTGATTGGGCCATCGACCCACCGGGCACCACATTCACCAGCGCCGGTCCACCAAGAGGGGTAAAAGCCGTTTAATGAAAATTATCTGCGCTGAGCAATTTGGTCCACCACAGGCGCTAGTCACGTTGGAATTGCCCGCTCCAGAAGCAGGTCGTGGCGAAATTCTTATTGATGTCGCCGCCGCTGGGGTTGGCTACGTCGATGGTCTGATGATCCAGGGGTTATACCAGGTGAAACCACCACTACCCTACTTCCCAGGGAGCGAGTTCATGGGTGTGGTGGCCCAGTTAGGTGCTGATGTGCAGACGTTCAAGGTGGGAGACCGGGTGATGGGACTGGCCAGCAGTGGCGCCTACGCAGAGCAGCTGTCCATCCGAGCAGACCGAGTGATCCCTGTTCCCGATGAGCTCTCGAACGAAATTGCGGCTGGGTTTTATATCAACTACGCCACAGCGCTTTACGGTTTACGCGATTGTGGTGCGCTGAAACCGGGCGAGACAATTTTGATTCTGGGCGCTGCCGGAGGCGTCGGCTCTGCTGCAATCAGCGTCGCTAAGGCCATGGGTGCTCGAGTCATTGCTGGAGCGTCAACCATGGAGAAACGTCAAGCCGCTTTGGTATGGGGAGCAGACGAGGTTGTCGATTACACCCAACCAGATTGGCGGGCTGCGCTCGAAGCCATCACCCCAGAGGGGCTGAACCTGGTCTACGACCCTGTGGGCGGAGCGCTCAGCGAAGCGGCCTTTCGCTCTTTGGCGCCCGGCGGCCGGTTCTTAGTGGTTGGATTTGCCAGTGGCACAATCCCTTCAATCCCGCTGAATCTGGCACTACTCAAACGCTCCAGTATTGTTGGCGTGGACTGGGGGGGTGACGCTCGAGCAAACCCAGCGATTAATGGTGAATTGTTAAACACGCTGATGGCTTGGATCGCTGCGGGGAAACTCACCCCCTGCAGCGTCGTTGCTCGACCGATGAGCCAGATCCGCGACAGTCTTGATGACCAGCTTGCAGGCAACATCATCGGGAAGTTGGTGCTGGTACAGGCACAGTAGATTTTTACAATCCAGTAGCCACAGCGAGACACAGTTCAGACTTTGTTCAGTTCTCCACGCACATAATACCTGTATCAATCTGGTATTTACCGAGGGGCGAACATGTCGAATATCCAATTGCATTCACGTGCACTTTATCTAGCCATCGCTTTGCTGCTGGTTGGTGGTTGTACAACCAATCCCTACACCGGCGAGCGTGAAGCATCCAACAAAGGCAAAGGTGCTGCCTGGGGTGCGGCCATCGGTGCGGTAGTTGGTGCAATCACCGGCGACGATGCAGATGAGCGTCGCAAGCGCGCGCTGATCGGTGCCGGGGTAGGCGCCCTGGCGGGCACCAGCGTGGGGGCCTATATGGACCGACAAGAAGCGGTCCTGCGAGCGCAATTGGCCAACACCGGTGTTTCCGTCACAAGAATGGGTAATGACCTGGTTCTCAACATGCCAGGAAACGTCACCTTCGACGTCGATCAGTCTAATTTACGTACCGAATTCTATGAAGTGCTTGATTCCGTGACGCTTGCGCTCAACGAGTTTGACAAGACCTTAATAGACGTCACCGGCCACACAGATGCAACCGGAAGTTATAACTACAATCTGGAGCTCTCCAAGAAGCGCGCAAACACCGTCGCCGGGTATCTCAGAAACCAGGGCGTAAACTCTGATCGCGTATATACGTTGGGTGTCGGGCCAGACTATCCGGTAGCGGCCAACAATACCGCCCAGGGGCGGCAGTTAAATCGTCGTGTTGAGTTGGTGCTAAAGCCACTGACCTAGATCGGCAAGAGAGCAAATAAGCTGAGTCAGCGCGGCAGCGCCGCGCTGACGCTATGCCGCATCATCCTCAGCCTGTCCGGCTGACAGTATCTCAAGAAAACGCTGAGTGTACCTTTCCGGCTGGGATTCCAATTCTGTAATCACCTGATTCAGACTCAGCTCTTTGACCCGATAGTAACTTGCGGTCAACCGTTGCAGACCATTGGCCTCATCCAGAACTTCCCACGCAATATCATCAATATGCGTAAACATTGAACATCAACCCCCCGGCAGTGTTTTGCATTAGTGGGTCCGAGCCACCGTGGCCCGGTCCTTGTCAACTCCGAGCTCAGCTTAGGTCGAGCAACCAGCCATTGTTAGAAGCAGGACTTAAGAGGTTGTAACTTAAATCGGGAAGATGTGAGCGGCTTATGAAAGAAACCATCCATGGACAGTTTTGATGGGCCTTTTTGTCAGTTATTTTGCTTACCAGCAAACGGCCTATCACCATCGGGACCAAAAGCGATTGAAATTTGCTCGGCGGGCGCCACGCTGGGCGAATAACCAAAAAATGCTAGTATGCCTGACTGACATTTTCTAAGCTCATGCAAAGGCAACCTATGCAATATGATTCTGCTGTACGTACTTATCTTGGTGACATCGATTTTGACCCAGATGCGCTGAAGAAGAAGTATCTGGACGAACGCGATAAACGTGTACGCAAAGAAGGCATTGCCCAATATATCGAAGTCACCGCAGATTTTTCTCACTACGAAGAAGACCCCTATACGCCTAACGCTGAGCGGGAACCTCTGTTTGACGACGTTGATGTGGTCATCATTGGCGCGGGCTTTGGTGGACTATTAACCGGTGCTCGATTGCGCGAGGCGGGTTTTGAAAACATCCGCGTGATCGACAAAGCGGGAGATTTTGGAGGCACGTGGTACTGGAACCGTTACCCAGGCGCAATGTGTGACGTGGAGAGCTACTGTTATTTGCCGCTGCTGGAGGAACTCAACTATATACCAAAGCACAAGTACTCCTTTGCTCCGGAAATATTGGAACACAGTAAAAACATCGCCAAACACTTCAACCTGTACGACAACGCCTGTCTGCAAACCGCGGTGACCGCCATGTACTGGAACGAAGACGAGGCTTGCTGGATCATTGAGACAGATCGGGGTGACAAAATGCGAACCCAATTTGTCGCCATGGCAAATGGCCCACTCAGTCGTCCAAAACTTCCTGGCATACCGGGGATCAACGAGTTTAAAGGTCACACCTTTCATACCAGTCGTTGGGACTACGCCTACACCGGCGGCGATTCCAGCGGTGGGCTTAGGAATCTGAAAAACAAGAAGGTGGGTATTATTGGGACCGGCGCAACGGCCGTTCAGTGTATTCCCCACCTGGGTGAATGGGCTGAACGTCTTTACGTGTTTCAACGTACACCCTCGTCGATCGATGTGCGCAATAATCGAGAAACAGATCCCGATTGGGCCAGTTCACTCAAGCCCGGCTGGCAGCAAGAGCGCATGGACAATTTCAACACGATGGTCAGCGGTGGCGATTCGGACGTGGACATGGTCCATGACGGGTGGACAGACATTTATCGCAACCTGACTGGTGTGGCCGCAAAGTTTGCAGGTAAAGAACTCGGTCGCAGGTTGACCAGTGCAGAACGTGCGGAACTGATGGAGTTATCAGACTACCGCAAAATGAACGCCGTAAGGCAACGTGTGGACGAGGTCGTTCATGATGATGAAACCGCTGAGCTGCTGAAACCATGGTACCGACAATTCTGCAAACGGCCGTGCTTTCACGACGAGTACCTGCCGACATACAACCGAGAGAACGTGCACCTGGTGGACACCAACGGTCAGGGCGTCGAACGGCTGACGGAACGCGGCGTGGTAGTCAATGGCCAGGAGTACGAATTGGACTGCCTGATTTTCGCCACGGGGTTTGAGGTAGGTACGGGTTACACCCGTCGATCTGGATACGACATCATCGGCCAGGACAATAGGCACCTGAGTGAGCATTGGGAGCCAGATATCACAACGTTCCAAGGTTTAATGACCCACGGATTCCCCAACTGTTTTTTTCTCGGCTTTACCCAAACCGCGATCACGGTGAACGTGCCCCACGCGCTGAACGAACAGGCCAAACACACCGCCCACATCATTTCCCAAGCCCGGCAAAAGAATGCATCAACCGTCCAACCAACCCAGGAGGCTGAAACAGCCTACGTAGATGAAGTCAAGCGCCTGGCGAGAGTTGGTGCACGATTTTATGCTGAGTGCACACCGGGTTACTACAACAGCGAAGGTGCCCAAGGTAACAAGAAAGGGTTCTTTACCAATATGCACGGTGCGGGACCCATCGCCTTTTACGATGACCTGCGCAAATGGCGGTCGACAGGGGATTTACAGGGGCTGATGCTGAGGTGAGCCCCTGGGCTCACCGCTCCTGGCGAGCGTGCTGAGTCCGAAATCGCTTACCAGGTTTTGACCCGATTTGACGGCGCCCTTTCCCGGCTCGATCTGCCGGCACAAGGTGCCTTTTTGAATTGCCGATCAGATCTTCCCGCCCCAAATCCTGCAGAGCATCACGCAGAATTGGCCAGTTTTCAGGGTCGTGATAACGCAGAAATGCTTTGTGTAATCTTCTTTGCTTGGCACCTTTAGGGATATAAACGGGTTCACTGTTGTCGCTGATCTTGCGAAGCGGATCTACCCCACTATGGTACATTGCTGTTGCAGTCGCCATGGGGCCAGGTAAAAAAGCCTGAACTTGATCGGCACGGAAGCCATTACTTTTAAGCCACAACGCCAGTTCCAACATATCCTCATCGGTTGTGCCAGGATGAGCGGCAATAAAGTAAGGAATAAGATACTGTTCTTTTCCCGCAGCTTTCGAATATTTATCAAACAGTTCTTTAAAGCGGTAGTAAGTATCCATGCCGGGTTTCATCATTTTCGACAAAGGCCCGTCTGACAGAGCTTCGGGAGCAATCTTCAAGTAGCCGCCGGTATGGTGTGTCGCCAGCTCCTTAACATATTCAGGCGATTCGTTGGCCAGGTCATATCGCACGCCCGAGGCGATCAGTACTTTTTTTACGCCATCGATCTTACGCGCTTTTCTATACAGCTGGATCAGCGGTTTGTGATCCGTGTTCAGATTGGGGCAAACTCCCGGGTAGACGCAAGACGGACGACGACAGGCCGCTTCAATCTTGCGACTCTTGCACTGCAAACGATACATATTTGCTGTGGGGCCACCCAGATCGGATATGACCCCGGTGAACCCAGGTACCGTGTCTCGAATATCTTCTATTTCGCGCAGAATTGAAGCTTCAGAACGGCTTTGAATAATGCGACCCTCGTGCTCTGTGATTGAGCAGAAGGTACAACCACCAAAGCAACCCCGCTGAATGGCAATGGAAAAACGGATCATCTCATAGGCAGGGATTTTGGCATCACCGTAGGTGGGATGTGGCTGACGCGTATAAGGCAGTTCGTACACCGCATCCATTTCAGCGGTTTCTAAAGGTAGCGGAGGCGGGTTAATCCAGACATCCTGGGCCTGATGACGCTGTACAAGCGCACGCGCGTTGTAGGGGTTCGATTCAATATGTA
>JBCCIU010000037.1:0-26943 GCA_039028095.1 Pseudomonadota bacterium
GTCTTGTTTGGCGTGCAAATACCTCTTGTTCCACTCGCTCACTCCAAAAACATGCTTCTCCTGGATGATTGAGCTTAAGCCATATTCGGACAGATCGTTCACTTTTTTAGGATTATTAGTTAGCAGTCGAAAAGGTTCCAGACCAACAAAATGCTTGAGCATGATGGCTGCATCGGTGAAATCGCGAGAATCATCCGGCAATCCCAATGAGCGGTTGGCTTGATAGGTGTCTTCACCACCATCCTGTAGCAGGTAAGTTGCGGCTTTTGCCCAAAGGCCGATGCCACGACCTTCATGACCCGCCATGTACACCAGATATCCACCTGCCGGATCCTCGCTGATCCGGTGGATCGCGCTATCAAGTTGTGGCCCACAATCACAGCGTTCAGAACCAAAAATATCACCCGTAAGACAGTTGCTGTGCACTCGAACCAACGGGTTTTCGGTCGGTTCCCCAATGACCAACACGCTGTTGACCGCAAGCGGCGAAACCAGGTGAGAAAAAAGATGCTGTCCGCCACGAGCACGCAGATCCGATGCGAGCGCATTAACCTGGCTGAGTTCCGTACTACGAACCGCCGCATACCATTGCACCGTGGTGCGAATGGATGGCAGCGATATGGGCAACGGGATCGGTCCCAACAAATTGATCGCCAGCTCACCCGGCGCTTCCGGACTGTGCACGTCGATCAGCTGGCCTTCTTGATTCACACGGACCAGCTTTCCCTGTTCAATCAGTCGCGTTCGTACATCAGGATTAAGATACGTAAACATGAGCGCATCTTGCCTGAATAAGCGACTCACGCCTATAGTCACCACTCATAATGCTCTCAAATCAGCTGCAATTGACGAGGTCAAAAAAACGCAGTTTCGCAGAGCAACAAAATGCGCCAAAAAGCTATCATGTAGGAACGCAAAGGGAGGGCATTCATGTCAGAGTTCGAGAACATTATCTACGAGACCAGGGATGGCAGAGCAAGCATCACATTGAATCGGCCAGAAAAGTTGAATGCGCTTTCGCTGGAACTCCAGGCGGAAATGGCTGAAGCTTTGTGGGAGGCGGATAATGATCGAAGCGTTCACTGTGTCATCATCAAAGGGGCCGGAAGAGCATTCTCGGCGGGCTATGACCTGACCGGATCCGGAAGCACTGTGCCGGTTTCTCGAGTGCAGGATCCAGCCGGTAGCTATCGTGGCTATCGCTCTATCGACGACGATGCCTGGCAGTTGGAGCGAGGCCAACGGTACCGTATGGCGATCTTCGACATGCACAAACCCGTCATCGCCCAGGTCCATGGTTTCTGCCTGGCCGGTGGCACCGATATCGCCCTGTTATGCGATATGGTCATCGCTGCAGAAGATGCCACCATCGGATTTCCACCGGCTCGAGACCTGGGCGCCCTGCCGAACAACATGTGGCTATACAACATCGGTCCCCAGTGGGCAAAACGCCTGACCCTCACCGGGGATACCGTCACCGGAGCAGAAGCCCAGGAAATTGGACTGGTGCTGAAGGCCGTGCCAGCAGATTTATTGGAACAAGAAGTCGAAGGATTGGCGGCTCGTATGGCACACATTGACCCAGACCTGCTCAGTGCAAACAAGCGGATCATCAACATGGGTCTGGAACTGATGGGGGCGCGCACACTACAGCGGATGGCAGCCGAAAACGATGTGCGCGGCCACAATACCCGTGCCGCAAATGACTACCGGCAATCTGTGAAGGAACTTGGACTGAAGGCTACTTTGCGAGCACGCGATGCAAAATTCGGCGACGGTCGAGCCCGTGTCCGTGGTCCTGAAATCAGAGATGATGATGGAAATCTGATCGACCCCTAAACAAAGGGCATCACGTCCTTGGCAACCCGCTCCAGCACGTCAAATCGGGTATCAAAATTTGGCAGGATCATGATCTGGTCAAGACCTGCTTCCTGCATACCATGAATTCGCTCAATCAATTGATTCTTTGTCCCTACCATACTGGATGAGGTAAGCACTTCAGGTGTTAAAAAGCGTTCCTCTTCTTCCAGCACCCAACAGTTATGGCCCGCATGAATGCGCTGATGCCGACGCTCTTCGGGGTAGCTTTCCAACAATTTTGTATAGTCTTCCCAGATACCCGACAGCGCGTTGGGTGGTTGGTGTCCAAAGTTTCTGAACTGATCGTACTGATAGTGTACCGCAGCCATTGCCATGGCCCCACATTCAGCTTTAACCCGGGGTGAATCTACCGCTTCACCATCATCAAGCACGACCATGGTGGTTAAAGCGGTGGTGTAATAATCTGTTTGCGGTCCGATTTCCCGGCCTGCGGATCGAGCACCTTCTTGCAACATGTGCCAGACGCTCTGCATTGCGGCCGGGTCGCCAACCAGAGCCAGCACTGCACCGTCCCCGTGTTTTCCGGCAAGGGACAGCGACTTTGGACCAAAACCAGATATGTGCAGCGGAATCGGATCATCAAAATTAACAAATCCCTTGTCAGGCATAATGTGGCGGATCGGTTTTTCACCCTGAGTGGTCGGCAAGACAGCCTCTTCCCCCTTCAACAAAGGTGCCAACACCTCGAGGTATTCATCAAACTCTTTGATCCGTTGGGGTGGCAAGCCCATCACCCTGCGTGCAGTGTTGCCTGAACCCACGCCAAAAAACGTTCGACCTGGCGCAATGGCATTGATGGTCGCAATACTTGCGGCGTTCACCGGTGCCGGACGAGTCCCGGATACCGCAACGCCTGTACCCAGTTGAATTGTCGATGTCTGATGTGCAGCCAGCGCAAGTGTTGCGTAACAATCTGACCAGAGCATTTGCGAGTCTGCCAGCCAAGCGTGGGTATAACCCAGCTCTTCAGCACGCACGACATAACCAATATCGCCCACATGTGACGCGACACAGATTCCTAAATCCATGAGTTCCTCCCCCGTTTGACAGTGCTACCAGGTCCGAGGATTACCCCAGACCTGGCCAGATAGCCTGCTTAAAATACAAGCCGCAATACGCTTTCCCCAACGCATGCGGGTTTGTCCGAGCCTTCAATCTCTACAGTCAGTTCGTTGATGATCTCCAGCATTTCGCCCTTTTGCTCGACACTCTTAAGGTTTCCGCGCGTGCGAATTTTGGCACCCACCGGAACTGGGGACATAAATCGCACTCGGTTCCACCCATAGTTCACACCCATTTTCACCCCTTCCAGCGCCGGCACGCCGATATCAGCCCCACCTGGCAAAAACATCATGATCGACATAGTGAGCTGACCATGCGCAATGGGTGCCCCAAACGGACCCGCCTTGGCTCGCTCGGGATCTACGTGGATCCATTGCTGATCCAAGGTCGCATCAGCAAACTGATTAATCCGATCTTGGGTCATCTCAAACCATTCTGTTGGTTCGCTGGGCTGGCCAATTTTGGCATTGATCACATCAATGGCATTTTCAATCGCAGACATGTTGTCCTCCGGTAGTGTTTATGTTTTTTCTAAGTCGTATCCAACGCAGGAAAGGGTATCATGACCGAGAATCAAGAGGGAGTGGACAACATCACCATGACAGATCGATATTCCGGATACACCCACCTGGCATTTGATTATCCAGCGGAGCGAGTGTTACGTATCACTATAAATCGACCGGAGCGCTATAACGCATTGGATCAAGTGGGACATCGAGAACTGACCTACGTCTGGCGAGATGTTGATGATGATCCCGACGTAGACGTGGTCGTTCTCACCGGTGCTGGCAAAGCTTTTTCGGCAGGCGGTGATTTTGAAATGGTGGAAAAAATCACCGAAGACTTCGACGTGCGGGTAAACATCTGGAAAGAAGCTAAGGATCTGGTCTACAACATTATGAACTGCGGCAAACCAGTAATTTCCGCGATCAACGGTCCCGCCGTGGGTGCCGGGCTGGTTGCCGCCCTGCTTGCCGATATCTCTATCGTGGCAAAATCGGTATCCATAACTGACGGCCACACGCGTCTGGGGGTTGCTGCAGGTGATCACGCTGCCATCATCTGGCCGCTGTTATGCGGTATGGCTAAATCAAAATATTATCTGCTCACCTGTGATCGACTGAGCGGCGAGGAAGCGGAACGTATCGGGTTGGTTTCTCTGTGTGTTGAAGATAACGAACTGATGGATAAGGCGATGGAAGTGGCAAGCAAGCTTCAAGCGGGCGCACCAACGGCCATCCGATTCACAAAGTATGCGCTGAACAACTGGATGCGCATGGCAGGACCAATCTACGACACATCAACCGCCCTGGAAATGCTGGGTTTTGGTGGACCGGAAGCCAAAGAAGGAGTTGCCTCGCTTAAAGAAAAACGAGACCCAAATTTTCCTCGCGGGACAAATATTTAGTATCGTTTTGCGAGCTCCTGTCTTAGCGCTAGTCCGTACAGGGCGGGATTGAAGGAATCACGTTTTAAGACCGGCTGAGTCGCTGCCTCTATCTGTGTTTGCGACGGCAGCCGGTAACGCCCGCCTAGCAATGCGCCAATAAACTCAGCCTGGGCTTCCGCGATGGGCCAGAATCCACCCGTTGGACGGCTTACGCCAACCACAAAGAGCGAGTGGTACTGCGGGTGCATGAGGCCTCGGAACAGGTGCATATCATCGTTGCTGGTGTCCAGAATCGATTGATCAATATAGGGATAGGTCAAATGAAATCCCGTGGCACAAATGATCACATCAAATTCATCAGATCGCCCGTTACTGAACCTGACTAACTTGCCTTCAGCTCCTTCAACGCCAGGTCGGGCTGTAATCTCCCTGGCCTCCAAAGCCTCGGCCAATCCGTCGGCAACCGCTGGACGTTTTTCTAGTGGGTTATCGGGTGGAGGTGGCATACCGGCGTCGGTCAGACGTTGCGCATACTCGCCGAACTGTTTCGCAAAGACGCGTTTTGCAATTCGATTGAACAAGCCGTCTCGCACATTTTCAGGTAACACACGAATCAACTTGGGTACCGAATCCAGTGGATGGCTCAAAGGTGATTTGGCAGCGATATGAACCGGCCCGTCGGGACCATCTAAGTACTTAGGTAGAATCCAATTCCCTGATCGCGCTCCAAGGTGCACGTCAATCGACGCCTCTCGAGAGAGCTCCAGTGCGATTTCACACCCGGTGTTGCCTGAACCCACCACCAGCACCTTTTTACCCGCGAGATCTAGAGGTCTGGTTGGTGATCGATACTGTTGTGCGTGTATCCAGGCGCCAGAGTATTGCGCGACAAACGCCGGGAGTTTCAGATCCCAATAGTTTCCAGAGGCAGCAACAACCGCGTCAAAATCGAACCATTCTACAACACCGGCATGCTCGGCCTGGAGCCGCCAACCGCTTGATGTGGGTTGAATTTGTTTTACTTCGCGCTGCAAAGACAGCGCATCTAGAAGCGAAAATTGATCAACGTAACCACACCACCAGTCGTACATCAGCGCATGGCTGGGCAGATCAGGCCAGTCTTCGGGCATTTGATAATCCCGCAAACGGCTCATATGTTTGTTGGTATTGGTGGTCAGAGATTCGTAGGCCGCCGACTTGCCGCTTTTATTGTCTATTTTCCAGTGTCCACCGACCGTGTCTGACGCCTCGTAGCAGACCACTTCATGCCCTGCAGCAAGCAACGTTTTGGTGGCGACCAGGCCACAAGGTCCGGCTCCTACGACTGCGACGCGTTTAGTGTTTGATCGGTTCACCCATTCATCATATGACAAACTGCCAGCTTAGGGCATAGACCACGGTGAACAGCGCAACAACAACAGTCCATCCAATGCCGCGAAGCAATTTGTGCAGCAGCGAACCTCTTTGCATCATCATGATTTTACTAACCTCAAGTGTCGCATGCCTGAAAAGTTCAACGACGCAGTCTGCATGCGGGAGACGTATTCCTGCGCCACGCGCCTAAAGGTGTTGTTCAATCGTCCAGCTACCAATGGTTTCAGTTTTGATTCCGCAATTCGGTCTTGCCCTCGTTGAAGCGCTTGAAGCACTTCTACCAACGCATACTCATCGCTGCTAAGGGATTCAGTGTGAGGGCTACGTATCGAGACCGGGCGATAGGCACAGGCGCACAAAACGGACATACATTCATCCAGCGTTGTAATCGCATCGACCCGATTGTGTTGTTGGTATGGAGGGTAAAGTGTTCTCACCACACACTGTTGTTGATAGGCGGCTTGAACCCAGGCGCGAATACTCCATATAAAGAGAATGCTGCCATTGGAGAGTGACGATATATTGACCCCAGAATCGGCGTCATTGAGCTGTACCACTTAGGACTATCCTGCATCGATTTCCCTAAATGATAATCATTCTCATTTAAATTGCAAGGAACAATGTAACAACGATGCCAGAAAAAGACGTTCAAATAACCGCCAAAGGTCATGTGCTGGCAGGCAGCCTTGTCCTACCAGGCGCAGAAACATCCGCGGTCTGCCTGATGATGCACGGTAGCGGTCCTCTGGATCGAAACGAGAATATGCCCGGCCAAACACTGGACATCTTCAATACCATAGCCAGGACATTGGTCGGCTATGGTATCGGTTCGCTACGTTACGATAAGAGAGGTTGCGGCGAGAGCACCGGCAACTACATCGAATCTGGGCACAGCGACTTGGTTGAGGATGCCGCCGCGTGCATCGACTATCTGGTTACCGAGCAGAATGTTGCATTGAATAAGATCGTCTTGTTGGGGCACAGCGAAGGGACCATCATCAGTGCACAGCTTGGATCTCGTTACCCAGGACTTGGCGGTTTAATCCTGCTCTGTCCATTTATCCAAAATCTTGAGGATGTCCTGATCGTGCAGGCTGAACACTTGGCACAAGCAGCCGATCTGGCAACCGGCGTCAAAGGCATGTTCATGCGCACGCTTTATAAACTGATTGGTGGTCCGGTGCGCTATCAGAAACGGGCGGTGCGGCGGGTCAAACAGTCTGATAAACGAAGCATGCGGATTGGTTTGCAAAAACTTCCAGCTCAATCGTTACGCGAATTGATCGCCCTGGACAGTGAGTCAATCTATCGCCGGGTAAAGATACCTGCCCTGATTGTGGCTGCAGGTAAGGACCTGCAATGCGACCCTGCGGATGCAATAAAGATCGATGGCTGTATCGGCGCGCCGGTTAGAACGTTTATCATTGAGGATCTCACCCACATATTGCGCAAAGACCCAGAAACACACACGCTGTTCACTTATGATCGAATCATGGGCCAACCAGTTGACGCAGAAGTCCTGCAAATATTGGTTGACCATTTCCCAACGACTTTCACAAACCTGACGAGCTAATCATGCAGAATGTTTGGAGAATCGCCACAATACTGTCACTGAGCCTGACGAGTCTGACCGGCTGCGGATTTTTTGTTGCCAAAGCGCTGGATGGCCGTGAGGCAGGCGTTCCGGAGAATTTCAACTTTGTGGGTGACATGGCACCCTGCTACCTGGAACTTACACCTGGGTCACGAGCGCTGCGCGTCAACTGCTTCCACTTGGATGGTGTGCTGCATATCCACTCAGCCCGCTATTCCAAGCTCCCTAGAATCAGCGGGGAAAGCTGGATCGTAACAATCGAGAGCAATCCACACGTACGCGTGCAGATCGGGGATCAGATTTACGCGCTATACGCCACCAAAATCGACGACGAAAATCGCCGTCAGCAAATACTTTATGCCCGTGGCTACACGGTTGCCTGGGACGGCATAGAAATATTCAGCTTCACACATCCCTAGCTGTCCAATCTAGATTTTGGCTGACGCTTTGTTGATCAGAGACTAGTTTACCGCTCGATCTGAACCCTCCCAATAGGGGGCGCGCAACTCACGTTTTAGCACCTTCCCTGGACCAGATTTTGGCAACGGTTCCTGTTGAACCGCGACGCCTTTTGGCACTTTGTAACCCGCGATGTGTTCGCGGCAGAATTCAATCAGAACTTCAGGATCGACGTTACTGTGCTCCGCTCTGGGCACGACTGTTGCGTGCACAGCCTCACCCCACTTGTCGTCCGGGATACCATATACCGCAGCTTCCAGCACCGCCTCGTGCTTGTACAAAACCTCTTCCACTTCAGTGCAGTAAACATTCTCCCCACCAGATACAATCATGTCTTTACTGCGGTCCACCAGAAATACATAACCGGCATCGTCCATATAGCCCAAATCACCCGTCCAATAGGCGCCACCCTTTAATACCGCCTCAGTTTGCTCAGGCTTGTTCCAGTAACCCATCATGACGTTTGGGCCGCGAACAACTACCTCGCCAATCTCTCCTCTTGGGACTTCGACACCACCTTCGTCCAAAACGCGAACATCGGTCCCTGGGATTGACTGCCCGCAAGAACGCGCTCTGTCGTCATCCAACAACAATTGCTCGTCCCGCAACGCGGTGGTGAGTGGACTCAGCTCGGTCGCGCCATAGACTTCAATCATTTCGGCGGTGGGGAATGCGGTCCAAGTGCGACGCACCACTTCAGTTGCGATCGGTGATCCGCCGTGGGCAATGGCTCTGACCGTATCCACCTTGCGTGGGTTGCCGTGTTGTTCTTCGGCAATAGCTGCCAACATGGTCGGCACACCCAGGGTCAAGCTGACCGACTGCGCCTCAATAATGTCCAGTACCAGAGCGGGATCAAATGCACCCAGTGTGATCTGCGTACCTGTTGTCCAAATGGAGGCCAGTACGCCATTCGAGCCGGCAGCATGGAACAAAGGCGCCATGATCAGCGTCACGTCTTTGGAGGTTTGAGGTACCGAAGTGAGCCAATGAAAGGTATTCGCGATCAAATTCCGGTGGCTCAACATGACCCCTTTGGACTTACCCGTTGTGCCTCCGGTGTAAAACAACCCAGCCAAATCATCTTCGGTGATGCCTTGCCCCAATAACATGGGCTCTGCACCAAGCAGGCCTTCATAATCGGCACCAATTTGAATGATGTGATCTACCAGATCGCCCATCCCCGAGGCATCACGGTCCGTAATCAGCACCTTTGTGCCCGAGTCTTCTAGCGCATACCTCAGTTCCGGCTCTGCATGCCGGGTATTGAGAGGCACAACCACAAGTCCCGCCGCGGGTACACCAACATAGGTTTCAATATACTCATGACAATTGTCCGCCCAGATCGCTACTCTATCTCCCTTGTGGAGTCCCAACCCATAGAGCCCATTCGCCAATTGTTGACAGCGCCGATTCAGTTCGTTGTAAGTAAATGACTGATCGCCATCGATCAGCGAGCACTTTTCTCCGGCGATCTGTACGGCACGAGCCAATGGATCTGCAAAGGTATGCATGAGTTCTCCCCACTTGATTCGAAAAATATCAAAGGTATTGTACAAAAAATGCAGCCCGTACAACGCTTCTACCTGGCCACAATTGCCTGCTTAGCTACCGTCCAAGTGTCCGCCCAGGGCATTCTCAATCTACTGGTCGAGAATGACGTCATTTCGGGCGACGACCGACACTACACATCAGGTGTCGCTCTAAACTATGTCAGCGGCCTGGACCAAGGACCCGAACGCCTGGAGGCCTTAGGCATATTCCTGCCTGGCCTGGAGCGCGGGGACAAAATGCACGTTGCGCTTTCTCTGGGTCACGAGATCTACACACCCACAGACATCACCAAACCGGATCTGATCTCCGATGATAGACCGTACGCTGGCCACCTCTATCTGGGAGCTGGCTTTATCACAGAGAACAGCACCGAGGTTGAAACCTGGCGTCTGAGCCTGGGCCTTGTTGGTCCTGGCGCCAGAGCAGAGGTCATCCAAAACTCACTCCACCGCAAGATCGGATCCGACGAAGCTCAAGGGTGGGACAACCAGCTCAAGAATGAGGTTGTGTTATCTCTGGCCTACGAACGAAAGTGGTTGAATCTAGCCCGCGAAAAAATCTACGACAACGGCTTGAGTATCGACTTTATCCCCCATGCGAGTGCCGCCATCGGCACGCCCACAACCTACATCGGTGCAGGCGGTATGGTTCGCTTCGGACAGGGATTGGACCAGGATTACGGCCCCCCGAGAGTACGGCCCAGCCTTCCTGTTTCGCAATTCTATAAACCACAAACCGGCGCGAGCTGGTACGTTTTTGTTGGGGCTGACACTCGATATATCGCGCACAACATATTTCTGGACGGCAACAATTTTCAAAACAGCCACTCTGTGGAACGCGAAGATTTTGTATCTGATCTCCAGGCAGGATTTGTCTGGAATCACAAACGCTTCAGGCTGGTTTACAACTGGGTGCTAAGGAGTCGCGAGTTTAAAGAACAAGCCGAGCGCGACCTGTTCTCCTCACTTTCTGTATCGATCCACATTTAGTTTTACTTTCGTTTTCGCTTTAGCTCTCCCCTACACCCTCATTTAATAATCGACCAACCAGAACATCCATCCGATCAGCCTGATCGGCATGTAATGAAAGGCAAAGATTGGCAGCACACAGCCGCTGCTCCAGCTGCTGGTCGTACCAGGCTAATGTGGTTTTATCATGAGCCAGATACCTGTCTACCCATAGCTGAGAGAGTGCACCTACCCGGGGTTCAAGCGCAAAGCCCACCGTATTGTGGAGGCTACCCAACAACTTCGGCCCAACAAACTGCGGCGCGATGAACGCCTCGTCTATGTTCTTAACCAGACGGGTCACTGTATCAATCAAGAACGGCAAAGTTGTAGATGACCGTGTAAACCCCATATACGCGTTGTGCACATTGCGGTAGGTCTTGAGACGTCTGTCCTGCTCCTGCAGCCACAACTCTTGGCCAAAGAAACAGTCGCGGTCGGTAAATTCCACCGTCAAACGACCCGGATCAAAAACAAGAACATCTACATCCACCCATATCACTGCGGCGTATTGGTCATGGAGCTTCTTGATCCATTGCAGTCTGCCAAGATCTGCCGCCACAGGCAGTTTTTCAGATACCTTGTTCATGTACCAATCTGGCACGTCGACAAAAAGCTCATCACCCAGAAACAAATAATCAAAACCCTGACTTGTCGCCCAGGACTCAACGCTTGCTTGACACCTATGCAGCCAAGGCATCATGCGCGATGCATCATAACTTTGTAGTATACAAACCGAACTTGCATCCATCGGGGTAACCAATTGTCGAACAGGTTTCTTATCGTCTTCTTCAGTATGTGTTTATTCTCTGGTTGTGCCAATCAGATTGATCCTACAAACCGCGCGCAAATTCTGGCTGCTACGCTGCCTCCATCACCCCTGAAAGATCAACTGACCAATTGTCAGACCGGCAATTTTGAGGTAACACGGTTTTCTATCGCCCACCGCGGTGCACCAATGGGCTATCCAGAACATACAAAAGAAGGTTACCTGGCTGCTATTGATATGGGAGCAGGCGTGATCGAGTGTGATGTGACGTTTACCAAAGACCAGGCGTTAGTCTGTCGTCATTCCCAGTGCGACCTACACTCCACAACCAATATCCTGCTGACCCCGCTCGAGGCCAGCTGCAGGCAAGGTTTTACACCAGCCCAGGCGGATGCGCCCGCCAGCGCCCTATGCTGCACGTCAGACATCTCTCTGCGCCAATTCAAAACCTTGTGCGGCCGACGTGACATTGTCGACAAAGAGGCAGCCACAATCGAGCAGTATCTGACCATCCCCGCCAATCCAAGAATCGATCCCTGGGCTTCTGACGTTTCCTGCGGCACCCTGTTGACTCACGCAGAAAGTATCAAACTCATCGACAGGCACGCACGGGACTTCACACCAGAGCTGAAAACACCCATGGTAGACATGCCCCATCGGGATATGTCGCAATCAGACTACGCAGATAAAATGATTCAGGAATACATCGATGCGGGTATCGATGCGGACCGGGTGTTTCCACAATCGTTCAATCTTAGCGACGTACAACACTGGATTGATGTGCACCCAGAGTTTGGCCAACAAGGTGTGTTCTTAGACCCGCGCGGCAGAATGCCTGAGTTCGAGCCCACGCTGGAGAATATGCAATCACTCAAGGCATCCGGGGTGAATATCGTTGCTCCACCCATTCCTATGCTGCTGACGCTGGACGCCAAGGGTCAACTGCAACCATCAGATTATGCCAGGCTGGCCAAACAAGCTGGCCTTGAGATTATCACGTGGACATTCGAGGCAGGGGATCCAACGGACGCGGCGAACTGGCTTTACTTTGGGCTCAATCCGTACATGACCAGCGAAGCTAAACAACTTGAAGTGCTGGACGCCCTGGCTCGGGATGTGGGTATCAAAGGAATTTTTTCCGATTGGCCAGGAACGGTGACCTATTACGCTGCGTGTCGGGATTGACTCAAGCGACCTCTCTTCCAAGAGCTGCTGAAATCTCCGCATAACGCTTCCGATTGATGCGGTAACCCGCATAAAAACAAGCAGCCAACAGCCCAGGGAATATCAGATAAACAGAGTCCACCATCGCCAAATTGTGCACAATGCTCGGCTCAACCTCGCCCGGTTTTGCATCCTTGGGAAAGGTGATGAATTCCAACACCAGACCGGCTATCAGCAAACCAAGCGCCTGATCTGCTTTGGCGAAGAAGGTTCTGGCTGAATACAGAATGCCTTCCTGACGACGCCCGTACAGCAGCTCGTTTTCGTCAGCAATATCCGCAAGCGCAGACATGACGCTGATGCTTAACATAGCCCCTGACAGAGAACCAAGGAACTTGAAAACGATCACCCAATAAAGCACAGCATCGCTGCCCATCTCGGGCAACAAACCCATCAGATTCATCAATACGGGACCACCAGGTGTGATGGACAAACCACAAGCGGCAATCACAATGGTTGCCCGCTTGTCGATCAGCTGATGAATACGATACGTCATGGTAAACGCTACGATATAACCTGCGATCTGCCCAACCACAAAATACCGCATCTGCTCTGGCCGCAGTTCGAAATAGAACAGATTCATATAGTTTTCAAAGCCATCTCGGGCACCCAGCATCACGCTGAGCAGAAAATAGCCAATTAACAAAAAGAGGTAGTTTGAGTTGGAGACGGCTGATTTGATATCCCCAAAAAATGTAGTGAAGCTGAACCTTGGCGTTTTTTCATCAGGTTGAGACAAGTGGGGTATTCGGTCTTTGGTGAAGAAGGCGCACAAGTAAAGAACCAGCAGCGTAAATGCAGCACACATCATGCTCATCTGCTTGTAGCCTTCCGCATTCAGCATCCCGTTGGGGTTTTCAGGCGTAGACGCAAAGAACACGCTCATGGAAATCCAATACACACCCGCCGCACCGGCATACCCGAAGACAAAGTTGTAAGACATAATCTTTGAGCGCTCAGTGTATTTTTTTGACAGCTCCCCACCCATGGCGAGATGAGGTACAAAAAACAAAGTCATACACGCACGAAGAAGCACCGAAAAAACTAAGAACCAACCAAACAGTTGGTATTCGCTGAGACCACCTGGCGGATTAAATACCGCAAAATAGAAAATCACGATTGGAATAGGCGCCGCAAACAGGAACGGGTGTCTGCGGCCCAGTTTTTTGGAACGGAATCGATCGGAGTAAGAACCAATCAAAGGGTCGGTTACCGCATCAATCAGCAATGCAGCGGTCAGTGCAAAACCAGCAAGCGCACCGGACATGTCCAGGACCTGGTTGTAGTATATCAGCGCAAAAATACCAAACGAGCGTAAACAAACCTGTTCAGCTGTGGCCCCTAGGCCAAATGCGATTTTGGTCTTCAGGGGGACATCACTGGTCTCTTGCACAGCTTCGCTCACCGTAATGGCCTATGTGGATTTAAGCGCCACAATGTCCAGTCCCGTGAGCCGGCGGCACATCCAATGTCGGGTTACGTTCAAAGAAACCAACGGGCTGTAACATAAATCCACAGTACTCGGTGGGCATCACCGGCCAATCTTCCGGGCGCGGCACATGTGTCACACCCATGGTATGCCAGACCACAATGTCTTCATCCACCAAAGAGCGATCCTGATCGGACCAGGCAGGTAAACCATCCCCCCCGCCATGCAGATTTGGATGATCTCCGGCAGCGTTAAAAGCGCCGCTATCATGCTGCGTAACCCATAGGTTATGTCTGGCAAAGCCTGCCCGCTTGCCTACAGGTGAATCAGGTTGCGCGTAGAGCGTCGGGGTTGCGCTAGGCAGTAGTTTCCAAGCCACCGGCACCCCCATTCGGTTAGTACGATTCTGATTCACCACCTTCCAATACCTGGACCGCTGGGGATAACAATCGCGCCGCGCCTGAGATTCACTTTCAAGCAGGGATGCATTCGCTCTGAACGCGGTCCCATAGGGATTTTCATCACTGATAGGCAACGGTTCAGTCTCAACCTCATAGACTCGGTTGTCCTGTCCATCCAGATCAAAATCCAACCGGAAACAAAATAGATGCTGATGGATGGGCGATGCTAGATTGGGCGCAATTAGCGGAGAAAATTCAGGCCGTTCGGCACCATCTTCGACAGCGCTCACCCCTACAATACCCGTCAGTTTTACTTCCATCTGCACGGTACCATCCAGATACAGGTACCAGAAGAACCCATATTCATAATTACCTACGGTATGAATGGCGCTGACTACGAGGCGGCGAGAGCGACGCACCTCGGTAGTTTGAGAATCCGAATCATAGTGCTTCCAAAGAATGCCGTAGTCTTCTTCGTGCATGCAGATCGCACGTTCGATTGTTCTCGGCTTACCATTCCAACTGACCGTATGGACATCAAAGTAATGTATTTCTCCCAGGCAATCGCACCCCAGAGTTAACGAGTTGGCTAACATCCCTAGGCTGGTTTCTCCAGCATCAAATACGTGTTTCCAGGAATGCATCGGGGAGACATCGCCATAAGGGACAACCATATCGCTCAAGGCGGCCCGATACAGTATGGACCGGTTTTCGTCTCCATCTTGGTAGCACAACTGGTGCAGCACTAAGCCGTTGATCGGGTGCATGGAGACACGAAAATTGAAACCTTCCCAGGAAACGGCGTAACCATCCACGGTGAAGGATGCACCTTCCGGCTGGGTGATCTCTATTGGGCGAAGGGTATCGCGGAATTTGGGTTGATTGGCCGCATCATAACGTCCTGGCTCAGGCGGGAGCGGCACCACGCCATGATCTTCCAGCACGGCAACCTTACCGTCGGTTAGATCAACGTGAGCAATTAGTCCTTCAATGGGCCGGGCGTAGCCATTGTCTGTTTTATCCTCTCGGACAAAGGAAATGGCACGGTGTACTCGGTGCCCTTCAGGCACATCAGGGTGAACAAACCCACCTGAGGGCCAGGGGTCAATTTGAACCAGGTCGAAGTTGGTCACGCCGCGAGCTTTTACCGCCTCTTGCCAGCCTTTGTCTGCCTTGGTGATTCGAATGGCATTCACCGCATCAGCAAATCCAATGGGCGCTTGACCGGCATTGATACGCGACACCTCTACATCATTCGTGCGCAGATTTACTGTCGCATCAAAACCGCCATCCACGTCCTCACGACCGTATTCGTAACCCATAAAGCGAAGAACCCGGGCGACCTTCTGATCAGCTGCAAATTCAAGAACTGTCGATTTCTCAGGTTCCACCAGCGCAACCGTGGAGAAAGTAGATTGCTCCCCGAGGTGAGGTTTTAGCAATGCCACCCCTGCCTCAATTTCTGCAGGTGTTAGCGGATCCAGCGGATGAGCGACTTCGACCACCGTGGTTTGTCCGGCAAGCTGGCTCATAGTAACTCCCCTAAAATTTCCCAGACCTCAACACTGCCAGTTACCTGTTGCGAATGCAAAACCCAACCATCTGGGCTAGCCTAGGGTTCTAGAGGAACGGGGGAAAGAGATGACCAGCATTACAGCCGATGCACCCTTTGTCGTGGACATGGACTCTCATGTGCTAGAGCCACCCGATTTATGGGAAAACTACCTGGAACACCAACACAAAGAACGGGCGATCCGCATCGAACGCCGTGCTGACGGTACCGAGGCTTTATGGGTGGACAATAAGATCCTCCTTGAAGGGCGCCTGGCGGCGCTTGGCGGCGCCGAACACGATGCGGCTCAGGCTTTTGCAGACCCTTCGCTGACCTACCTCGATGGATGTCCACCCGCAAGCTATGACACCGACGCGCGGATTAAGCTGTTGGATGAGTGGGGTGTAGATGCCGGATTGGTGTTTCCGACCATTGGGATCCTGTGGGACAAGGAAGATGACCCGGAATTGGCGATGGCATATGCTCGAGCGTATAACCGCTGGCAATGGGATTTTGCCAAACCCGCCTTGGATAGAATTTTACCCGTGGCACATATTCCACTCTACGATGTGGAGCTGGCAAAAACAGAGCTGCGGCGATGTTTGGATTTAGGCTTCAAAGGCATGTTTTTGGCACCCGAACCGGTGTGCGGGAAACGCCCTTCCCACCCGGACTTCGATCCGCTTTGGGAAATGTTGGTAGATGCAGACCTCCCGATCTGCATCCATCTGATCGTGCGCTTCGATCGGGTGGTCAATCTCAGCGCAACACAATGGTGGGACATCACAAAAGAGCGTCCCGATACCGTGTTTTCCTTTGGTCTCGGGGGCACGATGCAATTGATACCCGCCGTTGCTGCATTGGTATGTGATGGGTTATTCGACCGTTTCCCAAAACTAAAAGTTGCCATTGTTGAATCCGGTGCCGGATACGTTCGCTACCTGATGGACCGTTTGGATGAAAAGTACGCTCGTTTCCACGCCTTCAGTCCATTGCAGCGCAAACCGAGTGAATACATTCGCGAAAATTTCTGGTTCGTCATGGACCCCAGTGAAGGATCTATTGATGCTCAGTGTGATCTGGTGGGTGAGGACAAATTCTTGTGGGGCTCAGACTATCCTCACGTCGATTCTCATATGACCGCCATGCAGGAAGTTCATGAGGCGCTGGCGCCTATGAGCGAAGCGCGACGCAACCTCGTTTTAGGTGGTAACGCAAAGTCTCTTTTTAATATCTAACCAACCAAATCAAGGAATCCAAAATGTCTGATACAACTATTCTTTATGGGGTACCCTTTTCCCAGCCTGTAAGGGCAGTCATGTGGCTCATGCTGAATAAGAAGACACCCTTTGAGATGGTTCTGATCAACCCTGGCTCCAAAGGTGACAACGGAAGTCGCAATCCAAAGTATCTGGCAAAAAACCCCGGGGGAACCATCCCTTGTATTGAAGAGCCAGACTCCGGGTTCTGCCTCGCTGAAGCGCACGCCATCATGCCCTATCTGTGCGATAAACACGGTTGGGATGACCTGTATCCAACACAGTTGCAGGCGCGGGCCCGCGTCGACTGGTACCTGCATTATCACCATCGCAACGTGCGCGACGCATCCATCGGTTTGGTAGCGCCCAAGATTCGCAAAGACCTGGATATACCCGAAGCCACTCAAGCCGCGGCAAAGGCGACACTGACCGGAGCACTTAATGCAATGGAAAACGGTTGGTTATCACAAGGTGACTACATTACCGGTGACCGTGTGAGTATTGCTGACATGGCCGCCTACGTCGAAATTGGTCAATGCCAACCCTGTTTCACCAACGTTTACGATTTTAGCCCTTTCCCAAACGTGCAGGCCTGGCTTGAACGCATGAAACAAGTTGATGGGCACGACGACGTACATATTGTGCTTGATGTACTGGGCGACATCAGCGTTCAAGCACCTGAAATGGAAACCATCAAAAATGCTAACAAACAGGCATTGTCGACGCTCAAATCCAAATTAGCAGAATTTGGCTGAACCCTTGTCTCCCTGAATACTTGTCCCTGTAAACGTTTGTCATGGCGCAGCGCGTTCTCATCCTTGCACCTGGTCCTTTGTGGGGGCATTACACGCTACAGGAATCCCCTGCCAGGAAGGCAACAATCTCATCGTGGCGCGCCGCTGCATCCTCCTCTCCAAGGCGCATTAGCAGGCTTAGATACTCCCGCTCAAAGATGACCATACTGAGAGTATCAGAGCTGCGTTTGTTCCGGTTGTTCAGCCCACTTTCAAAAAATCGGAAGGAGCTGGGCAGCTCGACTTCATGCTCTCGGGCAAGTTTACCCAGATCTTCTCTGGGGCGAAGAACCAACACATCGATAGGACGAAACTCTCCATGCTCATCCTTGGGAATACGACCCAACAGTCTGTTTATGCGGCTCATCTGATCAGCATCGTAGTCCAGATTATCAAGAAAAACTGAATTCAACATGACGCCGGCAATTTGCGCCGGGGAAGGATAAGGATCACGCATATCCGGCGGCAAGCCATGCACAGGTTTCGCCCGAGGGGACACCGCCAATATTCTGGTGGCACCTAGATGGCGAGCTGGACCGAGGGGAGAATTCAAACGAATACCGCCATCTCCATGCCACATATCTTCAAGCCGAACCGCAGGAAAAAACATGGGTAACGCCGAGGAAGCCATAACATGATCAAGGCTTGTCTGCATGGGATAACCACGCAACTGCCCCTTAGCCCAACCTACATTGTCTTCCAGCCCCTCGACCCACGCCACTGCTCTGCCTGAGCCATAGTTGGTCGTGATGATCGCCAGATAATCAAGCCAACCCTGCTTGATATTGTCTGCAATACCCCCAATACGGGAACCTTCCTCAAGCGGCAGGTGCGCGCCCAGATATTGACGTAAGGGAGCATTGTCCACCATCCCTCGAATGTCGCTTCGACCGAGTCTACCGCCACTGATCACACGTAACCCCCAAACAAATACGCGTTTCGCCAGACTCGACGTTTTTGTGATGTAAACACGATCTGTTGACAAGTTGAGCCACAGATCCCGCAGTTCCTCAACCGAATCGCGCCAGGGCTTGTCAGACGCAGCCAGATGTACGGCATTAATGGCACCGGCAGACGCACCTGTGAGGATTTGCGGACGGTATTCAGGGATCGCTCGCGAAATGTAGCGCAAACACCCGACCTGATAGGCGGCCCGCGCACCACCCCCGGTCAGTACAAGGGCATGTTTGTCCTGTCCAACTGGGGTCATACCGCTTTCTGGAACTGTACTCATGCTTCAATTATAGCTGCGATTTTCAGCCAAAGGTTTATCCCGCAAGCCTGCTGACTATATCGCGCAGCTGCTGCCTATCCTGCTCACCCTCAACTGGGATACTGACTTCAATACGCTGAATCAGATCAGCATATCGATGATGGATTGTGTCCGCCAGCTCGTCGTACAACGCGACCACCACACACCGATGCAAAAGATCATCATCCACCAGTGCGGTCATTTTGTCCCAGGCTTGTGTTTTGGATAACAAGGCCATTTCTGCACACAAATCTTCCAGACCGAAAATCGAAAAGGCAGGCGCATATGCTGGTGTGGAGATATAGAAAGCCAGACGTTGCCGTGCGATTTCCGTGCGTTGATGCAAAGTATCCGAGTCCCGGCCCGTCGCAATCAATGGTTTCAGACAGACCTCAAAATCGGGTGAGGCAATAGTCGCCACCTGAGGGTTGATGACTTGGTCAATATACGCAGGACTGCAAACAGGATGCAGACGAACCCCATCTGCGACTTCAGCCGCAACGCGCGCCATATAAGGGTTCACCGCAGCAATTTGTATGGGGATGTCTGGATGCTCGATCGGTGCTGGCGTGAACAAGGGAACGTTTAAGTTCAGATTGTATCGTTCGCTTTCAAACTCAATCGGCGATCGGGTTTGCCACGCTCGCCAGATTGATCTGACGGCACCCACATAGTCTCGCATCCAAGGACCCGGCGCATGCCACTCCAAACCAAATCGACGTCGTATATGTCCCCTGACTTGAGAACCAAGGCCAAGCTCAAAGCGCCCCTGACTGATCTTTTGAGCGGTCCAGGCGGCCTGGGCTATCACGAACGGGCTGCGCGCAAAAGCAATCGCAACAGATGTGCCCACATGTACCGTCTCCGTGGCCTGGGCCGCAAGCGCCAAGACCTGAAACGGATCATCCTTGGTTTCCTCCATCAGCAAACCATGATAGCCCACCTGATCCACGACACGTGCTTCAGCAGCTACACGCAAAAGATTTAATGGCACATCGGGTGCCCGTAATCCTGGGTCCAGTTTGCCCAAGGGAAGTAAAGTCTCAGCTTTCATCCCCTCCCCCCTTTTCTTTATCTTGAATCAGTAAAAATAATATCAGGACTCAGCGCCTTCACGTATCATCTCAACAATGCGTGAATGGGTATCCCAGATCGGGTCGCGGATGAATACAATGTTTCGTCCTCGCGGCAAGGTCTTCTTTGGTTGGTGGATTGTTGCTGCGGCATCTGGAGTACAGTGGCTGGCTGCGATCACGTGGATGCACAGCTACGGCGGTTACGTCCTGCAGATGCAGGCGGAGTTCGGTTGGAGCATGACCGTACTATCGCTGGCCTTTGCCCTCACGCGCCTCGAAAGCGGACTGCTCGGCCCCATTCAAGGCTTCCTGGTGGACCGATTTGGTCCTCGCCTCATTCTTACCATCGGTACGGTCATTTTCGCAATTGGGTTTTTCATCTTCTCTCAAGTGAATTCACTGACCACCTATTTCATCGCGTTTATTCTGATTGCGCTTGGAGCCAGTCTGGGCGGCTGGGCCACCTTGATGGTTTCGTTGGTCAACTGGTTTGATCAACACCGTTCCAAAGCCATCGCATTTTCTCAAATTGGTTTCTCTCTGGGCGGACTCAGCGTACCGTTGGTGGTGTGGGGTATGGAGGTCTGGGGATGGCGAACCATGTGCATCATTTCAGGCCTTGCAATTCTGCTGATCGGAGGGCCTCTGGTTCAACTGGTGCGGCATAGACCCGCGGAAATTGGCGAACATGTTGACGGTATACCTCCGGAATTCTCCGATGACGGAGAGCCTATCGGCAAAGCGGAGCCTGTGAGCTTTACCTGGCGAGAGGCGCTGAGGACACCATCGTTCTGGTTTATTTCCGCAGGCCACGGGCTTGCATTGTTTACTGTCAGCGCCATGCTGATGCACCTGATTCCACATCTCACAAAAAACATGGGCTATACCCCCGTGGGGGCGAGTTTTGTCTTCGGTGCAATGACTGGTGTGCAGCTGGTGGGACTGTTCTTGGGTGGTTACCTTGGTGACCGTATGGATAAGCGCTGGATCTGCGTGCTGTGCATGTTGGGCCACTGTGTTGGATTACTCGCTCTGACCTACGCGCAGAACGTTTATTGGATAATCGCGTTTATTATACTGCATGGGATCGGCTGGGGTACGCGGGGTCCTTTGATGGTGTCTTTACGGGCAGACTACTTCGGACCTAATTCGTTCGGCGCCATTATGGGGTTTTCTTCACTCGTGGTAATGATCGGCATGACCGGCGGTCCGATCATCAGTGGCATGATGTACGATCACTATGGCAACTACGATATCGCCTTCACCATGATTGCAGGTTTGTCACTGATCGGCAGCCTGTGCTTTTGGGCAGCCCACCCACCCAAGATCCAAGCCACTTGATTACGGCGGTGCAGCCTCGTTTTGCGTACCCTCACCCGGAGTCACAAACAGCATACGTGTGGGGGCATGTGGTCTGGCGGTATGCCATGTACCCTTTGGTACAACAACATAGGTTCCTGGCTCCGAAACTCGCACCGTTTTCGGTCCTTTGTCCGTATGCAGGACAAAGTCCGTGTCCCCTTCAAGCAGATAGACAAGTTCGTCCCCGTGCGGGTGCATCTCCCAGGTGGGCCAGTCTTGAGAAAACTCAAACGTCATCACCAGCGTATGGCCCTTAAAATCAGAAAAGTCCTGATCCAGTTGGGCGAAGAAATTCTCTCCGAATGGCCGAGGCACCGCATCTCCCTGAGGTGTCATCACGGTTGGCGTATCGGTAAGTTTGTGTGGTCCGGGATCAGTCATAGGCGGTGAACTCATTCCTCACGACGTTTCCATCATATTAGAAACTATGACCGCATATCTATCAGGATTTTCATCCTTCTAGGCGGAGCGCCGAGACCTTTCTAACGAGGCCAACGCAATCCCCGACTCCCCCGCAACCGCATAAAGGAGGTAGATATCGTCACCTTCAACAAATACCGCTGGATCTCGTAACTGGTTAACTTGACCATATGCGGTACTGCGCACCGAAGATTCAAGCGGCGCATTGGCACCTTCGTAATCCCGCTCTGGGCGCAATATTTCGTGCGTATCCACCACCTGCCAATCGGTCCAGGGTTGCGAAAGATCGACTCTACTCAACTTGATGTGTTCTGGCTGATCCCCCACCTGGGTCCAGAAGACCCAAAGCCAATGATCTTTGACCAGCACCGCACAGTGGCGCATGTTCGGGTTAAACAGCAGCGGTCCTGATTCAAAGGGACCGATGGGATCATCGGCTCGATAAAACTGTCCCGGCATTGCCAGGCCATAGTATTTTCCTGCCCAATAGAATCCACGGAAGTAGGTGTTCCCCAATATTGCAGGTAAAGCGTCAAAATTGATGCCATCGGTCGATATGGCCACCCGAGTGAGCTGCGTACCCAACTTTTCTAATCCATGGAAGTACATCACCAACCGTTGATTGATCTCGTCTACGTGGACGTCTGGTGAAGCGATATGTGGCGCGGTAACTTCCAGCGCCGGGTCATGCGGAACCTTTATACCTGCCTTACGAAAAGCCATAGCAACTTGCTCTCTCTGCGCTGTGGTGATCGGCGGGGGCTCGGTCAAAAAGTGGGATTCCGCCAATTGCAAACTACCCGGTACATAAATCTTCCAAGGGCCCTGCAAGCTATCGGCATAAGCCAAGCGGATATAGCTGCCTTTGTGGTCAGCAAAATAGAGATAGTACTGCCCTAGCCGATCGGCTAACCAGTGGGGTGTACGGATCAGTGAGGGACCCTGAATATTCTCACCGATGCTGGGGTCCAGATCTGCGTGAATAATCGGGCCATCCCCCAATCGAGTGGCCTGTACCGAAAAATCATCAGGCATCGCGTCTCCCTCACCGTGCATAGTTCACAAAAACTGATGTTTATTCAGTCGATCTTCAGCCAGATGCGCTATTTAACCGACGAAAAATTGTAACCGACTTATGATCTAACCGGGCAAATAACCATCGCTTTTAGAGCGCTGAACAGTGTGAGGCATAGGGAACATGCACATCGTTTCATTTGATACATCGATTGATTCTTCAGAAATTGGCGACACGATCCACGATTGTAAACAAGCGCTTAGTAGCACAGGCGCCGTGTTACTGCGCAACACAGGCATCGTCGACGCCTGTGGATTTGAGCAACTCGGTCGGAAATTTGTCTCTAAGTGGATGCCTTACCAGGACCGCGCAAGTAAAAGATCCGAAGTCCAGGGCCCAATACTAACGTCCACGGACACACCATCCTCATTTGAGATACCGCAACATAGTGAGAGCGCTTTTACCATGCGTTGGCCAATGCGGATCCTGTTCTGCTGCACACAACCCGCGACACAAGGCGGCGCCACACCTGTTGCGGATACCAGAAAAATCCTCGCTGACCTTAACCCAAGCCTGGTGGAGAAATTCCGAGGACTGGGTGTAATGTACGTGAGAAATTTTTCCCAAGGCGTAGGCATGGATTGGCGCGACGTTTTCCAGGTAGAGGACAAGCAAAGCTTGGAAAAATATTGCAAGAGCGCCCATATACACTACGAATGGCTGATCGACGACGGCCTCAGAACAGTCCAAGTCCGCCCGGCCATCGCCCAACACCCAACAACAAAAGAAGACGTCTGGTTCAATCACGCCCTGGCACTCAGCGAATATTCTCTAGAACCTTCTCTACGTAAACGGCTGCTCAAACAAGTCGGGAGCAGTGGTCTGGTGCACAACACCTATTTTGGCAATGGCGAACCCATCAACGAAAGCGAATATCAAGAGATTAAACGCGTGCATGACAAACATACTCAACGCTTTGATTGGCAACTGGGTGATGTTCTGATTCTGGACAATATGTTGTGCACCCATGGACGCGACCCATTTCAAGGCGGTCGACAGGTGCTCGCAGGCTTGGCGGATCCACTATCCTGGAGCGAGGTCAACGCCACAATACTCACACCTTGTGCGACGCCCCAATATCAAGTGTCCAGTGACGCTAGCGACAAAAATGAGGCGGCAAACGCCACCGTGGAATTGAACACTTTCTTATCTTGGATTGGCAAACAATACGAAACAGAAGAACTGGAGAGTGATCTATCGGTCAGTTTTATTGACGCTGGCGGGGATTCGGTCATCGCTGTGGAGATTTTAGATGCAGCAAACGAAGAGTTTGGTGTTGATTACTCACTGGACGATTTTCTTGACGCAGATAGCGTTGAGGATTTTTTCAAGGCGGTACTCAACTAGCCCAAGCTAGAACATCTTCTCGCGCCCAGAAGTATGCAAAATTTGCAGGTACGTAGGTACCCGCCTCAAAAGCCTTCTGACGTGCCGGGGCTCTGGTGGTTGCGTCTTTTATCATCGAGGGTGTAGCCGGACCGATCCGATTCAATTGCGCACCGTTTTGCAGTGGTATGGTTGTTAAAAAAGCGAGTTTTGGACTCAGCTCGACGACCCTTGGATCTAGAAACCAGCTCTGACGATAAATACCTGCCAGGCTTGTGTCCGCATCAAGCACGATCGCGATGTTACGCAGTGCTGTTTCATGATGTTCCGGCTTGAACAGGCGAAGATTTCTTTCCAGGGTATGAATCACCAGACAATCACGATAGACACCTACGGCGGACAGCAGCGGTCTGAGAGGTCTACGATCCAACATCCGCAAGACCCCGCCACTCAAAGGCGTTGGCGCTAAACATCTACGTTCGACCATCCACGCACCACCGACAAAGATCGTGCGACCGGCAGCAAGACTGAGCTCCTTTTCCAGTGGTTTACGAAAATGATCAAAACGCAACTTCGAATCCTGCATGGCTTGTACGCTTTCCATACAGCTGCTTAAGCTGTGTAACTGCAGATCCACAAGGGCCTGCGGGACCTGCACATGCAACAACTGATGCTCACACAAATCCAAGACCAGCCGGCGCACAAAAGTGGCGACAACATCCTCACCAAATTCCTCTTGCGTTCTATCTAACAACGCAACCAAAGCATCATCAATAGTCTCATGGTGCTCGAAGCGATCCTTGGCCAACAGGGAATTGAGAGAACCGGACATCTGCTCTTGCAAGGTTTGCGGCAGAGCCCCAAGAGAAGTCCGGCTTTTTTCGATGTATGCGCTGAATGCTTCGTCCATGAAATTTTGATCCAAACTACTTGGTTAAGCGCTCTGCCAATCGCAAAAGTAATCGAAGTAAAGCATAAATTTGATTCACACAGTGTCAATGGAGTCTCAGAGACGGTGATTGGCGTAGCGCAGGCGTTTCTCGCTGTTGCCGGCAGTTTTCAGCGCTCGAGACTATCCAAAGTTGGACCCCTATCTGCTACCACAGACTCAGTCGCGACCTTCATTCTTCTGGCGATGGGATGATGAAACTGTTCGCCAGAACATTTCACCTGGCCGCAGATTGCGGGGCCTACGCCAAGGCTGTTATGGTCAAATCCGAACAGCAAGGACAAAACGTGTACAAACCTGACAAGGCACCTTTCTTTTTGACCCGAATCGGAGCTTCAAAATGGACGATCTAGTCGAACAAAAGGTCAGTTGTGTTTTGAAATATGTGGTGCGCGGCGTCGAGAGTACGCGCGAAAACCGCAGTGACTTGAAACAGGAGCTGCTGGACACGCTCAATGGGATCGGCGATGTTACCATTCTGCCGGTCGTTCAAGGTCTGGCGGTGGAGATAGAGATGGATGACATCGCCCCTTTTACAAGAACCAGCTTTGAGCCTTTCGTCGCTGATCACGTATTGCCTGAAGCGGTCAAGATTCGCTGTGACGCAGAAGATTTCCTGGAGTTGCAATTGGTCAAATCGAAGTTCAACTGACCTGGGTTTCACCTAACTCCTGACGCACCGACAGCGGTGCGCGATAGAACAGAATGCTTATGGCGGCCAGGGCATAAACACCTAAAAACACCTCCGAAGAAAGCTGGTAGCTGCCGTAACTGTCATACACCCAACCTGCGAAAGGCACCCCAAGAATCTGGATCGGGAATTGGGCTGGTCGAATCAACCCGAGCACAGCTCCAAAACGCTCCCGACCAAAGGTCTTGGCCACGGCGGTCGCCTGCATCGGAACCACGCCGCCAACACCATACCCAAAAAGTGCTGCGCCTAACCCGAACATCAGCAGGTCTGTACTCAAATACATCACCAGCTGTCCAGCAAACTGGACCACCATAATCAGCCACATGTTTGTTCGGATTCCCAAACGGTCGCCCAGCCAGCCAAAAGATAGCTTGCCTGCAACCCCTAATCCGGCACACAACGACATGGTCAGTGAAGCCTGAGACAGTGAATAACCCAGGTCAGTCACCCTGGGCACCATGTGTGTCAGAGTTGCACTCATACAGCAGAAGACAAAAGCAAAACTGACGGCAATGACCCAGAAGTTCTGATCTCGGACCACCGCACCCATTCTGATCTGCGGCGGCGGTGCCCCGCCCACGGTCACGGGACTCAAAGACTGATCCGCACCATCTGGGTGCATGCCCACATCCTCGGGTTTGGATATGACAACCCTTAAAACTAAAGGCACCACAACAAACGCCGTAAACAATCCGTACATCAGAAAGCCATTACGCCAGCCGAAGCTTTCGATCAGTTCAGCGCTGATGTAGGGCATGACCACGCCTGACATGGACACACCAGTCGCAGCAATACCCAGAGCGGTTCCGCGGCGCCGGTCAAACCAATTGGTCACCAGCTTTGATGTGGCTAACTGGCCCATACTCGATGCACCAAAGCCGATGAACACCCCGATGACCAGGTAAAATTGAACGGGATTTTGGACAAAAGACAGCAGAACAAACCCAGTCGCCATGGAAGCGCTGCCGACAGCAATCACGCGACGCAAAGGGTATTTATCTAAAGCCCGCCCAACCATCGGCGCAACCAGTGCGCCCACA
>JBCCIU010000038.1:0-25709 GCA_039028095.1 Pseudomonadota bacterium
GAGGTCCGCTTTCTTCGAATTTCCGACAAGTCAGTTCAACCCCTGGAGCGGACCCAGGCATTTTGGTGTTATGGTATTGATCGAACCTATTCCAGCGACACACCACGTCTAGCGGCATACTTCGCGTCGCTGAAACGGCGCAACTGAATATCAAGTAGCTCATATCGTCTCTCTAGTTCCAGATCGAGTGCACTTTCGTCATTGAGTTGAGATTGTATTTTGCTAACTATATTGCTGCCGATCCTAGTTTCAGCATGCCACACTTCATTCGCAAAATAGATTCTTGGTGGCGGAAGGTATCGCCCCAAATGCTCGCGGTACAGCGGCTGTCCGGGAAAAATGTACATTACTAGCGGATCTATGTTCGCCGCACGAGCCAAGAGAGTACGAAGATTCTCTTCCACGGAACTGTCGATTGGTTCAGATGTGTCGAACATTCGAACGCTTGAGTTCGTAAGCCTTATTCGCTCAAGGTATGTAGAAAACACTGGGTGCCCTCTAAGCGATCCGCGATTCAGAACGTCCCAGCCTCCCGTGAAATTTGGCATATTGTTTTCACGAACTGTTGGCCGCACTGCCTCATCCAAAACTAAGCGGTAGGAAGATAGCCAGTCAAAGTTGATCGCTCCCGTTCGATCTCTGACGACTCTTTGCAGCTCGGCTGATTGACGTGCTCTTTTCAAAGCCTCCACGAAAAGACGGATCGGCTCTGGGCTCCCAAACGCGCAAAAAGTGATCACAGGGAAGACAATGTTTGCGAAAGCAGTATTTCCATCGCACCGATCTAACAACCAGCGGTAAGGGCGGCCGTAGAAAACTGCATCATTGCCGCTCAGCATAAACGTATCAAACTCATCTGACGTATAAGCACCAGTAAGCGTGTCGACATCATCGGGTAGGCCAATTCCGTCTTCCTCAAGGATCTTTCCGGCGTGTCGAGTGTGGACATCCCAGTAGCGAGCCCAACATTCGATGAGTTCAAATGCGGAGAAAGGCTCATTCTCATTCTTTCGATGCATACTAGCCAGCGCGTCTGATGACGGTCCTATTCGCCCGTTTTCTTCAAACTCCAAGACGCGCATCCATTCACTTTGCACAATATTGGCGACGTATGCGGAGCTGAGAAACTGCCAAAAATGGATCGTTTCATGTAAGAGTACCCGACATAGTTGTCCACCCCATTCATCATTGTTTGGGTCATGATAGAAACTGTCTAGGCGATCACCCCAAGTTGCTGGCTTTGAGGCAGAAAGGAAAACTGTTCCATTTAACCAGTCGAATCGATTTCCACCCGCCATACGAGTCATTCTTCGTTTCTGAACCATGATTTGAGTTTGCCAATCACATCTTCAACCTGTGCATACTCTTCACGGTGAAGTGTCGTGTTCCCTTCAGAATCAATAACGGAAATCGTTCCGAACGGAACACCCGCTAAGCGAGAGACTGTCGCGGGACACGTGCGCTGGTCAATTTGCACACCGTACTCGCCTTCCTTCATCCAATGATTCGTTAACCGAATCGCAAGCGTAGACAAGGTAACTACGGCAACAGCAGTAACGGGATCAACGAAGCGAGATTCAACCATTCCTTCCGCTGGGTCTAAAAGACTATCTGCTAGTTCTTTCTCAATAGGCATCCCGCTTGGCTGCATTTCAATCTTTGTCGCTTCTTTGAGCTTATAGTCGCTAATCGTTTCCGCTGCTTTTTGCTCAAAATCATAATCTTCTTGTGAAATTACTAGCTTGATTTCAATTTTCTCAGACATAGGTTCTCCTAAGGTCGGTTCGACACTTCGTTCGCTAGCGTCTACAACACGCCTAGATTAAAAGCCGCATTAGTGGAAACTAGACAATACAAACTTTGTCAGGGTTTTCAAATGTGCAGCACCTCGAAAGAGTTGACGGCAGATGGGTCCGCTTTCTTCGAGTTGCTGACGTGTCAGCTGCACCTCTAAAGCGGACCTAAAACCGACACAGTTTGAACTGCCAATACTAGTCGGTTTAGGCCAAAGGAGACGTTCAACCCATACACCCCAGGGCGCTACCTTCTGCTACAAACTAATCAGGCCGACCTGTTCTTCCAGGTTGTCGCCTGAACCCTGTCAGGTAGGCGGCGCCATGCCCTCAAACAACACCCGTAGGGGGGCTTTGTGTTGCCAATGACTCGCTTAGCCCAAATTTTTCTATTCACCTAGCACCTTCGCTCCAAGGAAGTAGCTTGTTTGACGTTCATATAGTCGGGGCTGGAGAGAACGATCCGCAATCACCTGTCTTGGCAGTTCGATTTCACTACGAATCCGGATTGTATCTGGTTCGAAATCGAAGTTTCCTTGCAGCTCCGGCACGAACGGCGTAATTCCGATCACTAGGGGTTTGATCATGTTCAAACCCTGGCACGCCAATGTGGAGTTGACGCTCGTAAGTAAAATCTCCGTCGGGCCAGGGTCGAGAGTCGCTGATACTTTGGTTGGCGATATTTCGTACTCCAGATAGAATGAGTCATCGAGCCCCGAGTCCACTAGAGATGCACTAACGCCTATCGAAGTTTTCGAAACGTCAACTTCTAATACGCGATCCTCTGTAAAGGGAGCCTGACAAGTCAGGTGACCAACGATATCAAGCGGTACGAACTTCAGTGACGCATCCACTTTTGCTCTTCCAGCTACACTGAGATTGGCCTCTACTTTGGTGAGCCCCTCGTCGATACGAATGTCTCCAAGGCATGCGTTCAGAGTACCCACTCCCTCAACGGCTCCGCCCAAATTAGCAAAATTGCCAGTTCGATTTATCCGTTTAACGACCTCTTTGCCTGTTTCACAAAGCGCCTTTTCCGTAGCCTTCTCAGCCATACAAGCAACACGCCGCATTTCTCGGATTCGATTACAATCCAGAACACGAGCATTGTAGTCAGTCTGGTAGATAGCATTCTGCGCGGCTTTCGAAGCCTCGCAAATCGGATCGTTACCACGGACCTGACATCGACCGAAAGCTCTAAGCAGACATGCTCTGCAGCTTCGGGTGTCTTTCGATTTCCTAATGCTGCTGCAATCACGTTTAATGTTGCAGCTTCGATCAGAACTACAACTGATAGTATCCTCGTGAGGTATTGATATCTTCTCTCTAAATGATTGCTTGGGAATCGAGGACGATGCAGAAAGACAGATTTGTGTTTTCTGAAAGGAGCGGTTTACAGCGTAACTCAGTAGATCCTTTCGAACTCCGACGAGAGCATCGGTGCCATCCGGTAGTTCCCCAAAAGATTCTCTCTCCAGGGTCTCGTAGCGCTTTTTCAAATCAGAAAACGTGCTCTTCACGGGAGGAGCGTTCGGTTCGATGATCAGTTCAGCTCCAACAGGTAAAAATTGTGCAAGAAATGCTATGCGGCGATGGTCTACGAAAGGAGCAAGGTCTGAAAGCTCAACAGGTGATTGAACCGACTTTCCGCGGAACTTCACCACTCCGCGGGAACCATTGTCGGACCAACTCGATATCCTCCCGGTCTCCAATTCTCCGGAAATATTGCTTGGAATTGATACTGAGTTTAGCGTTTCCTTACTCAACCGGCCGTTCAGACGATCTGAAAGTTTGTTAAATAGGCCGACTAAAGCCTGAGCAACTGGTGTGAATTGGTCAAAGTCTCCAATAGTGACCCGATCCACTTCGACGGTGTGCAGGCGAGGTAGGAGCTTGAGATCGAGAAACGCTTCACCACCGTCGTTAACCGTATGAACGACATTGACTCCGAAATACATAAGTATGTTTCCCGCCAGCGTGATGTCCATACCGTCAAGCGATTCGAGGTCACTAAACCACTTTGCGGACTCGTCACCTTCAGAATTGGAAAGTGTAAATCCCGCCACTATTCTAAGAAGTTGGTCTTCTCCACTTATTGCTAATGAATGTATTCCATATCTCGACCAATCTTGTGCTGCCAATTCGTGTTCTACTGTCTCTAATTCAACCGATGCCATAAGGCCGGGGCCTGGCATTCGGTCGAGTGCAGAACTCACGCTATCAATCGCGGCGTCACGTTGTTCCTCTAATGACAGCGCCGGGAATTCCTCGTTGAGATGATCTCTTAGCTTTTCAGCGGGGCCGCACCCCGAGAATATCAACGTTGCAACTAGCATCACTATAAACCGCATAACAAATCCTTGTTCTCGTGGCATTAGCTCAAATTCTATACTATTCCGGTTCCGCCTTATCAAGTTGCAGCAATACAGAGTCTGAAACTCGTCTCTGGGTCGTTCACGTCGATTTAAGGAGTTTTCGCACGAATGACAGCTCTGGTACGCCAAGTGGAACTGGCGGTTGCCCGCCACCATGGTTCAGATTTCTATCTTCTCCGACAATTCCAGCGCGTCATACACCTCAATTCCTAGGTGGCGGACGGTGAACGGCTCTGTTGGAAAACCTGGGCACGTGTTTGAACCGCACCGCTTTGGCTGATGTCACTCACTTTAAGTTCAACCAAACCGCACCCTCGCAGTTTGCTATCAATAGCGAGAGTAAACAGCGCTAGGTCTTGGGTAATTTTGTCATTTGAAGGTGAATCCGGATTCCCCAAATATGTCGGGGTTTCAAGGGTGCCTTCTGACCGACGAGTTTTCCCTTGTTCCAAGGCTCTGACTTTTAGTTCGATTAGCTCGTACATATACTTCCTCAAGCAGTAATTGGGAGCTAATCTGTAGATCAATAATAACGGGAGATCTGCTACTGGTTACTCACGATGGCAAACCTGTCGTCTTCGCAGAAATAGCCAAAATCGACATGAACGACCCAAAGCGGACCGTACATTGGCCCAACGTGAAGCCGAAAGAGTCGCTCGGTTGGTAAGGTAATTAAGTGATTCTAGATAGTTGAACACATCGTAGGGGACTTGCGTATTTTCTCTATTAGTCGGACCATTCGTAGCCTGGCTTTGGATCTTGGCATACATGTAGGAGAGCATCGGATTCTTCGATCTGAACTGCCACCATCTGTAACACTGCTGCTGGCAACCTGTCTAGCAACCCTTGGATCCTCTCGCAAGATTCAAAGAGGAGGTGATTGTGAGCGGTTGCAGGCTCTAGAGAAAAGTAGCTGCGAAATTGAAGTTTTGATGCAAGTGGAACAGTGCGAGGCGATTCGGCGAGAAGAATTATCAACGAGCGAATCAACACTAAAAATGACCCTCATGGCTATTGAAGCAACCCAAGGTATTCGTACCGTGGCCATTCCGCAACAGGTCCAAGACAAGCTAACCCAAACGTTGCCCATGGGACTTGTCAGTCAGGCGCAGATTTTTGAAACAAGAGATTTTGGCGTTTGGTATTCATTCATTTACAAGCATCGTTATGTAAAATGGCACTCCGTATCAAATCTGCCTGTTCTGCAGAACGTTAACGTTTTGGTAGCGGGCTCCAATATATTTCTTAGTCCCGATATTGCTGCTGAATCTGTCGCGCTCGATGAATACGTCCGAGCAATCCTTCAAATTTATCTGTACCAAGAGCTTGGCGTAGATGGTTTCGTCCAGGTGCATACTAATAGTCGTAGCGCTCTTGTTGACTACGTTGATTCAACCACAGCAGGAATCTGCGAATCTATCGGTTGCTACGAGTAATGCTTCGATGCCCTAGCAATGTGGCTACGGATGGCTCAAGCAGAATTCCGATTTTCTAGTTTTCTCGTCTGTGCAATCGATTTAACTCCCACGTCCACCTGTGGGTTTTCGCAGGATTTTTCGCGGTATTGTGTGGCGCTATGTAGTCGGCGCTCCCACAAATTCGTTCATTTTGTAATATAGAGGCCTTGTCTGAGGGTCGAACCTTTTGTGAGATATTCGGTTTCCCGCCAAAGATTGAATTCTACAAGAGTTGTAGAAATTCTACAGATATTGTAGAATTATTAAGAAACTAGGATAGGAGAACAACATGTCAACGCCCTTCGCGTCAAAACTCAAAGAGGTTAGGACTGGACGGGATGATACGTTGAAGACGCTTTCAGAAAAGATGGATATTTCTGTTGCGCTCTTATCGGCAATCGAATTGGGCAACAGAAACCCAACGCCGGGTTTCATCGCGGCACTTTCTCTTGCCTACAAGGATGGGCTTTCACACGCCGCTTGGAGCCGTTTAGCCGAAGCATCGGCAGATGCGGTAGATGTTTCATCCTTAGACTATGAAGATCGTCAGATGGTTGCAGCATTCGCGCGTAAATTAGGGGGAGGCGTGTCGGACACACACAAGAAAGCAATCGCTGATATGGTTGAGCAATTCGGTCTTTTTGACTGATGTACCTGGGAGAAGGAATGTATGGGACCCCCAAACAAGGGATTTAAGGTAACAGCTAGGAGTACAGCTGGGATTAGAGCAATGGCGCATGCTTTTTGTGACGCCATTAGAGACCTCTACGGTGAAGGTGATAATATCGACGTTGCCGAAGCATTAAACAACCTATACGATCATGGCGCGATTGCGCTTAAGGTCTTACCCGACCACATACTGGGCGACGATGAGGCGATTGCATACCCAAATGAACAACGGATTGAAATAAAAGAATCGGTCTATCTAGGTGCGCACGATCAGGTCCCCAAAGACCGATTTACTATCAGTCATGAGCTTGGCCATCTGTTTCTTAAGCATCAAGCGTCTTTTTCTCGTGCAACGATTCGACGGGACCATAAAACATACCAGGATTCTGAATGGCAGGCAGATACGTTTGCTGCCGAACTGCTGATGGATTCCCGTCGAATTGACCTTAAAAAGGATACTGTCCAAACATTGACAAAACGCTTTGGTGTTTCGTATCAAGCTGCGGAGGTGAGATTACGAAAATTGAATAACGAAAACCGGTAGGTTGATAAGGGTCACATCGCGCCAACGATGGACCCTTCCAGTTGATTCTGGGCCAGCAACTGGCAGAGAACCCAATGGGCCTTGAAATGGCATGTGAAGATTAGACTGCTAATCAACACGCGTCAAACTCCCATTCTTCGATGTTCGACCTACTTCTCACTGGCCGCTTGTATGAGGTAATTTACATGATCATCGAAGATGACTACGTAATTATTTATCGGGCATACATTATGCGTAAGGGAAAGAAGATTCCGCCACCGGCAGGACAATCTGCTTGGAAACTGAAAATTCCCAAGGACAAGTTCCGAGGATCTTAGCATGATGTTCTCTTCACCTACTGGGCGAGCAAGGGATTCCCCTTGCTCGATTCATTAGTGCAACCCAAATGTGTTGCTTATCTAGGAGATCAGAATGATCGAGTTTTCAATCTAGGATTGCAAATAGATGGAAAAATTCGGTTCCTGTGCCAGGTACCAACTATCCTCGTGTCACAAAAAAATTTTTGCATTTTGTGTCGTGCAGATGACAGACATATCAAGGCGCTCTTGATGTAAATCGTATAGATCCATTGTGGGAGTTTTCTAATGCCAAAGAAAATTAGAGGTAATGCGGACGGCCCGGGAGGGCGAAATGAATCCTACAACGTGCGCGGAAGAGGGGATGTTTCGCGTTCAAAACTGGTAAAGGAAGTTGATCAGGGGAAGCATCAGGGATACCACACTATTGAAGTGAAAGGTCGCAAGTACGTACGCGACAACCCAGACTCTTCCACCAAGGACAATGTGGACGATTAAACCAATCGGCTAGGTCACCACTTTTTAGATTGAAGCACGAATGGTATCGCTCGTTCTAGCCCGTAGTGAACACTCGCGATACAGGGTTAGCTGAAGGTGGGATAGTACCACCCATAAGATTGCCTAGCGCGAGGGGAAAAATCGTTCATTCAAACGATCACCCAGTGGAACATGATGGTTGTTCAAGAGGTGACTGTACCGCGCGGTCATTTGTGCTGAAGCATGCCCAAGTAGAAACTGTATTTCACGGGCAGAGGCTCCTGACATGGCGAGCTCAGATGCTGCTAGGTGCCGAAGGTCGTGAAAATGAACATCCAATAGCGATGCTTCACGACGCGCCTTGTCCCAAGATCTACGGTAATCGAAGGCGGAATTTTTGTTTCTATTAGAGAATAAGTAAACGCGACCCGAAGTGTTCGCGCATGCGTGATAAGAAAGTATCGCGGCTAGAGCTTCACCCCGTAGCGGTATGCTTCTTTTGCGTCCTGATTTGGTTTTGCTAAGAAGTGCTGTGCCTATCATCAGGTTGGTATCCTTCATTCTTAGATTTTTTAGTTCCCCCGCTCTGGCACCGGATATCATCGCGCTGACAACGAACGGGTACAGCGCTGGTTCATCGGATCTCTTGCAAGCATCCAGCAGGCTGTGACGTTCTTCTTCGTCCAATATTCGTTCCCGTTGATTTTTTTCCGTTAACCGGCGAATTCTTGCTGGGTGATGTTGAATCCAATCCCGGTCGAGCGCACGAGTTAAAACTGCTGCGATCAGGGCCATCCGTTTGTTAACAGTTGCGATAGCTAAACGCTCTCCGTTGGCCCCGGTTAATCGGTCACGTGCTTCAAAAAAGTGTGCTCGCTTTAGCTTTTGTAGTTGTAGGTTGCCAAGTGTTCTTCGCCACCATTCCAAAAGATTTAAGTCGTGTTTGGTTAACAGCTCTCCTTTAGGGGAGGTGATGTAAGCGTCGATCGCATCACCAAGCGTGAGCTGAGATAGCTTCCTTGGCGAGTAGTTCCCGGTTTTTAGCTGCTTTTCGATTTTTACTCCCCACCGCTCGGCGGCGCGTTTGGAGGCAAAATTTCGACTCTGCGCTGGGTGCCCGGAAAGCCTGATCTGACAACGATATCGACCATTTTGTTGGTAAATCGTAGCCACTATATTGCACCACTTACTGCACCAAGATTCGCTGGGACGCCTGGTGCACTGGGATTTGCCAAGGAACTGAGTATCCGTTGGCAGGTATTTAAGTACTTTTCCATAGATGTCATTCGTTGATGCCCCTTAGCGCGCGTTTGCGATTTGATTAACGGAATTCCGTATTTTCCATTGAACTGCGATTTTCTTGATGGCATCGAGTTGTGCAGCAGATGGTTCGATGCCACCGTTGCCTTCTCTTTGCGCGAGGGTTCGGAATATCGCCTTTGGACTAGGCTTTCCATGCTCATCGAAAAAGAGTTGCTCTGTGAGCTCCAGGTTGCTGCTGAGGAGGTGTTCGATTTTGTCCACCAAATCCATTTGTATGCCAACCTGTTTTGGCTCTCTTTGTGAACGTGATTGTGATAAACTAAAAACTAAACCCCCTACCTTTCCTCTCCGGTTCGAAGGTCGCTCTGAGTTCGAATCCTCTTGAACAGCCAGGTCGTCGTATCTTTCTTTTATCTCTTCTTTTTTCACTTCATTTATCACTTTGTGTCCGTCTGGCGGGCTAGTGCGTCCGTGTGGCGGACTCCTCGGTCCATCTGGCGGACGGCTTGGTCCGTCCTGCGGATTAGTCGTTTGTGTGAGCTGATCTGTTTTTTGAGTTTCAACCTGTCCGTGTGGCGGACTAGTTGCTTCATCAAGAAGCAATAGTTTCGGTATGCTGATTTTGTAGTTTGATGATCCTCTGTGTCCTTTTGTTATTTCGATGATGCCTTTCAGCTTCAAGGAGCTGATTGCTTCGCAAACCGCTGAGCGTCCCCATCCTGTGTCAGAACAGAGGGTGTGTATCGAGGGGTTAAGCTGTTTGGTTTTAGGATTCTCACGGGATGCTAGGGCGTTCAAGACTGCCTTCTCCCCCTTGGTTAAGTTTTTGCTCTCACGAACCCAGATTATTACTTCCGTGTTCATTACGATTGCCTAGCTTTCGATGCGATATCGACAATTAGATCTTTGATGATCGCCCCGATGGCGTCCGGCTCCATTTTGTATTGAGCGGACTTTTCTTGGATAAATTGAGTTATTGACGTATCTGCTCTGCTGAGTCTTGAAAGATAGTCTGAGCGAATCTCTTCTCGTACTCGGGAGTAGATAGCAGTGCGGCATTGAATTATTGTTGGGGTCCCAGTAACATCTTCTTTCGACTGGTCGGCACTAGTCTTCAGAAATGTTAGTAGTGAAAACCCCGAATCTTTCGGGGTTTTCATTATGCAGCTGTTGCCTCTCTCTCAAATTTTTCTATGTCTTCGAGCTTCCAGCGTGAGGTTCGTGTGCTTAACTTTACTGGTGGAGCCAATTTACCGCTCTTCACCCACTTCCATGGTGTAGTCCGTGCAACGCCCCATCTTTTGCTCAAGTCGCTCACGCTAAGATACGCTGTTTGAGTCATGTCTATTCCGTTGTAGCTAGTAGTGCTTACAGGATGCAGAAGTAACCCGGGAAGAGTAAGGAGTCCGGAATTTCCTCATTCGGAAAATTCAAACACCCTTAATGCCCGAGCAACTTTTTGCCGAATTGAGGTTTCTGCCTTGTATACCCCTGCAAGGGGAAGCACTTCAGCGACAAACTTTACGAACTTTGCATTTGACCCATATGAAACTTTCCATTGCGTGGCATTGCCAAAAAGACGAGCAAGATCAACGATTAATAATTGTTCGGGTAACTCTTTGGCTTTTCCCTTCCTTGGGCGACCACCTTTGTGTGTTTCCACTGAAGATTCTGCTGCAATTGATAGATCCTGGAACAATAGCCCCAGGTGTAAAAAGTCGGGAGGGAGGCTATGGTTCTGCAGAAAATAGTACTGTCTTATGTTTTGTTCGAGATGATTCTTATCCTGTCTAGAGAAGAATTCTTCGAGCGACTTACATAACTCACGAAATTCCTCGAGGTCATCGTATTCAACCTTTGGATCAGGGAAGTGCTTAAAACTTCTTTTTGTAGCTTCGTGGTGAGATAGAATATTGGCGACTTCCGCGGACAAGCCATGAAACTCTGCAGATAGATGGCTGCGGATTCTATGAGTAGCTGTTTCCAAACTTTGATTGCGGCGCATATCTTAAATCGCACTGGACGACGAACAAAAATGAGCCCACTCGCTCATAAGGTTTCTTCTCAGATCTAACAAATCGTTTCGAGCGTATGCGGCTCTTGTAGCGTCGGTACCGACATGCGCAAGAGCTAGTTCGCTGACTTCGTCAGGGTAGTTTGTTTTTGCTCTAGCCCAGTCTTTGAAGCTGCTTCGTGCTAACCCATGTGGGACAGCATTCACCCCCATGCGTCTAGTCACGGCTGATAGGGACATATCTGACAAAGGCCCCAACTTTGGCGCAGGAAATAGATATGGAAGGTTGTTGGACTGCTTTGCAAGAATTGCTAAAGCTTGCTCTGAAAGAGGAACTCGGTGCTGCTTTCCTGCTTTCATTCGATCCTTTGGAATCGTCCAAAGCGATTGGTTAGTGTCAATCTCATCCCAAGTAGCAAACCTAACTTCTCCGGATCGGGAAGCCGTTAAGATTTTAAATTCCAAAGCTCGTGCGCTAACTCCCTCACGGGCACGAAGATTTGCCATAAACGCAGGAATCTCCTCCCAGGGTAAAGCTGCATGATGCTTTCTTTGTCTAATCTTTGATGGCGCAGGTAACAATTGGTCCAAATGACCGCGCCACTTTGCTGGATTTTCTCCGCTACAATAACCGGCTACTTTGGCCCAGAACCAGACTGTTTCGATTCGTTGCCTCAGTTTGCTTGCGGTTTCTGTTTTGGTTTGCCAGATTGGTTCGAGTACCGAAACAACATGGCCGGTCTCGATTTGCGAAATGTTTAGTTCGCCAATTTGGTCAAATACGTATAGCTCGAATCCGCGAATCCAGTTGTCCTGGTGTCGCTTATTCTTAAACTCAGGTAGGCGAGCTCGGTGGCATTTGATTGTTGCCTGCTTCAGCGTTAATTGCTTGGAACGAAAAGCCTGTTTCGCTTTTAATTTGGCGCGGGCTTTTTCTTTTTTGGCGATCGGGTCCTTGCCTGCTTTCGCTTTCTTTTTGATTTTCGCGGCTTCCTCCCGAGCATTCTTTAGAGAAACCTCCGGGTACGGACCTAGACCAAGCTCTCTCCTTTTTTCACCGATGACCGTTTTTAAGATCCAGCTACAGGAGTTCTCATTTTTTCCGACCACCAGATAAAGCCCGGAAACACCACCAACGCTATGCATACCTGGTTGATTCGCTAGCTTTCTAATCTCCAGTGCGGATTTTTCTTTAACTCGTTTAGGCAACTTTTAGCTTGACCCGACATTGTTCCCGACATAAATTATGCGACAGTAGGCATCTTGTGGCAACGAATGGCAACATTGAATTGCAGAAAATGCCTAAAAACAAAGGGTTTTGGGAACGTTAGGGAATAGCTGGATACGAAAAATGGTGGCCAGAGGCAGAATCGAACTGCCGACACGGGGATTTTCAGTCCCCTGCTCTACCAACTGAGCTATCTGGCCATTGGGTGTGCGGCTGTGCCGCAAAAGAGCCGCGTATTAAAGCGGTGTGACAGCCGCCCGTCAATACACGTTTTGTAATCAATTCGCTTCAGGCAGGTGGCTCCGGGGGCACGTATCCCTCCGCAGTATCTACGTCCCCGTTGGTGAAAAACTTCCACATTTGCTCGCTCAGGTATTTGCGGGTCTCCGGTTCCATCAGGTTGAGGTGTTTTTCGTTGATCAGCATGGTTTGCAGCGTTTGCCATTCTTCCCAAGCGCGTTTGGATACCTGGTTAAAGATCTTTTCGCCATTGGGGCCGGGCATGGGTGGTTTTTCTAAACCTTCCAGTTCGATTTGATAGCGACTGCAGGTGACTGTGCGGGTCATTGGGCCTCGAGTTCAAAGTGATTGTGGTTGACGGCGTCCAATAGTTTAACCGCTGGGACGGAAAGTCCTATAGGGTCTGCGTTGTTTGCAGCACCATGTTGATGCCAGCGGTATCGATTTGATTGTGCGACGGAAGTCGGTTTTCTGCTCAGATGCAGGTAAATCGGCTCAATTTTGAGATGAAAATGGGTGAAGGTATGCCTGAACTCCGGCGCTGTGTAGCGTTCCACAACGGTGTCTGGTGAAACACCATGTTCGTTCAGAAAATCGTCGACGGTGGATTCTGACGCCCGTTGGGGTGGTGTCCACAGTCCGCCCCATAAGCCTTCCAATGGCATCTGCTCAAGAAGGGTGGAACCATCGGGTGCCGTGGCGACAAAAAATCTGGCGTGGCGGGTTGGTTTTTCTTTCTTTGGTTTTGCATGTGGGAATTCATCAACACGCGCCTCGGCGTGTGCTTCACATAGATCGGTGACCGGGCATTCGTTACATTTGGCTCTCTTGCGGACGCATACCGTTGCGCCCAGGTCCATAATCGCTTGGGTATAGTGATTGGTGCGCGATTTTGGTGTGTGTGCGTCCGCGTGTTGCCACAGAACTTTGGCGACTTTGGTCTCGCCAGGATGGCCCGGTACCGCATGGATGCGACAAAGAACGCGCTTCACGTTGCCATCTAAGATGCTGGCCACTTGTTGCTGTGCGATTGCGCGGATTGCGCCCGCAGTGGAGCGGCCGATCCCGGGCAGAGATTCAAGTTCTTCCTGAGTGTCGGGAAACTCCCCGTTAAACTCGCGTACCACCCGCTGGGCAGTTTTGTGCAGGTTACGCGCGCGGGCATAGTAGCCAAGACCAGTCCACAGGTGCAGTACCTCATCCAAATCTGCCTCTGCCAGATTGTGCACGGTGGGGAAGCGCTTGGTGAATCGGTTGAAGTAGTCGATGACCGTGGTCACCTGGGTCTGTTGCAACATGATTTCACTGACCCAGACCCGGTATGGGGTGATGTTTTGCTGCCAGGGCAAGTCGTGACGCCCATGCTGGTCGAACCAGGTGAGTAGTTTTGCCGCAAATTCATCCATCAGGGGACGTTAGCACAATGTGTGGTCTACTTTGGAGTCGATTGGTTAGAGGGTTCAGTTCAGCGAGCGACCCAGCAGGTCTAAAAGATCTTTGGCCAGGTCCCGATATTCCTCCGGGACTTTTTCGTCTATTTTTTCTTCCAGCTTACGGCGCACGCCGGTGTCGCTGTCTTTGCTTAGAGCTTGCGCGATTAGACTCTGGCCGGCGCGCTCATCCAAGCGGCACTTGGGGTCTGCTCCGGGTCCCGTGCACCTGACGGGAATTGGCGTATCCACAAGCAGAGGGTTAATCGTGAACTCGCTTTCTTGTTGCGGTTGGTGGACGGTCACCTGGGCGCGGATATCCAGGGTGTCCTCGGCGATGGCGTAGGTCCCGTCTCCCTTTATGCTCATATTGTCCAAAGCCAGGTTGAATTGCTGGTCCTGGGCCTGGATACGCCAGCGGCCTTGCATCAGCTCGTAAGGCCACTGGTCTGGCCATCTTTCAACCTCTTCTGGTTTGTTAATCAAGATGGCAAGACGCTGCAACTGATGTTTGATCTTGGAAATGTCAATGCGACCCGATTCGCTTGAGAGCTCTGTGGTGCCGGCGACACTTGCCTGCAGCTGAGCTTGGGTATTGCCGGTGAGCGTCAGGGTGCTGTCGATGGAAACAGGACCTTCCCAGCGAATAGGTCGTTGTTGGGCTGCCAGAAGGTCCTCAATCTGAAGCTTGGTGATTGTGCTATGGACTGCCCATTTTGGATCTTGAAGGACGGATGCTCGGTCTTGCTGAGCGTAATCCACATTAACCTCCAGGTTTACCATACCTTGATAGAAATCATCACTGGAAAGCAGCAGATCCAGCTGATCTGCGGTATTGGTCATCTCCAACCGTGCTTGTGCAGCCGTCAAGCCCGCGTAGATGAAATTGCTAAGATCACATTCCGCTGAAAAGTCGTAACCCATCAGCGTATCCAAGGGCAGGATTGCGTCGTCTGGTAAATTTGCGGTAGATATGGTTTGGCCATCTGTCTGCAGAGCATCAATCTGACATAAGGCCTGGGCTATGTTGGTTTCGACATGAAGATCGGTAAGCGTGAGTAGTGCGCCACTGTCAGCGGTGGCTTCCGTGTAAGTGGCAAAGCCTTTGAGGGAACCGCTGACCTCTTCGCCGGGAGGATTGTTGTGATTGAACTCGGCAGAAATCTTAATCGGCGCGTCGAGTTTAAGATCCACAAACTCAAGACGATTAAAGCGGGTAACGGCCTCACCTTGTGTCAGGGTTACGCCGCCCAGGGTTACGGAGTCGATTTGCCAGGTATCCACAGAGCGCCACATGGCGCTTGTATTCAGGGAGACCTCGATGGTCTTAACCGAAATTTTCTGCCCCTCCGGGGTCTCAGACTCTATCGCGACGATATCTTCAACTTTCAGATAAAACGGCAGCAGCTGCCATTGGATATCACCTTGCAGGTCTACCTGATAGGCGGAATGGTCATTCAGGACGGTCTCCAGCTCCTGCTTTACCCGATCGGTATCTTGGGACCAGATATAGGCGGCACCGGCGGCACCAACAATGATGGCCAGAATAAATCCGAATATACGTAGTAGAACGTTCAAAACTATTGACCAGGTCGCCCGATGGTGGTTTTGCCTAGTATAAGTCTCAATGCTGTCGAAATGCTGAACGTCCGAAGAATTTAGTTGACCACCGACGCCTTTTGGCGGCTTTTGGTGTGGGATCCCAGTTTCGCAACTGTTTTCGAAGCCGGCGGCGAGCGGCCTTTTCGGTTTCAAAAGGCCCCAGCGAAACATTGCCACGTGCACGTAGATACCAACGACCGTCGTGGTCCTGATAGACACGATCTTGATGATCCGCGTTTTCGCTCCCTGAATCTTTTGTCATTAACCGGGGTATGGGTTTCCTTGACGAAAATTGTACGTAAGGATGGCGTGCGCTCTGTATGCGGATTGTGTTTGGGTGTAATTCACACGTGAGCATTTGCGGTTAAACTGATACAACTGACCCACAATGGATACATAGTGAGTAACTTTTGAGCGTTGAATCTTTTGATCCCAGCTCGCTAACCGCAGCATTGACCGAAACCGTGGTGGCCCAACTGCTGTCTTTGGCTGCAGATCTGGATCCTGATAGCCCGGACAATTTTGATGATGCCAAGGCCCATCAGGCCGAGCTCGCCTTTACAGTCACCAGCGATCAATGGGGTGATCATATTGATGCATTGGATGATGGGGAGCTGATCAGTCTGGCACGTTTTTTTACTTTGATGGAAGACCGCCAGATGAGTTGGGCCGCAGCAGATAAGTCGGCGGTGATCCCGATTGTTCGGGCACTCAAACAACGCAAAGCATATTCTTCTGAGCTGACGCGCTGGATCAAGGCGAATACACAAAACAAGTTTTTACCCCACGGCAGCCTGGCAGATCTGTTGTAAGCCGCCCCTATTCACCCGGTTGTGTAAGGGCTAGAATCCGCCCTCGCTGAATCATTGGAATTCCAGATGGCCCGACAAGCCACCATAAATCGCGATACCGCCGAAACTCAGATCACGCTGTCGATGGATCTGGATGGCACCGGTGCTTCCGATCTCGACACAGGCGTCCCGTTTTTTGATCACATGCTGGTGCAGATCGCACGGCATGGACTCATCGATTTAACCATCAAAGCCACGGGGGATCTTGATGTGGACGCCCACCATACGGTGGAAGATGTTGGCATCGTGTTTGGCCAGGCTCTGCAGTCGGCGCTGGGCGATAAGGCTGGTATCGTTCGCTATGGGCATGCCTACGTGCCCTTGGATGAAGCACTGTCTCGCGTGGTGATCGATTTGTCCGGCCGACCTGGGCTGTTCTACGATGTGGAATATACACGAGCCCGCGTGGGCGACTTTGATTTAGATCTGTTGCGCGAGTTCTTCCAGGGGTTTGTAAACCACGGCATGGTGACCATCCATCTGGATAACCTCAAAGGCGAAAATGCACATCACCAAGCTGAAACTCTGTTCAAGGCGTTTGGTCGCGCGCTGCGAACAGCCGTTGCCGCCGATGAACGCATGGGTGACGTCATTCCGTCTACCAAAGGTAGTCTGTAGTTGCTGCTGATTCCTGCGATTGACCTTAAGGAAGGCAAGTGCGTGCGACTGCGCCAGGGTCGCATGGATGACGCCACTGTCTTCTCGGATGACCCAATTGCCATGGCGACCCACTGGAAAGGGCAGGGTGCGCGTAGACTGCATATTGTAGATCTTGACGGTGCCTTTGCTGGTTTGCCTAAGAATCGTGACTTGATCGAAAAGATGGTCCAGGCGATGGGTGATATTCCTGTTCAAGTCGGGGGCGGCATACGCTCCTTGGAAATTGCAGGGGCCTATTTAAATGCTGGCGTGAATACGGTGATTGTCGGGACCAAGGCGATTGAAGATCCCGACTTTCTGGCCGAAGTAGCACAGCGGCATCCCCAGCAGGTTCTATTAGGCCTGGACGCCCGTGACGGTATGGTTGCCACAGATGGTTGGGACAATACGTCGACTCTGAGCGCCTTAGAGATAGCCACTGCCGCTGCTGCGTTACCCATCGCCGGGGTGGTCTACACCGATATCAGTCGGGATGGGATGATGAGTGGTTTAAATGTTGCGGCAACCCATGCGCTTGCGACGCAATCCGGTGTGCCGGTGATCGCCTCGGGTGGAGTCACCAAGCTCAGTGATCTGGACACCCTAAAAGCCGCCTTCAGTGCGACGCCGGAGCTTTTAATGGGCGCAATTACCGGCCGAGCGATATACGAAGGGACCCTGGACGTTCAACAAGGCCAAGCATTGCTGGACCAGTAGCCACTGCGCGGCGTTGCGGTGCGGTTGTGCCGGGTAGCCTTGCCAGGCTAGACGCAGCGACCAATTCAATGTCCGCCGGTAAATTCTTCAACCGATGCTCCAGAAACTTTAACGTGACCGGGTAAGGGTGTCCCACCAACACGGCCTGTCCGCGCTGTCGCGCAATTTTCAGCGCTTTGTCGAACGCTTGTGAGATAAAGGCCTGGTTTCTCTCGTGGTCCAGGAAGACGTCTCTGCGCAGTGCCTTGACCCCCATTTTGTGGGCCACATCCATGGCCACGGTATCGGCTGTGGTTCTGGAATCCAGAAAAAACATGCCGTGTTGGTTCAATTGGCGCATTACCCGGGCCATCGGCTCTGGATGGGCGGTGAGCAAGCTGCCCGTGTGATTGGACATACCCATGCTTTGAGGGACTGCCGCCAGGGCGCGTCCTACTGTGTTATCGAACTCGTGTTGGCTCATGGACAACGTCAGCGTGCCGACTTCGGTGCGCACGGCTGGTGAGGGGCGTGGTTCCATGGGCTGGTGGATGATGATTTCTTTTTCCGCCAGTAGAGCGTGTGGAACCAGTGCCTGGGTGTGTGGTGCGAAGGGTAGGACAGCCAACGTCATCCTGCCCGGTAGTCGAATGGTTTGCATACCACGCAGTTCGTGGTAGCCGATGTCATCGATCACTATGGCAAGCTTCGCGGGTTTTAAGTGAGATTGCCTCGCCGTGTCGTTGGCAAAGGCAGGCGCCCATGCAGCTGGACCCATGCAGGCACCGACAAAAAGCGTGATGATTGCAGCGAGGCCACGCTGTCTAGTTTTGGCGCGTTTAGTTTTCGCGCGCTTATCTATCCGATTATATTCCGGATAGTATGTTCGTGTTTGGCCAACGAATAGCCAACGACCCCCCAGTCGCGGTCCAGGCGTTTGTCGAAACAAACAAGCCCCCTATTTTGTCTTGTTCAGACCTGCAACAGCATCATTTGTTGTGCTTTCGCTTTTTTGTTTGCGCTGATTGGGTCTGTGGTTCACCTCACATGTGCAGCAGTCTGATGGCTTGCGCTTGTGCTGCAGATGAGAGTCTTGTGTCCGAAGACTTGTTGTCACTCTTGATGGTGACTTGGCGTGACAGTGTAGAGCTCGGTGTTCCCAGAGTAAATAAAAGAGGCAAAAATAATCGGAAATTAGTCAGCCAATTCAACCCTAAGGGCTTGTTGATCTTGGCCTTTACTGCGCAGCAGATCTACCGCTGCGGCCATCAGCTCTTCGTCGTTCAGATCCAAGGCCACATCCGGCTGGATGCCAGTCTGGTGGATCATGCGCCCAAGCGGGGTGAAGTAATGCGCGGTGGTGATCTTCAGTGCTTGGTCCGAATTTAACGGCACCACAGACTGGACTGAACCTTTGCCATAACTTGTGGAACCAATCAGCGTGGCTCTGCCGTGATCCTGCAACGCGCCCGCCACAACTTCCGAAGCCGAGGCGGATCCACCATTGATAATGACCACCATCGGCGCCCCTGCCAGTTGATCTCCGTGAGTCGCGCGATATTTGGTGGAGCTTGATTTCAAGCGCCCCTTGGTCGACACGATCAATCCCTGATTCAGGAAAAGATCCACCACCTCAACCGAAGATACCAGGGTGCCGCCGGGATTGTTGCGTAGATCCAATATAACGCCTTCGAGCTGGGTTGCGGATTCTGAGACCAGAGTTTCCAAAGCGTTTTCCAAATCGTCTGAAGTGTTGGTCTGAAATTGAGAAATGCGTAGGTACCCGATTCCGGGCTCCAGCAATTCGCTTTTTATGCTGCTGACCTTGATCGTCTCGCGCACGATGGATAGTTCAAAAGGTTGCGGCTGTTCTTCGCGTTGAATCTTAAGAGTCAGCTCGGTGCCCGGTTTACCGCGCATGGTGCGTATGACCTCTATGAGCTTTTTGTTTCGCAACGGTACGCCTTCCACGCTGGTTATTCTGTCTCCTGCGCGAATCCCGGCGCGGTCTGCTGGCGTGTTGTCTATCGGTGCGATAACCGTGAACAGGTCATCTACGAGGCCCAACTCGATCCCAATACCACCAAATTCTCCTGTGGTGTTGGCCTCCAGGGCCTTAAAATCTCGTTTGTTCAGGTAGTCAGAATGCTCATCCAATCCCTGCATCATGCCGCTGATGGCAAAGTCGATCAGCTGCTCTTCACTGATATTGTGAACATAGTTGGTCTGCACTTCGCGTAAGGCTGCGCCAAGCGTCTTGTCTGCTGATGCCCCCAGCCCATCATCCGCACGTTGATGCCACAATACGCCGACGGTTATGCCGGTGACGATACTGATCATCATGCCGATAAGTGTGAGAGCTTTTAAATGCATTTCTACAGTGTGGCAGGATACTTTGGCGCTTTACAGTGGCGCCTTCTCATTTTGCGAACAACTCGGTTGGGGTCAATGGATTGTCCAACCGTCAAGGTAACGGCAGCTGACGGCTATCCATCCTCCTCGCGGGCGTGAAATTTGGTTGCGGTCCCTCAGTCCGTACCTGCTCTAACCAGATTACCCCATCAAAGGGGGCGGCATTGCCCCGGGTGCCGACGAAGTCAACATCACCATCTTGGTCCATGTCGCGAGGGATCCATTTGTCGTACATGCCCCGCATAGGTCTTGCGATATCGTGACGGGTCCATGGCTTGTGAATATTTTGGGCACCCGGGTTTTCAAACCAACAGATTCTGCCAACCGGATCCTGGTGGGTAATCTGTGGGCCGTCGTGATCCCTTGGTCCCAAGCTATATCCACCGGCAAAAGCATCCAGATCACCATCACCATCGATGTCGCTTAAGCGAACGGAGACCAGATTATCCGGTTCGATGCGACCCAGGATGGTTGTCCTCCAGGGTTGTTCCGGTGTTTCAGGTGCTTTGAGAAACAGCAGATAGCTGGTCCAGGCGGTCGAGACAATATCGGTGCGGCCGTCCGCATCCAGGTCGGCGTAGTCCATATTAAAACCGGTAAGGCGGGCATCAGCTGGTGCGCCAGCTGCATGGATAGGGTGTTCTGTAAACGCAAACTTACCTTTGTTTTCGAACCACAAAATACGTTGTTCGCCGCGACTCCCGGCCACGACATCCAGATCTCCGTCATTGTCTAAGTCTACGGGTTCCGAATTGATCGGGATGATGACCTTGGTCAGAAGTTGCTCACGCCAGGCGTCCCCGCGCAGCGGATTTTCAGGCAAATGATAGATCGAAATGTTTGCCCTTTCCTGGGTGCTGATAGCTGGGTTTTGCCCACCCTTGTTCGGGGCGACCACCTCTGGATGACCATCACCATCAAAGTCAGCAAAAAATGCTCGTATATAGGAGCCGCGTTCGGTGGTGATCGGCGGAATAACGTAGTCCCATTTTGACTGGCGGATGTTTTCCTGATCGCCACCTGGATTCTTCAGATAGATGAGGTGGGCAAGTTCTGCCGCGACCACAACGTCAAGATAACCATCACCGTCAGCATCAGCTACGGAGACATCTTCCGCTGCCGCCGCTTTGTGTCCATCTGCCAAAGTACCCAGATGCCAGACGTGTGGATCATCCGTGCCATAGGCCACTCGAATATGGCCGATGGGTTTTCCGTCGTACTCCGTATCGGATTCGTGAACCGATACGATGTCCTCAATTCCATCTTTGTCCAGATCACCCATAACCAGCCCATCGCTACCGCTCAAATCCAGATCGCCCAGATGCGAATCATCGATCCGATGCTCTTGCCAAGAAATGTACGCGCCCTGGGCGGAACGTGCTTTGGTGGGTGACTCGGCGACGGGTGTTGAGCGTTTGTGTTCACCTGCATGGATCGCAGAAGTTGCAGCACCAAGCAGAACGATCAGATAGATCAGCTTGCGGTTCATCGGCTGACCCAGAGGATCGGGTCTACGGTTTCCCCTTTGTGACGTACCTCGAAGTAGATACCCGTTTCATTGCGGCCGCCGCTGTTACCTGCGGTGGCGATGGTCTCACCACTCTCAACCACGTCACCCTCGCTTTTCAAAAGCGCATCGGCATGGCCGTACAAAGTCAGATAGTTGCTGCCATGATCTACAATGGTCAACAAACCAAATCCTCGAAGCCAGTCTGAGAATACAACCCGACCGGCAAATACCGCGCGTACTGGCTCTCCCAGATTGGCGCGGATATCAATGCCGTGCCAGCGCATACGTCCATCGGCCCTGTTGCTCCCAAATGCGTGACGAATCGATCCGCGTACTGGCATTGGCAGTGACCCTTTAGCGGCCTGGAAATTGCTGTCTCGTAGCTGGGACGCACGGCGCCGAAGCTCTGCGAGCAAGGTCTCCAAGCGAGCGCGATCAGCCTCCAGGCGCCGATATTCTTCCTGGCGAGTTTCCACCTGGGCGTCAAGTTGAGAGATCAGCTGATTGCGCTCCGCGCGCTGTCCCTCCAGATTTTCCTGCTCAGCTTCAAGGGTTTGTTGCTCTGCTTGCAGCTGCGATTCTTTTGTTTGCAGTGCTTTGTTACTCTGTTCCAATTCTGTCAGGGTGCCTTTGTACTCATCCAACAGATCCAGTCGAGATTGGCTGAAGATCTGGTGGTATTTAATCATCCGTTCAAACTTGTCCGGCGACTCTTGGTTAAGCAGCTGTTTCAAGAAGTCCTGGCCTGACAGGCGATAGGCTGCTGCAACGTGTTCGCCCACCAACTTAGCCTGGGCGCGTCTGCGCACCTGCAGCGCCTCGTTGTCGGCGCTGACTTGCTCCAGCTCGTCTTGTGTTGCAAGAATTTCGTTGCGAACTTTGCCTACCGCGAGGCTCAGTGATGAAACCTTGGCGTCGGAACTTTTGATTTCAACCAGCCACCGGTTGCGTTTTGCTTCAGATTCGCTGAACCACTCATTCAGAGCGTTCAGCCTATCCAGGGTTTCTTTGAGTTGTGCGGCCGCGGCGTCGGTTCTGTCTTGGGCCCGGGCGGTGGAGCCAAAGCTTATCACCAGGCAACACAGAACTAGCCAGGCAGGAAGTCTCAAGCGCTTTGGCGTGCTTCGATCGTGACAAGTGATCGCCCAGTCATTTCGCTGGGCGCATTCAAATGCATGAGATCCAGAATGGTAGGCGCTACATCCGCCAGGGTGCCGAAGTCGGCAAACGACAACATCTGGTGCCCGACATAAACCAGTGGTACAGGGTTGTGGGTATGTGCCGTGTGTTCCTGGTCTGTATTCGGGTCGCGCATTAACTCGCAGTTGCCGTGGTCTGCGGTGATCAGCATTTGCCCCGAATTTTCCAGGATGGCTGTGCGTAAACGCCCTAAACAAATGTCCAGCGTTTCCACGGCCTTCTGCGCCGCATCCAGCTTCCCGGTATGCCCAACCATGTCGCCGTTTGCGTAATTGCAAACGATCAAGTCGTATTGGTGAGATTCGATGGCTTCAACGAGCTTGTCGGTCACTTCGAAGGCACTCATCTCGGGTTGCAGGTCATAGGTTGCGACTTTAGGAGAAGGAATCAAAATGCGCTCCTCTCCAGGATAGGTATCTTCTACTCCACCGTTGAAGAAGAAGGTGACGTGCGCATACTTTTCAGTTTCTGCAATGCGTAACTGGGTTCGCCCCAGGTTTGCAAGATATTCGGGCAACGTGTTGTTGAACTGCTGCTTGTCGAAAGCGCAGGCAGCTTTGATGTCATCGGCATATCGGGTGAGCATGACAAAATCAGACAGGGCAACGGTGCTGCGTCGTTCAAAACCTTCAAAATCTGCTTGGGATACCGCGCGGGTGATCTGACGAGCACGATCCGACCGAAAGTTCATAAATATGACCGCGTCGCCGTCCTGCATGGATACAGGCAGCTGGTCGGCCGCATGAATTGCCGTGGGCTGGACAAATTCGTCGTTTTCGTCGCGATTGTATGCCTGGGTCAGTCCGTCTGTCGCGGATTCTGCGTGGAATGGCGCTTCGCCGCGGACAACGGCGTTGTAAGCTCTTTCCACACGGTCCCAGTTGTTGTCTCGATCCATGGCGTAGTAACGCCCGGTGATGCTGGCAACGTGTCCACAATTGAGCTGCTCGAAGAGCGCTTGTGTCTGCTCCAGCGAAGGCTGTGCGCTGCGTGGAGGTGTATCCCGTCCATCAAGAAATGCGTGCAAATAGATTCGGCTGACGCCCTCGGAGTGGGCGCTGCGGATCAATTCCAGGATTTGGTCTTCATGGCTGTGTACGCCCCCAGGCGATAGCAGACCCATAATATGCAGTGCGCCGTGATTTGCTTTCAGTTTCTTGAAAGTGTTGTTAAACGCTCGATTCTTGCCAAACTCGCCCTGGTCGATGGCTCGATTTATCCTCGTATAGTCCTGATATACCACACGTCCGGCGCCTAGGTTCATATGCCCAACTTCGGAGTTGCCCATTTGCCCGGTAGGAAGACCTACATCTTCGCCTGATCCAGAAATCAATGTATGAGGCGAGTCCTGCCACAAAGCATCCCAGATTGGGGTGCTGGCCTGATGAATCGCATTATCTTGTGAATCTTCGCGATGACCAAAACCGTCAAGTATGACCAACAGACAGACTTGTTTTTGTTTATCGCTGGATGGTTGCATTGTTGAACTTTGACTCATAGCTGTACTGCCCTGTACTTCTCGGCCACTATTTGTTTGCTAAAAAGAAGCGCAATTCTACCAAAAAAGCGTTTTTCCGTGTGTATAATCGCGCCGGTTTGGGCAGCTCGTCGCAGTCTGCCCCCAGGGCTCAGATCACAGGATGATCAGCAGCAAAAATAACTTAAGCGAATCAATTTCAGGTATGTGAGATGGAACAGTTTTTTGCCTTTATAACCAACCACCCGATATTGGTAGGGACCTTTGTCGTCTTGTTGATCCTGTTCATTCGCAATGAAATGGTCAGGGGTGGCGCATCCATCTCAGCCGCTGAACTGGTGCAGCTGGTCAACAATGAAAATGCGGTGGTAATCGACGTACGGGACAAGGCCGAGTTTGATGCGGGGCACATTGTTGATTCAATCAATATACCTTTCTCCAGCTTGGACACGCGTGCTGACGAGCTGAATAAGTTTAAAGACAAGCCACTGGTGATTGCCTGCAAAATGGGTCAGCACGCAGGTAGTGCCGGTACTGCGTTGAAGAAAAAAGGTTTTGAGAACGTGAGTCGACTTAAAGGTGGTATTGCAGAGTGGCGTGGCCAAAGCCTGCCGGTGGTCAAAGCCTGACAACGCTAAGGTAAGAACTATGAGTGAAGCCCCAGATGCCCAACAACCTGAGCAAAAGCAGATCGAAGTACAGCTGCGCGTCGAGCGTATGTATGTCAAAGACCTCAGTTTTGAATCCCCGGGCGCGCCCTCGATTTTTTCTGGAGAGTTCCAACCTAAGTTTCAGGTTGATTTGAACACGTCGGTTAACAGCCTGGGAGATGATCGCCACGAAGTTGTACTGTCAGTCACGACCACGGCCAGTCGCACAGATGATCGTGTAGCGTACATCGCAGAGGTGCATCAAGCGGGAATCTTTGAAGTCAAAGGCGTGGAGGGTGCTGCTCTGCAGCAGGTTGTCAGTATCGCCTGTCCGAATATGCTGTTCCCTTATGTACGTGAAGCATTGGATTCACTAATTGTTAAAGGTGGTTTCCAACCGTTGCAGTTAGCGCCCGTCAATTTTGAGCAGCTTTACATGCAGGCGGTGGCCAATCGAAAAAACGAGGCAACGGGAGAACCCGGTCAGCCAGACGATAAGATCACTCATTGAGCCCCGCCAAAGCCCAGCTGGCGCCAGGCTTCATAGGCGATCACAGCAACACTGTTAGAGAGGTTCAAGCTGCGCGAGTGGGCCAACATCGGGATACGCAGTTTTTGTTCCGCTGGGAATTGATTCAGCACCTTGTCCGGTAAGCCACGCGTCTCGGGTCCGAACAACAGGGCATCGTCTGATCCAAACTCTGCCTCGCTGTAGCGCTGGGAACCCTTGGTGGTGCAGGCGTAACATCGACCCAGTTGAGCGCCATCAAGGCAGCTCGTAAGACTGGACCACCGCTGCACGCTTGCGTATTCGGCGTAGTCCAATCCAGCTCTGCGCAGTCGTTTATCGTCCCATGCAAATCCTAACGGCTCGATCAAGTGCAAC
>JBCCIU010000039.1:0-23995 GCA_039028095.1 Pseudomonadota bacterium
CGCGCATTCTTACGCAGCAAGAAGTTCTGGAAGGTTATACCGCGTTTGGTAAACACCTCACTTTTGACTTTATTGAATCTGCATTCTCAAGAGGCGACATCTGCAACGGGGTACTTGTGGATGGACAATGGGTTGGGTTCGACTGGCGTTCTTATACTTGTGCGCCACACGGGGATGGATTATGGGTGAGGTTTAAGCGACCGTACCGATACGGATATAAGGGCTATGTGATGCCGGAATACCGGGGTTTGAGAATCATGGATACAACGGCATCAGATGCCTATTGCATTTCCAAAGGATTCAGCCGCACTGTCCTCTACATCGACCTAAAAAACTTGCCGTCGTTAAAAAACAATCTGAGGAGAGATTTTTTCGAGCGCTATGGGTTCGTGTTTATTCTCAGACTGTTTGGTAAACGCTACTTGTTACACACGCCAGGATTGAAAAAAATCGGTTTCGAATTTTACGAACACGACCCAGACTGCAATTGATGTACGTGTGGTGTCTAGAGTATTAATTTCTTGACCCAAACCATTGCCTTTGTTTTGCAGCAATAGTCTCCACCCTAACTTTATTGGTGCATATATTTGGGGGCGGTAGATCCGTGGCAAAACCGATCTTAGCATCCGAATTTAGTGAGGCACCCAAATACGCCAGCTACTACTACTGGCACATGGTCAGCATAGTGAATGTGTTCATCGCCGTCTGTTTTGTTTTATCCGGTTTAGGAATTGCCTCAACTGATTTGACAGTGGATGCGACAATCCTAGCGGCGCTATTTACCGCCAGGAGTATTGTCCTGACGGTTTGGAAAGCGCAGCGGTTAATGACGCTTCCCAAGTAGATCTTGTGCCTTCCCATCTCTCTAGCCGGTGTGGCGAGCGATTACAAAGCTGAACTCAACAACCTCAATATCAGTGGCTGCAAGCAGTTCAAGGGAAATTATTGCATTCCAAGCTTGATGGTAGCTGGTTAACATAGCATCACGCATCATGGAAAGATCATCATGAACTGGGATGCCCTTGGAGCAATTGCCGAGTTGATAGGCGCGATAGGTGTTGTCGCGACACTTGCCTATTTATCCATTCAGATTCGCCGTAGCACCGCCCAAGCTCGGTCTGATGCATACATCAAAATGAATGAGGCTTCGCGGGAATTCACCTTCAGAATTGCGGACGATCAAGATTTAGGCGAGTTGGTTTTGAAAGCGGGAAAAGATTGGCAGAGTATTTCGACCAAAGACCAATTCAAAGTGCATATGTACAACATGCAAGAGCTTTCCGTTTACGAAAGCTACTACTTCATGATGATCAATGGACAGATCGACGAACAGACTTATCGAACCAGAGAAGAACACATCCTAAGGCGCCTTTCCGCGCCTGGCGGTCGGTATTGGTGGGATAACTTTGCCTACAACATAGACACTGAGTTTGTTGCCCGTATTAACCAAGGACTGGAGAAACAGAATATGTTGCCGCCGATGGAAGAAGTGGAATTTTTTGACCCAGATAATTGGGAGAGGTCGGGTGATGCCTAACGATTATGTTAAAACGAATAATGTTTCGAAAAAAATTCGGGTTTACAAACGAGATTATGAACGATGATGACTGAACTTTAGGCCAGCTCATCGCGATTCGCCTGGCAATATGATCTCGCCATGACGTGTGTTTAAAGACAACTAAACAACGTGGATGTTTAACAAGGTGTTGGGCATCATGAGCAAAATGTCGGGCTCCATCGTTGTTTAGGAAATATTAAATATGCGCTATCGATTTCTACTAGTTATTGTACTTAGCCTCTCGGTTTCAGGCTGCTGGAACGGAGGCAACACCCATGTCAGTCTTGGAGACGTATCGCTTGGGAGTCAGCTGGTAGACCTTAAGTCTGCTTTGGATAGCGGTGCAATTTCGCAGGAGGAGTTTGAAGAAACTAAGCAGACATTACTTACCCTTAATGCTCTCTGTGAGAATTCAGAAGCAGACGATTCGTGGTGGTTTTAGTCACCAGGTCGCAATTGGCACCTAACGATGGCGTGGGCTGAACGACTTCAAAAACGTCTTCAGGGCTGAAGCATTGGCATGAAAACTTCAATACTGATCTTGTTTATCGCGATCGTTCTTGTACCGTTAGCGAGTTTTGCGGAGGCCATCGAAGTCGAAGATCGGGCGAACACCGTTCGCAATTTCATCAGCGCGTTCAACGCCCAAGACATTGATGCGATGACTGCGCTCGTGACAGAAGATGTACGATGGAATTACATTAACCGTTCTGCGATGTCTACCGAACTTGAAGGAAAGGAAGCTCTAGCAAGCTCCATGCGGGAATATTTTGCATCATGTCCAACCTGCAGATCCGACATTCGGGGAATGACTTGCAGCGTTGAGCGGGTCAGTGTGGTCGAGGTCGCCAGCTGGGAAGGAAGTCACGGCAGGAATGCTCAGGCGTCTATGGCGGTCTATGAATTTATGGGGTCACTTATCCAGGCTGTCTACTATTTCCCCGAAGAAACAAAATATCCAAACCAAGTTTTCGAAGGTACCTGTGACGATTAGCGCTAATGCGTGAGCCGATGCGAATTCCGGCCGACGACTCGCGGATCTGAACAACTTTGATCGTCAAACTAAAACTCAGGCAGATAAGACTATGCCCTCCAATTTTGAGATCTTGCGCTTATCAAATTCTGATTGGCGCACCTACAAATCACTCCGAATCGCCGCTCTGCGCGATTCACCTGATGCGTTCGGCAGCACACTTGCTTCGGCGTTGACGGTTTCGGATGCTGATTGGGAAAAGCGGATCTCAACGGCTTCATCGGTTCTAGATCTGCCCTTGTTTGCTCGTGTCCAAGGCAAGGGAGTGGGTTTGGCTTGGGGAGCAATGATCGAAGACGACATCACCACAGCCCACTTGTTTCAAATGTGGGTCGCTTTAGAAGCGCGTGGCGCAGGCATTGGTGCCGCGCTTGTCGCGAAAACCATCGAGTGGGCGCGCCAAAATCACGCGAAGCGTATGATGCTGTCTGTAACTGCCGCTGACACGCCTGCGTGGCGGATGTACCTATCAGCGGGTTTTCAAGCGTTCGGAGACCTTGAGCCACTTCGTCCAGACTCGGACATATTGGTTCAACCGATGAGACTAGAGCTGTAATTTGCGAAGCGCGGTTGATCCGTTGTTAGAAACTATCTGCAATCGTTGATGGGTATCTGAAGATGCATAATGAAAGATTGGTCGCTATCAAAGCCCGCCGCTTTAGTGAAGCTGGTAAACACTTGCCAACATTCAAAAGTTCCTATGTTATTAATAGTGAACATAGTCGGAACCGTTCTGTATGGCGAGCAACAAAAAATCAGATGACTTCTACGTCGACCTCCCGGCAGGTATTTCAAAAAGAGAATTGCAATCAGCGATCGATAAGGCAGCGGATGCAGTTGGCCTTTACATATCCCACATCGGCGGTTATTCCCGCAAAAAGTACCCGAACTCTGTGCATTGGCACTTCAAACGTGACCCCAAAGAACCTGGGCTGTTGGATGCCACGTTCTGGGACGTGAAAAACCTGTTCTGGCTCATGATTCGGCATCGTGAACCGGCTTGGGTTCATGAAATTGTGCCTCGTTTTATGACGGCCTTGAGGGCGGAAATAGAGCGATGCTGATAGTCCACTATGCGGTCCTGTGGAAAGTAAGGCATCGGCTAGCTGCTATCGAAGCTCCACGGAACGGTCTATGATGATGAGTGATCTGGAAACAAATACGATGAAGATATCCATAACTTATTGCGCCCAGTGAGATTACAAACCTCAAGCGGTCAGTCTGGCTGCAAAAATCCAACAGGTCTTTGACACCCAGGTTGAGCTTGTGCCCGAAGGAAAGGGCATCTTCGACGTTGTGGTAAACGGCACTCTGGAGTATTCGAAATTTCAGACCGGGACGTTCCCCGACGAAAGCGAACTGGTTGAAGCCTTGCGTGCTAAGTATGGCGGTGACTGAGATCGGGTGCCAATTATGACGTTGCTGGCGTTATTCAAAGGGAAATATGGGGTTGTGGATAGACCAGCTAGAAGTTTGATGTTGGCGCTACTATTGGCGCTCCCCTTCCAAGGATTTGCCAGCCCTGAACATGCAGCACGGCATGGCCTTGAAGGCCTGTGGACGTACAACAAACATTCACAACTTCCAGATGACTGTGATGCGCTGGGGCAGCGCAAGTACCCAATCCATACCGAAGGCAAAAGCGAAACAAAGATCCTTGAAGAGCGCTTCATACAGCACACGCTGACCGCTCAAGAGTTGAGTGCTAACTACTCGGTTGCTTCCCAGGATATGAGTTTTGTTGAATACTTCAGATGTAAGAGTGAATAGCTCGTTCGATTATCGGGAGGGAAATGATGTCTGGGTTTGAAAATGCAAAACGCTTCTTTGAGGCATGTGAAACACCGCTTGGGTGGGAGGGGTGCAAGGGGTTCGTTGCGCAGGATGCAGGTTTCCATGCCCAGAGCGAACCGTTGGAGGATATCTCAACGGTCGAGGGATATTGTGAATGGATGAAGGCCTTTGGGACGGTCACCGCAGCGGGCGCAACCTATGAACTGCATACATCCGCTTGGGACGAAGCAAATCGATGCGCAATCTTTTTTGCCACTTATCACGCAACACATGTGGGGGACGGCGGCCCGGTGCCACCAACCGGGCAGTCGACACATTCCCACTACGTGTATGTCGTCACTATGAACGACTCAGACCAGGTGTCTTCACTGACCAAAATCTGGAATGCACCCTGGGCGATGCGAGATCTGGGTTGGGCCTAGGTGCAAGCGTAAGCGCTCATCAGCGATTTCGAAAAGAATAATTCAAACAAAATTGATGGGAACGGCGAAGGATGGATGTTGCTGAGGTACTGGTTGGCATTACCGAAGTCGCAATTGCGCTCGCGGGTTTCAGCGGCGTTGTTGTGGCGTTTGGAAGTCGCGGAGAGGGGGCTTGGCTGCCGGGGGATCGGCTGCGGCTGGGCTTCTTGTTAGAAGCCAGTTTAACCGCTGCTGGTTTTTCTCTGGTGGCCCTGCTGCTGATTTCTGCAGAGTTGAATGCGGCTCTGTGTTGGATGATCGGTAGCGCCGCCTGGGCAAGCTACATGATTTTTTCTCTGGTCACCTCGCGCCTGGCATTGAGGGAAAATCAGGATACGCATGGCGACGTAGATCGAAATTCCAACAGGGTGATCGCCGCGTTGTTCATCCTGCTGATCCTCTTGCAAGCTGGGAACGTTTTTGTGTGGCAACAGTTCTGGCCGTTTCTGGCTGGGTTAATTGTTAATCTTGCCGGTGCAGCCATGCAGTTCGGAAGACTGATCCGCTCAGCGTTTCATGTGTGAGCACTGGTAAGCCGGCATGCGTATACATGTCACAGGCAACGCCGGGGCCGGTAAAACTACGTTATCGAAAGCCTTAGCTCAGCAGTTTAAGTTGCCAGTGAAACATCTCGATTCCGTAGTCTGGGCACCTCACTGGCAAAAGCCTGATCCCGGTCAGAAGATGACCGCTATTAAGGCGATGTGCGAAGAACCTGATTGGGTCATCGATGGTGTATCCGATATGGTGCGGGAGCGGGCTGATGTCGTCATCTATCTAAACACGCCGCGATACCTTTGCATGTACCGTTGTATCCGGCGTTGTTTTCAATGGGGGTTCTCTACCCGTCCAGAGCTGCCTGAGCACTGTCCGGAAATAAAAGTACTGTTTAAGGCTATAAAGATCGTTTGGCGCTTTCCCGGTACGTTCGATCGGCGTCTTAAGGCTGAAGCGGAAAACAACTCGAAATACATCTTGTCTACGGATGTTGCGGATGCAGGCCATCAGTTGTCGCATGTGCTGACGAATAACTAGTACTTATCGCCCTCAGACAACTGGTTGGAAGACAAAGCGAAAGTTTGCCCGTTGCGCACCGTTACTGTGATAGAGCCGGTCAATATCGCGAAACTTAATGCGGGTGATGTATCCAACGGTGCGGTTGCCATAGCGGGCCGATGCGCTTCGTTGAGGTAGATTTGCGAAGTCAATGTACTCGATATTCTGCTCTAACCCATTCTCCAGCAATAGATGGTCGTTGTGATGCGTCAGAACTTCCTGCAGACGCTGTCCTCGAAAGTCCTTTAGCGTTTGCGCTTTGTAAGCGTACGAGTATCCGTCTCCCATTTCTGCTACCAGGCCAGCCTCCGCGGGTACTTGGTTGAACCCGCACCAGAAATAGGATACAAGTTGGCCTTCGACAAAGTAACCGATGCATACGTCCCCGCGTTCGAAAGCTTGTTTCAAGAACACTTCATCAAGACCCAGCTCTGGCACTTGTATAATTGATTGGGTGTCCTCTGGAATGACCCGCCTTACCTCATGACCTGACGCTAGTTCCGTCTGCTCCAGCCTAGCCAGAGGGCGTGAGTTAACCAGATAGACATGAATGCCGCAGAGTCGTTTAATACGGCGGTATGCGCTTGCCACAACAACCTGCCAAAACCCCCAGCGCGCAATAGAAGAACGATCCACAGCAATGACTCTTAATACTTTGAAGGACAAGCGTATCATGATCACCGGCGGTAGTGCTGGCCTGGGAGCTGCGATCTGCCGTCAGACCGTCAAATCTGGCGCCTCTTCCTTATCGTTAGATCTTAATCGACCACCACAAGGAGACTTTTATCCGCTGGATGTTACCGACCCTGACGCCTGGCGGGTTCTGGCAGAACAGCGTGGTGGTCCCGATGTGCTGTTCTTGAACGCGGGTATGATGAGTGCGCCCAACAGATCTGATGCAGCGCAATACAAGTTCTTGTCGAGTACCGCCGCCTCATACGCGGCTGTGCGTGCGGTTAACTTAGACGGTGTGGTTTTTGGGCTGCAAAGTCTGATTCCGCGCATGCCTGCGGGTAGCTGTGTCATTGTGACGATCTCGTTGGCGGGTATTCATCCGTATGTATTTGATCCGATTTATGCCACAACAAAACATGCGCTTGTGGGATTGGTTCGCAGCGTGAGCCAAGAAATGATGGCGCGAGGTATTCGCATACATGGTTTCTGTCCAAATAGGATTGTGACCGACTTGTTGCCGACAGCAACCCAAACGCCACAAGATCTGACGGCGGATGAGGCAGCGCAGGCAGCCATTGGACTCATCGACGAGCCGAGCAGCGGTTATGCGTGGGGGCTTGAAGCGGCAAACGAACGGCTGCAACGGCATCCGCCAATCCCTGCCAGCATTGCACAACGAATAACTCGCCGATTGTTTAAACGTTAAGGTGACTTGTTTCGTTCAGTGCCAATCGATGTGTGGGTGCTTACGAAACCGTTGCAAAAACACCATGTAATTTACAAATACTGATCGTATGGTTGACTCAGAAATTTACTGATTCCGTTGGGGGGATAAAGTGAGGATTGTCTTTCGTTTGCGATCAACCGTTGCGCGACTGCTTGTTGCGTGTTCCTTTGTATTTTTCGCCAGTGCCGCTCAGGCGACTCTAGTTCTTGGATATGATGCCAGTCTGAATCTGGTGTTCGATGCCAATGGCGAGCTGAACCCCATCGATGGGGGATTTGTATCACCCAATATTCCGGATGACGACAGCTACTATGTGATTGGGGAGCTTGGGTATCTGATGACCAACCTGCCGCCGCGGGATTTTGATGCGGACGCGGTACAACCCTTTATCCTGGATTATGAAATCCAAGGCACCATCAGCGACGGTAACACCTCTCAAATGGTGAATCTGGCAGGCTGGATTCCGCTAACAGATCTGGTAGGTGACTTTGCCTTGAACGATGTTGAACTTCTGTTTGGTCTGATTGGAGATCTGGTTTCACCCTGCGTTGGTGGACTCAGCGGCAGCGTAGGATTCTGTTCCGCGGCGGGTGATGTGTTCGCCGGTAGTCTTGCATTCGGCTTAAAGGACCTGGATTTCGGCCTGTTTTTAGGCGATGCGCCTTTTGCGCTGATGGGTCCTCAAGCTGTGGATGATGGTCTGATGCGCGGCTTAAACGGTGGCTACCTGGAAGCTTCTTTTCTGGTCTCTCTGGATCTCAAAACTGTGCCAGAGCCGGGCACACTGGGTGTGTTGGCCCTTGGCCTGGGGGCTATCGGTCTGATACGACGACGCATCAGCGTCTAAAGACCGATGGGTTAGGGGCTGTGTGGGAACATGCAGCCGTCAAACCCGCAGCTGTTCTTAGCGCCGCTTACTGGGCTTGTTCTGCTCTTCCCGAATCTGATCCATAAATTTCCTATGTCCCTCGGGGTCCAAAATCATGCTGGAAAAGTAGTTCAGCAGATCTTTATGTGACTGGGTGAGACGGGCTTCACCCATGGCGCGTTCTCCGTCCTTCGAGGCAATAAAGGTAAAAATCTCCTGCAGAGAAGCTGCACCGATGGCGTCAGATATCTCAGCGACCACGATATCGTGCAGATCCTCGATATCAGCCTCTTCCAGCCCAACTTCTTCCGGCGACAGCACCACGTTCGACCAGAGCGTTGCAACGTAGACACGATACAAGTCTCGATCGATAAAACTGTCAGCGACCGTTGAACGCTCTCGAATGTCTTTAAACACAGGGGCGAAGCTGTCTTGTATGGCTTGGCTGGTCAAATTTACTCCAGTAAGTGGCGCGTGCTAGATGTCTTAAGTCTAAGGGATTTTGTTGCATCTGGGGAATTTGCTGCTACTGTCGTTGGCTTCTTTTTTTGATAGGCATTCACGATGCTGCAATTTGATCGGGTCAGTTTGACTTCTCAAACTGAAGCGTTGCGCCAGGAAGTGCGCGATTTTCTGCAGGACACAAAAACGCACTTTCCACGCCCGAATTCTGATTTTGTCACCGGTCATGATCCTGAATTCAGCCGCAAGCTAGGCGCCCAAGGCTGGATTGGTATGACCTGGCCAGAAGAATATGGTGGTTCCAATCGGTCTTTCTTTGAACGCTATGTGGTCACAGAAGAGATTCTGGCTGCTGGCGCACCGGTCAGTGCTCACTGGATTGCCGACCGCCAGAGCGGACCTTTACTGCTGCGTTTTGGTACATCGGAGCAAAAGCAGACTTACCTGCCTCAGATCACACGAGGTGAGGCGTTTTTTTCTATTGGGATGAGCGAACCCGACACCGGATCGGATCTGGCGTCTGTACGAACCACCGCCATTCGCGAGGGAGATCAGTATCGCATCAACGGCACCAAGATCTGGACGACAGATGCCCACCGCAATCATTTTATTATTTGCTTGGTGAGAACAGAGCCCGCCAGCGACAACCGACATGCCGGTCTTTCGCAAATCATCGTGGATCTTCGCAACGATGGGGCGCAGGTTCGTCCCATTGCCAATATGGCCGGGGGTGAGGACTTTAATGAGGTGGTCTTTGAGGATGTCTTTGTGCCAGCTGACCGTGTTGTCGGTGAACCCGGGAACGGCTGGGAGCAGGTGACCTCTGAACTGGCGTATGAGCGCAGCGGCCCAGAGCGGTTTTTGTCTGCGTTTCGAGTGTTTGTGGAACTGGTGCGTGCTTGTGGTGACGATCCTGCACCCCACCAAGCGGCTGCCATTGGCAGAATTGCCGCACATATTATGACGATGCGGCGAATGTCTATTTCTGTTGCGGGCATGTTAGAGCAACACAAAGATGTTGGGGTGGAGGCCGCTCTGGTAAAAGAGCTGGGTAACAACTTCGAAAAAATACTTCCGGAGATTGCGCGCCTAGCAGCACCTGCCTCGGGTCAGATCAAGGCTTTCCGCGAAACCTTCGAGGAGACGTTGATGTTGTCACCTTCGTTCACTTTGCGTGGTGGCACGCGCGAAATTTTACGTGGCGTGATTGCCCGTGGACTTGGCCTGAGGTAGCGGGGAGTAACATATGAGTGAACAAGTAGATACGCGCCAACTGATCTTAGACTCGGCGCAGAAAATATTCTCCGACCACTGTGATAAGAAACTCCTGGATCAGGCCGAGACGGGTCAATTCCCCGACACGCTATGGCAGGTGGTGCGTGAAAACGGTTTTGATCAGTTAGGTAGTTACGCTACGGGAACGGATTGGAATGATCTGTTCGCTTTTGTGCAAACCTGTGGGCGTTTTGCCGTGCCTCTGCCAATGACAGAAACGTTGTTAGCCAATCAATGGGCTGGAGCGGGCGGGCTTTCCAGCATTGGCGAGATCATCGATGGACAAATTGTCTCCGTACCCTGGGGGCGCAGTGTTTCTCGTGTGGTGGGAATAGAAGCGGATACCCGCGAAGTCGTCGTGGTTGAGTCACCACAAGTTGTTCACCAGGGTTCGAACATGGCCGGTGAGCCCAACGATATCATCGCAATACCGGATAACGCGCAAAAAATTGAGGTGCCACAGGACCCTTATGCACTATCAGCCCTGGGACGTATCAACCTGATGGCGGGTTGTTTGCAGACAGTGCTGGATCTGGGGATTCAATTTGCTACGGAACGAACCCAGTTTGGTCGCTCTATCAGCAAGTTTCAGGCGATTCAACACAGCCTGGCGGTGGTGGCCGCAGAAGTTGCCGCAGCCCTGCGCGCTGCGGATGCAGCTGTGGATGCGGTATCTTCAGATAGATTTTTGGACGAAGTGGCCGCCAGTAAGGCGCGGGTTGGTGAAGCCGTTGGTGTGGTTGCGGAACAGGTGCACCAGATCCATGGGGCCATGGGTTTCACCCACGAACATCAGCTGCATCACTACACTCGCAGGGCCTGGGCCTGGCGAGATGAATGGGGCAACGAATTTTACTGGCAAGCGAGGTTAGGGATGGCCCTGGCCCAGCTTGGTGCGGATAATGTCTGGGATTTCATTGCTACTCGAGGGTAGGATCCGCGCAGCGGACCCCTAAGCCTGAATGGAAGACTTTCCCAACAGACCCGATGCACCGCTGAAAGTGGGTGTGAGCGATTGCTTGTTGGGAAAAGAAGTCCGCTATGACGGAACAGGGGCTCGATCGTCCATGCCCCATGATCGACTAGAGGGTTTGTTTGATTACACATCCTTTTGTCCCGAAGTTGCCATCGGCATGCCTGTGCCACGCCCTCCCATTCGGTTGGTGGGATACCCGGATGACTACCAGGTGGTTGGGGTGAAAGATCCCACCATCAACAAGACTCAAGCACTCAAAGACTATGCGGAATCTGTGGTGCCTCAGATCGGGGAGCTGAGTGGCTATGTGTTTATGCACAATTCACCCAGTTGTGGACTGTTTCGAGTTAAGGTGTATCCGCCCGGGCAGGATGGCCCGGGTGTTCGTCAGGCTTCAGGTCGGTACGCAGCATCGCTGATTGAAGCCTTGCCGCAATTGCCTGTGGAGGAAGCGGGTCGACTGTTTGATGATGCCATTCGGGAGAACTTTGTCACCCGGGTCTTTACCTACGCGCATTGGCAGCTGATGACCGAGAATTTGACGGCTGCTAGATTGATAGAATTTCATAGCCGATATAAATATCTGGTGATGGCGCACAGCATTCAAACCTACCAGGAGGTTGGTCGTTTGCTCAGCAATCTTAAAGGTGACGTTGAAGCCAAGGCTCAGGCTTATATCCTGCTGGTGATGCAAGGCTTAAAACAACCAGCCACACGCAAAGGCCACACCAACGTGTTAGCCCACTTACAAGGCTATCTGAAGCGTCAGTTGCCCTCGGCAGACAGACAGGAACTCGATCAGGTGATTCAGGCGTACCGGCGTGGTGAGCAGCCGTTGCTTGCGCCGATCACACTGCTAAAGCATCACTTTCGACAGTTTCCCGACGAGTACGTTCTAAAACAGAGCTACCTGGATCCTCATCCTGCGGCCGCTGCGCTGAGGATCCGTTTGTAGCCCAGATCTGGTTCTGGTCCGCATCGATGTCGAGCGGGGCGCTAGGCCGGGGCCGGCGAGCCTAAATCACGACTCGATTCCTGCAGACTCTGCTGTCGATACAGATCAAAATAGTGACCCTGGGCGCTCATCAAAGCCTCATGGGGGCCTTCTTCGATAATTTTACCGTCTGCGATCACGATGATCCGGTCTGCATGGCGCACCGTCGACAGTCGATGGGCGATCACAAAGGCGATACGCCCCTGCAGCACCTGCTCCATACCTGCCTGGATACGCTGTTCGGTTTCTGTGTCTACCGATGAGGTCGCCTCATCCATCACCAGGACCTGGGGGTCTGCCAGAATAGCGCGGGCGAACGACACCAGCTGCTTCTGACCGGCAGACAACAAGTTACCAGACTCACCGGCGTCGGTTTGATACCCCGCTTCGAACTGGGTGATGAATTCGTGAGCGCCCGCAACTTTTGCTGCCTCAATCACTTCTTCGTCTGTGGCATCCAGTCGGCCGTAGCGAATGTTTTCCATGATTGGTCCGGAAAACACATGGGCGTTCTGCAAGACCATGCCAATGTTAGACTGCAGCCAGTGCAGGCTGCGAGTTCGATAGTCCACGCCGTCGATCAATACAGCACCTCCAGTGGGTTCGTAAAATCGACAGATCAGATTGACCAGAGTGGATTTTCCGCCGCCGGTTGGTCCAACGATCGCGATGGTTTCGCCACGGCGTGCGACCAGATCTATCCCATCGATGACCGGTTTGGCCGGATCGTAGGCGAATTTCAGATCCTGCAGCCGAATTTCGTTGATGGTCGCCTGACCACCGTCAGCAGCATACGTGTCGCTGGTGTGTTCGGTTTGTGCCTGTTGTTGCATCGCTTCGCGCACCGAAGGTGCATCCACAATGTCCGGCTCCGCCTCAATAAGACTCAGGATCCGTTCGGCAGACGCTTGTGCCATCTGCATTTCTGCAAACCAATGGCCCAGCTCTTCAATGGGATCAAAGAAATGCCGCGTATAGGCCATAAATGCGATAAGCGTGCTGACCGGTATGATGCCTGCCAGGGAGTCGATGCCACCCACTGCTAACGCCAGACCAGCGGCCAGGCTGGCCATGGTGATCACAATGGGTAGATACACCGCCGCGTGGGTCAGATTGGTGACCGAGGCTTCGTGCATACGATGAGTCAACACGTTGAAATCATCCTGATTTGCTTCTTCCCGGACGAACGCTTTACTGGTGACCACGCCCATGATCGCTTCGTTATAGTTGCCGGTAATACGAGAGTTTGTGGAACGCACCGTACGAGCCGAAGTTAAGATACGGCGTTGAAAGCGCGCTGAAATCCAGGCCAGAACAGGCAGTACCGCAAGCACCACCAACGCTAGCTTCCAGCTCATGACCAACATGGCAATGGCGATCCCCGCCATGATGGTCAATCCCCAGACCAGATCAAGAAAGCCCCAAGCGAGAATATTGGAGAGGCGTTCAGAGTCAGAGGTCATCCGCGCCATCAGCCAACCAACCGGGCGGTGATCGTAAAAACTGAAGGACAGCTTCTGCAGGTTTTCAAATCCATCTTCACGAATGTCGTGCGCAATCTGAGTGCGTATTTTGCCCGCCATCCAGATGAAACCGCCAATGGAGAGACAGATAATGATTGTGCAAACCAGATAGGCCACACCCCAGATCCAAAGCTGTGGATCAACCCCTTCGTTGTAGTAGGCGTTGACTTCATCAATCACGCCTTTGGTAATCAAGGGATAGGCCACTTCCATCAGAGCAGTGAGCACGGCAAAGGTGGCCAGCCACTTCAACTGGGTGGGATAGCGCGCAGCGTAGCTAAATAGTTTTTTCCACAAGGCAGGATTGATGCTTGTGGCGAGGGCTGCATCATCAAAACCGTCGTTGTAGTTTTCATCATCGTACATGAGGGTGATCCTCCTGTTTGCGAACTTGTTTTACCTCTTCGGTAATCTGTCGGTCCAAGGCGCCCTGGATGACACAAAGGCGTTGGTAGATGCCTGGCTCTTGTTTCAGTTGGTCATGTGTACCCAATTGAACACAGCGTCCTTGGTCCATCACTAAAATGCGATCTGCATCCATCACGCTGCTCAGGCGATGGGCAATCACCAGCGTGGTCGCGCGGCCTCGCCGTTGTCGCAGAGCGCCCAGAATGTCCGCTTCGGTACCCGTATCCACCGCGCTTAATGAATCGTCCAGTACAAGAACAGGCGGATCTTTCAACAGTGCGCGTGCTAAAGCGAGACGCTGGCGTTGTCCACCGGACAGGGTGACGCCACGCTCTCCGACCATTTCGTCAAACCCGGCAGGGAAAGAGCGAATGGAATCCAACAGCGCAGCCTCCCGGCAAGCCATTTCGACCTCTTCGGCTGGGGCATTTGGGCGTCCAACGGCAATGTTTGCGCTGATGGTGCGCGAGTACAGAAATGGGTCCTGTAGCACCACGCCGATCTGATGACGCAGCCACTTGCGATCCAGCGAAGAAATTTCTTCACCGTCGATGGTCAGGGTACCCCCCTTGTAGGGATACAAACCCAGCAAGGCGCGGATAAAGGTTGTTTTACCGCTGCCTGGTGGACCCACAATCCCCAGGGTTTCGCCAGCTGGAATATCAATGTTGAAATCTGTCAGCACCTGGGCGCTTCCATAGTTCAGCTGCAGCTGCCGTGCCTGAATATCGCCCCTGGCTCTGCCATGGGGAGGTACAAAACCCGTTGATTCCTCTGGCTCGGTCAGAATGTGATTGACTCGACCCAGCGCGATCACAGCCTTACCGCTGTCCGTGAGCACCCGACCCAGCTGGCGGACCGGCCAGATCACAATGGACTCGCAGGTCATGAAAATAAACAGATCACCGATGGTGATAGATCCCTGCAAGGCAAAGTAACCACCGGCAAACAGCACAATACCCATCTGGGTCATGGCGAAGAAATCAGAGATACTCCAGTAGTACCCCATCAGTTCGATCAGGCGCTTGTTCTTTTCACGAAAGTCGGCGTTCCGCTGACCAAATTTATCGATCTCATGGTCCTGTCGGGCAAAAGCTCGCACGACGCGAATCCCGGTCAGGTTTTCCTGCAGCGTGGCGGTCATGGCTGCTTCTGATTCGTCGGTCTGTTCAAAAACGATTTTGACTTTCTGGAAGAAGATGTAGGCCCCGATCGTCAAGAACGGCATCATGACCAGAGATAACCAGGCAAGCGTGGTGTGAATCGAGAACAACACCGGCACCAGACACAGAACCAGCATGATCGCCCGACCAATTTCAATGACATCAGAGACCAGGAACACGCGCAGGGTCTCTACGTCCGAGCTGCAGCGTTGGACCAAATCACCTGTGTCTGCGGTATCGTAAAACCCAGCTTCGATGGCGTGTAAGCGCGCATATAAAGCCTCGCGCAGTCTGCGCGCAATGCGCTCGGATGCTAGGGCGGCAAGGCGACCTCGACCGTAGAGAAATATTCCACCCACGGCGGTAATGGCGATGCTCGCCAGGGCCGCCACCCACAGGTAGCTCGTCTGGGTGGCTTCACCAAACAGAGTCTGGGTGACCCAGGCCAGGATGCTGTCCGCGTGTGTGATGTCGTTCAAGTGAATCACATCAATGGCGTGGCCGCCGATGATGGGCGCCCCGAACATGCAGATATTGGTCAACCCCATGGCGAATACGGCACCCAGGTAGCGTACCCGTTCACCCTCGGTGATCTGCCACAAACCCGCATAGTTGCTGTTGTGTTGCTGGCTATCTTGTATTGCTGTTGTGTTCATGTCTTTGCCAAAAAATTTTGCGCTGTGTTTTGTCTGAAGGCTTCTTTGCCCTTCTTACCCACGGTTTTTCTCCCAAAACCTCGCGAAAACAGGTGGTTATCGCAAATCAGTATCTGTGAGGCTTAAACGCGGAGGTGCACAGGCGTCACAGAACCTCTCCGAGATTCGGTGGTAAGTCAGCGATTTATTGAGGCAGCCCGAGTTTAAGAGAGGCTGCTGAGTGCAAGTTGAGTGCTAACGTTTCTTAACGTAACTCAGGTCGCGTAACCGACTGAAAGAACCACCACGAATACTCGGCGCGGGATGATCTGCGTTGCTGAGATATATCATCGATGTCTCCTGTTCAGTGGATACGGTAGTGATTGGCAAATACAAACTGTTAGGTCGTATACGCAAGGCGGCGTATGCTATGCCTGTTAAACAAGCATAGCAAGCATTTGTTTACCTGTAATCCCTCTACCAAGTTATGGCAGGTGGGATATCTGCGTTTCGCCAAGCATTGTCCACCGCTTCCTGCAGATCCTGAGCAGATTCACCCAGCGCCGCCATGGCTTGCTGTGTGCCGTACAACGACCATGGGTTCTTGGGAAAGTGATGCAGATCCTGAGCAAAGGTTTCTTTGGCGTTGGCTGCTTCGTTATTGCGAAGCTGGGCGTCACCTAAGGCTTGGCGAACCGGGTAGTGCCACAGCGGGGGCTCCGTATAGGGTAGGGCGTCCTGATGCGCAACGGCCTGTTTCAGGGCTGCAATCTCGGCGTCTGCATTGGCCTGGCTGCGGTATATCCGGGCTTGTACCAGGGACATCGCAATACCCATCAAATCTTCAGTGACACCTGGGCGTCGCATGTTCAGTTTTTTCATGGCGTCGGTATTTGCCAGGGTTTCCAGTGCGGTAAGCTCTGCTTGGGCGGCTTCTAGATTACCCAAAGCGGCGTAAGCGATGCCTCGACCATACAATCGCATGGCTTCGGCGAACGGCAGGCCTTCCTCTGCTGCCGGAACAGCCAGCACCTCGTCCCACATGCCAAATCGAACGTACGTGTAAACGGGCACCGCAATGTAGCTTTGCAGTGCACCCATCTGTTTTGCCATGGCGATGGGAACTTTGACCGCCAGTTTTTCGGCGCTGTCCACGGCCAGTGCTTTACGGCCTTCCATCATGGCCGCGTACCAGAGAAAGTGGATATTGTGTGGATAGTAGGCAGCGGGGTACAGACCCTGAGCGTTACATTGAGATATATAGTCCTCATCAGCCAGGGCGGCTTTTGCGTTGGCATCCACAGCGTCGCTATAGCGTCCCACCCGCAGATAGATGTGTGAGGGCATGTGCACCAGGTGGCCAGCAACCGGTACAAGATCGCCCAGGATGTCGGCTGCGGCCTCAGCCTTGGCTGGCTCAAATTGTTCCATAGCGTGGATGTACAGGTGTGCCGCGCCGGGATGTGCAGGATCAACGGATAACACATGCTCTAACTCTGCAACCAATTTCGTGGTCTGATCATTGGTTGGTGTGCCGTCGTCATTCCAGTAGGACCAGGGCATCAGGTCCATCAGCGCTTCAGCATGTAAGGTACGAGCATGCAGGTCATCTGGATATCGATCCGCAACGCCGCCGATAGCACCCGCATAGATGATATCCAGCCCATGACGGTCTTCTCCGTCTTGTGAATAGCGGGTGGCGATGGCGTCTATGTACGCTCTTTCTTTTTCATTCTCGAAGTCTCGTAGGGCAAGTGCTTGCTGAACCGCGTCCCAGGCTGGGCTGATCGCCGCTTCACCCATGGGTGCATTGATGTTGGGTCCTAAGGCCAGCGCAGCGCCAGCCCAGCACATGCCGCAGGTAGCATCCAAGCGCGCCGCTTCCTTAAATGATCTGACCGCTTCTGCGTGATTGAACCCAAAGGATAAGGTCATGGCCTGATCGAAATACTTTTGTGCCAGCGGTACGCTGGTACTGATTGGAAAATGTAGTGGTCCAATTCCCTCCAGCAGCGGGGCGGCAGCCCCAGGATTGTTGGGCACGCTGGATTGGGTTGTCGGCGATGCGGCTGCTTGTGATTCTTCTACCTCGACGGTTTGTGAGGCTTGCTGCTGACAGCCGGCCATGCACAAAACGATTGCTAACAGGCCGGTGTGTATTAACGTGCCGAGATGCGATTGCTGATTAGGGTTCATTGAGTGGACTCCTGATCCTTAAAACGATGGGGTGGTTAGGTACGCGATCCGGGTAAGGGCGGATCCTCTGGTGGTCCGGCAAAACACTGAGCCACGGCCATCCAGGCCTCGGCGTTATCGCCGCTGACCTGCAGCTGTGTATCGGCGATGTTTCTGACTTGGGTGACCACCTGGCAAAACTCCACAGCATTACCCACAACTCGATGTTCGCTGGCCGGATCGTTGAACGACCAGGTGTCACCCGAGGGTGCGGCCAATTCGATATAGGGCTCTGGTTGCGGTACTTCCAGCTTTCGATTGGCGAAAGTCCACCCGTACGTGCGTACGCCAATGGTGGCGATATTTCTTATGCGATCGGTATGGCTTCGCTGTAACCCCAGCAGGTCATAGACTTCCCAGCCGTGTGCCCAGGTTTCCATTTGGCGTGCCGTGGCAAACATGCGCGCTTTCATACCCGGGCCTACCCAGACGAACCGTTCATTCGGATCTGCGGCTTCCAGAGCATCACACAAGTCTTTAAATGTGTTGCGCCAACGTTCGAGCAGTGCAGGACCGGTGATGGAATGCCCGTCTTCGCTGAGCCACTGGTCGGTGTATTTGCGCGCCGAGCGAACTTCGGCGATCTCTTTCATCAGCGACTTAAACGCTGCACCGCTGGAAAGCGAGGTCAGCGCCATGTAATCGGAGAAGTGAAGGTGTGCAACCACGTCCCACACGGTCCAGGACTTAAAGCTTGACACTTGAGTCCAGATACCTGTGTCCTGGTCTTTTAACAGCTGATAAAGCCCATCACCTTCTTCTTTCAGATCCGCGACAACGGCCAACAAAGAAGTTTTGGGATCTTGCGACATTTGCGCCCCCTCAAAATCCTACCCTTTAGAGAATTTAACACTCTCCATGCGGATAGGCGAGGTGGGGTTTTTGATGCATAAAAAAACGGGTCCGAAGACCCGTTTTCTGCAGACGTTTAAGCACCTAGAACTGGTTCATGGTGTTTGCAGCGCCGCCGGCCAGGAGGGCTTTTTCACCCAGGAAGTATTCCTTGTGATCGTCCCCGATATTGGAACCCGCCAGATCCTGGTGCTTCACAGCCGCCAGATCATTGCGAATTTCCTGACGCTGGACATCACGTACATAAGCCAGCATGCCCAGGTCGCCGAAGTAACCACCGGTCAGCGTGTCTGTAGACAAGGCAGCTGTATGGTAGGTGGGCAGCGTAATCAGGTGGTGGAAAATGCCGGCTTCGCGAGCGGCGTCCGCCTGGAATGACTGCACCAGGTTATCCGCCTCCTGTGCCAGTTCTGTGGTGTCGATGGCCACATCCATCAATCCTCTTTCGTTAACGGCAGGATCAGGGTAGGCAGACACGTCTTTGCCTTCTGCCTTCCAGTCGTTGTAGACCTGCTCGCGGAACTTCAACGTCCAGTTGAACGATGGCGAGTTGTTGTAGACCAGTTTTGCTTCCGGGCGAACTTCACGCACTGCGTTGACCATGTCAGCAATCTGCTGAACGTTGGGGCGCTCGGTTTCGATCCAAAGCAGATCTGCACCGTGCTCCAGGCTGGTGATACAGTCCAGGACCACGCGATCAAATCCGGTGTCTTCTTTAAACGCGTACAAACCATTGTCCAAGCGGTTTGGCTTGCATAGCTTGCCACCCTGGTGGATGGTTATGTCGCCTTCCTGCAGCTCGTTTAAGTCGTGTACTTCTTCAGTTTCCAAGAAGTCGCAGTACTTGCTGCCCAGATCACCTGGCTGAATAGAGACGGGTACTTTCTGCGTAAGACCAGCGCCCAGCGAGTCGGTGCGAGCGACAATAATGCCGTTGTCTATGCCGAGCTCTAAAAACGCGTAGCGAACTGCGTTGATCTTGGACACAAAATCTTCATGGGGCACGGTGACCTTGCCAGCCTGGTGACCACACTGCTTCGCGTCAGAAACCTGATTTTCGATCTGAATGGCACAAGCGCCCGCTTCGATCATGCGCTTTGCCAACAGATAGGTCGCCTCTTCGTTACCGAAGCCTGCGTCGATATCGGCAATGATTGGCACAACGTGGGTGTCGTAGTTGTCGATACGCTGGATGATGCCATCAACATCGCCGCCGCCAGCACGTGCTTCGTCCAGCTCAGCGAACATGTGGCGAAGTTCGCGCGCATCAGCCTGCTTCAAGAAGGTGTAGATTTCGCCAATCAGATCAGACACAGATGTTTTTTCGTGCATGCTCTGGTCGGGCAGGGGTCCAAACTGAGAGCGCAATGCTGCAACCATCCAGCCAGACAGGTAGATGTAGCTGCGGTCGGTTGTTTGCTTGTGGCGCTTCACACCCATCATGACCTGCTGAGCGATAAATCCGTGCCAGCATCCCAGAGATTGAGTGTATTTTGAGGAATCCGCATCGTAGTTCGCCATATCACGACGCATGATGTCTGCGGTGTATTGAGCAATTTCCAGCCCGGTGCTGAAACGGTTCTGTAGCTTCATCCGCACGGCGTATTCTGGATTGATAGCCGCCCACTCTGCCTTATCCTGGATGCGGCCACGCATGGCTTCGATCTGGTCTAAATAATCAGACATTTTTTGTCCTCGTATATTTCTCGTGTGGTTCCGATTGAGTTCTTTGAATGATCCACAGGTGTGCGTTTTACCCGCCGATCGTCAACTGGGCGCGCAAGGTACCAGCGCTCAATGCGTAATAAAAAGGAATATATGACAAACAATATATTCCTATTGAGAATTGGAAAGTGCGGCCAAGTTTGGCGCGAAGATTACCTTAAACCAGGCACATCAAACGCCTGCAGGATGCTCAGAATGTGATGCATGTCGCCAGAAATCGACACGGTACCCTCTTCCAACGCGCTGGATAGTGATTGTTTTCCGCCCAGGATCTCGGCCCAAGTTTCCTGGCTTAAGGTGAGACTGTAGTCGGCCTGACTTCCATCAGTGGGGACCGCAACCCCGTTTCGAATATGTAACCCGGCTTTTGCACCGTCGCTGAAGTGCCAGGCGATGTGGGTATTGATTTGGACCGACCTGGTCGGATCCAGTACCACGCGCAATCCATGAACATAACGCGCAGCGGGCGCATTACGCACCTGGTGGTAAGAAAAACGATGCTGCCGATGACGCGTCAGATCAATGCTACCTTCGTGTTCCAGAGCCCGGGTCAGGCACCAGTTGCGCAGGTTGGCTGATGGCGTTTGATAGGCAACCTGCCGCAGGATTTGAGCCATCAGATCTCGATCATGTTGTGCGCACTCTGCGGTATTCACCAGCCATGCACACAGCTCCAGTGCCCAGCGATAGTCGGCATCGTCCATGGCCTGGGTGGCCTGTTTGAAGACTGCTTCCCGACCGCCAAATCCGTTGATGCAGCGCTGGGCCTTTTCCTGGCCGGGCAACGGCAGAAGATTCCCTTCTTGCTCATCGAACCAGCCAAACAGACCGGTATAGATCTGTCGGACATGATGTTCCACCAAACCGTAGAGCTGCTGAGTCAGGTAGTGCTCGTCATAGTGGGTGGGCAGGGAGACAAACTCAACAAGTTCGTCCAGGGATAATCCTTTGTTGGCACCTCGTACGGTCTGGTCCCAGATAAATTGGATGCTATCGCGATACTGCGTCAGCATTTCGGTGAGTCCTGGATTGTGCAGAGGCGGCCCATGGGTCCCAAGCAGGTGTTCTGCCGGTAGGTCCAGGATATGATCGATGCCATCCAGCAACACCCGAGGGTCGCGATACTCTTCACCCCGTATGGCGTAGATGTTGAAGAGCGCGGGCCAGATCAGATTGTTGACACATATCTTCAGGTCCGGAAGCCAGACGGTAATCGAGTCTGTAGCATCTGAAGGTGCGTGCTGCATGTCTACCCGCAAACCAGCCAGGTTCACGGATAAAGCGTCGGTAAACGTGTTTTGGGCTGGAATATAACCTGGCGTGAACGGCCTGTGCTCTGGATTGCGGTAGTACAGACCCAGACCGCAGTGCAGCAGCGCATCCGGCCCCTCGTTGGGTAGGCTTGTGCCAAATTGATGAACGATGCCCCGACTGGAACGCGGTGCTATTTCCCCGCCGAATCTTGCCAGATTGCCTGGAATACCCTCGTGAGCATAGATGGTTACCTCTCGATTGTGGGGTTCTTCGAAGATTGCTGCGGTACCGTTGACGTAATGAAAGTGGGTATAAATGACCGCGACAATGGGGTCCAGGGTGTGTTGGCGAAGTTGTTTAAGGGCCGCGCGCATTTCTTCCACCGACTCGCCAGTATCAACAGCAATAATGCCTTGCGGACCGCGGATAAAGGTTTGGTTGGATAAGCCATTACCCACGAAGCACCAGGCGATGTCATCGATGACGAAAAACTCCGGTGCCAGGCGCTGAGTTTGGGCGAGGGCTTGTGGGTGAGCCAGCTGGCCCTCAGGACCCCTATCCGGTGTAGTGGTCATGGCGCGGTTGTGGTTAATGTGTTCATCGAAAGGTCACTATAGTCCGGTGAGATTGGTTAGACTAGTCGCGCATGCTTAGTCTCCAACAAACCACACTCTTCGAATCGGCAAACCCGTTTGACCTGGCATTTAAACCTGGCGCAATTACTGTCGTCCTGGGGGCCAATCGATCCGGCAAAACTAACTTGTGTCGATTGATCGCCGGATTACCGAGCGAAGCGAGCGGGAAGGTGGCGTATCAGCAGGAGTGTCTGGATGTCCTTCCGCCTGGAGAACGCGGCGTAGGCATGGTGTATCAGGCTTTTGTGAACTATCCAAATTTTACCGTTGCCCAGAACATCGCGTCGCCCATTGAAAGAACCACCACGGGTGCGCAACAAGCTGAACAGGTTGCGCAGATGGCGGCGACCTTACAGATAGACGAGTTTCTCGACCGCTACCCGCATGAATTGTCTGGTGGTCAACAACAAAGAGTCGCCATTGCCCGAGCCATGATCAGTCGACCACGAATCTTGCTGCTGGACGAGCCCCTGGTAAATCTCGATTTCAAATTACGTGAAGCGCTGTCTGAAGAATTGCGTAGCCTGCTGAGCGGATCTGAGACCACGGTGTTGTATACCAGTACCGATCCGCGTGATGTGTTTGCCTTAGCGGATGAAGTGGTCCTGCTGGATCAGGGCGATCTGATTCAGAGCGGCACACCGTTATCGGTCTACAGCAACCCCGACAGCCTGGTGGCCATGGATTTGATGAGTGACCCTGGCGTGAACCTGAGCCACGCCGAGCAGGATCTGGTGACGGCTGTCCGTCCCGAACACCTGCGTATCGGTTACGCGGAGGATGCTAAGAACTACAAAATGCGGGTATCAACATTTGAGACCAACGGTGATGAGTCATTCATCCATGGCGAAGTTGAAGGTGAGCATTGGGTATTGCGCCAGAATGGCATGCATCGGGTAGCTCTGGATGAAGAGATCGATGTTCATTTGCCCTCCGCTGAAGTGCGTCAATTCAGTGCGGCTTCAAGCTGATGGCAGATATCGAGTTAAACAACCTGACGTTCACCTATCCGGGGTCTACTGAACCGGTCATCGATAACCTGAGCCTGCATATCCCCGCAGGTGAGTCACATGCCTTGCTGGGTGCTTCCGGCGCCGGTAAAACAACGCTACTGAACCTCTTGTCTGGCATCGAGCATCCGCAAAGCGGGACGGTGCTGTTCGATGGACAGGATGTGACCCAACTCGGTGGTCGCGATCGCAAAGTTGCCCAGGTGTTTCAGTTTCCAGTGCTGTATGAGTCGCTGAATGTGTCTGCCAACATCAGTTTTCCTCTGCAGAATCTAAATCTCGGCCGTCAGGAGATCGTTGAGCGAGTCAGATATATTGCTCAGGAGCTGAACATCTCGGAATTGTTAGACCGGAGCCCACAAAGTCTTTCCCTATTTGAAAAACAGCTGGTCGCGGTGGCTAAAGCGCTGGTGCGACCGGACCTTTCGGTGGTATTGCTGGATGAACCGCTGACTGCGGTAGAGCCAAAGATAAAGTGGCAGCTGCGACGCGCCTTGCGCAATGTAAAACGTGATCTGGGCGTCACTATGATTTACGTGACGCACGATCAGACGGAAGCGTTGACGTTTGCGGATCGAGTATCCGTGCTCACTGCCGAAGGCATTTTGCAAACAGATACGCCGGAACAGATTTATCACAATCCAACACACGAATTTGTCGGGCACTTCATAGGCAG
>JBCCIU010000040.1:0-23261 GCA_039028095.1 Pseudomonadota bacterium
CGGTGTCCAGCCGTCCCCAATCACGAAATAATTTGCTTTCTCGTTTAGTGACGCAGAGCCGTTTGCAACGGTATGATGAACCCGTAAGGGCATAATAAGAATATGAGTGAGCAAGGATAACAAAGGCGCCACAGGTACCTCTGACACCTCAGCCAAAACATCCGCAGACGAGCTACCCAACTCGGCTGACGGCACTGCTCAATCCACACAAAAACAACCGAAGCGATCACTTTTTCAAGAGCTGCGCAGGCGCCACGTTATCGCCGTTGGGACGGTCTACTTCGTTGGCGTTTGGGGTCTAGTACAGGTCGCAGACATCGTCCTGGAAGCCTTCGCAGCACCCGAGTGGGTGATGCAGCTCCTTATCGTGCTTGGGGTTCTGGGCTTCCCCGTTGCGCTGGTCGTCAGTTACGTGTTCGATCTGACGCCTCAAGGGTTTGTGGTGACCGACGAACAGGATGCGCTGGCGGCTCGCGAAACATCACAGGACGCGCAACAAGAATCAAAACACCCGGACGAGCTGATTCTGGACGAGCGTCGCCACATCACGGTGATGTATGCCGACCTGAGCTATCTGGATATCGACCCCGATCCTGAAACGATGCGTACCCTCGATCAGATTGTTGAAAACACCACCTCCTCCGTGGTCAAGAGATACGCAGGCTATGTCCAGCGAAAAGATCAGGACGGTCTGGTTGTCTACTTCGGCTATCCGGATGCCACGGAGCAGGATGCACGTCATGCCGTGCAAGCTGGCCTTGCCATTCAAAACGGACTGCGCCGGGTTCGCGAACGGGAGCTGCCCGAACAAGAAAATCTGGATATTCGTGTGGGGATCGATTCCGGGATTGCGGTTGTGGAAAGCCAGGTTGAGCACGCCACGCCGCAGATTCTGGAGCGGATTACCAGACGGGCTCGACGTGTCAGCGAATCTGCCAGAACCTCTGGGCAAGTCCTGATCTCCAGCGCCACACTTGAGAACGTGCGGGGGTATTTTACGGTAGAGCCACAGCTGGAAATGTCCCTGCCCGGCGATCAGGAAACACAGACCATCGTCCAGGTTACCCATGAAAGTGGCGCACGTAACCGCATCGAGGCCCGGGAATCTCTCGTCACCCTAAACGGCCGCGACCATGAGTTTGAGTTGATGAAAAGCCGTTGGCAACAAACTCAAAATGGTCAGGGCAGCGTGATCCTGTTAAATGGCGAAGCAGGCATGGGGAAATCGCGCCTGGTTCACGAGTTGAAACGCCATGTCGCACAGGATCCCAGGGCGTGGATCAGCGAGTGTTACTGCTCTTCCGACTTCCAAAATCGTCCCCTGCACGCCATTGGTGATCTGTTTGATGCCAACCTCTTTGCAGAGATTGATGATGAACAAGCAAAGATCACCCGTCTGGAAGGTTATTTTGCCCAGTTCGGGATTGATCTTGAGGCGACGGTTCCTTTGTTTGCGGAACTTCTTGGACTCCCTCTGCCCGACGAGAGATATTCACCCCCGCAACTTTCGCCCAAGCGAAAAAAAGAAGTGATCATCGAATCGTTTATTGAGGCCCTCCTCGCACGGTCAGATACACAACCTTTGATGCTTGTGATCGAGGATCTGCATTGGGCGGACGCAAGCTTTTTCGATCTGGTCTCCCAGCTGGTTGCATTTGGACCCAACCAACCGATTCTGCTGGTCTGTACGGTGCGACCGCAACAAACCGTTGACTGGGCTACCAAATCCCACGTGACCCACATAAATCTGTCTGCCATTGACCAGGAAAATATCCAGTCCTTGATTCGCGATATCGCCAAAGATGCCAGCCTCGAATCCCAGGCCATCCGACAAATCTGCGATTTGGCACAGGGTAACCCACTGTATGCTGAGGAGCTTACCCTGGGTGCTTTGAGAGCTGGCGAGCACACCCACAAGGAAAGTGGATTGGTACCCAAGACCCTGCAGGAGTCTTTGCTGGCCCGTCTGGACGTGCTTAAAGGTGAGGTGAAAACTGTGGCCAAACTGGGTGCCACAATCGGTGCAAGATTTGACTACGAATTGATCGCGGCCTTCGCTGCACACTTGGACATTCATGCATTGGATGAAGAGTTAGACGCCCTGGTTAACGCTGATGTGGTGTATCAGCGAGGCACGCCACCAAAATCTCAATACACCTTCAAACACGTGTTGTTGCAAGAAGCCGCCTACGAAACGCTATTGCGACGCGAACGTGAGAACTATCACGCCCAGATTGCAGAAATTTTGTCTTCACAGTTTCCGGAACTCGCCTCACGAAAACCCGAAGTGCTGGCGCACCACCTGGCCAATGGCGGCCAGCCGGAACAAGCGATTCCACACTACTATTCGGCGGGGCGTATGGCGGCCCAACAATCAGCCCCGGTAGAAGCTGCCCACTACTTTGAAGAAGCGCTAAAACTGTTGAACAAACAAGAACCTGCTGATGACCGCAACGCTTTGGAGCTGGAAATCCAGATTGCTCTGGGACCCGCCCTGATGGCCATCAAAGGTTATACCTCCAGCAGTGTTCGTGCAGCCTATGAAAAAGCCATCGAGCTCTGCGAAACATCAACACCTTCAGCACGCATGGCCCCGCCTATTTTCGGGCTGTGGACCCATCGTGTTGTCGCAGGAGACCTGACTGAGGCTGTCAGCCTGGGCGAGAAGCTCCAGGAAATTGCGATTACCTCTGGCAGCGAAGACCTCCTTCTTGAGTCTCACGTACTTTCGGGTGTCACACGTTCCTACACCGGACCCATGGCGGAAAGCCTGAGGCATATGGAATCCGCTGCCCAAATATATGATCAGGAACGTCACGGCACCCATGCTTTGACCTTTGGCCAGGATCCCTTAATGGCTGCCATCTCATATTCTGCGATTGCCCAATGGTGGCTTGGGGAACCCGCAAAAGCTGGCGATTCAGCTGATCGAGCCATTCGCATCGCACGTGATCTTGGTCATACCCGCAGCCTGGCTTTCGCCCTGGCCAATGGCGCTCGCTGCCACCTCAAGCGTGGTGCATACGAACGCTGTATAGAGGTTGGTGAAGAAGGCAGTTACCTGTCAGCCGTCTTTGGTGCACCCGATTTTAAAGCGATGGCGGAATTCCATATGTGGGCGGCGCGCTACGAAATCGAGCCCAGCCTGGCACACCTGGAAGCCATGACCAAAGCGTTGCAAGAACTCAAAACTGTCGGCAATTCTCTTTCCATGCCGTACTACTTCAGCGTGGTGGCCGCAGCACAGATTGAACAGGATATGCTTAACCGAGCAGAAGAGTCCTTATCTATCAGCCATGAAGCTCTATCCCGGCATGGCATCGACTCGGACGCTGCAGAAGTTCATCGTATTGACGCCCTCTTAAGTCATGCAAAAGGGCAAAAGGATAGTGCACGCCAATCTATCCAACGCAGCCTGTCTATCGCAGAACAAGACGGTGCAGTCTATTGGCAGCTAGCCAGCCACCATTCTCAATTCACGATGGGCATGGCGGAATCAGACTCAGAATTAAGGCGCGCCCGCGAGGCCTTGGTCGACGGTGACGCCTTGCCGCTCCTAACGGCCGTTGACCAACTATTAACGGAACAAGCTACGGCCTGATAATAAGCGAACATGATCTGGGGGGACTATGTCGGATCAAACAAAAGATCAAAAAGATCAGCCAATGGAACAAGTGCCAGAGGTGACCACTTCAGCAACGAAAAACAAGGTCATCGTAATCGGTGGTGGCGTAGGTGGTCTCAGTGCCGCTCATATGCTGGTGAATCGAGGGTTCGACGTTGAGGTCTATGAACGCCATTGTGTTCCCGGCGGTAAGGCGCGTAGTTATGGCATCGCTGGCACCGGCACCGACGGGCGCCAGGACTTGCCGGCTGAACACGGCTTTCGCTTTGTGCCGGCCTACTACCGTCACCTACCGCAGACCATGGAGGAAATCCCTTACTGGGACACCGGCGAAACGGTTGAAGATCAATTGATTCAAGTTCGGCATGAGTCATTTACCAGATTCACCGCGCCGCCCATGATCTTTCCGTCCAAACTGCCCACGTCGTTTATCGGTTGGTTCCATTTGTATCGGCAAATGAAGCGTCAGAATCCGCCGAAGTTAAAAATAAGTGAACTGATTTTCTACACCTTACGCATCTGGCAGGTGTTTTCTTCGTGTCACGAGCGGCGAGATGTGCAATACGAACAAATCGACTGGTGGCAATTTGTCGGCGCCGAGACCAAATCAGCCAACTATCGCAACTATCTGGCCAATATGTCACGTACGTTGGTGGCGGCAAATCCGCACTATGTCAGCACGCGGACCAACGGTAATTCTTGGCTACAGATGATCCTTGGTATGTGGAAACCTAAACCGGACCGTATACTCAAAGGTCCAACCAATGAGATGTGGATTTATCCCTGGCTGCATTATCTGCTGGGCAAAGGTGTTAAATACTTTGTCAACGCAGAAGCGGTGGAGTACTTGTCCGAAGATGGCACCATGCGTGGCGTGCGATTTACACAAGCACCCAAACAACCAAAATACGCAGGACCGCAGGAACTGGTTCAGGTGCTGGACTGTGATCGCTATGGAATTACCAAATGTGAACCCGTGACGCTGGATGTCGTGACGGGCGATGAGTATGTCTCTGCTGTCCCGGTGGAACGGATGGCGAAGATCATCACTCAGCCTCCTGAAGCGAGCGCACCCTTCAAGGTGAATTGGCAAGCGATCGCAGAGCAAGACAAAGACCTGCAAAAAATTCAACAACTGGCATACAGCGTTCAGAATATGAATGGTATTCAGTTTTACCTGCGCCCAACGCCCGGGCAAATGGAAGCGCCCAATCAAATGGGACATTCCATCAATGCCGATTCACCATTTGCTCTGACCGCCATTTTTCAAGGTCACTATTGGCCAGACATCGATCTCTCACAGTACGGGAACGGGGATGTCACCAACATTTTATCGGTGGACATCTCTGACTGGACCACAGGACAGGGTCGCATCTACCACAAAGTTGCACAGGACTGCACCAGAGAGCAGATCAAAGAAGAATGTTGGGAAGATATTAAAACTTGCTTGCGTCTCTCCAAAACCGCCCATCTGGATGACGGCAATCTGGTTGAAGCCTGCCTGGATTTTGATATTGCGGCCGACCCGCACCAGCCCTATCGCAACGATGAACCCTTGCTGGTCAGCCGGGTAAATACCCATCGCTTGCGCCCTGCTGCATCCACCCGTATTGACGGCCTATATCTCGCTTCGGACTATGTAGACACCTACACAGATCTGGCCACTATGGAGGGTGCCAACGAGGCTGCACGCAGAGCCGTTAATGCCATACTGACCAAACACGGCATCAGCACGGGACATCTGGGCGTATACCCCCTTGAAGAGCCAGAGATCTTCAAACCATTTAGAGATTACGACGAAAAACGATTTAAACAAGGCAAACCCTGGTCTATATGGTTCCCCCCACTCATGATGCTAAAACTCATGTGGTTTTTCTTCCTGAAGCTGATTGGCTGGGGAAAATAGATGATTACGGCACAACAGCTGGATCATATGACCCATGTGGCTGACCCGCCCCTTGACGATCTGATTGAGCGGTGGGCGGCTGACGAAAATGGTGTTGAGACCGTTGCTGCTTTGTTCAAGGAGATCCATACCAGCGAACGCTTATCCCATCAGATCATTGATCAATTGCTTACCAACAAGCTGATCAACACCGACATCGCTGAGTTCTTTCTCACAAGGAGCGTCCTGCCTGATCTCCCATGGATCCAAAAAGAAGAAATCGTTACAGGCGGAGAGTTTTTCCGTGAGCGCGGTCTCATGGCTTTTGTTGGCCTGGCTTTCGCTAGTTTGCCGGCGTGTTATTGCTGGGATACCGAAGCACGCGTGTTAACGACCACCGGGCGGCTGTCACAACCAGGCCGGATCCCACGCCGTATTCCTGAAACGGCCCAGTTTGTGCTCGACATTGGAACCAAGGATGCTTTTGAACCAGACGGCGTAGGCATTCAGGCGGCTCATAAGATCAGACTCATGCACAGCTGTATTCGCTATCTACTGATCAATGATCCCGCTGCCGTATCGGTTAACCCTAACAAACGTTACTTGAAGCCTTGGGACGTAGAGCGATTTGGCCCCCCGATCTCTCAAGCATATCTGGCGGCTACCCTGCTCACCTTCCACCAGGTCATACTTCATTCGCTCAAAAAACTCAGTCTGCGGGTCAGCCCAGCCCAACAAGCAGCCTATATTCACCGTTGGAACGTGACCGGTTGGTTTTTGGGAATAGAAGAATCAACCCTGGGCCAACTCACCACCATGCAGGATACCCAGGCGCTGCATGCGCTGGTGATGCATCGCTGGCGTCACAAAACGGTCAGCGCCCAGGACCTTTCCGCAACACTGATAGAGTACGTGCGCACCAATGTGATAGAAGGTGCACTGGGCGGCCTGTGGAATCCTTTGGTTGTTGTACCCCCGGTACTCACGCGGTATTTGTCGGGTAAAGACACCTCCAAAGCGCTCAACCTCAAATTGAATGTTTTCCAGAAACTCGCGTACTTTCCCGTGGTATTTTTCACCCGGGTTGTGGGGTTCTTAGACAATTTCCGATTATTCAGACGAATGACCGTCGCGCTGACTCGCTACGCGACGCGCCATCTCTGGGGCTTTGTGAAAGAAAAGCAGAAGCAGTCCCCCGACCCGGACGGTCGCGCTCGAGGCGTCATTGTCCCTGCAGAGTTTGAGTCGGAATGGCGTCTGGAGTTTAAAGCAGAATCTTAGGCAGAGGTTTTAACACCTGCGCAAAATAGTCGTTTAACAAGCGGCCTTCCGGATCCATCTGTTGTCGAATCCGATTGAAAGCTTCCAAGCGCTCTCCAAATGCTTTATTGACCTGGTACGTCGTAAGACCCGGGGTTTGATTGAACAGCGGTTTGCCACCCCGCAGGATCGCAAAGTCATTAAATTCCTGCACAAAGTGATCCCATTCCGCTCCCCCAGTGGCTACCGGATCAATGGTTAATACATCGGATTCTGCCGAATAGGAAAACAGCGAATAATCACATTGGCGGACAAAATAACCCACTGAAAGCAGATCCGGCCGATACTGTGTAGCACCATAATAATCCCAGCAAAAATCCCGATACGCCAAGAGCGTCTGCGCATAACTTCGCACTGGGAAGGCAAAAATACTGAAGGTAAAATTAGCCAGGCGGGGATGTGCAGGATAGTTTGTCGTTTGTTGCGTGGGCCGGGTGTTCTGGGCACGAATAAACCATCTCAAAATCAGTCGAGCAGTCTTGTTGAAGATTTGCTGGATCACATACCGCACCGTGCTGATCTTGATGAGATTGGCAAACCGCGCAAACAACGAGACACCATAAGCTACGCCAAAATTACGTAACGGCCAGACGAAGGGATTACGCAGTCTTTTTGGGTTCCCGGGGCCGCGCAGTTGCACCAGGATTTTGTTTGCAAACGGAAACAGATACATCATCATGGAACCGTTGCGGCTCATCAGCTGTGGTAGCGCCTCTACGAAGGCTTCAAAGGTATATGACTTGTGTACGATGCTGATCGATTCAAGATCTTTTATTTGCAGCGTGACTTCCAGCACGATGCCTAAAAGCCCATAGCTGCCGCGAACCGCCTTGAGCAGTTCCGGTTGAGATTCGTCCACTTCGATTACCTGCCCGTCGGCGGTCGCCAGTTTTACCCGCACTACATAGGCGCCGATCTGGCCATACTCATTGGGATAAGCACCATCTTTGGTGTCACAGGTGGCCAGACTGCCCATGCTCACGTTGCCAATCTGCAGATCCACATAAAAGTGTTTGCCTTTGGCGACCAGTGCTTTCTCAACTTCCAGATATTCTGCGCCCCCTTCGACGGTGACCGTATCATCGTTCAGATCAAGAATTTGATTTACACCCGTCATATCCACCAAGGTCCCGGTGGTTGTCGGGCAGGCGGTGGTCGAGTGAAAGTGACCCATGGGCCTGACCGGAGATGGATAGCTGGTGGCGTCTTTGAGAATCTCCACCACGTCGGCTTGAGAGGTGGGCCGCGCGATCACAGCAGGCATCATTTCCACACTCCTGGCCCAATTGGCAACAGGATCCGGCGCGTGCTCGGGTAGGGTAACCAGGACTGGTTCCTCGAGTGCGATATCTCCCAGCAGCTGTGCATCCGCCACCTCTGCTTTGGTTTCTAGCGATCTGTTTTCTTGTGATCTGTTGTCTTCGGACATCACTCCCCCCGGTTTTTCGGTGTTCCAGACCTCTTCGGTATTCCAACCTGGGTTTAGATCTGCAGGAACAAACTTGTGCACCGAGACCTTACGATAAATATCATCTACCGCTGGCTGATGTAAAGCTAGTTGAAAATCTTTGGAAATTAGGGTCCACAAGCGCCTGAAAACAGGCTGCAACTAAGCCAGACAGCTCTGAATTGCGTTCAACAAAACGCCCTTATCCAGGGGTTTTGTCACATAGTCGCTCATACCCACCGCATGCGCCCGATCCCGAAACTCTGGCAGAGCATGTGCGGTTAGCGCGATGATCGGGATGTCCGCCGATGGGTTATTACTTTCCCGGATATCGATGGTTGCCGTATACCCGTCTTTCAGGGGCATTTCACAGTCCATGAGGATCAGATCCAGCAACGTGCCTTCACAGTTAAAGGCAGACACGGCTTCTTCTCCATTTTCTGCAAAGGCTACATCAGCCCCCCAATTTGCCAGCAGCCTGCCCACCACAAGACGGTTTGTTGCATTATCTTCGGCAACCAGAATTCGACACCCTTCAAGGGGTTTGTCTTGTGAAACACTTGCGACCTGTCGCTCAACTTGCCCGGCGATGGCATTGAGCAATTCACCATACGCAAAAGGCATATGCACATCCCTGCCGAGAACAAGACGGTTCTCTTGCGAGCCTTCTTCGGAAGATTCCTCGTCCAGAATCAAGAAGGCAGCTGAGTTCATCTGGCGAATCAGCCTGCTACCGCTCCAACGTGCAAACGTGGCAAGACACCTCCGAAGGGCTTCGTTCTCACCCAGATAACAAATCTCTGGAACATCAAGACGCTCGCGACGCTTGTCTGATACCTGCACAGGCAAACGAATCGTAAAACAACTCCCCTCGCCCTCCCGGCTTTCTGCAGAAATCCAACCACCCATCCGTTCAGACAGTAGTTTACAAATGGCAAGTCCCAAGCCTGTTCCACCAAAGCGCCGTGAGATACTTGAATCGGCCTGCTTGAAGCGATCAAACAAGTTGGGGAGGACATCTGCGGGGATTCCCACACCTTGGTCTTGCACCTTTATGTTGATCATGTGCTTCTGACCCTGCTCCGCAACACCCTCCAGGAACAGGTGAATCTTAATATGTCCACGATCGGTAAACTTAATCGCATTGTTCAGCAGATTCGAAAGGATCTGTTTTACGCGATTATCGTCCACGATAAAGTGGTCAGGCACGTTTTGGTCAATATGAATGAAGAGGTCCAAGGACTTCTTCTTCAAAGGGTCTCGATAAAGACGGGTGATATCGTCAAGTAATGATGCACTCGACACGTCACGCTCTTCCAACTCAAAATTGCCACTTTCAAATTTGGAGTAGTCAAGAATATCGTTCAAGATGGCCATCAAGGAGTCACCCGAACGGCGCACAGTGTTCACATAGGTCTGTTGAGTCCCATCCAGATCGGTGTCAGCCAGCAGTTCCGCCATACCTAAAATACCGTTCATCGGCGTCCTGATCTCGTGACTCATGGTGGCCAGGAATGCCGACTTTGCTTCACTCTCCTGGCGTGCGCTGGTCATGGCGAGATCCGCCTCCTTGGCCTGCAGTTTGGCGACTAGAGCATCCTGTCTGGAGGCTTGATATTCGCGCTCCAGTTTTCGGATGTGCAGGGCAAGGGCAGCAGCCAGGGCAAGGGATAACAACGCGCTGGCGGCCAGTACCAACGTACGGACGTTTTCCAACGCGATGTCATATCCAGCCACCCGGCTGGCGGCAACGGGAATAATCAAAAGAACCAACGGTGAACAGGCGCCCAGGAATATACGCGCGTGGGAATGACCTTTTACGCTCCTGATGACTGCAAACAACAACGTCAACACCAATGGCACCACACAGGTGACCGTGAAAATCGCACCAGCCTGAATAGAGCTTAACCACCCGAACGGGATCACCCCAATACCTACCCACCAAAACATGCCACGCCGCATCCGCGACAACCAAACCTCGGCCCGGGTAGTCTCGCCCACCTGGAGCAACTCGTGGCTGAACACAAGCAGAGTGGTGAGAAATAACACCAAGGAGGGAATAAGGATGTAACGGCCAATCACCGTATGTTCTGGCCACAGATAGACGGGCCCAAGATTTAGGGATGACATCTGGACGACCAACAGCGCACCTAAACAGTTGGCCAGATATAGGTAGGCACGTTGACCTGAAATGCCTGCCACCAGATAGCTGTAAATCATCATCACTAGAATGACGCCGACCAATAAACCAAGTATCAGGTTGGTATTCGCGAGGTGGCCGGCATAGTGCTGCTGATCCCAGATGTCTACGTTCCAACGCATCGAATCCAGGGTGCTCATGTGCAGGTAAATATCCTGGCGCGCACCGGGTTTCAGCTGCAATTCGAAAACAGGGTTACCAACGGGAATGGCTTTGCCCGACAGACCGCGGTAAAGACCATCCTCCTGCCGGCTGATCAATTCTCCCTCTTCGTACAAAAAAAAGGTCGCCGTGCGAATTCTGGAATGTTCGATGTTGAGTACAAGAGATTTTTCTTCAGCGCCCGAATTGATCACCGTGGTGTGAAACCAGTATGCACGCCCAAATTCAGCGAACATTGCCGGACGGGGATTGATCGGCGAGTACCCACCGGAAGGGATCTTCCCTGCAGTGTCAAAGAATTGGCTGGGTTGATACACCCAATCTACGGATACGTCTTTTGAGATATCGATGAGCGCCACGTCTATAGCAGGCGCAACGGAAAAAGGCGCGGCAGATGCCGATGAAGCGTCAAAAAAAGGTTGCGACACTTGGCCTGGCGTTTGGGCACTGACGCCAGATACGGCACACATCAACAGAGTGAGCAGTAAAAGGGGGCCAGATTTTGGGTCAATTACCATCCATTTAGTCTAGATGGCATCCCTTGAAACGAACGATTCAGTAGGATTCGAGTAAGCCGCAGAACAGATTCCTGTGCGTCAGGTCACGAATTCGATCACCAGCAGGATCACAGTTTGTACATACGCCGGCCCTCGGCCAGCAACGCCTCGCGAAAATCTGGATGTGATACGTCGATCAAGGCCCGAGCGCGCTCCTGCAGCGTCTTGCCCTTCAGTTGAGCAATCCCATACTCAGTCACCACGTAGTCGACATAGGTGCGCGGAACCGTGACCGCAGCCCCAGCGCCCAGCGTGGGTACGATGCGAGAAAGTCTTTGATCGCCGCCAGCGGGTCTTGCGCTGGACGGCAGGACACTGATGGATTTGCCACCTTCGGAGTAGGCACCCGCCAACATGAACACCGTCTGGCCACCGACCCCTGTGTAAGGTCTATGATCCAGCGCTTCGGCACAGACCTGTCCAGTCAGATCAACGCTCAACGCATTGTTAACAGCAACAAAATTTTTCTGCTGGATGAGGCGGCGCAGATCATCCGTATAGCCAAAGTCATAAAGCTCAAAAAAAGGGTTTTCGTGGATCTTGGCGATTTCTTCCGGGGGCATCACCACACACGCGCTGCCCACCACCTTGCCTTTATGCAGAGACTTGTATTGGCCTGTAACCACACCCTTTTCCACAAGATCCACCACCCCGCCCGTAACCAGCTCCGTCTGTATGCCGAGATCGTTGCGGAAGTCCAGAAATGGTGCCAATGAAGCGGACACCGTACCCACGCCCATCTGCAGGGTATCACCATCATTTACCAGATCGGCTGCAACCAGGGTGCAAATCACCTCTACTGCTGCAATGTCCTCGTCACTGGGAGGTGGTGCTGGCTCTCCCCCCACAACTTGTTCCGTTTCCACAACAAGGTCCAGCTCGCTGATATGGATAAAGTTCTCACCCCCGGTGCGGATGAACTCCGGGTGTATCTCTGCGATCACCCGTTTGGCTTTGGCTGCCACTGTCTTTGACAGCCAGACCCCGGAACCAAAACTGCAAAAACCGTGTTGGTTGGGCGGTGATACGGGAACCAGAAATACATCCGGTTCCGGGTGAAACCCAGGCGGTATCTCCCAGCTTTGCCATATCCCTACTGGCAGATAATCCATGCCACCTTGATGGCAGGCTTCTCTATTGGGTGGTGTCGCGTAGTTATCCTTTAAACGAAAGGCACCATTGAGAGACTCGTCTGTCCAGGAGATGGCAGAAGCAGGATGATCTATTCGAACGTCCCTTAAACCATCGTTAAGCGCACGCTCCTTAAGTGCGTTACACAAAGCCATGGGGGTTGTTGAATAGGGTGCAACATGAACTACGTCACCGCTTGCAATGGTGTTCACCGCCTGCGCCACGCTGACCAGTTTGTCCCCGCATTGATCCTGCCACGCCATATCATCCCCCTTACTCTGCCTGCCACTAAGCCTACTGAATCCAATAACCTGATGTATATAGGTTTAACCTGAGGGTTGGCGGTATATTAGACCTCCAGACATAAGAGCTTGGCAGACAATTTATGCAGATATGGGTAGATGCGGATGCGTGTCCAAAGCCGGTGAAAGAGGTGTTGTATCGAGCTGCCGAGCGGACACACACACAGCTGACCCTGGTTGCGAATCAGTATCTTACAGTACCACGCTCCGACTATATTTCAGCAAAACAGGTACCCGCTGGATTTGACGTTGCGGACAATGAGATCGTTCAGTCATTGCAACCCGGCGATCTGGTGATAACCGGAGACATCCCTCTGGCGGACGAAGTGATCAGCAAGGGAGGTGCGGCCATTAACCCCCGAGGCACGCACTACACCGCGGAAAACATAAAACAACACCTGCAGCGCCGAGATATGATGGAGCAGCTACGCAGCGATGGTGTGGTATCCGGAGGTCCGGACCCTTATGGACAAAAGGAGCTGCAAAAATTCGCCAATGCCCTGGATCGCTATCTGGCAAAACACGCCACCTGACACGAGACACGCAAGAAGCGCGCAGAGAGAGACCAATGACGAAACGACAAAGTATCGAGATAGAGGGCTTATCCCACCTCACCGCTATTCCCGCGGCCAGTCGCATCGGGCCCTTGTTGGTCTCCAGTGTGATCACACCCTTTAATCCCGGGACACGAGACGTACCGGAATCGTTGGAGGCTCAATATGCCAACATCTTTCGTCATGTGGGTCTTATGCTGGAAGCAGCTGGCGCATCCTGGGAGAACATCGCCAAGATGGAGTTCTGGACTCCTTCCGCAGACAAAGGCGTTTTAGATCCTATCTGGATCGAGAAATTTCCTGATCCGGAATCGCGACCGGCCAGGCACACCCATGTGGGCCATGGCAAATCAGCCCGGGCAGCGTTTATCGCCTATATTGGCTAACCCTCGGCTGCATCCATCTGCAAGGGTTCGCCAAGACTGGACCAGGCATTGATTCGCCTTTGTTGTCGTGCGCGCGCAGCCACCGTCAGAATCTCACGCTCTGGGTCCCAGTAAGGCTTAAGGTCTACATCCGCATCCGCCCAACGAGCCGCCAGTCGATTCCAGTGTTGTTGAGATGCGCGTAGGTAGCTGGTCAGCAACAAAACCGCACCAGCGCTTTCCATATCAGACTGACCGATAGCGTATCCCTGCACGATCAATCCTAACAGATCCTCCCGGTCCGCCGGGCTCATACCCGTACTGCCCCCCAGCCGGTACAACACGATTTGCGAGGCGAGTGTACTGAACACATCTTCTACTAGCCGAAATGGTTTTATGTAGTGTGTATAAGCATCTTTGCTGTAAATCCGCTCCTGAGCTACAGGCACTTGCTCAAACTCCAGATCACAAATGGGCACTGCACCAGCTTGACGCTCTGGAGGCAATGGAATCTGTTTAATGCCGTCAGCAGTCGTTTCGACACCTACCATCACCAGCTGGTTTTGGCCTCCAACAACACCGCGACTGGCCGCCACATAAAGCAGCGTGGCGGGTGGCGCCATGGTGCCCCACATTTTTTGCCCCGAGATCGTGAATCGGCCATCCGCTTCTTCGAGTCGCGTCTCAATATATTTCGGGTGTGGCCCCCTTTTTTCACTGACACAAAATGCGGTGATCGCATCCAATGGGGTGTCTGGAAACAGGTGGCGAACAGCCGCTTGATGACCGGCTACCATAGCATTTGCGTGACTTCCGGCGCGACAGGCGCTGTGCACCAGCCGGTTGAGGGGGTCAGGGGAAGCGGTAATGGCTTCTTCCAGCAAGACGCTTAAAAAACTGTCTGTCTCATAAACCACAGCTGCAGCCGGTCGGCTGATCGAGTCGAGTAGCCCTTGAGGGTCCATGCATCACCTCCAAAACCCGAGATCTTAACCTATCCTTTAGGACAGCCCCATCCACCCAGCGTCCTGAGGCACGTGAATGCATTTCACTTACACTTGCGAACAATCTATGACAAACCTGAGTACCGATATCGCTAACATGTGAACCAGGTCACAACAATTGCGTGAACGGAACGACGTTTTTATAGAACACATGTTGACTTTCCAGACAAAATCGCCTTCCCGCAAATCATTTCAAAGATACATGCTTTGTTTGTTAAGCGGTTTATGTGTGATCAGCAGTTCGGCCATTGCAGCAACCCAGGGTGAGCTTGGCAAAGCCTCTCAAGGCAGCGTCGAGATCAGCTTGACCATTCAGCCCACAGTACGCATCAGCGCCCTGCAGGATATTTCGCTTAGCTCCGAACAAGGTATGCCAACCAGCGGCAGTTCACCCATCTGCCTGTTTGCCTCCCGCGCAGGGGAATACACGATCAAAGCCACCGGCAGTGGACCAGAGAAATCGTTTAACCTGTCTCCAACCATGTCTTCAAACCAGAATTCAGACTCTCGCGACACGAATGTTGTGCCTTTCGAGGTTGAACTATTGGGGACACAGTCCCAACTCGTGCTGCAATCAGGCACCCCTGCTGCACTCGGCAATCAAATCAGTCGCAGTCTTGATTGCGAAAACCCAAATACCCTGAACATTGAGGTGCCGCAACAAAACTCGCCACCCGGTATCTATACCGGCACCCTCACTCTGGTCATCAGTCCCAACTAGCGCCCTGGCGCGACCGCACTGTCTTCAGGTTCTTTGAAAGGCATCAGGAACTTACGCCAGGTGGTAGGCTCGGTGAGTCCGGTACCGGCTTCCACGACATAAGAATCAGCAAAGGTGCCAAACACACGATCCCACAAGATGATCGAGCAACCGTAGTTGGTATTGCTTTCCTCCAGCACGGCCGAATGATGTCTGACATGATAGTCGTTGGTGGTCAGCACCCAGCCAATGACTTTGGAGTTCATCTTGATATTTGCGTGTGCAACACCCACTTGAACCAGGGTCAACATAGCCACGCCTGCTGCCGCGATCCCTACACCAAAGAACAGTTCAACCAGCGCGGTTGGGAGCACTATAAAAAGCATCTCGAAGGGGTGATTCGCACCAAAGTTGATGGCCTCCAGACGCTTGAAGGAGTGGTGGGCACCGTGGCCGGTCACCCGCCACATCCAACGCCAACGATGCTCTGCGCGGTGCATCCAGTACCAGATGAACTCGGAGAGTAAAAAGACCATGACCAACTGCACCAGTATTGGCCAATCATGAGGCCAGATGTCCATGTGCAGAGCGATACGCAAATCCGTCAGCGGCGCGGCCAGATTCTGCGCATACCAGGTACCAAAAAATACGGCACACGCAGAACTGACTGCCCAGATACAGACATTGCGAAACTTTTCCCCGGCACTCTGTCGCCAGTGAGGCCGCGCGGGACGCAAGTACTCCAATACCCCAAGCGTCAGCTGTACCCCGAGCAACATGAGGAGATAGGCATCTCCCCAATCCCTGTTGAAATACCAGGTACCCACAACCACCAGTATAAGCGTCGGATGCAAGCCGTAATAAAGCATTCGATCCAGCATAAGCTCACCCCTGATTAATTATTACCACTCAATCACCGCTGAACCAAACCACCTTATCATGGCGCACTGGTTTTTTTTACGGTTAAGCCGCGTTCAATTCAATCTGCCCCTCGTGAATGAAACAGGTGTGGTCAAAAATCGACAGATCAAACGGGTTGACCACTTTCACGTCCTTCAGCTTAGGCATCTGTGATGTTTCAAGACCCTCACTGAAGCGGCGATCGATTTGAGAGATAAAAACAAGGATAGCCCCCGATTCGCACGCCAGATCCTTGAGCTGCGGCAACTGTTCACTGAGTGGCGGATGGCTGCGATCCAATTCCAACGCCTGCAAATAGTCCACTACCACAATACTTCCAGCAGGGCTTTGCTGAATCTTAGATCGGATGTATCGGGCGTTGATCTGATCCGCATCATCAAAGACGAATTGATCATGATAGCGCTCAGGTGCTTCATCAAGTTGCAAAAACAACGCGTTAATATCCTGTGCCACATAATCCAGACTAAAAAAATGGCAACGGCGCCCCGTTTGCATCCCCGCGATACACAGTTGCAAACCAAATGTTGTTTTACCCTGCCCGGGGCGAGCACCCAGGAGGATCAGTTCCCCTGGTCGTAGCATCTGTAGAACTTTCCGAGCAGGCGACTGATGTAGTGCATGCCGAGCCAACAGACTCCAGGCATCATATCCTTCCTGTCTGGCGATCTGATTGAGCGCTTCATGAAGTGGTAAGTTGTCACGTCGAGACAGCAGTCGTGCCTGTCGTTTCAAAACGAATAAAGGTGCAGATATCTGCATAATCAACCTCCTAGGTACATGCTGTGTGGGCGCATGTGGGGCTTGTGTCTAATTAAGACCCCGTACATCGAACAATCCCTCCTTACGCTCTACCTTGTTCTCCGGAGACAATCTCCAAAAGAAATCTCCAAAAGAAATCTCCGAAAGATGCACTGCATCCTCCAAAGTCTCCCGCTCAGGGATAGACGCTCACAGCATTCTATTAAGTTGAATTAATCGTACACGTACAGTGCTTTCCCAAATGGAGGGGGGAGGCATCGACATCACCTGGAGCGAGTATGCCCAACGTCCGACCCACTCGCAATTCTGAAGAGAATTTTTCTGTTCCAGCAAACCCCAGCTCTTTGATTCCGCGTATACTTAGGCGACGTGGCTTCCTCAGTATCAAAATCCAACACGCCTGTGCTTTCGCTCAGTAGAACCTTTGCCATTCACTACTGGCTAGATGCTCTAAGTGATGACACCCTGAGGCGACTGGCGAACGATCACGTTGATACCACACATCCACCCGACCTCAATCGAAATCACAAACACAATCACAAACAAATGGGGCGTCAGCTCCTGCAATTTGCCGAGCCTATAGCAGACAGCCATAACCCCTACGAAAGTCGGTTTAATCAGACTCAGAGTATATTCACCGCGCTGTTAGCTGCTGCGAGTACGGTGCTAGGGATCTCGGTGTGTTCCATCGCTTTGACCTACACTGGCGCATACCCAGTCAATATTTTTGTGGTGCTGGGCGTCATCGTCTTTTTGCCTCTGGGCACACTGCTGCTGACCCTATTAAGCGCCATGCTGCGAGCTGCCCGATCAAACCGCACACCTGGATTTACAAGCACAACCTACCTTCAAGCCATGACTCGGCGCCTGGACCATGATTTGGCTGACTATTTTGTTGAACACGCCTGGCGCTACGCAGATATCATCTACTGGTCAGTGCAACGCGACATGCAGTTAATTTCCCTGGCCTTTCTGACATCAGCTGCAATAACTTTTTTGCTGCTTATCACGTTCAGCGATATCGCCTTTGGTTGGAGCAGCACTCTGAATATCGCACCGCAACAAGTCCACGGGTTTACCCAGGCACTCAGTTTCATGTGGGCCGATTTACTTCCACTTGCACATCCCTCAGCAGATCTGGTTGTAGATTCACGGTTCTACCGAATGAGTCCTGACAACAACCCAGAACGCCTGGGCTTATGGTGGCCCTTTATCGCCATGTGTATTTTGGTCTGGGGTTTTCTACCACGATTGCTCATGTTCTTTTTCTGTCGATATAAAGTGCGCCGAACGCTTGAACAGACTCTACTCAACCACCCCCAGGTCACCGCCCTGACAGACCTTCTGAACGCCTCGAAAATCAGCTTCGACAGTGAAGTGGCAGTACAAACGGACAGCAACCAGCATGCATCTGCGCCGCTAAAGTCCAGCTCGACCGACAGCATGAACATCATCAGCTGGAATTTGGCCAATCCCGCGGGTATTCAAGCTGGGTACGGGGACTCCAGCCGTCAGATCGACGCGGTGTTTGAGCAGCTGAGTATGCCAACAGAACAGATCACAATTCAGGTCAAAGGCTGGGAGCCGCCGCTGCTGGAATTTAATGATTTTGTAGAGTTATTACGCGCCCACGCTGGACGTAGCTGTTCGATTGTAGTCGAGCTCATAAGCCTACCTGACCTGATGCTGGACGACGACGCCATAGGTGCCTGGCGAGCTACCGTAGGTAAACTCCGCGACCCTGAGACTTACGTGCAGGTGCCAAGATGACAACCCCTGTCATGGCCGTGGTAGGCCATCCGAACAAAGGCAAAAGTTCTATCGTCGCAACGCTGGCTGAGAACACTCACGTACAAATCAGTGCCGTGCCTGGCACGACGCGAAGTGCTGATCATCACCAGTTGCGCATCAACAACCAACCTTTATATGACCTGATCGATACACCTGGTTTCCAACGCGCGGGCAAGGTTTGTAACTGGCTGAAAGCTCATGAGGCTGACGCCAGCAGCCGCCCAGACCTAGTTCGTCAGTTTGTTAGCATCCATGAGAATGACCCAAAGTACGCAGACGAGTGCGCCTTGCTCCAGCCGATCATCGACGGGGCGGGTATTATCTATGTTGTTGATGGCTCTAAACCGTACGGTCCCGAATACGAATTCGAGATGGAAATCCTGCGCTGGACCGGTCAACCACGCATGGCCCTGATCAACATGATCGGACAAGCAGATTATCGAAGCGCCTGGCGCCAGGGGTTAGGCCAGTATTTTTCCATCGTTCGGGAATTTAATGCCCATAAAGCCAGCTTTGACGCACGTATCGCCTTGCTTCAGGGCTTCAGCGAAATTGAAGAGTCCTGGCGCGCTCCACTGCAACAAGCGACACGCCTACTGAGGGAAGAACGCGAGCGACAGACCCAGCAAAGTGCAGAAGTAATTACACAAATGTTGATCAGTGCACTATCCGCGCACGCGCAGACAAACATTAGCGACACCACGCCCACCGAAGCCATCGAGAGACAGCTGCGCGATCGACTGATGAGCTCAATCAGACGCCTGGAAAATCGTGCCAGGCATGAGGTACAGAGGGTTTACCGTCATTCGGATACCAACTTCTCTGTGTCCGAGCTGAATGTGCTCAACACCGATCTTTTTGCCGAGTCCAGCTGGCAGCTGTTTGGTCTATCGAAAATGCAACTCCTGGCAGCGGGAGCAGTATCAGGTGCCCTTGCCGGCGGGACACTTGACTTACTGGTTGGGGGCGCATCGATGTTTACCGGATCCGTCCTGGGAAGCGCGGTCGGCAGCCTTTCAGTCTGGTTCGCTGGTCCGGAGCTTGCTCGAATAAAGGTATTGGGCGCACCTCTGGGTGGAAAAATCGCAACCCTGGGGCCCATCACGACGGCGAATTTTCCCTGGGTATTGCTCGGTCGAGCAGCCCTACATCATGCCCTTGTGTGCGAGCGCAACCATGGGGTGAGATCTGAAGTAGTTGATCAGTTGGACACTGATGATCACTTTTTCGATTTTCTGGAAAGCACCGCTCGCGCCAGGATCGAACTGTGTTTTGCCACCGTTCGAAAAGGAAAAACCAGTCGTAATGAGGAACTGGCCTCGCTGATTCAGAGCCTGTTGCAAACCCAGTCCAACCTAACATCCACTTCCACATAGGCGCAGAGGTCGACCACAAACGATGCAGATTCCCAACTCAATTGGACTGGTTGCACTCGACATAGACGGTACATTGCTGGACCCAAACGTCCATCATTCGGCCATGCCAGACGACAACATGACCCGAGCTGTTAAGGCGGTGATGGCAGCGGGTATTGAGGTTATTCTGGCCACGGGCAGGATGTATCCCGGCACCGCCACAATCGGGGCGCATCTGGGCGTTGAGTTACCACTGATCTGCCAACAAGGTGCGTCCGTTCACAACCAGGACGGTTCAATTAAATTTGACCACCCGCTGGATCCAGAGATTTCGACGACGTTGGTAGACTATGCGCGGAACAACAACTGGCCTTTGGGGTGGTTTGACGCACACACCTATCTGACCACACACGAGACAGAGCAGGCGCGGTTTTTTGCGGATGTCTCAGGAATCCCTATGGTCGTGCACCCCACCCCTCACCTGACCCAGGTCAAACCCACGGGAATCGACATTATCAGCACCCTAGAAATCGCCTCCAGCATCCATTCGGAGATGGAAACACTGTTTGGCGATCGAATTGAACTGCTCGACTTTCCGTCCGTCACGGCTATTCACTCATCAGCAGCCAGCAAAGGCATCGCGGTTGCCGCCATCGCTCGGGAACTGGGCATTTCCCAACAACACGTATTAGCCATTGGCGACAGCGTAAACGACGTTTCTATGCTCACCTGGGCGGGACACAGCGCTTCCCCGGATCACTGTGATGACTATGCTCGCGCCGCAGCCAAACAAATTCTACCAGGAGCGGGTGTGAGCGGAGTTTGTGAACTCTTAACACAGGTCGCCGCCACAGTCAGATGATCAAGTAATCTGCATCACCCAAGGTCATCGCTCTAACAGTTCCAACCGTTCTAACTGTGGTTGTCGCTGTCGCTCTAGCTCTAGCTCTAAACAACGGGCCAAGGTATTCTGACCAGCCAACAGACACAATATACCGGGCAGGTTCACGTGAAGAACATTGTCATTTGTTCAGATGGCACATGGAACAAACCAGAAGAAAGTCTAAAAAAAGATCATCCGACCAATGTACTCAAAACTGCGCGATCGGTAGCCGCATTCAGCGATGCGGGCGAAGGACAGGTAGTTTTTTACGATTGGGGGCTAGGTTCCTATCACGACGGCTTCAGCTCTGGTGCCTTTGGCAGCGGCATCAACAAAAATATTCAAGACTGTTATCGTTTTTTGGTTCACAACTACTCGCTTGGCGATCGCATATTTCTTTTTGGCTACAGCCGCGGTGCATACACCGTGCGCAGCCTGGCGGGTCTCATCAACTCGTGCGGTATCCTCAAGCGAACCAAGGCAAATATGATCAGTCAAGCCTTCGACAGCTACAAAGATCCCGACAAACACCCAAACGATGATGCTTCCGTACAGTGGCGTAAACGACACAGCGTGCAAGCAAAGCTACCGGATAACACCCCGCGAGCCGAGCGCCGTCGTTATACCAAACATGGTGACCCAAAAATTCACTTCATCGGTGTCTGGGATACCGTGGGTGCGTTGGGTGTACCGCTTTCCCTGCTCAGCTTTATGAACCGGGAACACATGTTTCACGACAACAAAATTGGACCAAACATTCTTACTGCAAGACATGCATTAGCCATCGATGAGCGACGAGACGACTTTAAACCCACAATATGGAAACAACGAGCAAGCGTGGACATTCAGCAGGTCTGGTTTGCTGGATGTCATGGTGATGTAGGTGGAGGCAACCCACCGGACGAAGACGGCACTTTGTTATCCGACTACCCATTGGACTGGATCGCAGATGAAGCCAGACGTCACGGCTTGAATCTCACAAACCAGTTCACCCAAGGTTTGCGAAACCCAAAAACTCGACTCAACGAGTCATTCAGTGGGAAGTGGATCCTCGCTGGCCAACACAAACGGACGATGCAAAAGCACATTGGCATCCACGCAAGCGTTCAGCAGCGTTATAAGGCCATGGCCTCCTATCGCCCTCCAAAGCTGGTCTCACGGATTGGCCGAAACCAGGATTGGGGTGAATTGGTCACCTGATACGAAATCAAGACTTTCCATCCAGTATCAGCTCCACCAGGTGCGGCCCATGAGTATTTTGTGGAAAGTGGCCTGCGTCACCCAAGGCGTCGAAGCGGGCCCGCATGCGTTCGGCCCAAGCCCGGCCCCAGTCTTCGGTAAACACGTTATCCAGACATCCCCAAATAAAGTGACACCCTTTGTCCCAACCTAACAGCGTTCGATAGTGCAACGTTTGCCCTGCTCCATTGCCGTTGTGATAGTTGTCCACCGGAATAGACAGCGGGAAGCGACGCATACCGTTATAACCTTCATCTGGCAATCCCCTATAGGGTGCAGAATACCCGCGATACATTGCAGCAGCGTCCCCTGACAGTTGTGGGGTTTGACCACCGACAAACGCTGCTTCAAAATCCGCGGCAGACATCAAACCCGCACTCATCACCAGCAACAACCCCAGATCAGGCTCTGCTACACAGAATCTTCCCCCCTCCTGCCAGTTCAAATTCCAATCTTTGATCGATGCAGAATATTCATATCCCGGCTGGTGTAACCTGATTTAATTCAGGCGCAAGGTAGATTTTGTGACATTTTAATAGTTTTGGCATTACTTTAGCACGCAAAATTTTCATTTTGCACCAATTGTGCCAAATTTTGTCCACACCAAAATTTCTCCACTTAAGGTACTTTTTCACACTTATGAGTTCAGGGTTATAAAGTTTCACAAATGATAAAAATGAAATCTAGTCCATAAGGGTCATAAAAATCACATGAATTTTACAAGACAAAATTTTCCACAAGTGTAAGGCTCCTAAAAATCCAGACAGCTCTAATTGAAGTTGTAATAATAGAAGTGGTAATAATCGAAGGAAATCGAAGGATCATTTATCGATCATTTAGGGGTAGTCATAAAGATACTAAAATTTCAAAAAAATTGAGAAGTTCAACAATTTCTTCAAAGAACTGTCGACAATAATTCGACAACTTTTGATGACTTTCGACATAATTCAACAACCTTCGATTACCATTTGACAGACTTCGGCAACATCGATTACTGCTTGACTGCTGTTTTCCTTATACTTCGTCAAAGTGATCGATAACCTGACTGTTGAAGTAATCGA
>JBCCIU010000041.1:0-22489 GCA_039028095.1 Pseudomonadota bacterium
AAATCTCTTGTCTCTCCACCAAACGCTTCCGCACATACCTTCGTCAACGCCGCCGTCAACGTCGTCTTACCGTGGTCTACGTGACCAATCGTGCCCACATTCACGTGGGGTTTGGTTCTTTCAAATTTCTCTTTGGCCATTTTTAATTTTCCCGAAATATGCCAGACAAATAACACGACAGGTTACCCTGCCAACCTTCAAGATCGCCGAAGAACATCGCTCTTCAACGACGCGTTTCACCTGCGGCTAAACGCTTACTCAGTTTTGCTTCGCAAAACTTGATGGCGAAAGACGCACAATTGCTCTATCACCGCATCTCAACTGGTGCTCACAATCGGATTTGAACCGATGACGTCAGGTCGCCTTGCAACCTTCACCCAGTTTCGCTTCGCTAAACTGGACAGCCCAGGGAACACCATTTTCCTGAACCGCTACGCAGCTGGTGCTCACAATCGGATTTGAACCGATGACCTCTTCCTTACCAAGGAAGTGCTCTACCTACTGAGCTATGTGAGCGTCGTAAAGGCAAAGCCTTTTACTTATCCAGCTTTGCGAGCAAAACTGGAGCTTCAAACCTATCTCTCGATCTCTCGATCTCTCGATCTCTCGATCTCTCGATCTCTCGATCTCTCTATCTAGATCTCGATCTCTCTGTCTCGTCACCCATCCAGTTTCGTCTACAAAACTCCTCGCCCTAGCAATATCTCGCTAGCAGTTCGGTCTTGCCTCGCAAAACTGGATCAGCATTTGCTAGCAAATGCGTCCGGATTTGGAGCGGGCAGCGGGGATCGAACCCGCATCATCAGCTTGGAAGGCTGAGGTTCTACCATTGAACTATGCCCGCAACCTTTCATTACCAATCGGTCGTATTCGTATCGACCGAGCGGCAATCTGCTCCGTTTATCCCACGCGATGCACCCCTACATACAAGAAGCACCATTACAGTGGTGGTGGGGGAAGGATTCGAACCTTCGAAGGCTAAGCCGTCAGATTTACAGTCTGATCCCTTTGACCGCTCGGGAACCCCACCAAAAAAAATAAACAAAACAACACCTTAGGGCTGAACCTGTCAGCTCTTAGGTGTTGCTTCTATGGAACTTATGTACATTTTCTCCTGTACAGCTTAGTCCCTTTTTAAAAACCCACCATTCTGCCTGGATCTAGTTTGATTAGTCCCAAGTCAGACTGGTGCCGCCACAAGGAGTCGAACCCTGGACCTTCTCATTACAAGTGAGCTGCTCTACCAGCTGAGCTATGGCGGCTAAAATGGGAGCGCGATTCTATAGAAACTATGGGTTCTGTGCAATGTCCATACAGCCAGAAATTGAGGACGGATAGTGCACGGAATTTTGCTCTATGTGAGCATACAAATTGTAGGCTTTTTGAGACCGTTGCATCGGCTCTATGGACACCTCATATCCCAACTGAACCACCTTCTGATGCTGGCGCCGAGCTAATCCCTCACGGGAAAAGACGCCGACAGATACCCCGGGACCAGAGTCTTCTCGATTAAACACGTAGTTATCAATCTGCAGATCTCTCAAATCGGCTGCCACTTGTCGTGCTTGAGCCATGTTGGGCAATGGTCCCACAAACACCATAAAATCTGGCGATAACACGACTTCAATTTCTCTGATTTCCGGGAACCCTCCGATGGCTTCTAAGTTGTTTGATAAATCATCAAACGCTTCAGGATCAGATAAAGGACCCCAGACTCGACACTCTCTGGGTTGTGTGTTGGTTGCAGCAGGGGTTATCACGTCGGAATTGTTCGCGGGTTCAACATTCTCGCTGGGTTCAGCCGCGGCAACAAAAAGCGGCTCAGGAAACTCCGGTTCTGTTGTAACACGGGCAATCGCTGGCGCCTGCTGCAGCTCGTCAACCTGCTGGGTTTCTGCCGTCATTTCTGCTTGGGATGCGGGTTCGGAAAACATGCCGAAATAGACACCAACACCAACGTTGACAAGCAATAGCAGGGTAAGAACAGACCGACTGATCATCACTAACCGCTGATCAAACTGGTCTGAGGAAACAATTGCCAACCTTGAAAACCGTTGCTGCTTTGGGGACGCGCAAGTCTGTCACCCTGTTCCTGAAAGGGCAAGACGTGCGCGCAGGCTTTTTCCCTCAACCATTGAGAAACACACGATTTTTTCGGCTCGTCGCTATTCACACGATAACCTAAGCGTGCCGCAGAGAGACTTCGCCGCCATGGAACACCTGCATCTGACCATCAGCTTCGATACGCAATCCTCCGTCCAATTCAACACCATCGACCCGACCGGTGAACGTTTGATCGCCTTGAAGAACTCGACACTCCTTATCCTGAAATACATGCACCGCGTCGAAAGCCGAGACGAAGCGCTCTAATCCGTGTTCGTCAAAGTGAGCAACATGTTTCCCCACGCTTTTTGCCAGCAAGATCAATAATCTGGTTCTGGTCAGTTTGATCCCTTGGCGACGCAGATCTGTGACGGGCTGATCAATTTGACGAATCTCAGCATCAGTCAAACTCACGTTGACCCCAAATCCAACCACAATTTCGGTGCCATGCACCCCATTGACTAACTCAACCAGAATCCCGCAGCACTTTTGACCTTCTATAAGCACGTCGTTTGGCCATTTTAGCCCAACGTTTTCCATGCCCAGGGATTGAAAAACGTCAACCAGCGCTAACCCCACTACAAGACTTAGACCGCCGAGTTGCGACAGTTCGCGGTCGGATCGAAAACCCATGCTGATCGCCAAGTTGCGCGCAAACGGCGACATCCATTGACGTCCGCGGCGGCCTCTACCTCCCAGCTGAATCTCCGCAGTACAAATCTTGCCATCGATCGGGTCCTCGCTTCTGAGTAACTGAGAATTGGTGGAGTCGATGGCAGGAAAGAGAAGCAGGCACTCGGCCCTAAACTGGGAGGCTAGCTCCTGAGTATCCAGACATTGCGGGACACTTGGAAAAAAGACGTTGGACTGCGCATCAATCTGCAAGCCAAATTCGTCCAGGCTAAACGCTTCCGGCCACTGTGACCTCGGAATTCGGTTTCCATGGCACAATTCGGCCAGGCACTGATTGAGCGGTTCTAGTTCCATGGGATTCATCCAAAATGATGCGGCCCATGTTATCTAAAAGTTACAGAGATTTTCCCGACTCAAAAAAAACCGCAGCGATTGCTGCGGTTCTCTACGAAATGAAGGCTTCGCTTAGTGCCTTGCTTTGCGACGGCGGCTCAATCCTAAGCCAACCAATCCAAGACCCAACAAAGCTAAAGATGAAGGCTCAGGCACCTTTCTCTTTTTCTTTTTCCACTTCTTAGATCTGTCACTTTTAGGCCATTTATTCCATTTCTTGCCTGACTTATGACTTTTCTCAGACTTATCGCTTCGATTTCTCCACTTGCCGCCATTGTTTCTCTGGACCCCTCCCCATATCTGGGAAGAATATCCACCCCATCCTTGCCCTTTGCTTTTCCAGCCGGACATAGGTGTGGCGTCTGCGGAAACAGGTGCGAGTAAAACAACCGCGATAATCGAAATTACTGCTAATTTCACGGTAATCCCCTTAAAAAGTTTCCATTTATTAAATGCCAGACTTCCCAGTCCGACAGCCCCCTCAAGCCTCAACTTGCCCTGCGATAAGCTGCTAAGTGCGTCTTGATTCAGTTCAAGAATATACAAGCCCTTACATCTATATGCAAATAACTTTACAGATTGACATTAAACTATTGTTTCGACATCCACCCCCTTTTTCCCATGCCCAGCAACAGTTTCACCTTTGCACTAAACCGAGACTCAATCGTCCGTTTGCTTTCGCTCATCGTGGCGGGGCTGATCACGACGCATCTGATCCTGCAATACCTTAGCTATGAAGTGGAGAACGTACATTGGCTCCTGGTTCAATTGTTCGATGTGGATGTCGAGGACAGCATCCCAACCTGGTACTCCGCGGCGGCTTTGTTGTTTTCAGGGTTACTGGCTTACTTGAAATATTCCCAGGCGCGGGTCCAGGAAGATCATCGCAGCATCTACTGGTTGATCATCAGTTGCGGCATGGTGTTCCTTTCTCTCGATGAAATTGCAGGTTTTCATGAGACGTTAAACACGCTCACGGAGTTCAGCTGGACCATCCCAGCCGCTATCATCCTGATCATTGGAGCCCCATTTTTTGCCAAATTTCTGTTCCAGCTAGAAGACAGCTTGCGCAACCAGCTCATCTTTGCAGGCGCCGTATTCTTGGGTGGCGCGGTGGGCGTAGAATACGCCACAGAAGGATACGCAGAGGCAGAACTCTTGGACACTCTGGCCTACAACACCTGGACAGCGGTTGAAGAGATGATGGAAATGGCAGGGGTGGTCATCTTTATCGATGCAATGTTAAGAGAGGTGGAAGGTGAGGTCCGAGTCGAAGCGTACCAAACAAACGGCTAACCATCACAACTGATTGTTACGTGCATCTACCAGATGTTTGATGTCTAATCCCAGCGCCATCGAACCGAAACGATACACGCATGACCATAAAATCCTGGATTTACGATAACTTTGTCGCCAACCGCTACGACGATGCGCTGGCAGAAATCACCGAACAGTTTCGTCAAACCTGCATTGAGCAAACTCAGATTGGACTAGGTCAAACCGTTTTGGATATCGGATGTGGCACGGGTCTCAATCAGCCAATTCTGGCTTCCGCAGTGGGTGAAGAGGGTAAAATCATTGCGGTCGATGCATCAACCGCCATGCTGGCTCAGGCCCAGGATCGGGCAATTGCCGGAGGCTATGCCGATAGAATCACATTGATCCACGGTGATTTAAGGCAAATTCACCAGCTGGTCACCACCCCGGTCGACGCCGTGATCGCCACCCTTATCTTCAGTGTGGTTCCTGACTGGCGCGGTGTATTCACAAAATCCTTCGAGCTACTGAGGCCGGGCGGACGATACGGTGTCATGGATAACTACTGGCCTAATCCAAGTCTGCGTTTGTGGTATCTAAGTTGGACCTTCGCAGCCAACGCCAAACGACCCGGATTCGAGCCATTGCAAAAGGCGGCTGAGGATTTTGTATTGGGCTACTACCCGCCTGACGAAGACATTCAGTTTTATGTCGCACACGGCACAAAGCCCGCGAATCTGTAACGTCGACACAATCCCACATGAAACGAAAAGAAAAAGCCGAAAGAGTAGTCGCCATTCTTGAAGATCTTTATCCACAAACCCCAATCCCCCTGGATCACAGTGATCCGTTCACGCTTTTGATTGCGGTATTGCTTTCAGCGCAAACAACGGACAAGAAAGTCAACGAGGTGACGCCCGATCTTTTTAAAGCAGGTCCAACCCCTAAGGCTATGAGCCGTTTGTCGGTTGCGTCTATTCTCAGCCACATCAAACCATTGGGTCTGGCGCCACAAAAAGCCAAGAATATCCATCGCCTGAGCCACATGCTGGTAGAGCAGAACGAGCAAGTTCCTGAAACCTTTGAAGGACTGGAAGCGCTGCCGGGTGTTGGTCACAAAACTGCGTCAGTCGTTATGTCTCAGGCGTTTGGCGTGCCTGCATTTCCCGTGGATACCCATATTCATCGGTTGGCACAACGTTGGGGCTTATCCGATGGGACCCGAGTGGAGAAAACCGAACTGGACCTGAAACGAACGTTCGACAAGCGCTTATGGAACAAGCTTCATTTACAAATTATCTTTTTTGGTCGTGAATATTGTCCTGCTCGATTTCACAACTTGGACGATTGCCCTATCTGTTCCTGGGCCGCAACAAAAAAACATAAACAGCTTGAGGCGAAAGCCAACAATGCCGCACGTAAGCGTCGCAAAGCCTGAAGATCAGGGGGTTGCGTCACCATAACTCAGCGTGGCAACCAATTTGGCGTTTCGCCTGACATCATCTTCATCCAACCATACGGTTTTCATATCAAAATGCAGGTGTCGTTGGATCTGATCCGCAATGTGCGGACTGGCTTCACCAGCCTGGTTAATAAAGCGGCTTTGGCCTCCGGACGGGGTCAAACTATCCAGGGATGCCGGTTTTTGCCCAAGCTCCATAATAGTTGTCCAAGAAGGCATGCCATTATGTGGGATGGCGGGCGGAATGTGGCCCAATTCAATTGCCAGGCCCAACATCGGGTCACGACTGAACTTCCTGAAGAAGCGCGCTTGATACCACTTTGACATATCTGCGGTTTCATATTCTGCGGTCAGCTCGTTCACCGTTATTTGTAGAGAACGGCGTAGGAAATCCTCTCGTGATTCACCGTTAAAGAAATCCCACAGCATCGGTTGACCCGCAGCGCCACCCGCGAGGGCCCGGAGCAGCAGGCTGGTTCGATATTTGATGTACATCTCCTCATCGAAGCGATGCCACCACTCACCTATATCGTCGGAAAATAGTAAATCCAGCGCAGTTGGCACCCATTTTCGAAAGATCGTGAGTCCGACATGGTCATAAAACCCGTTCTCGTCTTTATCTACATAGGCGCCATCCCAATCTGCGATGATCTGTTGCGCGCGGATCAACTGCTCATCCTGGGATTGAGCCACAGCCTCGGCCAGGTCGGGGGCAAAATAAGCAGGGGAGGTAACCGTCAAATCAATACTTGCATAGTGGTCTGCGATGATTCGATTAAAGCGCGCCAGATCGGCGATGGTTATCGAGTCATCTGCCTCCACAAGCGCCTTGGGCAGATAGCTGCGGAAATGCCCACCCCAGCGAGACATATCACCGTAGCGCGTAGTCGCGCTGGGTTTGCTGTTCCAGCTATGCAGATATTGTTGAGCCGGGTTGGCCACGTTAGGCCAATCTTCAGTGGCTCGCAGACTTTGCCATTCAAACTCCCCGGTGCCGGGCACTGGGAGACGGGGATCAAGCTCACCCGGCCGAACAGGCACAGCTCCTGTGTGCCAATACTCGATATGCCCATCCCGGTCACCGTACAGCACGTTGTAGCTCAGATGCGCCTCTGCATAAACTGCCGCTTCAAACTCGGCTAAGTTGTCCGCAAGCGCTCGATCAAAGCCGCGAGCGACACCTGATAGCTCCTGTTTCCAGGCGAGGGTTTTCAGACTGTAAAGAGTTTTCCCGTCTTCAGCTGAATCGATCACTGGACCATGCACGGTTCGTAACACCTCAAAGCTAACGGGTTCAGCGCCTGCCACCTGAATCAGCTCTTGTCGACGTTCGAGGTCGTGCCAGACTCCCTCATACATGTACTGGTCCGGATTCTCGGGATTTACAGTTTCAGCATAGATATCCGCCATGTCGTTTTCGCCAGTTGTGATCAACCAGCCGAAATTAGACGTGCGACCCATCACCGGCACCGCGATGGGCGGCATTGTTAATCCCGCCACATCAAATCCACCACCCGAGAGATGCATATCTATTCCGTCAGCGGTTGCCTGCAGCATCAGAACATTGCCCGTCTCAGACCTTTCCGGCCCCACCACAATCGCTCTACTTGCGCCAGCACCAAACACTTGCGCTATCGCTTGGCGAGCGTTTTGAGAATTTGAAACACCCTTTAGTTTTGACCCACTTGATTGCAGCGCAAGCTGAGGCAGTTCGTTTTTGGGCAATACGTTCGCCACCAACTTGGCGTCTGATTCTGGAGGTACACTGGTAAATGCATCTGGGTCATCCAACACGAGTATGTCGTTGAAAATAATTTTGGCATCATCCTCACCGTGCTGCACGACCAGGTCATTCCACATCTCCAGATTCTGAATTTCATAACCACCACCGCCGCCGAAATACTTAGCAGTGTATGCGGCACCCGCGGCCAAATCTGTCAACGTCAGGGGTTCAAGCTTGATTCCAAGCGCTGTGAACTCATAAGGTAGCTTTTCAGTGGGGTTTTCCAACGCTTCTTTGATATAGGCGTTGATGCCATCCAGATTGGCCTGCAAAAAGCGCCTGTGATTAGGAGGCAAATCATCCAACATCTCACGCCATTCACGCTCGGTATAGCTGCGGGTACGAATATATTTGTCCGTACCCACGTGATCTGGGCCCAACATTTCTGCCAGTCGTCCCTTCCCCAATCGGCATCGATAGAAGATCTCTAACAAGCGGTCTTCGGCCATCGCATACCCCGCGCCAAACATCACCTCGGTGGCGGTTGCACCGTAGATATGTGGGACCCCTGAGCTGTCTCTGTAAATGCGGATATCCTGTTCACTGGCATCAACACTTTCAGTTTCGCTTTCACCGCAGCCACCCACAAGAATTACCATCGCAGTTATCAGCGCGTTTCTAAATATGTTCATTTGCTTAAGCTTCCCCAGCGAGCGTGTAGTTGACTCAGTTAACCAGTTCCAACAGCGTTAAACAATTCTTACTAATGCTATATACAATCGAGCAAAATCCGGGAGCAACCAAATTGGAAAAACAGATCGCACTGGTCACAGGCGCCGCACAAGGTATCGGATACGCATGTGCTGCAGCACTCATAGATGACGGTTTTCAATTAGTGATTGCAGATATCAACCAAACACAACTGGAATCTGCGGTAACCCAGCTAGGAGCAGAAACCCTGGGGATAATTTGCGACGTTTCAGATGCGGACCAGATAGCAGATCTCTTTGATCGCATCGAGATGGAGCTAGGCCCCGTACAAACGCTTGTTAACAATGCAGGAATAGCCAAGGGAGGAGATTTTCTCACCACGCCGCTGAATGACTTTATGGAAGTGATCAACACCAATCTTGCCGGTTCTTTTATGACCACCCAGCGGATGTCACAAACACTTGTGAACCAGAACCTGCCTGGCGCCGTGATCAACATGTCTTCTATCAACGCCCAACTCGCCATCCCCTCCATTCCTGCTTACTGCGCGAGCAAAGGTGGCATCATGCAGCTGACCAAAGCCGCCGCTCTCGCACTGGCGCCATATGGAATCCGAGTCAATGCGGTAGGTCCTGGCTCCATCGACACCGCTATGATGGCAGGGGTGAATGCTGACCCTGGCGCAATGAATAGAGTAATGTCGCGCACGCCTTTAGGCAGAGTTGGCAGTCCGCAGGAAATTGCTCACATTGTAGCTTTCTTGGCGTCAGATAAGGCTAGCTATATTACTGGCGAGACGATCTATGCTGATGGTGGTCGACTGGCGCTTAACTACATCGTTTAAAAAGAGAGTTGCTTAAAACCCCTCGCCACGTTCAAGAAGTTTCCGCACATTCGGATAGATAGAGGTGCCTGCATCGCTTCCTGCCTTACCTCGACGACGCCGTTCTCGGCGATACCAAGCGCTGGAGAACTTGCCAAGAGCTGGCAAGATAAGGCGAGCTAGAAACAGCGGCACCCCAGCTGGAAACCAATCCGCCAGGCTTCCAGGACCGCGGCCCAATTCCAGAACTCGTTTTCGCTGTTGATCAAACCGCACCGCCTTGCGTCGCGAAAAATCCTGTTTGCGTTTTAGCATTTCTTGTTCATTGCTACGCAACAGCTCCAGATTAAGTTTGTTGTCGACAATCGCTTTTTCATCTTCGAACAACTTGGACATTTCGATGGCATCCTGCATGGCGAGTATTCCACCCCCACCCAACCCACAATTGCGCAAAGAATCTCCAACGCAGATCAGGGGCAGCATACAGTCACTTCTCAGTTTGGTAAGGCCATGCGTAACTTCTTCACGAACGGTCACTCTTTCAAGACATTCGATGGCGTTGCGCCATAGCGGGTCTAAGACTTCACCCATGTCTTCGAGAACCCAACGTTTGACCAGCTCCAGTCGCTCATCCCGCATAATGCCCGAAGCTCTCGAATCGGGTTTGTCGATACCGATTTGCCCAAGGAGCTCGGCTTCGTTTTCCAGGTGACTCACCATATAAAACACGCTCACCCGATTGTCTTCCATCCCAGCCCCAAAGCGTTGTACGAAAATCGCATGACCTCGCCCAAAGGTGGATATGGTGCCAAACCGATCCAATGCATCCACCAATTCCGAGCAACAACGCGTTTCGGGATTTTGAATCACACCGTGAATCATTATGTTTCCAGTATCAACGCGACCGCCAGCCGCATCTAAGACCCGTTCGTCCCGCAATGTAGAGTGCAAGCCCATGGCATCAATGATCAGATCAAAAGTGCCCAGAGCCTCACCTGTTTGGGTACTTAGTGTCGCTCGCCCATCGTTCTGCAGCTGGATCCCCGTTACCGGCGTGTCGAATCGAACCGAGGTTTTGACATTGTCTTCCAGAGCCTCCAGCAAGATGTCCCTGAGCGCACCTCTATTGCTCTCAGGACGCGCAGCAAACATCGAGGGAAACCAGCGAGATAGCAGAGCCGGGCGAAACATAACGCCGATCGGCTCTGTGCCATGCATGGGAAACCAGGCCATGCAATCCGAATAGGGGCGAGACACGTCCCAGTAGCGATGATAAACCCCGGCTTTTACCAAGGCTTCCTGGCCATGCTCATCCAGATCCAGCCCATAACCCTGGTCTCTATCGATACTGGCACGCTCAAAGACGGCAAGCTGCACTCGATCACCTAATTGCCGCGAAAGGATCGCCGCAAGCGTTAATCCGGCGATCCCGGCACCACAAATCGCGACACAGGGTGTGGTCGCGCCCAAACTGTCAGATGCGTGCTCTACTGACGTTGGATACTGTTTATTATCCTGCATTTATCATGCTCCAAGGATCAGGTTTTTTCGTGATAAGGCAGGCAACGGTAGCTTATCAAATTTGACCGCTAAAGGTGGGCTTCTCGGTCTGGCAAACAAAGGGTACCCTTTCCAAAACCAGTCAACGCAGGAGCAAGCATGACGAGAACTGCACTGGAGACCATAGAGGAGTTCTGGCAACGACAAGACTCGGGTGACTACACCCAGGTTGTATCGCTGTTTGCTGACAATGCCGTGTTGGAAGATCCCTTTTTCGGTCGCTTTGAGGGCAGGGAGGCAATCGCCGAATTTATGGGCAAGATGGTGGAGGTTATGGGCGAGCGTAAGACCCACTTTACCGTTAAGGAGATTGCTGGCGGCGGAGAAGTAGCCTGGGCAAGGTGGATCGCCCATACCCCCCGCGGCGACATCGAAGGCTGTGGTTTATACCGAGTTGTTGATGGCTACATGACGTACTATTGCGATTATATGAACAACGGTGAAAATCCTGAAACGACATAGAACGATGCTAGCGCACCTTCTCTGATCTCCAGTTCAACTCAAAGGAAATTCAATGAATCCCCTGAGCCCCAAAGCTCAAGCCGTACAAGATGCGGTGTTCCATTTTTTTCAAGACAAAGTGCTGCCCCACAACCACCTGTGGCAGCAACAAGCGGAACACGCTGAAGAACCGGCAATCGAAGCCCAGTTACGCCGGGAAGCAAAAGCCCTGGGATTATGGAACCTGGGCTTGCCCAGACTTCAGGACGACGAACCCGGCACCCGCTTGACCAACTATGAATTCACCGGCATCGCTGAGATTCTTGGGCGCTTGCCCTGGGCTTCCAGGGTCTTTAACAGCCACGCACCCGATACGCCGAATATGGAGCTACTCCAGCTATTCGGAACCCCTCACCAAAAAGAAACCTACTTACAGCCCCTGTTAGAGGGTGAATGCGGTTCCTGCTTCTCCATGACGGAACCCGAAGTGGCGTCATCAGACCCGAACAACCTGCAGACGACTATCGTAAGAGACGGCGACGAATACGTAATCAATGGACGCAAATGGTTCTCCTCAAACGGCTCACTGGCAAAAACACGCTTCAGTGTATTGGTTGGTGTGACAAGTCCAGACGCGCCAAAAGCAAAACGGCAGAGTCTAATCATCGTACCCTTGGACCAGTCGGGGGTTGAAGTTGAGCGGGACGTACCCATTTTCGGCGCAGTACATACAACTAATGTGCACACACAGTTTAAGTTCAGTAACGTCCGCGTGCCCATTGATCACCTCATCGGTGAAGAGGGAGCCGGATTTGCCATCGGGCAAGCCCGCTTAGGACCAGCCCGCCTGCACCATTGCATGCGAGCTATTGGCGAATGTGAAGTGCTGATCAGCCTGATGATAAAGCGTGCTCAGAGCAGAGATACCTTTGGCAGCCGCGTCGAAGACTACAGCAGTACCAAGGAGGCTGTCGCGCGGTCGAGAATCGAATTGGATCAAGCCCGACTGATGGTAAAACACGCGGCTTATCTTCTGGATACCGTGGGCAACAAGGCAGCCAGAAAAGAAATTTCGATGATCAAGGTGGCCACGTTTGTTACGTACCAGAATATCGCAGACCGAGCGATTCAGCTGTTTGGCGCCGCTGGTATGACCAGCGACAGTCCCGCCGCCGCCGCTCTGGTGCGGGCGCGTGGTTTGCGCATCGCTGACGGACCGGATGAGGTGCACTTGCAAACAATATATCGCCTGGAGAGTCAGGAACAAGATTTGACCAATCTCGACGCGTATCTCGGGGCGGATAATTTGAACTAGCGGGCGGAGTTCAGCGGCTCACCAGGTCCGCACCGTTTTACAAGCTGTCCACCAGGTTACGCAAGGCTTCGCAATTCTTCACGCGCTCATCTCGAGTCTGACCCATCAAGCCGATGTTGAGTGACGTAACGCCGGATTCTTTGAGCGCGTAGAGTCGATCTTTGACAAACCCTTCCGGGCCGATGAGCGAGTTACGTTCGAGGTATTGCGCGGGAATGGCCGCCTCTGCAGCTTTCTTATCGCCTGCTAGATATAGATCCTGTATTTCCTTGGCCTCATCTGCATAGCCCGATTTGGTGAAAATCTGATTGTAGAAATTCTTGGAGCGGGCCCCCATACCGCCCACGTACAAGGCGATCTGAGGGCGTGAGAGGTCACGCAAACCTTCCAAGCCTTCGCCGATGGCAACAGCGCCACCAGCAAAAACTTCCAAGGGCGGCAGTGATGCATCACGCTTGGCTGTGCCTGCATCCAAGGCATCCCCCCAAACATCCTGCGCAGCCTCTGCCGTATAGAACGCTGGCAGCCAGGCATCTGCCAGTTCTGCCGTCATCTCAACACTCTGTGGTCCCAATGAGGCAATGGCGATTGGGATGTTTTCACGTACCGGATGGTTGATCAACTTCAGCGGCTTACCTAAACCTGTGCCTTGATCCTGAGGTAGCGGAATCTGATAGTGCTTGCCCATATGTTGTACACGATCGCGTCGCCAGACCGATCGGCAAATGTCGATCACCTCTTTGATTCGAGCAACCGGCGCGGTATACGGGACTCCATGGAAACCTTCGATCACCTGAGGACCGGACGCACCCAGGCCCAACATACACCGACCATCTGATAGATAATCAATACCCGCAGCGGTCATCGCCAACAAGCTGGGCGTGCGGGAATAGACCGGTAAAATACCCGAGGCTATGGTGACGCGCTCAGTATTGGCGGCGAGATATCCCATCGCGCTGGGGGCATCAAAAGAGTAGGCCTCCGGCACCCAGACCACGTCTAAACCCGCCTTTTCTAACGCCTGCACTTCTGCGACGGCTTCTTTGAACCCGCCCGCATAAGACAACAATGATGAGATGCGCATTTATTCCCCCTTTTACAGATATCTCGGTATGCTTGGTGGAGATTTATAACACACAAATCGCCATGCGCTTTATCAAATGGACACTTTTGGTGGTCGCTGCCCTTCTGATTCTGGCTGCCTATATGGTTTACCAGCCCGACCTGCCGGTAGCCGACGTTGACGCCAAATACAGTAACGAAGCTTCACAATTTTTGGTGTTGGATAACGGCGCAAGAATCCACTTCCGTGACCAGGGACTAACCGATGGTTACCCGATTGTATTAATTCATGGTGCCATGGCTTCCCTGCATACTTGGGAGCCTTGGGTGGAGATCCTCGGACAAGATTATCGCGTGATCACACTGGACTTGCCGGCACATGGGCTGACCGGCGCGGTACCGGACGGCAGCTACGGCGCTGGCGCATTCACGAAGACGATACACGATGTGACAACCCACCTGGGTTTGGGCAAGTTTGTACTAGGTGGAAACTCTATGGGCGGAGGTGCCACCTGGCGATATGCAATTTCGCACCCCACCCGGGTGAGCCATATGATTTTGTTGAATTCTTCCGGACCGCGGCGCCAACCGCAGAGACAGACCAGCAACGACGATAACAACAGCAGTCCATTCGCCCCGCTCAGTTGGGCCTGGTTTCGAGCAGTTGCTGAGCACGTCAACCCCAGATTTCTCGTCGAGCGAGGTTTGCGCAGCGCTTACAACCACTCGCCCGTTGTGACCGATGAACTGGTCGACCGATACAACAACCTCATCCTTCGAGAAGGGACTCGGGCAGCTATCTTGAACCGAAATACGAGGCAGAGACGGGCTGAGGAAACCTATCAGCTAGCAAACTTGAACCAACCTGCATTGATTATCTGGGGTCGCCAGGACTCGGTGATTCCCGTCAGTGTGGGAGAAGAATTAGCGCGCGTCCTGCCTGACAGCAAGCTGGTGATTTACGACGAACTGGGACACATTCCCATGGAGGAGGACCCACAACGCAGCGCAACTGATGTCCTGGCATTCCTGCAAGAGTTCCAGCAGGAACAGAGCGCATTCTAGTCACTGGCTAGCGCTTCGGAAGATCTGTTCAGCAGCTTCCTGCACCAGCGCTGGACATCGTCTATAACAAGGTAGCCAGACGGCACAACAAAGAGCGTGACGACCGTGCAAAACAAAACCCCGAATGCCAAAGATACGGCCATTGGCACTAAGAACTGGGCCTGCACGCTCTTGTTCAGCATCAATGGGGATAAGCCAACAAACGTTGTCAGTGAGGTCAGCAGGATCGGGCGACAGCGTGAGGCAGAAGCATCGATCACAGCCGTCAGCAGCTTTTCGCCACCTTGAATACGGTGATTGATGTTATGCACAAGCACCAGGCTTGAATTAACGACAACGCCCGATGCTGCCGTGACACCAAGAATCGACATCATGGCCAAGCCGGAGACAAAGCCAAAGTTCTTCATGATTACATGCCCCCAGATCGCACCCATAAACGCAAAAGGAATAACGCTCATAATCACCAAGGGCATTGCATACGACTTTAAGGGGATCGCCAACAGCGCAAAGATCACAAAAAGCGCCAGCGCATAAAGCGGCACCAGACTGGCTACTGACTCTGATTGGTCAGCCTGAGCGCCTTCCAGTCGATAGCTGACACGCGGATACGGTGCCATGATTTCTTGCATGGCGCCCGTATTTAAATCAGCAATCACTTCATTGGCAGTGATCTGTGATCGATCGACGTCTGCGATTACATTCACCACTCGCTGAGACTCGGCGCGTTTAATGCTTGAAAACCCACGACCAAGTTCTGCCTTCGCAACGGTAGCAAATGGCACCTCGGAGCCATCAGGTGTCCGAATACGCATGGCGTTAAGCGCGCTCAGCGTTCTACGTTCTGCCTCGGTGTAGCGTACCATCACCCTGACGTCATCCCGACCACGTTGGATGCGCTGAGCCTCTTCTCCATAAAACGCCTGTCGTACTTGCCTGGCCAAATCGCCAAGGGACAAACCCAAAGCCTCCCCGGAAGGCAGGATGGATAGCTTAAGTTCTTGTTTGCCAGAACGGAATGAATCGGTGATGTCAACGACTCCGGGATATTCAGCAAGCTTTTCTCGCAGCTTTGCTGCCAGCACGCGTAGCTCATCAACGTTCTCGCCCTCGAGCTGAATGTTAATGTCGCTGCCCGCACTGATTAAATTGGTATTAAATTTCAGCTCGATTGCATCTGCGATTGGACCGTTTGCCTCTCGCCAAATCTGCGCAATTTCTCTCGTCGACAGCGAGCGTGATTGACTGGGGCTTAACTGCATCGTCACCTGCCCCAAATGACCACGGGCAGAGTTCCCCGAATCACTTGACGATCCGGGTGGTCCGCCGTTGGAGGGTTGATCCCCTATCGCGGCCATGATGTGTCGTACCGGGGGGGCTTGCGCGTACTGCTCATTCAGCTGCAATCGAATTCGTTCAGCCGATAGCTCAAGCTGCCTAACTGCTTCGTTGGTAACCCGAGCGCTTGTTCCTAACGGCATGGTGAGCTGAGCAGCTATTTGATCAGACGCAAGCGGCGGGAAAAAAGAAAACGGCAGCCGGCCGCTGGCAAGGATCGCAATCGCAGACAGGAAGGCAACAAACGCCAGAGCGCTCACCGTATAACGATTAGCAACCGCAACCTGCACCGCGTTTTTGAATGACCCATAAATGAATCTTTCTAAACCCTGGCTGAACATCTTTTGTACTTTAATAACCTGCACGGCCACGGGCGCAAACAAACCAGCTGCATGCAGGGCCAGGAAGACTGACAAGACAACAATGGCAAGTGCGGCATAAGAGCGAACACCGTCGGCAAAGCCTAGAAGTACAATCGCTGTAATCGGCACCAGCATAAGCCCAATTTCTCCCGCAGGGGTCTTGACGCTGGAATGCCCCAGATGCGCCGGCAAAACCATCTGCGATTCTATCAGCGAAAAAACCAGACAACAGATCACGGTGGAAGCAATCACCCCCATGATTTGTCCTAAGAACCCCACGCCGAAAATCAAAGGGAGAAAAGCCGCGACGGTGGTGAGGACACCAAAAGTGACCGGGATAGTCACGCGCTGAGCCCCTTCAACAGCGCCGTCTACCAATGATAAACCTTCCTGGTGTCGGGTATGAACGCTCTCACCCACAACGATGGCATCGTCTACCAAGATGCCCAACACAAGAATGAAACCAAACAAAGAGATTGCGTCGATAGACAGTCCGATGGCATTGGTTAATGCAATAGCGCCGAGAAACGCCACGGGCACACCAACACTGACCCAAAAAGCAAGACGCGGGCGCAAGAACAAAGCCAGCAGGATGAGAACCATCAAAAATCCCTGCCGCCCACTATCCATTAACGTGCTGAGTCGATCCTGAAGAAGCTCTGAATCGTCATTCCAGACAGTCAGCTCTACACCCTCTGGCAGGCGAGGTTGTACATCGACAATAAACTGCTTCACCGATGTAGCAATGTGCTGAAGGTCCTGCTCTCCCATGCGATTGACCTGAATCAACGCTGCGGGTTTGCCGTTAAATCTCAGTGATTGATCAGTGTCCGCAAAACCGTCGACCACACGCGCGACATCCTTGAGATATAACCGGGTTCCATCAGGTCGCGTTGTGACCACCAGATTTTCATATTCTTCGCCCCAATACGCCTGACCTTTGGTACGTAAAAGAATCTCACCAGCGTTGGTTTTGATAGAACCTCCAGGCAAATCCAGCGACCCCCGCCGGACCGCAGCAGCAACCTGCGCAAACGACAGGCTGTTGCGCCTTAGGGACGCCTCACTGACTTCGATGGATATTTCGTACGGTCGTACATTAGCCACTTCAGCCTGAGTAACACCCGGCAGTTTGGTGATGTCATCCCTGATTTGCTGGGCCAACTCCTTGAGCACCCTTTCATCCGTAGGTCCCGTCAGCGCAACATCGAGAACGCTCCGAACGGGTGTGACCAGATTAACGATTGGCTTTTCGGTTTCTTCCGGGAAGGTATCGATAGAGTCAACACGATTTTTCACGTCATCTAAGGCACGATTCTCATCGGCATCCTCAAACAGCTCCACCTGGACCGTGCACATCCCTTCGTTCGCATTCGAACGAATTTCTTTTACGCCTTCGATGCCCTCCAGTTCCTCTTCTATGCGAATGCATACGCCTTCTTCCACCTCCTCGGGTGCCGCACCTAGATAAGGAACCGTGACGTTCACCTGAGGGATATCGACGTCCGGAAAAGACTTCATGGGCATTTGCGGCAGGCTGACGATACCGGCCAGAATAATTAGTCCCATCAACAAGTTGGCGGCAACGTGATTGTTACCGAACCAACCGATAATCGGCTTCATGAGCGATCACCCTCCGGAGCTTGAGCATCCCCAATCAAAGACTGAGAAACAGGCCGCACCGCCATCCCTTCAACTGCGTTATCAATTGTGGATAGGGAAATCAATTCGCCGGCATCAAATCCCGCTGTAATGTAGATGTCTTCCTCAACCTCGCGCAGAATCTCTACATCACGAAACTCTAATGTGCGATCTGCACTAATCACATACACCTGATCATTAGCCTGCACAGCTGCTCGCGGAACGACAAATACATTGTGGGCCCGCCGTCCAAATATCTCCGCTGCAATAAATAACCCAACGGCCAGCGGCGGTTCGTCAGCTTCGGTGGCATATGGCGAATCAACCTGGGCGACCAGAGTGATCATCCGGGTCTGTGGATCGATCTCTCCTTCAGTACGCACAATTTTCCCCTCCCACTGATGGGTACCACCCGCAAAGTCCGCAGAAAGCAATACCTTTGGCGGCAGTCCGTCCTGCGAACCAAGGCCGCTGAGTTGCAGGTCGAGGAAAGCGAGTTCTTCATCATGCACGGGCAAGCGGACTTCAGCATAGTCGGTGGCGTAGAGCTGGGCCACCGATGCCCCCCTGTTGACAAATTGGCCAACGTCAACACGCTCCGTACGCACTCTTCCGTCATACGGTGCTCTCACCGTCGTTCGTTCAAGATCCCGTTCCGCTCTTTGCAGGCGAGCGCGAGCTTCTCGCAAGGAGGCTTCTGCAATCCGCAGTCGGTTCAGCGCATCATCTTTGAGCGTTTCGCTCGTGGATTGCCGCCGAGCCAGATCAAGCTGCCTGGTATGCCCGCGCCTGGCGATGTTCAGCTCGCTGGTCGCGGAAGCCAAAGCTGCTCTGGCTTGTTCAAGTGCAACTTCATAGTCCAACTTGTCAATTTGAAACAGTGGATCACCGGCGCTGAAAAAGCCACCGGACACCATCGCATCGGAAATATCAACAACTCGGCCCGATACTTCCGGGATCAAATCAGACTCTGTCCGCGGCAATACGGTCCCATGGGCGTGCGTTTTAATCTGCACTGTCTCTGGTGTCGCAAGCCAGGTTCGAACCAGGGGGGCATTGTCGGGTGGCGGCTGTTGTTGTAACTCTGGTCCTGTTGCAATGATCAATCCGGCCAATGCAAACCCGACAACCAGAATGACGATAGGTAAAACTATTCTTAACACTGGTCTGCTGCTCCTTGTTCAATACCGGCAACGGTAAAGTCGATCAACCGGGCAAGGCCGTCTTGTAACGAGTACGCATCGCCCACCATCCCCAATGGGGCGTTGAACTGTAATAACTGAATCATCGAGCCGATCATGAAGTGGAACCGCCAACGAAGTTCTTCGAGAGGTAGGTCCGGGCGTGCTTCTTGCAGTGCAGAGAGGTAGTGGCTCATCACTTCGGAAAACTCGTCCGCCATCATGGGTTTTGTGAGTGAGGGAGGCTCTGCATAAATCCTCGCCATCAGACCGGGGAGGATTCCGATCAACTCACTGTGCATCGCGTCGTAGAAGGGCGCAAAAAATGCTGTAAGGACAGCGCGTACAGTGAGTCCCTGTCCACTTTCAGATGCGGACGATCTGCACTTGGCAAGCGCATCCAAGCGAGCAATGCCCACCGGTCCCATGCGACGATGAAAAACCGCTGCCAACAATCCCTGCTTGGAACCAAAGTGATAGTGGGTTGCTGCAAGATTTACATTCGCCGCGTGCGCAATAGCGCGCAAAGATGTTGCCGCAAACCCGTGTTCTATGATGAGCGACTCGGCCGCATCAAGAATCTTGTTGCGGGTGATATCTCCAGCGCTGGAGTCTTCTGTACTGGATGCAGTTGCCGGCATGTTTCATCCATTCATTCAAACGACCGTTTGAATTTTATCCGAAAATTGGGAAGAATCAAACGGACTGATTCGATGGCGGTTCGACGTTGCGATCGGGTTCAGCTGCTGCTTGCCGTGCTTTATCAAACTGTCCGGCTCTAAGATACGCTGTGATTAACGTATTGCGTACCAAGTCTCTCTGCGCCCGACTGCCACCAATGCGGACGACTTCATCGCGAATGGATTCAAGTATTTCCAGAGCCCGGGACCATTCACCCAACTCAAACGCCGAGAAGGCAAGGTTAACTTGTGCTGGGACACCGGCGGCGGGCAGCTTACCCGCCAGTTCTGCCTGTGCCAGCGCACCTATCCAACCTTCGAACCCAGACCGGTCTCCGAGGGCCAGATAGGGAAGTCCACCATGGGCATCTACAAACACCATTGGCTTTGGCAGGCGGGTTTGCTGAAATACCAATAGCGCCTGCCATCGTTCTGCATGACGTGGTTGCCCAGCGAGTTCGCTGCGCCAAAGCAAGGACACTCCATCAGTGAAGACATTAATCGCGGGGCTGTTGGTTACACCGGGCGCACAATAGCGGTCGTAATCCGGCCAGATACGTTCATACTCACCCAAGGCGAGTCGCGCCAGGCATAAGTGCCACCAAAGATGACAGCTCATTAGCAGGTGTTCGGGATAGTCCGGTAACCAGGCCTGCAGAAATTCCGCCATAACCTGATTTTCACCCAACTCATAAAGCCCATGCGCGTAAATGTGGGCGGTATGGGCGCTTCTTGGGTTCTGTTCAAGTGCCTGTACCACCAAATCTCTGCCTTTGTGCGATTGACCCATCTCGATCAGAGCAAACGCATACACGCTCAAAAACCACCAGTCATTCCCATAGGCTTCGCGCAAAGATTCCAGCAAGTTCAGTTGGGCTTGTTCACGCGCGCGATCACCACTAAAACCGATCAGGCCAAAAACACTGGTACTTGGCGCTAGCGCAAACGCATCGCGAGGATAATCTCTAACATGCTGCATGGTGAGCCGCAGCGCATCTGGACCACGGCCGTGTGACAGCAGCTGAAAGATCTGAGCGTGTTGTTGCTCACGAGGCGATGCGCTTTGAGCAAGTTCCAACCCAACGGCTATATGGTCTCGTGCATTTTTCATGTCGCCTTGGAGCATATGGTGTCGACCCAGTGCCACTCTGGCCAAAGCAAACTCCGAGTCAGCGTTCACCGACTTGGTAAGGTCCACCGCAGGGTCCACGGCAGCAGACAGAATAGCGTCTACGCCATTGATGTAGGCGTCTGCAGCTTCTGTAGAAGTTGTCGTTAATGGATTGCCGTACCGATCTTCCAGCACTAAATACCCCTGGTGGCGAACGAAGCTGAATCGATCTAAGAGTGTACATCGCGAGCGAGGATGAGTCGTGTCGCGGAGCCGTATTCGTGTATTGGCACCCGCGGGCATTGCCCGGGCGCTTCGCGACAGAGGCGATGTAAAAACACGAACCAGGAGGTGGCGCAAGTCGGGTGGCGGCAGGCTTTGATATAAGAAAGGCCCGCCGGAAGGCACGCACGAGCATTGCTCGAGCGCTTCGCGCCAGTGCCGCTGTACCAAGCGGCGCTGAAATAGCGCGAACTGAGAGGTGGTCCAAGTTGTGCAGCAGGGTTTGATACCAAAAAAGGCCCGCCGGAAGGCGAGCCTTTGTTCGACTTGGATTACCTTCACGCCGTCCATGGCGCAACATGGTTCAGTTCGATCTAACCCCAAGCCTCGCGTCACCGGTCTGCGCTGGTGAGCGCAGCCCTGCTCGGCCGCCGGACGCGTGCGTCCGGCCCTACTCTCACGATGCGGGATTAGTTGCAAACGGCAGGGTTTGATACAAAAAAGGCCCGCCGGAAGGCGAGCCTTTTTTGTATTAAAGCCTGACGATGACCTACTCTCACATGGGGAGACCCCACACTACCATCGGCGCTGAGTCGTTTCACTTCTGAGTTCGATATGGGATCAGGTGGTTCCAACTCGCTATTGTCGTCAGGACAAACTTTGAACAAACGGGAAAACCCATTCATCGCAATTCTGTCGTAAGTTTTAGAAGTTTTCGTAAGAAAACTTCAAGGGACTTGCGCAGCAAGTACCAGTCGTCAGGACAAAGTGTCTTAAGCCTACGGCTTAAGCCCTGAAGTCTTCTTCGAAAACTTCTTCCTGGGAACTGTTGTAAACAGGACGTCGAGAGTCGCTTGTCGCGACCTCAACGAACTGAAAGTTCATTAACAAATCCAGAGATTGATGATCGCGTTTCTTTCTTTGCTCAAGCATTACATTTCGTTCTGCTTAAAGATGTGTCTCGAATTCTAAGATGGGACTTTACATACCATCCAGCGAATAGATCGCTCGATTATATGGTCAAGCCTCACGGGCAATTAGTACTGGTTAGCTCAACGCCTCACAACGCTTACACACCCAGCCTATCAACCTCGTAGTCTTCGAGGGCCCTTCAGAATCGCAAAGATTAGTGAGATCTCATCTTGAGGGGGGCTTCCCGCTTAGATGCTTTCAGCGGTTATCCCGTCCGAACATAGCTACCCGGCAATGCCACTGGCGTGACAACCGGAACACCAGAGGTTCGTCCACTCCGGTCCTCTCGTACTAGGAGCAGCTCCTCTCAAATCTCATACGCCCACGGCAGATAGGGACCGAACTGTCTCACGACGTTCTAAACCCAGCTCGCGTACCACTTTAAATGGCGAACAGCCATACCCTTGGGACCGGCTTCAGCCCCAGGATGTGATGAG
>JBCCIU010000042.1:0-18587 GCA_039028095.1 Pseudomonadota bacterium
CTCGTCGCAAAAAAGATGATCTTAATAATCGCACATGTCTGCAGTGGATCACCTTCATTGACCGTGAAAAGGACCGAAATGCCAAGCTTGCAGCAGCGGGTCAATAGCTGCAGCGTGTAACATACTCATCACTTAGGTGAAGCAAAAACCGGTCGTGAACCTCACTGACCGGTTTTTTTATGGGTAAAATTCACGTTCTGTTTGAACAATTTGAGGTCGGTTGTGTTCACGGGAATAGTCCAGGATCTAGTCGAGGTGGTAGAGGTTACCCCACAGCCGGGGATGGTGTGTTTGAGTGTTAATCTGGGGGGCCTCACAGATTCATTGCAATTGGGTGCATCTGTGGCTGTGAACGGCGTTTGTTTAACAGTGACTAAAATTGAACAAAGTACCGTCAGTTTTGATGTGATCGCTGAAACGCTTTCACTCACCAACCTGGGCGACTTAGCAACAGGGGTAATGGTCAATGTGGAACGATCGTTTACTGTGGGTACCGAGGTGGGCGGTCACATCGTATCGGGCCATGTGACAGGGCTGGCGGCACTTGTTGAACGACGGGTAGAGGGTAATGACCATGTGATCCGTTTAGAGTGCGCACCATCGGTGTTCAGGTACCTTTTTCACAAAGGTTTTGTTGCTATAGATGGTGCGAGTTTAACCATTTCTGATATAGACAAGGAGGCGGGTTGGTTTGAAATCAGCCTGATCCCAGAAACCTTAGCGCGAACCACTCTCAGTCTGCGGGGTATTGGTGATCAATTTAACGTAGAGGTTGAGGCCCAAACCGTGACAGCTGTTGACACGATTGAGCGGATGATGGCTGACCCGGAATGGATCACTCGTCTAAAAGAGCTTTCAACAACCTGACCTAATCGGGTTGTCGATCTCGCTGCATTTTCCGCAAACTTCCAATGACGTTCTGTAAAGCTCGATCAAAAACTTGAGACTCATCAATGATCTTGAGCTTTTCTTCGCGTAGCAGCGTTGCCAGCTGAATCCTGTTTCGCTCCAAGACCTTCATACCGCGGCGATTGACAAACACGTGGATGTTCCCCGGTTGAGTAACCGTCGCAAGCTTACAGCGTAAGATTGAGTTTTCTTCCTTGATTTCGACCCATGTTCCTTCGTTGATCTGATTCAGGCAGGACAGAAATTCTGGCGCGACCTGTTCTACAGGCTCTTCAGTTTCGCTGCTGGTCAGTACAATTTCTTCAATGACTTCGACGTTTTCGAATGCCGATGACGCGGCTTCGTCATCTTCGGTATAGGCCAGGTCGTCTTCTGACAGTTGTGCAACGTGCTGATTCAACCAGTCTACGAAGGTGCTGGTGTCTTCTTCGGTACTGCCTATGCTCGCCATTTCCTGCCGAATGTGCGCATCTAGTTCGGGTAGAACCTGGCTCCTCCTGGCGATGTCGTCACTGGAGGAGAGGGGTTGCAGGACCCACAGCAAATTGTCTAAAGATGTGATTGCATCTTGCCATTCTTTAGATGATTCGCCGTGACGCACGCAGCAAAGAACCAGGACTTTACTCCATACCTCACTGATGAAGCGTCCAGCTTCTGAGGGTACTCGCAATCCACAAGCTTTTTGATTGATCACGTTCTGTACGGAGAGCTTCGCTGAATGGGTTCTGGCTTTGCCGGCTTCAGATTCCTTAACACGTTGTTCGATCAGAATGCTGCGTTTGGAATCTTTGGAAACAAAAGCTCTCAGATCCACCAGTAATTCGTCAAACAAGTCTGGATTGTCTGTAAATTCGTTCAGAATACGCAGTACAACCGCCTCAATCTTGTCGTATAAAGCGTCACGTTTGAGTTCTTGGGCACTACTCCAACCTATACCGGCGCTGGACAACTCGTTTAAGAGCATTCTTGCCGGGTGTGTGACTTTGGAGAAAAAACTCTTGTCCAGAATAGCGAGCTTTACTATCGGTATCTGTAGACGTCCAATTAACGCTTTCATCGGAATGGCGAGGTTTCTATCGTTCAGGATGTAATCAAACAGCATACCTATGAAATTAACGGTGTCATCGTCGGCTCTTGCAATGGACTTTCCGCCATTGCCGGCCGCACTTGCCTGAGCCAATACCAAGGCCTTTAAATCTGCTTTTGGGGCGGGTTGTGAAAGGTCGATCTCTCCCTGCTGGCTTTCCACTTGCAGCTTGGACAGCACGCTTACTAGCTCCTGTGAGGGCAGAGCAGGCAATTGGACGCTGTCCACCGTAGTAGACCCGGTTGTGCCTATAGAGCCTGGCGCTGCGGCCAGGAGACGCTGAACGATCTCAAAATCAATTGCATTTGAACCTTCACCACCCTGGTGGCTGACTGCGGTGCCGACGTGTGCAGCAGTTGGCTCGCCAGATTCTCCGTTAGCTTGGCTTGTGGTGCTGGTGGAACGTTGCGATCGAGAGTGAGCCGGTGATCTGGATTGGTTTTTTAGGTCAGCCAGCACCCCAGCGTCGATCAGCGCTTTGTTGGCGAGCTCGTAGAGCTCACCCAGTTGTTCCATGACAAAGCGCTCAAACAGTTTCATTAAAATGATGCGGATTTTTATCCCAACGTCCAATTCATTGAGTGAATCTGCAAAGCTATTGCTCAGGGCTTGCGGACCTAAAGGATTGTTCCTCTCCGAGATGGGTTGGGCTTTCGCTAAAGAGTCGAGCCGCTTCGTCAGGTTCATGACAGGCAAGCTGTATAAACTGGTTACCTTGGAGACGATACCGGATACCGCCACGGTCATTTCCAATTCGTCCTGGTCCAGGAGTGCGTAGTCTTCCTCGATGTCTATTTCAGGATTAGAACCATTAGACTGCTCTGTTTGAGTGACTGGCGTGGTTTGAAAGACCTCTTCGAAACCGGACGAAAAATTATCCAAGAAAAGATCCGCGATTTTTTTGCGATTCAGTCGAATAACCCGCATTGAATCGAAATACATCTCTTGATGCTGGTCGGTCTGTGATCGGTCTGCCAGTTCAAACAGCGCATCATCCGTGTTGCTGAATAGAACTTCTAAAAGATTAGCAAGCTGTCTTTTCGATTGCTGACGAATGGATTGAACGATAGGAGGCAGAGGGATTTTCCGTGCCTGAGTTCCGATCTTAATATCCACTACGCTTGCCTGTGTCACGATTTCCAGTTCTCAAGATTAATGAGTAGTCTGACCTATTAAATCAAACATCAACCATTCGCTACTGTGCTCATGCGCACGAAAACGCCTGCAAAAGAAACATTCGATAAATCAAGGACTAAAGTGGGAAGGTATCCCTGTCGTAGTAGCGTGCTCGCCGGCTGCGTGAAAGCGTTATCGAACGGAAACTTTGGTGTGAAAGTCGCGCCAATCTACAATATCGGTGGCCGCGCCGGACTTTAGCTGTACGCCAATGAAGTGAAGTTCATCACCATTTTCATCCGACTCCGAGGTAGGTCTGCTCCAACGAACCTCTCCGGCAAGAAAGAACTTTCCTGGTCGAGAGGAAACATCCACCCATAGATCCAAAAGGGTGCCGACGGGGACCGCCTGGTTTGTACGAAACTGGATCCCGCCCATGGACATATTCACTGCGGTACAAGAAAGGGTCGTGCCGACCAGATCAGGCTCATCAGTGGCTAAGACGATCTGTGTGAACAGTCGATCATCACTTTCCAGTCGCGGATGTAACCGCTTATCGTTGTCTGCGAGTCTTTTCACTCGAGCCCGATTGAATTGAATTACATTGTCGGCCATGACATCTCTCCGCTAGCTCGGTAAATATCGTCCCGTGATTTCACCGTGTTCTAATCCCTGCAAATCGTTTCACATTTAACTGTAAAGGAAGCTGATCTCGAAATTTCTGTCATAGATCACGCTTTCTCGATCGAATTCTTCGAATCTTCTGTGCAGATGTGAGTTTAAGGACTGGTTTGTCCAAAACTTATATCTGTATTACCGGCATCCATCAAAGGAAGGACGTTCGGTGAATAAGTTTGGATATGCGACAATCATGCCAAACATAAAATTCTATATTAAACAGATATATACAATAGTTTCATGAAAAATATTCTAGATCAAAAAAGCGTCTAATTAAGTCACTAAGTGACCAGATTGAACAGCAATCCAAAAAGGGGAGATTTATGTGCTGTTAAAGATCGAATATGATGGCGCAACGTTGTTTGGATACCGCATGGCCGCTACTTTTTACTCAAAACTCCAGGCGAGTTGGCACAGGCAGAACTCACTTGTCTGCGTCGGATTGGATCCGGACCTGAATAGACTGCCGTTACACCTTCAGGACGATGAAACCCCATACTTCACTTTTTGTCGCGAAATTGTGGATGCCACAGCACCATATGTGGCTGCGTTCAAACCACAATTTGCGCATTTTGCAGCGCTGGCAAAAGAGGGTGAACTTGCCCAATTAACCCGATATATTCGAGATCATTACCCGGATCACGTCTGTATCCTTGATGCGAAGCGGGGTGACATAGGCAGCACCGCAGAGTTTTACGCTCTGGAAGCTTACGAGCGGTATGCAGCTGACGCGGTGACGGTTAGTCCTTACTTGGGTAGGGATAGCATTGATCCATATCTAAATTATCCAGATCGCGGCGTAGTCGTACTTTGTCGAACCAGCAATCCGGCCAGTGATTGGCTACAAAACAGAAGCCAGGACGATGATCCGGTATATGCGCACGTCGCACGATCAGTCGCCAGCTGGGATAGCGGTCAGTTTATGCTGGTCTGTGGTGCCACTTATCCGGCAGAACTGAGTGAGATCAGAGATCTGGTGGATCACATACCGTTACTGGTACCCGGCATTGGTGCCCAGGGTGGAGATCTGCGTGCGGTGCTTGAACACGGGCTTGATCGGCACGGGACTGGATTGCTGATTTCCAGTTCGCGCAACATCATATTCGCAGGGGATGGTGGAGACTTCGCAGAGGCCGCAGCGAACGCCGCTGCAGCCTTGAGAGACGAGATAAATATTTTAAAAGGATAATTATCTAAACTTCTGAATAATAAAGACAAATTAGTGTTTTTCAGACCACACCATTACTTATTGTTTGCAAAATCAAAGACACTTAAGTCAGGTTAGTTGTTAATATGCCGAGGCTGGTTCTAGAAGTTCTAAAACCCGTGCCGCAACCTACTTGAATTACAGAGGCTGATCTTGACCCCCGAGGTGCTCGTTTATCGCGTTTTGCAGTTGGGAAATGATTCTCCGATCGATGTGGAGAGCATTGTCCAGCTGATTTGCACTGACGCCGACCTCGCCGCGTTCTGGTTTGGGCTGATACGCATTCCCGCCGAGCCAGTGTTGCTGGAGCAAGGGCTGAAACAACTCCCTGCCCAACAGTTGGCTGGGTTATTTTCTCTTCAAGCATCACATTACACACAACATCCAGGAACTGCTCGCCTCAGTTTTGAGCAATGGTCGAGCGTGTTGGAAAGCGCCACATGGGGAAGCGTGCTCTGGCGTATGCTGAGTCGCGCCGATGATCAACGATTTGATACGCCCTTGAAATTTCTCCTGGCGCTCTCTGGTGTCTCCCAGGTGGAGGACCAGGATGTACTCGCGCTTGAGCGATTTCGTGGGGTCAAGCCTGAACTGCTCGAAGATGCCTCGGTCGAACACCAGATCTTTGCTGTGATCAGCTCACTGGAAGGCATAGAGGAGATCAGGTTAGGACAGCTATTGCTGAATTTGCGCCCAGATGAACTGGAGTTGACCCGGAGCACAGCGCGTACAGAGGTGGCGCAACTCATCGAAGACTTAACGCTTAAGTCCGATGAAGACACCAATTGTTCTTACCTCATCTGGCTGGAACAACATCTACAAAAGGTCTCTCAAGCCTTTTCTCAAGCCACAGATCTGACCGAGCTTACCACTCTGCACAATAGGTTCTGTGGTTCGTTGTTCTCCACGGTCCCGTTAATCTTCAACCGTGAAATGGAAGCTGATCACCTCACTCAGAGCCCACCATCAGGCCTTTCTATTGGTGTGCAGAGCGCCACCAGTTTGATGGCTGCTGCTTTTCGAGAAAGGCAGATTCTCGCGCTGGAGGAGTCCCCAGAGCTTGCCGTGGTTGACCAGCAGATACTTGATCAGGTTGCTGCCAGCGAAGCCTTAATCGTGCCGTTACAGGGTCAGGATGGGGAGGCGGCGCAGGGTGTGATGGTTGTCGCTGAGGGAGAAGATTTTGATCTGGTTGTCACCGCGGCAAAATATGCGGAAGTGTTAGCCGAACATCTGCGTCAGCTGCCCGGACTAGTGGAAACACATCAAGAAAATGCCTTAGAAGAAGTGATGGCTTTTCGTCAGCTGGAACAGGCCAGATTGCGAGAGTTGGTACATGAGGCAAATAATCCTCTAAGCATCGTACACAACTATCTGCACATCCTGGAGCTCAGACTCGGTCACGATGAGGAGGCCGCGTCCCAACTCAAACTCATCAGCGCTGAGTTAGGACGTGCTGGTGAGATATTCACTAAAGCCCGTGAGGTCCCAGAACCCCCACGGCCATCGCGAACCGATGACGAACAAGTGATTGTCGAAACCCAAGTCAGCGAGCTTGAGATCATGGGCTGGGTCGTCAATCTGGTTCAGGTCCATCAAGGGCTGGCTCAGCAACAGGGTGTCAACCTGTTGGTTGATGATCTTGAAGGCCTCTCCGTGGTTATGGTGGATGCTGGGAAGCTCACGCAGATTGTTGGCAACCTGCTCAAGAACGCGCTCGAAGCCACACCACGCAATGGAACGGTGAACGTCAATTGTAAAACCAAAGTCTATCGACAAGGGGTGGCTGGCGTGATGATTGAAATCACTGATACTGGGCCAGGTCTACCTGAAGACGTCCTAGATACCCTGGGCCAACCACAATCCTCTACCAAAGGCGGAGATCACCAGGGTCTTGGACTAAGCGTGGTACACCGCTTGTGCCAGGAGTTGAACATCGCTCTGGACATCTCGGTAATTCCAGGGGTGACGGATGTACCCGGCGTTGTGGGCGCAGCGAGGGGGCTGAAAAGCGGTTCCACCTTTGCGCTGTTTATCCCCTCACAATTCGTCGGACCCGCCACGGAGTAAACACATTGTGAGCCAATCTGGCCAGCAAACCATTGCGCACCGCTTGCGCGCTGGGGCTGGCTTGCATTAGCCTTGCGCACCACAATTTGAAGCACTGAGTAAGTAAATAGTTATGAGCACCGACAAATCACCTTTTTCGTGGGAGGACGCACTGTTTCTGGATGACCAGCTCAGTGAAGAAGAGCGTATGGTTCAAGCCAGCGCGCGAGACTATGCTCAAGATAAGTTGATGTCGCGAGTATTAGAGGCGAATCGACATGAAACCTTCGATCGAGAGATCATGAATGAGTTTGGCGCTCTAGGGATGCTCGGTGCGACGTTGCCGGAGAAGTACGGCTGTTCAAACGTCAACTATGTTTGTTATGGGCTAATGGCGCGCGAAGTGGAACGCGTGGACTCGGGTTATCGTTCTGCAATGAGCGTGCAATCCTCCTTAGTTATGCATCCTATTCATGCCTACGGCAATGAGGCGCAACGAGAAAAGTACTTACCCAAGTTGGCCACCGGAGAATGGGTTGGTTGTTTCGGATTAACTGAGCCGGATCATGGGTCTGACCCTGGCAGCATGGTGACAAATGCCAAACCTGTGGACGGGGGCTATGTGTTAAATGGTGCGAAGATGTGGATCACAAACTCACCCATCGCCGATCTTGCCGTGGTCTGGGCGAAGTTGGAGGGAGAGATTCGCGGGTTTGTTGTAGAACGTGAATTTGATGGCTTCACCACCCCAACCATCGAAGGAAAAATGAGCTTAAGAGCATCAATTACTGGGGAGATTGTGCTGCAGGATGTTTTCATTCCCGAAGAAAACTTGCTTCCCGATGGACGGGGGCTCGGCGGACCCTTCGGCTGTCTCAACCGAGCTAGATACGGGATCGCCTGGGGTGCGATGGGCGCGGCGGAATTCTGTTGGCATGCGGCCCGCAACTATACGCTTGAGCGCAAGCAATTCGGACGTCCGCTGGCAGCTACCCAGTTGGTTCAGCGTAAGCTTGCGGATATGCAGACTGAGATTACCCTGGGTCTGCAGAGTGCGCTGCGCATGGGGCGTTTGTTTGACGAGGGCAAACTGCCCGTTGAAGTGATCTCTCTCATGAAAAGAAATAACTGCGGCAAAGCGTTGGATATTGCCCGGGTTGCTCGAGATATGCATGGTGGTAATGGCATCTCGGATGAGTTCCACGTGATTCGACATGTTATGAATCTGGAAACCGTCAACACCTATGAAGGGACACATGACATTCACGCCTTGATCCTGGGTCGAGCGCAAACAGGTTTGCAGGCGTTCACCGGCTGAGCTGTGATATCAATTTCATATTGGAATGTGGAAATTTCCTGGAAGTAGGCCCGAATTCGGCTCCCGACGTTGTTTCTGGTACCGGGTACTTCTATGTTCTGTTCTCTCAATTACAGGCTAGAGAGGGCAAAAATGATGCGAGTATTGGTAGCGGACGATCAGAGTTTGGTGCGGGCGGGTTTTGTCGGTCTGCTTCGTGACATGGCTCAGGTGCAGGTTGTAGGCGAAGCTTCAAGCGGTGACGAAGCGGTGGCCTTATGCAGAGAACTTAACCCGGACATCGTGCTGATGGAAGTTGTCTTACCCGGAATGGGTGGATTAGAAGCCACACAGCGCATCACAAGCTATGATCGATTCACGTCGGTGATCGCCTTAACCAACTGTACCCAGCCACCGTTTCCCGCACAGATGCTGAAAGCCGGCGCAACGGGTTATTTAACTAAGCAGGTCACACCAACCGAACTTGAGCAGGCATTGCGGCGGGTGTTCCTCGGGAAAAGATATGTCTGCCATAGCATTGCCGAAGACCTGGCAAGTTATGCGTTATCTGAAAACGTGGATACGCCCTTTGAAGTATTGTCACATCGAGAGATGCAGATCATGCTGATGGTCGTCAACTGCCAAAAGGTTAATGCCATATCGCAGAGCTTGCATTTGTCCCCCAAAACGGTGAACAGCTACAGGTACAGAATTTTCGAAAAGCTCAACGTTAAGAGCGATGTCGAATTGGTTCTTTTAGCAGTACAGCACGGGCTGATTCCCCAACAACCGTTGACCGCAAAGCGAGCAACGCGACACGATGCTCGGACTGAAGCAGTTGATCAGAATGGGGCGGATGCAGCTTAGCCTTCGTCAGTATCACCAAGAAGTAGCTGCGTGCGGTCGTTGTATTCGGCTTTGCCACAATCACACGCAAGTTGCGGAGCAATATCCAGACTACCACGCTGCCCCGGTTGGGATCTGGGGAGATTCCAGCCCCCGAGGCTTGATTGTTGGTCTGGCGCCAGGACTGCATGGTGCCGCGCGTACTGGCAGGGCTTTTGTTGGAGATTCCAGCGGGGTGACCTTGTTTGGCAGTCTATATCGATGCGGTATCACGTCGACCCCAGATCCATACAAAGCCCATCCGAATGGATATGCGTTAACCAATGTCGTGAAGTGTCTGCCACCGCAAAATGCACCCACAACCCAAGAGAGGGATGCATGCAGCGACTTTCTTGCCTGGGAGCTCAATCGCTTGATTGGTAAACATCCCCGCAAACCCAGGGTGATCGTTTGCCTGGGCGGCTTTGCGCATCGAAGCGTGTTTAAGTTGCTTGGCGAGAAGGCGCCAAAATTTGAGCACGCAGGGCTAAACCAGGTGCTGCTCAACGTTTGGGTGGTAAGCAGCTTTCACCCCAGCAGATTGAATATGAATACCGGACGATTAACGGACAGCATGCTCGACGACGTATTTATGCGGGCAAATAGCGTGCTGCAAACACCATCAGGCTGATGGCATAATTTTGCCCGATGAGCCCTGCAAACACATTCGATCACGAATCCTTCCTGAAAAGCCTCACTCGCAAGCCTGGCGTCTATCAGATGATCGACGAGCAGGACGGGGTGCTGTATGTGGGCAAAGCTAGAAATCTCAAGAATCGAGTAACAAGCTACTTCAGAGCAGCAGGTTTGGCAGCAAAAACTATGGCGATGGTTGCCAAAATCGCTCGTATAGAAGTGACGGTGACCCAGAGCGAGACGGAAGCATTGCTGTTAGAGCAAAGTCTGATCAAAGAACTCCGTCCGCCTTATAACGTCGTGTTGCGCGATGATAAATCTTATCCATTCATTCATCTGACAGGGCACGACGATTTTCCGCGGCTGGCTTTTCATCGAGGTGCCAAGAGCAAAAAAGGCCGGTATTTTGGCCCGTTTCCATCCGCCTATGCGGTGCGCGACAGCATCAATATTCTGCAGCGCCTGTTCCAGCTGAGGCATTGTGACGATAGTTATTTCAAAAACCGTTCACGCCCCTGCCTGCAATATCAGATCAAGCGATGTTCAGCGCCGTGTGTGGGACTTATTGATGCGAGCGACTATCGGGAGGACGTAGATCTGGCTGTTCTGTTTCTTGAGGGTAAAAGCCAGGCGGTTCTGGATGTATTCAAGCGGAAGATGGCTCAAGCGGCTGCGGCATTCGAATACGAAAAAGCAGCCAGATATCGCGATCAGATTGCTCACCTGACGAAAGTTCAGGAAAGCCAATATGTCCACGGCGAAGCGGGCGACGTCGATGTTTTTGCTCTGGCCCAGGCGTCTGGTGCCTACTGCGTCCAGGGTATGTTTATTCGACAAGGGCGCTTGTTGGGGCAACGAGCATTTTACCCGAAAAATGAGATTGATCTTGAGGATGGTGAGTTACTGGAGGCGTTTGTTTCGCAGTTTTATCTAGCCGCAGCTTCGCGGGATATTCCTGGTACGCTGATTTTGTCTCATGAGCTGCCGGAAGGAGAAGTGCTGGGACGTGCATTGACGGAACGCGCCGGGAAGAAGGTGGTGTTGCGACATGATGTCCGGACTGAGCGAGCGCGCTGGTTGCGACTGGCGTTGGAAAATGCACAACTCAGTGTGCAAGGTTATGTGGCCGATCGACGCAATATCTTCGCGCGATTTGTAGATCTGCAGGAACAGCTTGGCATGGATGGGATGCCGGCACGACTCGAATGTTTCGATATCAGTCATACCATGGGCGAAGCGACCGTGGCGTCCTGTGTTGTTTTTGACACAAATGGGCCGCTCAAATCTGATTACCGACGTTTCAACATCGAGGGCATCACTCCAGGTGATGATTATGCAGCCATGGAGCAGGCGCTCACACGGCGTTATCAGCGTATTAAGAAAGGTGAAGGCCTGTTCCCTGACCTGCTGGTCATTGATGGCGGACCTGGCCAGCTAGGCAAAGCGAAACAGGTTATGCGTGAACTACAACTGGAGGATTTGCCTATTCTGGGAATTGCCAAGGGGCCTGATCGGCGAGCCGGATTGGAACGCTTTTTCCTGGGGGATGATGAAGTTTCGATTGATGGGCAAAGCGCTGGAGCCCATCTTTTGCAGCACATTCGAGATGAAGCACATCGATTTGCAATTACGGGGCACAGACAACGTCGAGCAAAAAAAAGAACCCAATCCGAACTGACAGATATCCCAGGTGTAGGCGCCACACGCCGTCGTGAATTGCTGACCCACTTCGGCGGTCTGAAAGCAGTAAAAGGGGCAAGCAAGGAGGAGCTTGCTAAAGTGCCAGGTATCAGCGACAAACTGGCCGATACCATTTACAGTGCGTTACACCAATAGGCGACGCGACCACACACAGAACCGACGAGAAAACCGAACGAGTGATGAGCGAAAAGAGCCAATTATTAAACCTACCCAACGTGATTACGCTCATGCGGATATTGCTGGTGCCTGTGTTTGTGCTCCTATATATCATGCACGCCCCGTGGACCTATTTTGCTGCGGCCCTGTTTTTTGGCCTGGCTGCGTTCACAGATTGGTTAGATGGCTATCTTGCCAGGCGCCTTAATCAGACCACCCCCTTTGGCGCGTTTCTTGACCCAGTCGCAGACAAGCTGATTGTGGTGAGCGCCCTGGTGATCCTGATTGGCCACCACCACAACTGGTGGTTGACCTTACCGGGTCTGATCATTGTGGGTCGAGAGATTGTGATCAGTGCGCTACGGGAATGGATGGCGGAAATGAACAGCTCCGGCAAGGTTTCGGTAAACATGCTGGGCAAGGTGAAGACCACTATTCAAATGATTGCCATAGCACTTTTACTGGCGCAACAGCCTGAACCGATGACCACACCATTGGTCATCACGTATGTGCTGATCTATGTCGCTGCATTCATGACACTCTGGTCAATGACGATTTATCTGCACGCGGCGTGGCCAACGCTGATCTCTGGCTTACGTGGTGACTCGCCTGGTCCACGCTAGCTAAGCCGTGGGAGGTAAAGAAGGGAGTATATGGAGGCTGGGGTCGGAATCGAACCGGCGTAGACGGAGTTGCAGTCCGCTGCATAACCACTCTGCCACCCAGCCTGGTCTCGCGGTTAGTGAAGTGTCGACCTCTACACATACCGCGAAGGCTGTGCATTCTATGCGTCTAGATTCTGGAAAGCCAGTTGGAAAAATAGCTCGGAGGCTATTTATCGTTCCGCAACTTATCTTTCCGCAACTTATCTTTCCGCGACTTGGCGTGCGCTGATCAGATCGCCAAGATCCTGAGCACCGTTGCACACGGCTCGCTGCATGTCCTGCTGTTTGCCGTTCAAACGCTTTTTGTCACCGTAGTAGGTGCATTCAGCATTTAGCCAATTCAGCGCAGCGGCTTGGCATTGCGATCGTTGAGCCGAGCTTGATTTTCGACAGACACGCTCGGCAACGACACCTCTATTTTTCCAATCCAACCCTACTTTGACCCCCTGGTATTTAAACCCAACGGTGTAAATCATTCCGGGATCCTGGGGCAGGCGTGTTTCTATGCTTTCACTCAAACCAAGGGCTAAGGAAGCTGCAAGTAGTAATTCAATCATGTGGTCAAAGTAACGGATCTGATCGAATTCAACCGTGAGCTAAATCAAAAAAATTGCGATTAAGTACTGACGGCTAAAACAAAGGGGCTCAGTACAGAAGGTTCATATCCTTGAGACGCTCGATTTCCTGGCCAAAAAGACTTTCAAGAGACTGTTGAAGTTTTGGCGGAAGGTCCGCTGGCGCGGTTGAGTTGATTCGTTTGCGAGATTGTTGAGGAATAAAACGTTCCTCTGCACGGATTCCGAGAAATTCAAATACTTCCATCAATAACTGTTCTGGATTGCTGCTCATCATCTGGTGCGCACGTACGTAAAGATGGTCTGGTTTCAGCACACTGTTCCAGTTGTCGATGATGCGTGTGTAGTGACCGCAATCCACTTCGTACTGCTGATGGAAAAACGCCTCGAAAGTTTCCTCGGGAATTTCGTCAACGCGTTTTCCCGTTTTACGTAGGAATGCCATTTTTGCGTGGGACCAGGCACGATCTATGGGGTCTCTGACAAAAATGATGACTTTCATCTCCGGGTTTAGAGTGACCACTTCCTGTAGCAATTCCATCGGCATGGCAGCAGAACTTGCGGTCGCCTCACCTCGGATACGTGGTTCGTAGTCCTCCCCGTATGCAGACTTACAGTGCTTTTCTAGTTTTGATAGGGCGAAAGGTCCTGGGTAGAAATAGCTCAGATACCAGGCAAGGTCGTTGCTGCGGTGTTTACGATGATCGGGAAGGTTGAGCGTATTGAAATAAAAGAGTTCTTTGCGCTCGGGTAAGAAAACATCCGGGTGATTGACCAGGTTCCCATGTAGCCATGTGGTACCGGTCCGTTGTGGGCCTGCAATCAGGAAATCCGGTACGCGATTAAGGTCCAGATTCTCTCTTGATGAGTAGATGTACTTAAACCGCTGCGCGATATCGTCCTTGTGAATCGGATTTTCAATGGAGCCACCAAAGGCCGGATTGGTCTTGAACCACTGGATTGTCTGGCGTTTCGCATCATCAATTTTGCGTTTGGTGTCCCACCCGAAGCCCATTTCTGCCCACCTTGGAGAAAAACTAGAAAATAGTAGATTTTCGGTTAAATTGCTGGGGTTTCTGTCACAGGTAGATTGGCTGAGGATGCTCAATGTATAGATACTTGCCTGGCTTGCAGATACCGTCAACAAACACAGCAGATTAGAGTACAGGCAAGGTTTAAGGAGGCGCCGTGAGCGATCAGCATTTGCACCGTGTGCACGATGGAGAGCGCTACGTTCAAACTAAAAGAGGCTCGCCCGAGCATTTCCCCGAGCAGCTACCGTTCTACATCGCGGAAGACATGCCGCGTCAGCATTCGGATTTTTACCAGCGCCTACCATATATCGGGCTGGGTACGCTAGACCATGCGGGTAGACCCTGGGCGTCTTTGCTGGTCACGCGCTCTGGTTTAGATGACGGTGCAGGCATTCAGCTTACTGCTCCGAACATACTGGACGTCGCTTCTGTTACGTCGGAGCACGACCCTTTTGTTCGGGCGCTTGAACAACACAAAGAGGTAACACCCGACGCCGAAATGCTCTTTGCCGGCGTTGGCGTGGATTTCACCAATCGAAGAAGGAATAAGCTAGCGGGTGTTATTCAATCGTTTGACGTTGCCAAGCCCGGATTACTCAGGTTACGGCTAAGCTCCAACCAGCATTTAGGAAATTGTCCGAAGTACATCACCGTCAGGACACTCGTGCCAGCTAGTCGAACTCCAAAACTTGGTTTCGATCGCTACGAAGGACTAGACGAGCCTCTTTCGACCGAATGCAAGGCCATCATATCTCAAGCGAGCACGGTATTTCTCGCAACCAAGCACATCCCGGAGACTGAGGTTGAGCATGTTGAGGCTCGAGATATGGGGTTTAATCATCGAGGCGGGGCGCCAGGTTTTATCCGGGCATATGAAGAACAGGTCACCACCAACGAACACAATCGCCATTTAACGCATACCTATCTTGTACTGCCGGATCACTCGGGAAATCGGTTTTACCAATCTTTAGGAAACATTCAGAGCGATAGGGTGGTTGGAGTTACGTTTCCAAACTTTTTGACCGGTGATGTTCTCTACATAACAGGGGAGGCAGAAAATCTCTTTGATCAAGAGGCTGAGGCACTGATGCCGCGTGTCGATTTACTGACTAGAATTCGCATTACCGGTGCAGTACTCATCAAGCAGGCGCTAAGTCTCCGGCTCGAATCGGAAGAAGAATACTCACCATACAACCCCCCAATAAGGCGTCTAAGATCAGAGATGTCAGGCGAACTAGACCTTGATCATGCACCTGAAAGGGTGATGGCGACGCTCACATCTAGAGTTCGGCACAGTAACGACCTAACCACGTTCAAATTTAGACTGTCCAAACCGATTAGGGCCTTTTTGCCGGGTGGCTTTGGCATTTTTGATTTTTCCAGCGTGTTCGACAGAGTCTATAAGCATATGGACGAGGAGAATCCGCAGGCGGTAAACGATGATCATATTCGCACCTGGACGCTCTCGAACGCTTCAAAGTTTGATGCGATTGAAAAACGCTTCATCGAACGATCGAACGTCGAGATAACTGTTAAGCGTAAACCTGATGGGCTGGTATCCAACTACCTGCACGAATTAGACTCATCCTACACATCCGCCGACACCGGTAACAGCCTCAGCGTTCCGTTTCTGGGTAGCGGCGGTGACTTCACGTGTTTTTCCCAAGCGCCTCCGAACAGTGCGCCTGTTGTGCCAAAAAAGATGCTTTGGATAGCTGGGGGTGCGGGCATTACCCCATTCATGTCGATGTGGGATGGACTGATGGCGATGAGGGAAGCTTGCGTTGAGACTGAAGAGCTCAGTGCAGACATCGTGTTGTATTACGCTGGGCGCAACGATGACGTGAACGTAGTTCAACACTTTTTAGCTGGTGGCGATCATCGTGGCATCCATCTAGAAGTCTTCTGTTTTCAAAGTCTGACTGCAGGCGTGCAACCAGCTGATGATATCTTTGCAGCACCTGTCCAACGCGGGCGCTTATCGGAAGATGACTTTAAGACCATTCATGATCTTCTTGATCGTGAGGTATTTGTGTGCGGTCCCGTATCGTTCATGCAGGATGTAGGAAGAGTTTTAAAGGCGTTGGCGGGTGAAGGGCTGGTTATTCATCAAGAATCTTACGCGTTCTAGTTTCTCGCTCGGGCACGACTGCGCGCTAATGCCGTGCGTCGCTCGTTCGTGAAAAATCCTAGGCTACGCTCTACTCGTCAAGTTTGGACCTAAATGACCGTATCGGTTGCCAGTAGTAACCAATCAGTAACGTCGCAATCACTGCGAGGATTGCACCGAACAACATGGTGTTAGACGCGCCGATCAAACCCGCCCAAAAGCCCACCCAAATCGTACCCAAGTTGTTCGCCGTGTAGGCCGCAAGGAACATCAGCGAGAAGGCTCTTCCACGCATCTCATCAGGTGTCGTTAACATGACCGTGGTGTGGCGAACGGCGACGGTCACCGCGTCCGCCGCACCCAGGAGCGCGATCATGACCAACCCGAACCAGAGGTTATCTGCCAATCCGAATCCAAATAGAAACAACGCATAAGCGAGCGAGGCATAGAGCACCAGCATACCCTTGGCGCGGTAAGCGACAAACAACAAGGCAGCAAATGAACCCACCACAGCACCAATAGAGTTAGCGGCACCCAAACTACCCGATACCACCGCACCACCCGCAAAGAGGCCTAAGGCGAGCACAGGCAAGATGTCGCGATAGAAAGAGACCACCGTGATGCCCGCATCGAGCAGAAACAGGCCCGGCAAGATTGGATGTTTCGCGGTGTAGCTCAGGCCTTCGCGTGTCTCTTGCCACACCGTGGATTCCCGCGGTTCATGATTAACACTGCCATGTACTCTGAGCAACGTTGGCGTAGCAGAGGCGATGAGAAATAAAACACCACCCAATGTCAGTACCACACCCAGACCAGCGGTAGCAGCAACAGCGGCAAAAATCAGCGGTCCAATCACAGCTGCCGTATTCTGGGATGCGGTATCCATCGAGGCGGCGGGTAATAGCAGCCTCTCCGGCAATACCACAGGAATGAGCGCGGCTCTGGATGGAGAAGCGAAAACATGGGACATGGCTGTGACGGCAATGCCAAAATAAACCCATGTGGTGGTCAGCTGATCGATCAAGAGCATGCTGCCCAACCCAATCAAAGTAATTGCCGTGAGCGCATGGCTCAAGACCATCAGCTGTTTACGATCTAACCGATCCGCCAGCGCGCCGCCCCAAAGTAGCGCAGGGGTCTGAACGACAAGTTGTACGAAACCGATAACGCCCACTAACCAAGCTGAATTGGTATCCTCCAACAGCCACTGGGCGGTACCTAGAATGCGCAGCCAGGAGCCAATGCTGCTGGTCATGAGAATTATCCAAAGCAGCAGGTAGTCCCGGTAGAGAAAGACAGAGAGGCTTGAGCGGGCGTCTGTCATTTAACTCGTACTCGCGCCTCTTTTACGGCAAGGATATCCACATGCTGTGCCTGGTCTGTCTTGTATCGGGGGCGATGCAAGATGCCGATGAGCGAGATAGGGCTTAGGATGGCAACAGACATGGGCTTAAGGCGCGGCAAAATGACAGGTCAATGGAAACAGGCCGTCAGTATATCTCGGCTTCAACTTTGATTGCCTGATTTTGGCGTCCGTCTCATTTAATTGGTGCCCGGGGCCGGACTCGAACCGGCACGGAGTTGCCTCCGAGGGATTTTAAGTCCCTTGTGTCTACCAATTTCACCACCCGGGCTGAAGGTCAGGATGAAGCAAGGTTGGGTACAATAATGATTACCTTGCATAAATCAAGCGTAGTTCGCGGATATTCTTTACATGCCTGTGATTTCATATCCTAATGGCAATACACACTCAAACAGTCGGCATGTCCAGGATGCAGCAGGAGACCTTTACCGCTTATCGGGAACGCTATGGGTTGACCAAGGCGTTGCTTCGAATTGTGTTGAAGCGTGTAAACAATCGGTTCTTCTTTGCTTATGTCACAGCGCGTGACATGGGGGGCGAGGTGAGTGCACCCAAACCTGGTTTTGATATTAGGGTTGCAACCGAAGCTGAGTTGCTGATGGCCGCCAACGAAATTCCTGCGCTTTCAAGCGAGGAGATAAAGCACGCCCTGGCCAATGGCGATGTCTGTCTTGCGGCATTCCACAGCGACCGGCTGGTCGCCTTTACCTGGCGTTGTTACAACAAAACTCGACACACACCAGGCATCTGGGTAGAAACACAAAAACCTTTTCGTTATGGATATAAGGCGTACACATTGCCGGACTATCGGGGGCAACATCTCCTCAAGCCTCAGTACACCGACGCCATTTGCAAATCCAAGGGATATGCCGTGGCCACAGGATTCATCGAACTTCACAATTACGCGTCAATCCGAAATAGTCGCAGAAACGGCAATCGAACCGTTGGCTTTGCTGGCTACTTCCGCATTCTTGGAAAGCACTACACTTTCAGAACACCTGGTGCAAAAAAATTCGGCTTCAGGTTTGTGGCCGTGGATGAAGAAATAGCGGGCTAGAATTTGTTATTAGAATAAATTCAGATTTTTATTCTAATAAATTGATTTATATAGATATTTAA
>JBCCIU010000043.1:0-15007 GCA_039028095.1 Pseudomonadota bacterium
AGCTTCCCCCGCTGATTCGCGAAACACTCACCAATGCGGTAGAGGCTGACATTGCGCGGCTCAAGGAACATGCAGCCAAGCCAACACAAATAGCGGTCTAAAACTTCACCCCAATCCCTAAGCTGTAGGTGACATCGGTGCTACTACTGCCTTCAGGCGGTTCAGTTTCATGGTTCAGATCGACCCGAACAGTGGAGTCAATCCGATCGCTTAGCGCATAGCGCAAACCGGTAGACGACGAAATGACTTCACCACGATCGCTATCAGGAATAAACAGCAATGACTGTTTGTGGAACAGTTCCATCCGGTTGCTGAAGAAAAACTGTTTATAGTCCAAACCCCATCGAATGGCTGGGTTTGTTTCGTCGTCACCATTCAGCTCTTCTTTGACGGCGCTGATGCCTAGGTCCGTGGAGAATGCACCCAGACTGTTGTCCCAGAACTGATACCCCATGCCAGCACCCAACGTAATCCGCTGATCGATGTCCTTCAGCTTGTCCTGAAAATACTCTGCATTGCCCGAGGCGAACCACTTTTCTGAAATAAACCGCTTGTATCCATAATCCAAATCCAACGTATCTTTGGTGGTTTCCTCTTCCGCCTCCTCTTTGCTGACAAGCAAGGACACGTTATGTTCACTTTTACCCGCTTTGTAGGAACTTTCTACCAGAGTGTTATAGCTTGCCGTGTCCGAATTCCCGTTGGATATCACTGCGGACAGGTCTGCTCGAGAGGACCATTCGTCTGCGAACGAGGTGACGCTCAATTTGTTCTTGGTTGCCCGACCAACGTCCGCCAAGGCGACCGGGCGGGATGCGTCTGCCGACACGATATGCTGCTCGCCCGCGACCATCGCCAGCCGGCCACTAGAAACCCCACCGGCGGTGCGCACATCCAAATCAACTTCGCTATCGATGCTGGCCACGGCATCCAGCTGGATGGGAATCAGCCCGGCATACTCTGTCTGCAACAACACCCGACCGCTGACAATACTGTCAACGCTACCGGTCAGCTGGTCTCCATTTTTGAGGACCACGGTATCGGCGAATGCGCTTGCACCCACACTGACCAAAAAAAGACTCACTAAAATCCTGTTCAACATACTGCTAATTATCCTTAACTGTTTTGTTTATATCGATTAATCATCTTGCGTCATCGCCTGTTTCGTTCCAGCGCTACCCACCCAGTGGCGTGCAAAATACGCTGCGGTACGACCGTTGCGTACGCCACGTGCCAGGGACCACTGCAGCGCTTCCCGATGCATTGCAACCAGGTGGGTATCGTCCTGCCCAGCTAACGGAACGCCATAGGAATCACTGAGTTGCTGCACCCAATGCTCCACCACGGTCAGATAGTCGTCTTGCTTTAGCGGGTAAAACGATAACCACAATCCAAAGCGGTCAGAGAGGGAAATTTTCTCTTCGACCGCTTCCCCGTGGTGCAGCTCACCATCAACCAGTCCACTCTGCGCGTTGTTAGAGTGGTACTCCGGCAGCAGGTGCCGACGGTTGGATGTGGCGTAAAACAAGACGTTTCGAGCGGTCTTAAAAACCGACCCTTCCAACGCACTTTTCAGCGCCTTGTAGGAATCATCGTCTGCCTCAAAGGACAGATCGTCACAGAACACCACAAACTTCTGGGGAGAGTCAGCCAATCGGGCAACCAACTCAGGCAGACTCGCCAAATCCTCTCGATTGATTTCAACCAGGCGCAACCCTCGGGGCCCATACTCGGCAAGCAGGGCTTGCACCAGCGACGATTTCCCCGTCCCACGGGAGCCCCACAACAAGACATGATTAGCCGGCATATCAGCAAGAAACTGCTCGGTATTCTGCACCAGCTTGCCCTTCTGAACGTCAACGTGAAGGAGGTCAGCGAGCGTGATATCCGCCGTGATCGACACGGGTACAAGACTGCTGCTGAAGCGGCCTTCGCGCCAGATAGCGGCCAGGCAGGTGCTCCAATCCAGAGAATTTGACGCCGGCAATATGTCATTTACCTTCCGCAGAATCTCTTCAATCAACGGCTTTTCAGTCATCGCTTATATGACCCCTGTATGGCCCCTGTACGGCCCTGACTTTGTGCTGAGCTTGCGCAGCATGCAAAAGCTCAAAGGCGCGAATTGTACTCTAGACCGGTGCCGGCGCTAGCGCTTCATGGTACAATTTCTATCGTTTTTACGATCCATTTTGAGTGGGGGCCTCATGTCGGAAATTCCATCTGCAGAGCAGGGTGCAAATTCGAGCTCGCCAGCGCACGTTGGGGCTATCCATGTGAAGGAAAACATACAGGAAGGGGTAGATCGCAAGGGGGCCATACGCGTTGCAGAAGCACACGATGCTACCCACGCATCAAGTGACCCTACCAGAGAGTCATCGATCGAACCTGTGCCCGAACGCCGAATTGGGCCTGCTGACAGAAGAGTTGCCGATGAAGATCGGCGCAATGAAGACAGACTGAATGACGAGCTGGATCCACGTCGAAACCCTGACATGACAGATCGTAGAGTGAACTAACCCTAGACCGTTTTCACGCTACCGCGCACCGGGTTTATTATTGGGTCTTAACGTCACAACATTATCCGCCTGCTTGCTTAACAACAAACGACGACCGTTCCCAAACTCCAACCCGATTTGCCCTGGCTTGAATAGGTGAAGTTCCAGCTCAAGAAAATCCGGTCGGCCAGCAGGGTTTAGAATCAAGGTATGTCCCTGGATCTCCCACAAGCCATGACTAAATTCGAACACGCCTTGGGATCTGAAGCTACCCGATGAGGTGTTTCCAGAGAAGATCGCCGAGTGTTCGCTCGCCCCCAGCTGTTGGGATTCATCTTCGGCATTTTCCAAGACCCACCGCCCCGGCAACGATACTTTCTTCAACCACGTCGTACGCGCCTGGCGATTGCTCTTGATATAGACGTACGCCAGTAACACCACTCCAATCACGACAATGAAAGACATCATACGGGCTAACCCCCAACTTCGACCCCGGACGGATTAGCTAAATCTTGAACGCCCATGCCGCACTGATCAAGAAATATCTGCCAGGCCTTCTGATGCTGTTTATGAGCTGCGTCCAACTCTAAAAAGGCCTGATTCACATCCGCCAACCAACCGTTCAGGGGCTGTGACAACTTTTCAAATGCATTGAGGTGGCGATTTAACACACTCAGCCATTGCTGATCCGGGCCCAACTGAATGGCCAACCCAGCCTGAATGGGTATGGCATAACGACGAAATATTGCCGCGACTCTGCGACTGCGATTGGTGGGTAAACCGCTCAGGCACGCACGTGAACCCTCGGTTGTGATGGTGTGCGTCACGCGTTGCAGCACACCAGTAATCAGCCGCCAAGCGGCAATGCGTTGTCCATAGGGCGTCACCGACAGGGCTTGCAGGTGGGCTTCCAGGTTTTGCGGTACCTCATTCGAATGCGATAGCCGAAGCACATCCTCCAATGGTGAAACGCTCACAGCGGTATGGCCCCATACATCGTCGGCATCCAGCACACCCGCTGTGGACATCGATTGCCGCATTTCAGGCCCTGCGAAGACAGCGTTCCACCAATGGGCCTTTAAACTTTGCTTTTTTATTTGGATGATCTCGTCTAACCATTCGCGGTTTTGGGTTGAACATGATGCAGCACGATTCAAGAATTCAAGCTCATAGATCAAACGCTGGCTGTCCGTTGCCAATCGACCCAAACCACTGTTTCGGCGCCCGACCAGATCCCCCAGATCACACTGATGAAGCTGAGCAAACTGCAACCAGTTGATATCCAGCTCGTCCAACTGATGATACAACGTTCTATGATTCGGAAATTGCGGAATCCGCAGCGGTTGCGTCCGAGAAGATTGATCAAACTCAGCATCGATCGCGTCTGGATAGGCCTCCAGGGAATTTCGATCCGAACACCCGATAAGGCAAGCTAATACTGACAGGCAGAAAAGAACAGCAAGGTGGCGACCCGCAGGCGAAGATGAATCTAAAAGTGGACGGAGGCATCGCCCAGCCCAATCAACCGGGAACAAGCCAGTCCCGCTGAATACTCAGAAGTTCCGCATCGACCGATAAGCGCAGATAGGTTTCGATATCTGAACACGCTTGTTCAACCACCACGCCGCCAGCTGCGCAGACGATAAAACTCCATTGGGCTCGTTGTAAATCGTCTTGAAAATCCGATTCACAGACGCTGACATGAGGTTTGGTACCAAATTTATCTCGCAGCTTGGCGAGCCGTCGGCGTTTGTCCTTCAGGCTACGACACCCATGCAGGAAAAAACTGGCCTGCAGTCTCACAACATTCAAAGGGCAAAAACCTAGGACGCTTCCAGGGTCAAGAATTCTTCTGCCGAAATTTCATAGAAGACCGTATCCAGTCCATGAAACTCACGACGCTCCTTAAAGCTCATGCCCAGGCGTTGGAGCACTTGGACAGATCTTTGATTAGGTGTGTCCGTGGCCGCCAGCACGCTGATCAAGTTGCAGCTCTCAAAGCCATGCTCCAGAATCCTGCGGGCAGCCTCCTGACCAAAGCCACGGCCCCAGAATCTAGGCTCCATACCAAACAACAGCTCCATTTGTTGTGAATCCTCAAACACCCGGTGCCCACAAAATCCCACAAACTGACCATGGTGTTTATCGTCTGGTAAATCGACAAACATGACAAATAAGCCAGTACCACGCTCGACGAACGTCTGCTGGCTTCTGATGACCATCTGTTCAACCTCGGCAACGTCAATCACCTTACCGTCGAATAAGTAGCGGCGAACTTCAGGATCAACGCTCATCGAGTGCATGGCTTTAACATGCGAAAAATCCAATGCCACAAGGCGCAATCGTTGTGTTCGAATTTCAGTCATCGTCCCCCCGAAACTAGCGACTGAAGCAGCGTGTGGAAAGTTTGCCATACCCAGGTGCATAAGCGAACATGTTGCGTTTACTTTCCTGAATATCCGAGGCACCCATGACCAAAGACGCGCCAACACCAGCCCCTGCAGCAACCATTTTGCTGCTCAGACCAGGCCCCGAAGGAATACAGGTTTTTATGGTCGTGCGCCACCATCAAATCGACTTTGCCTCAGGCGCGTTGGTGTTTCCAGGTGGCAAAGCGGATCCCCAGGATTTTGAAGATGCGTTGCTACCTTACCTCCAGGGCGCACATGAATCCCAGGACATGCGTGCCATACAGGTGAGCGCAATTCGAGAAGCCTTTGAAGAATGTGGCGTCCTTCTAGCACGCAAAAATGGCGAGATGGTCAACGCTGAGCTGCTGGCGTCTCTGCAGGACACGCGTGAGGCGTTAAATGATGGCAGCCTGTCTCTACTCGACTTCCTGCAAGACAATCAGCTTGTCCTGGCCTGCGATCTGTTAACCCATTTCGCCCACTGGATAACACCACCCATGATGCCAAAGCGATTTGATACACACTTTTATCTGGCCGTTGCCCCAGTAGATCATCTAGCGGTTCACGATGGATACGAATCTGTGGATTCGGTTTGGATCGAGCCTAATCAAGCGGTGGCAGAGGCGGCAGCGGGTAAACGCACGGTTATCTTCCCAACCTTGCGTAATCTCGAAAAACTGGGAACTTTCACGACCATCGAAGAGGCACTATCGGTGACCGCAAAACGTCCGATCGTACCTGTACTGCCCTGGACCGAACAACGACAAGATGGCAATTATTTGTGTATTCCAGAAGAAGCCGGCTACGCAGTGAGCGAAGAAAAGATGCCGGAGCGTGCGCCGAAGTAGCCAGCGGGCTAGCGTAACGAGAGATCGTCACCCAGGTCTTGCAAGAGTTCGGCGGTGGTCAGCAACTGTGCCTTATAATAGCCGGCGATGGCGTTGCGCCTGACTCTGCCATGCAGCGAGCCGTCTGTATTCTGCTGATTCAATCGCTTGAGGTGTGTGATTATCATATCCCGCATCTGTCTGGCATGAAATATCTCCAACAAGTCTATTTCGCACCCACTTACCGAAGATGTTGCCATCGAATGCGCAGACGTAGATCGAACCGATGCAGCAACTCGAAGGGGCTGTTCGTTCTGCCCCTTGGGACTGACAGACCGACCACGTAAGTGATGCTCTCCCCCGCCACTAAACTTTCTGTCTGGCTGCTTCATCTATCAGATTCCCTGGTTCTCTCAAGCTGATAAATTAAATCTAGATGGCGATCCGCGGTTCTGCCACAAAAAAATGGAATTGGAGAAAAAGCCTGCCCTCGCAATTCAACAACGTATGGGTCGCATATGTCTTGCATCTACTCAATCCCCCACCTACCCTCCTTTGTTCAATCTCTCAACAGCAAATAAGGTTTCAATATGTCAGGCGATACCGACGCGGTCCTTTACGAAGTAGGCGAACATGTGGCAACCATCACCTTCAACCGCCCAGAACAGCAGAACACCATTTCCGGACCTATGCTTAGTCGACTGACCGAACTGCTCTTGGAAGCTGATGCCGACAATGATGTTAGAGCCATCATCGTGACGGGTACTGGAAAATTTTTCTGCGCAGGATTGGATTTGCGGGGCAGCGATATCACAAACAACCTGAGCGAAGGCAAATCTGCGCCGAGTAATCTGGACTTGCGCAACACCCCGCCCACGGTTTTGCATAACCTGGACACACCGACAATTGCTGCAATCAACGGCTCTGCCGCGGGCTATGGTATGGACCTGGCATTAGGCTGCGATATGCGCATCATGTCCGATTCAGCCAAGCTTGCTGCGGCCTTTACCGCCAGAGGCGTGGTTCCAGAATCTGGCGGCACCTGGATTCTGCCAAGATTGATCGGCTGGGCGAAGGCATCAGAAATCATCTTTACCGGCAAAACACTCACCGCAACAGAGTGTGATGAACTGGGCCTGGTATCTCAGGTGGTCAACAATAACGAAGTTCACGCAAGCGCTGTGGAAATGGCAAAAGCGGTGGCCAAGAATGCACCTCTCGCCGTACAGGCATCAAAACGAATGATGCGCATGGGGATGAACGAAACATTTAACGATCATGTTCATCATGTGTTTTTACAGCTGCTCCCTTTATTCCAATCCCAGGACTTCAAAGAAGGCATGGCTTCATTTATGGAGAAACGACCACCCGAGTTCAAAGGGCGCTAGCGGTTGTGCAAATGTCTTACAACCTGGTCCGGCAAATCGCCAGCGGTTTCTCCCAACCCGCACCTCGATTATGCTGCTTTAATGAATAATTCCACAACAGGCATTCGCGGTTGCACTACGATCTGTTGTCTCGTGCTGATCGCCACCATTGCGCCCGGAGCCGTCGCAGCACCAAATTTTGCTGCAGGCGAATGCGCCGAGATTCGCGATGACAGGCAACGATTGGACTGCTACGACGCGGTTTTTGCTAAACCCGGTGATCAAGTGACCGATAAAGGGGCGTCCGACCCACTTGGCTCTACCCTGAATGCTGTCAATAAACAAATCTCTCAGCGTGATGCGCCATTGCCCACACGAGAGGTGGATGTCAGCGCCAGAGTGGTAGATATCCACAAAAATCTCCGCAACGAGCTTTTAGTGGAACTAGACAATGGTCAACTTTGGAAACAAACTTCACCTCGTTTCCTCGATATTGGACGGGGCGAGGAGGTCATTATCAAACAGGCGCGTCTGGGTGGTTACATCCTCAGCACCGCTGGTGGATCCTCTACGCGCGTAAAACACATTGAGTAAGCCCGAAAAGGGCGAACCGGAAACATCGAGCAAGCACGAGCAAACACGAGCAAACACGAGCAAACAAAAGAACAAGTCACGATTGGCTTTAGGATCAAAGTAGTCGCGTTTTATGAAAAAGAATATCTATATCTTATCCCTCATTGTGGCAGGGGCTGGCGTTTTCAGCACCGCTTCATCAAGCGTACTTGCCCAGGAAGCGATCGATTGTGCCCAGGTGGAAAACGCCAGGGAAAGGCTCGCCTGTTTTGATCGAAAATATCCTCGTGATCCTGAAAAACCTAATGTAGTTCCGGGCATTCAGTCCTCTACGCCGCGTTCACGCCTACCCACTGAAACGCCCTCCCAACAAACTCCCCAAAGTGAGGTCGCTGCACCCGCACCGCAACCAGAGGAAGATCGGCGCGGCTTCCCATCCGGTGGCCTGTTAGACGACACGGAAGACGTCAACATTAACTCAACCATTGCGGCGGTGAGAGATAGAGAGAAACAAAAGATGGTGTTTCGCCTGGAGAATGGGCAAATATGGATGCAATCTTCGCCCCGGGCTTTGCCGATTAACGTCGGCGATAAAATCACGATCAAAAGTGGCACCATTGGCGGATACATTATGAGCGTTGAAGGCGGCGTCAGCACACGGGTTCAGCGTATTAAGTAGGGGCCGCTTAAGCGCTTGACATCCCGTCCATGCGTGGTTAAATCGTCTGAGTTGCAAATTAGATTTGTGACCACCTGCCCGACGTAGTGAGGAGACACTGTGCGGGTACGTTAGGAGTCACGCCGACGTGTGCATATCGTTGAGCGTGAAAGGAGAGTAACAATTGGAGAGTCTTACCCTTAGCGGAGAATCTTGTCTACGTTGACCGTATTGTCATGATGCGTCAGCGGGACCGGCAGTGCTTTGCTATACGTCGGGTTTGTCTCACCAACTCAACAATGGGGAGAATCCTCTTGCGTAGAACTCAACTGTTTGTTCTCAGTCTGTGTGTGGCTCTATCAAGCCCTACCAGCTTTGCCGCTGACGATGATGAAGCAATCGAAGAAATTGTCGTTACCGGATCATACTTGAAGCGGTCTGCCGCTGACTCACCATCGCCGCTATCCGTGATCACATCCGCCGATATCGAAGATATCGGAGCGTCCGATGTCGCTGAAATCGTTCAATCCATGCCGTGGGCCTCTGGCAGCCAAACGCGTGCTGCAACCTTCCAGGGAGAGGGTGCCGACGGCAGAAACTCTCTTAACCTGCGTAACCTTGGCCAAGGATCAACCCTGGTTCTTATCAATGGCAAGCGTCAGGCGCCCTCATGGTATAACGGACGAGGTAACGCGTCAGTTAACGTGAACAGCCTTGTTCCCAACATCGCGCTGGAGCGTGTGGAGGTCGTAAAAGACGGCGCTTCAGCTCTGTATGGCTCGGACGCTGTGGCAGGTGTGGTTAACTTCATCACACGAAGAAACTTCGAAGGGTTCGACGTGCAGTATCAATACACTACTGACGACGAAACAAAACAAGGCGACGCTAACACCATGAGCATGATTTGGGGTGTTCAAGGCGATCGTGGCGGAATCGTGGCCTCAGCTTCATTTCTAAACCGAGACGAAGTGCACGTAGGAGATCGGTACGACAGATACGGTGGCACTACGCTTTCTTCAACCGGTCAACCCGGACGATTAATTCCGCTTGGTGGTCAAACAATAACCTGGGGAGCAAACGGTTTTGATCCCGGCAACCCCGTTGCTGGTAACGCTTTGCCAAGGGATCCGGCGGGAACCAGCTTTGGTTCTGCAGACGTCAACTGTGAAGATTCCGCAGCCTTGGAGCAGGCTGGCCCACTAGGTGTCCTATTCGATCGCTGCATATATGACTACGGTCCTTTCTTCGCCATTCAAGCAGAAGAATCCCTCCGTAACATGCACGTAGCGGGACACTATGACATTGCTGACAACTTGGAATTCCATTTCGAGTTTGCTGGAAACAACGCAGAATTTGATCGTCTAAACTCTCTTAACCCGAACGCTCCAGCGTTGACCATCCCCATAGATCACCCTGGAACAGTGGAAGATGCATTTCGCCGTGGAATAGAACCTGTACTCTACAGCAACGTTACCCGCCTCATCGGTGGTACACGTAACACGCCGAGAGAGTGGCGGCCAATCGATACCTTTACCGACTCATCGCGTTCCGACCAACGACTCGTCGTTGGCTTCACATACGACTTTGAGGCTGGCGGCAATGCCTGGACACTAGACGCGACTTACACCGCCAGCGAAAGCGATCTGGCCGAAACCCAGGCTCAAGATACCCTTTCGGGTAACATGGAGCTGGCGTTAAACGGCTTGGGTGGACCCGAGTGTGACGTCATCAACGGTACGCCTGGAGAAGGAAATATTGCATGGGCGGCGACCGGAGACTTTGGTGCAGGCAGCTGCTACTACTTCAATCCGTTCGGTTCGCACCAGTTTAATCGCGATGGCAGTATCCGAACTGTCCGGGACCCCTTAACCAATCCGGCCGAACTCTACGAATGGTTGCAAGGTCGTATTACTCGCGATGATGAATATCGTCAGCGAGTGATTGACGTCGTTCTGGCTGGCGATGTTTTCCAAACCGACTATGGTCCCGTTGGTCTTGCTGTTGGTTTCCAACAACGCCGAGACAAAGGCAAGGTAAACTTCGACGCTGCAGCTAACACGGGTAACCTGGACTTTGTGTTTGGTGCCAGCGACTGGAGTGGAGCCTTGACCACCCAAGCATTCTTCGTTGAAATCGCGGTCCCCATAGCAGATTTTGCGGAGTTGAATGTTGCAGCTCGCTACGAGGACTTCGACGAAATTGGTGAAGACACCATAGATCCAAAAGCGACCCTTTTGATTAGACCAGTTGAAGGTCTGACGTTAAGGGCCTCCGCGGGCAGCGCCTTCCGCGTACCTTCTTTGCAACAGCTGTTCGGTTCTATCACTACGGTTGCCGACCAGACAGACGTTGACGGGGGATCGGCATTTAAACCATCAATTTCCGTGGGTAACCCTAATCTTGCACCTGAAAAGGCAGATACTGTGAACTTCGGTTTCTCCTGGGTTCCAACGGACGGTATGTTTGAAGGCTTGTCAATTGATTTTGACTACTACACCTACGAATACACTGACATCATCACTCGCGAGTCTTCGGCAAATCTATTGTCCGCAGACAACGCAGCATTAAACGCCTATAGAGATGCAAATCTGGGTGGCTCATGTGCAAGCGACCGCGAATGCTGGATCGAGGCCGTGAATCTTGGAGTGGGTAACCGTGACCAGATTATACGTAACGGTAATGCCCTCCTGCTGCGTATTCTCCCTGACTTTGCCAACGCAAACAGTGCCGACATCAGCGGGTTCGATGTGACTGCCTCGTACCGCTTCGACAACGACTGGGGCAACTGGAGAGTGGGCATTCAGGGTTCCTGGGTAGACGAATATGAAGTCGACGTAGGCGGCACTGTGATTGACGCAGTAGGCAACTACAACTCGAGAAACCCTGTTGCTCGGCCTCTACCTGAGTTTGTCGTCAACGGAACGCTGTCCTGGAGTCTGGATCAGCACCGTGTGTTTGCAATCGTGAAACATGTCGATGAGCTGGAAACAGACGTTCCAGCCGGGACACGCGGTTTCTTCGGCGCGGTTGCAGGTATCCTTGCAGGTAACACGGATATCCAGGCAGATCTTGTAGATACGAAAATTGAGAGCATGACCACCGTTGATGTGCAGTACACGTACAACTTCGGTGAAACAGGCTTTCTATCCAACTCATCCATCAGTCTCGGTGCAAGGAACGTCTTCAACGAGGAAGCACCGGCAATTGCTGTGGTCACTGCATACGACCCAAGACTGCACGACGGCTTGGGCCGAGTTTGGTTCGCACGCTTCTCCGCAAGTCTGTAACTCAAACATCGTGATAAAAAGCCCCTCCTCCCGAGGGGCTTTTTTTTGCCTGAATTTCGGTACACTACGTCGCTTCATGAACACTAGGGGAAGATTGATGACCGATGCATACATCATTGATGCGGCACGCAGCCCGCGTGGTATAGGCAAGGCGGGAAAAGGTGCGCTGTCGGAATTTCATCCAGGGCGACTATTGGCCAAAGTATTTGAGGGGATAGCAGAACGCAACGACCTGGACACCAGCGCCATCGATGATGTGGTCGTCGGCTGCAGCTCACAAGTGGGATTCCAGGGCTCCTGCGTAGGTCGCATGGCGGCATTGGATGCCGGTTGGAGTACCAACGCATCCGCTGTGACGCTGGACCGATTTTGCGGCTCCGGCATTACCAGCGTCAATCTGGCCGCTGCTAACATTATGAGCGGCATGGACGATTTGTGTGTGGCTGGAGGCGTGGAAATGATGTCCTACACAGCAACGCTTTCCAACGCTACCAACAACCGAACCGTTGACGGGGGCAACCTGCACTTGCGTGGCCTCCACCCACAACCCCACCAGGGTATCTGCGCAGACATGATCGCCACCCTGGAGGGGTTTTCTCGCGAAGACGTAGACCGGTTGGCTGTTGAATCGCAAAGGCGTGCCAAAGCGGCCATAGACGGTGGGCATTTTGATAAGAGCGTCATGCCCATTTACAACGACGATGGCACCGTGGCGCTGGATAGAGAAGAGTTCCCACGGCCCGGCACAACCATGGAATCGCTGGCGGAATTAAAGACCGTGTTCGATATGTTTATGGATGCGCCCATCGACAACACCGGTGAAACCTTTGATCAGCTTGTTAAGCGCAAATACCCCGATCTGAAGATCGATCACGTGCATCACGCGGGTAACAGCTCAGGCGTTGTAGACGGCGCCGCGGCATTGATTCTATCCACCAAAGACTACGCAGACAGTGTAGGTTGGAAGCCAAGAGCACGCATCAAAGCCATGGCAACCGTGGGCGGGGATCCAACTTTGATGTTGAACGAACCTGTCCCTGCGGCTAAAAAGGTGCTCCAGCGTGCCGGCATGACCACAGACGATATTGATCTGTTTGAGGTGAACGAGGCTTTTTCAGTCGTCGCCGCTAAATTTATTCGCGATCTGGAACTGGATCCGGAAAAAGTGAATGTAAACGGGGGCGCTATGGCCCTTGGTCACCCCATCGCGGCCACCGGATCTATTCTGATTGGTACGGTGCTGGATGAGTTGGAACGCCGTGACCTAACCACAGGACTGGTCACAATGTGCACCGGCGGTGGCATGGCACCAGCAATTATCATTGAGCGCGTCTAATCGACTTAGCTTCGCCTGTTTGATCACAGCCTTCCTGGTGACGGGGTGCACTGACACCCCCTCACCGCGCAGGCAGGCTGTCGAGTTTATCCAGTCGTGGTTTGCCCTGGCCGCCCAAGGCAAGCAGGGGAATGAGTATTGCCATGGGTTGGGCCTTCTGAAACATCCCACCTTCAGCTGCTCTGATTATTTGACAGAGGCTGCAAGGGTAGACCCTGCCAGTAGGAACGTCGTCGAAGTTACCCCGTTAGACTGTTACGAGACCGTCTGCGGAGACTTCTACCAGATTGAAATAGACGCGGCGGATCTGGTTGGCAACGAAGCACAAGAACTTGTATTGCTCAAACGCGACGATGGCGTCATGCGACTCTACTGGTATCGATCTTCAGCCATGCTGCAGCAGCAGCAAATTGCCGCCAGAATCGAAGAGGAAGCCGCAAAAGACCCCCTCCAGGCGGCGTATGACGAATTGACCAATCGCTATCCGACGCTGTACGAATACCCGCCATGCCTGGATACCCGGGTCTCCAGCAGCACATTGATGACCTCGGCAAAAGGCTTGGAAGAAATCAATCCCAGACGGTATGACGAGTTAGCCGCACAATGCAGCTCCCAGATGTGCATCGCCCTGGTGGGTCGAAAGTATGCACCTCTCTGCCCACCCCAATAGGTTCATGCCAAGAACTAGGGCTGTAGCCGTGCGATGCGCCAGGTATCATCCTCCAAGATATACAGAAAGCGGTCGTGCAACCGATTGGGTCTACCCTGCCAGAATTCAAACGAGTCTGGATACAAGTGGTAGCCTCCCCATCTCGCAGGCTTCATCAGATCACCCACGTTCTGTGCATTGCGCATCGCCGCCTCCAAAGTCTGACGATCCTGAACCGGCTGAGATTGGTCACTGGCAATCGCCGCCCAGCGACTCATTTCCGGGCGACTATCAAAGTAACTTTCATTGACCAGGTCGCTGAGTTTTTCCAGCGTGCCGGTAATTCGAACCTGACGGTTCACTTCTTTCCAATAAAACAATACCGCGACTTGAGGGTTACTCGCTATTTCTTGGCCCTTGCGACTCGAATAATCGGTGAAAAACTGTAACCCCTGGTTATTGAGGCCTTTAAGGAGAACAATTCGCGCTGCGGGCCTGCCATTTTGATCAACTGTCGCCAATGTCATCGCCGTGGCATCCAGCACATCGGCATCTACCACTTCCTGGAGCCATTGTTGAAACAACACATGAGGGTCGGATGACAGTTGCGCTCTATCCAACTGCCCTGCTTGATACTCTCGCCGAATCTTGCCTGTTTTCCCTTCAAAATCGTTCATTTAGACCACTTTTTTAACATTTATGGCAGATATCTTTACGTAATACATAACCCGTAGTAGAGTCCCGCTTCCGTAACCCCACTTGGTGCATCGTTGAAATTTTGCCCCAACCCAATGCCGATCTTGCTGGCAGCGCTTCTGCTGGCCTGGTCATTCGTTGCCTGGTCAGAAGGGACCGAACGAGAGATTCGACAGGTTGAGCAAAACCAATCGTTTGAACAGTTCAAAGACTATTCCATTCTGGACTGGCAAGCGATCGCGCGGAAACATATCACAGAAGCCACATCGACTCAGCAGCCCAAGGAAACTCCTCCAACACCGCCAGCTTCGGAAACCCTCTCTGAACCTGAACCGGCACCCCCACGTGAACCAGCACCGGTATCAACAGTTAAGACAGAACCCGCGCCAGAGCCAAAGCCTGAACCGGCACCTGAGCCAAAACCCGAACCGGCACCAGAGCCAAAACCTGAACCGGCACCTGAGCCAAAACCCGAACCTGCGCCTGAGCCAAAGCCCGAACCGGCACCAGAGCCAAAGCCTGAACCTGCACCAGAGCCAAAACCTGAACCTGCACCAGAGCCAAAACCTGAACCTGCGCCTGAGCCAAAACCTGAACCTGCGCCTGAGCCAAAACCCGAACCTGCGCCTGAGCCAAAACCTGAACCTGCGCCTGAGCCAAAACCTGAACCTGCGCCTGAGCCAAAACCCGAACCTGCGCCTGAGCCAA
>JBCCIU010000044.1:0-14241 GCA_039028095.1 Pseudomonadota bacterium
GACCCGAAGAGTTGTATGAGTATTCCGCTCTCAGTAAACCACTCTCGTGGATAGCTGAAAGGCGATTGCTGCGGTTGTAGGTAAATACTCGGTTTCCGTTGTCGTCACTAACTACATTTCCTGCATCATCATAGTTAATTGCCTGACCATCATCCGAAATCAGTCGATTCGAACTGCCTTCGTAGGAATAAGTCTTACTATTTACGCCTTGTGTTTCCGACTTCCTGTTGCCGACGCCATCATAGGTATAGGAGATTTGACTCTGCCCTATCGGTGTCTGGTCTTTCAGGCGATAAACGTCATCGTAGTTATAGTCCTCGAGCGTGCCATCCTTAGTAATGTCATCGATATTGTGGACATCATCGTAGTTATACGACCATTTGTGTAACTCCGTTGACCCATCCAACACTTTCCACTCATCAACGCGTCCATCAGTGTCGATATCCACTACTTGCGTTAGTCCATTGCCATAGTCCCAGCTCTTAGGTCGACCGAACGGATGGTAAAGCACGTTTTCTACCAGCACGGTTGCGCCTTCCTTGATGGAAGTTACCCGCCCTGCCGTGTCTCTTGTAAACGTTATTGTGCGGCCACTGGGATAGGTCATCGTTTGAATGTTATCCGCGAGATCGTAGGTGTAGTCGACAACATAACTCTGACCATCGACGATTCTTGAGTCTTGTGTCACATTTCCGCGATGATCATACGACAGTGACATTTGGCCCGACTCATCAGTGATTGAGGTCAGTCGACCCACGCCATAAGTCCCGGCATCGTACTTTGTGCGTAGCCACCTGACCTGTTCACACACTGATGCTGACGGAGATGGGACCCTGACATTGTTCGATCTTACCCAAGTTCCCCAGACAAAAAACACGCCGACTTAAGCAACGATACACAAGCGGATTTGCTCACTGGTGTAGACACTCCAGCCGGTGCAGAAATTTAAGCGCCTCCTCTTGCTTATTGATTATTAAACCCCTTAAACGATACCTGCTCTTTGCTTTGCAAATCTGTTAGATGTTGGTTTTCAACATCTATATCTATATCAATTTTCTTTAGAAGAAAAAGGCTTCATCTATATCCTCGAGGTACGCTACCATCTCACCAGGAGCCTCTACGATTACCCTCCCCTTCTCTTTACCGCGCTGGTAACCATCTTCTCCGGATGACTCTTTCAGCTGATCAGCATACTTAGATTTGAGTAGAGCTCAGAAACAGCGCGAAAATTTGTAGATAGACCAAGTGGTTTTAATCTGCGCTTTCTTCAACCTCACCCACTTCCTTGGTGTGGTCAATAATTCTTATGGTTTCTATTCTGTTTCTGTCTCGGTGTATGTGGTTGTAAAACGGCAAATACATAAAACTGTATTTACCGTTTTCTCCGATCAATCATATCGTCATCGGTGACGCTGAACCCTGCATCGCGAAGAGCTTCCATGATAATGCCACGCACCGAAGATTTTTTGCCTTCTCTTTTTTCTTGGAACACGCGTTCATCAATTTCATCTTTAATAGAGGATCGCATTTTCAAAGTTATTTGTGAGGTTGGTTCATCCGGTATCTCTGGAATAGGTTCCTTAGCTACCACTTCCCTATCTTTGACGATCTCGCGTGGAGTTTTTTGCGTGGGAAACTCGTCTGCAGGTCCAGCAAGATCTGCTTGTACAGTATCTAATCTTTTCTTACTCATGATACCTTCGCCTCACTGGTTGATGAGTTGTCTTGTACCAGTTCCACTTCTGCAACTTTTGCTTTTGATAGAAAATCAAAAAGATCCATGTCGCGCAATTCGTTGACCAATCCTTTTACCTGATTACCAGCCTTCCCTCTTGAAGGTACTTCCCCGGTGAATGACATCTCTTGAAATGCAACAAGCTGATTTAGTTTTTGTTTCATGATCGGTATCTCTAACTTGTCCAATTCTTTCTGGATGTAAGCTAGGGTCCGCTTGCTTGGTTAGCATTTCTCGGAGACGAGAGTCGTACTTCCATATCCGACCGATCACAGTGCCGTCCTTATTAAACTTAGGCTCCCACCACCCCTCCGCACACTGTTGCACCCACCCCAAAGTCCGAGCGCGGTGGCGCTCTAGGGCTTGCTCACATAGCTCCGCGAATACCGGGTCACGCTTGTACTCGTCTCGGAAGGACTTATCGGGAGAGGTGTGTATTGACAGGGACGCGGCTTTAACGGCATCGGTCGATCGTCCAGTTTGCTCTAGTGTTTCTACGAACTTCTCCTTGCGCAGGAGGCGACTGCCCAGGGTGTGCTGGCATCTCTACCGACCTTACTAACCCTTCTTCCTCGGTAATTAAAGGTCCGTCGGCCCAGAAGCCTCGCCACAGGATTACGCCTGCTGCTTAAAACATTCAGCAAATCGTAATCATTAAGCCTGGGTCGCGCTTTCGCCACCCAGGCTTTCTTTTTCAGGCTGATCACTTTTGGTAGCCCCGGCAGGAATCGAACCTGCATCTACCGCTTAGGAGGCGGTCGTTCTATCCATTGAACTACGAGGCCATAGACAGGTCATCTTGCTATACAAGTCAGACGCTGTCAGGTCGCTAGGATATTGATAGACTCTGACAAAATCCATGCTCTAGAGTCACTCAAATCAACGCGAACAAAATAAAACTGCTGGTCATCTGTCTATTCGCGACGTTTCTGATCGCCTGTATGGTTTCTACCTTTGGCCTGCTGATGCCCGGTGCAGCTAGCGCTCTTGGTGTGGAACTCACCCATATCGCAAATGCGTTTACCGCCTTCACCGTTGCCGTGCTAGTTGGCTACGGGGCTTCGTTCTACATCTTTGATCTCATCTCTATCCGCTCTGCGATTCTGAGCATGTATGTCCTGTGCGCAGGCAGTTTAGCGCTCTTCGTATTTTCAGGGTCACTTGTCACGCTGACCATTCTCTTTGGCATATTCGGCTTTTGCGTCAGCGTCGCAGTCTGTGGGGCTAACTCCCTGATCACTCGATTATGGCAAGGTCAGGCACAACAGACTGTGATTGTGACCCAGGATGCTATGTTCAATGGCGGGGGTTATCTCTTCGCAGCACTTGCGACGTCTCTGGTAAGTGCAAATATGCATTTTGGCAGCACCTGGCTTATCACGGCGGCCATGGTGGTGCCGATGATCATATTGTCCCTCTTCACCGATTATGAAAAAGATCAAATCGAGCCAGAACCCGGTGAGGATAGAAGCAAAACCCTCTGGCCTGCTGGGTTTGTGATGATGGGTATTAGTTTGTTGCTCTTCATGTTAGCCAAGATCACCATCCTGGTGTGGGGGCCCCAGCACTTAATCGAAACATTTCAAGCCAGCACCGAAGCCGCTGGCGAGTTTATGAGCAACCTCTTTCTCGCCGCCTTCTTAGGCTCCCTTGCTGGCATTTATCTCGTCAGCCGCATGAACGTGAAATACCTGGTGTATTTCTTTGTCACGCTGTCCCTGGTGAGTATTTTTCTGCTGGCCAATGCGGCTTCCTTTGAATCCGCGTATTGGCTGAGTTATGCCTATGGACTCTCCGTTTCAGCCACATTTAATGGCTACGTCGCTTTTTCATTGACGCTGTTGCCCTATTCTACTCATCGCAATATTGCCTACATGTTAATCATGTCCAGTATTGGCTCGAGTATTGCCCCACCGGTGAGTACATGGGCTGTCAGCTATACCAACGAAATCTCCAGCGCACTCACATTTGCGCTGGTGTGTTTGATGGGTGTTGTCTTGTCGCTGGTAATCGGACATGTTATGTCTCGCACACCGACGCCCTCGCCTTCTTATTCAGAATGATCTCTACCCCGTTTGAAGCCAGTCTGTGAGGTACGCGGCGAGGCTCAAAAGCTCTACATGGGGCGTAATCGCCGCCGGGGTTGTAGCGATCGCCTTGTCTTGGTATCTCCACACGTCAGGCAGAATTGCCGAACCAAATCAAAACAGTGCCCCTGCTCAAGCAACCTCGGCAAAAACACTCAACACGCTCGGCTCGTTCACAACCCCGTCACTTTACGCGGATGATCAAACTCAGGTGCTCTCCGAAGACATACTCAGTTCAAACTGGTTTTATTCCAGACAGGAGGTTGCCGAGTGGATGGTCCGTTATCAAGGATACACTCCGCAAAAGTTGGAGGACTGGTTGGCGACCACCTTGATGCCTCCAGCTCTGCCAGTTTTCGCCTGTGTGCGACGGAATATAGACAATTACTGCACAAAGAAAGAGTTCACGGGATACACCCTACTGCATCCCTATTTCGACTATCCACTAGCTGGATTAGAGCATATGCAAAATGATCCTGCTGCCGCGCAAGTCTACGCACTTAGATCCATGGAATTGGATTTTGATCGCTCTATACAAATCGCGTTGGCTTCAGCAGAACAAGCCAGGAACCTGGGTCCAATCGTTTCGCTATATTCCTATTTAGATTACGCCTTAGAACATGAACACATTCGGTTCTATTCTGAAGGGGACGCTCCCCATGACATTTTTGTTGCACTGAAAAACTGGGATCCGGAAAAACTGGCCGAACGGCGACACTTCACGGCCGATTTAGTGCGATCTTTGGCACCAGACAACAGAATAACTTCTTCGATTTATTTGCCAGATAGTTACGTCCGGAGCGAACCAGCAAAAGACATCCTGGCACGATTTGCAGGACAGAATTTCGGCCAAAATCCTTGAGGCGAACACTGCCCAGATTATTCTGTATACGCTTCAACCTGAACGAGACATGTACTAGAGCTGGGGCCTTGAGCGAGCTTCGAGGTCCCAATGTCCGGCGTAAGCACATTGGGATTACCGTTTTGTTCAAGATTTTGAGTTGAGGAAAAATCTGGATCAAACCACGCACCAGTGGCTAGCACCACCACATCCTCGCGCACGTCGGAAGATAAAGTCACGCCAACCAGACACGCGCCTCGGTCGTTAAAGACCCGCGCGAGCATGCCGTCTTTGATGGAACGTGCTTGTGCAGCTTTTGGGTGCATCGTCATCACTTCTTTGCCCTGCAGTTTGGCATCCTGGCTCCACTTCGCATGATCAAGCTGACTGTGCAAACGTTTTGATGGCTGACTGGAAATCAAATGCAGTGGGTGTTTTTCCGCGCCAGCGCCACCCAGACGCTCTATCGGTTCCATCCAGGCGGGATGCCCAAGGCAGTCATCGTAGTTGAAGCCAGCAATGGTCTCGGAATAGAGCTCTATCTTGCCCGAGGGGGTACTGTTTAAAGGCTCCGCTTCCGGGTCCCGTCTGAAACCCGCCAACCAGGGTGGTCGATCGTTTTCCTCGGGAATCTTAAATTCTTTTGCTTCAACGAATTCATCAAAGTCAGGCAGATTGAACCCCTGGGCCTGAGCAGATTTGGCAGATCGCTCCCACATATTGCGCAACCAGTCCATCTCGCTGCGCCCCTCGGTGAAAGCTTCTTGGACGCCGAGTCGTTTGGCCAGACCACGGAAGATCAAGTGATCCGACCGGGCATCATGTTGGGGCGGGATCGCCGCTTCCATAAAGTGTGCATAGGGATCATGACTGGAAGCACACAAATCCACACGTTCCAGCTGAGTTGTCGCAGGAAACACGATGTCGGCAAACCTGGCGATGGGTGTCCACCAGGGCTCATTGACAATCACTGTATCCGGGTGAGACCAGGCATCAACCAGACGATTTAAATCCTGGTGATGATGAAACGGATTGCCGCCCGCCCAATAAACCAGCCGCACATCCGGAAAGGTAATCTGCTGTCCGTCATAGTCAATGGTCTCACCTGGATTCAGTAACATGTCAGCAATGCGGGACACCGGGATTGCAAAGCGGGTTGGGTTCATCCCTTTTGGATGGGTTGCCCAGTTGAACCTGCGCCAGGCACTGCCGACAAAGCCTTCAGCACCATAGCCGAACCCAAAGCCCGTACCAGCGCCACCGATCCCCCCTAACATGGCCGCTAACGCAACCGTCATCCAGAAGGGTTGCTCGCCATGGTGCGCCCGCTGCAATGACCAGGCTGCCGCGACCAGGGTTCTGCAACCAGCCATCTGACGGGCAAGGCGCTGAATCACGTCAACGGGTACATCACAAATTGTGCTAGCCCATTCAGGTGATTTGGGTTGACCGTCAGTTTCACCCATCAGGTAACTGCGCAACCGGTCGTAGCCTACACAGTGATGCTTGAGAAAGTGTCGGTCAGTTAAGCCTTCGTTATCCAGCACATACGAAATGCCCAGCATCAATGCAACGTCCGTACCCGGGCGAATGGATACCCACTCACAGTCGAGCCAATCCGGCGCATCCCCCCGAACCGGAGAGATATTGATAAAACGGACCCCCCGCTCTGCCGCTGTACGCAACCCCGGTTTACTCTGATGCTCGGTGATTCCCCCGTACGCCACCTGAGTATTTCGCAGCGGTAAGCCGCCAAAAGCCACAAACAGCTCACACCCATCCGCGATCTCTCGCCAGTTAGGTTGCTGCAGTTCAACCTCATGCCAGGGAGCGACAACGTGCGGCAAGATGACCTGAGCTGCCGCCGTGCTGTAGGAGTTCATCGCGCGGGTACAGCCACCCACCAGGTTGATGAAGCGATGTAATTGGGATTGGGCGTGGTTAAACCGGCCCGCTGCAGCCCAACCATAAGAGCCTGCAAATATAGACGTATTACCCCACTCATCGATCACCCGTCTAATTTCTGCTGCAGCCATATCCAGAGTTTCATCCCATGGAACCTCCACAAACTCATCCCGGCCACGCTTTGAGCGCTCTCGACTTTCCAACCAACCACGCCGAACGGAGGGTCGTTTGATCCGCAGCGGATGTTGGATGCCATCCACCAAAGCATTTCCCAAAGGCGAAGGGTCTGGGTCTGCTTTGTGATCCCTAACCCCGACGATCTGGCCATCTTCAACTTCCACATGGTAGACCCCCCACTGGGTGGCGGTGCGATACAGCGTCATAAAAACGAATATGTCTAGAAAAGAGACAACAGTATAAAATGTTGTGCGGGACAAAGGAAAAAAGGGGGAGATATGGTGGGGTTACAAATGCCACAACTGAGGCGTGCGGGAATAGTGTTTGCCCTGTGCCTTGCATCAACGAGTGCTCTAGGCGCAGCTATGACGCCCGCTAAAATCGGTGAGCATGAAACTTCTTTGGCAAAAACAATCGGATTTCCCAACGTACCGGGCAACTACACAACCTACGTACGGTGTGAAGCCAAGGTCATGCCCGGCGGCACTATAGACGAAATAGGTTGTTATGGTGACGCTGAGGTAGATCCGGCCTTTTTCCGAGCCGTACATATGGGAGCAAAGTCTGCCACGGTGACCCCGGCGACGGTTGCGGGAAATAACGTCAACGTGCTCATGCTGTTAACTGTTTTGTTTCGCCAGCAGGATGATCAACGAATCATCGCGGTCATACCCAACCACGGCACCAATGCCAAAGAAATGGGTATGTCTTATATCGCTCCCCAGAAATACGGACGCGCCAATCAGTATGCGCCTCGTTCGGAAATTGGTCTGTTGTGGGTAGATACAAAAATGACCGCCGCAGGCAAAGCGACAGACACCAAGTACCTGGAGACGGATTTCAGCACCAAGGAGACCGAGCGTTACGCCAAACGCTATATCAACGACAACACCTTCATCCCCGGGTACCTCAATGGTGAAGCCACACCCATGCGGTTTGTAAAACCCATATTTGGTTACCGCAATGGTTTTATGTGGGATGTGGATGCCAGCAAATGTCGCGATAGTGCGATTGCCTGCGACGAACGCTCAAACGCAACGGGGAAACCCCGCTACGTTTTTGACGACTGATCCGTTGATCTGCTCAGGCTTGTAGCAGCCGCGTATCTCTCGTAGAGATCAGCGCTCGGCGCTTCAGCACTTCACCCCAACCAGCGGGTATTGCGCTAAACCGATCTTTAACCAGATCCAATGCGGTTTTGGAAATTCGATAATCACCACAGTCATTGCAGGTGATGCTCTCGATTTCGCCTCGAAGGCTGATTCCTGCGCTGTTGGCGTGAAAAGGACACTTACTCATGCGACTACTCCCGTTCCGAATGGGCAGCAGTATGCCCAATTCAAACGCATGAGTTGTAGGACTGTGTAACCGGGTTGTATGGATTGTGACAAAACGTTAGCGCTACCCTAATCTGGCGCACCATCACGCAGTCTATTTGCCTATCGTCAGGAATAGGGTCTCACACGTATCCCTCAGGTACATCAAATCCGAAGATTTTTGCACTGTTCAGCCCCAGAATTTTGCTTCGGGCCTCCTCATCCAAACCAGCCATGGTCCGCTCAATCGCCTGCGCAGAATGGGGCCAGGTGCCCTCATGATGCGGAAAGTCGTTAGCCCACAAAAAGTTATCCACCAAATTATGCTCGGCGGCTAAATCCAGTCCCGCTTTGTCTTCTTGAAAACTGGAGAATCCATTTTGCTGAAAGTACTCGCTGGGCAGCATGTTCAATTTGGGTCGCACCCACATATGGTGTTTCTTGTAAGCTTCATCCAGCGCCTGCAGGGTCCAGGCCACCCAACCGATGCCCGCCTCAATGGCCCCAAATTTGAGCGTCGGGAAGCGGTCTATGACGCCAGATGCGCAGATGTTTGCGATGGGCTCCATCGTAGGCGCTAGCGAATGCACCGCGTAGTTGATTACCGCCCCGCCGTTTCCCCGGGAGGTTCGCGGGTCTCGGCCGGTGGATACATGAAAGGTAATGGGTAGATTTACGTCGCAAATGCAGGCCCAGAGCGGGTCGAACTCAGGCAGGTTGTAGTTGGGATCTTCATGATTAGGGGGTCCCCAATGAGGCTTACACGGCAAAGACAACCCCTTAAAGCCCAATTTTGCGACACGTTGAATCTCTTCAATCGCGCCTTCTATGTCACCTGCAGCAATCGCCGCCATTGGGGCTAGCCGGTCATTGTATGGGCCAAATTCTTCCCACGCCCACTCATTCCAAGCCCGACACATCATCTGGCTGAACCTCACATCGGGTGTAGCCCACATGGTCAGACCAAGATTGGGGAACAAAATTTCTGCATCAACCCCGTCCAATGCAAGATCATCAATTCTAGATTGAGGGTCGCGACCTGATTGATTGCGCAGGGCATCTTCGCCCTCAAACTTGATATTTCTGATACGCAGTGGACGAAACCCTTCCGTTTTTTGAAACTGAGTCCCTTTTTTGTCCACCATCACCCCTGGCAGGCGGTCCCAATACTCTTCCGGTACCCTTTTCTGCCACAAGTCTTTGGGCTCTTGCACATGTCCATCAGCAGAAACCATAAAATACTTGTTGGGCGCATCCGGATAAGGGCTGCGCTGCCAGGATTGGCTGGCCCCATTGGTTTCCAAACGCCAGGCATTGTTTTCGTCCGGTGCAGGTATCGATTCGCTCATAACACTTTCCCTCTTAAGTGATACCCTCAAGAGTAATCGGGTCATGCGGGAATGCCAAGTGCAAGTAAGGTCACGTCGGCGAAGCCCTGTTCGCAATTAGTCTGCAGCTAGCTTCCCAACCGATAACGCAATTTCACCACCAGCTGATCCCCTTCAGGATCATCCAGCGCGTCGGAAAAAATACCTCCAAACTCTCGGTCCACGCCGATGTCTGAGCCGTTCAAGGTATACACCACAAACAAATCTGACAGCGGCGCAATCTCCCATCGGTAGCGTAACTGCATATTGACCCGAGAGATCGTGAAATCGTCGGTCGCAAGATCGGGCTTTGCAACCTGCTCCAGCTCGGCGACACGATCTGGTACGACATAGAAATTACGCTCTTGTGCGCGTATCGCCACCCACTGTGCCGAAAACCTCAGCTGTTGTTTGGCAGTGATAAAGTAATCTACATTAACTCGGGGGCGCCATTCCTGCGTTTCGAACGTGGTGAAGTTGCGATCTTCCTGCCACAGTAACCAGCCATCTCGGATCTGATACTCCGCGTTGGCCGATACGTTAATCTGGTCATAAGGCCGCCAATTCAAACCGACACGACCGTTGATTCGCGTACCACCCAATTCTTCACCGTGATGGCCAAGATCGAAACGCATGCTGAAACGCTGGGCGTCATCAGTTCTGTAAGTCAGGTTCAGCCGATGCCGCGGCTCGATGATGAAGGTACCATTCCCCCGACTAGAGCGATCTTCATCTCGCTCCGGGAAATAGCCGAGCGACACGTCAAATCGATCTCGACTGAGAAGATCAAACTTGAAATTACCGCCCACGCCCCGACGAGTGTGATCACCATCGCTGTTCACCTCAAATTGGGTGAACGTGTCAATTTCCAGCTTACGCAGCCAGGGCAGATTGGATCGCGTGTAAAAAACTCTAAAGTTTGCGTTGGTTGCATCGTTACGTCGCAAAAAGCCAAGGTCATTAAAGTCTAATTTATCGTCGTAGTGAGACAGACCCAACCGAAAATTCAGCCCCTGCCTAACGGTGTACTGAACGTCCGCGAATCCGCCATATCCGACACCGACCTCATCAACATCTGACCGGATAAACTGACCATCCACTTTCCACTTTCCGTTCTGAGTCAGGTAGTGATAATCCAGTCCATGCACTAACGCGTCTTCAATTTCATGCGAAACCAGGGTGGAAATCACTCCCAAGGCTCGGTAGTCGCCGGCATCACTTTTATCTTCATATAAAAATCTTGCGACGCCATAATCGCTTCCGCTTTGATTAAGGTTGATGGGGCCCGCATCAAACTTTGTCTCATCCTCGCTGGCGCCCATGATCCCGTAGCGAACTTTGCCAAATGAGCCTACAAGCTTAGCTGCGCCCAATAGCTCAGCAGGCTGCCCCAATTCCCGCTCAGGGATATCCAAATCGTCAGGATTGTCTGGCGCTCTCGCTCGACCACCTATTCTTCGGGTATTCACCAAAGTTGTCGGTTGATCTCTACTGTTCGATCGAGGCGTGGTGTCAAAAATTTCTGAACCCTCCTGGAAAAACAAACGCTTTTCCGGGAAGAACGTTTCAAATGCACTTAGGTTAACAATGACATCGTCACTCTCAACATTGCCAAAATCCGGATTCAGGGTCGCTGTGAGTTGGAAGTTAGTCGATGGGCGGAAAAAAATATCCGCACCAATCTTGGCATCAACAAAATCTTCTACCTGATCCGAGGTGACCGAGGCAAACGGAAACACACTCCACTGTCGCTGTGGGTTTACTTCATTCAATAACAGGGGCTGAAGCGCAGACATAAACAAAGGTTGCGTAAAAGGCAGCGCGGGCACCGCCCATCGCTCATCCAGGTGTGCCACTTTGCGCGATGCATAGGCCCTGATGATGCGTTCGCCTGCCTCATTAGGCATTGCCACCTGAGACCAGGGCAACAAGATTTCGGCGTTCCAACCGGTTGGTGTTGTCACCGTCCCGCCATACCATGCGCCATCCCAATCCCCACTGAATTGACGCTCCGGCAGCACCGTCCCGTCTGTTTGATTGCCACCCAAGGCCAGGTTGACCCAATAGCCGTAGCGACCCTCACCCGAAGTGTCCAAGGTGACGCCCACATTGTCGCGATTCAACCTACCCTCATCTCGACCTGAAAAGCGTTGCACCAAAGTATTGGGTGGTTGTTCGTTTTGGAAGCCGATGTAGATCCCTCGATCGGTATAAAACATTTTGACCAGGGTGTTATATCGAGGCACCGAACCCGTGTCTGGATCCACAACCCGAAACGCGTTTACACCGGGAAACTCACCCCAGACCGCCTCGTTGAGATTGCCGTCTATGTTCATGTTTAGGTTTTGTTCGGAGCGTTTTGCGAGGGGGATTGCGCTGCCAGCTTCTGGGGTGATGGTGATCGAGCTGGGCGGGGTTTCATCGTCTTGCAGTCTGGGTGGTGGTTGAACTCTCGCGTCACGACGCAGTTTATTGAGCTTGTAACCTTCTGGGGCTTCATCGACCAACTCTTCCGGAATCTCGCGCTCCAGAATCAGGTTACTGTCACTGTCTTCGGTATCATCAAGCGGCAACTCGTCATAACTGGGAAGCGTGTAATCCTCACTGCCGCCAAGGTCATAATCCGATTCGTAGGTGCTGGACAAGTCTGTATCAAACGGTTCAGACGTTGAAAACACCTCATCTCGATCTGCCCATAACCACGCACCGGGAAACCCAAGTTCGCGTGCCTGTCTAACCTGTGCCTCAGCGGCCTCCCTATTGAAGTAAGGACCAGAAGCCACCCGATAAAAGTACCCTTTAGGCGTTTGCGTCCCAAACACGGAAAACGGTTCGGTTAGCTTTTCACCGGCTAACGTCAGGGCTTTTTGAGCACCCGATTCATCCTGATAGCTACCGACAGACACCCAGTACTGAAATTCACCATGGGACGGCAGCGCACTCACACAACCCCACGCGAGCAGCAACGCTGACAGGCAATGCTTCAGCCGTTTTGGTGCGTTCAAGCAGGGATAATGGGAAAATCGCAAATGCATGATCCTGGCTGTCTTAATACAAGGCTCTTAACGGGAGACCAACGGAATTCCTTCATGTTAGCAATTGAACCGATTTTTTGCATCCCGCCTTATTGACTTGGCCCAATTTGTTAAGTGCCAGCCGTAAACAAAATCATAATACCTGCGGCCACAGCGGAGCCGATTACCCCGGCCACATTTGGTCCCATGGCATGCATTAACAGGAAGTTCTGGGGATTGGCTTCCAGTCCTACCTTGTTTGCCACACGTGCCGCCATGGGAACAGCGGAGACACCCGCGGCACCTATCAGCGGGTTTATCGGTGTACTGCTTAAGCGATTCATCAGTTTCGCCATCAGGACGCCGCTGGCGGTGCCAATTCCAAAGGCCACCATCCCCAGCATTAGAATACCCAGCGTACTGGACGTCAGAAAAACCTCTGCCTGTAGTTTCGAGCCCACCGCCAAACCCAGGAAAATGGTGACGATGTTGATCAAGGCGTTCTGGGTTGTGTCCGATAAACGATCCACCACCCCACATTCGCGCATCAAATTGCCAAAACAGAACATCCCCAACAGTGGCGCGGCAGAAGGTAACAACAAAGCGATCAACAACAAGAGTAACAATGGGAACACAATCTTCTCCAGCTTGGAGACCTCCCGTAGCTGGACCATTTCAATAGCCCGCTCTTTTTCCGTGGTCAACGCCTTCATAATCGGTGGTTGAATAATCGGCACCAATGCCATGTATGAGTAGGCGGCCACGGCTATGGCGCCCAACAGATGCGGCGCCAGTTGCCCGGCCACATAGATGGCCGTAGGACCGTCAGCACCACCGATAATGCCGATTGCAGCAGCCTCTTTCAGGCTGAAATCCATGACACCCATAGAGGTAAGCCCCAGGGCACCCAATAACGTGGCAAAGATGCCAAATTGGGCCGCCGCTCCTAAAAACAAAGTCTTTGGATTCGCCAACAGGGGGCCAAAATCGGTCATAGCCCCAACCCCCATAAAAATAATTAACGGAAAGGCACCAGTTTCTATGCCAACCACATAGACCAGGTGCAACAAACCATCACCAGTGGCAATTTCTGCACCAGGTATATTGGACAGGATGCCGCCAAAGCCAATAGTGACAAGAAGCAGCGGCTCAAATTTTTTCGCGATTGCGAGATACAACAGCAGGAGCCCAATCAGCAGCATCACCACCTGTCCAGGTGCAATCTGATAAAGACCCGATGCCTGCCAAAGCTGATTAATTAAATCCATGCGGATTTGCCTAGTTCAGTTCAAACAAGGAATCACCAACCTGCACAGCATCACCCTCGCTGATGCTGATCGAACCTACTGTGCCCGCTCGTGGTGCACTCACCTCTGTTTCCATCTTCATGGCCTCCAGGATCAATACCGTTTCCCCCTCCTGTACCACCTGTCCAGGAGCGATGAGCACTTTGAACACATTCCCAGCCAGCGCGGCGGTTACGGGTTCGCCAGCACCTGAACCAGGCGTGGCAACTGCGGGTGCAGACGCCTTTGCAGGCACGGCGCTGGTCACCGCTCCCTGTGGATTGACCTCCACGGTGAAAGGTTTGCCATTAACCCGCACCTCGTAGGTTTGTGGGCCACTCGAATCTACCTGACTGGAAGGCACAGGCTTCGGATTAGATGCGACTTCAGTCGCCTCCCCCGGGGCAGGTTCAAAGGCGGCTGGATTGTCTCGATTTTCCAGGAACTTTAATCCTACCTGGGGAAACAACGCGTAGGTGAGTACATCATCAATCTGGTCTTGCGCCAAGCGAA
>JBCCIU010000045.1:0-14154 GCA_039028095.1 Pseudomonadota bacterium
CTGGAACCTTTTCGACTGCTAACTAATAATCCTAAAAAAGTGAACGATCTGTCCGAATATGGCTTAAGCTCAATCATCCAGGAGAAGCATGTTTTTGGAGTGAGCGAGTGGAACAAGAGGTATTTGCACGCCAAACAAGACTGGGGCCACAAACTGGACGATACCGACATCGACGCATAAACATGTTGTATCGCCTTCTTGTCATTCTCCTCGGCACTGTTCTCGCTGTCTGCGCCTGGGCGGATACCTTGCGTATCAACCAGATCCAGTTTGTAGGCAGCCACAACAGCTATAAAAAAGCCATGAGCCTGCATCATGTTGCCTTGTTAAAACTCACCAATCCTGAAGCGGCTCGATCACTTGACTACGAACACTTACCAATTGCCGAACAATTGGAGTTGGGAATGAGGGTGTTAGAAATTGACCTCTTTTACCTGCCAGACGTTCAGCAATTCAAGGTTGGTCACGTGCAGGTGATTGATATGAACAGTCACTGCGATTTTCTTAACGATTGTATCGATCAGATCAAAGCCTGGAGTGAAGACAATCCACGGCATATTCCAATTTGGCTGATGTTTAACCTGAAGGATCAAAAGATTGAGTCTTTGCCTGATCCGGCACCGTTCAATCGAGATACGTTAGAACTACTGGATACACAGTTCGAACATCTGTTGGGGCCCCGATTGATTCGCCCATCGGATGTTGTAGATCTCAACTGGCCGACACTTGATGCCAGTCGAGGAAAATTTTTGCTCCTGCTGGACGAAGGAGGGACAAAACGGGAGAGCTATTTAACGCTGGAACAGCGGGTGATGTTTACCAACGGACCGGCTGGCGATCCCAATGCTCAAATTCTGGTGCTCAATGATCCGCATCAGAGTTTTGGCCAGATCCAGAATCTGGTGCGGCAAGGTTACATGGTGCGTACTCGTGCGGATGCGGATACCGTGGAGGCTCGTGCGGGAGACGTGAGCCGCCGGGATGCGGCGTTTGCGAGCGGGGCGCAAGCGGTGAGTACAGACTACTATCTACCCTCAGAGCATTTCGGTACCCATTACCAGGTTACGCTTCCAAACTCGGTTAGATGTAACCCGGTTAATGGTCCCGAAGACTGTCCACTCGACTGACGTTACCAGTTGTGGGGCTCACCGTTCCATTTCATGAAACAGCCGGTGTTATCAAGATTCACGCCGTCCACCACGCTGATGATACCCGCAGCACTTTCCTCTGCCGTTATATCTGCTGCGTCGCCACCCATATCGGTTTTCACCCAGCCAGGATGAATCAAACCAACAGCAATGTTCTTCTGAGCAAGTTCAACTGAGATCATACGCATCACCTTGTTTACCGCTGCTTTTGAAGAACAGTAGGCGTACATGGTTGGCCAATTCAGATCCAGTGCGCCCATCTGACTGGTAATGGTGATGGCCTTTGCGCTGTCACTTTGTTCGAGTATGGGGACCAATGCTTGCAGCACTCTCAGTGGCGCCATGGTGTTTACATTGAACGTCTCTAACCAGCCGCCAAAATCCATCGACAGTGCCATTTGTTGGTCAGGTGCAGGACCGGGTGTACCTGCGTTATTGATCAGTACGTCTACTTCGCCGACGCCGGCGACCAGTGCCGCTACCGAATCGCCATCTGTCGGCGTAAGTGCGTGGACCGATAAGTTATCGCCGGATAGCGCATTCAATGCTTCAGCCTCACTTGGATTTCGACAACAGGCCAGCACCCGGTCGCCGCGTGCGGCATATTGTTGGGCCAGCTGTAGTCCGATGCCGCGGTTTGCGCCAGTAATAAGTACATTCGCCATCTTGTTTCCCCTTATTTGAAGTTATTTGCAGTTTACAGACTCGGCTTATCCGCTGATATGGTCTGTAAGCAGTTGGTTAAAGATTTGTGGTTGCTCAAAGTAGGGTGAGTGACCGGAGTCCTGCACCACCTCGATTCGTGCAGCGCCAAAATGTGGGACGCAAGCTGCCAGTTGCTCTTGAGGAAACAGCGGATCCTCGGCACCGGCAATAAACAGCGTTGGCGTCTGTACAGCATTGAGTTGTGTGTGCTGAACCACGTCTTGTGGTGTAAGCAAGGTCCCCAGTTTTTCCCAGGAAAACTCTGTATTGAAGTTGTTGATCGATTCGTAAAGCTGCATCAGCGCGGGGTTCTGCGATGTGGCTTGGGACATGGTGGCCTTGATCCCCTCGGTCCCACGGCCAGAAGAAGTGGTCAGATTTTTGAAAGCCGGGCTTGGGTTTGGATTGTAGATGCCCCCTGAGGTTGCGCTCATGGTCAGGGTCGCAACGCGATCGGGATTGTCCAGGGTGGTTCGCAGCACGGTGAATCCCCCCATACTCTGACCAACCAGGTGTGCGATCTCGATGTTGTTCCTATCCAGCAAAGCGAGCAGATCATCACGAAAGTCGTGTACGTTGATGGGTTTTGATGCAGGAGAGCGAGCGAAATATCGATGATCAAATGCGACAACGTGATAAGCCGCCGAAAAATGAGCAATTTGATTAAACCAGATCCCAGCATTGCCGCCTGCGCCATGTGCAAACACAATTGCACCTTTGACGTCGCCTTCGGGTTTATAAGATTCGTAATAAATTGACGCAGTATCGCGTTCCAGTATCGGCATGATATTCCCCAACAAAGATGAATCTAGTGTAACGCAAATAGTGTCGTGCTTAAGCTACCTCGCAGTCGCCGTACTGTCCGTTACGCTCCAATGCTACATCGCGACGTTTTCCATGAAAGACTGCACTGCGTCCAAGCGAGCTTGGACGCCACCACGTGCCACAGGGTCCAGTAGAATGTGAGATATTCCAGCTTCGTGCAGCTCTCCGACTCGCTGTTGCATCTGCGCAGTTGAGCCCGAAATGGACTTCGCCGGTTCCATGGCAGCAGCAGGATCCAGGAATACCCGCAAGGACAAAGTCAGATCTGCTGGGTCCCGTCCATTTGCAGCAGCATAGGCACAAACTTGTGAATACTCTTGTTTTACAACATCAAGGGGCTGAAATGCGGCGTGAAATCCAGTGCCATACTTTCCTGCTCGCTCAAAGGCGCGATCGCTTGAGCCACCCACCCAGATAGGAAATGGTTGTTGGATCGGTTTTGGCTCAAAGCCAACCTCGGGCAGTTGATAGTAGCGTCCAGCGTATTTTGGTGTCGAGTCGTTGAACAAAGTCTGGAACAGCTCAAGTTGTTCGTTGGTTCTGAGACCTCGGTTATCCCAAGGCATACCCAGAATTTTTGCCTCTTCCGCCATCCAACCAATCCCTACTCCTAGTATCACTCGGCCGCTCGAGACGACGTCCAAAGTAGCCACTTGTTTTGCTGTGGCAACGGGTTGCCGATAGGGGAGGATAAGCACGGTAAATCCCAGCCGAAGCGTTTTGGTCACCCCGGCCAGGAACAATTGAGTTCCAATCGGGTCCAACCATGCCATGTCCGGACTGGGAGCAAAGCTACCATCATCGGTATAAGGGTATTTTGACTCGATTTGCGCCGGCCAACACACGTGATCGCTGACCCAGCCGGAGTGACAACCCAGTGCCTCGATGGTTTGGGCAAAATTAACCAAGGTCGTGGTGTCCACCTGGCGTCCAAGGTGAGGCAGATGCACGCCCCAATCGATTTTAAATTGCGCCATCGTGTGTGCTCCTTGATTGATTGACTGACTGATTGACCGACTGACGGGCGGCGTAATATTTATGAAATACTACTCAAAATTTAAGGCTGATGCGTTTGTGGTGCGAGTCGTTATATATGCACATGTCCCCCGCGCAAGGTGAGTTAAGGAAACGCTGATTATGCGAATGCTAGTTATCGCACTGACCCTAGGTTTAGGCCCTCTAAGTCTTGGGGTGCCGGTGCAAGCCGAAGATTCAAAAGACCTGTCTTTGGATGCGGATACAACGCTGGAGTTTTCGATCAACGAAGCCACCTGGATGTCGATAGATGTGGCACCAGATGGCGCTCAAGTTGTCATCGAAGTGCTGGGTGATCTTTATCTACTACCAATTGAAGGCGGCGAAGCTTCTCGGATTACGGAAGGATTGGCGTTTGACAGCCAACCGAGCTTCTCGCCTGATGGAACGAAAATTGCCTTTATCAGCGACCGCTCTGGTAACGATGAGGTTTGGGTTTTGACGCTCGAATCTGAAGCGCTTACACAGCTTAGCAAGACGAATGGTCGTACCGAGATGGCATCCCCGTCCTGGTCACCGGATGGATCGCATGTTGTTGTATCCAAGACGACCTTTGAATTGCGCACTTATGAAATCTGGGCCTATGCTCTGGATGGTGGACAATCGGGCTTTCAGATCACCAAGGCGAAAGCAAAAAAGGATACGCCGAGGAGTCAACGTCACAATGCGCTGGGCCCGGTTTATGATCCAAGTGGTCGCTATCTGTATTACGCCCAGAAGTCGGGTGGTTTCGCCTACAACGTGCAGTTCCCACTCTGGCAGATCGCGCGTCGTGACCTGGTCCAGGGTGTAGAGGACCGACTGACCGCAAAAGTGGGCAGTGCCGTGCGCCCCATCTTATCGCCAGATGGCACACAGCTCGTTTATGCCACCCGTTATGAACATCAAACCGGCTTGCGTATCCGTAATCTGGTCACCGGAGTAGAAGACTGGCTGGCCTATCCGGTGCAGCGTGATGACCAGGAGTCACGTTTTACCAGAGACTTGATGCCGGGATATGCGTTCATGCCCGACGGTGAGTCGGTCGTTTTGACCAAGGATGGGGGGCTGGTGCGGGTGGATGTGGCGACTGGCGCGTTGACGCAAATCCCTTTTAATATTGACGTTTCCTTAGCGGTCGTGAATCGACTGGAATTTCCGCAACGGGTGGAGACGGGTCCGGTACGAGCCAGGGTGTTAGCAGATCTTGCGGTCTCCCCGGATGGAAAAAAAATAGCCTTTGCCACTTTCGGCCGGATATATGTCTACGATCTTGGTGATGGTGAACTCAAGCCAATTACGGATCTGTCCAAAGTTGCTGCGTACCCGTTATGGTCACCAAACGGCCGGGATATTGTCTACATCGCGGCTTCAGATGCTGGCGGTCATCTGTTCAGGCAGAGGGCTAGAAGCGGAGCCAAACCAAAACAACTGACCCAGCTACCGGGGCACTACTTAGAACCCGTCTGGCACGCGGATTCCAACCGAATTGTCGTACTAAGAGGCTCAGCATCGGAGCAACGATTGCGTGCGGGTGGGTTTGGTGCTGTGGTTGGCTCGGACCTGATATGGGTCGATGCCACTGATGGCGAGAGCCAGATCATTATGCCCGCTCGAGGTTTAGGTCGCCCTCATTTTGGCCCCGAGGAAGATCGAATTTATCTGCATGCTAACTCCAGTCCTTTGCCTGGTAGGGCCAGTCCAGGCCTCGTTTCTGTGCGCTTTGACGGCACAGATCGGCGCGAGCATCTCAGTGTTGAAGGGGCTGGGATATACAGTCAAAGCGCAAATGTGGGTGCTCAGTCTATGATGCTGGCCCCGGACGGTCGGCATGCACTGATTCTGCAAGCAGACCAGTTGCACATTGCCAAGCTGCTGCCCCATTTGAGCAAACAGAAGCTCAAGCTGTCCGGTCCCCAAAATCCGGTGGTTCAACTGACCAGTATTGGCGCTAACTTTTTCACCTGGAGCCCAGACGGTGACCGGTTCTACTGGGCCGTGGGTGATCACATCTACGAGCAAGCGCTCGAAGATGTAGATTTCGCCAACGCTGAAGAGGACGAGGCGCAGGAGGAGTCCACAGACGCTGAAGAAGAGCGGATGGGCACGATTGAGCTGGCTGAAGACAAAGAGCAGGTTACCCGGCATGTGGTGGAAGTCACGCTGCCGCGACATACCCCCAAGGGCAAGGTGGCGCTAACAGATGCCAGGGTTATTACCATGGGAGAGGCTGACGTCATCGAATCGGCCACCATCGTTGTAGAGAACGATCGGATTGTCGCGGTGGGCTCGTCGGACGAAATCGATCTGGATGGCATTGATTCGATCAGTCTGGCAGGTAAAACGGTGTTACCAGGCTATGTGGACACCCATGCCCACTTCAGAGTGGCCCGCCAGATTCCCGAAAAGACCGTATCAGCATTCCTGGCTAATTTAGCCTATGGCGTCACTACGGGTATTGATGTTCAGCCAACCACGGTCGATTTGATTGGACTGCAGGATATGGTGGATGCAGGTTTGGTGTTGGGACCTCGGGCATATTCAACCGGGCCTGGTGTTTTCAACAACAATGAATTTAAGTCTAAGGAGCACGCCTATGCGGTGCTCGCCCGTTACAAAGAACGATATCGGGTGAACAACATCAAAGCTTACATATCTGGATCCCGCAAACAGCGACACTGGCTGATTCAGGCAGCTCGAGATCTCGAATTGATGCCTACCACAGAAGGTGCGTTGGATATGAAGCTGGATGTCACGCACGCTTTGGATGGCTTTACTGGGCTGGAACACGCCTATCCCACACCCACGCTCTATAAAGACATTGTTGAGCTAACTGCACGAACTCGTATCGCGTATTCTCCGACGCTATTGGTTGCCTATGGTGGACCATGGGCAGAGAATGCCTTTTACACCACAGAATCTCCTCACGAAGATGAGAAGTTGCGTCGCTGGATACCGTATGAGTTCCTGAGTGCAAAAACTTTGCGCCGTCCGTGGTTCTACAAAGGTGAATACATCACAGAAGAAATTGCCGCTTCTGCTTGGAAAATCGTTCGGCGAGGTGGCCAGGTTGGCGTGGGTGCACATGGACAGCTGCAGGGCTTGGGCTACCACTGGGAATTGTGGTCCCTGGCCAGTGGTGGAGCGACACCCGCCGAAGCGCTGCACGCGGCGACGCTGATGGGTGCGCAGATGATTGGTTTGAGTCAGGACATTGGATCCATTGAAGTCGGAAAGCTTGCGGATCTGGTTATTCTTAACAGCAATCCCTTGGACAACATTCGTAATACTGCAGATGTGGATAAGGTCATGAAAGGCGGAGAGCTGTTTGATGCTGATACGCTGGACCAGGAATGGCCGGAGCAAAAACCCCTGCCTGCACCCTGGTGGTGGGAAAGTGGACCTGAGAAAATGCCCGTCAGCCAAAACTAAGGCCCGCATTAAATGAGAATTGCTCTGGCTGGGATCAGCCACGAAACCAACACCTATTGCCGTGATATGACGCCAGCCAGTGCTTTTCATCTTTTCCGAGGTGAGAAGATGCTGCAGATGGCTGGTCAGGAATCTGACGTTGGGGGTGCAGTGGATGCCTGTGCGGAGCTGGGTGTAGAAGCCGTACCCATTCTGTTTGCCAATACTCAGCCTTCGGGCATCATAGATCGAGTGGCCTATGACGAGTTTAAAGACGAAATTCTGTTTGGGTTGAGCGAGGCGTTGGGGCATGGCCTCGATGGGTGTGTTCTTTTGTTACACGGCGCTGGAGTTGTCGACGGCATTCCGGACTTGGAAGCGGATCTTGCAGCGAGCGTTCGGGCGTTGGTGGGTGATTTACCTTTGGCCGCATCTTTTGATCTGCATGGCAATTTCACAGCAGCTATGACGGATGCCCTAAATGCGGTGTTTGTCTGTCATGAATATCCGCATATTGATTTACACCACCGTGCCAGGGAGGCTGTAGAGATTGTTGTAGATATGGCAAAAACCGGGCGTCGAACGGCCTGTGAACTCATTGAACTACCCCTGCTTCTCCCCACTACAACGACCTTCGAAGGGGTGGGTCAGGAACGTTTGCAACGCCTGTTGGAATTGGAGCAGCAGGCTGGCTGTGTCGACCTAAGCTGGTGCCACGGATTCCCATATGCCGACGTGGATCATGTCGGCAGCTTCGTTGCTGCCACCTATTATCCTCATCAAGCGGACGCGGCAAAATCGGCCGCGGCAACGTTTGCCGAGGAGCTCTGGGCCCATCGGGAAGGATTTCGCCCATTGAGTCTCGGTGCGGCACAAGCGATCAGTGCGGCCCAGGTCGCCTATGCCGAGCATGGTGATGATGGTCCAATAGTGATCAATGAAACCTCAGATAACTGTGGCGGTGGGACGCCTGGTGATGGTACGCACCTTCTGAGGGCGATGCTGGAGGCGGGTTTGGGTGCCAACGCCTGTTTCGGGTTTATTGTAGATGCTGAAGTTGCGGCACAGGCGCATGAGGCGGGGGTAGGCCAGACAATACACGTAAGCCTGGGTGCCAAAACCGATGATCTGCACGGTACACCTTTGGAGATGGAGGTCTATGTCAAAGCGTTACATGACGGTCGAGTGGTCATGCAACACATGTTTAAAGGCATGCGCCTTAATCTGGGTCCCATGGCGAGGATAGTCGTGGATGACATGGATATTGTGGTGGCCTCTCGTCGCAGTCAGACATTTGATCGTGAACCCTTTTTGGCGGTTGGTATTGATGTGTTCAAGTACAAGTACGTCGCGCTTAAGAGTAGCAACCACTTCAGAGCGGGCTTTCAACATCTGGCCGGAGCAATTGTGACCGCAGATCCACCAGGATTGTCCACCCATCATATTGAAGTCTTTCCACGCCAGAATACTGCCAAGGCTTTGTGGCCGATCAATGAACAGGCACAATATCCCTGAACATTAATAGGGAGTGAGTTGTGTCTGAAAAAGTCTGTTTGATTACCGGCGTAGGACCCGGGACAGGGTCTGCACTTGTCCGAGCCTTCGCAGAAAACTATCAAGTGGCCATGCTGGCCAGAAACGTAGATCGACTGACTGCTATTGCAGCAGAGATTGGCAATGCCCATAGCTATCCTTGTGATGTTACGGATACGGAGTCGCTGCACGACACGCTGGCGCAGGTGAAAGCAGAGTTAGGGCCGCCGAGCATCGTGGTGCACAACGCAGTTGGCGGTGCGTTTGGGTCTTTTCTTGAGATTGAGCCGGAGGTCCTGAATCAGAACTTTCAGGTTAACACCATGGCGTTGTTACACCTGGCGCGGGCAACTGCACCGGATATGATCGAAGCGGGCGAAGGTGCCATTATTCTGACCGGGAATACATCCGCGTTTCGTGGACTGGCGCACTTTGCCGGATTTGCCCCCACAAAAGCGGCGCAAAGGATCCTGGCCGAGGCCATGGCCAGAGACTTAGGTCCAAAAGGTGTGCATGTGGCATTTGTCGCAATTGATGCTGTGATTGATCTTGAATGGACCCGTAAACGGTTTGCCGATAAGCCCGATGATTTTTTCTGTAAGCCTGATGATATTGCCGGAGAATGTTATCGAATCGCGCACCAACCCAGATCGGCCTGGTCGTTCAGCTCTGTGATTCGTCCCTTTGGTGAAACCTTTTCACTGAACCAGTAAATCTGTTTGGCGCAAAAAAAAAGGCAGAGCCTCGCTCTGCCTTTTTTGGAGGGGCTTGGTTTATAACAAGCCGTCGTACTTGCGTACTTCTGCTCGACCCACCACCATGTGATGTACTTCATCAGGTCCGTCAGCCAGACGCAGGGTGCGCTGCCCTGTGTACATGCGCGACAGAGGTGACCATTGAGAGACACCGGTGGCACCATGGATCTGGATGGCTTGATCGATGATCTTGCAGATCTTCTCAGGCACCATCGCTTTCACCGCGCTCACATAGACACGCGCTTCCTTGTTACCCAGCACGTCCATCGCCTTGGCTGCTTGTAACACCATCAAGCGGCAGGCATCTAGCTCGATACGGGCACGGGACACCACCTCGATGTTCTTACCCAATTGGATAATCGGCTTACCAAACGCTTCCCGCGTTGCGCCACGACGAATCATCAGCTCCAAAGCACGTTCCCCGGCACCGATAGAACGCATGCAGTGGTGAATACGACCAGGGCCGAGTCTGACCTGAGAGATTTCAAAACCGCGACCTTCACCAAGCAGAATGTTCTCTTTTGGTACGCGCACGTTGTCAAAAAGAATGTGCATATGTCCGTGAGGCGCATCGTCATGACCAAACACTTCCATCCCTTCAAGGATTTTTACTCCGGGGGCATCGATGGGCATCAGAATTTGTGACTGCTGCTTGTGTGGTGGCGCATCGGGGCTGGTCTTGACCATGGTGATCATGATTTTACAGCGAGGGTCACCTGCACCTGAGATGTAGTACTTCTCGCCATTGATGACCCATTCGTCTCCGTCGAGCTCAGCCTTTGTGCTGATATTCTTCGCGTCAGAAGAGGGTAGCGCGGGTTCCGTCATGGCGTAGGCAGAACGAATCTCTCCATTGAGGAGTGGGGTCAACCACTGTTCTTTCTGCTCTGGTGTGCCAACACGCTCGAGAACTTCCATATTACCCGTATCAGGCGCTGAACAATTGAGTGTTTCTGATGACAGTGGGTACTTACCGAGTTCATTTGCTATGTAGGCGTAATCCAGATTGGACAGACCTTCACCGGTATCTGCGTCAGGGAGGAAGAAGTTCCACAAGCCTGACTCTTTGGCCTTTTGCTTAGCGCCGTCCAATAGCTCCAGCTGTCTTGGATGCCACGACCAGCGGTCTTCTTTGCCATTTTCCAGCGCATAAAATTCTTCGCTGATCGGTTCTACGTTTTCTTTGATGTGTTTCTTTACTGCGTCCAGAAGCGGTTCCGCTTCTTCGGACATGGTCAGATCGAATAGATCTGGATTTTCTAGAGCAGCTTCTGCCATGTTCCCCCCTGAGGATTGCTGGATAAGTCGAAGAGAGGAATTCTACTCTCTTTGTGGGAAGATTTGGAGATCAGTGAAAGTACTTAGGCTCGAGCGCTCATCACAATTTTTGGATAACGCAGCCGCAGTAAGATGGCACGCACAACCATAAACACACTCATACTCGCCCAGATGGCGTGATAGCCCAGCGCTTCAAAGGTCAACACCATGCAGATCAACCAAGCGCAGGCTGCGAGGATCATAGCGTTGCGCATATCGACGATGTGAGTTGTCCCGATGAACACGCCGTCGTAAAGGAAAGCGTAGACACAAAGCAGTGGTGTTATGGCGATCCAGCCCAGATATTCTGATGCCTGCGCCTGAATGTCCGGGGATGTTGTTAAGAAGGCAATGATAAAGTCGCCAGCAAACCAATAGATGCTACCGGTCACCCCAGCAAAGATCAGTCCCCAAAGCGCACAATAGTGCGTTGTGTTGCGAATACCCTGTGGTTGCCTGGATCCATAGCTATAACCACTTAAAGTTTCCGCGGTATGGGCAAATCCGTCCTGGCTGAAGGCCATGACAAAAAAGAGCTGCATCAACACGCCGTGTACAGCCAGTGTTGTTGTGCCCAAAGATGTGGCCAGGACGGTCCCTGCAAAAAACGGGAGTTGGACAAAAAAAGTCCGTAACACCAGATTACTGCTGACGTGAAACAGCGCGCGAATTTTTTTGGCCACCCAGATCTTTGGTAGCTGCGTGCTCCAGCCATTTTCTCTTAGCGCCCGATGCACCAGCCAGAATCCAAACCCTGCTGCCCCCCATTCGCTGATTAACGTTCCGATGGCCACGCCATTTACATTAAGTCCAAGGCCCAGTACAAAAAAAATGTCCAGAAATAGGTTGGTGATGCTGAGTCCAATACTGAGAAGCAGGGTATCGCGCATACGTTGTAAGCTGAAAAGTACGCCAAGTTGGACAAAGGTCAGCAATAAGCCTGGTGCTCCCCAGATGCGGATGTGGTAGTAGGTCTGAGCCAGCTTTTGGATTGAATGTTCAGCATCGAATAGGCCGAACAGCAGGTAAGCGAGAGGCCATTGCAACGTCACGATGATTGCCCCCAGCGTTAAAGCGACCGCGGCAGCGCGCAAGCCAATGGCCACCAGCTCATCGATTTCCCCCCGGCCAAATGCTTGCGCACCCAATCCAACCGTGCCCGTGCGTAGAAAACCAAATAGCCAATAGACCGCGCTGAACATCGCGGCCCCCATGGTGACCGCAGCGATATAGCCCGGTTCTGGCAGGCGGCCCATGACCGCAACGTCTGCCACCCCGACCAAAGGGACCGTGACATTGGCTGCGATGACCGGCCAGGTCAGTGTCCAGACGCGTTTATGCCATTCGCGTGGTGTTGTGGGTAGCGTTACCTCAACCGCCACTGACTGGTTCGGCTATTGAATCCTGGCGCTGAGGCTTAGGCTTACCGAACATCCATGCTTTGAAGGATTCCCAAGTGTGTACCCAGTCTTCAACAATCAGGTAGGCACAAGGTACAAGGAGTAAGGTGATAAAGGTCGCAAACAAGACCCCCCAGGCCAGGGATATGGCCATGGGCAGGAACGGTCCGGTTGCGGGCGTCACCGTCGACATCAGTGGTATTAGTCCAACAAAAGTGGTCACGGATGTAAGCAGAATGGGTCGGAATCTGACAACAGCTGCGTTGATGATCGCCTCGACCAGGGGGACGCCTTCGCGGCGCTGGCGGTTGGCATAGTCAACCAGGACCAAGGACGCGTTAACCACAACGCCCGATAGCGCAACTATTCCCAGGGCGGAAAAAAACATGAGTTGTACGTCAAGGATGAAGTGCCCCACGATGGCGCCCACCGCGCCAAATGGGATAACCCCCATGACCACCAGTGGCTGCAGGTAGCTGCGCAGTGGAATGGCCAACAGACCATAAATCACCAGAAGGGAGAACATGCAGCCAATGGCCAGTCCGGTGAGTGCGGTGGTGCGCTCTTCCTGTTCTCCCCCCATTTCTACGGTGATATCTGGATATCGGGCTTTAAACCGAGGAATCATTTCCGCGCGAATACTCGCTGCCACTTCTTCGGGGGACACCTGAGCGCGATCAACTTCCGCATCCACCGTCACGGTGCGACGGGCATCCAGGCGGTTGATACTGGAAAAACCTCTGCGCAATTCAAATTTTGCCACGCTATAAAACGGTACCTGATTGCCGTCGGGCGTGCGGATATACATGTCTTCCAAGTTACCGATGGATCTGCGTTCAGATTCCGGGAATCGAACCATCACCCGCACGTCATCTTTGCCCCTCTGAACGCGCTGGGCTTCGTTGCCGTAGAACGCCGCACGAACCTGACTCGCAAGATCTGAGAGCGTAAGGCCTAAGTTTCGCGCCTCGGGAAGCAGACTCAGCTGGATTTCCTGTTTACCAGATCGGAATGAATCGGAAATATCGTACACGCCGGTATAACGTGTCAGCTGGGCCTTCATATCTTCAGCCGCTATGCGCAATCGGTCGATGTCTCTACCTTGCAGTTGGTATTCAATGGGTGAGCCAACGCTGAACGTAGCAGAATCAAAGGACACGCTGACAGCGTCGGGAATGTTACCTACTGCGTCTCGCCATCGTTTCACAACATAGTCGGCGTTGATGTTGTCGCCTCGTATGCTGGCTGGCACGATCTCAATGACAACTTCCGCCAGATTACTGCGACCGGAACCGCTGGGTCGTCCGGGACCATCACGGTCCACTTTCTTTCCAACGCTGACAAAAACGTTGCGCAAAAAGGGCTCTGATAGACCCAGCTCCTGGGTCATCTCCAAATCTACCTTGCGTGCGGCGTCTTCAATCTGCTTCGCCGCAGCCAAGGTCACTTCTGAAGAAACACCCTCGGGCATCTCTAAGGCGCCATAAATTCGATCGCCCTCGATGGCGGGGAAGAAACCAAAAACAACTCGACCACTCATGATCAAGGCCAGGGCCAGGATGAGAATACCGACCCCGGTTGCGGCCGAGATATATCGAATTCGTACGACTTTGGTGACAAAGGGTTGGTAGTGATGGGTGGCGATGCGTTCCAGCCAAGCTGCGAGTTTGCCCTGGAAGTTGTTCCAAGCCCTGGATGCGCCGGTCGTTGGCTCGCCGGTTTTTCGATGGGCCAGATGCGATGGTAGAATCAGTTGGGATTCGATAATGCTGCAGATAAGGGCAAAGATGACCACCCATCCCAAAGGTGCAAAAAAGCCAGACATTCTGCCTTCAACAGCGATCAGCGGCAGAAACGCGGCAATGGTGGTCAGTACTCCGAAGATGACTGGGACAGACACCTCCCAGGTCCCTTCAACGGCGGCCTTGAGGCCGGGTTTACCCATCTGCTCGTGGCCGTACACCCGTTCACCCACCACAATAGCGTCGTCTACCACAATGCCAAGTACCAGGATGAACGCCATCACGGTCATGGTGGAAATATTGA
>JBCCIU010000046.1:0-14065 GCA_039028095.1 Pseudomonadota bacterium
CTATCTATGCTCCTTTAGTAGTGAGTGAGGGTTAGCGGTGTTTTCCGAACCGCATACCTAGGCCGCAGATCACGGCGATAACCACTTTCAGCGTTGGGACTATCTACCCGGCAATGAAAACGACTAATCTGGGGGTCAAGTGGTCGCAGGTTCATGACGCCTTCTTCTCGCCCCTTACGATGCGCTGATACACCTCCTCGCGATGAACCGTTACGTCCCGGGGAGCCTTAACGGCCACTCGAACCTGATGGCCTTTTACTCCCCTGATGGTGACTTCAATATCGTCTCCAATCCGGATCGTCTCTCCGGTTCTGCGTGAAAGTATTAGCATGCTTATCTTCCTCGGTTATTCCTAAGCCGCGACTTCGGCTTGGTTTGTAATGTTTGCCTCCACCAATGCTCTTGCCACTGGTGGAGAGACTGAGTTACCGCACATCCGAACCTGCGCAGTTTTGGTCAACGTCTTGCCATTAAAATGTGGTGAGGTGATGTAATCTGCGGGGAACCCTTGCGCAGCGAATAGTTCTTTTGGTGAAAGCATCCGCATTCCAATATCGACTATTTCATAGGGCAGGCCGTGAATGGTGACTAGCCCCACCGTGTCTTTAGTGGTGACTGTGTGGAGTGGCTCTATCAGATCTTGACCGATGGATTTGCCGTAATATTTGGTAAGGAAAGCCCGTACCTCGCCTACATGGCCACCGCCTGCAGTAATCGTAGGCATTGGATCTGCAATGGATTGACTGTGTTGATTGTTTCGGAGTTTCACCAAATGGCTGGTAACCAACTGCTGTTGAGTACCGCGTCCTGTGATCGTGGACAATGGCTTTTCAATGTTGTGACCAGTCATTCCTGTGTTGTGTTGCGCAAGAAAAGCAGCAACCAACTGAGCGCCATTTTGCGTGGGCGTGATTGTTGGTAGCGGAAGCTGGACTGGGCGTGTGCGAGGTTCCTGGCCTGGTCGTTCGCCATGCCGAGGAATCAAGTACGGTGATACAAAGGCTGCATCTGCTTTTGACGTCAGCGTTTGAAAGGGCTGATCCAATCCCCTTTCTTTAGTTTGTGCCATGCGCCCACCCACGCCAACGATGAATGGTTGCGAGTTGTTTAGAACATATCGATCGATACCGCGGGCAATCCGCCTCATCGTTGCCTCCGCCAGGGGGCGTTTGCGCGCGAATATCGAAGGACACTCCAGCGTAAAGTCCATGCATTCGGCTGCTGTGGAATAGGGCGACAGACCAGGTCCGTGCGTAGCGTCGGGCCAAACTATGGGTTGGCCATCAAGCCTGGCAATTAGAAACAACCGCTTCCGTATGGTTGGCGCTCCGTAGTCGCAGGCTCGTAGCTCTTTCCATTCAACGTCATACCCTAAACTGGTGAGTTGATTTACCCATCGGCGAAAGGTGTGTCCTCGGCGTTCTGGGCAAGGTTGACCAGAATCCAGCACAGGCCCCCATGTTTGAAATTCTTCGACGTTCTCGAGCATGATTATTCTCGGGCGCACCGCTTTCGCCCACTTGATAACCACCCAGGCAAGACCACGAATTCGTTTCGAAACAGGCTTTCCGCCTTTCGCTTTCGAGAAGTGCTTACAGTCTGGACTAAACCACGCTAGCTCGACAGATTTGCCGTTAGTAGCGTCTAGCGGATTCACTTCCCAGACATCACTTACAAAGTGCTTTGTGTCAGGGTGATTTGCCATATGCATGGCAATTGCAGCAGCGTCATGGTTGATGGCAATGTCGATTGGTCGACCGATGGCTTGTTCAATACCAAGCGATGCGCCACCACCTCCTGCAAAATTATCGATGACTAGATCGGGCACTATCTCTCTTCTCCTCTCGGTTCATATGGATAACTCGGTTTGGGTTTGGGCTTCGCTTGTGCGAGGGCATAGCCAAAGCATTTCGATCCGCGGCTTGTTCTTTTCGGCTCGCGCGCGGAGCGTCCGCTTTTCCCATCCGGCAAGTAAGTCGTTGTATAGATCGCTGTCATACCCCGATATGGCGAACATCGAATCACTAGATTTGATCAGTCTGAGTAGCGCTTCGTGCTCTTCGTCTTCCATCTCATGACGGTAACCCCGTCTAGCGGTTCTGGTTTCGAGAAGGTAGGGCGGATCCAGGTACATGAAACAATCTTCCGAGTCGTAGTGTGGGATGAGTTGATCCCAAGATTTGTTCTCGACGATCACGCCCTGCAGTCGTTGAACGAATTCCGATACCGCGGGTGGGTATTTCATCCATTCCTTCGCAGGCGTGAATCCGTCAGTCCGGGTGCTTCTAAAGCCAGTCCTGTGACCTCTGACCGCGGAATCAGCACCAAACCCCTGATAAGCGCGAACGATCAGCCGGCGAGCCGATTCGACAGGACACTCGCAGTCTTCATAACAGGCTTCGAGTTCATCCCTAGCGAAAGGAGTCAACTCAAGGGAGCGAATCAGTTCAGCTGCTTTTTCTGGATCCCGAAGCACTCGGAAGAGATTGACGATTCGGCTATCTAGATCGTTGTAGACCTCTAGTTTCGCTTGCGGCTTGGAAAGAAGTACTGATCCTGCACCGCCAAAAACGTCGACGTATTCGCGATGCGGTGGAAAGTGAGAGACGACCCATTCTGCGATTCTGTACTTAGAGCCGTGGTACCTGATGACCGGTCGAGATGGTTTCATTGCTCACCACCAACAAGACCCGTGTGATGCCTCTTAAAGTGGAGAGATGTGCCCGAGATGTGCCCGTTTGGGAAAATGGCTCTGAAAGCCGCATTTTTATTGGTGCCCAGGGTGGGAGTCGAACCCACACGCCACTAAGGACACTGGAACCTAAATCCAGCTTGTCTACCAGTTCCAACACCTGGGCAGGAGAGGCCGCGCATAGTAAGGTGCCGTTAGTCTATGCGCAAGGGGTTATTCTTCTACGTCGAGGTCCGCGCTCGGTGAGTGCCGCACATCAAGCCCTTTGACCTGGTAGATCACATACTCAGCCATATTCTTCGCATGATCTCCGACGCGCTCCAGGGCTCTTGCTGCCCAGATCAAGCTCATAGTGTGCTCAATCTGCTCAGATTCATCTCGCATAATTTCAATGCACTGCCTCACCATCTGGCCGTATGCACTATCAATATCCTGGTCTTCCTCGATTACGCGCAGAGCGCTTTCTACATCCAGGCGTGCAAAGGCATCCAGCGCGCGATTGAGCGATCTGCTCACTTTGTCAGCCATGCTGCGAAAATCAGCATATTGATCTTCAGGAACCTCTGATTTAGCGACGCTCAATGCCATTTGGGCGATTCGATCAGCCTCGTCGCCAATGCGCTCAAGGTCAGTGATGGTCTTCATCACGCTGACCACAATGCGTAGGTCGCCAGCTGTAGGTTGTCGTTTAGCGATGATGGAAACGCAGTGGTCATCAAGCTCCACTTCCATTTGGTTCAGTCGCGATTCGTTGTCTCTTACCTGATTTGCTAAGGCCATGTCGTGAGTAGTCAATGACTGGGAAGCCCTCGCCACCTGCTGTTCGACCAGCCCCCCCATCTCCATCAAAAGCTCGCGAATCTGGGTCAGCTCATTGTCATATTGTTCAGAAATGTGCTTGTTCATAGGATTTCCTATCCGTAACGACCGGTGATGTAATCTTCGGTCTGCTTCTCTTTTGGGTTACGAAAGATCATGTCGGTTTCGCCAAATTCCACAAGTTCACCCAAGTATAGGAAAGCCGTGTGGTCGGATACACGAGCAGCCTGTTGCATGTTATGCGTGACAATCACGATGGTGTAATCGTCTTTCAACTGGTGGATCAACTCTTCGATTTTTAGAGTAGAAATAGGGTCCAGCGCAGATGCGGGCTCGTCGAGGAGCAAAACGGATGGCTGGATGGCAACGGCTCTGGCGATCACCAACCGTTGTTGCTGACCACCGGACAGGCCCAAGGCAGATTCTTTTAACCGGTCCTTCACTTCGTCCCACAAAGCCGCACTCTTTAATGCCCACTCAACCCGCTCATCAAGAACCGCTTTCGAATCTTCGCCTTGGATGCGCAAACCGTAAGCCACGTTTTCGTAAATGCTTTTTGGAAACGGGTTGGGTCTTTGAAACACCATCCCAATCCGCCGGCGTAGCTGTGCGACGTCAACGCTTTCGTGATGAATATCGATACCATCAACGGAAATTTCACCGGTGATCTTTACGCCATCGATAAGGTCGTTCATCCGATTAAAACAGCGCAACAACGTAGACTTTCCACAGCCAGAAGGTCCAATAAAAGCGGTCACCTGCTGCTTGGTGATTTGCATATTGATGTTCATCAGCGCCGGGCTGTCGCCATAGGACAAAGACAAGTCATTGACCTTCAGGCTGACTTCGCCGTCTGCTGAGGATGTGGTGGGCGCCTGTGTTTCGGGTGTCGTTGGCGATTCTGACATATTCAACTCTTTCTAAATTAAGCCTGTACGCCTTTGTATCGCTGTTCCAAGCGATTTCTCAGCGTGATGGCACTCAAGTTCAGGGCGATGATAATGATGACGAGCAGCAACGCAGTGGCGTAAACCAGTGGGCGCGCAGCTTCAACATTTGGGCTTTGAAAACCTACATCGTAGATGTGGAACCCCAAATGCATGAACTTTCGTTCCAGATGCAGGAAGGGAAAGTTACCGTCCAAAGGTAGAGTTGGTGCAAGTTTTACCACGCCAACCAGCATGAGTGGAGCAACCTCACCAGCCGCCCGGGCGACGGCCAGGATGACGCCCGTGAGGATTGAAGGGCTAGCCATCGGAAGTACAATTCTAAACAGCGTTTCCGCCTTGGTGGCACCAAGCGCAAGGCTTCCCTCGCGCAATGAACGGGGGATTCGTGTCAGACCTTCTTCGGTTGAGACAATCACCACAGGGACCGTCAGCAGGGCGAGGGTTAGGGATGCCCAGATGAGGCCAGGTGTACCAAACGTGGGGGCCGGGAGTGCTTCAGGATAAAACAGTCGATCCAGATTGCCCCCCAGAAAGTAGACAAAAAAGCCTAGACCAAACACACCATAGACGATGGACGGAACACCGGCCAAGTTGTTGACGGCAATCCGAATAATTCTTACGAACGGTCCTTGCTTCGCGTACTCGCGCAGATACAGGGCTGCGATGACACCAAATGGTGTAACCATCACGGACATTAATAAGACCATGAGTATGGTGCCAAATATCGCCGGGAAGATGCCTCCTTCGGTATTTGCCTCGCGCGGGTCTTCGGTCAGAAAACGCCATAGTGCGCTAAAGTAGTGGGCAGTCTTGTTACCCACGTGCATGTCGTTTGGTAACCAAGCATGCAGCGTATCGGCGAGTTTGATCTTAAGCTCTCGCCCCTTGGCATCTGACAGGACCAACTCATCCTGGTCCAAAGCCTCGTACAGCTCACGCAGCTGGTCTTCGGCAACGTCGTACTCGGCTTTCAGTTCATCGACTTCTCGGTTGATCTCGTCGATCCGCTGACTTTGTGTCACGCCGGTAATTTCGATTCCGCGTTTCTCCAGGCGCAAGCGTTCTAATCGATAGTTGATCTGATTCAGTGAACCGCTTTCCAGGACATCAATGCGTTCGCGGATCTCGTTCGCCCGGGCCATTCGCTCAAAGAGGATTTCAGAGAGATTTTCGTCAGCCGAAACGCTGCGAGTATTGCGGTCTAGGGTTAATCGGACAGGTTGGCCGTAGGCGTTACCCCATTCAATGCGCTCCACCACAAGCAGACCGGCAGGGGTTCCCAGTTCAGCTATTTGAGCCTCGAAAATCCACCTGAAATCTGGTGGTGCGATTTTTCGGTTACCGGTTTTAACCAACCACCGAGCCATGTTTTCAGAATCTGTAGATGCCCAGTCAGAGTTTCCGCCTGATTCCAGGAATTGCTGCACCGGAAGTTGATCCAGCTCTACCAGTTCGCCATAAACCTTTTCCTGCGTGCCTTGTTCCGATAGGTAGTTAATAAGCGTCACGTCACTGGGCCAGAAATGCGCAAACCCCTTGGCTGCAATGAGCAACAGTATGCCTATGACCGCGGTGATGCTGATCCCCACAGCAGCCGCATTCATCCAGATCCAGGGCTCGCCTGACGCAAACCATGTACGCATAAAGCTCTTCGTGTCATTCATGGCTATAGACTTCCGTACCTGGCTCGCAGACGTTGTCGAACAACTTCCGCGATGGTGTTCAATAAGAACGTGAGAATAAATAGGACCAGGGCTGCGAGGAAGAGGATGCGATAGTGACTGCTGTCGACCTCGCTTTCAGGCAATTCGACCGCAATATTTGCCGCAAAAGTCCGCATGCCCTCAAATATGTTGAAGTCCATCAAGGGCGTGTTGCCGGTTGCCATCAGCACGATCATGGTTTCTCCCACCGCACGTCCCATACCGATCATAATGGCAGAGAAAATTCCGGGACTTGCAGTCAGCAGCACCACTCTGATCAGGGTTTGCCATGGCGTTGCGCCTAAAGCGAGCGACCCATGAATGAGATGGTCCGGCACGCCGTAGATGGCGTCTTCGGCGATGGTAAAAATCACCGGGATAACCGCAAGGCCCATGATAATGCCGACCACAAGCGCATTGCGTTGGTCGTAGTTTAGCCCCAGCACCTCTCTAAACCAGGCCTGGCTGTTGCCACCAAAAAACTGCTGTTCAAGTGATGGTCCAAAGGCAAAGGCAAGGGCAACGACAAGTACAATAAGGGGCGTGACGAGCAGCGCATACCACCCTTGAAAGATACCCGTGGTTTTGTCCGGTAAGCGTGTCCAGATCAGTGCAAACAAGAAGAGGCACGCAGGTAAAAAGAAGAATATGCTCAACACACTTGAGAGGTTGCTCTCGATAATGGGGGCCAGCCACAAACCGCCAATGAATCCCAGGATTACGGTGGGCAGTGCCGCCATGATTTCAATCCCCGGCTTAACCCAAGCGCGCATGGCTGCAGACATGAAATAGGCGGTGTACAAAGCCCCCATCACCGCAATGGGTACCGCAAATAGCAGCGCATAAAACGCTGCTTTCAACGTACCAAAAGCAAGTGGTGTTAAAGAAAATTTGGGTTCAAAGTCGTTATCGGCTGAAGAGGACTGCCAGCTGAAAATGGGTTCATCGTAGCCTTCGTACCAGACCTTGCCCCATAGACTTTTTATCGAAAGCTCAGGATGTTTGTTGTCCAATCCAAATGTTGTGATACGCCCGCGGTCCGATGCGGCGATCAATGCATTAGAGCGTGGCGAGATTGCCATGGGCATATCAGCAGCCAGGCTCGTATCCGCGTTTGCGATGACACGATTTGAAGTAGGGTAGAGCAGAGTGAGCTCGCCTGAGGTGCCCAATGCAGCAAACCCTTTGCGGCGCGGCTCAAAAATCAGCTGGTCCACGGGGTTGTCCAGGTCGAACTGGCGTAACATTTCAAATCGCATGCCTGCCTGGCTGGTCAGCACCCCCCATTGGCGCAGATGACCCTGGTCGTCAGCGATCACCAAAGAATATCTACCCAGGATGGCGCCTGCTGCTGTGAGTGTTTCATTCTCGTTTAGAAGTCTGGCTTTATACAATCGAGCAGGTCGACCCAGAGTTCGAATCTCTACAACTTCAACAAACCCATCAACGTCAATGAGGTAAACCCATTGATTGCGCGGACCCAGCAGCAGATGGCTCAGCGGTTTGGACAGGTTCAGGGAGACAGTTTGCGGTTCAGGGAGTGCAAATCCTTCCTCAACGTTTTTATACTTTTGAATGCGCAAAGTGGTGTTGCCGGCGCTGGCGATGACCATTTGATCGTCGTTTAGATGTACATCGTAAACATCGATCGTCTCACCCTCGGTGGTACCAAGGCTCACAGGCTTTTTCTCAAAAGGAAAAGCGAGAGTAGGGGTCAGTTTTCGAACGCCGTCTGCAAAGCTGACAATGTATTGTGTTTGCAAAAACAATAACCTTTGTTGGTCGTCCAACAAGGCGTATTGATCTACTTCTGGATAGATCCGTTGTGCGGTTTGCAAACTCAGCCCGAGATTGAACGCCGCAATCGGAGATTGGGTCTCGACGTCATAAAACTCGGTGATCCCAGAACTGGACAGACGCAGATAAGCCTCGCCGTTTTCGCTCACATCTACGAGCAACGGATCTCGCTCAATCAACGCGATATCCGACTGAGGGTCAATACTGCCAGGCAGCAAAATGGGTGCCACAACCCACAGCAGGTAGGCAAAGATCAGGGTGATCGCGCCAATGACCGCGGCTCCGCCAGCTGCCACAACCCACTGGGTCGACCTGTTAACCCAATAACGGCTTGCGGGCAAACGATCGAAAGCTCGTACTTCCCCCATATTCCTTGCTTAACCCTTTATTTTTGCGTTCTTATTATTCTTGCTTATTCTTGCGATTTATCAGCTGACTCGGTGCTAACCGCTTGCTCGTTATTGGCTTCCTGAACCCAATAAATCGAGCGCGAGTATAGACGATCGATCACGGTTAGCTACTCTATTTTGCTCAGTTCGCGTGCTGCCGTCTGCGCCGAAATCGGTACGTAGCCATCCTTAGCAACAATTTCTTGACCCTCTTTGGATAGCACCATGCGCAGGAATTCTCTTTCAATCGGCTGCAGTGGCTCGTTAGGCTTCTTGTTGATATAGACATACAGATAGCGGGAAAGTGGGTAGTCGCCAGTTGCGGCGTTGTCTTTAGTGGCTGGGACTGCCGGTGCACCGTCCGCTGAAAGTGCCAGAGCCTTGACCCCTGATGTCACATAGCCGATACCGGAGTAGCCAATCCCGTTCAGTGAGGAGGCGACCGCCTGGACTACCGATGCAGACCCGGGTTGTTCGTTCACACTGTTCTTAAAATCGCCGGAGCACAGACCAACTTTCTTAAAGTACCCGTAGGTTCCAGATACCGAATTGCGCCCGTATAGCTGTATGGGACGTTCTGCCCAGCTTCCCGTCAGACCCAAAGCACCCCAGGTGTCTAAAGACTCTGGCGCACCACAACGTCGAGTAACAGAAAAAGTGGCGTCCACCTGCTCAATTTTCAGCTCTTCGAGGGGGTTGTCTTTGTGAACGTACACGGCCAGAGCATCAATGGCCACACGAATAGGCGTGGGCTTGTAACCGAAACGGGTTTCAAAGGCCTCGATCTCTTTGTCCTTCATCGCACGGCTCATCGGGCCAAAGTTTGCGGTGCCTTCGGTCAGCGCCGGCGGGGCAGTTGAGGAGCCAGCTGCCTGAACCTGGATGTTTACACTGGGATAGTGGCGTTTAAAGCTTTCTGTCCAGAGGGTCATAAGGTTGGCCAGGGTGTCTGAACCAATGCTCGACAGATTGCCTGAAATCGCTGAGGCACGTTCGTAGTCGGGCAGTTCTCCTTCGTCGACGACAACGCGCGATTGGGTTTCGTCCGCACCCCCATCCGCATTTACGTCAACCACTTCAATTTCCACTGGCGCCTGGGCCGCCGCTGCAGGTCTTTGTTCTGGCGTTGAATCGCCACACGCAACCAAAGCGATGGCACAGATTAGCGCCAGGGCAACGCGGTTGAGAAAACTAATGCGACACGACATGAATAACTCCTTGTTTGAGTTAACTAAAGATTAGGACTCAAGAGAGGCCCGATTAAAATTACACGAGAAAGTACTGCCCTGACCCAACTCACTTTCAATCATTAATTCGGAGTCGTGTCTTAAAAGAACATGTTTGACGATGGCCAAGCCCAGTCCCGTACCACCCCTGGTACGAGCACCCGCCAGATCTACGCGGTAGAACCGCTCTGTAAGTCTACTCAAATGCTCCGGTGCAATGCCATATCCATGATCAATGACCGCCAATTTGACGAACTGATCATTCGCGGTCACGCGGACAGTAATTTTGTTGCCCAAGGGACTGTAGCGGATGGCGTTACTGATGAGATTTACACAGACAGAGTGCAGTTCACTTTCGTGTCCAATCACTGCCTCATCGTCTTTTATATCCAAACAGACTTGATCGGCAGTGCTACATAAGGGCTGTAATTCGGTCGCTGCAGATCGAACGATTTGTCCAAGTTTGATGGGCTGAATTTGCGGACCCGCGGGACCTGACTCCAAGCGGGCCAACAACATCAAGTCGTTCACCAGATTTTGCATCCGGCGAATGGGAGAGTCCAAGCGTTGGGTCAGTTCCAGCCGCAAAGCTGCATCTTGCTCTTCGTCCAGTATAGTTTCCAAATAGCCATGCACCACGGTCAACGGCGTGCGCAATTCGTGTGACACGTTGGCTACGAAACTTTGCCGCATGGTCAAAACCCGATTGAGCGCGGTCACGTCGCGTACCAGCATGATAGAGCGTTCGCCATCCGTCTCAATCCGGCGAGCTTCGTAGGTACGCTCCTGATCTGTGGCATAGACGAATTCCAATGGTTCATCATGCGAGCCTGATCGAATGAATTGAATGAAGTCAGGATTACGCACCACGGTGGCCAAACTGAGACCGATGTCGCTGCTCGATAGATTGAGCAGGTCTTCAGCAGCATGATTGAGCCCCTCGATTTCTCCCTGGGCACTCAGGATGATGACCGCGTCGGGAATCATTTGAGTCAGGCTGACAATCTCCCGCAATTGGGTCGCCATTGTCTTCGTGCGAGCTCGCTCCTTGAGCAGGGCGCGGTAAGGGTTGTAGGCGAGGGGAAACCAGATCTCCGAACCGTTCGCCGGTACTCTGTGCGGTTTGCGGGCCCATTTTGCTACTTTTCGGTATTCCTTGCGCTGGATGGCAATCCTTATCAACAGCGCAAAGGTGAAGGCCCAGCCCAGCTGGCCTGTGAACAGCCCGATCGCAAGGGAGATGAGGAATAGAATGACTGCTACTGTCAGCTCTCTGACCATATCTTTCCAGTAGTAGGGTGGACACGAGAATTGTCGCTTGATTGCCTACACAATGCACGGAAGGATTCTCAGTCAACGTCGGATAAGCGACAGGAAACCCATTGGAAGCTTGGCAGAGCAAGACCGCGCACATAGTTACTCTATTGAGTGAATGTCAGGTCGCGATCATGCCCTGTTAATATGACACTATTGTGACAGTCGTTTAGCGTTATACGTCCATTGGCTTCAGCAGTTTGGGCCATTCATCCATACTGTTGGCCAGGATCTCTCCCAGTTCCTCCACGTTCCAAGGCGCTTCAAGAGAACCCTTTTCGGCAAGCACGTTTACCTGCCATGAAAGCAGTGAGGTCCGGTTGCCGCTGACGCAAAACTGGCGTCCAGTCACTTTGGCTGCATCGTCCGTGCATAACCAGGCAACCGTTGGCGATACCTTTTCCGGGGCCAGGCGCTGATCAAGATCTGGAATGTCGGGCATAATGTCTTCGGTCATGCGTGACAGCGCTGCCGGCGCCAGCACGTTGACAGTGATCCCGTATTTCATACCCTCAAGTGCCAGGACGCGCATGAAGCCAGCCACGCCGGCTTTAGCAGCCCCATAGTTCGCCTGACCAAAATTGCCGATCAAGCCTGATGTTGAGCTTGTCATAATGATTCGCCCACCTTCATTTTGTTCAAGCATTTGTTGCCAGGCGTGCTTGGTGGCCAGGTAGCTGCCGCGCAGGTGAACATCGACCACGATGTCCCATTCGTCATCCGTAATGTTTTTGAACGACTTGTCTCTAAGAATGCCAGCATTGTTGATCAGGATGTCCAGCCGACCAAACGTATCAACGGCGGTCTTAACCATTGCCGCTGCCTCAGCGTCGTTGGTTACTGACCCGTAGTTTGCAACGGCTTGTCCGCCACTTGCTTTGATCTCTTCGACCACGCTGTCAGCCATGCTGGTGCCGCCACCGCCGCCATGTCGGTCTCCGCCTAAGTCGTTTACTACAACCGAAGCACCTTCAGATGCCAGCAGCAGGGCGTGAGCGCGACCCAAGCCACCGCCAGCGCCGGTAACAATAGCCACTTTTCCGTTTAGTTTCCCCACAAGGTTTCTCCTTTTTATGTCTGTTGTCTGTTGTCTGTTTTTTGTTGTCTGGTGTGTATGAGCTATTCGTCAGATCTAGTCCACTGCTTTTATAGCAACCAGGTCAGTGCTTTAGTAAGACCTTGGTAATTCGAGCACGTGTTCAGCAACAAAGCTTAAGATCAGATTGGTGGATATGGGCGCAATTTGATACAGCCTTGTTTCCCTGAATTTTCGCTCGATATGGTATTCCTTGGCAAAGGCAAATCCGCCGTGGGTTTGCATGCAGACGTCGCCTGCAGCCCAAGACGCCTCGGACGCAAGCAACTTTGCCATGTTTGCTTCGGCACCGCAGGGAAGACCAGCATCAAACAGCTGCGCTGCCTTCTCCACCATCAAACTGGCAGCTTCCACCTGGGTGTAACAGCGCGCGATAGGGAACTGAACCCCCTGGTTTTGCCCGATTGGTCGATCGAAGACGTTTCTTTCGCGCGCGTAAGCCGAGGCTTTTTCGATGAAATATCTGCCGTCACCCACACATTCTGCGGCAATCAAAATGCGCTCAGCATTCATGCCATCCAGAATGACTTTAAACCCCTTTCCTTCCTCACCCAATAGATTTTCCGCCGGGATCTCCAGATCGTCAAAAAACAACTCGCAGCTGTGATGGTTGATCATGGACTCGATTGGTTGAATTGTCAGGCCGTTGCCTTCGGCGGCCTTTACATCAACGATGAAGGCCGAGAGGCCGTCGGTTTTTTTGGCAACTTTGGCCTGATCCATCGTTCGAGCGAGCAGCACCATCAGATCCGAGTGTTGAATACGGCTGATCCAGACTTTCTGACCGTTAACGACGTACTTGTCTCCCACTCTGGTAGCGGTCGTTTTTAAGCTTGTCGTGTTGGTACCTGTCGTTGGCTCGGTCACTCCGAAGCTCTGCAGACGCAATTCGCCACTGGCAATTTTTGGCAGGTAGGCTCTTTTCTGATCATCGCTGCCATGCCGCAGCACGCTGCCCATAACATACATCTGGGCGTGGCAGACACCAGCATGGGCACCAGAACGACACACTTCCTCCATCACAGCGGCAGCTTCCATTACCCCTAAACCAGAACCCCCATATTCCTCCGGAATCAATACGCCTAGAAAACCAGCTTCGGTTAGCTCAGCGACAAAGTCGGTGGGGTAGCCTTCGCTCCGGTCCATTTCGAGCCAGTAATCTTCGCCGTATTGGAGGCAGAGCTGGCGCACTGCAAGACGAATGTGATCTATCTGTTCTTTGCGCTCGTTACTTTCTTGACCTGCCTCATGTTCTTGATTGTCCTGAGTTTTCAAAAGTGCCCCCTCAAAATTGGATCACAGCGGCATTGAAGATGGTAAAGCATGTATTCGAACGAGTGGGTAGTCAATTTACGATGTTGGGGCGTGACCAGCCTTTGACTGTTTCTCATACCTTGACGATTCAAGAGGCAGGTGGGACGATCACGACTTAACTTGTCCGACTACAGCTTTTTTGGGGAGACTTCATGTCGCGAATAACACGCAATAAGATTTCAATGGTTCGACACGGTAGCTTGCTGAGCCGTTGGTTTGCCTGCCTGATGGTCACCAGCTTGTTGAGTACCGCAGTTTACGCAGAAGGTTACATCGCGCCCCGAGGAGCAGATGGCGTACACCCGGACTTGAACGGTATCTGGCAGGCCCTAAACACCGCAAATTACAACATTGAAATGCACACGGCCAGTCACTCCATGCAATTACGGGAAGGACCCATGGGACCGCTACCTGCGGTTAAGACTTTATATCTGGGTGCGGTGGGTGCTGTGCCACCGGGGCTGGGTGTTGTCGTAGAAGGAACAATTCCTTATACCCCTGAGGCGGAAAAAATTCGCGACGAAAATAAAGCCAACTGGATCGATAGAGATCCAGAAATCAAATGCTTTCTGCCAGGTGTTCCGCGCGCTACGTACATGCCTCAACCCTTCCAGATCTTTCAAAGCAAAGACTCGGTGTTTATCGCATATCAATATGCCGGTGCTACTCGGGAGATCTATATGGAGGATCCAGGCGAAGCTCCGGTGGATAGCTGGATGGGTTGGTCTCATGGCACCAGCGTATCTCCATCCCAGGTGCCATGAG
>JBCCIU010000047.1:0-12464 GCA_039028095.1 Pseudomonadota bacterium
CCTTTACCCCGCCGGGCTAAGTTTGCCTTCCATCTGGAACAATGGCTCGGCGGTCCTTTACGTCTTATCGAATGGGCGGGCGCCATCTTAATCACCCGTCCGATCCAGTTTCTTCTCGCGCGCCTCGATCCTCTGGCGCAGCGCATAGAAGGCACCTGGTTAAAAAAGTTTTTGGAGTACACACTTTTCCCGATGACCTTGATCGTCACCTTGGCCATCGGCTTTCACTTTGCCGAATCGGGTGTGACCATCGCCTCCCTCAGCGCACTTGCACTTTTGCCCGTGGTATACGGTTTACTGTTCGCTCCATTGGAGCGACTCCTCCCTTTCAGTCGAAACTGGCTGGATGGTGAGAACGATCTGTCTGTAGATCTTATGATGTTTTTTTCAGGCGCACTTTGGGGAGGATTTGCGAAGTATCTGCTCAGCGTGGTTTTTTTCGTTGAACTTGTTTATTGGCTGGAGCCCTATGGGCACAGTATCTGGCCCACCGCATTGCCTGGCGTTGCACAGGTCTTTTTATTCTTGCTCATCAAAGATTTTTTCCGCTATTGGTTTCATCGCTGGTTACATGAAGTCCCGTTTCTGTGGCGTTTTCATGCCGTGCATCATTCCTCAGATCGCCTCTATTGGCTAAATGGTGTCCGCAGCCATCCCGTAGAGGTGATCGCACCCACCTTAATCTGGTCGATACCCCTGGCCCTGGTTCAACCCCCCGCGGAAATTGTTATGGTCTCACTATTGATGAGTTTGAGCATCGGCATCTTCCAACACGCGAACATCAAACTTCGCCTCGGTTTCTGGGAGTACATCTTCTCAATTGGCGACAACCATCGTTATCATCACTACCCCGTGAAAGGGATTGGTGATTCAAACTACGGCGGTGAACTTATCGTCTGGGACATCTTGTTTGGGACGTTCCATAACCCACGTGGCGAGACGCCTTCAGACAAAATTGGCATCGGTGCCTATCCAGACTATCCACAAACCATGGCTGGGATGATGCTGGCGCCGTTCATACCGAATCAAAGGGTATTGGGCGGCGAAGATGGAGACTTAGACGCCGCGGACAGGTCCAATCTTGAGGGACTACATGATCGGGTTGCACCACAGAGTAGCGGCGGCTAATGCCTGGTATCGATTAGCCGCGCATCGTTGGAGTTGGCACCAGATCGCAGCATCTAACTGGATCGAAGAGCGACTTTAGACATCAACCCGAAATTCGAATCCTAAAGATATGGACTTCGAGAGCCAGGACCACGAATGATCGAAGGTTGACGATGGTCTCGTCGAAGTAGGCTACGAAGCGAGTCCGATGCCAAATCTCCAAGCATCACCAAAGCGCCGCTCAACACGATCCAGAGCAACATTTCATCGTAGAACAATCTAACCCGAGCCTCGGAAATCAAGAACCCTAGAGATCCAAAGCTCAACATACCCAGGACTGTGGCTTCACGGATGCAAGTTTCCCAACGGTATAGCAGAAGCAATAGGAAGCGGTTGAACGCTGAAGGTAACAGAGCCAGGTAATAGCTCACGAAGCGTCCTGCACCCTGACTAAGCAAAACTTGGTCGGCTCCGACGTCGCGATTGTCTATCACCTCCGCGCCCAGGCGCAGTAAAACGCCAGCATTGTGCAGCGCCAACGCAACGATCAGCGCCCACACCGTCGGCCCAAATATCTGAAGACATATAAAGGCCAGGATAAATTCTGGAATAGCGCGAAAAACTAAGGCACCTAACCGTAAAAGTGCAGCTGACCCAACTCTGACAGAGAGGCTCAAGCTTTGACCCATAAACACATCTCTGGGGGTGCTACTCTGCAGCGAACGAGCGGTAACACCAATACCAACCAGCGCAACAGCACCTGCAAACAAAGCAGCTAACGTACCCAAGTGAAAAGTACTCCACATAGCAACCACCCCATCCCACACCAGCAATTCTCCCAGCCAGGATAAAATTTCGGACCAATTCCCTGATTCACGCACAGGGTGCGGCACCAACTCTAAGGTGAAGCGAACAAAATTATCGTAGCGCTGAGCAATGCTCAGTTGGGAGCCCCACTGCGCTGGCGCTATCCAACAAACCAACGTGGCTAACATAAAAGCGATACCGCTACCGCGCACAAGCGGAGATCTAGCCCGCTTGGACCACAAAGCCGCTACCGAGTCGGTAGGCATCGCCTGCTTAGCCGGCGTAGCACCTTTTGTTAGAGGGCGACGCAACCGCGCACCCCACCACTCCAAGGCCAGGGATACAAAGATAATGGTATACAGATAAGTCCACACTTCTCGAAAGTGTCCATCTTCAAAAGAGGTGGCGAGCTCATATCCCAAGGTAGGAATGCCAACAAAGCCCAACACTGCAGAGGCGCGAAACGCACATTCCAAGCGATAGACAGCGTGGGTGACGAGATCCGGTAAAGCTCGACTGACAATACCGGCGACAAACGCAGCAATCCCACTCCCCCCATTTGCCCGCAAAACGACGCTGGCGGTATCGCTGGTTTCGTCTAACGTTTCTGCAAACACCTTTGCGAGCATACCGCCGTAAGGTAGCGCTAGCGCCCAGATGGCTGCCCAAGGCGAAGATCCCATGGCCGTAAGCAAGAGCAGCGCCCACAAAAGTTCGTGTACTGAGCGAATGGCCGTTAAGAACAGGCGTACCACGGAGCGCATCGCTCGCAACGATTTACTGGACCGCTGCCACCATGCTCGGCTGGCGAACACACCTCCGACAACACCGATCACCAACGCCATGGTCATGGCCATGACGGCGTAACGTAGGGTAATCCACAGAGCACCAATCAGTTTTTCTGCAAAAGAGGCACCCAAACTGCGCGTAGCGGCAGACTGAAAATCAAAGGCGGGAGTGAGCGCTGCTGAAAAAAAATCAACAGCAATCGTTCGACCACCTGGAGATGGCAGCAAGTCAGGCCACTGAATGTTCAGGCTGCTAAAACTGACGATCGCTAACGCAATGCCAGCTACCAGAAAAGTGCGTCGACTCACGAAGGCAGACGATAGAGTTTCTGCAATTCACGATCCGTAAGCTCGCCATCGATCTCAATCTGACCATTGCGCAATCCAACAAAGCGTCTGAAGAAACGCTGCGCCAGCCGCGCATCATGCAGGCTCACGACCAGCGTGACACCGGCCTCTCTAGACAGTTCGGAGAGCAACCTCAGCAAGTCCTCAGCCCGGGTTGGGTCCACCGCACTCACCGGCTCATCGGCAAGAATTACTCGGGGTCCCTGATGCAAAGCGCGGGCTATGGCAACACGTTGCTGTTGCCCACCAGACAGTTGATCTGTCCGCGTGAACATCTTTTCAGGAATCCCGAGGCGTTGTAACAGCTCGTGAATTCGCGCTTGTTCAGTCTGAGACATCAGAACCAGACTGCGCATCATGCCCCAAAACCCTTTGCTCGCAACCTGCCCGCTGCTGACGTTGTGGCTGACCCGCAGACTGGGCACCAAGCCTAAGTCTTGCGGGATCCAAGCCATTTGGCCACGAGCTTGGCGCAGCGTCTTGACGGACATGTCCTGCAGTGACACGCCAAGGTATGAGACACTGCCGGCAGAGGGTTGCAAGCGTCCATTCAACAAACCGAGCAGACTGGATTTACCAGCACCGCTCGCGCCGAGCAGGCAAATCTGCTCACCAGTCTGGATGGACAGGTCGATCGAGTTTAGGGCCGGAGTGGTGCCTCCAGTGTCATAGCGCAGTGTCGCTGCCCGAAGCTCAAACATCGTTTCAGCGCATTAACCCCACGTCTCGAGCCGTCGCAAGAATGCCGTCAAAGTCAGCGTTCTTGGCAGGGATCAGATCATCTCGATTAAAGGCATAGAGCACTTTAGGGTCCTCACAGTCTATTAACACCGTTTGTAAGCGATCAATAAATCCGCTGCCGAACATTTGTTCCAAGGCGGGGTGCACGGTGAGATTATAGTCGGCATAAGGAGGAGTAACCCAAATAATGGGCGCCTTAGACGGATCGAGTTTGCCACTTGCAACCAGTGAATCATAGGTTTTGTAGTTGAGCACCCCTACCTGCGCTGCGCCGGCCTCCACCGCTTTTGCTGTGGCCACATGCCCACCCTGATCCTGAAACTGAACGGGCTTGATGAAAAATTCATTGGGCATCTTACCAGTAGCCTCACGAATAAAATATGTTGGCATCAGACGCCCTGAAGTAGAACTAGGGCTACCAAAACTGAACGTCAAATCTCGTATCTTGTCGCCAGGAAATTCATCACTACGAGTCAGACCCGTCGCCTGGTGTGCAATGAAGTAAGACTTGTAATAAGGATCAACAGCACCCTGGGCAATCGCGCGCGCACCAGGTACCGCGATGCGTGCCTGAACGCCAGTCAGCCCACCAAACCAAGCCAGGTGAACTTCACCATTTTTGAACCGCTGCACCGCTGCGGCATAGTCTTTGGAGATGCTGAACTGGGTCTTGATCCCTAGCTGTTGTTGAAGGTAGGACTCTAACGCTGCAAATTTAATCTGCTGGTCAGAGACATTTTCATCAGGAATCGCCGTGATCACCAACGTCGGAGCCGCCTGTCGATCGGACAGGCTACTCGCATCGCTGGAGGTTACGTTCTCGCCAGGTTGGCAACCGAACATCACCAGGGAGACAAATAGAAAGACAACACTAGGTTTGCGCAAGTTTGACACTCCAAAATACTTCGCGGTTTTAGCAGCGCACTTTGGGTCCTCTCAGCCAACCACTTGTTTCAGGCTTGTCTATCAGGTTTGCTGGACCCCGCTCGCCGCGATGGGGGTAGGCAGTCTACCGGCAAAGGTCCTGCGCATCCATTGCGGAGCTGGCCGTAGTCTTGTCGGGTGCGAATCTCTATGCAGAATTGATCGACAGCGGCTGCGTAAGCGTCAAGTTTTAGCCGGTGAAATGGCGCCATCGCTGGTGTTAAGCAGCGGTAGTCCTTCTGCATCGATGTTTTGATAGGCGCGCTGCCAGGCTTCGACCCAATCGGGATCAGCGGTTTCATCCGGGTGGTGCAGTGGGTTCATTGCTCGGATCATGACCCAGCCGGCTTTGTGGAAGAAGCGCAGTACCATTCCCCATAGGCGCAGTCGTGAGCGCAACGAAAACCACTGACCATCAGTCTTGAGCATTGCCCGGTAGCCGCGGCGTGAAAGAAAACCCACATGCAGTGAGCCATAGATCAGCCCTAACAGGCGAAGCGGGTAGTTGCCGCAGATCGCCTGGTAGACGTCGAACGCAACTGATTTGTGCTCGGTCTCCTCAACCATGTGCCACAGGATAAATGACGCGACGACAGGGTCAGCGCCCTTGAACAGTGTCTGCCGATCATTGATCAGCCATTCGGTGATCCCCATGGTCATGGTTTCAAAACCCGCGGTGTAGGCCAATCGCCAAGCCAGAGAGCGCTTAGATAGCCTGTGATAGCCACGTTTAAAGCCGTCTTCGACTTGAGTCAGCACTTCGTATCCCTGGCTTTTAAGCATCTCGTTGTAGCGACGATGATTCGTAAAGTGCTGCGCTTCCTGGCCAACGAAGGCCTGTGCATCTTCAATCAGGTCTGGGTCATCCAAGTGTGGGATGGCCTCTCGAATATTCTTCACCAAGAAGGGTTCTAAATATGGCATGGTTAACGACGCCCCGTTGACCATATGACTCCATTCACGCGATCCAGGATTCCACACGGCTGGACGCGCATCTTCGAATGGGAATTTGATGCTGCGCACCTTGATTTCGTGGCTCATGCTTCAACTCCAACACTGCGGTAGTGTCGCCAGGCACCGAAGATCAAGAGCGCAAATGCGATATGCACGCCGATCATGGCCGGCCAACCGCTTAAGAAAATAATGTCGTTGGCAAGACTGGGCCCCCAGGGACCGCCCCCGAAGGCGAGTCCACGGGTTCCAAACCAGGCATTCGCGATCGCTGGCAAGGTGAATAACCAGCCAAACGTAATCGAGCAATACACCAACCATTTGAATTGTCGCGGCGTCAGCTTGAGATAACCTGCAATTAGCGCAATGACCATTAGCAGCAGCCCATTCGTGATGCCTTCGAGGTGGGCCATCACCCACGCTCTCGCCTCGCCAGGGACCGTCGCCTCAACATGATTGATGAAGGGCCACAGATCAATTTCACCCAGGAGTTGGAAAAAGTGCAGCCAGCCAGATACGGCCGAACTAATCAGTAGCCCGATCCCATTCAGGACCAGCAAGCTTCTATGTTTTTGCGTCATTAGATACCCCACCGCTTATTGGCCATATTCTGTGCATTGCTGCGGTCGATTGAAGGACTTTCGATGACGCGCAGGGGACTTTTGGTGACAGAATAGCCTTCTGGCACTAGAATGGTCCGATGCCGTTCTTTGCTACGGGCTACATTCGCCTACTACACCGATTCCTAGCTCATGAAGGCATGAGCGACTCGATCTTGTTTCGAAATACCGGCTTTACCGCACAAGATCTTGCCGATCCGGAATTGACCATGCCCTTCCCCGCACAAGTCCAGTTGATCCGCAACGCACAGCAATCCACAACCGCCGGGATGGCACTACGTGTCGGTCAGCAACTTCAGGTCGCGGCGCACGGAAGCTTGGGTACCGCAATGCAGAGTGCACCAGAGCTCCGCTCGGCGCTGCATGCATTTATCGAATTTATCGATGCCCGGGCCAGCTTCTTTCGGCTGTCTTTAGACGAGGAAGGGCAACAGGCCGTCATGCGGATCGATTTGGTCGATCTGCCTAAGGATTTGCATGCGTTTTTCACCGAATCGTTGCTCCATTCGCTCAATCACTGCCTGCGTTTTTTTTCCGGGCAACCTCACGCCATGACCCAGATCGAGTTGTATTATGCAGATCCAAGCTACGGGACTCGCTACCAGGAAACGTTTCAGTGCCCAACAACGTTTGAGGCGAGCTGTTCACAGGCGTTGTTTCCTAGACCGCTTCTGGCACTGCCATCCCCCGAGTCCGACCATGGCCTCTTCAGCAGCAGCACGACGGATCTTCGCACGCGCAAGAATCGGCAGGATTCGGATGCGGACCTCGTACACGACATTCAGCGCTTTTTGCTGGATAACCCAGGGAAGGTGTGGACACTAAGAGAGTTAGCGCCACGTTATGCAATCAGCGGGCGAACACTGATACGGCGCTTGCAAGCACAAGGCACGACATACCAAACGCTAAGAGACGAGGTTTACAAACCATTAGCTTGTGAGTATTTGCGCAACATGAGCGTAGAGGCAGCAGCCGTGGCGCTGGGTTTTGCTGACACGGCGAGCTTCCGCCGCACGTTTAAACGTTGGTACGGCGTGACACCTGGAGATTGGAAAATCCAGCAGAATCATAGGGGCTAGGCCCGAGCTCGAGACCGCGTGAAAATCGCCGGGCGGCTTCGGTCGCGAAGGCAGCGGGAGCGAAGGAGAATAGTCAGGACCATTCAGACCGACTCTCTGTCCCACAGTGAGCCGGTTTCTGAAAGAAACTTAGTGACTGTCTGAATCCACGTCTGGCACTGAGCGGACATTCGCTACTGTATCGAAGCGTATCTATAAGATCGCTCGACGATCTCCTTGAGAGTTTCAAGTTCGCTATCGTCCCGTGGCGAGAACACCATGATCAACCCCTTAGGGTGTTGTCCTGCGGTTACCAAGTAGTGATCTTCGCCCCATCCCTTGCTCGTAACTTCAAGCGCATCTTCGGGTGGCAACATCAAGTGCATGCTTCCAGAGTCAGGGTGAGGATGGATATGTGCGAACTCCCTACCAATCATAAAAGCATCGTGATTGCATTGGACACTCTCGTGCAATACGAGAGCGCGTGCTCCCGGAACTGAGATTCTGCTGTCTCTATTCTCGACGCCGGAGAGTGAAAAAGCCCACTCGTGAAGTTGAGCTACCACTTTGTCAGGTCCGTGCTGAGTTAGCTGTGAGTGTGGCAACTGGTTGGTGGTTTCTGGCTTAGGTCCAGGCCTCGGACTTAGCTTTAGTCTGTTATTCACGTTAATCGCTTAGTCTGTTGAATCTTTGGCCGCGTTCTCTAAACGCTGCATCGCTTGTTGAACAGCCGGACGAGCTGCGATATCTGTGACCCAGCGTTCAGCATTCGTATACTCAGGCAAGCTTTCCCCGACGGCTGGTTTAAGACGTATCAGCCCACCTATGACCCATGGATAGCACATCACATCGGCGATGGAGTACTGTTCACCCGCTAGATACGGACTTTCGGCTAAGCGCCCTTCTAGAACCTCGTAAAGCCGTACGGTCTCTCTAAGATAGCGGTTTAACGCGTAACTTGAATCGCCGTCCGCTTCACCAAGGTCAGCCGTTCCAGCAAAGTGTGCCCATTGGCCAATCATTGGCCCCAGACCGCCAACCTGCCAGTAGCACCAGGACAACGCGCTTGCACGCGCCTGTCCGGATCTCGCAAGAAATGATTCATGGCTATCGGCTAGATGCTGAACAATGGCGCCGGATTCGAATAGAACCACGTCATCATCTTTGTAGGCGGGAATCTTGCTGTTGGGGTTGATGTTGGTGAATTCAGATTCGAATTGTACGCCGGTCATAATATTGATTGGAACGAGATCGTAGTCGACCTTGAGTTCTTCGAGGAGTATGGCGGGCTTCTGTCCGTTGGGTGTGTTCCAGGTGTACAACGTTGGCACGAGTGTCCCCTAAGGCTTAACGCTGTAGTCAATATCGACCGGCGTGGGTCCTTGGACTTCGCCGATCAGTTGCCGCAGTTGTAGGCGAAAGCGTTCGAGCAAGTCTCGCTTCATCATGAAGCGGCGAAAGTCCCCGGGCGATGTATTGTGATGTACTACCGATTGATAACCCCCGGGCGCCTCGATATCGAACCGCACTGGGAACTGGAGCCATGTACCTTGCATCTCTTCCGACAGCATCCAGTTTAGATAGAGCTTAGCCGCAGCTTTGTTTTTCGCTTGGGTAGGAATCGCTGCCGTTTGAAACCAAGTCAGAAAATAGTCTTCTTCGGGTAGTAAGAATTCCGTTTTGGCACCCGACATCGATTCGAATGCCCAAAAGGTAGTGAAGCTAGCGGCATACCAACCATTGTTGACCGCAACGTAGGGCATGGCTGTACCTCGCACCCAAACTGGCTCGTTCGCAATGAGCTCTTCCAAGTAACCCCATCCGTACTTCTCTTTTAGATTCCAGAACTGGTAGAGGACTGCATCATCATCGTGTGGATACGTGAGGATGATCTTCCCCTTCAGCGATGGATCGAGGTAGTCCATCGCATCCCGCGGTGGCTCATTCACCATGTCGGTATTGACGAAGTTGCTAAAAGTTACGCCATAGACACTAGTCCATCGTCCGTGCGGATCCTTGTGATCAGGAAAGACCTTGTCCCAATGCTTTGGTTTGTAGGCCTCTAACAAGCCTCGTTCGGTGTAGTAATCGAAGTCGTGGAGAGTCTGAAATTGAATGACATCAGGCACATTTTCTTGACCGCCTGCCGCGCGGGCATTGTCGTACCTGGGTGCGTGGTTGAGGCTGACATCGACAGTATGAGTTGCATTGAGCTTGGGGAAACGGGCTTTGAACTTGTCGAAGTAGTAGTCAATCTGATCGGCCTTGTCACCGCCTGCGCGGAGTACGAAATTTCCTCCTTCTGCCAAGGCATCCGCATAAAGCTCTTCAAGAGACTTCGTTTCGATATCCACGTCTGCTGCGGAAGCAAACGTATTTAGAGTTGCAAGAAGGTAAACCAGTATTAGTGATGTTGTGTTTCGCAACGAGCATTCCCCAAAATGTTAGGTGGCTTGTTATTTGGACGCACTGAATTCGGTATTGAATCCGCAGTGCATTCCTTCATTCATTTAGTGGGTACAGCCACAAAATCAACACTGTACATGCAACCTCTTGCCGTGATAATTATTTGATTTCGGGAATGTTAATCCCATTAAACGGGACAATAGATTTGGATGTAATGAAATCAATGAGCGTGTTTGTGGAAGTGGCCAGTAAAGGCAGCTTCGCCGCCGCCGCAAGATCTCTCACACTATCGACGACTTCGGTGAGCCGCCACGTCATCGAGCTTGAAAACTGGTTAGGGGTGACATTGTTTCTGCGCACAACACGAAAACTGTCACTGACCGAAGAAGGCGCGTACTACCTGAACGAATGTCAGAATGTGATTAATGATGTTGAACAGATTCGCACGACCGCAAATCAAGCGCTGGTTCAGCCCTCGGGTACGCTCAGAATCACCGCCCCGGTTTTCCTAGCGAAAGAGTGCGTCCAGCGTGTATTCCCTGAGTTCTTGGCCGCATTCCCTGAGCTGAACATTGAATTGAGTGCAGTTGATCGGTTTGTTGATCTTGTCGACGAGGGCTTGGACGTCGCATTGCGCGTTGGTAATTTGCCTGATTCTTCGCTCATTGCGAAAGGCTTGGGAGATGTCCGACTGGTAATTATAGGTAGTCCAAGTTATCTCTCATCCGCGGGTAAGCCAAAATCGCCGATAGACCTGAAGAACCACAATTGCATCGTGGATACTATCGCTATTTTCAAGAATCGATGGCCAATGAAAGTCGGAGGGAAACGCAGGAACGTGGTGGTCTCAGGAAACGTCACCGTAAACAACGGCGAAATCGCCCGCGACCTAGCCGCCCAAGGTGTTGGTCTTGCGTTGTTGCCGGAGTTCTTTGTGCTCGATCAACTCAAACAAGGCGATCTCGTCGAGGTGCTGAGAGGTAAGGTTGATAGCCAAGTCGGCTTCTACGCGGTCTATCCTCAGAGTCGGCACGTAACTCCCAAAGTTCGTGCTTTCGTTGATTTTATTTCTGACTATTTCGTCCGGACTAACGAAACCTGATGCTCAGCGCGACCGTTGCTGGCCGACCTACCGGCCATCCCTGACTAACCCATATGTCCGTCGGAAGCGTGCCAAACCTATTAATCCCAATCACCCAGAACGTAGTAATCGGTAAGGAAAGGGCGCGACACTAATGCGAAAGCGGTATTGAACGTCGGCAATAGTAAAGACAATGGCGAGCAATGGGAGCGGGCCGATAAATTCTGCAAACCCAAAGAAATCAGCCCCGTCTCCGCTTGATGCACTGACAATACAGAGTCCGAATAATTGCCCGTAGCGTTCACCTGTTGTATGCCTGAAATATGAGCATTAAACCCTACATAACTTCACTAAGTTGACTTAGGGGCCGTGTTGAATAGCGAACCCATTGCCACCGAAGGACTGAAAGACCCAATGCTTGGAGACAGCTCCTCTAATTCAGGGAGGGTAAGAAAGGTTAGCGAATAACACGATTTATCGCTGCCAATTAGGTGCCGAGAGTCTCGACAAAAACTCGATTATATGGGCTGTTTCTCAGTTCAACTTTGGTTGAGATATGTACCAAGATTTGTACCAATTCCAGGTACAATTTGCACCAAAACAGGAAGTCAAAACTTTAATAAAATCAGATACTTAGAAATATGGCGTCCCCTAGGGGAGTCGAACCCCGGTTGCCGGGATGAAAACCCGGTGTCCTAGGCCTCTAGACGAAGGGGACGCAGGACAATCAGCGACAAGGATCGCTGACCAATCTTCAAGTCATACTAGCCCGTGGCCAAAGGGTTTCTTGAAGAGGCGCGCATTCTATTGGGCTGACCGAAAAGCGTCAAGCAAATGTGGCAATCGCGTCAATCTCCAGGCAATTTTTCAATCCCGTTCTACAATTATTTGTAGTGAAAATCGGAATTTGCAGAAACCATGTCTCAGATCATCATCGCAGTATGTGTCGTTATTGTGTGCAGCGGCTTGGGCTGGGCACTATTTTTTTTCTTAGCCAAGCATCTGCGCGTGCAAAAGTTGCAAAAAGCCCACCAAGGCTTGACGGTGTGTCAGCAGATATTTGATATCAGCGACCACATCGCAAGCACCCAGATGCCGCGTGAGCTAAGGCGTGGTCTGGTATTGATCGCCAACCAACATCTACAACACGTTGAAGGTGTGCAACCAGAGCATCCCTTACTGCCGTACATGCGGTCTAAACTTGCCCGGCTGAACAAAATCCCTCGACACCATTTTGACACCAAACCGCGCAACAAAAATGATCGTAAGCTGGCTTCAGCTCGATTGACCCAGCTGGCTGGAATCATCGAGCTTGCGGTGAACCGCGGTGAGATTGATGATCGGGACGGTAACCTCGCCAGGGCAAGCGCCCAGGTCACAGCACGCCAGGTAGAGGTGGAAAATGCCCGCCAAGCCTCAAAAGACGCCGAGAACATGCAGGCATTTACCCAAGCGTTAAAATTTGCTTACCACGCCCAATCTCTATGCACAAAGCTTCCCCCGCTGATTCGCGAAACACTCACCAATGCGGTAGAGGCTGACATTGCGCGGCTCAAGGAACATGCAGCCAAGCCAACACAAATAGCGGTCTAAAACTTCACCCCAATCCCTAAGCTGTAGGTGACATCGGTGC
>JBCCIU010000048.1:0-12077 GCA_039028095.1 Pseudomonadota bacterium
CAACGGACCTGGGCTTTGTTTGCTAACCGTAATCGTGGTGTACAAATGCAACCTACGGAAGGACAGCAGGTGCTAATTCGCGGGCGTGTTAGTCTTTATGAAGGTCGTGGAGACTATCAGGTCATAGTCGATCATATGCAGCCGGCGGGCGAAGGCGCACTGCGAGCAGCTTTTGAGCGGCTGAAACTGAAACTTCAGGCGGAAGGTATATTCGACAAGGAAAACAAACGCCCCATACCGACGTATCCAAGACATGTTGCGGTGGTGACCTCACCCACCGGGGCTGCGCTTAGAGATGTCCTGGCATTATGGTCCCGCCGGTACCCGGGGTTACAGGTAACCGTTGTCCCAACACCAGTACAGGGTGAAGAAGCAGAACTTGGCGTTGTTAACGCGCTGTCTCGAGCGGAACGTCTTGGGCCGGATGCTATATTGTTAACCCGAGGAGGCGGCAGCCTGGAGGATCTTTGGACCTTTAATATGGAATCTGTCGCCCGAGCAATCATGGCAAGCTCCATCCCCATCGTCAGCGCGGTCGGCCACGAGATTGATATCACTATCTCCGATATGGCCGCTGACTTGCGCGCTCCCACGCCCACGGCAGGCGCCGAACTTCTGGTGCCAGACCTGGCGGAATTGCATCAAACTCTAACCAGCTTTACCCGATACTTTGTGCAGGTAATGCAGCAAAGGCTCGAGATTTCAAGCTTGCGCACGCGCAACTTGCGCCTCGCATTGCGCACCCCTGAACAACTCATTCAGCAGGCCGCGCAACGGATGGATGAGGCAGGTCATCGAATGACATCCGTTCTGAACAATCAACTTGCGTTAGCCACACAAGCGTTGACGCACAGTCACACCCGACTGCTAGGCCAACGTCCGGAGCGATTGGTCGCCGCTAACAAGCAACAGATCAACTCGTTAGCCGCTCGCTTACAGTTACGCACAACGCAGCAGGTAGACAGCAAAAAAAGTCAGGTGGCCAATGTCATGCGCATGTTGAACGGCGTTAGCCCACTGCCGACCATCGAGCGTGGTTATGCGGTGTTGAAGAATACAGACGACCAGCTCATCACGGAAACATCTCAAATCAAACCCGGTCAGACGATGTTAGCCTATGTCAGCGACGGGGCAATCAGCACGAGCGTCAGCGAAGTGAACTCCGGGCAGCTGTTAGTATCAAAAGATCCAGACGGGGAGTAATAAGTTCATGAAGATAGATCTCGCCACCTTCACCCTTGCCTTCACCGCGTTGTTCAGCTGCAGCCAATTATATGCTGCAACCGGGGATGGCAATTCAATCTCGGGTCTTCCACCGACGAATGTGCCTGGGGGTATTTATGTCATGCAGCTCGAACCAGGCATATCCAATATTACGTTCGAATCTCGCGTTGCAATGACTGTAGGTAACTCCGCCTTGATTGCGATCCCGATCAACACCAAGCCGGGGACTCACCAGGTCAGTTTTAAAAGAAACGGCCAGTTGGAATCAGCTAGTTTTGAGGTCGTTGACAAAACTTATACGGAACAACATATCACCCTAGAAAATCAGGCCATGGTAGATCCACCAGAGGAGACCTTGAAGCGGATCAGATCTGAGCTTACACGACAGCGTAGCCTATATCGTCAGATTAGAGACCCGATGGATCTGAGCGCAGGATTTCACAAACCGTTAGAAGGCATCACTACAAGCCTGTATGGTCATCGCAGATTCTTTAACGGCAAACCGCGCAGCCCTCACAGCGGGCTGGATATCGCAGCGCCAGAAGGTACACCGATCAAAGCAGCAGCAGCGGGCACCGTGACCCTGGCCGATGACTTGTACTACAACGGTAAGACAATTTTCTTAGATCACGGTCAAGGTTTGATCACCATGTACTGCCATATGAGCGAACTTTCAGTGAAGGAAGGTGACGTGGTGCTTCCCGAACAGACGATAGGACTGGTTGGCACAACTGGCCGATCAACCGGGCCGCATCTGCACTGGTCCGTGAGTCTGGCCGGGTATCGTGTTGACCCGGAGCTGTTCATGCGGGTGTTCGATAGCGCAAGCCAGAATCTTTAACGCTTCTTACGGTGTTTGATCACTCTTTGGCGCCGACGTTTTTGCCGGTCTGTTAGGGTATTACGCTTGGAGGCAAATGGATTGTTGGCGCTCCGCAAATCAAGTTTGACCGGATTACCAATCAAATCCAAAGCTTCACGATATCCATTCTCCAGATAGCGCAGGAAGCTCGCAGGCAGCTCTTCCAGCTGATTTCCATGGATCGCGATCCTCGGCGGATGTGCACCAGCTCGAGTTGCGAGCTTCATTTTAATCTGTCGCCCACGCACGGTCGGCGGTGGGTGGGCCCGAACCATGTTTTCCAGAAGTCGGGTGAGCAAAGAAGTGGAGACTTCAAACTCCCCTGCTGAGTAAACCTCATCCACGACATTAAAGAGATGCCCAACTCCAGTCCCGTGCAGAGCAGAAATTTTTAGCAGCGGTATCCAGGGAATAAACTTCAATTTGCGTTCAACCAGATACGTCACCCGGTCCCGCTGCTCCGTGCTCAATCCATCCCATTTGTTGATCGCAACCAACAGCGCAGCGCCAGCTTCCTGCGCGTACTGCAACACGTGAAGATCCTGATCAACAATACCCTCCTTGGCATCCACAACGACAATCACCACGTCCGCTCGTTGCATGGCGTCTAAGGATTTAACAACAGAGAATTTCTCTGTCACTTCTGAAACTTTACCCTTGCGTCGCACACCTGCGGTATCGATCAGAACATAGTCCGTACCGTCCCGCTCGAATGGGATATCAATGGCATCCTTGGTCGTGCCCGGCATATCAAAAACAACCTGGCGCTCTTCACCAAGCAACCGGTTGATCAACGTACTTTTACCGACGTTTGGGCGGCCGACAACCGCGACCGCGACGCCTTCATGTTCGGCTGGGGGGGCAGTCAGATCGAAGTTGGCTTGCTGAACTTGATGCAAAATCTTAGCGGTCAGGCCTTTCAAGCCTCGATTGTTGCTGGCAGATATCAACGTCATGTCGGAAAAGCCAAATGCAGAAAATTCGACCACCACCTGATCTTCATTGATACCATCAATTTTGTTGATGACGGGAACAAAGGGAATATTGGCCCGACGTAGATAATCGACCACGTCTTCGTCTGCGGTATTGATACCTTCGCGGCCATCCAGGAGCAAGACCACAACGTCTGCTTCATCCACTGCCACGCGGGTTTGCGCCGTTAACTCATCGGCCAGTGCGTGATCACCAAACAATCCACCTGTATCCACCAGATTGACCGTAAGATCCCCGATCTGACACCGGCCATACCTGCGATCCCGCGTGAGCCCAGGAACATCTGCAACCAGAGCATCACGACTGCGCGTCAGCTTGTTGAAGAGCGTGGACTTGCCAACATTTGGGCGGCCCACCAAAGCCACCGTGGGTAACACTCTAGCGCAGCTCCAATGTCAGGGCATGCAACCCCCCAGAGTTGCCGAGAACAAAAAGCGTCGAGTCCTGGTAGACCATGTTGTTACGCAGACCTCCACCGTCAATTTTTCGCCGTCCCATCAGACGCCCATCCCTTTGCGCGATGATGTGCAGAAACCCTTCCTCATCACCAAAGGCCAGATAATTCGAAAACGCGATTGGGGCCGTGAGCTTGCGACGTTTGAAACTCTCCTGCGTCCAGACCACTTCACCACTGGACTGGTCAATCGCCGTGATCACGTCATCTGCACCCACGACATAGATCTGGTCATACCCCTCGGCCAGGTCCAGAAATGTAGAAATTTCTTGTTCCCACCTGGGTCGCCCGTCACGCCGAGAAACGCCTTTTACGCGACCTTGAAAAGCGCCTACATAGATGACCGAGCCGGATATCAGAGGTCGCCCGTCTACATCAACCATGCGGTCCAATTCCGATCGACCCTCGGGCAACATCACGCGATGCTCCCAGATTGGCTCGCCATTCTCGGAGCGTAAGGCCACCAATTTCCCGTTGGCAAATCCCGCATAGACAATACCATCGGATACAACCGGAGAACTGGTACCCCGCAGGGTCAGAATCGGCACCTGATTATCGTAGCTCCACCGCTCAGCGCCCCCATCGAGCTCCAATGCCACCAAACGGCCATCTATGGTCTGGACAAATACTGCCCCATCTCCTGTGGACGGAGTGGACAGCACTTCACTGCCCAAGGCCGCGCGCCAAACTTCACGACCATCGCTGACATCGAGTGCGATGACTTCACCAAATGTGGTACCAACAAAAGCGAGACCTGCACCTACACCAACCCCGCCGCCAACAAAACTGGGATCGCGGCGGTCCAGAAAGTTAAACCGTTCGAAAAAGCCACCATCCAGATCATGTGTTTGGCTCATCCAGGCTCTTTTCCCGGAAAATCGGTCGACGGCAACAACCTGGCCATAGGCATCCGCAGCCAGGATGCGGTCAGCGACCAAGGCGGGCGTCAGACGAACATATTTTCGTCCCAGGCCTTCTCCTACGCTGATTTTCCATTCACGGTTAACATCAAGCTCGCGCTCGAAATCCACGAGTTCCAGGGGCTTTGTCTCATCAACTTTTTCGTCAGGCGCGTCCACCCAGGGCAACCAGGAAAACCAGCTGCATCCAGCCACGAGCAGGCACAGGCCCGAAATTAAGATCGTTCGCATTACGCTCGGCATTTACTTACACCATCTAGTCCGTCGTTTGCTCCACTTCGCCTTGCTCGCTCTCGATTTGCTCACTCTGACTTTGTGCTGCACCTTCTGCGTCTGTCTCAGTCGCGTCAACATCTGCTGACAGAGATTCTTCTCCCGAAGTTTCTTCTGCCAGCGTCTTTTGTGCCTCACTGAGCGCCTGGGCCAAACCAGACTCAAATTTCACGTAGGAACCGTTGTAAGGTGCAACATTATCCAGTTTCAAATTCAGTATGGGTCGTTCCAGGTCGTCCTGAAGATTAGCTTTCGCCGCCTGGTAGGCCTCATGAGCAAGCGAAACCTCGCCCAGAGAAGCGTGAATATCGCCTTTGGTTTCAAGTGCCCAGGCTATATATCCTTCGGTGCCAATTTCGTTTAGCAGGCCAATCGCTGCATCATTTTGGTCGAGACCCCGCAGCACCCGTGCTAAACGCAACCGCGCAAGATCAGCAAGCAAGTCGTGAGGCGCTGCATCGATCGCAGCGACTAGATGTCCCTGGGCTGCGCTTAAATCTCCTTCATCGACAGCAATTTTTGCCTGGTCCAACAACGCAAACGCATAATATGCCGTTCCATTGTGATGCTCTGACAATGCACCAAGCTGTGCCGGTTTTTCTTCACTCGGCGCGTCAACGTAAGCCTGATAAGCATCCGATGCTGCAGCAATACCCGCCGCTTCATTACTCTGCCACCAACGCCAGCCAATGATCACCACCACCGCAATGCCAACCGATAGCAGGATCGTATTGCCATATTCACCCCACCAGGATTTGAGCCTGGCCAGGTCCTCTTCTTCACTCAAAATATCCGACATAGATGCCTGTAATTATTTCAATTTTTATCAGTTAAATTTGCGGCGGCATTCTCGCACAATCAACTGGCGGTGCACAGCGCAAGGGCCACACACAATCGATCACAGACCGCTGAAAAATACCGCCAATTGATCGAGATCGAGGGAAGACTGCTCACCTGTGGCAAGTTCTTTCAGCGTTACCTTACGCTCCAGCATTTCCTGCTCCCCCACCATCAGGGCCCACTGCGCACCAATGGCATCAGCTCGTTTCAGTTGTTTCTTAAGATTTCCCCCACCCATGTGCTGGCGCAGCAGTACACCGGATCTTCTGGTGATATTCGCAACCTCGAACGCGTAAGTCTGAATTGTGGTACTGGGTGGATTACCCGCCAGGCAGCACAGGTATGCATCAGCTGGGTTTGGTGGGGGGGCTTGATGCACAACCTGATGCAACAATAGTACCCGGTCAAGACCCATGGCAAATCCGACTGCTGGGGTCGGTTTACCACCCAGGCGCTCGACCAAACCGTCATAACGCCCGCCTGCACAGATGGTTCCCTGAGAACCTAAATCGTCTGTCACCCACTCGAATACGGTGTGTGTGTAATAGTCCAGGCCACGCACCAGTTTCGGGTTGTGAACATAATCGACGCCCAACGCCTGTAGGGCTTCGCAAAGTGTTTCAAAGTGATTGCGGCTGTCCTGATCAACAAAATCTGGCAGAGCGGGCGCGTCGACCAGAAGCGCCTGGGTCGTTTCTGACTTACTGTCAAGGATTCGCAATGGGTTCGAAGAAAGTCGCCTCTGAGAGTCTTCATCCAACTGGTTTTGCAGCGGGCTAAGATATTCTACCAAAGCCTGGCGATAGGCTTGTCGCGCGTCTTTGTCACCCAGGGTATTCAGCTCCAGCCTGACATGATCCAGCACCCCTAGAGCCGACCAGATTTGGGCGCACAAAACGATGAGCTCCACATCCACATCTGGTCCGGCCATACCAAATGCCTCAGCGCCTATCTGGTAAAACTGCCTGAACCGACCTTTTTGCGGCTTTTCATACCGAAACATGGGACCTGCATAAAAGACTCGCTGGACTTGGTTGTAGAGTAATCCGTGCTCCTGCAGAGCGCGCACGCAACTGGCGGTGCCTTCAGGTCGTAAGGTCAGACTATCGCCGTCTCGATCGTTGAGACTATACATCTCCTTTTCAACAATATCCGTTGCCTCGCCCACACCGCGGGCAAACAAATCGGTGTACTCCAGCAGCGGCAGCTGTACTTCCTCGTAAGCAAAACTCCTCAGATGGGCACGTACCTGGTCTTCAATCACACGCCACTGAAGCGCCTCAACCGGCAAAACGTCCCGCATTCCTCTGACTGCCTGAACCATACTACTTGCAACTCTTCGACTGGATTAAAAATTTACCGTTTCAACTACTGACCTATAACAAAGGTCGCCACGTTGTTCCGAGTATGTGGTGCCAGGGCAACACGTTCGCCATTAAACTCAAGATCAACGCCCGGAGCATAGCCAAACAGGACGCTGAAGGGACCATTTCCTTCCAGCTCGATCACGCTTCCGGAACGGCCAAGATCGCCATACAACAGGCTGCCGTCCGCACGCTTAACCTCGATCCAACAGTCTTCTCTGACAACAATTGTGATCTCATCCATGTAGATCTGACTTGTTAATTCGGGTGTGGAGGTGGTTTCCGAAACCGCCGCGTCTGGCGTGTTCGAATCTGCTTTCGGACCGTCCGATGCATCAGATTCTAAAACAACATTTGTATCGCCCGGTGTAACACCCTCGTCTTCGATCACGCTGTCAGGCCTGAAAGCCTGCCCCTCAGAGCGAGGTGCTTGCCGGTCAACATCCCTCCCGTCGGTATCTTGCGTGATCGCCGGGGCTGATTGCTCAAGGTTTTGCACAGCATCGGGTTGACCGTCTATGCCCGCCTCCAGCTCATTCTCAGCACCACTGCCATCCGGCCAAAATACCCATAAGACCAGCGTAATCACAAGTACGCCCAAGACCACCGCCCCTGGCATCAAAAACCGATCCAAATCTAAATTCTCAATTCCGGACCTTTCGCTAACGGATGGCGTGGACAGATCCCGGTTGTCTGAAATGTCCTCACCATACTCAGCGGTCAGCGCGGTCACCAGCGGGTCGGGATCCAAATCCATTAATTTGGCATAGGCCCGAATGTATCCGCGGGTGAACACATGGGCCGGCAAGAGCGTTTTGTCGCTTCGCTCTATGGCATCGACAATATGCAGCGGTAAGTGCAATGTATCCGACACGTCACGCTGCGTAATGCCCGCGGTCTGGCGAGCTTGAGCAAGCACCGCGCCAGGGCGGTCCGCACCTAAATCTTCGTCAGACATTGCACAGCTTGGTCAGGAAACAAATTTTTCAACGCAAGTGTGTTACTGGCCACCTGATCGGCGTCGTCCAGCGCATCATGAACCTTAATCCCAAGACACAGACTACGCGCCGTCTGCCGCGCATAGGTTCGAAAGCTGATCAATTGTGACTGCGCCGCACGGTAGTTCCCTTTTGCCAACTCCAGAGCCGCCAATTCAAGATTTGACCGCGGCTGCCTAAAGTTCAGTTCCAGAGCTCGGGTAAATGCGGCATAGGCGGCATCTTCGTCATCGATCGCCACCAAAGACAATCCAAGATTCTCAAAAGCTTGGGCTCTAGCGTGATAGCCCGTATCGGCGACCAGGCGCCGCAATACATCAACTGCTTCCGTATACCGCTGCTGACCATATAGAAAGCGTCCGAAGTTATTTAACGCTTGGGGGTCTGTAGGGGCTCGATTCAATGCGAGTCGATAATTATCTTCAGCGAGTTCATATTCGTTTTCAGATTCGAGCAGGACAGCGTAGAGCACCCGGGCCTCAACATGTCCGGGATTCAGCTCCAATGCCTTCGACAATGGTCCTTTGGCCCGGCTGATGTTGCGCTGTTCGATATAACCCCTTGCTAAATCGAGCTGCGCCTGGATTCTAGCTTCCACCGCTGCAGGTTTCGGCAACCCGCCACTTGTTTCGGTCACACACCCACTCAAAGATGCTGAAACGACCAACCCCAACAACATGGGTTTAAGGCAATGATATTGATTCATTTCAATTCCTCGCCGACTTAACTTAATAGTTCTTGTTTCTATTTTGCTTGTTTTCGATGCTTTTAAAGTCATCGATTCGCCTTGATTCGATGTCTTACGACACTTCATCCAATAATCGTACGGGGGTTATCCCTTGCGCATCAAGCTTTGCATGATATCTAGCCTGGCGCTTAGTCCGATCAGCAACCTGGCCCACCAGCTGGCCACAAGCAGCATCAATGTCATCACCTCGAGTAGTGCGCAACATGGTGGTGTATCCGGCTTTCATCAAACAGGTCTGAAAATCATAAATCGCTTTCTTTGAAGGTTTTTCGTATCCACTCCCGGGAAATGGATTAAACGGTATAAGATTGATCTTGCATCTTAACGGTTCGAGCAGTTTGGCTAGGGCCTGGGCGTGTTCTTTAGAGTCGTTTACGCCTTTGAGCAAAGTATATTCCATCACCAATTTGCGGCCACGCCCCAGGTGGTCCACATAATGCAGACAGGCTTCCATCAACTGGGCAATGGGGTGTTTCTTATTGATCGGCACCAGCTCGTCGCGTAACTCGTCCGTGGGCGCGTGTAAAGAAATGGCGAGGGCACAATCGGTGGCCTCGGCCAGCTTGTAAATGCCTGGCACAACACCAGCTGTGCTGACCGTTACCCGGCGTTTGGACAAACCAAACGCCAGATCGTCCATCATGATCGATAACGCAGGCAATACCTCGTCAAAGTTCAGCAATGGTTCACCCATACCCATCATGACCACGTTGGTGACCTGTTCGCCACGCGGCTTGAGATAGTCATTAGCGATCACCATCTGTCCCACAATGGTTGCCGCAGACAGATTACCACTGAAGCCTTGCTTGCCAGTTGAGCAGAAACGACAGTCCAGCAGGCAGCCAATCTGAGACGAAATACACAGGGTATTTCTACCCTTCTCGGGAATGAGTACCGTTTCAACCAAATTGCCATCACCCACATCGAGCACCCACTTACAGGTACCGTCTTTGGAGACACGCTGCTGCACCACGTCGGGTAACTCGATACATGCGTTCTGGGCAAGCCATTCCCGCATCCAAAGAGGTAGGTCTGTCATCGCCTGAAAATCATGCTGTTCCAGGTGGTAGATCCAACGCATGAGCTGACGACCACGAAATGCCTGCAGACCCTGTTCTACAAACAGTGCCTCCAGTTGCGTTCTCGATTGGCCGTAGAGATTCAGCATAAGTGAATTCGCAAGCGGCAGTCAGGCCCTTGGGCAAATCTCGTCATCGTTGAAGAAGAAGGCGATTTCGCGTGCAGCGGACGCCGGAGCATCCGAGCCGTGTACCGCATTGGCATCAATTGACTCGGCATAGTCGGCTCGGATGGTGCCTGGATCTGCCTCAGCAGGGTTGGTTGCACCCATGATGCGACGGTTGGTTGCAATCGCATCTTCACCCTCAAGCACCTGCACCATCACCGGACCGGATCGCATATAGCTGCACAGGTCCTCATAAAAAGGTTTGCCCTCATGTTCCGCATAAAAGCCGGCGGCCTGCGCCTCGCTGAGATGCAACATCTTAGAGGCCACAATTCTTAAACCAGCCTTCTCAAAACGAGAGTAGATTTCGCCGATTAGATTACGGGCCACCGCATCGGGTTTTACAATAGAAAAAGTGCGTTCAATCGACATTTAAAGGGTCTCCGAGGGCAGCTTGTCTGCGCCATTAATAAGTCTCAAAGTGCAAGGACATAGCAGCGATCTAAATCGCGGGTCATGCACCCCCGATTTGCCCCCTGCGGGCCCAAGCGGGCGCGTATTATACGCGTGCTCAACCACTACGCAATCGGCCGACAACCTCGCTGACTCGTCCACCAGCTTCATCAACTTCCTCATCTGTCGTGAAACGTCCGAAGCTGAACCGAAGACTGGCATGCGCAACATCCCGGTCTACCCCGATGGCTTGAAGCACATAAGAGGGTTCGACCGATGCTGAGGTGCAGGCTGATCCGCTGGAAACCGCCAGATCATCCAGGGCGAGCAGCAGAGTTTCGCCGTCCACGCCTGCAAATCCGACGTTGAGGATAGAGGGAAGGTTGTGCTCTGGATGCGAATTGATCACCACATCAGGCATCTGATTGATATGGGTTAAAAAACGTTGCCGCAGACTAGACAGACGTGCCTGCTCCGTATGCATGTGTTCGTGCATAAGTACAGCCGCACTGCCCAGACCAACAATCTGGTGCGTGGCTAACGTGCCGCTGCGCATACCCATTTCATGGCCACCGCCGTGGATCAAAGGCGCCACGGGCACCGGGGGGTCACGCCGCACATATAAAAACCCAATACCCTTGGGACCATAAATTTTATGCGCTGAAACCGACAGTAAATCGATATTGAAGCGCGTGACATCTATCTCAAGCTTTCCATAGCTTTGAGCTGCATCCACATGAAAATAAACAGAATTTTCACGACAGAGCCGCCCAATTTCCGATATGGGATTAATACATCCCAATTCGTTGTTAACGTGCATGATGCTGACCATCAGCGTCTGTGGCGTCAGTGCTGCGGCAACTTGGGCGGCACTCACCCGTCCATGCCCATCGCCCTTTAAATAGGTGACGTCAAAACCCGCTCCTGCTAGGTACTCACACGTGTCCAAAACCGCCTTGTGCTCGATCTCGGAGGTGATAATGTGGCGCCTACCAGTATCGTCAGCCGCGGCAACACCCTTAAGTGCCAGATTGTCAGATTCCGTCGCGCCCGACGTCCAGACAATCTCACGAGGATCTGCGCCAAGCGTTTTGGCAATCTGATCTCTGGCCTGCTCCACAGCTTCTTCAGCCTGCCAGCCATACGCGTGGGACCGTGAGGCCGGATTACCAAAATTTCCATGCACCAACAACGCTTCGCTCATTTTCTGTGCAACTCTCGGGTCAACCGGCGTGGTTGCCGCGTAGTCGAGATAGATAGGCATTTTCATGAAATTTTCCTGCTTTTGCTCATGCAAACGCGGTTCTTTTGAGCTTTACGACTGGATTAGATCTAGAGCTGGATTTGTTTTACAAATATCTGTTTACAACTGGGTGGCCGCAATCAACTCGGTGGCGCTGTTGCTGCATTGAGTTTGCCCATTGCTCCGGCTTTGCTCAACCAAGCTCCCAAGCGTGATGCTTCTTAAGAATTCGTCAATTCGATCCGATAAATCGACCCAGAGATCATGTGTCATACAGACATGGCCTTCCAGGCAATCCGCTTTACCGGCGCAACGGGTAACGTCCACCCCTTCACCGACCGCTTCGACGATGGCGCTGACAGAAATTTGGGAAGCTTCTTGACCTAGCTGATAACCGCCACCAGGTCCGCGATGACTGCGGAGCAAACCGGCGCGTTTCAGGCGACCGACGATTTGTTCGAGATAGGCGGAAGAGATGGACTGACGCATAGCGATGTCTTGCACGCTCACCGGCTCCTG
>JBCCIU010000049.1:0-7307 GCA_039028095.1 Pseudomonadota bacterium
GCCGCCTGCGCGGGCTGCGTGTGCGGCGCCGATCCCTTCTGCTGCGACACGGCCTGGGACGCCTTCTGCGTCGAATGCGCCTACGGCGGCGACTCCCCCGAGGGGACGAGCTGCAGCGATGCCGGATGCGACACGCTCTGTGGCTGCCCCGGCCCCGCTCCGACGCTCCCCTCGGACTGCTGCGCCGAGCACGCGGGCAGCGGGTGCTCTGACGCCCCTTGCGCCGGATGCGTCGGCGCCATCGACTCCTTCTGCGCCACCGTCGTCTGGGACGCCTTCTGCGTCGAGCTCTCGGGCTCCATCTGCGACGACGCCTGCCAGTGCCCCGAGCGCTGCCCGGGCGCCGGCGGGGCCTGCGACGAGGCCAACGGCTCGGCCGGCTGCGACGATGCGTCGTGCTGCGCCAACGTGTGCGCGACCGACCCCTACTGCTGCGAGGTCATCTGGGACGCGGCCTGCGCGACCACCGCGCTCTTCGCCTGCGGGCTGGTGGGCCCCTGCCCAGCGGCCGATCCGCTCTGCGCCTTCTGCGGCAACGGCACGTGCGCGAACGGCGAGTCCTGCGCGAGCTGCCCAGCCGACTGCGGAGCGTGTCCGGCCTGTGAGCTGCCGACCTGCGCCGACCCGGCCCGCACGCTCTTCGTGGGCGGCCCGGGGACGCAGGCGTGCCAGGTCCTGTCGGGCGACGAGGCGGCGTGCAACGCGGCGTTCCACGTCGGCAACAACGGCGACATCGCGAGCTGCGTCTTCGACGACTTCGACGGAAGCTGCCGCGGCTGCGGACCCGCCCGGGCCAATGCCGGCGCCTGCACCGACGCCTGCGACACGCCGCCCGAGTGCTCGGGCGATCCGAGCCGCACCCTCTACGCCGGGGGCCACCTCACCGCCGCTTGCCTCACGCTCTCCGGCGACGACGAAGCGTGCAACAGCGCCTTCCACGGCGGCCGCGGCGGGCTCGCCCCCTGCTTCGTCAACTCCGGATTCTGCTTCGGCTGCGGCCCGACGAACGCGGCGAATGGCGAGTGCGTTGGGGTCAAGTCACACGAAAATTGACCTCTTCAAACCCGAACAACTACGTCCCTTTACCAACATATCCGTACTACCCGCACTGGGATTGATGGGCGCACAGATGCTTTACCCGCTATTGACACTAGGCGGCGACTTTAACACCTCAGCAATCGCACCCGGCTTTGTCGTGACTTTTGGTTCACTCATTTACTTGTTATTGACACCCAATCTGGGTCTACGACGCAAAATGAAGCAGCTCAAACACGCAGCGATAGTTGATGTTGACGAAAGAGTCGATCAGCTCCGAAAGAACCTCGATCTGCGAGAACATGAGACGCTGGCGCGTTTACAGGTGCTGCTGAATCATCGCGCCTATCTGGCCGATATTCCCGAGTGGCCCCTGGGCTTTACCAGTCTTCTGAAATGGAGTTTGTATGTCATCATCCCGCCCCTAACGTGGGCAGCTGCGGCATTTATGGAGATTTTCATCGACCAGATTGTCGGCTAGACGCCTAAATTTCTGGCGATCTAGTCCAATTTAGATGTGACATCTTTGAGTACTTTCCCCAGTGCATCCAGCAGGTCGAACCGGGTAGAGGTGTTGCGCCAACACAGACCAATCTCTCGATGCGGTTGCGGGTGTTCAAAGGGGATGTACTTAACCTCGCCACTCCTTCGCGTTACCGCAAGTTCGGGCATCAAGGTAATCCCCACATTTGCCGCTACCATCTGACGCAAGGTTTCTAAAGAAGTGGCCCTGAAGTTAGCGTTCTCTTGCGCCCCTTGGGTATGGCAAACATCCAGAGCCTGATCACGCAAACAATGCCCGTCCTCCAGCAACAAGACCTGTTCCTCACTCAAATCCGAAAGGGTTACAGTCTCTTGTTTAGCTTTCTTATGCTGCTTGGAAGCAGCAAACAAAAAAGCCTCTTCAAACAATTTGAGTTCGCGAATGTTCTCTTCATTCAGGGGTAAGGCCAACAAAACTGCGTCTAACTCTCCCTGTTTCAACATTCGCGTTAATTGCGCTGTTTGACCCTCGGTCAGCTGCAGACGCAGGTTCGGGAACGCAGAACTGATCGGTTTTAGAATTTTGGGCAACAGGTAAGGCGCTACGGTCGGAATCATCCCCAGTCGAAACTCACCTCCTAACGGGTCTCGATGCTGCTCCGCTAAGCCGGTTAAAGTATTGACCTCACGCAGAACACGCTGTGCCTGGGCTACGATCTGTTCACCCGCAGGAGACAACATCACCTGACGATTGGTGCGCTCTACCAGAGTGACACCCAGGGTGTCTTCCAGTTTTTTCAGCTGGGTGGACAGGGTAGGTTGACTAACAAAACAGGCTTCTGCGGCACGCCCAAAGTGTTTATGTTCGGCGACTGCCACCAGATACCTGAGGTCACGCAAATTCATGCAGATTTATCTCGATTCTTAAATCCGCTACTTTAGCCCCATAACCACCGAAAATCTTGTACGCCATTTCCCATCGAGAAAAATGAATCTAGACGTTATATACAGTGACGAAGACGTGTGGGTGATCAATAAGCCCTCCGGGGTTTCACTCCTACGCGATCGAGCGGGAGAATCCAATTTGTGGGATCAGATTAAGCGCGATTTGGGCAAACCCTACATGGTGCACAGATTGGACAAGGGAACGAGTGGCGTGTTGATCATCGCACGCCACCAGTCCGCCCAGTCCCGATTAACCAGAAGTTTTGGCAATCACCAGGTCGAAAAATTCTACCTGGCGTGGGTGGTCGGTCTATTCCCGACGGGACACACCCTGACCATCGATATGCCTCTCTGCAAGGGCAGAAAAAGTCGATACCGGGTTGCCGGAGAAAGAAAGCGAATTGTGCAAAGGGGCAAGCGCTTTGAGGTCACCCAGGACCGCGAAGGCGTGGATGCAGTTACTAAAGTCAGATGTTTAAGACACAATAACCAACACAGCTTGATGTTATTGAATCCCATCCATGGACGCACCCACCAGCTGCGGGTGCATATGAGCTGGCTGGGACATGCGATCGTTGGCGACCATCTTTACGGTGCTCAATCCGATCCCGCTCAACAGCACCCTCGACTGCAGTTACACTGCCACAAAATCGTGATTCTGCAGCAGACGTACAAAAGCCATTTTGATTTGTCCAGCGGACCCTAGTCGTTACGGATCTTTGCTACCCCATTTGCGGCCCGCAACATAAGCAGCGGCGGTAATTGCGGGGTGGCGTGTGACAGCAAAAGCCGCTGCAGCGCACCCGGCTCCCCATATCCAGGACTTTAGTTGTGGACTGCGCGCATCGCCGGTGGTCAGTCGTGTCACCGTGTGCTCACAGTTGTTGCGAAGCAGGTTATACCGTCGATTTCTATCTTCAGTCACCTCCATGCGGCGCATCGCACGCTGACGCTGGCTACCATCCAGGTGATTTACGTACATCCGCCTGCCCGCCCGAAACTCGGCCTCAGAACAGATATGTTCACCTTTAAACGGCGTGTTGTGCATTACACGACCGTCACCCAGAGAGATGCCTTTGTGCATTACCAACCCTTTGCGTCGCGAGACGATGTCTCCAGGTCTAGCTCTAGCCATGGTTTACCCCAACCAATCGTTGTACAGATTAACTACGCAGATACTATTAAGCAGATACCATGCCAAACTTAACTATTTGATTTATAGATACTTTTTCAAGAAAAGAGGCTGATTCACATAGCCGATCAGACCAAATATTGGCCTTATTGGCTTTTCTTGACCATAAAATCAACAACTTGAGCCAGCTCTTCGTCCGAGCAGCTTCTGCATAAGCCTTTGGGCGGCATGGCTGGAACGATGCCTTCGATGGTTGTGGTCAACAACAAAGCCTGCCCCTTGGCAATACGCGGAGCCCAAGCCTCCTTGTCACCCAGCTTTGGGGCTCCACTTAATCCAGGGGTATGACAGGAAAAACAATACTGTTCATAAATTTTTTCTCCCGGATGGGGACCCGATGCGTCCCCTGAGGGGGGTTGGCTTTCAGACGTCGGTGACATGGCGGTCGAAGATGATTTGGTGGATTCCCCAACTGCGTTGGTTTCACCCCCACATGCCGTCAAGGCAAGGGAAGCGGTCAGGATGAAGACGTGGACAGTACGCAACACAATCTCTCTTATAGGCTGGTATAGATCTAATTGTTGATCCCAGGTGACCCTGTCGACACCCCGACGTCAGTCCACCATTTGGAAACGATCTGCATCTTGCCAAACCGGGAAACCGGTTCGCAACTCATTTAGTGTCTTGCGGCTCAAAATATGCGTTTGCACGATCGCTGTATCAAAATACTCACCCAAAACTTCACCATCTGGGGCGTAGGCTGCGCTGCCGCCGCTGTAGGTGACGTCATTACCATCACACCCCAGGATGTTCACGCCCACGACGTAACTTTGATTTTCAATAGCACGCGCACGTAACAAAGTATTCCACGCAGTGCGTCGGGCGGCCGGCCAATTAGCAACACAGACTAAAACGTCATAATCCTCACGATTACGTAGCCACACAGGAAAGCGCAGGTCGTAGCAAACCGATAAGTTTATCCGCCATCCATTGAGCCCAACCACACAGCGTTCATCACCCGGCGTATAGTATCGATGCTCATCCGCCATGCGGAAGCAATGCCGCTTGTTGTAGTGCTGTATCTGCCCTTGAGCATCAGCAAATACCATACGGTTGTAATAGCAGCCATCATCTTCGATCACAACACTGCCGCAGATTGCCAGACCGCGTTGACAGGCTTGTTCTCGCATCCATGCAACCGTTGGGCCATCCATGGTCTCAGCAACCTGGCGACTGGCCATCGTGAATCCCGTGCTGAACATCTCGGGCAACACGATGAGCTGGCTCTGAGCCGGTGTATCAGACATCAGTCTTTCAAACAGGTCGCGGTTTTTGGCAGGTTCATGCCAATGGGTTTCGCTCTGAATCAATGTCACATGCAGATCATCTAAAGCTGGCACAAGACCTCCGCCGCATCCAGCAGGGTATGGTCCTCTTTAGCAAAACAAAATCGCAACAGAGGTTGGGTCAGCTGATCCGGGTTTTGATAAAAGACTGAAATAGGAATCGAAGCAATTTTGATCTCCTGGGTCCAACGACGCGCAAGTTCTAAGTCAGATTCCTGGGAAATAGCTTGGTAGTTGAGCAGTTGAAAATACGTACCCTGGCTAGGTTGATAGGAAAATCGTGAGCCTTCCAACGCGCGACAGAAGAGATCACGCTTAGCCTGATAAAAATCCGGCAGAATTTGATGATGCTCGGGGTGATCAGACAAAAAATCCGCCAGGCCTAATTGCATAGGCGTATTTACAGTGAAGTTTACAAACTGATGTATTTTACGGAACTCATGGGTGAGATGTGCGGGCGCAACGCAATATCCGACCTTCCACCCAGTCACATGGTAGGTTTTGCCGAACGAGGAAATGACAAAGCTGCGCGCGAACAGATCCTCATAGCGACACAGGCTGAGATGGCTCACTCCATCAAACACAATATGTTCGTACACCTCATCACTGATCACATAAAGATCTTTTTCGACTACCAGCTTTTGCAGCTGAGCTAAATCGGCTTCGCCCCAAACTGCGCCGGTTGGATTGTGTGGGGAATTGATGATCAAGGCGCGGGTTCTGGGGGTGATGGCATCCTGCACTCGTTGCCAGTCCACGTTAAATCCCCGCTGCGCATCCAACGGCACATGTATCGTACGGGCGCCTTGCAACGTGATGACCGGCTCATAGCTGTCGTACGCCGGGTCGAACACAATCACTTCATCCCCTGCTCTGACTACTGCCGCGATCGCACAAAACAGGGCTTCGGTAGCACCCGCAGTTACGGTCACCTCATCCACCGGATCAACACCACGGCTGTAGAGATCTTTGACTTTTACCGCAATCGCCTGGCGCAGAGGTTCCACACCAGCCATCGGTGGATATTGATTGTGTCCATGCGTGAGGTAGTGGTTAACCCGATCCAGCAGAGCGGGCGGGCCATCAAAGTCAGGAAATCCCTGGGAAAGATTGAGCGCTTTATGCTCATTTGCCAGAGCACTCATCACCGTGAAAATGGTGGTGCCAACATCCGGTAACTTACTGGTAAATGTCATTGCTGAGAACACATCCTATCAAGCCGGGCAGTCTCGCATAGCAGAAGAGCCATTCAAACATCAAAATATTTTGATATTAATCGAGCGCGCTGTATACTGCCGCGCGTTGCTTATTCGGAACTGTTCCTTCCGCCCATGCCAAGCGCTCAACAATCAACCGCGATGACCTCGCACGCCTGCTCGTTGTCGGTTGTACAACTCTGCAAGGCTGCAGGCGACCCGTTACGCGCCAACATCCTGCGCCTGCTGGCCCACGATTCTTTTGGTGTGCTGGAGTTGTGCAGCATCTTTGATATGGCACAGCCAGCGATGAGCCACCACTTAAAATGTTTGGCCGAGGCAGGCCTGGTTCAGAAACGTCCGGAGGGAACCTTCGTATTTTATCAAAGGGCTCGCCCGGAATCAGAGTTTGTACAATCCTTGTTCGCAGGCTTGGATGCGGAGTACGACAATCAGATGGACAGTTCCGTTGCTGCGATCTATAAAACTCGAGCAGAGAGATCCATCGCATTTTTTGAAAGTCACGCGGATGCTCTACACCAACAACAGACCCGGGTATGTCATGCCGACGTCTATCGGCAGGCAGTACTAAACACCATTCAAAGACTCCCCGAAACCTCACGCTCTAAAGCCTTAGAAGTTGGACCCGGTGATGGAAGCCTCCTGCAAGATTTGAGTCGTCTGTTCAGCAAGGCTGAGGGAATCGATACATCAGCCACCACCTTAAAGGCAGCCGAGGTTGCCACAGGTAACTGTCAAAACGTGAAGCTGACCCATGCCGACTTTATGAAAATACCACCGGTCAGGCGCGCCAATGCCATTGTGGCCACTATGGTGATTCATCATATCGCATCACCTCAGGCCTTCTTCTTTCAGGCGGGCAACCACCTGCGAAATGGCGGTCTGTTGGTGGTTGCTGAACTGATTCAACACGAACAGCGCTGGGTGACTGAGGCGTGTGGAGACATATGGCTGGGTTTCACACCCGCGCAGCTCATCCAATGGAGTGACGATGCGGGATTCGAACATCTGGACCAACAAATCCTCGCCCAACGAAATGGCTTCACCGTTCAAGTGCATGCGTTTCAACTCTTGCAACCCGAACAATCAACAGGGCCCCCCCCCCCCCCCGGCACCAAAAAAAGGAGAACATAAAAGAACAAGAACAAA
>JBCCIU010000050.1:0-7267 GCA_039028095.1 Pseudomonadota bacterium
TCTGCATCAAAGCCTGGTTCATCAGGCAACCGGGCACAACGCCTTTGCTGGTGCGCAGGCTGGCGGGTTCAGTGAAACGTTTTATCACTACCTCGGGGGGTTGCAGAAATACACGCCTATGGCCATGGCTCTGCTGGCGCCCAACACAAACAGTTATCGTCGCTTTGAAAGCGCTGAGTCTTGTCCCACCAACGTTGAGTGGGGCATCGATAATCGCACTACAGGCTTTCGCGTGCCTCGCGCGAGCGGTACCGGCACGCGCATAGAAAATCGTATCCCGGGTTCCGACAACAACCCCTATCTTGCCATTGCGATCAGTCTTGCTTGCGGCTATCTGGGTATCCAGGAAGGCTTGCAGCCGACCGAACCGGTGGCGGAGAGTGCTTGGGATCTGGAGTACACCATTCCTCGCAGCCTGCGAGAGTCCCTGCAGGCGCTGGAGATTTGCGAGCCACTGATTGCGCTGTTGGGTGACCGTTTTGTGGCCCTGTATGTGGACATCAAACGCCGTGAGCTGGAATCATTTTCGACCCAGGTTACCGCCTGGGAAAGAGAACATCTGCTGCTCACGGTGTAGCGCTGCCACCGACGTATGCGTGTAGGCTGAGAAGCGCGCAATTATGAGCCGCAATACCCTGCTAGCCTAGTGGAAGGTTTGCTGATGCGATTGTGGATCACGGCGACACAGATACAGTTAAAAGAACACACTACGACACGATAATTGTTGGCGCTGGGCACAACGGTCTTGTGTGCGCCAACTATCTTGCCCGGAGCGGTAAACGCGTTCTGGTTCTGGAGGCGGCCGAGCAATGTGGAGGGCTGGCCGCATCCTACGAATTCCATCCTGGTTTTAAAGCCTCGGTAGCCCAATACGCAACTCATCTGCCGACGCAGATTGTTGATGATCTCAGGTTGACTGACCACGGCTATCGTTCAGGCAATCTTGATCTGGTGGGATTGTCTCCGGCGGAACCGCCGGTGCGTCTTAACGGTGCCAACATATCCGGCGCTGTGGAGACGGATGCGGCGGCGTTTCAGGAATACCACCGCCTGATGGACAAGTTGGCACAGATGTTCCAGCCGTTCTGGCAGAAAACGGTGCCCCCCATCGGCAACAACTCGCTGTCTGAAATCGCGTCGTTTGCGCAACTGGGGTTGAAAATCCGCATGCTTGGCAAGCAGGACATGCAGGAGTTTTTCCGTATTGTAGCGTTGCCCATGTACGACTTGCTGGATGAGTTTGTCACCTCGCCGGTGCTCAAGGCTATGCTCAGTTGGGATGGCTTAATCGGTACCAAACAGGCGCCACGCTCGCCAAACAACTCGGTCTTGCAGTTATTATACCGCCTACAGAATCGATCCGAGGTCTGCGTTGATGTAGCCAGTTTGGTCGACGCACTGCTCGGCGCAGCCCGGGCAGCAGGCGTAGAAATACGAACCGATGCACCGGTGGCGAAGGTCGAAGTAGAGTCACGCGATGGCCCGGCTGGTGCGGCTGCAGATCTCACAGCAACCGGTGTCACCCTCGAAAGCGGGGAGCGCATTGCAGCCGGACAGATTATATCCAGCGCGGACCCGCGCAGTACTTTTCTCAACCTGACCGGCGCCGAACACCTGGATATCGAATTTACCAACCGCATTGATCGGTATCGTGACCGCGGCATGGTCACGAAAGTGCACCTTGCGCTGAGTGGGGTGCCGGATTTTTCTGGCTTGGACCAACCTGACGGACGCATGGTTTTGGCGCCAGATGTGGAAACCATCGAGTGGGCTTTCGACAACGCGAAGTATGGCGAGCTGCCGCAGACTCCAGTGATGGAGGTGATGGTGCCAAGCCTGCACAATTCTGCGCTGGCCCCTGCAGGTCAACACGTACTGTCCGCCAACGTTATGTATACCCCTTTTGCGGTGCGCGGTGATGAGGCGTCGGGAGGGTGGAGCGTTGCCTCGCGTGCCGCCTTACTCGAGTCCGTGCTGCATGTGTTGGAACGCTATAGCCCTTCCATACAATCACAGCTAGTAGGCACTCAGTTGTTGACACCACAGGACCTTGAACGCAGCCATCGGGTCAGCGGTGGGCATTGGCACCATGGCGATTTTGCGTTGGACCAACTCATCATGATGCGTCCGACCCATGGTGCAGCACAATACAAAACACCCATTGAAGGGTTGATGTTATGTGGCGCGGGGACCCATCCAGCAGGTGATCTGACCGGTTTGCCGGGTTTTAACGCCGCCAGGGAGGCGCTTAAGTGAGTCACTATGACGCCATCGTCATCGGAGCAGGCCACAATGGCCTGACCAACGCAGCTTATCTGGCTAAAGGTGGTTTTAACGTCATGGTGGTTGATAAAAACGACTACATCGGCGGGGCTGCAGTGTCCCGAGAATTACAGGAAGGCTGGCTCTATTCCAGCTGTTCCTATGTCTGCAGCATGATGCGCCAGGCTCTGCATCGCGATCTGGACCTCAGTCGTCACGGTCTGATGCTGGTACCTTATCTAGGTACGATCAACTTTGCAGATAATGGCGATACTTTGTTGTCGTACCACAGCGAAGAAGCGGCTTACAACGAACTGAAGCGCGTTTCGCGGCATGATGCGGACGCCATGTTCCGTATTCAAGCCGACTTAACACGTTATTCGCAGCTGATTCGCAAAACCTTGTTGCGCACACCACCGGATCCAACCAGTTTCAAGCCGCGTGATATCAGCGAACTGTTGTTTCTGGCAAAAGAATTCTGGTCTCTGGGTGAGAAAGAGCTGTACGAATACATCCGCTTTTTCACGTTGAGCGCCGCAGACTTTCTGGACGAGTATTTTGAAACCGATATTGTAAAAACGTCCATGGCGGGCGCAGGAATTATCGGTACTGCGCTGGGTGTTTATTCGCCGGGTTCGTCCTACATCCTGTTGCATCATGTCATGGGTGATGTTGATGGCAGCATCGGTGCCTGGGGCCTTGCCCGCGGTGGCATGGGAGCAATTTCCAACGCCATCGCTTCTGCATTGCAGTCGCATGGGGGCGAAATTAGGACCAGTGCACCCGTAGAACAGGTGCTGGTCAAAGACGGCAAAGCGGTTGGCGTGGCGCTGGAAAACGGTGATGTATTGAACGCGGACATCGTCGTCTCCAACCTGGATGCACGCCGCACGTTCACGAAGATCATGGCCAAAGAAGACTTGCCACCGGGTATTTACGAAAAGGCCAAGAACTACAAAATTCGCGGCTCTTCAGGGAAGGTAAATATCGCGCTGTCCGGGTTGCCCAAGTTTAACAATGTCCCCGACAACCCCTATATAAATCGCGGTGGCCAGGCGTTTTCCGGTTCCATGGAAACCATGGAGCGAGCGTATGACTGCTGGAAGCGGGGTACCTGGTCGGATGATCCGTTTATCGAAAGTGTGATTCCATCAGCCTGGGACCCCACCGTGGCGCCTGCGGGGATGCATTGGATGTCCAACTTTATCCAGTACTGCCCGCCAGAGCTTGCAGATGGCCCATGGACACCAGAAAAGCGTGACCAGTTTGGCCAGACGGTTATCGACAAAATTGAACGTTACAGCCCCGGCTTCAAAGATCTCATTGTGCACATGGAAGTCCGTACACCCTGGGAGATTGAACAGGAAATTGGCCTTACGGAGGGCAACATTTTTCAGGGTGAGCTGACCATCGATCAGCTGCTGTTCAACCGCCCGTTTCCAGGCTTTGCGCAATATCGGATGCCGATAAAGAACATGTACATGTGCGGTTCGTCTACCCACCCGGGCGGTGGCGTGTCGTCTGCCTGCGGCGCCAACGCAGCGCGGGAAATTCTCCTGGATCTGAAACGTCCGAACACTGTGCCGGAAGATGACTGTTACGATGAGTAGAGCTTTGGAGAAACCACAACCCAGTCATTTCCAACCCAGATTGGACGATTGGAATATTCGTGAAGCTTGGTCTGCGTGGAATGGCATCAAATTTGCCGACGTGTACTACGAAGCTGAGTATGAATACTTCTGCGTCAGGAACCTCTGCGGCACATACGATATCTGTGCCATGCAGAAGTACTTTATCAGTGGGCCGGATGCCGAAGCGATGCTGAATCGTATGGTCACCCGCAACGTAACAAAAATGAAAGAGAATCGAGTCAGCTACGTCTTGTGGTGTACGGATGAAGGGCGCCTGATTGATGACGGCACCATTTTTCGGTTGGGCCCTGATCAGTTCATGCTGACGTGCGGTAGTCCGAGTACGGCCTGGCTCAAGAAAAGTTGCATCGGGTTCGACAACGTCACGATTCGCGATCGCAGCGATGATCTGGCTGGTTTGTCATTGCAGGGTCCGACCTCTTGTGCCGTACTGAAAAAAATGGGTCTGACGGGCATAGAAAATGCCAAGCCATTTACGATTCACTTTTTCGAATTTGCAGGTGCCCGCTTAATGGTGTCGCGCACTGGTTTTACCGGTGATCTGGGCTACGAGCTTTGGATAGATGCTGAACACGCCTTGGCGCTGTGGGACGCGGTTTACGCAGCTGGAGAAGACTACGGTGTGCATCCGTACGGCGAGGAAGCGACCAATATGTTGCGACTTGAAGCTGGGTTTATCATGCCGGGGTATGAATTTAACGAAGCGTTGAAAACGGTGAATTTTCAGTATGACCAAACCCCCTTTGAACTCAATCTGGGCTGGATGGTGGACTTCAAGAAACCGCATTTTAATGGTCGTACGGCTCTGTTGAAGGAAGCCGAGCAAGGTCCCAAATATACGCTCACCCGCCTGGATATTGAGGGTAATAAGCCGGCGGAAGGCGCGTTTATTTACAACAGTAAAAGTTGCAAAACCGACGTTGGCTATGTCACATCGGCCATGTGGTCTCCTGTGGTGAAGGCCAACATCGCGCTGGCCATGATCGAAACCAAATATCTTGGCGGTGAACTCTGGGCGGAGATCAATTATGAGAAAGAACTGCGCCAGTTTTACAAAGTTGCTCGTTGCACGCCCAAAGACGCACCATTTTGGAGCCCCGAACGGGCCAAGCTGACCCCGCCAGCTGATTTCTAGCCTGGCTCGTTTACTTCTGGTTTGGTTCTGGCATGATCAAAAGACAGCCAGAAACTGATCGAGGCTATGGTTAGTCGGAAAGAGGTAGGTCCGAAAGAGGTAGGTCCGAAAGAGGTTCGTCCGAAAGACTTTGTCGCCAGCTATATCGAAGCCTGGAACGAACACGATGCAAAGGAAGTGGCGAACCATCTGACCCCGGACGGGGTATATGTTGACGTGCCGTCAAACCAGCTGCGGCCGCGTAAAGAACTTATCGGCTATCTCTCGGAATTTTTCAGCCACGATCAAAATCACTATGAACTTGAAGGTGATATCGCCACCGGGGAAAACTCAATCGCGTTCCAGTACCGGGTAATCGCGGAGGATGACGATGGCGAAACCTGGTTTGGTGCTGAATTTGTGACGCTAAAGGGTGATAAGGCGATACAGATTGCGGATTACTACCGGGAACCGGTGAACAGCCATGCCGCATCACAGAAGTACGCCAAATCCGGGCTGAGTGAAGAGCTGCTTGATCGTTACAAGCAACGCCTCATTCAGCTGATGCATGAAGACAAAGCCTATATGAACCCTGGGTTGACGTTGCCAAAGCTTTCAACCTTGGTGCAGTGTCCAATCAACCATCTTTCCCAGGTGATCAATGCTGGGTTCGATATGAGCTTCTTTGACTACTTGAACAGCCATCGTATTGAAGAAGCCAAGCGGCTTCTGGCTGAGCCAAGTGATCGTCCGCAGCCTATTCTTAACGTTGCGTTCGAGGTTGGATTCAATTCCAACTCCGCATTCTATTCTGCGTTTAAACGTATTTGCGGGCAGACACCGGCGCAGTATCGCAAGGATCAGCTGGCCAACCCCGATTAGGTAAAAACTACCGTTTTGTTACCCCGGGTAAGTACCCGATCCTGCAGGTGATACAGCAAACCGCGTGCCAGTACCGCGCGTTCAACATCCCGCCCCAAGCGAACCATTTCGCTGCGGTCGCAAGAGTGGCTGACACGGATTACATCCTGTTCAATGATTGGGCCTTCGTCGAGGTCTTCGGTGACATAGTGAGAGGTCGCGCCAATCAGTTTTACGCCGCGATCGTAGGCTTTTTGATAAGGGTCTGCACCGATGAACGACGGTAAGAAGCTGTGATGGATGTTGATGACCTGACCTGAGTATTTTGCACATAGATCAGGTGGCAGTATCTGCATATAGCGGGCTAAAACAATACACTCAGCGCCGTGCCGATCGATAATTTCAGCGGTTCTGGCAAAAGCCTCGGCTTTGTCCGCCTTTGGGACCGGAACGTGATGGAATGGAATCCCGTGCCATTCAACCATGCTGCGTAGATTTTCATGATTTGAGACAACGCAGGGAATGTCACAGAACAATTCGCCGTCTTTCCAGCGGTGCAAAAGATCTGCCAGGCAGTGAGAAGCCTTGCTGGCGAGCATCACAACTTTGCGACGCTTAGCATTATCACGGACTTGCCACTGCATATTAAATTGTGCAGCGACGGGTTCAAAACCTTCTTGAAACGATGCCAGATTACCTTGCATGGCCGTGGTATCGATAACGTTACGCATGAAAAACCATTGTTCCGCACGGTCCGTATGGTGGTTGGATTCGAGCAACGATCCACCAAGCTCAGCGATATAGTTGGCAACTGCCGCGACGATACCCGTACCGTCAGGGCAGGAAATGACCAAGGTAATAGTGTTGTTCACTTGTTAGTACCAGAAAGTCGGAAAGATTCGGGGCAATACAGGCACTTACTTACGCTGGGTTGTGAGCAGAACCCGTATGTCTCATGCCCGCACCGCACCTGGCCCGCGCAGGGGCTGCGTTAACACCGTTGCGGCGAGACCCAATACCAGCAATGGGATAAAAGGTTCGAAAGGCCAGAACGGTAGCCACAGCACAAGTGTTTCTGACCAGGTAGGGCTCGTCAGCCAAGTTGTGGTCGGATCCTGCCATTGCAGCCCGGTAGCAGATAGCGCCAGTCCCAGGCCGATGAGCAGATAGCCCAGCAGTTTCTGTGTATTGCCTATCGGTTCAACTTGCAGCTTGGCTCGTTGTTTGGCCCAGGCTGCAATACGCACTGCAAAGGCCGAGAAACCAAGCCAATAAAACAAATAGTCGTACCACAATGCATTACCGTAGTACGACAGGTTCCACCAATACACGCTGAAGGGGTAGGCCCACAAAAAATAGATTCCACTGGTGTGCAACA
>JBCCIU010000051.1:0-5938 GCA_039028095.1 Pseudomonadota bacterium
ACAACAAAACTGCCGGTTCGGTCTTCTCGACATGTGTGTGAACTGCTTTCCAGGCGCTCAATAACTGCTCGCGATTCTCATCACGCACGTACCATCGGAACTGCAACATAATCATCGCTCGGACCTACCTGGGTTTGATCTGCTTGGGATTGATCGATCTCCACGGAGACCCTCGAGGATCATGATGCCGTTCGATTCGAATACGGTTTGACCGTCCATGTCAGTGACTAATTCACGCATTTCTTTCGTCAACCTTGAACTCTTGCGGGTGGACTGAGGTTCAACCTGGGCGGCACCCAGCATTAATGCGCCATATGCGATGATCAGCTGCTGCGCCTGGCGTTCTGTGAGCCCAAGACACTCCGAGTAGTGTTGTGCCAATGCACCAATTGAGCTGGCTGTAACCTCTCTCGATTCAGCATGCTTGGCTGCCGATATGTTGGGAATGATCGTGCTTTCCAGACGAGCACGTAGTGTTAGAAACAACGCATCTTTCACGCTTTCTGTGTAGTGCCGACGCACAAAGATCTTGTCGCTCAGCCCTGGCTTGATCGTATTTAGCAGTCGCAATACCCAATCACTTCGCTTCAGGTTATACAGATCTAGCAAAACCTCTTCCCGCGTACCGAAGTAGCGATACAAAGTCCCGCGCGCATATCCAAGTTCCCGCGCTAACACCTCCATTGAAAACGCATCAAGTCCGACTTCAATCAAGTGTTGGTCCGCTGCAGATAAGATCGATTGCTTGCGTTCATCCTTCTGCGCTTGTGTCGTCGCTCTTGGTAATCGTCCCCTCACGTTAATTCAGCTCCTGAGTGTTCCAGACCCTTGTAAGGCACCAAGACGCACTCTACCGCGGCGTCACGTCGTTCCAGACACACAGCAGGCTCGATCGTATCGGCAACCATAACGAATAACGTTTTTCCTTCAGCGCCTCCCAATGCACAGGCATAAGGTTTACGCTCCGTTTTGATGAGATGCGTGACCTCACCACCTTCTAGTACGCGAATGACCTCTTTCGTTTCGGGTGATGCCGCCCATATGCCACCTGCTTCGTCCTGGCAAATGCCGTCGGGTACTCGGTTTGGTAACGCTGCCCAGACCGCACGAGCACTAAGTTTCGCTTCTTGAATGGAATATCGGGTTAGTCGTTGCCCTTGAGACTCAGCTACGATCAGAGTGGTTTGATCAGGTGTTACGACGCAACCATTCGGGAAAGATAAGCCGTCAGAGCAAAGATGTTTGCTGCCATCAGACCCGATATGTATCAGTTCCGCTGGGGCAGGTTCGGCCCCACCCAGCATGTCGTAACCCCAACCGCCGACGAAGGCATTACCTGATGTATCTACGACCATGTCGTTGATTGGAAAAGGCGTGAACTCACTCAGGTCTGCATAGGTAGTAAGTGCATGGTCGTCCCAAGCATAGAGCGTACGGGTCGTCATGCCGACAACGACGAGTCGGCCGTCTTCTAGGAAACCTAGTCCTGACGGCATGTCGGGTATTTTCGTCACAAGTTCCAGTTCACCGTTACCGGACAAGCGATACACAGCCTGGCCAATAGTGTCCGAAAACCACAAGTTGCCATTGTGCCAACGCGGACCTTCACCAAAGCAAAAACCACTTACCCAGGGCTCAAGCGTTAAATCGCGCACGAAACCAACTCACGTTTGTTTGGCAATACTATCTTCATATTTATAGTGACACCCTGTCATTTGCCATGTATAGTGACACCCCGTCATTAAAGAGTCAAGGTATTCGACTATGTCTGAGCAAACGACGATGGATATGAAAGCGGCACGACGCGCGCTCAGTTTCTTTTCGAAGATGCCCGTCTGGCTATATGAGTTCGCGCTAAAACAAACTCGCATGCCGGAACCTCCAAAGCGACTTGCTCAGAATCACAGCGTAGAGAGCGGCTGCGTAGATGGCATTAACTATGTGTGGATTAACAAGGACAATTCGACCAATGGTGTTTTAGTTCACGCTCACGGCGGTGGATATACAGCCGGACCTTTTGAAGCAATGTGGGATTGGCTGTGTGCGCTAACCGACGCTACAAATACAGCCGGTGTACTAGTGGATTACCGTAAGGCGGGCACCGCTCCGTATCCAGCAGCACCGGATGACCTCGCACTGGTCATCAAACACCTGCAGCAGGGCGCTGACCTTAAATCAGGGAAGTGGGCTATTGTCGGAGACAGCGCAGGCGGCGGACTGGCGCTCATACTTACTAGACGCCAGCTAGCCAGTAACTTCCCACCAGCATGTGTCGTTGCCTTGTCGCCCTTCGTGAACATGGCGTTGGATCATCCAGAAACCCCCAAATACGAACCGTTGGACATTTCTATCAGTCGCAAGCTCTTGAGTCGGGGTATTCAAACATACGCCGCCGGACAGAATGTAGCTGACCCAGAACTGTCGCCAATCAATGCAGATGTCTCCGGTTTTCCGCCTATCAGTTTATGCGTTGGCACAAACGAAATGTTCTTACCGGACATACGCGCATATAAAGAAAAGTTAGAGGCTGCGAACATCGAGCTCGAGTACCACGAGGAGCCAGGTGCCATCCACGTGTATCCCATCATCGTGAACTCAGACGAATCACGTCGCGCTGTGGCGAGCCACGCTGCCTTCTTGAAAAAACATCTTGGGTTGGGCGCACTATGAAACTCGGCGCAGCCATTCAACCACTTTCCACGAACCCAGCTATTGGGGAGCTCACGGAGTTTGCAAAACAACTGGAAGCGCTTGGATACGAAAGCCTTTGGGTAACCCAAGCGGTGGGACGAGGCTTCATGCTTCCTGACCCCCTTTTGATTCTCGCAGCGGCTGCTGGAGCCACATCTAGACCATCACTGGGCACGGCAATACTACAAATTCCACTCTATCCCCCTGCTTACCTTGCACACCTGCTACTCAGCCTAAAACACTTGGCGGGTAAAAGAATGCGGATCGGCGTAGGTCCCGGCTCGACCGCCGCTGACTTCCAGGTTTTCGAGAAGGAATACGAAACTCGGTTCAAGTGTTTTAGTGACAACATGGATATGGTCAAGCAGCTGATCTCAGGACAAGCGTCCGGCGATGTCAATCTAACGCCCTATGAAAATCTTAGGGACGAAGTAACTTTCTACCTCGGCACCTGGGGGAAGGGGATCAGGCGCGCCGCAAACGATTTCGATGGATGGATCGCGTCCGCTGCAAACAGAGATCTTGATCAGCTAACCAACTCGCTTAGGCAGTATCGGGACGAAGGCGGCCAACATGCCATCGTCTCCACCATTGCTTTGACTATAGATCAATCGGCAGAACAACACCGGGAAAAGTTAGAGCAGTTTAGTGAAGCGGGATTTGATGAAGCCGTCGTGATGTTTCGACCCGGAGGGCCATCGCCTGAAGAAGTGAGGAGGTGGCTGTGAATATTCAGGGCACTTCTGCAGTTGTCACAGGTGCCGCAAACGGTATCGGGCGCGCCATCGCGATCGAACTCGCTGCGCGCGGCGTTAACGTTGTAGTCGTTGATCTAGAGATTGAACCCGCAAAAAACGTCGCAACCGAAATCACTGCATCTGGTGGCTCTGCAGTAGCGATTGAAGCAGACGTCACTCAACCCAGCGCGCTTACAAAGGTAGCGGAGGATGCCTGGCGGTCCTTCGGGAGTATTGAGTTGCTATTTAATAACGCTGGAGTTCTACCAGGACGTGCAAGCATATTCGAATCAACCCCAGAAAACGCACGGTGGATTTTTTCAGTCAATGTCGAGGGGGTGATTAACGGCATTCGTGAGTTTTTACCACGGTTCATTGAGTCGGGAAAGAACGCATACGTTGTGAACACAGGTTCTGAACATAGCCTGGGGGTCCCCCATACGGGCGCGGGTCTGTACACCGCATCAAAGCATGCAATTCTTGGGCTATCTGATGTTCTTCGACGTGAAGTGCCAGATCACATCGGCGTAGGGGTGCTTTGTCCAGGGCTTGTGCAATCCACACTATGGCGTTCCGAAGAACGCAGACTCGACGAACACGCCACGACTGCAGTTGATCCTGTGCGTGGAAAGTTCAGCGAAAGCTTCGGTATGCCCGCGTCCGAGGTCGCGCAGCGAGTTCTAAGCGGCATTGAACAAGATGCATTCCTAATCCCAACACATGCCCATGTCATTGACTACGCACAAGATCGAGCACGTGAAATAGAGCTTGCGTTCGAGCAACAAGCACCACGGTACGACGGAGATGAGAAGTACGACGTCGAGAAACTGGTGACCCGCCTAACCAAGAACTAGCCAGAAAAAGAATGGAGAACTCATGAAAAAACTCACTTTAATAGCTCTAGTTACACTCGCTGCAGCCAACATCAACGCCGAGGAATCGGTACCATGGACAATAGGAGAACGCACACTTCCTGCTCCGCAAGCTGCGAGCGAAGAACTGCAAACGGCGCTGAACACTCTCCCACAACCCAATCCAGCCCAGTTCAATACGCAACACCCAAAGACCGTTGAGGAATGGGAGAAGATCACTATACCCCACAACGCGAGCCGATCAGCGATGGTGAAACAGGCAGCACCTGCGATGGGTGTAACCATCACCGAGCGCTCTGTGGGCGATGCCATGTTCCGAAAGGTTCAACCCAAAGCTGTCGCTGAGAAGTTCAAGAACAACGTGTTCGTACATATGCACTCAGGTGGATACACCCTAAACGCTGGCCTTGCCGGTACACCCGAAGCTGTTTTGATCGCCGCGCGACTTCAAATTCCAGTCATTGCCATCGACTACCGTATGCCACCCCAAGACCCATTCCCAGCTGCCGTGGATGACGTAGTTGCGATCTACCAGAACGTTCTTGAGTCATACAAACCGGAAGAGATCGGCTTTGGGGGTTCTTCCGCGGGTGGTGGTTTGGCGCTCTCTGCGATACACCGGTTTAAGCAGGAAAATATCCCTTTGCCCGCAGCTGTATTCGCAGGTTCACCGTGGGCTGATCTCACGAAGACATCGGATAGCCTGTATGCACTTGAAGGCATCGACCGCGGCGTTGTTACTTACGATGGTGTTCTTGCTGCAAGTGCCAAAGCCTACGCTAATGGTGAGTCACTCACCCACTCTCTGATATCACCACTCTACGGAGACTTTACAAATTTCCCGCCAACTCAACTCGTAACCGGTACAAGGGATCTGTTTTTAAGCGATTCAGCGCGAACTCACCGAGCAATGAAGCGAGCAGGTGTAGCAGCTGAACTTAACGTCTATGAGGGAATCAGCCATGTGGGTTATCTGTTGTCCTTCACGTCACCTGAAGCGGTCGAAGTGTTCAGCGATCTGGGTAGTTTTCTAAACGAACACCTGAAATAGCAATGCATTTCGAAGAACTCGTCAAATCGCGTCGTAGCATCCGCGGATACAAGCCAGATCCAATCTCGCAAAGCCGCTGTTCTGTTATGCGAGTGGTGCTTGGTTATTTTCCGGGTACAAGCTTCGCGCGGCATAGATCCTTCGACCTAAGAGGCGCTCATTAGTTCTGGTAAAAAATACCGCTTCACAACAACCGGTATTTGGTGACTAATTCATATTCAAGCGTTCCATGTGATATCCACATTCAGTGCGGGGACTTAGCGAATGCCCGTTAAGGGGCCGGAAGAAAAAGCCGCACTTCCCACTGACCCCAAACAAGGGGGGACGGCTGAGGTTGTTGGCAGCCGTGTCCAATCGTGCGCCTCGATAGTGTCCGCTTTCGGAAAAAACACCGAAGCTGGAAGTTTCGGCTTTGGCCAAAGGTAGATTTCACGAGTGTCTCTTCAGGGTCGGAAGCAGAACTTCGTGTAAAGCTACTTGTGAGGCCTCTTTTGGCCAAGAAAATATTCTGATGACCTGAAAGCTGACAGACTCCGGCTAGCCAGCAACGTTGTTCGCTTTAGATCTCCGCATTGGTAGGCTCTCGA
>JBCCIU010000052.1:0-5442 GCA_039028095.1 Pseudomonadota bacterium
AGGTCCCTTCAACGGCGGCCTTGAGGCCGGGTTTACCCATCTGCTCGTGGCCGTACACCCGTTCACCCACCACAATAGCGTCGTCTACCACAATGCCAAGTACCAGGATGAACGCCATCACGGTCATGGTGGAAATATTGATGTCTGTAAAAGGCAATGCACCCAGCGTACCCAGCAAAGCGACGGGAATACCGATGGCCACCCACATGGCCAGGCGAAACTTCAGAAACAGCGCCAGTACCACCAGCACTAGCATCAAACCTCCAAGGGCGTTGCGCATCAATACAGACATGCGTTCGCGCAGTTCTTCAGAGGTGTCGATCCAGGTGTTCAGATATATACCCGCGGGCAGCGTGCTCTCGAAACGCTCGATGACCAGCTTGCTGTCAGCTGCGATCTGGATGAGATCTTCGCTGCCAACTTGAGAGACATTGATCATCACGCTGCGTGTTGCGTTGAATTCTGCTTTCAGATCGCCTTCCTCGAAGGTGTCGCGAATCGTGGCGATATCACTTAAATACACTCTGGTTCCGTCAGGCCGTGTCAGAACCACAACATCCTCGAACTCTTCGCCCCAATAGGCCTGCCCGGTAGTGCGAATCAGGATTTCGCCGTTTTGAGTTTTAATCGTGCCGCCTGGCATATCCAGGGAGCTGTTCCGGATGGCGCGTGAGACCTGATCCAGGGTGATGCCAAACCGGCGAAGTTCCAGCTCGGAGACTTCGATGGAGATTTCGTAAGGTCGTGCGTAATCGACAGCGACCTGGGAGATGCTGGGCTCTGCCGCCAGATCGTCTCTGAGTTCTGTGGCAAGTAGCTTCAAGGTTCGTTCGTCGGTGTTTCCCGACATAGCCACCTGGACAACCCTACGGGCCAGAGTGACCTTGGAGACTATTGGTTTTTCTGTTTCTACAGGAAAACTGTTGATGCCATCAACCTGGCTTTTAATCTCGTTCAGAGCCGTGACTTCGTCAGCGTCCATTTCCAGCTCTACAAAAACCTGGCAGCTGCCTTCAACCGCAGTAGTGCGTAGCTTGTCGATGCCTTCCACGCTTTGGATGGCTTCTTCAATACGTACACAAACAGATTTTTCGACTTCGATTGGGGCAGCGCCCAGATAGGGCACCCTGATCGAAACCGCTTTGACATCAATGCTCGGAAATTCTTCTTGTTTTGTCGTCAACGCGCCAAATAGTCCTGCTGCAATCAGCAGTACCATCAACAAGTTGGCGGCTACCGGGTTATTGGCAAACCAGCGGATTGCGGTATGCATCGCGGACTACCCTAGGCTTCGTCTACCGAAGGGTTCACCTTCATACCGTCAAGGGCGGTCTGCAATGGAGATATACAGACTCTTTCGCCCGCTTCTAATCCACCCTGGATGAGTACGTTGTCTTGGTAGAGCCTGAGCGTATCTATATCTCGATAACGCAGTTTGTCGTCGGCATCAACGATCAGTACCTGAGAGTTGTTACGAAGTGCAGACCGAGGCAATACCACAATATCCTCAGCAGACAGTCCCTCTATCTCCGCTTCTACAAACAAGCCGACGGACAGTGGCGCGTTGTCGGGGTTGTTAGGCACCCGTGCGACCAGTTGGACCATTCTGGAACTGATGTCGATTTCAGCTTCTGTGCGAACAATTTTGCCTTCCCATTGCAAGTTCTGCCCGGCGTATTCGGTACGCAGCGTCACGTTGGGTTGCATTTCTTCAGGCAGCTCTCCGCGCAGCGTAGGAGGCAAATTGAGGAATGCCAGCTGGCGGTCTGCAATCGGTAGGCGGACCTCAACCAGATCGCTGGCATATAGGGTTGCGATTGGATTACCCCTGGAGATGAACTGGCCGATATCTACAGACTCGGTGCGCACCAGTCCCGTGAAGGGGGCTTTGATGTCCGTGCGCTCGAGGTTTTGAGCCGCCTGCTCGAAGTTAACTTTGGCATCCTGCAATGCCGCTTCTGCTACCCGCATGGCGCGCAGGGAGTTTTCCAGCTGAGAGCGGGACGTGAGTTTGCGCTCCGCCAGACTGCGCTGTCGCCGATATTCAAACTCTGCGTGCTGATGTTCAGCTTCTGCTCGAACCAGGGTTGCACGAGCTCGGTCTCTCGAATTGGTGTAGTCAAGCTGTTCAACCCGCGCCAGCACCTCACCTTGTTTGAAGTAGCCACCCGCGACCAGATTGGGCGACATCCAGGTCACGCGTCCGCTCACTTCAGGAATCAGTTGGCTTTCGGTACTGGGCTTTACGGTCCCCTGTGAGTGGACTTTCAGCTGTACCTCTTCCGGGGCGACATTGGTGACGCGCACTGTGGTGTACACAGGCTCCTGGGCTTCGGGCTCCAGGACGGGGGCAGTGGCCATCAGCGTAACGGCGCCAAAAACGAAAACCGTCACGATCAGGAATGGGAGAATGATAGTGCGCATCATGAGTATGAAACCTCAAGGGGTAGATTAGTTCGAGCGGTCTCGAGAGCCCGCATCATGGCTTCACGGTTGAGTGAAGACAGGTTAGAAAAGGTCTGACGAATAGCCGGTAAATCGCGCTGGCCCAAAGCGGTATCGATCTGCCGAGCGCATTCTCCAAAAGCTGCATAGTCCAGAATGTCCGAGGGGATAACATCCCTCATATTTGGTGCAAATTGCTCAAACAGCGTGCGCGCAATCAACTGCAATGGCAGGTTGTCACTGGTCAGCATAATGGCCTGGAACAATTCAAAGCGAGCCAGGGTGTGCGCCTCTGGTCCAAGATCCCGCGTATACAGTGGTCGAGTCAGCGTGCGAATATTTTCGATCTCTTCGTCACTGGCGATTTCCAGAACCTGTTCCGCCGCAATCCCCATTAACGCGCTGATCACGACAAGGATTTGATCGACCAGAGTCTGGTCGGGTATCTGACCTTCAGCCAGCATGTGACCGATGACGTCTAAGCTCGCTTCATTGGTGGATTTGACCCGTGCTCCACCGGGTTGAATCTCAGCCAGACCAATCTGTTCAAGTTTTTTCATCGCTTCGCGTACCGCGCCGCGATTGGCATCAAAGCGTGCAGCCAGGTCCCGCTCGCTGGGCAGGCGTTCATTGACCCGATAGCGGGCATCCAGGATATCCTGGATTAATGCGCCTGCAATTTGATCGTGTTTTCCGGCCACTGCCTGTTTTTCCTAAAGAATTCTGGTCAGACCAATTTGGTCTGGGCAATTTAGATAAGCATAGGTAAAAAATCAAGTTATTTGTTACTCAAGGTAACAAATTGTGCGGTAATCGGCAGAATGGTAACCGTTTGCAAGGCAGCTGCGCGGGTTTGATCTGGAGTTATTCACCGGAGCGGGGATTGGCGTCCATAGCAGAAATCCGATCAGCGGAGACCGGCCAACAGCGGTCGGTCGCGCAGCATCAACGCGGCTGGAACGGCAATACCGAGGTGTATTCGGAATACAGCGTGTGTACATCGATTGCTTCGCTGTCTTCAAGTCGAGATTTGATCGCTGATAACGGGTAGACAAGAACCTCTGAGTGTTTCCAACTCATAGCAAAGGTCGAACCCAGTTCATCTTCTGCGATAACCCACTTAAGCCGATTTTCCATTGCTTGTTGTAGCGCATCACCAAAGAGAACGCCCAGGGCACATGCTTTCCAAGTGTCAGAAGAAGACAAGACATTGCTATCCAACACACGTTGGACTATCGCGAGCTTCCCTGCAGATGTGAGTTGCTCATTGGGGGTTCCTTGCTCAATTGCCCAAGTTCGCATCTGATCCAACGAGCCTCGCTCTTGGACAGTCAAATTCTCATGTATGTTGAGCATCATGATTTCGGTTGGTTGTCTGACACAACCTGCGTTGCTGAGGCTTTGGCCACAATTTCATCCCCGCAAAAAAAGCTGCATTCAACATAGATAGACTTGGAGCGCTGTCGAACAACCTCACCTTCGATGCGAAGTTCGCCGGCCGTCACCGGGGATAAATAGCTGATCGCCATATTTGTCGTACCAAAGAAATAGTCATCTTCCACTACCGTCATAGCTGCGAGCCCAAGCACGTGATCTGCTATCGCTGCAATATACCCACCAAATAGGGCTCTACCATGAAACAAGTCAGGATCAACCTGCCATCGTTTTTCTACAAAGCCAGGTCGCCAGTTCGACAGACCTGGCTCTAAGCCCAGCTTCTTGTTAACGAGAGGCTCAGGAGTGTCTCCATTGACTAAGCCACAAGAATATCTTGCCAAAACCCTATTCAACTCTCCTGTCAGTCACCGTGGTTGAGCTTAACTTACCGAATCTCAACTGTCCCCCGCGGGTCGCACTTTGCCGGTCGCGACCGAGGTCTCAATGACGGCTTTCGAGAGATTCTCGAAATCACTTTAACTCTACTCCAAAGCAGCCGCTCAGTTTAGCTAATCGTACCGCCGAGTCCGGCCATGAAGAGACATTCGAGACTCTCCATGTTTGATTCCCAAATCAGGAGTAGAGCGGTTCAGGGAAGGCAAAAGCGGACATAGGAATATCCGCTGATTCTAAATCAGCAAGTCTGGACTAGCTTTAAGGTTACTCGGGCATCTCAGGTACCAATTCAGTGTCCGCATAGCTCAATCACTTTATTCTGCAGGCAGCGGAAACTGCCTAAGGTAGATTAAATACTCATCCTCTACATCAATATCGGTGGACTGTAAAAATCTCACCACGCTGTTGTAGTAGCTCACTACCATTATGAGCTCCATAACTCCTTGGTTCCCTAATCGCTCTGACAGAAAGCCGAATGTCGCATCGGTCATTTTCACATCACGCGTCATTTCGCGCGCCGCCCTGAGAACAAACCGCGCCAATTCATCTAGACCCGACTCTTCTCCGGCACTCTCTTCGTATATCGCACGGATATCGTCGTCGGTCACCCCAAAATCTTTGCCAATTTTTATGTGATGGGACCACTCGTACTCAGTCTGAGTGGTGAAACCAACTTGAAGGATGGCAAGTTCTCGCAAGCGAGGATCCAATTCGCATTCGTTGCGAATCCAACCACCAACTCGCGCAAGCCTCCTACCACCGACGGGGCTATGTGCATACAACTTTCCGAGGTTGATTCCGCGCGATAACAAAACACGATGCTCTTCTGCCACATCGTCCTCGGTTAGATAAGGAAATCGCGCCATGACTAGCGCTCTGGTCCACGAAGAGTGACACCGCCGTCTACAACTAGCATTTGGCCAGTGATGTACTTGGCGGCATTGGAGAGTAAGAACACAACAGCATGCCCAACGTCCCATCCCGTACCTTCTGTTTTTAGGGGTGCGGCATCGACTCTGCTTTGTCTTCGTTCGTCGCTGATACCCTGTGTTTCGATTCGCGGTGTAAACACCGGACCTGGAGCAACACAGTTCACACGAATACCTTGTGGAGCATGATCAACTGCCATTGCCTGAGTCATCGATATCACAGCACCTTTAGAAG
>JBCCIU010000053.1:0-5132 GCA_039028095.1 Pseudomonadota bacterium
CGTACCCCGTTAAACTCTTCGACCTCGCTTGCTTCGATGACAAACGCACGATCAGAATTGGTAAGAGTCTGTTCTTTAACCACTTTGCGCGCAAGCTTGGCAACTTCGCGTTCCAACCCCCGAACACCTGCTTCCTTGGTGTAGTAACGGATCAAATCGATGATCGCATCATCTTTCACAGCCAGTTCTGATTCCTTTAACCCGTTCATACGGGTTTGTTTCGGAACCAGATAGCGGCGTGCGATGTTTAGTTTTTCGTCCTCCGTGTAACCCGGCAGGCGTATAACTTCCATACGGTCCAGCAGCGGCGCTGGGATGTTCATGGAGTTCGATGTACAGATAAAAAATACATTCGACAGGTCGTAGTCAACTTCCAGATAGTGGTCGTTAAACGCGTTGTTCTGTTCCGGATCGAGCACTTCGAGCAAAGCGCTGGCCGGATCACCGCGCACATCCATACCCATCTTGTCGATTTCATCCAACAGAAAGAGCGGATTTGATACGCCGGCCTTAGCCATTTTTTGCACAATCTTCCCAGGCATGGACCCGATATAGGTTCGACGATGGCCTCGGATCTCAGCCTCATCTCGCACGCCGCCCAGCGCCATGCGAACAAAGGTGCGGTTGGTAGCACGTGCGATACTCTCACCGAGACTGGTTTTACCGACACCAGGCGGACCAACCAGACACAGCACAGGACCGCGCATCTTCGGTACGCGGTTCTGTACCGCCAGGTACTCGATGATGCGATCTTTCACCTCTTCCAGGCCGTAGTGATCTTCATCGAGAATACGCTGTGCAGCAGCCAGGTCTTTGCGCACCCGACTTTTCTTTTTCCAGGGTACACCCAGCACCCAATCCAGATAGCTGCGCACCACCGTTGCTTCTGCGGACATGGGCGCCATGGATTTCAGCTTGTTCAGCTCCGCCTGGGCTTTCTCTTTGGCCTCTTTGTGCATCCCGGCTTCGTCGATGCGGCGTTGAAATTCGTCCGCCTCGCCTTGCTCGTTCTCACCCATCTCCTTCTGAATGGCTTTCATCTGCTCATTCAGATAGTACTCGCGCTGGCTCTGCTCCATCTGTTTCTTGACCCGGCCACGAATGCGCTTTTCCATCTCCAGCACATCGATTTCGGCATCCATCAAATCCAATAAAAGATCCATCCGCTGTTTCAACTGCGGTGCATCTAGAATGGCTTGTTTATCATTGATGTTCAGCGACATCTGCGCGGCGATGGTATCCACCAGTCGCGCCGGGTCGTCGATACTGGACAGGGAAGACATCACCTCCTGCGGGACCTTTTTGCTGGCCTGAACATACTGTTCAAACTGTGCCAGCAGGGTGCGCGACAAGGCCTCGCCCTCGCGGGCCTCGACTTCAGGCTCATCGACGGTTTCAACATCCGCTGCGATGTGCGAGCCGCTCAGGTCAAGTTGCTGAACGCGGGCACGCTGCCCTCCTTCAACCAACACTTTCACCGTGCCGTCGGGCAGCTTCAACAGCTGCAGGATGGTCGCCACACACCCCACTTCGAACAGGTCCTTGGCCTTCGGCTCGGCAACCTCCGGATCACGCTTGGCGACCAACAGAATTTGTTTGTCATCCGACATGGCCGCGTCGAGAGCCCGGATTGAACTCTCCGTGCCCACAAACAGCGGGTGCACACCATGGGGATAAATCACCATGTCGCGCAGCGGCAGAACAGGAATACTTTTGATTGTCAGCACACTCATCTCCGGCACCGTCTCTTAATCAAATGGCCACGGTTTAAATGGTCACGGTCAAACTGGTCAAATGGAACCTGACACTTCAGCACAACCCAAGTAGGGGCCGTGTGCATAACCGCCGTTGCCCATTCCCCCGCCTTTGCCCGGGCTTGACCCAGGCCATATCAACGGGTGGCAAAACTTCTGCGAAAGATTGAGGACGCGCTTAATCGTCCGGTGCAGCTTTTGCCTGGTCGACGTTTTCGTAGATGAGCATGGGGTCGGCTTCGCCTTTGATGACGCTCTCGTCGATAACCACTTTGCTGACAGATTCAGACGACGGCAAGTCGTACATAGTTTCAAGCAACACGGCTTCGAGAATTGAGCGCAAGCCACGGGCGCCGGTTTTGCGCTCCATCGCTTTATCCGCTACCGCACGCAATGCGTCTTCGCGGAAATCCACCTCAACATCTTCCATTTCAAACAGTTTAGTGTACTGCTTGGTCAATGAGTTCTTTGGCTCGGTCAAAATGCGAATTAGCGCATCTGCATCGAGTTCTTCGAGGGTAGCCACAACCGGCAAACGACCCACAAATTCGGGAATCAAGCCATAACGGATAAGATCTTCTGGCTCCACAGTGCGGAGCGTTTCACCGATACTCTTGCGATCGGTTTCACCCTTTACCTCGGCACCGAAGCCAATCCCGGACTTGTCGGATCGGTCCATAATGACCTTGTCCAAGCCAGCAAACGCACCGCCACAGATAAACAGAATATTTGAGGTATCAACCTGCAGAAATTCCTGCTGCGGGTGTTTGCGGCCGCCTTGTGGTGGCACAGACGCAACGGTGCCTTCGATCAATTTCAACAGAGCTTGCTGCACACCTTCGCCGCTGACATCCCGGGTAATACTGGGGTTGTCTGACTTGCGAGAAATCTTGTCGATTTCGTCGATGTAGACAATCCCCACCTGGGCACGATCCACGTCGTAGTCACATTTCTGCAGCAATTTCTGGATGATGTTCTCAACGTCTTCACCCACATACCCCGCTTCGGTCAGCGTTGTGGCATCAGCTATGGTAAATGGAACGTCAAGTAATCTTGCCAATGTCTCCGCCAGAAGGGTTTTACCGCTTCCGGTTGGGCCAATAAGCAGGATATTTGACTTTGATAACTCAACGTCGTCTTTCTTACCGTTGTAGTTCAGGCGCTTGTAGTGGTTATAGACCGCCACAGACAAAACTTTTTTGGCGTGATCCTGACCGATGACATACTGATCGAGGATGTTTTTGATTTCCTGCGGGACCGGCAACTTGCTGCTTTCGCCGGATTGCGTGGCTTCGGAAACTTCCTCGCGGATGATGTCGTTACACAGTTCGACACATTCATCACAGATAAAAACCGAAGGACCAGCGATGAGTTTACGTACTTCGTGCTGGCTCTTTCCACAGAATGAGCAATATAGGAGTTTTCCTGAATCGTCGCCTTTGCCGCTATCGTCCGACATACTTTCCTCTAATCGAATCTCTTTGTTTCGCTCGCGCCATCCTGCCGCTTGAACCGCGTTTTGTGCGTAGTGCACCCCTTTGGTGAAAATCCAATGGAACTCACCGATGGCACATCACGCCCAAATTCCCTGCGGAACAGCCCAAATCTAAAGCAGTTGGTTGCCGTTTTCCGAGTTTTACCTACCCCAGACACCACCAACGACCGCTTTGACCCGCTGCCTCGAACCTGCTTCGGACGCTACGACGAGCACACCACGACAGGTGGCGGCCACAAGCCGCCTACCCCATACCATGATGGCTAATTACTTGTATTGCAAGGCCACAGTGTAAACAGTTTTGCAGCGGGACAAGGCCAACTAGGCCCCGTTTTTAGCCTCTTCAGCACCCGTACGACGGTTCTGCTGAACCCGGTCAACCAGGCCGTAATCCAGTGCTTCCTGTGGACTCATCCAGAAATCTCGATCGGTGTCCTTGGCAACCGTCTCGACATCTTTGCCCGTGTGCTCGGCGATCAGTGCGTTAAGACGCTCGCGCATCAACAGGATTTCCTGGGCCTGGATTTCAATATCTGACGCAACGCCGCGCGAGCCACCGCTAGGCTGGTGCAGCATCATGCGGGAGTTCGGCAAGGCGATACGTTTCCCAGGGTGCCCTGCAGCCAACAGAAACGCACCCATGCTGGCCGCCTGGCCAACACACAGCGTTGCCACGTTGGGGCGGATGAACTGCATGGTATCGTAGATAGACATCCCCGCAGTCACCGAACCACCCGGGGAATTAATGTAAAGGTAGATGTCTTTATCTGGATTTTCCGACTCCAGAAACAGCATCTGTGCGACGATCAGGTTGGCCATATGATCTTCAACCGGCCCAACCAGAAAGATGATCCGGTCTTTGAGCAGGCGCGAATAAATGTCGTACGCGCGCTCGCCTCTGGCAGACTGCTCCACAACCATCGGCACCATGCCAAGGTTTTGCACCTGCGGGCGTGCCGGATCGTAGATATCGCTCATTTATTTCTCCTCTTGTGCGGCCGAATCTTCTGCAACCGCATCTTTTTCCGTATCTGTATCGGTATCTGTGTCGCTATCAGGCTCGCCGCCAGCGTCACTTGCGCTCGCTTCAGCGGCTAAAGCCTCCGCCTCAGGGTCAGCAATCGCACGACCGCTGAGGATATCGTCATAACTGGAATCGACGGTTTCTACCGCCGCAGCTTCCAATATAAGGTCGACAACCTGATCTTCAAGTACCTCCATCTCGAGGTTTTGCATTTGCTCAGGTTGCGAGCGATACCACTGTATCACCTGTTCCGGCTCTCCGTATGCCGACGCCATCTCGGTGAGACGCTCGGTCACGCGGTCAGCATCCGCTTCCAAAGCCTTGTCGGTGATGATCGCGTTGACCACCAGCCCTACCTTAACCCGTTTTTCGGCTTGATCTTGAAACAGGTCGTCGGGCAGCTCAGGCGCTTGCGCAGAGGCCGGCATCTGGAACTGACTGAGCATCTGCTGCTTCAAGCCCTGGATTTCACGAGCAACTACCGCTTGCGGCAACTGAAAGTCATGTAATTCCGCTAAAGAATCCATAACCTGTTGCTTTACTTGATTTTTTACAGCGTTACCTAGCTCGCGATCCATGTTCGCACGGACATCTGTTCGGAATGCTTCTTCGCCCCCTTCGCTGACGCCGAAGGCCTCAAAAAATTCATCATCGAGCTCTGGCAAAACCTGCTCGGCAACCTCTTTTACGGTCACCTCGAATTATTTTTGTGACGTTCCACGCGATTTGGAGTACGTTCTAAAATTGTAGTACTTCTTAATCAGACCAAACTTCTCAAATAACTATTGTGGAGAAGTGTATTTTTTATTAGAAAGACACGCGGAATGCGTGTCATTTCAATGAAAATGCACTCCTCCAC
>JBCCIU010000054.1:0-4715 GCA_039028095.1 Pseudomonadota bacterium
GAATTTTGCAGAGGCAGACTATGTCATGACCAAGACCCCGGGCATGCTGCGAGCCATGGGCAGGATGATGACCGACCTGGCCGTGAAAGTAGAAATTGAAGCGTTTGATACCGGCCACCTCTGGTATGCGAAACAGTTGGTCGATGATGGTGTAATCGACAGCCCGGCCATGGTGCAGTTGTGTATGGGAGTCCCCTGGGGCGCGCCCAACGACTTGAACACTTTCATGGCGATGGTCAATGCCATCCCGGCTGATTGGGATTGGTCGGCATTCAGCCTGGGTAAAGATCAAATGGCGTACGTCGCCGCCGCGGTTCTGGCCGGTGGCAACGTGCGCGTGGGCTTGGAAGACAACTTGTGGCTGGATCGAGGCGTTCTGGCGCGCAACGATCAACTGGTGAGCCGCGCCGTAGAAATTATCCAGGCCATGGGCAGCTCGGTCATGACACCCGCACAGGTGAGACAGAAGTTGGGGCTGAGTAAACGAGCACCGCGTTGAGTTCAGCTGCAGAAATTTTGACGCCAGACTTTATTCAGCATGCCTGGCGCCCTCTGCAATCCGCCACACTGAAGGACAACTTTGTTCATCTTACGTGGGCGGATGGCACCCGTTTACAGGCCTACTCACTTTGGCTACGGGAAAATTGCGCCGCGGTTGGCATCGAACCGCACGTCCGCGAAGGGGTCATCGACCCGGCGGATCTGCCAGATCCAGAGGTGCTACGCAGTGTCAGCATCGGTGCGACCGGGGCATTGGAATTGATTTGGTCCGATACCAATCCTTCCAACATACATCCCGGTTGGCTGTACTTTGTGGCACAAGGCCACCTCAGCGTAAAACACGGGTTACCGGCGCAGACCGCCTGGAATGCGGTCAGCCTGACACATCCACCAACCCTGGACGGTACACGCATCCTGGAGGATCTTGACCTGCAGCAAGCCTGGCTTGGCCAATTGGTGGAGTTCGGCGTCTGTCGCCTGAGTAACACGCCGGCCAACGAAGATTATCTTGAACACTTGATGACCCAGATCGGGCCGATCCGCAGCTCCAACTTTGGCGGCACATTTCATGTCCGACTCAGCCCTACCCCGGATTCAACCGCCAATACCGGACTGAAGCTGGGTCTGCACTCAGACTTGCCAACGCGGGAAACGCCACCCGGATATCAATTTTTACACTGTATTGAAAATACCGTGCGCGGTGGCGCATCGCGTTTGACCGACGGTCTGGCTTTGGTGAGCGCCTTGCAACGTGAACAACCCGCAGCCTTTGCCATCCTGACTTCTGCGCAATGGTTGTTTATGAATCGTTCGCCAACCGCAGAACATTGCTGGCAGGGACCGATTATCGAGCTGCCAACCGCGGGTCGGCCGTTAACCCTGCGCGCCTTCTATCCCGTGCGCAGCGCACCGCTGATAGAGCCCGACAAAGTACCCGCCGCCTACGCAGCGCTGAAGATCTTCTCTCAATACGCACAGGATCCACGCTTGATGTTGCAATTTACCCTGCACCAGGGCGACTTGCTGGGGTTCGACAATCGTCGCATCCTGCACGGACGCGAGGCATTCGCAAGCGAAGGCACCCGTCACTTGACAGGTTGTTACATAGACCATGACGAAATTTATTCACGGCTGCGTGTGCTGAAACGCCACACTTGGAACAATACACATGCAAAGTGAAGCAGATACAACTGCAAAATGCGCAGCGATTGTTGGCGGCGGTGTCATCGGCGGCGGCTGGGCAGCTCGGTTCTTACTGCACGGGTGGCAGGTACGGATTTACGACCCCGCGCCTGACGCGGAAAGCAAAATCAACGCGGTAATCGAAAACGCACGCCAAGCACTGCCCGCCATCCACAACAACCTGCTGCCCGTTGAGGGAGAACTTGTGTTCGATAGCAGCATCGCCGCATGCGTTCAAGATGCAACATGGATTCAGGAATCTGTCCCGGAACGCCTCCACATTAAACAGTCGGTGCTGACAGAGATCCAGAGCCACGCGCCAAACACCGCCGTATTGGCTTCTTCAACCTCCGGTTTCAAGCCGAGCGAGCTGGCTGCTGGCACCTCGGATCCAGAACAGATTCTGGTAGCCCACCCATACAACCCGGTCTATCTGCTGCCGCTGGTGGAGATTGTCCCGCATGCAGACACCGACGCTGAGATCGTTACCCAGGCAAAAAACATTGCCTCATCGATCGGCATGAAACCGGTTGTTCTGAAGAAGGAGATCGATGCCCATATAGGCGATCGGTTGCTGGAAGCACTATGGCGTGAAGCCTTGTGGCTGGTCAAAGATGACTATGCCAGCACCGAGGAGATCGACGACATCATCCGCTATTCCTTTGGCCTGCGCTGCTAAAAGATAACTGTGATCAGCAATATCGCTATAGCTATTGGGAGCACGACCCAGGAGATGTTTAAAGTTGAGTTCAATAAAACGATTGCGAGAACAAGGCTCAAAAAAACGAGCTCGATACAGTTCTGACTTAGCAATCTGGCGAATAAAGTCACGTACAGTAATGGTACGATTTCGAAGCTGTGATTCTGCTTCAGCCACGGCAGCCCGCTCACTTTCCATCACATGGGCATTACCCAATACCTGTTTATAAACGGCACGAATTACGATTTCAACCGTTTCTAAAGAGTCACTAGGCCATAGTTGTACAGGATCTGTTTCATCAAATGCTTGGGTGCCCAATCTTATTGCAGAATTAATAGCAGGATTTGCAAATGTGCTAACCATTTACCGTCTCCATTTTTAATAGTTGTATAGATGGGAAACAGGTCTGCTAAATGTTTTTCTTAGCTCAAGCAGCAGCCCGCCCCATTCTAAACAGTGTGTATTGTTACCATTCTATTAAGATTGGGGACTGTATACTTTGAGGAATTGTTACAGTTCAATGGCCTGATGTTTTGATGGCGACTTCTCACCCTAATGGGATTTCCCGACTTTAATAGATGCTCGGATTATGTGTTGTGTGGTCTGATTGAGTATTATTCATTGCTTTGGGCAAGTGGACAGTGCGAGTGGGATAGCGTGGGTAGAAAACACAGGAAAGGTGCAAATGAGTGGTATAGACAAACTCAGCGATCGCAAAACAGAGTGTTCCATGGAACCGCGATTGGCTCAGCTGCATATAGAACTGAGGAACCTACAAAACAGCAATGCCAACAAGGGACATCTGGAGTCGATTCAAGAAAATATTCGGGCTCAGCTTCCCGCAGTCGATATAGCCAGGTCACTTCCCCACAAAAAGACGCCCAGCGGTCGCACAAAGGTTTTGCATATGCACTATGTGCGAAGTCAGGTTGAAACATCTGGTAACACTGAAATTGAACATTTTCGATTCTTTGCGATTACGGCCCAAAAACTCGGATTACGTCTGGAAATTTTGACCGATGAAAGCTGTCGAGAGGAGATTGTGCAAGAACTCTCAGGAGATGTTTATAAAGCCCTAGACTATTGTGTTGCAGTCAGTCAAAAGCCTGTATCGAAGTGGGCCGAGGACAGTGTGGAATATTTGCAGAATGGTCAGATGGCCTTACTGAGACTATTTGACGATGATCTGCTTGAATGGGCTATGAAAGCGGGCAGACGAGAGCGTTGGCATGGGAAAGTGAGTCCAGAGGAATTAGAAGAAGTTCTACAGGACGATCACTTGTGGATTCTTCTGGGGACCAGGGTAAATGCCTTAAAAACCATCTTGGAACATGAGCGTTTGGCTCAGCTCCAGGGGCAAGCGGTGGGCTACATCCGTACCTACATAGAAGGCGGAAATATGATTGCCGGAGAAGATGCTGCGGGTAACCCTGTGATTTTGATTGGTAAAGATGCGATCGCAGCAACGGCTCATATCTATCAGCTCAGTGAGGACGACGTCAGAAGACTCATCTGTGAAGATTTTGGCTTAGACAGCATCGAGCAAGTTATCTGTGTGGAACAGCCAGGGCAGTTTCATTTGGACATGGGCATGCTGTTTATTGGTAATGGTGTCGTCATTGTAAATGACAGCAGCAAAGCACTCAAAGATGCTGTTGAGATGGCAGAAATGGTACCTTGTCTGACAACAGAAAAAATGGCAGCTAAACGACAGCTACAATTTAGCTTAGAAGCAGATGCAGTCAAAGACTTAGAAGCGGCTGGTATAAAAGTGCGACGAGAGAATCTAGCAAGTGACGTGCTTTTTTACAATTTTTTCAATGGCGAATTTGTAGAGGGAGAAGATGGCTGCAATTACTACATTACAAACGGAGGACCCCAGCAAGAGGAGACAAGATTTGAGACTCTAATGGTAGAGGACTGGCAGGTTGTAAAAAAAGTATTTTTTAGCCCTAAAGACATCGCGCAAAAAAGTCTCCAAGAACGAGGTGGTGTAGGATGTCGAATCAAGGGACAAACCCTCAAAGGGAAAGGGATTTTATAAGTTCAAAAATGTGTCTGCAGAGGTTGCCATGGAACGCCTGTACGGCCAAAAGTAGGACCTAATCAAATTCTTAGTCCAGAGCAAGATGAGTTGCTTTAGTTATCGTGGCTGAATTGCTTCATCGTATGTACGGCTTGCTGCTTAAAAACGCACATTCCGCAGGTTAGGTCAAAAATCAGGTAATTTAAGCGGTAACGTTTTTTCAGAGCCGCTTAGAGAGATGCGCGTTGAGGATCTTGATCACTTAGGCATCATTGCCGGGATTATAGACCAAATCGGACTTGAAGC
>JBCCIU010000055.1:0-4357 GCA_039028095.1 Pseudomonadota bacterium
ACACAGACGTCCGCGCCCAAATCCTCCAAACCCGACAACACATCCAAACTCGGCAACAACAACAACCAACGGCCTGACAACAACCCTTCACCGACATCCAATAACTCTTCGTAAGAGCCACTCAATAGGGTCAACCCCGCAGAGTCGGAAACCTCACCGGGGACAAGGGAAGGGGGCGCTGCTGGTGAGACCGAAGGGCTTTCTAACTCAAGCAAGGCACTCTTAAGTTCATCGAGCGATATTTCATCAGCTGCGAACCGGTCGCGTAATCTGTCGATGTCCATTTCGAGGTCCTTCATCCCTATATAATCTATCCTGGAAGGGCGCCTATATATTTTTGTTAGGGGTTGTCGAGCATCTCAATCACATCAGTGATTTTAACACTGCCGTTCTGAAGTTCGGAAAGCGCATTCAGTACCCGTTCTTTGTTATTTGCATCGTTTTCCGAATCGTTCCTTTCAACAGTACCGGTTTGCGCTTTCTGCAGGTTGCCTTGTTGGGAACCGGGCTTGAAGAGGCTGAGTTTCTTCTCGAGAAAGACATAACCCGGCAATCCGACCCGCATACCGCCATCGTTAGAAGTGAAACCATGCCAATCTGAAAATTTGCCATTCACCCATAACTCAGCCAGTTCATACGGGTCCTGTGAGAGTGCAGCACGATCTGTGCCGGGTTCCACCTCATCGGTGTCTAGCTTGTGGTAATGGACACCTTGGGCAGCGCGCTGATCGTTAAGGAAAAAATCCAGTCTGGAAGCCAATTCCTGAACGGATTGAGCGACAATCGCAAGTCGATGCGGAAACGCTTCTCGTCCTACTTTTAATGTGTAGGCGATATCGGCGAGCGCATATTCGGCGTCTGGTCGCAAAAAACACTGCATCGTCCTTTTCGCCAACTCTAAAAGCTGCTCAAACGATCTGGCAGAAATTGGCACTACTGTAGGAACGTCAGCGTTAAAAACGCGCTCAGGCTTCACGTATTCTGAGAGCACCACGTGCGCATTTGCCCCACCGGCACCAAACGAGGAAACGCCCGCCAAGCGCTTGTCCTGATCCTGGCGGAGCTCCCATGGCCGGGCATTTCGCACCACGTCAAAAAGCGTATTTTCGATGTTAAGCGTCGGACTTAGCTTGTCGGCGTTAAGGGAGGGTACCAGCGTCTGGTTCTGCATCTGGAGCAGCACCTTTATAACGGAGACAAGCCCCGCAGCCGCTTCGCTATGTCCCACGTTTGTTTTGACCGAACCAAGACCACAGCGGCTTTTGCTGTCGGGCCGGGTTTGAACCCCCGCGTCGTCACCATCAAAAGCCGCTCGCAGTCCCTGAATTTCGATGGGATCTCCAAGCTTGGTACCTGTGCCATGTGTTTCGACATAGCTAATCTGGTTGGCATGCACGCCAGCATCAGCCAATGCATCTGTAATCAGATCTTTTTGAGCACCGGGATTCGGCACTGTGTAGCCAAGGGTACGACCATCGTGATTAACCACACTGCCTTTCAGAACACCCAGAATTTGATCGCGATCTCTTTCAGCGGCGGACAAGGGTTTCAGAATGACGCCAACAACCGCTTCACCAGGAACGAAGCCATCAGCGTCGGCACCAAACGCGCTGCAGCGCCCACGCGGGGACAACATCCTTTGTTTGCACAATTCAACGTACTTGGATGGGTGAGAATATACGTTCACACCGCAGACCAGGGCCAGCTTACAACTGCCAGCAATCAAGTGGGTATGGGCTTCATGCAATGCAACTAGGGATGAGCTGCACAGCGTGTCGATAGACATGCTGGGACCATGCAGATCAAAATGATAGGACACCCTGTTCGCCATAGATCCAAAGGATGTTCTCGGGTAGGTATTTTCACCTTGCCGCCACAACTCAGGGCCAAAAAGGTTGAAACCCACACTCGTGACACCCACAAACACCCCAACTTGAGAAGCATACTGATCAGCAAGGGTTTCCTTCACATACCCAGCGTCTTCAAAAGTATGGTAAGCGACCTCCAACAGCAGCCGTTCCTGTGGATCCATGGCCTTGGCGTCGCGCGGGGAGATGTTGAAATGTCCGTAATCAAACGAATGAGCACCACTTACAAACCCACCCCACTTGGAATAGCTGCGGCCGCATGCCACGGCTTCATCTGGATTTGACTCATAGAAGTCGTCCAGTTTCCACCGATCCACAGGAATCTCGGCGATGGCAGACCGCCCTTCGCGCAGAAGTTCCCAAAACGCTGCGGTGTCAGCCGCACCTGGAAATCTTCCAGCCATGCCGATAATGGCCATATCATGGCTGGCTTGTGCTGGTACAACTTGCTCGTTAGCTCCGAAAAGCTTGCTGATGTCCTGAGTATGCTCGGCGGTGTTCTTCTGCCTTTCGAGGGGATGTGTTGACGCTTGCTCGGTGCGGTAATCCGTCTGCAACCTGGCCACTGAAGGTCCAAACCGTTCCGCTATAAACTCTGCAATTTGCGCAACGCTTGTCAGCTCGTACAACAATGCGGTATCGATCCTATCGTCGATCTGGCCGAGTGCATCGGACAACTGGACCATCAGGATGGAATCTACACCATAATTGCCCAGATTCTCTGTTGGTTTCAGTTGAGCCAGCGGCATCCGCAACACCGCAGCTACACAGTCGGCTACGCGGTCGATGAGCGTTACGCGATTTGCACCCTGCTGACCTGCTGGTTCCTCCACGACACTTAGATCCACACGGGCCACAGTCTTCTCGGTCAAAACTTGCGGCTCAGGCTCTATGACTCTATCTGGATCCACCGCTTCACTTGCAGTGGCGATACCCGAGCCAGGCAGATTCCCACCAAGGTTCAAGCCGCGAACCACGCCATCACTGATAGCCACAATCAGCATTTGTCCGCCATCGCTACTGCGCGATACCGTTTGCGCCTGAAACCCCTCCTCCGCCAATATATCCAACCAGGTTTGTTCATTGAGAATGGGTGAATGCGGCAGTCTCAAATGACCATCTCGGTGTACCCACCAACCCTCTAACAATCCGAATGTGGCGTGCGAAAACCAATTTGTATTCGCAAGTTCATTGATAACAAGCACGCCGTTTTGCCGCAGTACACCCTTCAGGTTGCGGAGGCTTTGCCGGATGTCCAACGTCGCGTGCAGAATGTTTGTCGCAATCGCCACATCAAAGTCGTTCTCAACTTTTTGATCGGCGGGCATTTTCGAAACATCAAAAATTTGACTACGGAAGAACTGGTGCTGTTCAAACTCGCTTTCGGCACGCACCAGAAAAGCTCTCGAAATATCGGTGAAACAATAGCTGCCGATGTCCAGGTTTAACCCTTCTTCGCAGGTTTCTGTGTTCACAATTCTGTCGATGACCTTACGCGTGGTGCTCGCAGTTCCGGCGCCAATTTCGATAATCTTCGCGGGTAGAGCGGACATGTCCTGCCACTCTACAAGCAAAGCCTCGACCACCTCAGCCGTCAGCTCATTGAAGTAGTCCGTACAAGCATTACCCTGATAAATGCCTTGCACTAATTCAAACGACCCCTTCGGGAAAATCACATCCGTAGCTTTCACAGCTCCACTGAGAATACCGGGCAGACCATCTACACAGGCAGCAACGAGATCGATAAACGCAGCATTACCTGATTCGAGGGCAGCCCAATCGCGCAGAGCTGAACGCCAATCTGCTAACACTGTCGCGTGCGACTCTTGAATTTTCGGTTGCTGGCGCAGCGGCTGTAACCAGCGCTGCATGGACGGACTGTCTGCCGTGACCGGATTGTGTTGAATGGTGCTGCTCAGAACACGGGCAATCGCTTGGTCAAACTCTCCATCATTGCTGAAGTGACTTAGTTCACAGGGGATAAACGAAGGGAGTCGGACCTGCGGCCCTCGTGACGAGCTCGCCAGGTATCCGTTACCGGAGAGTTGCATCGTTTCGAACGCGTTAACTTCGTCTGTGGCAAACACAGCGGGAGCTAAAAGGTTGTTACCTAAAGTGTTTTCGACCGCGGCCATACCCGCTGCTGGCTCTATCGGGACATAACCCTGTTTTCTAATTCTCACTTTCATGGCATCGGATACGCGTTCGCCCGTACCGACAGACCAATATCCCCAGTTAATGACCCTGACAGTTGCATCCAAATTGACAGACATGCGGTGGACCAGACCGTTGATAAACCTTCGACAAAGCCCTCCCAGATCCCGGATTCACCACGCAAGCGCAGAGGATGACGATAAGAATCCCATGAATTAAAGTCTCCAACGACCGAGACAAACGCGGCATTAGGCGCCCATACAGCGAAAAAGACGCCACGCACGCCATCGCGTTCGAGAAGGTGTGCCCCCAGTTTTTCGCCGAGAAACAGGTGG
>JBCCIU010000056.1:0-2615 GCA_039028095.1 Pseudomonadota bacterium
AGGAACATGGGGATCCACCCGTCACAGATTTCTGCGCTCAGAGCGACGTTTTTAGGGCCTTCAGCGCCGAGGTACACGGGGATGTGGTCGCGTAGCGGGTGTTGCATCAGCTTCAGTGGTTTGCCCAGGCCAGTGCCGCCATCCAGGGGCAACTGATAGTGCTCGCCAGCAAAGGCCACCGGTTCTTGTCGAGCCACAATCTTGCGAAATATTTCCATCCATTCGCGTGTTCGCGCCAGGGGCTTGGGGTAAGGCTGACCATACCAGCCTTCGACAACCTGTGGCCCGGACACGCCGATTCCCAGTATCAGACGGCCATTGGAAAGGTAGTCCATGGCCACAGCATGCATGGCAGCACTGGCGGGGCTGCGGGCCGAGATCTGCATGATCGATGTGCCGAGATTGATCTTGGATGTGTGAGCGCCGATCCAGGCCAGTGGGGTAAAACAATCCATGCCGTAGATCTCAGGGCACCAGATGGTGTCGTAACCGAGGTTTTCCGCCTCTTTGGCAAGTTCGATAATGCGCTCACCACCAGGAGGCCCTACCGGGCCAATGCCTAATCCGAGTTTCACGAGTATTCCTCCTAATCAATCAAGAGCCTGAATATAAGGTGTGGCTGTTGGCGATAGCAACCGCCGTGCGGGTTGCCAGGAGGGCTTAGAAGATCAATGAAGAACTTGTTAAAGCGGCGTTGACCGCGGGGATTGTAACCGTGTTCTGCGGAGGTCTGAGCGGAGGAAGCGTACCGGGCGCTAAGCCCGGTACAGCTTTTGAGCTTGTATCGCTAGGCTTTGCTGTTGGTGAGCCGGTCGGCAACACCGTTTAACGCATCCTGCAGCGATTTCGATGAAGCCGCGTTCCCCGCCGCCCATTTCCCTGACAGCGCATCGATAGGACCCATAAGTTTCCGCAGTGCTTTCTGTTCCGCGGCAAACTTCATACTCATGTTCCAGATGGTGCGCTTGAGTGATTTTACCGCCGCTGAGGCTTCTTTGGCGGCCCCACCTTTGGCTTTCTGCTCCAGACTGGCGACAAAGGTTGCCAGCTTGCGAATCTCATGGATCGCCTCGAGGCGGTAGATTTCGTTTGCTTTAGCGATATTTGCCGCAAGAATCTTCTGGCCTTTTGCTACGCGCTCGGCGTGGGCCTGCATACGTTGTGGGCGTGCCGCCTTGCACGCCTTCATGTCGTTTACCCCAGTGATGATTTTGGGGTCGATCTTGATGCCCTTTTTGCATTTGCCGCAGACCTTGTTCAGAGCGCCATATTTTTTACTCAGCAGCAGTGACATGATCACACCGTTGGTGTTGGCCGTGGTGGCGGTGTTGAAACCTTTGTGGTCTTCGTAAACCCCGGAGTACCAGCCTCCTTTCGGGTTGCGCGCGTCCCAAACACGTTGTTTCAAGACCTTGCTGTATGGTCGATCCGGGTACAGGTAAGCCATCGACAGCGCTGCCTTGGTGGACGTGGTTTTTAGCTCCTCGTAGTCTTCACCCATATCCGAAATTGCAGCCCAGGCTTCGCCGTTGGTATAGATAGTGTTGTATACAAAGTAAGGTCGGCGGTCGACGTTGTCTTCCGAAACCGCGGTGACAATGTTGGTCTTTTCGTAGCGCCGTTTCTGCACGTTAAATATGTTGTTGACGATGGGCTTCAGCTCATCGTTTATGCCGTTTTCTTTGGCGTCCATGGCATAGGACTCTGCCACAACGTAGTTGTTAGCACCAAGGGTCATAGCGTCTCGTTTGTCGATCAGAATAGGGATGTCGTAGATATTCTCGGTGGTCGCAAATTTGTTTCGGTAAACTGCCGAAATACTTTGATCAAAGCCAAGCATCTGGAAAATCTTGCCTGCGTATTGTTCATAGCCCAGGCGTCCTTCCTGCAGCAGAATCGGCTTGGTTTTAGTTTCGTTCCAGGCCATGCCATACATCTGGCCGTTGCGTATCATTTCGCAATAGTTCCAGGAGTTAATAATGCGCTCCGCCTGTTCTTTGTGTTGCGGGTGCATGCACGACAGGATATTCAGCCAGCTGGCCAGGCGCCCCAGGTCCAGGGCGGAAACACCAATACCTTTTTCGGAAGGGCGGTTGGCGTAGTTCACCATGGTCCCTTTCTTGGTGTGGTAAACCTTGTTAGGTAGCTCCCCGTCGAATAGCGGCTGCAGTTCCAGCGTGGTGAGCATCTGGGTGATCATCTCATCAAACTTTGCCCGATCGATAAAGCCGATGTCGTGGGCGGTGATGATGCCCGCCATGGCAGAACCGGTATCCCACATGGTGGTTGATGGGTAGTTGTTGACTGCGTTGACCAACCCGGTTTCCGTATTGTGGTTGTTCAAGATGTACTGCCAAGCGACCTTGGCTACTTCCATGTCTTCGGCTGATAGCTGGTTTTTGGCCACAGGGCAGCTGTTCGCGAATGCGCCGGGGGCGAAGGCGATCATGGATGCACTCAAGCAGAGCGCGATAGCTAGTTGCTTCAGCATGTTAATACTCATCGATGGGAACTCATTTCAGGAAAAGATCTGTTTAGCGAAGATCGGCTTAGTGAAAAACCATAGGCGTGGAGTGGTTGCCAATCAACAACAGGAACACAGTCCATCCACAGTC
>JBCCIU010000057.1:0-2503 GCA_039028095.1 Pseudomonadota bacterium
ACAAACAACACATGATCGATGCCAAACACCAGGTGCTCTATGCCGATCACAAAGTAGGCAAAGGAGGTCACGTCACTTTCCCGCAGATCCAATTCCGGGCTGGTGGGGCGTAGCACCAGGCTGGCGGTTTCTCCATTCAGGGTTTCTAAACGTACCAGCACATCGGTGTGGGTAGTGCTCAAGCCATCGATGTAGATGGTGGATTGGCTGAGGTCGCAGCCGGTCTGCCAATGGTGGTGCCAGGCGACGCTGCTGACTTCTGGGGGCGCCAGTTCAGTGATTTCACAGTCATCAGCAAAGACGGGTTCGATACTCAACGGTGCGTTCTGCACCACCGGTTGTTTCCATAGAATGTGGAACCCATCATCTACTTGTGTCATCTGCAGGTAAGCGGGCCGCAGTTCGTGGGCGTTCGCGGCCAGCGGTAGTGAGATTGCGAGCACGCTCAGCGTAAATCTGATCAGGCGCGAAGTGTTCATTCAGCGACCGTACCCAAGGGTGGGTGCGCCACCGTGTAACGGGTTTTCAGGTCGTCAAAGTATGCGTCGTTGGCGTTTACCCGTGTGGCCTGTTTGGCATCAGTGGCAATACGTTCTGCCAATGTTTCGAAGGCTGGGACATAGGCGGGCTCTACGTCGGTCAATGTGACGTTGTGCCAACCATAGGCGGACTGGATGGGGCCTTGTGCGGTAGATGCGGGTTCCAGCTGTGCCATAGCAGTGGCAAACTCTGGCCCAAATTGCGCTCTGATCTGCAGTTCGGTGCGCCGCTTGTAACGCTTCTGCAGAATAAACTGATCACCCTCGGCAGCGCTTGGCAGAGCACGCTTGGCGTCTCCCTTCGCGTCCGCCCGTCGATCTGGAGAAAAATAGGTGTGGTTGAAGGTGTATCGGGCCGGCACCGCATAATCGTCCTGGTTTTGCTGGAAGAATTCTCGCAGTGCTTCTTCAGCCAGGGGGGCAGCAGTAGCGATGTCTTCGGTCAGGAAGGTCAGCTTCTGGATCATGCGCCGACGTACGATGGCATCGTTAACATCGAGCCCCAGGCGCTGGGATTCCCGGTAGTACATTTCGTCGCGCACAAATTGATCGACCAGGTCCTGCAGCTCGCCTTCGGTAGGTGGTCGGCGCATCTGCATGGCCCAGTGTTCGCTGATACGCGTGAGATCTGCAGGCCCAAGTTCGATATGGTACGAGATTTCGTCGTCCGCGATAAAGCGGGCTGCCAGGAAGATGATGCCGCCAACCAGGAGAAAACTGGCGAGGGGGTCTTTTAACCATTGCATATTGGGTGATCTGTTGTCTGGTGCTGTTCGATTACTTGGCTCCGCGCAAGTCTTGCACCTTTCGAAGCGTTTGGCACACCTATTTCCGGCGTGCCTGCGAGATACTCAATGGCCGGGTTTCTTGGGATAAGATGATTTCGGGAAATAATGGTTGGAGGAAGCAGATGGATGTCTTGACGGCAATGGAAACCTGTACCGCTATGAGGTACTTGAAAGAAGATCCTGTGCCCAAGGAGGATTTAGAGCGGCTGATATACGCGGCTACGCGTGCGTCCAATCCGGGTAACAGCCAGGGGTGGGCGTTTCTGGTAATCGACGATCCGGAAATCAAGGCGACTGTCGGTGCAAAGGTTCTCGCGGGCATGGGCCCCTTTTTTGCGAATCGTCCGCCTGGCAAGGACGGGGTAGAGGAGCGCATGTTGCAAGGTGCAGAGCACCTGGTGCATAACTTTGCCAAGGTCCCGGCCTGGATCGTGGGTATGGCGCGGAAGGTTTACCCACCCCATGATCCACAGGAAAGCTTTATGCACTCCACCATCTATCCAGCAGCGCAGAACATGATTGTCGCGGCGAGGTCTATGGGGATCGGCACTTGCTTTACGACATTTCCGGGTCTAGCTGAGCCCGAGATCAGGCAGTTGTGCAACGTGCCGGACGATCTGCACATGTTTGTCTACATTGCGGTGGGCTACCCGGAACGCGAGTTTATGCCGGTTAAACGTCAACCTCTTGAAGAAGTCCTGACTTGGAATCGTTTTTGATACAGTCCCTGGTTTTTAGGAGGATAAAATGGCTGATCCAGTATTGCTTGTAACAGGAGGTGCCACGGGCATAGGCGCAGCAGTAGCCACCCTCGCCGCTGAACAGGGTTGTAAGGTCGCTATCTGCGATGTTAACGAAGCAGCAGGCTCTGCTCTGGCTGAGCAACTGGATGGGCGTTTTATACCCTGCGATGTCACCAGCCTGGCAAGCGTCAGCGATGCGGTTGCGCGGTGTGAAGCGGAATTGGGCGTGCCGACCTACGCACATCTGAACGCGGGGATTATGACCGTTCCTACCGGTGCGCCATATCTAGCTATCGAAGATGTGTCGGAAGCCCAGTACCGCAATATCGTTGGTGTAAACCTTGATGGTGTGTTTCATGGGGTCAAGGTTTTGCTGCCAAAGATGCGGGTTGCAGGTGGCGCTATTACCATAACGGCGTCCATTGCTGGGTTA
>JBCCIU010000058.1:0-2371 GCA_039028095.1 Pseudomonadota bacterium
AACTGAATAAGGTTCCAAAGACTTTTGTTTTTTGTGCCGTGTTCGCTGCCTCCTATCTCTTGTTGTAGATGTTGGATTGTTGCGGTTCCTTTTGCATATTAAAGCTGCGTGTCGTAGCTTTAACACCGAATTCGCGGGTCGACCCCCCCGATTTGAAGGCCCTTCTGATCAGGGCCCTCTTGGGGAACCAGTGCCACCACTGATTTTTTCTCCTAGCAATAATATACATAACTAAAGGATTGTAAGCAGACTTTTTTTGTGCGAAACCCCTGATCGTCACTGAGATGCAGATGCAGAACATTCATGTGCAGCAGCGCCATGCCATGCAGAACGCGATGCAGGACCGGCAGGGGAATGAAGTGCCGGGCCACATCGATCAACACACCGCGCCAGGCAAAACGCGGTTTATCGACCACTTTCAAACCGCTACCCAATTGCCCTGCCGCAGCGAGCTGGTAGAGGGTACCGGCGCCACACAAACCACCCCAGGTGGTTGCCGCATGCAGATGCGCAACGCCATCCAGACTTTCAAGTGTGTAGCTTTCATCCATCTGCAGGTGGGGTGAGTCGGTTACCACATCATCGATATGCACTGTGACTGCGCCCATGGCCGCATTGGCGCTCAAGCGCTCGAGCCAGGCATGGGTGCGTGCACACACCGCACTTTGCCAGCGGATGTCGCTGGCAACCGGCTCATCAAATGCCTCAGCAGGCTGCCACTGCCCGGGTAAGGGAATACAACTGATCGACATGGAAATCCTTGGATTACTCGGATCTAGCGTACCGCATATCGGCCGTCCCTTGTTCAAAGACCGGGGACATGACACCATGCGCGACTCCTGCGGGTATCTACAACAGAGCTCGTAAACAGCCCAAAAATCCCAGATCTGAGCTAAGAGACACCATTGAATATCAAACAGCGTATGCAGACTGTGCTGCAGGCCGAAGCCGCGGCTATCTCCGCCATCGACATCACCGACGAGTTTGAGCAGGCGGTGCACATCATGATGGACTGCCAGGGCAAGATCATCACCACCGGCATTGGCAAAGCGGGCTACATCGCCAAAAAGTTTGCCGCCACCCTGTGCTCTACGGCGACGCCTGCCGATTTTATCCATCCTGCTGAAGCAGCTCACGGCGATCTGGGCCTGGTGGGGCCACGCGATGTAATGATCGCCTTTTCCACCAGCGGCAAAAGTCGTGAGGTGATAGAAATTCTCGAGCTGTCCAGACACCTGGGCGTTGAAACCATCATCGGGGTCACCTCGCACCCCGAGTCCCAACTTCGAGATCAGTCAGACCTGGTCCTGAGCATGGGCATTATCGAAGAACCCTGCCCCCTGGGCCTGACCCCCAGCGCCAGTATGGCGGTGATGCTGGCCATCACCGATGCCCTGGCTTTGTCACTCATGGAACAGAAAGGGGTCACCCGCGAGGACTACGGCCTGCGCCATCACGGTGGCTATCTCGGGCGGCAGGCACGAACCGACAATACTTAAGGAGTACAAAATGTTATTGAGAGCCCTTTCCCTGGCACTGATGATGAGCCTTGCTGCCGTCGTCTCGGGCCTGACCCTGGCCCCTGGTGTGGCCTACGCGGCGACGCAGACGGACGACACACAGCAGGAAACCAGCAAGCAGGAAACAAAGAAGAGCAAGAAGAAGAAAAAGGCTAAAAAGAAGAAAGCCAAAGACAAGCGGGTCTGCAAAAAAGTTCGCACCACCGGCTCACGCATCGCGGAAAAAGTCTGCATGCGGGAGAGCAAATGGAAGCAGGTGGAAGAGGACAGTCAGCGCGACGTGCGTGACATGCGCGACCGCGTGGGCTCCGCGGCAGAACGCGAATAGTGCTAGCGCTGCGCTCGCGCTGTTAGCGCACCACGATGGCTTCGTTCCCCCACGGGGTTAACGGGCCATCGTGATTTTCCTGGAACGCCTGCGGCAATTCTTCGACCATATGATAGGTTGCTGCCAGGCGACCGAATCCAACAAAGAACGCCACCACCATACCCAGCTCGACAATTTGTTCCTGGGTGTAATGCACACGCAACTCTGCGTACAGCGCGTCATCAATGGCAAGGTGGTCGGAAGCCATCAGCTCACCATAACGTATGGCAACTTTCTCAGCCGCGGTCAGGTCAGGCGCCTCCGCGGGACGCTCCAGCGAACAGACCAGATCTTCCGTGACCCCATCATTCACCGCGTCGGTATAGCGGATCGCCATGCAACTGCGGCATTGGTTGAAGAACGCCACCCGCAGCCGGACCAGCTCAACCAACTTTTCCGGCAGCGTACGATTGATCTTCAAGCCACCCGAAAAAGCCGCCATACCTTTGACCAGATCCGGACGACGTGCCCAGTAGCGCATGAG
>JBCCIU010000059.1:0-2201 GCA_039028095.1 Pseudomonadota bacterium
ACATGAAGACAAAGCCTTCGGCGGAAGAAATCACCCCGACCCGCTCCCAGACAAAGAAGCTAAAAATCGAGTAGTACTGCATATGAACTGTGATCACAATCAACATAATCATGCCACGCAAGAAATCTATTCGCAGATCACGGGCATCTTCCTGCACATAGCGCCAAGAGTTTGTTATCTCAGACCAGGATCTGAGGACGTGGGTGGAGGTATTCAAGGCGCTCTCTGCCATTACGCTAAACTCTGTCCATAAGCCCCTACATACTAGATGGCCAGACTGAGCTTTTAATACAACAGGGTGCATTTGTGCTAACACTTATACATCGTTCACACTCTTGAAGGAATATCCCATGGCCAAGTCTCGGGCTGACCTGGATACCAAATTGGTTCGCCGCCTGAAAAGTTCAATAGAACACCACTTGACCTATACATTAGGGTGTCAAGATCCTGACACCGTCAGCGATCTGGAGCGTTACACTGCGGTGGTCTGTGCCATCAAGGAACAAGCCACAGATGCGTTAAACGCGACGGACCGCCGCGTTCGAGATGAGAACGGCAAGCGCGTCTACTACCTGTCGATGGAATTCTTAATCGGCCGATTGCTGGCCAATAACTTACACAACCTCGGTATCTACTCGGAATGCGCAAACGCCACCCAGAAACTTGGCTTCGAGCTGGCTGACATTCTGGAAACGGAATTGGATCCAGCACTGGGCAATGGCGGCCTGGGACGTCTCGCTGCCTGCTTCCTGGATTCCATGGCGACTATCGGTATTCCTGGCTATGGCTACGGTATCAACTACGAATACGGGTTGTTCCGCCAGTCTTTCGTTGATGGTACACAGCGCGAACACCCCGACCATTGGATGATACATGGGAGCCCCTGGCAAACAGAACGATCGTTCAAAGCCATACACGTGCCGGTGTACGGTCGCGTCGACCACACCCTGGGTTCCAATGGCCAATACCATCCGGTATGGGTGGATTGGGACACCTTGGTCGGCGTGCCTCACGACATGCCCGTGGTGGGATACGGCGGTGAAACCGTAAACTACTTGCGCCTGTACTCCGCTCGCTCCTCGGATTCTTTCGACATGGAAATATTCAACCAAGGCGATTACATCAACGCTGTCCAGCAAAAGATACAGACCGAAACCGTGTCCAAAGTGCTGTATCCATCGGACAGTATCGAGGCTGGCAAAGAACTTCGCCTGATCCAGGAGTATTTCTTCGTGGCCTGCGCGTTACGCGACATTCTGCGCCAGCACGAAGAAGTGTATGCACTGGCTGAACTTCCAAATCAGGTTGCAATTCAGTTGAACGACACGCACCCGGCCCTGGCCGTGGTGGAACTGATGCGGATTCTGATTGATGAAAAAGATCTGCAGTGGGACACCGCCTGGGATATCACCACCCGGACCCTGGCATTTACCAACCACACCCTGCTGCCGGAAGCCCTGGAAAAATGGCCCGTTGAGCTTATCAAACGCGTGCTGCCGCGGCACCTGGAGCTGATCTACGAGGTTAATCGACGTTTTCTCGACCAGGTACGCAACGCCTACCCCGGCGACGATATGCGTCTGCGAAAAATGTCGATCATCGAAGAAGAACCAATCCGCCAGGTCCGTATGGCCAACTTGTCAATCGTTGGCAGTCATAGTGTCAACGGGGTTGCGGCATTGCATACCGAGCTCCTCAAAGCCGAGCTGGTCCCGGAATTCGACTCGTTCTATCCAAAGAAATTCAACAACAAAACCAATGGGGTTACCCAACGCCGCTGGCTGATGGCCTGCAATCCTGGTCTGTCCGATGCCATCGAAGACGCAATCGGTGACGATTGGGTAACAAACCTGTTCAAGCTACGCGATCTGGAGCGATTGCAAAGCGACAGCGCTTTCCTCGAGCATCTGAGCAGGGTCAAACACGCCAACAAAGAAGCGCTTGCCAACTACATATTTGAAACAACCCGTATCAATGTTAATCCGGCAAGTATCTTTGATGTTCAGATCAAGCGCATCCATGAATACAAACGCCAATTGCTCAACGCACTACATATCGCACATTTGTATTTTGCCATTGTCGAGGATGGCCACCAGCTGCAATCCCCACGCACATTTGTGTTTTCCGGTAAAGCAGCGCCGGGCTACTACATCGCCAAGCTGATCATCAAATTCATCAACAATCTGGCGACGATCATCAAC
>JBCCIU010000060.1:0-2158 GCA_039028095.1 Pseudomonadota bacterium
ACATCCAGATTGGTCTGCATCTGGATCATTTGGTTTCTCCTGACCTTTGGGGGGCCAAACCGACCGTATCCCCATGGTTTCTCTCAAACAGAAAAGTGCCGCAGGCCTCAGGCCTCCAGCACCTCCCAGCGTTTTGTCTTGGACTTGGGCGCGCATTCAATGATGCGGACCGCGTCCCCCACCTTGTAGGTGTTCTTCTCATCGTGAGCCCGGTATTTCTTGGACTTACGGATGGTCTTTTTCAGCACCGGATGCGTAAAGCGGCGCTCTACGGAAACGGTGACTGTCTGAGCGTTGGCGTCGCTGGTCACGGTGCCGGTAAGGATACGCTTGGGCATCTGATTACTCCTCGGATGCCGCAGCAGCGGTCTTTTCATTCAGAATGGTTTTGACACGGGCGGCATTGCGGCGCGCCGCTTTGATACCAGCCGTGCTTTCCAGCGATCCGGTGGCCTGCTGAAAGCGCAGGTTAAAGCTCTCTTTTTTCAGGTTGGCCAGTTCTTCGCGAAGCTGGTCCGGCGTCTTATCACGCAATTCGTTGGCGTTCATCGCCTTTTTCCTTTTCTCAAAACACCAGAAGGCCCCGAATTTGCCCGGGTCACCTTGGGCCTGGTGGATGAATGACAAATGCGAATCCCCCGGACGGACCGGGGGACACGCAGGATGCCGCTCTATAGGGGGTTCGGGGGTGGGGGGCAAGGGAAAGTTTGCGGTAGCTTCCTACTTTCGAATATGGCTTGGATCTTACCTGCTTAGTCGTAATTTGAACCAATCATGCAAGCCTTCGAAGCTTAGTTCGCTAGCTGCGACGGCAACAACCAAATCATCAATGGGCTCTTCGTCATCTATTTCGAGCCGGTATCCACTTCTATCGACGAGGATCTCAACCAACAACCACGCGGTTCTTTTGTTCCCATCTACAAACCCATGGTTGCCCACCATGCTTTGCAACAAAGCCGCGGCCTTACGAGAGATAGATCGGTGATATCCAGAATATGGCCTGCCCAGCGCTGACTCGATCAAGTCGAGACTCGAAATCCCGCCACGTCCTCCATACGTCAACGCTTCGTCATGCGCTGCAATTGCGTCAGCGAGCGTAACTCTGTAATGATTACTAACGATTGGCCAGACGCTTCAGAGCGTTCTTACGCTTCTCCGAAGCACCTTTGACTGCTGCAACAGACTTTGGCTTGGACTTCCAAACGCCAGATGAAGATCCAACTTCGACAAACCGTCCAGTTTTGGCGCTGCGAGCAATGTAACCACCCTTAACTGATGTCTTTTTTGAAGCGTTGGCCATCTCTGTTTCCTCAAGTCGACTCAAATATGATTACTTCCACTTAAAGTCGCAAGCTCTTCAGCACTACGTTCGATATCGTTAACATATTATCAACAAAACGAAATATCAAAATAGCCGCATCTAAAGCTAAGTTCAGACCTCGTGTTACTTCGCATTCCTCAAATTTTGCATCGTTCACTTATTGCAAAACGCGCTGCAATCTCAACGACCAGTCAGCATCACCGCCACCCGATCGACCCATCGCCTGAAACCCGAAATAGAGGTGCAGAATTGTGTCGGCGAGGCCGTTGACCTGCTCGTCGGTCTGATCTCCAGATCGCACCAGAACGTCCCTGATCGCGTCGCGCAATCGCCCCGCCATCTGTCCGGTCCGCTCGGCAACCTGCGGATGGTCCGGCCCAAGTTCCACCATAGCGTTGCAGATGAAGCAGCCCCGCCTGCTGTCGCCGGAGGACTGGAAGAGCATCGACAGGCACTGCGCGGCCGAGCCCGCCTTGCAATTCGTCAGCGCCGTGACGGTTTCGGTCACCACCAGTTCGTCATAACGATCCAGTGCGGCGAGATATGCGGTCTCTTTATCCCGGAAGGCTTTGTAGAAGCTGCCGCGTGTCAGCCCCATCGCCGTAAGCAGATCAGGCAAGTTTGTCGCCTTAAAACCTTGCACCCAAAATACATCCATGGCGCCCTGGACCGCCAGTTCGGGGTCAAATTCTCTGGGTCTGCTCATACGCCGCCATCCAGTTTTACGCAGTTTAGTTTGTTTTTCTGTTCATTCACAAGTATTTGATTTGTACCAAATGGTACCTAACTCTTATCTCAGTTTCATTCAAGGCCTTTTGGCCACGAACCAAAGACCCC
>JBCCIU010000061.1:0-1861 GCA_039028095.1 Pseudomonadota bacterium
CTATGGTAAAACCATTTTTGATCCGAAAAGCTGCACGGTGTATTACGAAGATTGCAAAGTTCATCTGAACCCCAAAGAATATGCGTTGCTAGAAGTCTTCATTCGCTACCCTACCCATGTCCTAAGCTATGATGCCATCATCGATAGAGTCTGGGAGGGTGAATCGATTCCCACCCGTAGCTGCATTCGTACTCATATCAAGCGTCTTCGTAAAGCCTTTAATGCCGTCAATTATCCCGGTGAAATTGTGGAAAATATTCACGGTTTGGGCTATCGATTAGCCCCTTTGTCAACATCGGAAACGGGTGTGATTCGTCCACCAAGTGGTGTACTTCAGCGTTTTTTTAAAAGTAAGGCAATCGAATATTTGGTCTTGGATAATCAGCTTTTGGTGCAGTATTTATCCCCAGGGTTAACCCAGTATTCTGATTACCCTGCTGAGGTACAACTTAAGGGCGCAGCCAGTGATGGGTTTCCAGAGTTTGTGGGTCTAGAGGATACGTTTCAAGACATTCTGCAAGGCAAACGAGAAAGTTTTGAGATATGCGGAGTCGGCAAAGGAGAAAATCCAGACCGACCAGATTACATCAACTTCTACGCGATCGCCGATCGCAGCACGAAATCTGCCAACCGCCTGTTTGTGTTTTTTGAAGATGCTGCCGATCAAATGCGTTCTCGGCAGCGATTGGTACAGCGGTCTAACGAAACCATGCTGCTTTTAGAACGTTTGCAGATGACGTAGATTAAGGAACATTTATGGGTCTTTTGATTGACGGCACCTGGCATGACCAGTGGTACGACACCGCCAGCAACGACGGTCGCTTTGTTCGCAAGGCGTCTCAATTCCGCAACTGGGTCACCGCTGACGGCCAGCCGGGTCCTAGCGGCAGCGGTGGCTTTAAAGCTGAGCCCAATCGCTACCATCTCTATGTCTCCTATGCCTGCCCCTGGGCGCATCGCACCTTAATCTTTAGAACCCTCAAAGGTCTGGAAAACATCATCTCCATTTCGGTCGTCCACTGGTTTATGGCCGATCAGGGCTGGACCTTTGCCGAAGGAGAAGGGGTTATCCCCGATGAGATCAATCAAGCAACCTATCTGCACCAGGTTTACACCCAGGCCGACCCCACCTATACCGGTCGGGTAACGGTGCCCATCCTCTGGGATAAGGTCACCCAGTGGATACAGGCGGATCTTTTTCAGGGCGAGGATCTTGTATTGCCCGGGTCGGCGTCGTTTCACCGCGGTCTCGGTGAAAACCTTACGCCCAGCCCCGCAGTGTTCACGGCGAGGGTTAACCCCGGCGTTAACCGTGCCTATCTGGATGGCACGCTGCGTGAGGATGGACGCCTGCACAATGCGACTGGCGCCAGTGGGATTGTTGTTTACCGCGGGAATCAATTTCCCGAACGCTACCGCGGGGACGCCTTTGTGCCGGAGTCCGCTGGTAATGTCGTGGCCCAGTTTGCGCTTGAAGAAGAGGGTATGAACCTGACGGCTACACAACGCCTGGTAGAGGACGAGCAGTGGGGCCAACGGGATTTTCTGGCGTCTACAGATGAGCGCTTCCGTCCCGTGGATGCGATGAATGGTCCCGACGGCGCGCTGTACATTATCGACATGTACCGCGGCATCATTCAGCACGATCATTTCATGACCTTTGGTCTTTTCTTCTTGGGAGCAACCGAGTGGGATAGTTCTCCGATGTTCCAGAGCACCAGTTTTGGTTCTAGAGGACATTGAGCAGGATGCCAGGCAGCAATCGCTAAGAGCGAGCTCTAGCGCTGACTCGATGGCGTCGGTGCGCGAGTGGCTGAGGGGTGGAAACGCAGCGACTAAAACCAATTTTGTTGCTCTTGCC
>JBCCIU010000062.1:0-1550 GCA_039028095.1 Pseudomonadota bacterium
CTCTGGTCCATGGGGACTACCGGATTGACAACATGATCTTTGACCGGGCGACACCCGTGTGTCTGGGCGTACTGGATTGGGAATTGTCGACAACCGGTCATCCATATGCAGATCTGGCGGCGGTTATCATGCAATGGCAATTGCCGCCCGGCCGGGAAGGACGCGGGCTGGCGGGGCTGGATCGGTCCGCTTTGGGCTTGCCCGAAGATAGAGCTTTTATAGAGGCCTATTGCAGACGACGGGGCATTTCCGGCATCGACCGCTTTGGAGCCTATTTGGCGTTTACCTTCTTTCGGATGGCCGCCATCCTGCAAGGCGTTCACAAACGGGCCTTGGACGGATCGGCATCCAACCCAGAACAAGGGTTGAAACTGGGCCGTTATGTTCCGATTTTTGCGGAAATGGGGCTCAAGGCACTGCGTAGTATTTAGGTTACCTACGTCTTTCATGCCACTGATAAGAAGTGGTTTTACTCCATGAACTGCTGATTCAATTTTTGCATTCCGTGAATCCACCGATCGTAATCCTGGCTCTTGTTGCGCAAATAGCCCAGCACCTGCTCGTGCGGAAGAACAAGAAACTCTTCGTTTTCAATGGCTTTTATGCAGGCTCTGGCCACGTCATCAGGTTCCAGGATGCCATTCAGAGACACAACCGAGTCCTCGAACCCGGCCAGCATATCGGTCCTGACGCCCTGTGGGCACAGAACGGAAACACCAATCCCTTTGTGTCCATAAGTCAGCGCGAGCCACTCTGCGACCCCGATAGCCGCATGTTTGGTCGTCGCATATGCCAGCGCGCCAGGCTGGTTCAACAAGCCGGCAGCCGACACCGTATTCAGCAGATATCCACCGCTGCGTTCAATCATGCCCGGCACCAGGTATCTGGCCGCCCAGACATGCGACATCACGTTGATATTCCACGCTTTTGTCCAATCTTCGGTCGTCACCTCAAGCCCGCCGATTGTCAGAACACCGGCATTGGAACAAAAGATATCTATCGGCCCGATGGTGGCCTCGATTTGAGTGATCGCATCGCGGACCGCATCTTCCGATCCAACATCCAGATGCAGCGGAACCGCTTTGAGTTCGCGGGCGACATCGGTCACACCATCGAAATCAATGTCCGCGCAGACCACACGTGACGCGCCGCATAGGTGGAACTGACGGGCGAGTTCCTTGCCAATACCACTGGCCGCGCCGGTCACAACAACCGTTTTGCCGGATACCTCCATAAGATGCGCCTTCATACTTTAGATTTGGACAGGGCTGCTAATCCGTGCTGCCAGTGCGCCTTGTGGTGACACTTCTGCTTTGCAGACACAGTGACATTTCTACTTGGTTGCAACAGTTGGTCAATTTTTGCGTTATTTTACATAATACTGATTATGAGAAATTCGCTCACACAGGGGAGCGCGCTACCCTGAAGTGCGACTCCTATTAGAAACCAATGGGTTATCTAATAGGAGAACAATGGCATGGGAGCCGTTTACACGCAACTGAGCTTGAGAGAACGCCGTAGAATCGAGGATTGGTGGCATGCAAAAGTGC